>CAZBPS010000015.1:0-92515 GCA_964493865.1 uncultured Flavipsychrobacter sp.
CTGCTCCCCCTCCCCGACTTGAACGGGGGACCCCATGATTAACAGTCATGTGCTCTAACCAACTGAGCTAAGGAGGATTGTTTTTGGGACTGCAAAAATAATCAGTTTAAGTTTCTGGCAAAATTTTTCTTGCGGATATGGCCAAATATTTTTAGTGCTGTTGTTTAATAATTTCATATAAGAAGAAATAACTGGCCAGAGTTACCGCAGCAGGTGCACATCTCCTTTCATGTAACCCTGGTTGCCAAACCTGTCGGTATAGCTGATGTGCCAGAAATAGGTGCCCATATCAGCCTGTTTTTTGTTGTAGGTGCCATTCCAGCCCACTTCCAGGTTTGTGCTGTAGTACACTTCCTCGCCCCACCGGTTATATATGCGGAAAAAGTTGAGGTTCTTGTAGCCTATGGCATATGGCCTGAAGAGGTCGTTGATGCCATCGCCATTTGGGGTGAAGGCGTTGGGCACAAAGAATGCTGCCTGGTTTACCACTGTTACCATTATTGTGTCTGTACCCTCGCAACCATAGGGGCTCTTCACGTAAACTATGTACCTGAACCGGCCTGTATCGGGGAAGTAGCCCACGGGGTTGTAGGTATTGGTGTCGGAGAGGTAGGTAGGCGGCGACCAAATGTATTCGGTGCCACCTGTGGCATGGAACTGTATTCTTTCCTCTTTTACAATAAAGGTATCATCACCGGCAAATGGCTTAAAATTGTCGATGTATATCTGCCGCATAGCAGTATCCGCGCAGCCCCGTATGTTTTGAGATATGAGGATGACCGTGTATATGCCGCCTGCGGTGTAAGTATGTACAGGATTTTGCACTAGTGTACTATCCCCATCACCGAAGTACCACTTCCAGTAGGTGATAGGCTTAATGGTTGCGCTGGAGAGGTCGAGATAAGACACGGGCGCGCCGGGGCATAATCGCCCGCTATCAGAAAATGCAGCATGAAACTTAGGATAAACCTTTACAAGACGGGTAATGCTGTCGGGGCAGGTGGAACGTGGGTTAACTATCAGTTTTATAGAAAATGTGCCGGTATCGGGATAGGTGAAGTCGGGTTCAAAGTCGGTAGAGGTGTCGCCACTGTTGCCTGGTACGCCAAAATCCCAATGGTAGGAAAATCCGCCGGAGCTTTTGTTCACAAAATGAATGTCATAGTCTTCGCAATTCACCATATAGGTGTTAGGTTCGTTAGATAACAAAGGAATGTCGGCAATGACCACTTTTGTGCAACTGGTGACGACGAACTGGAACTCACGGATTATTGTATTAATGAGTATACCATCGCGGTATTCGTTGCAGTAAATGGTTACAAGGAAGCGTCCAATGGTATTTGGTGTGCCGGAAACAATGCCCGTCCTGGGGTCTATCTGGATACGCGGGAAGCCGGGTATAGGGTACTGCGAACTTGCGCCTCCCGTGTAAATAACAGTATCAAAGGGAGGTTGATCAGGAGGGAAAGGCTTGATGTCTGTTTCATCTGCACCAATCAGCCCCTGTGTAAAACCGTAGCTCAATGAGTCTCCATCTGCATCGGTGGCCGAATGGTCGTAGAACAGCGGATTGTTCATACAGATGATCTGCGGTGGATAGTTTTTAAAGACCGCGCTGTTATTGCGCATAGGGGGGGGCGGAATGTAGCAGAAGTATAAAGAGCCTGTGCTGCCTGCATTGAGTATGTTGTTTACTGTTGCATTGCGGCAGCACCTGGCATAGGTGATGATATAGCCGAAAGAATTAGGCCTTAAAACGTAGTTGATGACAAACGTTTTTTTGAGCAGACAGGTAGCAGGTATATTGCTTACGCAGGCATTGCTGAAATTTGCCGGCACCGCTACAGATGTCATGTAGTGTACCGAATCGGCCCTTATGTATTTGTAAGGGATAGCCGCTTCATAAACGCCGAAAAAAGCCGGGTTGTCTTGTTGTATTGCCTCCGGCTGGCCGTTCTGGCAATCTTCATAAATGGTGAGGCTGATCTGGTACCTGGGCCATAATTCCCCCCTCACAAGGCTGTCGCCTAAGTATCTGTAGGTCATCTCTCCGCCTACTATATGCGATCCCTGCGCCTTGTGAAAACAAAACGATGAGAGTAATAGTAATATGGCTAATAGCCTCGTGTTCATATTGTTTGCTACCGTTCGTAGCAATAATTTGTAAATGTTGCAAGGTCACCCGATAGCTGCTCTGATGTTTCAAGCATGCTCATGTGTCCGCAATTATTATAAAAAGTTACAAAATTAATACCAGATTGCGCAGTTTGCTCTAATATTTTTTTATATGGTATAATATTGTCTTCCATGCCAATGATCCACTGTATAGGTATAGACGTGTTTTTGAGCCAATTCCTTTGGTCTGCACGGTTAATCATTGCCTGCATGTAGTTGATAAGCCCTTTTTCTTCGGTTTCCAACGCCAGCGCAACCTGAGCTTCAATAATATCAGGATTTGCCTCTCTGAAGGAAGGTGCAAACAAGTTAGCTATCATTTGCCTTACAAAGGCGTTTTTTCCGCCATTTCTTATCAGATCTATCGACTTCAGCCTTGTTTTTTTCTTTTCCTCATCATCGGGCAGGGGAGTAGAGTGTACCACCGACAGACCAGCTATCATATCGGGATATTGGGCTGCAAAAGCAAAACCAATGTAGCCACCCATTGAATGACCGGCTACTACAGTTTTGGATATTTTTTCATGTTTCAGGATGGCTGCGACGCAATCTGCCATTTCAGAGATACTTGTTTCCTTCTCTAGTAGGGTCTCGCCGCTTCCCGGAAAATCAGGTATGATAAGAGTATAATCTTTCGCCAGCTCGTACCATATATTTCTCCATATATTGCTGCTTTCGGGAAAACCGTGCAGCAGGGCTAGTACGGGCCCATTGCCCATTTTGCGGTAAAAGACAGAGGAGGATACCGATGTGTTTATCTCAGGCATTGATAGTTTTTTTTTGGATTTTACCGTTTCTATAAATCATGCCATAAACGAACAATAGTGCCAGGAACAATGGTGATAGTTCAAACAGCGGTATGCCCTGCACTTTTATTATATGCAAAATTATGGAAATAAAAATTAGCAGCATGGCTATCAGGGCATATTTACCTTTCCCTTTAGGCTTGGCAAATAGTAGGAACAGATTTGTAGGCAGGCACCAAAGCAGGTTGAAATTATTGGCGCAACCCTGGTGGTCGGTGGCGAACCACATGATAAGTATAATAACTCCCAGCAAGCCGGTAACTCCTAAAAGTAGGGATGCCATTATTTTGCCCATCATCCGCAGCCGCGGTACCGACAAGCCTGCAATGGTCAACAATGCGACTATGCAAAGAAGGATAAAAGGACCATTCATGCCTGCGTCAGTGGGTTGATCCCCCGCTAAGAGCAACTGTGGCGGTGAGGCTATTGGCTTGCCATTTACCTTAGCGCCTGCCACACCGTCCCTCAGATAATCGGGGAGGAACATGATGTCGGTATTGCTCATTACCGCATCAATTCTGCTGCCAAGTAGCAGGTTGCAGCCAAGGCGGGTCCAATGGTCGCGGTAAAAATAGCGGTCCATTATATTGCGGAAGGTGATTTTTGAGCCGGAAGGAATGGCCTGGCCAAAGGTAAAACCGCTGCCAAAAGATTTGGGGAAAACATCCCGGATGCGCGTGGCGCAGTTGTCGAAGAAGAAATCGTATTTGTAATATCTGTTTGCGGGCTCCGCGTTCCAGTTGAGGAAAGCATACATAGATTTTTTCTGTTCGCCATTAAGTAATAACTCCTGTTCTTCCACGCTTCGTTTGGCGATCACATATTCCGGCATAAAACTGCCAAATTCCATTACGGAGATAGAATACAACAGCTTGCCCCTCATGAACTGAATTTCAAAGCCCGGCTGGAAATCGAAAGTACCGTAGCCATATACGAGGTCGAGGTGGTGCTGGCTGTCTATGACCCGGATAGCCGTGTGGCCAAATACTTCCCACACCTCGTTATCGCCGGGGCCGCAAGTAAGCAGGCTTACGCGCAGGTGGCTGGTATCGGTTTGGGCATGTGAAGCACTGAAGACACAGGCGAATAAGAATATTAGCAGTTTCCGAAACATAGTGCAAAATAAGAAAAGGCTGCCTGATATAGGCAGCCTTCATAATAAAATCATGCTAATTGAGGGGGAGCCCCTTTAGGCCCGTCCGAACGGATTATTCATCCGGGCGGAGGTTTGGGGTTTTAGCCCTCCTTGCTCCCGGAGAAAACAGCCCCTATATACTCACGGTTCAGGCGGGCGATGTTCTCAAGAGAAATGCCTTTAGGGCATTCTGCTTCACAAGCGCCTATGTTGGTGCAACTGCCGAAGCCTTCAGTATCCATTTGTTTCACCATGTTCACGGCACGTACTTTACGTTCCGGGTCGCCCTGTGGCAGCAATGCCAGGTGAGAAACCTTAGCCGATACGAACAGCATGGCTGAGGCATTAGGACATGCGGCAACACATGCGCCGCAACCTATGCAGGTAGCCGCAGCAAATGCCTCATCGGCTTTCTGCTTTTCTATTGGCAAGGCATTGGCATCAACGGCATTACCCGTATTTACCGAAATATATCCGCCTGCGGCAATAATACGGTCGAACGCTGTGCGGTCCACCACCAGGTCCTTAATAACCGGGAAAGAACTGGCGCGCCAGGGCTCCACCACTATGGTGTCGCCGTCTTTGTATTCGCGCATATGCAGCTGGCAGGTGGTGGTTTCGTGCCATGGGCCATGCGCACGGCCATTGATGTACATACTGCACATGCCACAGATACCCTCGCGGCAGTCATGGTCGAAAGCGATAGGCTCTTTACCTTCTGCCACAAGTTGCTCATTCAGCACGTCAAACATCTCAAGGAAAGACATTTCTGATGAAATGTTCTTCACCTGGTAGGTTTCAAAGCTGCCATTTGTTTTGCTGTTTTTCTGTTTCCACACCTTAAGGGTGAGGTTCATATTGTAGTGTTCCATCTGCTTAATTTGACAATTCGACAATTTGACAATTCGGCAATGTTCTTAATTGGACGATATTGTTTTACTTGTCGAAATTATTTTAGTAATAATTTTTTCAATTTCGACTAACAGTAATACTAAATGCCCGCATTCAGGATAACTGTTTGAGTTTTTACAAAGAACTAACCAATATTTTGTTTCTTCAACTTCTTTTGCTGCTATCTTAAACTTATGTATGAAGTCAGCTTTGCTTTCTGCGTTCTGTGCTTCATGTACATTAGCTCCAATTGACGTGCCACTTTTTAATAACTGATTCCCAATAACAAACTTTCTTTTTTCTTCTAATAATTCGACATACTTAATAACCTCCAGAGAAAAAGCTATAGTCTTCGTTAAAATAACATTTTCCATAATTCCCGTTCATTGTCAAATTGTCGAATTGCCGAATTGTTTAATTATTTATAGCTACGTGCAGAGGGGTGGACCACCTCATAATCCAAGCTTTCCTTGTGCAATTCAAACTGGCTTTCGCCTTTATATTCCCATGCGGCTACGTACATGTATTTTTCATCATCACGCAGTGCTTCGCCGTCCTCTGTCTGGTATTCCTCGCGGAAGTGGCCGCCGCAGCTTTCGTTGCGGTGCAGGGCATCCCTGCACATCAGCTCACCCAGTTCCATAAAGTCGGCTACACGGCCTGCTTTGTCCAATTCCGGATTGTATTCTTTTATTTCTCCCGGTATGCGCACATTGCTCCAGAATTCTTTGCGCAGTGCCTGTATCTCTGTTATCGCTTCTGTTAACCCTTTTGCGTTACGGCCCATGCCGCATTTGTCCCACATTATCTTGCCCAGCCGCTTGTGAAAACTTTCCACGCTTTCCTTGCCCTTAATATTCATCAGGCGGCTGATGCGGTCTGATACTTCTTTTTCAGCAGCAACGAATGCGGGGTGGTCGGTAGGTATTGCCTTGGTGCGTATATCATCGGCAAGGTTATTGCCAAGTGTATAAGGAATAACGAAGTAACCATCAGCCAATCCCTGCATCAGCGCAGATGCTCCGAGGCGGTTAGCGCCATGGTCGCTGAAGTTGGCTTCACCCAGTGCGTAGAGGCCGGGTACATTGGTCATCAGTTCATAATCTACCCACAGGCCACCCATAGTATAGTGTACGGCAGGGTAGATGCGCATAGGCACCGTATAGGGGTCTTCGCCGGTTATCTTGGCATACATGTCAAACAGGTTGCCGTACTTTTCTTTTACAACTCCTACTCCCAAAGTGCGCACTTCCGCATCGCCGGCATGTTCCTTGCCTTGTTTGCGGGCTTCTACTTTGCCGTAGCGCATAATTGCCGATGCAAAATCGAGGTAAACCGCCATTTTAGAAGAACCTACGCCAAAGCCTGCATCGCAACGCTCCTTGGCAGCGCGGCTGGCCACATCGCGTGGAACGAGGTTGCCGAAGGCTGGGTAGCGGCGTTCCAGATAGTAGTCGCGTTCTTCTTCCGGTATATCGGTTGGTTTCCTGTTGTCGCCTTTAGCTTTAGGCACCCATATTCGCCCGTCGTTACGCAGCGACTCAGACATCAGCGTGAGCTTCGACTGGTGGTCGCCGCTCACGGGTATGCAGGTAGGGTGTATCTGCGTGAAGCAGGGATTACCGAAATAAGCCCCTTGTTTATGTGCTTTCCAGGCTGCAGTCACGTTGCTGCCCATAGCGTTTGTAGAAAGGTAGAATACGTTGCCATAACCACCGGTACACAGTAAAACTGCATGGCCAAAATGGCGTTCCAGCTCACCCGTCACCAGGTTGCGGGCAATGATGCCGCGCGCTTTGCCGTCTATCTTCACTACTTCAAGCATTTCATGGCGGGAGAACATTTCCACCGTACCTAATGCTATCTGGCGCTCAAGGCCTTGGTAAGCGCCTATCAATAATTGTTGGCCGGTTTGACCTGCTGCGTAGAAGGTACGCTGCACCTGCGTGCCGCCAAAAGAACGGTTGCTGAGCAATCCGCCGTATTCGCGAGCGAAGGGCACGCCCTGTGCCACGCACTGGTCTATTATGTTTGCGCTTACCTCTGCCAGGCGGTGCACATTGCCTTCACGGGCGCGGTAGTCGCCGCCTTTAATGGTATCGTAAAACAGGCGGTAGGTGCTGTCGCCATCGTTCTGGTAATTTTTTGCGGCATTTATACCTCCCTGTGCGGCTATGGAGTGTGCGCGGCGGGGGCTGTCCTGAAAGCAGAACGCTTTTACCTTATAGCCCATCTCGCCAAGAGATGCCGCAGCCGATGCGCCGGCAAGGCCCGTGCCCACTACTATAATTTCCAACGAGCGTTTGTTGGCAGGGTTCACCAGCTTACACTTAGATTTATAATCTGTCCACTTTTTGTCTAACTGACCGGCAGGTATCTTTGAATTAAGTGCCATATGCTTGATACTGAATATTTATTGATACTGGATACTTTTACTAATGTTTTTACTTCTTTACTGGCAATGATCCCCGCAGTTGCCAATTATATGCAGGTATATCGGCATCGCGGCAAAAATCAGTGGCACGATAATAGAGAATGCTACCCCTGTTGCCCTTATAAGTCCTTTGTACTTGTGCGTAGCCAAACCGAAAGTCTGGAAGCCACTGAAAAAACCATGCATCAGGTGCCATGCCAGCGAGATGCAGCCCAGCACATAAACTATAACCACCCACGGCGCACTGAACACAACGAGCATTTTTTCATAAAGGCTTTCTTCTGTCCATGCCGGGTCAAAAGCCTGGCCATAGCGGTTAGGCGCCCAGAAGTGGTAGAGGTGCAGGATAAGGAACATCAGTATAAGCGTCCCAAGTAAGCCCATAGAGCGGCTATACCACCTGCTTGTCTTATTGCCAGCCTTCACGGCATAGGCCACAGGCCGGCGTGCGGCATTCTGCCTCCACAGCATCAGGCCCTGCATCATATGAATGATAAGCCCTGCGAACAGCCCTATCTCCAAGATACGCACGGCCACATTGCCACCCATGAAGGAGGCTGCTTCAGTAAAGTGCTTTCCTTCATCGCACCAGAATATCATGGCGTTAACGTAGCAGTGTACTATCAGAAAAAGAATGAGAAACAAACCCGTTGCGCCAACTAAAATTTTCTTACCTATAGAAGTGCTGAAATAATCTTTCCAGTTCATATGATCCGGCTGTATTTATGTATGTATTTGTTAGAAATGCGCTGCAAAGATACTATCTCCCGAATTAAATCCTAAAAACTTACTAACGTACCCTGTTGATAAGTTATTAGTTTAGAAAAATATTATAAGTATATATGCGGGTTGCATTATGGTTTGCGCAATAAATATTTGATTTAACAGTTAATACTGGATAAGCCCCTTCAGGGGTTTGGGGTTTTTATTATATTTGTTTATCCAAATCTCGCCCATGAGTTTACTGACCATTTTACTACAGGCTGCCACAACTGCACAGCCGTCTGCGGATACTGCTAATCTTGCTAATATAGCAAAGGAGGAAGCTATTGCTGGAACCGAACAAATATCACTTTTCAATTTATTTATGGAAGGGGGTGTGCTGATGATACCATTGCTGCTGTGTTCGATAATAATGGTATATGTGTTTGTGGAGCGTTTTCTCGCTATTAGAAAAGCCACTGTAACAGACCCCTCATTTATGGGGCGGATAAAAGACCAGGTAGAGGGTGGCAACACCGCCGCCGCGATAAGCACCTGCAAAAGTGGTAACAATGCCATTGCCCGGGTGATAGAGAAAGGTGTAAGCCGTATAGGCAAACCGGTGGACCAGATAGAAAAATCGATGGAGAACACCGGCAAGTTGGAAGTATATAAGCTGGAGCGCAACCTGTCCATACTCACTACCATAGCCGGCATAGCCCCTATGTTTGGTTTCCTCGGCACTATAGCGGGTATGATTATCCTCTTCTTCAATGTGCAGCACCAGGGCTTCGATATTAATTCTATAGCAGGCGGTATCTATACCAAGATGGTGACCTCAGCTACCGGACTTATCATAGGCCTGCTGGCTTATGTGGGCTATACCTACCTCAACGCGCAGATAAACAAACAGGTGAACCGTATAGAGTCTGCCTCGGTTGAATTTTTGGATTTCGTACAGGATATCAAAAATTAAGGATAGCAGATGAACATAAAAAGGCGCACTCCTCACGACCCGCAAGGGCATTCATCGGCACTGAACGATATCTTGTTCATCCTGCTGCTGTTCTTCCTCATCATTTCCACACTCGCCAACCCGAACGTGGTGAAGCTATCCATACCCAAGGCAAAGAGCGATACGAAGGCAAAACAGACGGTAGTAGTATCTATCAACGACCAGCAGCAATTTTTTATAGGCACAAATTCTGTTCCTGTAGATTCGCTGAAGCCCTGGATAGCAAGGGCTATTGCAAAATCTCAGGATGCGGAACCAACTGTTGTTATTAACGCTGATAAGATGGCCAATGCAGATGGTATTGTGGCCGTCATGCGTGCTGCGCATGAGCTGAATGTACGCACTGTGTTGGCGGTTGATAATAATAGCAGGTAGGATGGTATTATTTTAAAGGTTGGTTCTGAAATCAGCAAGCATATTTTTTGTAACTTTGGGAAAAGCATACTATGAGTGCAATTGTTATAAAAAGCAGCAACAGTAAAAACCTTAAATTGCTCAGTGCGCTTGCAGAGCAATTGGGGGAGACAGTTAATAAAATATCTGCATCACAGGCTGAGGATTTACAATTAGGGCTGATGATGAAAAAAGAGAAAACAGGAAAGACTGTGAGCCGTCAAACAATATTCAAACATCTGGATTCCTGATGAAGGTATCTTTTGATAAAAGCTTTTACAAGAGGCTTCAGAAAATCACAGAAAAAGCTGTACTCGCAAAAGTAAAAACAGCTATTTTACATGCCGAAGCTGCATCAGAAATACAGCAAATCCCGCACATTAAAAAAATGGAAGGGTTTAAAACCTTTTATCGTATAAGGGTTGGTGATTACCGTATTGGTGTAGAGTTAAAAAGTGATACAATTTCGTTTATTACAATTGCCAATAGAAAGGATATTTATAAAAATTTCCCATAGTTATATTTCCACTTCAGAAAAAATATTGCTTCCCCATGCCCGGCCTTATCCTCCTCATCATAGCAATAATAGCCGGCGTAGTTATCTACTATGATTGGAAGCGGCGTTTCCCTGCTTATAAATTACCTCCCGATTTCAAAGAGTTGCTTGCAGATAATGTTGGCTTCTACAAAAATCTGGATGAAAATATGCGTACCGCCTTTGAGCTTCGTGTTGAGGATTTTTTAAAGAATACAACCATCAGGGGGGTAGATACGGAGGTAGATGACCTGGATAAGTTATTGGTTGCATCCGGGGCCATCATGCTTATCTTTTCTTTCCCGAAGTGGCGGTACAACAACATTTCAGAGGTATTGGTGTACAAGGGTGAGTTTAACAGGTCGTTTAAGACGGGAGTACCGGATGCCAATATACAGGGTCTGGTAGGCGAGGGGGTAATGAACCGCCGGATGTTGTTGTCCAAAACGGCTATCCGTAATGGCTTCAGAAAACGGGACGGGCGAAATACTATATTGCATGAATTTGCCCACCTGCTCGACAAAGCAGACGGCACAATAGATGGCGTACCCGAATATATGCTCACACGCCCGGAGGTGCTGCCATGGGTACAGAAAGTACATGAAAGCATACGTATAATGCAGGAGGGAGACCACACAGACATTAATTTTTATGGCGCCACAAACGCTGCAGAGTTCTTTGCCGTGGTAACAGAGTATTTTTTTGAACAGCCCGAGCAACTAAAACTTAACCACCCGCAGTTATACAGCCAGCTTGAAGAAATTTTCAGGCCATAACGGTGGCATGAATATTTCATTTCTTTTTTTCATTTGTTATCTACAGTCTGAACAGCACAGCCAATGTCAGTCTGTCTTCTGTTTTTACCAGATCGGGTGCCCACGTGGCTGGTAGCGGGGTGGTGGTATAACCTGTAGGTGAGGTTACCCCGCCACGACCTGAGAAATAGGGTACGTCTGCTTCGCGGTGCACATATTCCAGTCTTACGGTTAGGCTTTGGTTGGGCATCCAGTCAATATTGGTGGAGCAATCCCATCCATTGAATTTATCGCCGGGGTTGGCGCTAAAGGGGTGCGTACCTGCTGTTTGGGTCGGGTTGTTCGGGTTGGGCAGGGGGCTGGCATCGCCTGTGGGGTAGAGTACAAGGTAGCGCCCGGGATTGGTCATAAGGCCACCGCCTATCGTCCAGGCAAATTTGTTGTTGTGGAACCACACACGGTTATAGAACATCGCACTTAGAAAATGCTGTGCAGGTGTAGCGGAGTCGCCATTAAATGCTTTTACGCCGCCGCCATTCTCAAACCCAATATCACCTGTGAATGAAAAAGCTGCCTGGCTGATGCCTTTCGCCTGCGGGCGCTTATAATATCTTACGAGCAAGCTATTGTCTGAATGGAAGCGTTTTCTGCCCGGTATCATGGCCGCATCAGTGCCGTAATAGTCATTGGTCAGGAGTTTCACATTTTCATTCGGGCTCCACGTGATGTTGGCGCCAAACCCGGGCATAGTATTAAACTTGCCATAGCTTTGCCAGCCATTGATGATCCATGGTTCTATCTTCAGCTTTTTGGTAGGGAATATCTGTACCCGCACTCCATTGAAGAACCACGGTGTATTGTCTGATGTGAACGAAGCTTGGTATTCCCAATTCTCTACCTGGTAGTAAGAATTAAGGCCGATGTACGACATGAACATTCCGGCATCTACCTTGATACCATACCATACATTGAAATGATATCCCGCATAGGCCTCGCTGATGTATCTGTATACATTGGCAAGGTCATATTGTCCCCTGTATGGGCTGTAATCATTCCGGGGGATAACAGTGGAGCGGGTGCCAAACTGTGTCATTATTTTTGCGCGTGCACCCTCGTAGTTGAATTCACCACCCAGGGCGGCGCAAGATACCTGTATCTCATTGTTGCGCGCCAGTGCTGTGGACCCAACAACAGTATTGTCTATGGGATTGTTGAATGAATAGGTATAATTGGCATCAAGCATCACGCTACCGGTAAAGTATTTGGTCTGCAACACCGGGGCATCGCGGCGATCATTTCCGTTTTGCCAGGTCATGTTCATGCCGTCAAATGGTATCTTGTTTGCTGTTGTGTCTTGCGCAAGCGTATTGAATGTACATGCTATACACATTAGAAAGAGTGATTTTTTCATGTCTATTTTTTTTGATTTCTTGTTAGTTCTATGTTTTGAATCGGATTGTATACTAAAGGGGCCTGTTCTGTTATTACATCGCTCTTATCTAAGCCAAAAGCTTTTTCGTCACTCAGCCCAAGGTTCTTTAGAAGGAAGTAGGAATTGAGCAGGATGCCGTCTGTAAGGGTGAATTCATTATCCACAGACAGGAATTTCTCGATAACCACGAATTTGAAATCCGGCTCCGCGTTATATTTTGTTGAGCCATCAGGGCGTATATGAAGATTCAGTTCTTTATTGGCTACGAGGTCGCGAACTATTTTTTTGAAGTACAGTTCAGTTTTGGGCTGCACCCTGAAGCCGAGGTTTATATTTACCTTGATGACCTTGTCATCAGAGAGTTCGGAAACATCGTAGGTGCGCGTGTAGGGCTCTTCTGTGCGATGTACATGCACAAACCAATAAACATCTGCGCGTTTCGGTCGTTTAGAGAAGACAGACTTTATTATTTTATCTTCAATATGCGCCCTGTTGTTAGCTTTGGTGAGGTAGATGAGGTGTGTGGAGAATTTGGGGATGCTGTCATCCTCGCTCATCTCCTTCAGCATGGGGATGTACTTGCCAATGTCCACGAACTTTACAAAGCGGTTATTGATTTTCCGGGCGTAATACCACACATACATCGTCATGAAGATGAAGAGTTCGAAGAAGAGGAACATCCACCGCTCTTTAATTTTGGCAGTATTGGCGATGAAAAAAGATATTTCGATAACTGCAAAGACCAGCACAATAGCGGCCACCAGGAGTTTGTTCCACTTTCTCTTATACAGCAGGTAATAAGTAAGCAGGTAGGTGGTCATCATCATGGCTATGGTAATAGAGAAGCCATATGCTGCTTCCATATGCGCAGAATTCCGAAAGTAGAGAATCATTGATACACACCCTATCCATAATATCGTGTTTACGCTTGGTATGAAAATCTGCCCCTTAATATCGGTTGGCTGGCGCACTGTTACACGTGGCCAGAAATTCAGGTTCATAGCCTCACTTATCAGCGTGAAGGAACCGCTTATTAAGGCTTGCGAGGCAATAATTGTGGCTGCAGTGGCAATAATGATGCCCGGTAGTATAAACCAACCTGGCATCATTTCGAAAAAAGGGTTTGCGCCATTAAGGAACGCTTTATTTTGATGCATTAGCCAAGCAGCCTGCCCTAAATAGTCTGCAACAAGGCTTATTTTAATAAATACCCAGGTAATACGTATGTTCTTGATGCCACAATGTCCCAGATCAGAGTATAAAGCTTCAGCACCCGTGGTGCATAAGAATACGGAGCCTAAAAGCCAGAACCCTTTCGGGTATCTGGCCAGCAGTTCGTAACCATAATATGGGTTTAGTGATTTAATCACTTCAGGGTGTTGCATGATTTGCAGACAACCAACAATAAGTAACATACAAAACCAGAGTGCCATTATTGGGCCGAAGGTTTTGCCGATGAGTTGCGTGCCGAAACGTTGAAAGAAGAATAGCGCAGACAACAGAAGTATGACAATGCCTATGGTGAGGTTATTGCCAGGTACAATAATATTTTCAAGTCCGCTCACCGTATTTAGTCCTTCAATGGCAGAAGCGATAGATATGGGAGGTGTGATTATGCCATCAGCCAGCAGTGTTGTGGCCCCCAGTATAGTAGGTATTACCAAGTGTTTGCCATATCGCCTTACCAGCGCATATAAAGAGAATACGCCACCCTCACCTTGGTTGTCGGCTTTCAGCGTAAGCCAGATATATTTTATGGTCGTCTGGAATACCAGTGTCCAGAATATGCAAGAAACCCCGCCATATACCAGAACCTCATCTATTTTCCGTTCGCCCACTACTGCTCGTAAAGCATATAGCGGACTGGTGCCTATATCCCCGTATATTATGCCCAACGCCACTAACAATGAGGCAATAGTAACCCTGTTCAAATTTTGTTGATTTGATTTCATTCTAAAAAATTATATGTTCGGGATGTTATTCTCTGCTTACGAGGCGGTAGCCAACCCCCGATTCTGTTTTAAGGTACTCGGGGTGGTTGGGGTCATTTTCTATTTTTTTTCTAAGCTGTGCTATGAATACCCTTAAATATTGCGACTGGTTTATGAAGCCCGGCCCCCATATTTCTTTGAGTAAATAATGATGGGTCAGTACGCGCCCCTCATTCTTCACCATCAAGGCAAGCAATGTGTATTCTGTTGCCGTCAACTTTACTATTTCACCATTTTTTTTAACAGTTCGTTGCGCAAGGTCAATATGTAAGTTGCCTATGTATATGACCGGCGTACTTTCTTCGGGCAAAGCACTGCGCAGGGCAGACCGAATGCGGGCCAGGAGTTCGCCGGTGCGGAATGGTTTCACAAGGTAGTCGTTTGCGCCATTGTCCAGTGCACTGATGATATCTTCTTCGCTGCTTTGTACAGATAAAATTATTATAGGGTTGGTGTACCATTCCCTTAGCTGCTTAAGTACAGTATGTCCATCAACATCGGGTAGGCCAATATCCAGAATGATAAGGTCTGGTGGATGATTAGCGGCAAATATTAATCCTTCGCGCGCTGTTGCTGCGGCGTTTACTGTATAGTCATTGCTTTGCAGGGTTATTGCCAGCAGTTTTCGTATGGGTGCCTCATCGTCTATTATCAGTATGGTAGCCTTATTCATTGTTCAGGTTTTTCAGGTAAGATGTTTCCGCCGGAATGGAGATGGTGAATCTTGCGCCGCCTGTACGGATGTTTTCTAGCCGCACAGCCCCGCTCATAGCTTCTGTAAACCCTTTTACTATTGATAAGCCCAGGCCGGTGCCACCAGCGGCGGTATTACGGAGCCTGTAAAATTTACCGAAAACATCGTTTATTTCGTCTTCGGGAAACCCGTTTCCATTGTCTTCAACAACTATGTCCAGCAATTCGCCATGGTCCATCGCCGTAATGTTGATTTTGGTTTCGTCGGGTGTATGCAGGCATGCATTAAGTAATAGGTTGTAGAGTATTTGTTCAAGCATACCTTTATCCAGTTTAAATAGCGGTACCTGTGGGTTAATGTTGACGGTTATCTTTCGTGTAATATTATTTTCCTCAATTCTTTTTACTGTACCATACACCACTTCGTTAATATCACACCAGTCTTTTTTAGGTTGTATGAAACCTGATTCCAGTCGTGACATGTTCAGCAGATTCTCTACCTGCTGGTTCAGCCGGAATGACGCTTTTGATATTTCAGCTACAAGTTCATTTCTGTTCAGGGGTGTTAGTTTTGAGTTGTTATCCTGCAGGTTGTCTGTGGCAGCTATGATGGTGGCTATAGGCGTGCGCAGTTCGTGTGAGAGGGAATTCAATAGTGTGTTATATAATTTTACGGTATTCTCTTTTTCTTCCCGCAGAATAACGTCTTTCTCCATTTTTCTTATCTTATAGGTGAGGGCAGCATTTACCATAGCTATTACAAAATACATTACCAGCAGGATGGTATCTTCCGCCGAGCCGACATGTAGTGTAAAATAAGGTGGTATAAAGAAAAAGTCCCATGTTAATGCAGATAAGGTGGCGGCCAACAAAACAGGTAAAATATCAAATACCATTGCTGTCAATGATACGGTTATCAGCAATATATAGGCGACAACCCTATAGTCGACAATTGAACGGAACGCATAACAAAGAGATGAAACAGCTGCTATTATCAATATACTCAGCAGGTATTGGGCAGCCCCTTTTATCTTTTTTGAGTGAAACGCGTTCATTATCTTGAATTGCAACGCAAAGGTACAGGTAAGGATATAAGTACTGCATAAAATGCAGTCGCCCCGATGTAAGGATTTTATAAAGATTATGTGAGCGGATGTCATAAAGTAAGGGTGAAACTTTATGATAATTGTATTTTATGGGCTAACTTTGTTAGCTACTTTTTACTTATAAAATTTATCTATGCGTCACACTGAGGGCTATGTGAGCCACGAATTAGAACACGGCATTGCTACTATCGAGTTCTTCCACCCATCCAGCAATTCTTTACCGGCTGCCATTCTCGCCGACCTGGCAAAGACTATAAATGATGTAGGTACAGACAATCGTGTGCATGTAATCGTTCTCCGTAGCGCTGGCGAAAAGGCATTTTGTGCCGGTGCATCGTTCGATGAGTTGATGGCCATAACTAATGAGGCAGAAGGAAAGAAATTCTTCAGCGGTTTTGCCAATGTAATAAACGCAATGCGCAAGTGTCACAAACTGATAATAGGCCGTGTACAGGGCAAGGCCGTGGGCGGTGGCGTGGGCTTGATAGCGGCAACAGATTACGCCATAGCTACAGAAGACGCATCGGTGAAGCTGAGCGAGTTGGCCGTAGGTATCGGGCCATTTGTGGTAGGCCCTGCTGTCGAGCGTAAAGTAGGTGTGTCCTGTTTTTCACAGCTGGCTATAGATGCCACAGAATGGCGTTCGGCTGAGTGGGCTAAGCGTCATGGGTTATATTCAGAGCTGCACAAAACGGTGCTTGAAGTAGACGACAGCGTTGCTCGGCTCGCAGATCGCCTGGCGCACAGCAGCCCCGAGGCCATGTCGCAATTGAAGAAAATATTCTGGCACGGCACCGAACATTGGGATACTATTTTATCTGACCGCGCCGCCATCAGCGGGCGTTTAGTCCTCAGCGATTTTACGCGTAATGCTATCAATAAGTTCAAGGCAAAGGCAGCGAAGTAATACTCCGGGACTCTAATGGGTCTTACCTTCCTTTTGTAGCACGGCTACATACATGCTATCTGCATAGATGGATATGCCATTAATGAGTTGTGAGGAAGTAAGTGTCATGCCCGTTTGCCTGGCCACCTGTTCCGCCACTTCCTCATTTTCTGCTTTGAATACCGAACACGTAATATAGATGAGCCTGCCGCCGGACTTAAGGTAAGCAGCAACATTGGTCGCAATGTCCTTTTGCAGCGAAGAGAATGCCGGCAGGGTGCCGGGGTTGAAAAAATACATCTGCTCTGGTGTACGTGCCCACGTGCCTGATCCGCTGCACGGCGCATCGCATATAATATTGTCGAACTTAGTGCTGCCTAAGGCAGCAAGTAGTTTTTTTTGGTCGGCTACATCTGTTATGCAAGAGGTCGGGGGCTTATGCCCGTAAATCCTGAACCGCTCTTTCAGGTTGTGCAATATGCTTTCCCTGCGGTCGCTTACCGTAAGCGATACCCCGGCTTCCATATCTTTCAGCAGCAGTGATTTGCCACCTGCGCCGGCGCAGCAGTCGTACCACGATTCGCCTTTTTTCGGATTAAAGTATTTACCTGTTTGCTGAGAGGAGGCATCCTGTACTACATAGGTATCAGGTGGCAGCAGGGTATCAATCTTTGCGCCATTCGGCAGCGAGATGCAGGATTCAGTTACCGTTCTGGTGGGTATTTGACTGTCTGCGAGTGCCCTGAGCAGTTTGTCCCTATCCTTGCGTATGCGTATAAACAGGGCGGGCTGCACCAGCATAGATTTCAGCCATTCTGTCCGGTCTATGCCTTCGGAAAGAGGGGTGGCGCTCGGGAAAAGCTTTGCAAGGTCAAATGGGAATCGTTCGTTTTCTTTGAGCCATTTTGTAAGGGGTGTCTCTGCGAACTGTTTCGGGTTGTCCAGCCACTGGTCTGCCAGCGAATAGAACCATTCATTGCCAATAAACCCTTTGGCACTGCGGTAATATGCATAGGCCATGGCAGATAGCATTTTCCTGTCCCTGCTGCCCAGCACAGGGTTTTGCCTGAAATAATTCTTCAGGAAGTGAGCAAGGGGCACATGGCCATCGTAGGTTTCAATTATGGTTTGTATATGCCGGCGTATGCTGCGCATGGGGCTAAATTAGCTCATCCGGTCAAATATTCGCGGCAATTGTTTTTTAGTGATTAAAGGAACGGTAGTCTTGCTCCTATACACTTATTTATAATTTTTATTGAAGGTGCCCACTACTTCTCCCCATGCAAGGATATGACCTTCCATTACCTTCTCTAATGTAGCCCGATCGCTTTTTTTGCTGATATTGAGTTTGGTGTCCAGGGCATAAACTTTGAAATGATAATTATGTGTGCCTTCCGGAGGGCACATTCCTTTATAACGGCATTCATTTACACTGTTCAGCCCCTGGTTGTCATTGACAAAATTTTCAGGTATAAAATTGCTGTTGGGTTCGATATTCCAAATGAGCCAATGGGTAAAGCAGGTTTTTGCCTGCACTGTTTCATAGGGTGTTGCAGTGTTTTTTTTCGTCGCATACCGTCCGTGTTTTGTCTTTGTCTTTGTCTTCTGCGGCTCACAAACTTTTTGTTGCGTAACGCGTACCGTTGCATTCGGTTCCACCACAATTATGGCAATAGACTTTGTTTCCGGCGGAATGTTGCTGAATTGCAGCGGCGGGCTGAATTCCGGGCCCAGGCAAGTGTACTTTACGGGTATTGGTCCGTTATTGGAAAATGCCGTGCTGCTAACAGTGATAGTCCTTGATCCTTTGAATGATGATAGTGCGGTGCCAATGACGAGGGCAATGAGCAGGGTAAGTATGCGCATAGGAAATAGTTTTTTCATTAGCATGAAAAAAACCGTGCCATCCGCCCCTGTATCAGTAACTAACGCCTGTTATTTATTCATGTACCAGCAGGTTTTCTGCAAATATCCTGGATACGGTGGTCTTTGTTTTGTCTCCTGTGAGGATAACAATGGAATTATCGAAAGGTATCTTTTCCATCAGGGTTAATTTTGTGCCTATACCAATTTCCAGCTTTTTAAGGTATTGCAGAAATGACGGGCTGGTGTCTTTCACGGCCACTACACGGCAGGTTTTTCCTTCCTCTATTTCTGCAAGCAGTGTTTTATAGGTCAACGCCGTTTCACCGTTAGCTTTTGGTATCGGGTCGCCGTGCGGGTCGTATTTAGGGTAGCCTAAGAATTTATCTAACCTGTCTGCAAGTTCCGGGTGGTGTACATGTTCCAGTTGCTCGGCTATTTCATGCACTTGCTCCCATCCATACCCCAGGTTTTCCACCAGGAAGGCCTCCCAAAGCCTATGCTTACGAACGATGGAGACCGCTATGTTCCTGCCTTTTTCAGTCAGTTTTACACCCTTGGTTTTTTCGTACTGGATAAGTTTTTTTTCTGATAGTTTTTTTATCATGTCAACTACAGAGGCCGGATTATTGTTCAGCGCTTCGGCTATTGCCGTAGGCGTTATCTTTTTGAGGCCCTGCTTGTCAAGGTTATAAATAATCTTCAGGTAATTTTCTTCAGAAAAAGTTTGCATATCTATTGGTGGTAAAGGTATCAAATAAACGCGAATGAAAAATATTAGCCTTGCCTAATTAATTTAATTTGGTTAATCAAAATAATCATTTACTTTTGTACCGGAATTACATTAACACCAAAATGAGTAAGAAGGTTTCAGCTAAAGCATGGCGTAATGAAAAGCATGGCAAAAGCCTTTCGGAAGTACATTCATCGGTGCAGGTGCCTGATAAAGGTGGTTTCTGGAAGAAACTATTAGCTTTTGCAGGCCCCGGCATGATGGTGGCTGTGGGGTATATGGATCCGGGCAACTGGGCTACCGATATAGCCGGTGGGGCGCAATTTGGTTATACGTTGCTGTCTGTGATATTAATTTCCAATTTTTTTGCGATTGTGCTGCAATACCTGGCATTGAAGTTGGGGATTGTTGCCGAAAGAGACCTTGCCCAGGCCTGCCGCGACCATTACTCCAAACCTGTAAGTTTTGCTTTGTGGGTGTTATGCGAGGTCGCTATTGCCGCCTGCGATCTCGCTGAAGTAATAGGTGCTGCGTTGGCCCTTAACCTGCTTTTTGGCATCCCCCTTACCTGGGGTGTGCTTATCACCGGGTTTGATGTATTGCTTATCCTTTATTTTCAGCATAAAGGGTTCCGGGTGATAGAGAGTATTGTTGCAGCCCTGATACTCATTATACTTATTTGTTTTGTTTACGAGATAGTTATTTCCCGTCCCGATATATTTCCACTGCTGGCGGGTTTGCTGCCCAGGCAGGAGATAGTGTTCAACCCCTCTATGCTGTATATAGCTATTGGCATACTGGGTGCAACTGTGATGCCGCATAATCTATACCTGCATTCAAGTATAGTGCAAACTCGAAATTATGACCGGGATACCACAGGTAAGAAAATGGCAATAAAGTTCGCGACCATAGATAGCACGGTGTCTCTGTTATTTGCCTTTTTTATTAATGCTGCCATTCTTATTGTTGCAGCAGCTACTTTTCATACTTCCGGACATCATGACGTAGGCGATATCACGGTTGCCTACAAATTGCTCGACCCTTTGCTTGGCACGGCACTTGCCAGTACCGTATTTGCTATTGCCCTGCTTGCGTCAGGGCAGAACTCAACTCTTACCGGCACGCTTGCCGGGCAGATAGTTATGGAGGGTTTTCTGAATATTCGGTTAAAACCATGGCTACGCAGACTTATAACGCGGATTATCGCCATAATTCCTGCATTCATTGTTACTTTTCTTTACGGGGAAAAAGGCATTGCTGACTTGCTGGTGCTGAGCCAGGTAATCCTGTCCATGCAGTTGAGTTTCGCTGTAATACCGCTGATTGTCTTTACAAACGACCGCGCTAAAATGGGTGAATTTGTAAACCGGACACCTACTAAAATACTGGTATGGGTGATAGCAGGTATAATATTATCACTAAACCTGTACTTGCTGTATAATACATTATTCGTGGGCTAAGGGTTATTGACTATAATAATCAATCTTCAGCAACCGGAAGAAATCAGCTTCTTCAATTTCCTTTACACCGCCCGGCTCCAGGGTGCCTAATTCAAGGTCTTCGATAGAAGTTCTTATCAGCCGCAGGCAGCGGTGTTTTACAGCCGCAACCATTTTACGCACCTGGTGGAATTTTCCTTCATAGAGCGACATGCGCAACCATGTATGCGGAATATATTCACGCAATTCTAATTGATGAGGAAATAAAGTGGAGGGTGGGTCCACTATCTCTACTTCACAGGGAGGGGTTGTATAGTATGCGCCATCTTTTATCTGAATGGTTACACCGGTTTGCAATAAAAGCAGTTTTTCAGGGCTTACTACGTTTTTTACTCTTACGAGGTAGGTCCTTTTGTGTGGCTTTTTGCTCTGAAACAACAGTTTTGTGACTTTCTTATTAGTGGTCAGTATCAGCAAACCTTCAGAATTGCCGTCCAGTCGGCCTACGGCATGTATGCCCTCGGGAAAATTGTAGTCGATCTTTCCCAGCATGGGTACCTTCTTTTCGCCAACGAACTGGGAAACCATATTATAGGGCTTATTGATGATAAAATACCGATGGGTAGGCTGAGTCATATCTAGGGGATAAAAATAGGTGAAATTATCTTTGCCCGAAGGATTAATGAAATACGTGCGTCTAAATAGATAAAGACACTTATTTCTATGATAAATTTTCAAAGAAACCGCTTCCTTCTGCTTATAGGGATAATGCTGATAAGTACAGGCGCAGCCCAAGGCCAGTACAACGCTCTGCATATACCCGATACGATATCCGGCACTGTGTTCAACCTGTCTATGAAGGATACCTTCAAGCAATTTTTGCCCGGCAACCAGACGATTACCGGGGGGATAAACGGAGATTTTTGGGGGCCGACACTCATCTTGAGGCAAGGGGATACAGTGCATATGAACGTACACAGCTACCTGAACGATACCACAACACTGCACTGGCATGGTATGCACCTGCCGGCTGTAATGGATGGCGGGCCGCACCAGGTAATTCCGCCGGGTACTATATGGCAGCCTTACTGGCTGGTTAAAAATAAAGCTGCTACCTATTGGTATCATCCCCATTTGCACGAGCATACCGAAGAACAGATGGTAAAAGGCTTAGGCGGTTTCATGATAGTAAGGGACGCAGAGGAAGCTGCCTTGGCTCTACCAAGAACTTATGGGGTCGACGATATTCCGCTGGCACTTACCAGTCGCAGTTTTGATGGGTCCAATGCATTTGATTACCTGAATGGCCCATATGGCGATTACATGGTAGTGAATGGCACTATGAACCCACAGGTGAGCTTGCCTAAACAGATTGTTCGCCTGAGGATACTGAATGCTGAAATGGAGCGGGGGTATGATCTGGGGTTCAGCGATAACCGGACATTTTATGTAATTGGCAACGATGGCGGGCTGCTGAATGCTCCGGTTGCGGTTACCCGTGTGAAACTAATGGTGGGTGAGCGCGTGGAGCTACTGGTAGATTTAGGCAGTGATGCCGTAGGTTCTAGTATTGACCTTAAAGCTTACAACGCAGGGCAGGCATTTGGTTTTCCTGGTTCTGAGCCGGGGACTACAGGAACGTTTGGTAGTCTTTTGAATAATATAAATTTCAATATACTCCATATTAATGTAATAACCGCTACAGCTGGAGCCATAACAACGCTTCCTGCTACTTTGGCCGCCAATACCTACTGGACTGCCTCTGACGCAACCGTCACCAGAACACTAAATGTCACTGACGGTCTTCCTGGAGGGCCGGGCGGACCGGGAACGCCATTCAGGTTTGATAATACTTCGTTCGATTTGGCAACTATCAACAAAACAGTAAAAGTGAACACCATAGAAAAATGGACGGTTACCAATAACAATGTTTTTGGGCATAGCTTTCATATACACGACGTGCAATTCAAGATAGTTTCCCGTAGTTCCGGGCCTGTAGCCAATTACGAGAGCGGTTGGAAAGACAGTTACTTCCTGCGTGTAAATGAGACTGTATCATTTGTGGCGAAGTTCCAGGATTATTCTGATGCCATTCATCCATTCATGTATCATTGTCACTTTGGCCCTCATGAGGATGCCGGTATGATGGGTCAATTCGTGGTATCAGACGCATCGGCTATAGCGGAAACAGATGCGGTAACACCTGATTTTACATTGTATCCGAATCCTGCAAGTAACAGGTTATATGTTTCATTCAAAGATCCATCAATGCAGGCTTATTATATACGCATCACCAATGCGGTAGGGCGTACCATATTTATGTTACCCCGCCCGCAACTGGCCGGAGGTATAGACATAAGTCATTTTGCTCCGGGCAGCTATTTTGTGCAACTCACCGATGAACAGACAAAGACTAGCGTTACCAGGCAGTTTATAAAAGAATAGCGAATATGAAAAGGGTAATAAACGCAATGTGGCTTTCTTTGGCTCTGGCTCCAACAGCTGCTTTAATGAGTTTCAGTAAGATTAATGGGAAAATAGTCAATGATTTCAGGCTGGTGAATACTGATGGTAAATTTGTTTCGCTAAGGGATTATGCGGATGCAAAGGGTTTTATAATTGTTTTTACTTGCAATCACTGTCCGTTTGCAAAATTATACCCTTCCCGGCTAAATGAGCTTGATGCGCAATATAAGCCATTGGGTGTGCCTGTTATAGCCATCAGTTCAACTGATACCATAGTATATGAAGATGATGCCTATCCAGAAATGGTGAAGCGTGCTTTGAAAGGCAAATACAGCTTTCCCTACCTTTTCGACGGTACCCAAGCGGTGGCCAAAGATTTTACCGCCCAAAAAACACCCCATGCTTATGTAATATGGAAGGAAAACGCCAATTGGGTGGTTAAATACAATGGTGCCATTGATGATAACGGTGCAGAAGCCGGAAAAGTAAAGAACAGGTATGTGGCCAAAGCCGTGGATGCCCTACTGCAGAAAAGAATTGTGGAGACGGAAGAAACAAAATCCATAGGTTGCCAGATCAATTTCAGGAAATAGCTTCGTTGTTCTGGTTATTAGGCGTCGTATTTTCCCGGGACATGCTTAAGAAACATTTTGTCGAAGGAATGTTGGCCGATCTTAAGGATGAAGATTAATTAAGTCTGATTGTAATGTAAGGTTTGTTGTCACTGGGGTTGTGTCGCGCGGCTAATGTGTGTCGGAAACATGATTTTACCTATCTTGGGTTGTTTTTCAAAAAAAGATCATGAGTGTCCGGAAAAATAGACCAGCAAACGTGCCTGTCAAAGAGGCTACGGCTACGAAACCCCAAAATGAACATGTCGCTGCGCCCGATAACATTTCCGGCCCGCTCAAGGAAGAGGCCCTCGTATGGATGTGTACCATACTATGTGCCGTAGGGTTATATTATGTTATAGGTAGTATTATACACAGTATTTATCACCCGGATATTGCCGCTCTCCAGGAAACCGCGCGTAAGCTGCTGATACAGGCCGGAGGTGTACGTCCCGAGCCGGTGGAGTCGCTGCTAACACAGGTGGGTATAGTGACCATAGGGCTGGGGTTGCTCGGCTTTTATGCTTTGTTCTCAAAGATGGCGGCGCTGCGGGCACAGGCGCATAAACCTTTCTTTACAATCTTTTCGAGTATATGTGCAGTGGCTATACTGGCGCTCATATATATTGACTTCGCCGCACCTAACCCCTATGCTAAAGATGCCGGCGATGTGCCGCAAAACAGTCGTGACTATGTAGGGTTCACTAATTTTGATTTCTATTTCGACGGGATATTCCTTGGTAATAGTGTGTTGGTTTATGCGTTTATTCTTGTTCCTGCATTGGCATTGCTGTTCTTCGCTGGGGTAAAAAAGAACAACTGGGAGCAGAATAAACTGTTCAATACCATAGTGAATGGGGTGGGGTATTTAGTATCGGGTGGGCTGCTGCTGGCTATCCTGGCCATGAATACCTTCCATTTTCCATACACATTTGAGAATAAGTATGACTTCAATGCTGTGTATTATTCTGTTACGCAGGTATATGCAGGTGTGCCTATGCTGGTAGATGGTTTTACAAATACCTATGGCTTGTACCCGCACTTCTTGAATGTAATATTCAAACTCACAGGCTTGAGTGTGACTACCTTTTCGATGGTGATGGCGATACTTGTAGTGACCTGCTTCTCCTTCAACTTCTATGTGCTGAAGCAGTTTACCGGCAACAAGATCATCCTCTTTCTCGGGTTTCTCACTGTGATTTTCTTCCCTTACCTTGATTCAAAAATACTCACCGAATTCGATCCCTATTTCGCCATATTCCCTATACGTTACATCATACCCTGCACGCTTGCTTTTTTGGCTACATTATATCTGCAAAAGAGGTCGCAGGTGCTGTATTGGCTCACCATGGTCATACAGGCCTTCTTTATTTTGTGGAACCCTGAGATAGGCCTTGTATCCTATCTGTCTTGGCTGGCGGTAAATACTTATGTGGATTTTTATACGGCTGAAGGTAAATTAGGCATAAAGAAGATTTTGCTGCATTGGGGCTCGGGTGTCGTGATCCTCGTGGCTGCGTTCTATATCTATAAGGGCATCATCTATATGGGCTATGGCGCATCGCCCGACCTGTCACTGCTGTTCAACACCATGGCTGTGTTTGGTAAAATCGGGTTCAATATGATACCAATGGCATTTGTGCACCCCTGGAACATAATGGTGCTGGTGCTGATATTGGGTTTTGTTCATTCTATCAGCAAACTGTTCAGAAAAACGGTTACCCCCAAAGACGGCATCATCTTCCTACTGTCGGTGGTGGGACTGGGTTTTTTCTTTTATTTCCAAGGGCGCAGCCACAATTGGTCATTCTCAAGCATTGCCGGGTTCAGCATCATGCTGCTCACCATACTGGGCAGTGAGTTATGGGAGAAAATAAAGGCAAGCAGGGAGCAAATGTGGGGGCTTAATATCCTGTTTGGTGCTTTCTTGTTGATTATATCATGCTCATTCTTTGAGGTACTGTACAGTATGCCAAGGATAAATGAACTGACATCGCAGGAAGAAAGCAAAGAAAAACAGGCCGATGACCAGAAGCGGTTTGATGCAAATGCGGAATTGGTAGCAAAATACTCCACTGAAAAGGAAAAGGTATTGATATTCTCAGCTATGCAGTACCAGGGATTGTACTTTAATGGCAACAAGCGCGTGGCAGCGTTCAATCCCGGGCTGATGGATATGTTCGCACTTACAGACCTTACGCGTATGGAGCAAACCATAAGAAACACAACACCCAGAATATTCATAGAGCCTGAGGGTAGCCCCTATTTCTATATGATGCGGCCATTGGCGGCGGTATCGGCACTTTATGATGTGGATTCCTTTAATAAGAATATGGGTGTGCTTAGTAAGCGAAAAACAAAAATACCTGCAAAAGCTTTTTTTGATAAAACAGGAGACATAGTAGTGCATAAAAAATACACAGACGATACCGCAGGCATCAGCTCACGGACGAACGACGCTTTGGGAATCAGCCCTCTGATGTTGAATCCGTCATTCTCAGTTGAAGTGCTGTTCCATTCAAAGCCGCAGATATATCCGTTTGCTACATTGGCGGGCAATATGAACGATACCAGTGGGTTTATCATTGCGCGGGTATTGAATTCCGCCAACTATTTCTTTGGGGTGAATGGAAAGGGTTTCGCAGTGCCGGCACCGGATAATCAATGGGTGTACCTGGTGATGAATGTCTTTCCCGACCGTTTAGAGGTTTACCAGAACGGGGCGCAGGCGGGTACTATCCCATTAGCTGCGCCATATCATCAGTCGCCCGAGAAGTTTAGTGTGGGTAATCTTGGCTTCATGCGCTACTACATAGGGGCAATATCAGAAGTGGCGGTTATCAATAAAAGCTTGGAGAAGGAACAGATTACCGCTACCTGGGAGGAGATAAAACAGCTGTGATCGTGCATTTTTAAATATATTTACCGCAGAGTTTAGTTATAATATTTTATGAAGAAGCATACAAAGAACGAAAAAAAGAATATCCCTGATAACCCGGCCGCCCCCCCTCAAAAACCTGTAACTCAGGCTGCAAACCCCGGAAGTAATCCGCTTGCCGCTATGCTGGCAGGCAAAGAGTTGTACCTGCTGCTGGGCATGGTGGCGCTAAGTTGCTTATTTGTGTTTTGGGATTTTCTTTCTTTTGAGAAAGTGTATTTCTTTAAAGACATAGGCAGCGATTCGCTCAATATCTATTACCCTACACTAATGCACATGAGTGATTATGTGAAAGCATATGGTGGAATGACATGGTCATTCTCGCAGGGCCTGGGGCAGAATATGTTCCCGCTGTGGATGAGCGATTTCTTCACCAATATCATTGTCTTGCTTTTCAGTAAAGAAAGTCTGCCTTATACAATTGCTTACGTAGAGGTTGTGAAAATTTTGTTGTGCTGCTTTGTGTTTTATAAATACCTGAATGAGTTGAAACTAAACAAGTTTGCGGTATGTGTCATGTCTTACCTGTTTGCGTTCAGCGGGTATATTATACTTGGAGGAGGGTGGACGATATTCTCAGTTGAGGCTTTGTATGTGGCGCTGATATTATTCGGCTACGAGCGTTGGCTGAACCATGGTAAGATACTATGGCTGGTATTGGGTGTGGCTTTGCTGAGTTTCCTGCAGCCGTTTCTTTTGTTTCCTTACGCTATTTTTCTGGCAGGCTATATACCGGTAAGATATAACGATGTGCGGGGCAATGAGTGGGGTAAATTTCCATTATTTCTGGGAATGACATTGCTACTGGCTGCATTAGGTGTGGCTATCAGCTCATACCAGTTATTTCCCGATGTGCTGCAATACATGGAAAGCCCGAGGGTGGGTGGAGAAGCGAGGCTAATAGAAAAGTTGAAGGAGCAGCCCATGTTTGGCGTGGCCGACGAATGGCTGCGGTTCACTACCACTTTCCGCGCTTTCGGTAGCGATATGCTGGGTACGGGTAGCGCATTCCAGGGGTGGCAGAATTACCTGGAGGCGCCGCTGTTCTATTGCGGTATCTTCTGCCTGGTGACCTTCCCGCAGATGTTTGTGGGGCTGACGAAGAAACAGCGGATTGCTTATGGCATATTTGCCGGCCTGTTCTTTTTACCGGTTATATTCCCTTATTTCCGCTATTCCTTCTGGGCATTTGCCGGCGACTATTTCCGCACCTATTCGTTGGTGGTTACTTTGCTGCTCCTGTTGTTTACCGCTAAGGCGCTTGACCATATTATTAATACAGGAAAGGTAAACCTGATTGTATTGGGTGTTACCGTTTTGTTCTTATTGGTATTATTATATTCCCCTAATGAGCAGTTTGCCCCTGCCATTAATATTGGATTGAAGTCGTTTGCTACGCTGCTCATATTTGTTTATGCGGGCATACTGTTTGGCCTGGGCCGAAACGGCGATATGCAGCGGTATGCTTTCATTGGGCTGGCGGTAGTAGTGTTCATAGAGATGGGTTATTTCTCATCGCAAACGGTGAATGAGCGTGAAGTAGTAACCGGCGAAGACCTGAAGTCGAAAATAGGCTATAACGACTATACATCTGATGCAGTAAAATACCTGAAGGAAAAGGACAAAGGCTTTTTCAGGGTGAACAAGGATTACAGTTCGGGTGTGGCTATTCACCAGAGCATCAATGATGCCAAGGCGCAGGGATACTTTGGGTCTGCATCCTATCATTCGTTCAACCAGATTAATTATATCAAGTTCCTTGCTGAGCTTGCTGTCCTTGATCCGAAGGATGAGAATCAGACCCGCTGGGCAATGGGTGTTACCGGCAGGCCGCTGCTGTTCTCGCTGGTGGGGGGTAAATACTGGTTAGTGAAGAAACCCGAAACACAGGTACAGAACTTTGGTTATGACTCTATAGGCAAGGTGGGTGATGTGAAGATTATGCAGAATAGATATGCCGCGCCCTTCGGGTTTGCGTATGATACGGTACTGGATGAGGCAACTTTCAAAACGTTCAGCAACTTCGCAAAAGACCAGTATTTGCTTAGAGGTGCTGTAGTGGCAAATAGTGATGCCGACCTGCTAAGTCATGGTAAAAAATTCAACCTTGTAGATACCGCGGTGCCCTTTTCATTAGACCAATATGGAGTTTACGTGAATAACCTCAAGGCGCATAGTTTTAATATGACGCAATTCAAGGAAAGTGATATAAAGGGTAATATCAACCTGAACACTGCCGGGGTATTGTTCTTTTCCATCCCGTTTGACGAGGGCTGGAGCGCTACCGTGAATGGCAAAGATGCCAAACTATATAAAGTGAACTTCGGTTTCCTGGGATTGAAACTGCCTGCAGGCAAGAGCGATGTGGAAATTAAGTTCGAGCCACGTTTGATGAAGACGGGCGGTATAGTATCGCTGGCTGCG
Organism: uncultured Flavipsychrobacter sp.; assembly: GCA_964493865.1. Taxonomy (GTDB): domain Bacteria; phylum Bacteroidota; class Bacteroidia; order Chitinophagales; family Chitinophagaceae; genus Nemorincola. The sequence continues at coordinate 29,424 of CAZBPS010000015.1, forward strand.
CTGTTGGTGTTTGTGGGGTTGGTGGTGTTTTTGAGTAAAAATAAGAAACCAAAATAAGGGTAGTATGGGTAAGGTTCAATCGGTACTCAAACACTTTATTTTCTGTCTTTTTGTATTATTATACCTACCATCCTGCCATGATCAAAAATCGTTCTTTCAATCTAATTTTCTTTTGAATAATGGAGATACTATTATCAGCATAAAAAAAATAAAGGATAGCCTTAATCTAGTTATTTATGATTACAGGTTTCATGATTGGGCAGGACTCACAGAGCCTAGAAGTTTTTTCTTTAATTTTAAAAAAGGGAAGCTTGTAGTAAGTGATAATAGTGCATACTTGGATGTTTCAGAACCTCAGTATAAAAAGATGACAGTTGAGTTATTTGATTTCAATTTAAAAGAATCATCAACAAAGAATGCTAAAATTCATAAAGCCAGCGATATAAGATATGATGTCCCAGACTATAAAATTATGCTGTTAGACAAAATCGATACTAATGAAACTGATACTAACTACTTATTTAAGTTAAAAAATTTTTGTTTCTCTAAAAATATTGACATTAATTTCTGGTTTAGCAAACAGAGTGGAATAACAGGGATTTTTTACACATTTAATGCTAATGGTAAAGATTACTATTACTCTGGTGTAGGAAATTGTCGTTATAAAACGTTAAAAAAATGTGGTATTGTATTTGAAAGCATGAATAATTTTATGTACGAATTTTAGATCTGAATTTCTCATTCGATTTTATTCAGTTAATTCATGGGCTTTAAAATATTTTATATCAATCCCAATTCAACCGTTCCCTTTCAATAACCAATGGCCGCTTTCTTACCTGATTGTTTATGGCGCCTATGTACTCGCCAATGATGCCTATGAAGAATAGCTGTACAGAGCCGAGGAAGAAAACGCCAATTACGAGTGGTGCCAGGCCCACATCAAACCTGTCCCAATACACGAGTTTGTAAATGAAGTAAGCAATGCCGGTAAGCAGGCTGAGGATGGCCGAGAAAAATCCTAAGAACGCTGACATACGCAGCGGCATCTTGGAGTGGCTGGTAAAACCCAGCATGGCTACATCGTATAGCTTAAAGAAGTTGGCGCTGGTGCGGCCATATATGCGGTTTGGCTGCACATAGGGTATCTCATACCTCCGGAAACCCAGTTCCGATACATAGCCCCTCAGGTAGGGGTATTGGTGGTCGAGCCCGCGGATGATGGAAATGAATTTTTGGTCGTATAGCCCGAAGCCCGTGAAGTTCTTTATGGTAGGCTCCTCGTCCGATGCGCTGGAAAGTATCTTATAAAAGAACTTTCGCATGGCAAACATCATGGGGTTTTCCTTGCTTTGCTGCTTTATGCCTATGACTATTTTGTAGCCTTCTTCCCATTTTGACAGGAATTCAGGTATAAGTGCCGGCGGCTCTTGCAGGTCCGACACCATATAGATCACTGCATCGCCATGGCACTGTATCAGTCCATGAAAAGGGGAGCGTATCCAGCCAAAGTTGCGCTCGTTGAAGATGACTTTTACATTTTTGTTCTTTGCGGCAATCTCTCGCAGTATTTCAGGGGTGCGGTCGGTAGAGCAGTTGTCTATCAGCACCTGTTCGTAGGTATATTGGGGTAGGGTTTCAAATATTTTACCTACTGTTTCAACCAGTAAGGCTATGTTGCCTTCTTCGTTATAACAAGGTGAAATAACTGAAATGTGTTTTTTCATAGGTTGTAAAGTGCGCTGAAATTGTAGCCCGAAAGTAGTAATTTTGGCTGTGATGACAAATTAGGTGAGTACTTATTTATACTACAAATTTCTTTCCATTGAATAAGATAATCCGTGAAGATATAGCCCACATTATCACTCACTTTAACAACTGGGGCAAGTTCAGGAACAAAACAGTGCTCATATCGGGCGCTAACGGTTTTTTGCCCGCCTACCTGGTAGAGACATTCATGGCGCTCGACAAGTCGCTTAATACAAATGTCATTGCGTTAGTAAGGAATAAGCAAAAGACCGAATTGCGGTTCAAGCACCTCTTAGATAATTCCAGCCTGAAAATTGTAGTGCAGGATGTAACCGCCCCAATCCGGGTCGAAGAAAAGATAGACTTCATCATCCATGCGGCCAGCCAGGCCAGCCCCAAATATTACAAGACTGACCCCGTAGGTACGCTTAGTGCCAATGTACTGGGGACAATCAACTTGATAGAACTGGCAAGGAAAAACAATGTGGAATCATTTCTTTTCTTCAGTTCGGGAGAGGTGTATGGCGAGGTTAAAGCGGAGGATATACCTATAAAAGAAGATACTTTCGGCTACCTGAATTGTGCTAATGTGCGGGCATGCTATGGTGAAAGCAAGCGTATGGGCGAGAATATATGTGTGAGTTATCATGTGCAGTACGGAGTCCCCGCCAAAATTATCCGCCCATTCCATACCTATGGGCCGGGCATGGCGCTGGATGACGGGCGTGTATTCGCTGATTTTGTGGCTAATGTGGTGAATAAGCAGGATATAGTGATGATGAGCGACGGCAGTGCCATAAGGCCTTTCTGCTATCTCAGGGATGCCACGCTTGGTTTTCTTACCGTACTCACGAAAGGAGAGAATGGGCAGGCCTACAATGTGGGCAATCCTAATGAAGAGCACAGCATTCTTGAGCTAGCCGAAATCATGGTGGGGCTGTACCCCGAATTCGGATTGAAGGTCATAAAGAACATACCGATTGCAGATGCTAATTATATGAAAAGCCCCATATTACGCAACTCTCCCGACATTGATAAAATACGGCAATTGGGCTGGCAGCCAAACGTGACTGCTCAAGAAGGTTTTAAAAGGACCGTAGCCAGCTTTTTGTAATTATAAAATACGGGATAAATTAAGTAATATTGCAATTATTTTTATCATATACATTAGGAATACATAGATATTTATGAAGTGTTTAATATTATGTGGTGGAAGAGGGGTTATTGATCCCGTAACGCGTACCCGCATACCTAAGTGCCTGATGAAAATAGGCAACAGGCCGGTAATCTGGCATGTGATGAAGCTGTTCAGTAAATATGGGTGCAATGAGTTTGTCTTGGCTTTAGGATTAGGTGGCGATCAGGTTCGGGAGTATTTTATCAACAGTTTTGAGTTGCTGCATGACGTGGAGATAAATATCGCCAACAATGAGGTGAAATCGCTGAACAGGATACCTGAGGAAAACTGGATTATCAAACTGGTGGATACCGGCATTTCTGCAAGCACCGGGGCACGCATATCGCGCTGTGAGCGATACCTGAAATATGAACCTTTCTTTATTGCTTATTCTGATGTGCTCGCTGATGTGAAGATTGACCAATTGGAGGAATTTCATAAAGCTAGCGGCAAGATGCTTACTGTGACCGGTGTGAATCCTCCGTCGAGGTTTGGTACTTTTTATCTGAATGGAGAGCATATATCATCCTACGATGCAAGTGCCAAGCTGGAAATGCATCAGTCGAGGATAAATGGCGGATTTATGGTGGCCAATGAGAACCTGTTTGAGAAGTTGTCGCCCATTAGTGAGTGCAACCTCGAATCAGAGGTATTCAGTACGCTGATAGGTGAGAACAATATAGGGTTGTGGAAGCATGATGGCTTTTGGCAGAACGTGGACACCGAAAGGGATATAGAATACATGCAAAGCCTGTACGATATAAATAAGCGCCCTTGGCTGGGAATCAATTAAAAATCAAAAATCTAAAAAGTAAAAAATTATATGAAGAAGGCAGTGATATTTGTTGGGCCGGCAGTGGAGGATACCGAATTTGCTTATCCCTATTACCGTTTGCAGGAAGATGATTTTACAGTGGATGTGGCATCAAACGGCGGGGGGGATGTAATAGCCAAACATGGCTTGCCCATTAAGGTGAATGCCGATGTGAAAAAAGTAAAGGCGGAAGATTATGACCTGCTGGTGGTGCCGGGTGGGCTCGAATCGCCTGACAGGCTGAGGCAGATACCCGAAGTGTTACAATTTATCAGGGACATGGATGCTGCGGGAAAAGTGATTGCCTCGGTATGTCATGGGCCCTGGGTGCTGTTGTCGGCCGGAATTGTAAAGGGCAAAAAAATGACCTGCTATGTAGGCTGCAAGGACGACCTGATTAATGCAGGTGCGGATTACCGAAATGTCAACGTCATATCAGACGGCAACATAGTGACAGCGCCACATTTCAGGGATAATGCAGCGTGGCTGAAAGAAACGCTGAAAGTGTATTATGAAATCAACAAAAAGTAATGATCTATAAAGTATATCCCTCCTTAAATGATTTTGAGAACCTGTCAAGGTTAAAGGTAGAGTCATCAGACTTTGCCAATAACTTCGATTACAGCAATATTGTAGTGAACAAACCATGGGGCTATGAGTATCTGTGGTTTCAGAAGGAGAAAGTAGCCATCTGGTTCCTGCGTATCACCAAAGGGCAGGCAACCTCCCTGCATTGCCATGCCAAGAAACGAACCTCGCTCATAGTCCTTGATGGTGCGGTGCAATGTACCACCATTGACGATAAGTACCAGCTAAAGACCCTTGAAGCTATAGTGCTGGAGCCCTGTGTTTTTCATTCGTCTATGGCTATAGCTGAAGAGGGCGCGTTCATTATGGAAATAGAAACGCCGCCAATGAAGGGCGATTTGGTGCGTATGCACGATGCTTATGGTCGGCAGAACAGCGGCTACGAGAAGACGAATGAATATTCAACTGATTTTTCGGCCTATGAGTATTTTCCGTTCGAGGAAAAGGATTACAAAGGTTGGAGGTTCAGAAATATAGAGATAATGCTTTGCAAGGAAAAACCCACAGCACAGGACAATACACTGATGATAGTGCCGATAAATGGGCTGGCAAGAACAAAATCGAATAAGATTATAGATGTGGGGGAGGCATTTCCCGTCACCGTTGAGGCACTGCAGGAAGATGAAATAGCTGATAAGGATTACCAGTTTTTAGTGTTCAACAGAATTTAAACGTAAAATAAATATTAGTATGAAGGTGTCTGATTATATAGCGGCCCTCTTTGTGGAAAACAATATGAAACATATGTTTTCCATTTCAGGTGCAGGTAATGTTCATTTGCTAAACTCCATAGCCGACAACCCTGCGCTTGTGCCCATTCACCCGCACCACGAGCAGGGTGGGGCATTGGCTGCTCTGGCATACAATCGCATTTGCGGCAGGCTGGGGGTGATGATCACCACTTCTGGCGGAGCAGCTACCAACGCCATAACCGGGGCATTGGATGCCTGGGCCGATTCTATCCCCGTGCTCATCATTTCCGGGCAGGAGAAGTCGGAATTTGTGACCAAGCACAAGAAGCTGAGGATGTGGGGTGTGCAGGGATTTGATATAGCCAAAACAGTAGCTAACATCACAAAATACTCCGTGTTAGTGACGGACCCTAAGCAGGTAAAATATGAATTTCAGAAAGCGATACATATAGCTCAGTCAGGCCGCCCGGGCCCTGTCTGGATTGACATACCTACAGACGTTCAGGCAGCACAGATAAATCCCGGGCAGTTAAAAGGGTATGTACCTTTTGAGCCGGCTATGGACAATAGCGGTAAATATGTAGCACAACTGAACCAGATGCTGCATGTGGCAAAGCGCCCGGTTTTCGTTTTTGGCAATGGTATCAGGCTGGGTGGTGCGGAGCATCTGTTGCACGGACTTGTTGAAAAATTTCAGGTACCATTCCTCACATCATGGAACGGGATAGACCTCATGCCATCTAATCATCCGCTGAATTATGGCCGTGAAGGAACCTACGGACAACGCTGCGCTAACTTCGTGATACAGAATGCAGACTTGGTCATTACCATAGGTACACGCATGGCTATTCCGCAAGTGGGGTATGACCTGAAGGAATTTGCTCGGGAAGCAATAAAGGTGATTGTGGATATAGATGCTACGGAATTACACAAATTCGCCAGCGATCCTTCTTTCACTATGATAGAAGCAGATGCTAAGATGTTCATAGAGACACTGTTGGGCAAAGTGAACCCACCTGCCGCCGTGAACATTCTCGGATGGGTAAGTATGTGTAATCAGTGGAAAGAGGCATATCCTTTTGTTGAGCCAAACGGATTACACAAAGAAGTTGACGGCCTGATGAATTCCTACTCATTCGTCAAGGAACTGAACAAGCATTTTGCAAAAGATGAGATTATTGTGACCGACATGGGCACTGCCCTCACCTGCACCCATCAGGCAATAGAGGTCAAAGACCAGCAGCGTGTGGTGACCTCCACCGGCCTGGGCGAGATGGGCTATGGTTTACCGGGGGCTATAGGTGCGTCTCTTGCCGCTAATAAACAAAGGGTAGTGCTTATCTCAGGCGATGGGTCTATGATGATGAATCTACAGGAAATGCAAACAATCATTCATCATAAGTTACCTGTAAAACTGTTTGTGTACATCAATGACGGCTACCTTACCATTAAGCATACGCAGAACAACCTTTTTGGAAATAAGTTTGCTGGATCAGGAGCTGATTCCGGTGTCAGCTGCCCTGATTTTGGTAAGATAGGTGCTGCTTTCGGATTTAAGACGTTTAAGATAAATTCATTGAAGGAAGCTGCTGTTACTATCCCTAAGATATTGAACGAGGATGGCCCGGTATTGTGCGAGGTGTTCATCCACTCTATGCAGTTATTGGCACCTAAAACATCATTCAACATTAACCCCGATGGAACGCTGGTATCTCCTCCATTGGAGGATCTCTATCCTTTCCTGTCAAGGGATGTATTGCAGCAGGAGATGGTGATTCCGCTACATCCTAAGTCGCAACAAATAAAAAATTAATGATGGAAAAGAACCCTTGGCTGCAGTCAAAAGAGAAGCTGATAGGCCCTTTTATACGCATAGCCCGTCCACAGATAGTGGAGATGATGGCGATGGCTGGTTATGATTTCGCGGTAATAGACCTGGAGCATGGGGGCACCGTCAATATGGATGATGTGTATCCGCTGATACTGGCCGCAGAGAACAGAGGTATAAAATTACTCGCGAGGATACCGGGTGTGAATGAAATGTACATAAAATGGCTGTTGGATCTTGGTATAGGCGGTTTGCAGATACCACATATAAAGACCCGGGCTGATGCCGAAAAGGCGGTGGAGTATTCAAAGTTTCACCCCATGGGCGAGCGTGGCTTGTGCCGTTTTGTGAGGGCGGCAGACTTTTCTAATACAAAGAAGGAAGATTATATCAATAACGCCAATTCAAAATCTATCATCGTGCTGCAGATTGAGGGGGTGGAAGGTGCAAAAAATATTGAAGAGATCAGTGCTGTAGAAGGTGTTGATGTAATTTTTGTGGGGCCGTATGACCTTAGCCAATCCATGGGGCTGACTGGTCAGATATGGCACCCCGATGTGACAAGGGAGATTACCCGCATCATCGAAATATGTAAAAGCAAGGGTATACTTACAGGTGTGTTTACAGATACGCCGGAAGGTATTAAGCACTGGAGTTCGCTCGGTGTGAAATATCTGAATTACCGGATGGATACAGAGATGTTCCTCGATATTGCCAAGAAAAGCTATGCGGAAGTTGCTCCTTATTTAAGTTAAAAGAATCACATCTAAAGTGCAAGAGCAATTAATAGACCACAGGAAGATAACGGATTGGGGTATCCGTATGTTTGTGAAGATGGGTGTGCCCGAGACTGATGCGGCCATAATCGTTAACGCATTGGTGAAAACATCTTTATGGGGCGTTGATTCGCATGGCATAGCGAGAATAACGCACTATCTGGGCAGGTTTGAGAACGGGACTATCAACAAGCACCCCAAACTGGAGTTAAATAAAACTGCCGCCGCTACCGGCCAGTTGGATGGGGATGACGGGCATGGTATAGTAATTATGACTACAGCAACTAATCATGCCATTGCACTCGCCCAAGAAGCAGGTACTGGCGTGGTGGGCGTGAGCAATTCGTCACATTGCGGTGCGATAGGTCTTTATACCAGGCAGGTCACCGAAGCAGGCATGGTAGGCATCGCATTTACCCATGCCGACGCGCTGGTAGTGCCGCACGGTGGTAACAGGCCATTCTTCGGCACCAATCCGATTTCTATCGCTTTTCCCACGGAGAATACCGAAGAGCCTATATGTGTGGACATGGCCACCAGCATTGTGCCGTGGAACTACATGATGAATGCAAAAAGAGAGAAGGCCAAAGTTCCGTTGGGGTTGGGTGTCGACAAGCATGGTAATGATTCGGATAATGCGGAAGATATTGTAGCGGTTAAACCAATGGCGGAGCACAAAGGGTATGCGCTCGCATTTATGATAGATATGCTTTGCGGCCCGTTGAATGGTATGAATTATGGTCCCAACATGACCTCTATGTATAAAGACCTGCATAAGAAAAGGAAATTAGGGTCGCTGGTGATAGCTATAGACCCGGCGCGGTTTGGCGGAAAAGATAACATTAGGGCAGTGGGCACGGCAATCATCAACCAGGTAAAAACACATGGCGATAATGTACTGTTTCCCGGACAGCCGGAATACCTTAGCCGCACAGAAAGAATGGAAAAAGGGATACCTGTTTCAGATACAATAATGGCTGATTTTAATAAGTGGTCCGATAAACTTGGCATGGCGCCGATGGAACAATGAAACAAGCGGTAATATTTGATTTTGATGGTGTGGTAGGGGATACAATGCACGATAATTGTGTGGCGTGGCAGAAGTCTTTTGAAAGATATGGGTTTGCTTTGCAGGCTGCTGATTATTACAAATTGGAAGGGATGGGCCGTTACCAGATAGCCGAACTGATTATTGCAAATAATGGCTTGGATTCGACTCTGGTTGAAGATATTGTTACCTATAAAGAAGCATACTATAAGAATAATAATACTTTCAGGTTGTATGACGGTGTTGAAGATATTTTAAGGTTCCTGAAAGACAAAGGCATTCCGGTAGCAATAGTTACAGGGGCATCGAGGGCAAGGATAACCGAACACTTGGATAAAGAAATTGAAGGTCAGCTGACCGTGCTGATTACAGCTGACGATGTGACCCATACCAAACCTCATCCCGAACCCTATTTAAAGGCAGTGACGGCATTAAATGTGCCTGCGGCACGCTGTGTAGTGGTAGAAAATGCTATTTTGGGCGTGCAGGCTGCAAAAGCGGCCGGTTGCAGATGTTTTGCATTAGAAACAACGCTCAGCAAAGCAGATCTGGCCATGGCAGATGAAGTATTTGCCACGCATAAAGAATTACTTACTAAATTTGAAAATATATTTTAACAACAATAGTCATCAAATGAGCATCAAACAAGTAAAAAGCGATTTCAGGAACAGCAAAATATCTAAGGTGGACTTTGTAAACAAAATGCACGAATTCCATAAGGTATTATTCGACTTCTCTGAGAATCTTGGCACTACAGAGATTGCGAAGATTGAAGTGGAGGATGGTAATGTGATATTTACTACGAGAAAAACGGACTTTCATCCGGGTGGGTGTAAATTTTATGTAGATGTGACCGATAAGCGTGTTACCCCTGTGGATACTTTCAATTTTGATTTTTACGAGCAGGAGGATTCTGAAATGCTGTATAAACTGGTTACCGATGGCGATACCATTTTTGATATAGGTGCGAATATTGGCTGGTACTCAAACCATTTGGCCAAAAAATTGCCGAATGCATCAATCTATTCTTTCGAGCCCATTCCCGAGACTTTTGCACAAGTAAAGAGGAATACTGAGCTGAACGGGGCGAAGAACATCACACTCAATAACTTCGCTTTTTCTGATGCTATACAAACGCTTACCTTCTATTACTCTCCGACCATAACGGGCGCATCGTCTTATGCCAATATTACGGAGAGCGACAATATGGTGAAACTGGAATGCCAGGCGAATACCATAGATAATTTTGTAAAGGAAAAAAATATCGCCCGGCTTGACTTTGTGAAGTGTGATGTGGAAGGAGCGGAGTTCATGGTATATAAGGGGGGCGCTGCCACATTTGAAAAGTACAAGCCAATCATCTTTACCGAGATGCTGCGTAAATGGGCTGCTAAGTTCGGGTACCACCCCAATGATATCATTGCCTATTTCAGGCAATTCGGCTATAATTGCTATACCTCTCACAACGGGAAACTGATACCAATAGAAAAGGTGACAGACGAAACAGTGGAGACCAATTTCTTCTTCCTGCATCCGGAAAAACATGCGGAGAAGATCAGTTCATTGAGCTGATATATACATTGCTTTCATAACAGAAGGTTGGTATTGAATGCCGAAACACCCGTTTTGCTATGGTTTTAGGGCGTAAATCAACTTTATCGCCTATTTTTACCGCAATGGCAGAGCAATTCAAATCAGGGTTTGTAAATATTTTTGGCGCACCCAATGCAGGTAAATCTACATTGCTGAACTTGTTGTTGGGAGAAAGGCTCGTAATCATATCGCCTAAAGTGCAGACCACACGCCACCGTATTTTAGGCATATTTACCGAGCCGGGCTATCAGGTAGTTTTTTCTGATACCCCCGGTATCATAGAACCTAAATATAAACTGCACCAGAAAATGATGATGCAGGTGAAGAGCGCACTCGAAGATGCGGATGTGGCCATACTGATGCATGACATTTCACAGCCCATTGAAGACTTTGAAAAAATAAGCGATTCATTAAAGCTTAAAGTGCCTGTTATCCTGTTGCTCAATAAAACAGACACGATAAAGGATAAAAGCACTATAGAGCCCATCTTAAAACAGTATAAAGACAAATACCCCAAGTGGGAGGTGCTGGCAATATCGGCACGAAACAAAGTGGGAACGGATAAAATAATGCCGCTCATCCTTGAGCGCCTACCCGAAGGGTTTGCGTATTATCCCGATGACAGTATCTCAGACCGGACCGAGCGCTTCTTCGTCGCGGAAATGATACGCGAGCAGATATATGCCCTGTATGACGAAGAGATACCCTACCATGCCGCAGTTTTGATACAGGCTTTTGAGGAAAAGACCACGCTTAATGTGATAAAAGCCGACATAATTGTGAGCCGTGAGACCCAGAAAATGATATTGCTGGGCAAGGGTGGCAGTATGATAAAGCAATTAGGCATTAACAGCCGAAAGGTAATCGAAGAATTCCTCGGCAAAAAAGTTCATCTTGAATTGTTTGTTAAGGTGCGCCCCAAATGGCGTGATAACGAAAATTACCTGAAAGAGTATGGGTATAATTGACGAACGCCTTGCTGTTATTCAGCCCCTCAGTAAATTCTGGTATGAGAATAAAGTTGCCGCAGTAGATATGCTACGGCTCGACCTGCTGCATCCTGTAGTTTCGGGTAATAAGTGGTTCAAGCTGCGGCTGAACATGAAACATGCAGCGGATGCCGGTTACAAAGCAATAGTCACTCCCGGTGGAGGGTGGTCAAATCACCTTGCCGCTACTGCTTTTGCAGCAAAGGCATTTGGTATCAAAGCTACCGGGATAGTGAGGGGCAGGTATGATGTACTTACTCCTACACTCGAAGCCTGTAAGGCAGATGGTATGGAACTGGTGTTTGTCTCACAGGAGGATTATAAAAACAATCATGAGCCGGGCTGGGCAAGAAACCTTGTAGCGCATTTTGATGAAATATTTATGATACCGGAAGGTGGTGCCAATGAATGGGGCCGAAAAGGTGCGGGATTGATCAGCAGGTTCATCAAGGATAACTACACGCATATAGTAGTAGCAGTAGGCTCCGGCACCACTATGGCAGGCCTGCGTGAGGCGTTGCCCGCGCATCAGCAGATGTTGGGCTTTGCACCAATGAAGCAGGGGACTTATCTTAAAGCGCATATTACTCGGCATTTGTCGGCCCACAAAAATGTTAACTGGGATTTATTTGATGAATGGCATTTCGGCGGCTTCGGAAAATGGAATAAAGAATTACTGACGTTCATGAACGACTTTTATATAACGAACAAAATTCCGCTGGATATTGTGTACACCTCAAAGATGATGTATGGCCTGCGCGAAATGTTTATGGCCAACCATTTTTCCAGTCATGAGCGCATATTGTGCATCCACTCTGGCGGCTTACAGGGCAATGCATCTGTGAAAGCTGAACTTTGTTATTGATCGGGTACACCCCAGAATATCTTGTATTCTCCTCATTTTTTTGGACGATGGTTTGGCGGCAATGTACCTTTACTGCATAATAACATAAGGGCATGCCGAAGAAGATAATGAGTGTTTCCGTAGGTTTATTTAGGCCCTTTGCACAAACAGCAATAACCGGTGCCTCTATTGTTGGTGTCGTTGCTGCGATAGCAGGTTTGTTATACCTTCTGGCTGTAGGTTTGTAGGTTATTCTTAGTATATATTAATACTTAATGTGGTGTGGTGAATAATGAAGAGAAGCCGTCCCGGAATTTCGGGATGGCTTTTTTGTAAATTACGGTTAACTTTAAATCGTTATCCGGGCATAGATGGTAAAATCGTTAAAGAACATATTGGTCATATTACTGCATATTGGCGGTTGGCTGGTCTTTCTTTCCATCCCTACCATGTTCAATCCCCGTCGGCCCGACTTCAGTATAGCCTCTTTTATCAACGACCTCCTCGAATTACCACGCTGGACAAACGGGTTGCTGTTGGTAATCCTTTTTTATTACAACTATCACATTGCCATACCGCGTTTTTACCTGGGGCGTAAGTATCCGTTCCTTGCGCTGTCTATTCTGGGCAGTTTCATTATTCTCTTTCTGCTCAATTATGTCCTGATACCAAGAGATATAAAAGTATACCAGGGTTCCAACGCACTGGGAAGTAGTTTTAATCTGTTCATGTTCATTATTGTCTATGTTTTCTCATTTGCTATTTGCATTTACGAACAATGGCAGTTTACAAAAGAGCAAATGCTGAATACCGAAATATCTTTTCTGAAAGCGCAGATAAATCCGCACTTCCTTTTCAATACCCTGAACAGTATATACGCCCTGACCCTTGTTAAATCAGATAATGCCCCCGATGCAGTTATCCGCCTTTCGGGCATGATGCGCTATGCCGTCAGCGAGGCCAACTATGGCTTGGTGCCTTTATCTAAAGAGATAAGTTATATCAGCAACTACGTGGCATTGCAGAAACTGCGTATCACAGAGAAGATATTGATAACCTATGAGCTGACCGGGGAAACAGAGGATAAGCTCATTACGCCATTTCTGCTTATTCCTTTTATCGAAAATGCGTTTAAATATGGTGTGAATGCAGAAGAGAATTCAGATATTTGGATCAGGATAGATATTAATGATACAGACCTGATTATGCAGGTGGAGAATAATAAAGTATATGTGAAAAAGGACAAGGACTATGGTACGAGCTTAGGCATAAAGAACACGAAGAAAAGGTTACAATTATTATATCCCGGCAGGCACTCCCTGAAAATAAAGGATGGCAAGTATGACTTCCGGGTATTACTTCAAATAAAGTTCAAATGATTACAGCTATAGCACTCGACGATGAGCCACTGGCCATTGATGTGATAAAAACATATTGTCAGAAGGTCGATGAGGTAAAATTGCTGGCAACCTTTACAGAAGCAGGGCCTGCAATGAAATACCTGGATGAGCACCCGGTTGACCTCCTGTTTCTGGATATCAACATGCCGGCCATTTCGGGTATAGATTTTTACAAAAAGGTGTCTAAGAATACTATGGTGATTTTTACCACCGCCTATAGTGAGTATGCCGTGGAAGGGTTTAACCTGAATGCAGTTGATTATTTATTGAAACCATTTGATTTCAAGCGGTTTCAGCAGGCTGTTGATAAAATAAAGGAATATCACAACTATGCCCAGCTTAAAGAAAATGAGCAGCCGCAGTACCTTTTCGTGAAGGTGGACTACAGCATGGTGAAGGTGCCGTTTGAGGAAATTGCTTACATCGAAGGGCTCGACAACTACCTCAAGATAAACTTTGATAGTGGGAAATCACTGTTAGTGAGGATGAGTATGAAAACAATCAGCGAAAAGCTACCTGCTGCAGAGTTTATCAGGGTGCACCGGTCATTCATCATTCCCTTCAGCAAAGTAGTCTCCGTGCGTAACAAGACCATTTATCTGGATAAGAAGGAGATACCCATAGGTACCAATTATGTGGATGAGGTAATGAAGTTATTCAAGGAAATTTAGTTTCTCCGGCAACAAACACTAATTTGCAGGCATGTCTTCAGGTTCTTCTAATAAAAATGTGGTCATAACCGTGCTTATCATAGCCGGCATGGTGGCGGGCGTGGTTTTAGGATTTGTGATCAATAGCAATAATGCCGGCAAAACACCCGACGAACTGGCTGCTATCGTTAAGCCATTTTCCATACTATCCGATATTTTCCTTCGCCTCATAAAAATGATTATCGCCCCGCTCGTGTTCACCACGCTTGTGGTGGGAGTGGCCAAGCAGGGCGATGTGAAGGCAGTAGGCCGTATCGGTGGTAAATCGCTGTTATGGTTCATTGCGGGTTCTTTGCTCAGCTTGTTCCTCGGCATGGTATTGGTTAATTACTTCGAGCCGGGCGCAAGGCTGCACATGGTTTTGCCTACAGCAGCTGCGAATCCAGTAGTAGAATCAAAAATCACCATGAGCGATTTCATTACCCATATTTTCCCTACCAGCATTTTTGATGCCATGGCGAAGAACGAGATATTGCAGGTGGTTGTCTTTTCTATATTCTTTGGGGTAGCCACCTCTGCTTTGGGCGAGAAAGGGCATATCGTGGTAAAAGCATTGGATGCCGCCGCCCACATTATCCTGAAAATGACCGGCTATATCATGAATTTCGCTCCCGTTGCGGTTTTTGGCGCTATGACAGCCGTAATCGCAAAACAGGGCCTGGGCATATTAAGCACCTATTCTTTCTTCATCGGCGAGTTCTATTTCGGCCTTTTTGTATTGTTCCTTGTGCTGATGCTGATTGCATTCCTTATTATTCGCCACAAAGCCCTGCGATTGTTGGTGCATATTAAGGAGCCAGCCCTTATCGCATTCTCTACCAGCAGCAGCGAAGCTGCTTTCCCCAAGCTCATGATTGAGCTGGAGCGGTTTGGGTGCAGCGAAAAGGTGGTCAGCTTTGTGTTGCCCCTCGGCTACTCTTTCAATCTCGATGGCTCCATGATGTACATGACCTTTGCGTCCTTATTCATCGCCCAGTCTTATGGTATTCACCTCGATGCAGGTACCCAAATCACCATGCTGCTCGTGCTGATGCTCACCAGCAAGGGCATTGCCGGTGTGCCACGGGCGTCATTGGTGGTCATTGCCGGTACCCTCGCAACGTTCAATATCCCCGAGGCTGGCCTGGTGTTATTACTCGGCATCGACCCCTTGCTCGATATGGGCCGCTCGGCAATGAATGTGGTCGGAAATAGTGTGGCCACAGCCGTTGTTTCTAAGTGGGAAGGAGCCTTAAAATAAGTTTTTTTTTAACAGGATATGTATTTTAATGTATAAAGTATATCTTTACAAAACTTTAATACACATACATGCGTTATTTCCTGTTGTTCCTTTTTATAGTTCTTTTCTCAATTATGTACTTTATGGATGCCCCTCATTTTACCACCGGCAATCCTACTATAAGGCTCATATCGTACTTTAATTTTTTATTGTTTTTCTCGTCCATTATTTGCGTCAGCCAGTACTTCTGGCCGGGCGACAGGAATAAAGCTCTTTTCCAGATATTCAACATGCTGTTCACCCTCGTGTTCTATTCGTTTAGTTTCACCTATCTGGTGCATCACAAGGATTTCTACGAAGGCTATTCTCGCCTCTCAGATTTTGGCTGCATTCAGCAGTTTGCTTTACGGTGGGATATTTTCTCCATTATGTTCTGGTTCATAGTGGTTACCTTCTGCATCAACATTTTATACCTCGTTAGGTATAGAGATGTGGAGCCTGCTTATTCTTAAAAGTTATATCAATTCTACCTAAATCGGGATGCTCCGTTAGGAGCTACCTGTTAGTAGCCCTGTTGGGGCTACCCCTGCTTATGCCGGGTTTTGATGTTCAAACGGTTTTATCCCTTTTTTATCGCCCCGCTTATCGAGTTGCTCACCAGCGCCACCAGTATTGTTGTGCTCACAAGCATGGCCGCCCACACCTGCCAGCCGGGTATGTAGGGTAGTATCAGTCCCTGTGGCTTCACCGTCATTGCTATCGCTATTTGGCCGGCTGTGGCTATCAGCATCGCCACTACTGCCGTGGCAATGACCATAGGCAGGAACCTTTTTATCATAAACCGGCTCACGAACTTCGGGCCGTAACCTATTTGCAGCAGCAGCGTCAGCGATTGCTGCGCGCGGGCTATAGTCAGTTCTATGAACAGGATAAACACCAGTGTCCCTATCCCCATCAGCAATATTGCCAGGATGCCTGTTGCGCTCGTCACCACTTCTACTATCGAGCGTATCTTGCTCCACCGCAGGTTCTCGGTGTTGGTGTTATAATTGTGTTGCTTCAGGTATTCCGCAAACTTCGTATCAGATGGGTCTTGTATCTTTAGTATCAGCTGCGAAACGGAATTTGCAGCCCCCGGCCTCCCGAATTTACGGTTGCCATACTCGATAAACGACTTAGGTGCCAGCACCGAATTGATGCGCCCCGAAAAACCGATTACATGGGCGGTAAAAGTTTCCGCATTTGGTTCGGCACCCACTTTCAGGTTCAGCGCTATCACCTTAACCGACGATTCCGATAGCTGCGGCAGCCCCTGGCTTGGCGCAAATACATAGTTGTAAATATCCAGGAATTGCGACGATACAATGATGGGTACATTCGGGTTCCCCGGCTCCCATTTCCAGTCGGCGGGCATATTGTCTATGAAATTGTCGGGTACGCTTTCCAGCGGCATATCCGTGCCGAAAGCCAGTTGCCCGCCCATTGTCGCATATACCGGGAAATGGTTGGCATCTATCACGCCCACGTCCTGCACCTGCGGTGCGGCTTTTAATTCATCTATTTCTTTTTGCGAGAACAGCGTGGCCCCCGGTATGCCCATATTCTGCTGCGTCACCTGCTTGCCCACTATCAGGAAGGTACTGCCCAGCGAATCGTTCTGGTGCCTCCCATACAGCAGTTCCCTGAAATTCCACCATATCAGCACAGATGCGAGCAGCAGGGTAGTGCCTATGCACAATGCCGCCAGTGCCGCCCACAGCCGCGACCTGTTGCCATTGCGCAGCAGCAGCTTGCTCAGTATCTGTTTCTGTATATCCCGGCTCACAGTATTATCGTTTGGGTGTATGGGAAATATTGGTTCTCATCAAGGTCGGCAAGTATCATGCCCGCATTGTTTTTCTTCACCACCTCGCTTATCAGTGCTATGGCCTTGTTTATATTGGCATGGTCCAGGTGGCTGAAGGGTTCGTCCATCAGCAGCCAGTCGAACGGCTGCAGTAATGCCCGTATTATCGCCACCCGCTGCTGCTCGCCGTAGGATAGCGTACTGCCCAATGAGTTTTTCTTGTCCTTCAGCCCCAGCCTTTCCAGCCATTCAGCCACCTGTTGTTCAGTCACAGTGTTGGTCAGGCTGCGTTTTATTTCCAGGTTCTCCCATGCAGTCAACTCCGGGAACAGCCGCATATCCTGGAAGATAATGCTGATTTGGTTTGCCCTCAGTGCGGCCAGTGTTTCATTATCTGTGCTGTTCAGCGCAGCATTATTCCATTTCACAGTACCCTCATAATCCTTCCGCAGCCCGTAAAGTATATGCACAAGCGTTGTTTTGCCCGTGCCCGATGGCGCCTGTATAAAAATGCATTCCCCCTTCTTAAAGGCAAGGTCATTCTTCCATATACCACTCCGGTAGCTGTTTACTTTTTCGCGCAAAGGGACAGGTATAATACCCTGCAATGTTAGCTGCATAGTTTTAGCTCAAATATTCTTCAAATGTAATTCTTTGGTATTATACAGTACATGCTTTGGCGAAATTGTTCACTTTTGGTTATTTTTTTTGGGGGAGATTTTTTTTTGTTATTAAGTTATTGGTTTTCATTGTGTTGTTGATTTTTGCATTACTCACTTCTTGCTCAATCGTTGCTCATTTGTTGCCCACTTCTTGCTCATTTGTTTCGCATTTTTTCTCATTTTCTGCTCAGTTATCCCGGTTTCGCGTTCCTGATTTTTTAAAAATATTCTAACCATAAGATGGCAATCTGGCGGGGGCGTTTTATCGATGTAAAGGTCGTAAGGGTGTGGATAGCTGCAAAATAAAATTTCCATGACGGTGCACCATCATGGAAAATAGTTGCCGCTACGGGGGCGGGTTCCGGCGGATTGTGAAATTATTTTGTATTGAAAAACTTTTTTGCAAAAAAGGTGTGGCGGGATGACTTGTTTTTTAAGTAAATTGTGGATGGATTTACATCGGTGCATTTTGTTTCTTTTGCGTTGTCATCCTGAGCCTCGAAGGATTGCGGAGGGTTGGCAAATGGTGGATCGGAGCGTGTATCCTACACGAGCGTGTTGGTCGGAATATAAGACCAACATGGGCGGAAAGCTGATTTTTTAATTTTAATGAAAGCTTGTAATGTACAATAGATACGCTGATGCATGTACCTGTAATTTATACCATCGATGCCCGCGAACACGTATTTCTGGAGGCGATGTCTGCTCATTACAAATGGACTACCTCAGAAATATACAGGCAGATTAATTTATCTGCAGCCGGAACTATTGCAACGCTAAAGCAGAAGCTGATTAATTATGCTGATTTAAAAAATGCACTGATTCCACATTCAAACAGGAAGGAAATTGCTTTTGTTTTTGACAGTACAATGATTGATTCTTCTTGGTATGGTTATGAGGTTGCCAAAATGCTGATTCCATTGCTGGATAAAAATTCTGTTAATAGTATCCTGTTCGGTGATTATATAGGCGATTACCGGCATGCAAATATGTATAAGGACTTGTTTTTTCAATATTTACACCCGCATAAAAGTATCACATATAAGGTTCATGAATTGTTTTACTTGGTTTACATCAATAATCTTTCTGAGGAACATTTCAATACTTTGAACAAGGGATTGCAAGAAATGAATTCATACATTGGTTATTTTGACCTGACTTATTCCTCGCCAATAAAAACAGTGCTTTCCTGTATTCTTGTGCGTGCAATTCTTAAAAACAAAACGACCATCATTAATCCAACCGAGGCGGACATAGACGAAAATATCACAGGCTATCCCTTTGAGGATAATGGCTATCGGGTGGTTGGCATCGATGAATTGAGCTATGGAATGTTTCTTTCTTATAAGATCGAGCGTGAAGTATTTCCTGGATATGAAGCTGATCATCAATTTTCAATCAATGCGATCTCAGATGACGTGCGAGATTTTTCATCACTAAAATTGATCATTAAAGAGGACAAACTCGAATACCTGCGCCAGAAAAAAACCGGTAGTATGGGTATGGCGGGATTAAGTAAGTTGACAATAGATGAATTGTCCATTATTATAAAGAAAAAATTAGGAGACAACTATCTTTTCAATCTTTCGTTTAATCCCGATCATGGAACGATGAAATTCAATATACTGATAGAAGTCCCTAGAATTGATCGAGCTAAACCAATAAAGCTTACAGTTGCGTTGGAGTATGTCCCACGTACGGAATCCCTTAGGCTTATTACTATGTTTTAGCTGAAAAAAAGCACATTATTGTAAATGTTATAAAAATGCACATGAGTTCCCCGCTCCTGAAAGTTGCAAGCGTCCCCTACTGGTCGCAGCTTCTCGCTTCGTCTTGAAAGTTGCAAGCGTCTCGCTTGCGAAACCCTACCCCGTAAATTCTAAAAATCAAAATATCCCCTTCAGCCCCCCGCCCACACTGCACCGCAAAACCATGACGGTACAGTTAGAGTACCATGACGTTTTTTTTATTTTGCCGCCATCACCACAATACCGAACTTTATATGAAACCGGAAAAATATCCCGGCTACGCTCTTTGACTTATTGCTTTGTTATCCCGATAGCTATCGGGATTGTGCGCCTTTGTGATTTTTTCTACTCACAGACTTACGACTTATGACTTACTACTTATGACTTACGACGAAAAATTCTGTAAAAAAGTGCGCAAATAGTGCGCAAAAAATATTTTGTTGTTAACTGATTGGCAATAAATTACGTATTAAAACAGCAACCCAAAAAAATTGTGCAAAAACCTAAAGATGCGCCACCCGAAAATGAGCCGGTAAACTATAAACCGCCAACTTTAAGCTACCTTCGTCACGATATGGCAAGAATGAAATTTGATGAGCTGAACCTGAACAAGTCCCTGCTCAAAGCCCTCGATGATCTTGGCTTGGAGCATCCCACCACCATACAGCACAAGATATTTTCGGTGATCATGTCCGGCAGGGATGTATGCGGCATCGCGCAAACAGGTACGGGTAAAACCTATGCCTATCTGCTGCCATGCCTCCGCCTCTGGAATTATTCCAAAGACCGTCAGCCACAGATATTGGTGCTTGTCCCCACCCGCGAGCTGGTGATACAGGTAGTGGAAGAGGTGAAAAAACTGAGCGCCTACCTTACGCTCGAAGTGGTGGGGGTATATGGAGGCGTAAATATGAAGCCCCAGGCATTGGCCGTAGAGAATGGGTGCGATGTAGTGGTGGCCACCCCCGGCAGGCTTCTCGATCTCGTGCTGGATGGCTCACTGAAACTGAAAAGCATTAAGCGCCTCGTGATAGATGAAGTGGACGAAATGCTGAACCTCGGCTTCCGCGTGCAACTGACACGGATACTCGACCTCTTGCCGCCCCGCAGGCAAAACCTCATGTTCTCCGCCACCATTACCGATGAGGTGGAGAAGCTGATGAACGACTACTTCACCGCACCCGAGCGCGTAGAGGCTGCCCCCGCAGGCACTCCGCTGGCAAACATCGATCAATCAGCCTACCATGTTCCTAATTTCTACACCAAGGTCAACCTGCTGAGGCTGTTGTTGGATAATAACCCGGAGATGTCGCGTGTCTTGGTATTTGTAGCCACAAAGTCTTTGGCCGACCAACTGTACGATGAATTGGAAACGGCGTTCGCGGAAAAGATGGGTGTGATGCACTCTAATAAATCACAGAACTACCGGTTCAATACCGTGAATAAGTTCCAGTCGGGCGAGTATCGTTTCATCATTGCCACAGATATCATCGCCCGTGGCCTCGATATTGCCGAAGTATCACACGTTATCAATTTTGATGTGCCGGAAGTGCCGGAGGCATACATTCACCGCATAGGCCGCACCGGCCGTGCCGATAAGAAGGGTATCGCGCTTTCATTCGTTACAGAGAAGGAGCAGGAATTTTTCCGGCAGATTGAGACATTGATGAATTACACAGTACCTGTAAAGGATTTGCCCGATGGCCTCGAAATATCTGATGTCCTCACCGATGATGAAAAACCCAAGGTCCGCATGAAGGAAGTGCTGATAAGGTTGCCTAAGCGGGAAGAATCGGGTGGGGCGTTCCATGAGAAGCTGGCAAAAAATAAGAAGGTGAATATCAAAGTAAGCCACAAGGATAAGATGATGCAGAAGTATGGCAAACCAAAAACACGTGGCGCTAAGAAGAAGTAGGGTAGAAAGGCGGTACTCTTAAAATTACGCCCGGTGTGCGAAAAAATAGCTACCTTACATTATTCTTGGTCGTATAGTTGAATTAAATACCTCTTATTAACACCATCGGGTTGCTTTCTTCAACAGTCCCATCCGGATATTTTTTAGCCTGCCAAAACTTTAAGCATGATTATTACTCCGGAATTACAGACCAGGTTCAATTCTTGTTTCGCCAAAATAATGAAGCAGACACCTCCCGACCTACAGAAAAAATGGAATGGCGTTATTGAATGGAAAGACATGAGGTCTTTCCCTACCATAGAGCCCACCATAATTCAGGAGCTGCCTGCCGGTGCCAAACATGCCTATGTAACATTGCTCAATAAGTTGAGCCGCGGCACAATCTGATACGAAATAGCAATATCTTTATGCGGTACTAAAGTCTTGCTATGCCGTTTAAATTTTTTTTGATAGCTGTATGTCTGTTCTCTGCTTATGCAGTATCTGCCCAGAAAGATAAAGCAAGGAGCAAAAAGACAGAGCAGCATATTGACCAGAATGTCTGTAACACACTCAGCGCCATAGCTGGGTATGCACAGGCCAATTTTGTGGACATTAAAGGCGCTGAGCTTGAAGGCACATCCGCTGGCAGCCATCATATTTCCTTAAGTGGTGTAGCCGGGGCTATCACTTCCACCATTGTGAATGACTCAGCAGGCTGGCGCTTTGAGGCCGTATTTTACCAAGGCACATCAGTAAAGGAATTGGGTGATTTTTATAGTGAATTAGCCGCTCATTTACAGCATTGTTTGCCTGGAATCGGCTATAAATTTGCCGAAAGGGCGAATAACCACACCGGGCTGGAGAAGCATCCCGACCTTATTTACAGAAATGGTACTACAGGTATTACCGTTGAGTTGAAAGCAGCATACGTCGAAATGAATGGGGTGTATTCGGCTATGCTGTTTGTGTCGCGATAGCATGGCTAAGAGTGATATAATTGCTATATTTATGAAAATATAGCCGCCAATGGCTAAGTGCAAATCTTCAAATTCCGGGTTATGGTGCAACGTCTTTTTGATATTGTTGAGCAGCGGGCAAACCGTTCCCCGAATGCCATATTGCTGGCTGCCAAGGAAAATGGCGTATGGCGCACCTATAGCGGCATGGAGGTGTGGGAAACAGCGCAAAAACTCGCAGCCGGACTGTTGTCGCTGGGCATAGCCAACGAAGTGCTGGAACCAGAGCAGCAGGAGAAGATTGCCATCATATCGCCGAACAGACCGGAATGGATGCTGACCGATATTGCTGTGCAAATGACTGGTGCTGTGCTTACGCCCGTATATCCTACCGTGAGTCAGTCTGACCTTGTTTATATTTTTAATGAGGCAGGAGTGCGTACAGTATTTGTGGCCAATGCGGATATTTACACCAGGTTCAAAGATGCATTGGGCCAGGTGCCCACACTTAAGCACATCTATTCATTCGATGTGCTTGACGGTGTAGCCCACTGGAAGGAGCTAACAGATAAGAATGTGCAGCCTGATACATCGGTCATATCGCGGATAAGCGCCAGCACGCTGGCTACTATCATCTATACATCAGGAACTACCGGCAACCCCAAGGGGGTGATGCTTACCCACAATAACATTGTCAGTAATATGCGGGACTCCATGCCAGCATTCACCTTTGCCGAGGAGGGTGCGCGCACGCTTAGCTTCCTGCCGCTGAACCACATCTTCGAGCGGATGGTGACCTATGTGTACATAAATGCAGGGTTGTCTATCTACTATGCCGAGAGCATGGATACCATAGGGCTGAATCTGAAAGAGGTGAAACCCATGGTGTTTACTACCGTGCCTCGTCTGCTGGAGAAGGTGTATGAGCGCATCATGAATACGGCGATGGAACTGAAGGGGATAAAGCGTATGCTTTTCTTCTGGGCTCTGGACCTCGGTAAACGCTTCGATAATGTGAAGCAAGGCAACCCGTGGTATCAACTACAGCTGTGGCTGGCCAATAAGATCATCTTCAGTAAGTGGCGCGCCGCGCTGGGTGGCAATGTGAAAGCCATAGTAATAGGCTCTGCCGCCTGTCAGGAGCGCCTGATAAGGATATTTACCGCCGCTAACATCGTGATCATGGAGGGGTATGGCCTAACCGAAACTTCACCTGTGGTATCTGTGAACAGGTTTGAGAGTGAGAACCGCAGGGTAGGCTCTATTGGTACGCTCATTGACAATGTAGAGGTGAAGATTGCCCCGGACGGCGAGATACTGGTGAAAGGCCCGAATGTGATGATAGGCTACTACAAGCACCCAGAGCTGACTGCTGAAGCGATGGAAGGTGGCTGGTTCCATACGGGGGATATAGGTGAATGGGTGGAGGAGAAGTTCCTGAAAATAACCGACCGGAAGAAGGAGATATTCAAAACATCGGGGGGGAAGTATGTGGCCCCGCAGGTGATGGAGAACAAGATGAAGGAGAGCATCTACATTGAGCAGATGATGGTGATAGGCGCCAACAGGAAGTTTGTGGGCGCCATTATCGTACCCAGCTTTGTGCAACTGCGTAAATACCTCCGCGATCATTTTCCGTACCTGAGCGTAACGGACAGCAACGAGGAATTAGTGACGCTGCCTGAAGTAAAAGCCATTATGCAGAAGCAGATAGACAAGTACAATCCTTTGTTTGGGCATACCGAGCAGGTGAAGAAATTCTCGCTGCTATCGCATGAGTGGACGATAGACAGCGGAGAACTTACACCCTCGCTGAAGATAAAGCGCAAAGCCATAGAAGAGCGCTACGCCAAACAGGTAGAAGAGATATACGGTGAGTAGGGCAGTTGAATAGTTAGATGGTCGTGTGTGAGGAGGGGGTATTTGCACAGTTTTTTTTGTACACTTTTTGGGTTGGGGTTTTAATGTGTAATTTACTGCCAGTCATCTAACAACAAAATAATTTTTGCGCACTATTTGCGCACTTTGTCGTGAGTTATAAGTGGTCAATGCATGTGTGGGTTTACAGTATATCGGCTCATTTTAGGGTGGCTCACCTTTAGTTTTTTACACAATTTTTTGGATTGTGGTATTAACGTGTAATGTGCTAATATACACACTAGAACAAAATATTTTTTGGACACTATCTTTACACTTTTTTACAGTGGGGGATGCCTACACAAATGTTTCGGAAGATAAACAAACTGTCAATATTTCAAAGAACTTGCCCATTTTTTCGGGAGTTGAGTAAAGTTCATTAGTGCTGTTGTTTCTGCCAAATATAAAAACCATGCTGGTACAATTTCTGTACCACGACGGTACAGTAACTGTACCGCCATGGAAATTATTTTCGCTGCAATGGCGCAGGTTTTGGCGGATTTTAGTGTTTATTTTCCGGTGCTAAATTTTGAACGTTTTTCCCGTTTCATTTTTGAGACGTTGTGAGGCGCGGGTATTGAAAACCTTCGCAGAAGGGTTTTTGTTTGCGGTTCCAGGTGTGTATCAGGAACAACGTGGGGATTTAACCTGCGCGAAACAATGGTGGTTCATTATTTCGACTTCAGTTCCCTGATTGCGCCGAGTCCTCGCTCACGCTTCCGGCCACGCTTCGAGAGACATCGGCGTGGACACTAAGGGAGGACGGATGCAATGGATATCCGATGAGAACACTCGCGGGGGACGGAACGTATACGCGAGTTAACCACCCCTGTCTTCATTCGGCATTCTCCTCATTCCGCCTGTCCCACTCCTAAAAACAGGAGGGGAGTGTGTGGCGCAGTTACTTATCTTTTTGAAATATACCTCAGCTTTAGTTCCCTGATTGCGCCGAGTCCTCGCTCACGCTTCCGGCCACGCTTCGAGAGACATCGGCGTGGACACTCGGGGAGGACGGAAGATCAACAATGGCAGAAAAAACAACAAAGATGGAAAGACTGGAAATTCAGTACCTTCATGCCTCAGAGTCACAAAAGTCGGAGACCCCGAGGACGAAAATACTCAATATGCCAATTAATTATTGTTAACCGCTAAAAAAAGCATTATGAAAAGAATCTTTATTCAATTTATGTTCCTGATGGTTTGCGTGATAACTGCGAATGCTCAGGCCCCACAGAAATTTAATTACCAGGGGGTAGCCAGGAGTTCTTCCGGTGCGCCTCTTGTCAGTGCGCCAATAGGCCTGAGATTGACAGTGCATGACGGCTCTGCCGGCGGAACAAACGTATATCAGGAAACGCATGCCGTATCCACTAATGCGTATGGGCTATATAATGTCGCCGTAGGTGGAGGTACTGTAGTTTCGGGAACATTCAATGCCATCAATTGGGGAAGTGGCGGCAAGTATATGGAAGTAGAAATAGACCCGGCAGGTGGTTCGAGCTATACCAGTGCTGGTACCAGCCAATTGTTAAGTGTGCCGTATGCCCTGAATGCGGCGAATGCGCCCTCGCTGACCGGCACGTCCAACTATGTTGCGAAATTTACCAGTACAACAGCACTGGGGAATTCTCTCATTTTTGATAATGGAACTGCTGTAGGATTAAATACAATTACACCGTCTGCTATGTCGAAGTTTCATGTTTCTGGTGCAGGTACTTATGGGGTTCTACCATATTATCAAGCCGGAATTGTAGCTGATGGTGCTTCAAGTTCCGCAAATGTCAGTGGTATATATGGTGAAGGGGGCTGGAGGGGCGTATTTGGGCGCAATCCCGGAACAGCCAGTGGTTCTGAGGCTATAGGTGTACAAGGCAGGTGTGAAGGAGGTTCTTATTCCTCTGCCGGTTATGGGTTAAAGGGAGATGCCACTGGCACCGGACCTAAGAATTACGGCGTGTACGGTCTTGCTAACAGCGCGACAACGAACAACTATGGTGTATATGGCAGTGCTACCGGCACGGGAGCTTTTGCCGGATATTTTCAGGGAAATGTGAGCATTACAGGGTCGATAGCTAAAGGCAGTGGAACATTCAAAATAGATCACCCGCTTGACCCTGAGAATAAATATCTCTATCATTCTTTCGTGGAAAGCCCAGACATGATGAACATTTACAATGGTAACGTGGTTACTGACGCAAATGGCGATGCCATCGTAACAATGCCTGAATACTTCGAAGCCCTGAATAAAGATTTTCGTTACCAACTGACGTCCATTGGTACATTCTCTCAGGCCATCGTTGCTGAAAAAATAAATGGCAATCAATTTAAAATCAAATCAGACAAACCGAATGTAGAAGTGAGTTGGCAGGTAACCGGTGTGCGCCAAGATAAATATGCAAATGCGCACCGTGTGGTGCCGGTTGTAGAGAAAGAACCTACCTATAAAGGGCATTATATACATGCAGCAGAGTGGGGTATGCCAACTGATAAAAGCATAGATGCTTTGACCAATCCTAACCCGTTGAAAGGGGATAATACATCGAAATAGAGTTTCTTTAATGGAGGTGGGGATATTGAAAGAAGGTTACTTATTACACCTCACCAGCAAAATGGACATTATTGTATATTTTTAAAATTCCGAGTATGAAAAAAATAGTATTGGCGTTATTAATAATTAGTGGATGGGCTACATCAGCATGTGCCCAGAGTATTGGCCCCTCTATTTTAAATGCAGCCGGTGGGAGCGCGGTGATAGGTTCTGATGAATTTGAATGGTCTATTGGCGAAATGACTATGGTAAGTACGCTATCATCTTCGAGTGTAGTGATAACGCAAGGCTTGTTGCAGCCAATGCCGGTTACATTAGGAGTACCGTCCGTAAATCCGTTAGCGCAGCAATTAAAGGTTTTTCCCAATCCTGCTTCGTCGATAGTGAATGTCGAATATACATCCCAGGCGAAAGGATCGCTGACATACCGATTGCTGGACGTGGCTGGTAAGACGATTAAGTCCAAGACGACACAGGTAGATTTGGGGTCGACAATAATTGGGTTGGACATTGCCGATCTGGTATGTGCAGGGTACCTACTGGAAGTAACGGTCAATTCGGGAAATGAGGCAAAAGGAAAAGCATCGTTCAATATCCAAAAAATAGAATAATATTCCAACCTCAAGTAAACTAAACGGGCTGCTGATAACATTAGCAGCCCGTTTAGTTTCGTAATGTTGCTTCTTCTTTTTCCCCGTCAACCTAAGCCCTTCGATTCGCCTGATTCCAAGGAGCGGAGACCAGTGATGGCGATACTAATAAGCTCTCGCAAACAACACCCGTTCTTTAGATGGCTTGCCAGTAAGCACACATTTGCCTTCTTCCTGTGTATTGTTGAGCGGGATGCAGCGGATGGTGGCTTTGGAGAGTTCTTTTATCTTTTCTTCGGTTTCGGGGGTGCCGTCCCAATGCGCAGAAACGAAGCCTGCTTTCTCGTCGAGCGTTTTCACAAAGTCGTCCCATGTGTCCACTTTGGTGGTGTTGTCTGTGCGGAACTGCAGCGCCTTTTGGTACATATTGCTTTGTATGTCGGTGAGCAGTTGCAGTATGTGTGCGGCAAGGCCGTCAAGCGATACGCTTGCTTTTTCCTTAGTATCGCGGCGGGCCACTTCGGCTACATTGTTCTCAAGGTCGCGGGCGCCGAGGGCTACGCGTACAGGCACTCCCTTCAGTTCGTACTCTGCAAACTTCCAGCCCGAGCGGGTATTATCATCATCATCAAATTTTACCCTGATGTTGTTTTGCCTCAGTGTGCTCACCAGGTCTTCAGCTACCTTCCTTATTTTGGCTTGTGCTTCGGCATCTTTATTGAATATAGGTACTATCACCACCTGCAATGGTGCTATTTTAGGAGGCAGCACCAGACCATCATCGTCGCTATGCGCCATTACCAGCGCGCCCACAAGGCGGGTAGATACGCCCCATGAGGTTGCCCATACGTAATCGTAGTTGTTGCTCTTATCCTGGAACTTCACATCGAACGCTTTGGCGAAATTCTGCCCGAGGAAGTGCGATGTGCCTGCCTGCAATGCTTTGCCATCCTGCATGAGCGCCTCTATACAATAAGTGTCTTCTGCGCCTGCAAAACGCTCGTTAGCTGTTTTAACACCACGTACTACGGGTAGTGCCATGTACTCTTCGGCAAAAATGGCATATACCTCCAGCATCTTCTTTGTTTCTTCTATGGCTTCCTCCCGGGTAGCGTGCGCGGTGTGGCCTTCCTGCCACAAAAACTCTGTGGTGCGCAGGAACAGGCGGGTACGCATCTCCCAGCGCACAACATTCGCCCATTGATTAATAAGCAGGGGCAGGTCGCGGTAAGATTGTATCCAGTCTTTGTATGTATTCCAGATAATGGTTTCGGAAGTGGGGCGCACGATGAGTTCTTCTTCCAGCTTTGCTTCGGGGTCAACTATTACGCCGCCGCCGTTGGGGTCGTTCTTGAGGCGGTAGTGAGTTACTACGGCACATTCTTTCGCAAATCCTTCGACGTGAGCGGCTTCCTTGCTTAAAAAACTTTTGGGTATGAACAGGGGGAAGTAGGCGTTCTGGTGTCCTGTTTCTTTGAACATGCGGTCCAGTTGATCGCGCATATGTTCCCAGAGTGCATAGCCGTGCGGTTTAATGACCATGCAGCCTTTAACGGCAGAGTAATCTGCGAGGCCACCTTTCAAAACTATATCATTATACCACTGGGCATAATCATCTTTCCTATTTGTTAAAATTTTTGCCATAACTAAACTTTGGGTTCTTTGGCCCGTCTAAAGTTGTGCAAATGTAGTAATTTCACTATGCTTTTTCACTTAAAAACTATTAGGATGAAACGCCTCTTATTGATTGGGACATTGTTGACAGGATTTGTGGCTGCAGGGTATGCGCAGGTTGATGATATTTATTCGACCGGCGAAGACCAGCGTAAAAGCAGGCAAGCCAAAGAACAAAGCAATAGCGGCACGGAGCGGTCGCAGCAAGGTGGTGCAGATGATGCATACGCATCGGACGACTACCTGAACTACAACGACCCTGAGGATTATATAGATGATGATGACGATTATTCATATGCCACACGGATAAACCGGTTTAATTACTCATTCTATAATATGGGTTATTACAGTGCATTTTATAATCCGTATTGGTACGATCCATTCTGGGGGCCATCTTGGGGGATGGGTATGGGCATGGGTTGGGGTTGGAACCGGCCGTATTATGGTATGGGGGTAGGGTTTGGCGGCCCATACTGGAACTCGTACTGGGGCTGGAATACCTGGTATGGGTATCCCGGTTTCTATAGCTGCTATAACTATCCTTATTATGCCGGCGGGTGGTATGGCAACTGCAATAACGGCTACTGGAACAGGTATTATGGCGGGGTAGATAACCGTGGATACAGTAACCGTGGATACAATTATGGCCCACGCCAAAACAGCATAGGCAACAGGGTGGGCAACAGGCTTGCATCGGGCGGCTATGGCACGCGCAGCAACAACCAAATAGGATTGAGGACATCGGCATTGAACGGCAACCAGCGTGGCTACAGGGGGGCGTATGGCGGCGGCAGAAACGGTATAGCCGAAAGGAGCGCACCCGGCGGCAGGTATAATAATAACGGCGGCAATAGCTTTAATGAAAGGGGCAACCGCGGCGAACGCCCTCGCGGGGCTTTTCGTAGTGAACGTGGGAATGCAAGGCCGGAATATAGCAGGGGTGGTGAACCGGGCAGGGGCTATCGCGAAAACGGTGGCGGCGCACCTTCGCGCGGCTATGACAGGGGGACGAGGAATTTTGGCGGGCAGCGTAGCGGTGGTTTCAGCAATCCAAGCCCGTCAAGGAGTTTTGGCAGCGGCGGCGGAAACAGGAGTGGCGGATTTAGCAGCCCGGCACCATCACGCAGCTTTAATAGCGGTGGAGGATTTGGTGGTGGCCGCAGCAGCGGTGGTAGTTTTGGTGGTGGTGGCGGTGGTGGCCGCAGCAGCGGAGGCGGAGGTGGTAGCCGTGGTGGTGGTGGCGGGCGCAGATAGTGTAATCTGTTAACGAACTTATAAAAAAGGCATTGTTACCATTGTAATAATGCCTTTTTCATTTTTGGGCGATGTGCGGGTACTATTTTTGCTATAATTAAGAATCGGGTTTAAACGTTTCTTATTAATCACGGTCTAACGACTAAAGATAAATTCTAAAAGATATGCGTATACCACCATCATTACTTTTACCTGCTATACTTATTGGTTCAATCACAGTTAACGGGCAGGATGTAGGCGAGGCCTACGACCTTTCAAATACAACGGTGCAGGGTTCTGCCCGGTCAATGGGATTTGGGAATGCGCTAGGCTCTGTGGGCGGTGACTTCAGCTCGCTGAGTGTGAACCCGGCAGGGCTGGGAATATATCGTAATTCAGAGGTGTCGTTCACGCCATCGTTAAGGCTCAATTCAGCCAAGGGTGTATATGCGGGCGAAGGTTCAGATGATAATAATACACGGTTCAATATTAATCATCTGGCGTTTGTATTTACCAGCGCCCCCAAAGGGCAGCGCTATGAGCGGCGCGACTGGAAGGCGGTGTCATTCGCATTTGGGATGAACCGGATAGCAGATTACAACCGGAATTACACTTATTCGGGGTATAATAATACCAGTTCTGCGTCGCAGGCATTCGAGTCGGACGCAAATATGTATCCGGGTGATGCAGCCTCCACCGTGCCAAATAATGCGCCGGGCTATATTGGCTACCAGTCATACCTTATTAACCAGAATGCGAACGGCCAGTATTATTCTATTGTGCCATTTTCGGGAGGGATAAGACAATTGAAGAATGTAGAAGAGCGTGGGCGTATTAATGAGTATGTGATAGCGCTGGGGGGGAATTATAAGGAAAAACTGATGCTGGGTATAACCCTTGGCATACCTTCTATAAAATATGTGCGTAACTCGTACTACACAGAAACGGTAGCTCCAAATAATATGAATAACCCGGACAATTTTAATTCGTTCACTTATTCGCAGCGTGTGAACATTACCGGGATAGGGATAAACACAAAACTCGGGGCTATCTATAAGTTCTCCGATATGTTCAGGGCAGGGTTATCATTTCATACGCCTACATGGTATGCACTCAATGATGTGTATGATCCGGGTATGACAGCCAATGCCCAGGGGTATAATATTGCAATGCTATCGGGCACAGACTTGGTGCAGAACAGATTTGACTACAGTGTATCCACTCCCTGGAAGGGGGTAGTGAGTGCGACCCTGATGCTGAACAAACGTGGCTTCATTACGGCGGATATTGAATACGTGGACCATAGCTCTACTCGTTTCCGTTTTCCTGAAGGACCTGATGCAACAACCACGAGCGAATACCAGCAACAGGAAAACGCACTGAATGCAGAGGTGAAAAAGACCTATAAAGGAACACCTAACTTCAGGCTGGGCGGCGAGGCAAGGTTGGGACAATCGTTCATGCTGCGTGCCGGGGTCGGGTATTATGGTGACCCCTATACCGAGTATGGTAAGGCCAATAGGCTTTCTTACACAGCAGAACGTATTGACCTGAGCCTGGGGATGGGCTTCAGGTTCCGTCATTTCTTCACTGATATAGCTTTTGTGCGCAGTATGTACCAGCGTATAGAACAGCCTTACAGTGTTGTGTATAATGATGGTGCGGGTAATAAGTATGTGTACTCAGGCAGCCCGGCAACTGTGCCTGTAGCTACCATAGACCAAGTGCTGAATAACGTAGCGTGGACGGTAGGGTTTAAGTTTTAAACCCCAAACCCCTAAAGGGGCTTTTCCCCATTACCTGTATAGCGAGGGGTGTTTTGTAGGTATTCCTGTAACATCATGGTGGCGGCTACAGCATCTATGAGTTCCTTTTTCTCCCGGTCTTTTTTCTTCAGGCCCATTTCTGATATGGCTTGTGATGCCATTTTTGAGGTCATGCGCTCGTCAATTTTTTCTATGGGTAGATGAGGGAAAACGTTACCGAACTTGATGATGAATTTATCGACAATGGGTGTGGCGTGGGTGGGGGAGTTGTCGAGATTGAGGGGGTAGCCTACCAGCACTTTTTCCACCTGTTCGGTGGCCATGTATTTTTTCAGGTAGCCGATGAGTTCGCCGGTATCAACGGTGTCGAGCGCGGATGCGATGATCTTCAGAGGGTCGCTGACGGCAATGCCGGTGCGTTTTTTTCCAATGTCTAAGGATATGATGCGTGCCAATTGCAGGTTTACTTATACTTATGTGATTTGTACACTACGGTGCGGTGCTTTTTCAGGATGTCCCGTTCCAGTTGCCGGAGGTTGAGGAATTCCTGCTGCATGACCTTTTGTGCCAGCGGGTCTTTTACCTGGTTGATCTTTGAGGTAAGTTCATCCTGTATAATCAGTATTTTTCTAAGTTCAAAATAGGAAAGGGTGCTATCTACATCATCTACATAAGCCATAGTGCCTGTTACACTCTCTATTCCGTATTTTGAACTCCATTGGGTGCTGATGTCCTGGCGGGGGTGGAGCAGCGATGCCATGCGGTCGCGGATAGGTTTTTCGGGGTGGTTGATGAAATAATGCATCTCCGGAGTGGCACCAAAGTGGGCGTAATGGCGGAAATATTCTAAGAACAGCCTGTGTACGGTGGGTTCCTCCAGCATATCAGCTTCTATGCGATCTTCTATCAGCCTTGCTACTGACTCAAACCCCTCATAGGGCAGATGCCCATATTCTATTAACACCCGAAGAAGTTGCCATTCCTGCTGTTCGTCTTTGGCAGGCATTTTCATTTCCTGCTCCTGTTCCACAGGCAAGGCCTCGGGCTTCGGCATGGCCTCTTCGCGGCGTACATGTCGTTGTTCTGTTTCTATGCGGTCGCGG
The DNA here is from genome assembly GCA_964493865.1 of uncultured Flavipsychrobacter sp. Classification (GTDB taxonomy): domain Bacteria; phylum Bacteroidota; class Bacteroidia; order Chitinophagales; family Chitinophagaceae; genus Nemorincola. The sequence continues at coordinate 62,788 of CAZBPS010000015.1, forward strand.
ATGTATTTATTAATTAGGTTTATCAGACCTGCTTCATCTACATTCAACTTTCTTGCTGCTTCCCTAGTGTAGTGGGTTTGCAGGGAGAAGTCTTCCGCTTTGTTGATGCGGGAAATACTTTCGGCAATCTCATTTACCAGCTTAGACCGCTTAACTGGGTCTGTGCCGGCATCATTAAGTCCCACCTGCAGGCGGAAACTGATGACATCCTGTTTATGGTCTTTTATGTATTCGTGAAATTTTTCTGATCCTGACTTCTGCACATAGCTGTCGGGGTCTTCTCCTTCAGGCAGTAAAACCAATTGCACATTAAAGCTTTGTGAAAGGGCCATGTCCAGGCCGCGCAGGGCTGCTTTAATGCCAGCAGAATCGCCATCGTATAGGATGGTGAGGTTTTTGGTCAGTTGTCCTATTAGCCTCAACTGGTCTTCGGTGAGCGAGGTACCACTGCTGGCTACCACATTTTCCACACCGCCCTGGTGCAGTGATATAACGTCGGTGTAGCCCTCCACGAGCAGGCATTCATCCAGCTTGCTGATGGCCGAGCGGCTCTGGTACATGCCATAGAGTACCTTGCTTTTTACATAGAGCTCATTCTCCGGCGTATTGATATACTTGGGCGCTTTATCGTTGCTCTTGAGTATGCGTGCTCCGAAGCCCAGTATGCGGCCCGTCATGCTCTGTATCGGGAAGATGACCCGCCCGCGGTATACATCGTGGTAGCTGCCGTTGCGGTTCTTTACCAGCCCGGCGCGTTCCAGCATATCTGCTTTATAGCCCTTATTGGTGGCAGCATGATAGAAATGTTCACCATGCTCAGGATTATAACCCAGCTTAAAACGCTCGATTATGTCTTTCCGGAAGCCCCGCTGTTTGAAATAGGAAAGGCCGATGAGTTGCCCCTCCTCGGTGTTCAGCAATGTATCGTGAAAATAACCGGCAGCATATTCATTCAGTATGCGTAAACCTTCTTCAGCCAGTTGTTTTTGCTGTTGCTCGGGTGTGCGTTCTGATTCTTCAATTGTTATTTTATAGTGGTCGGCCAGCCAGCGGATAGCTTCAGGGTAGGTGAGCTTCTCATGCTCCTGAAGGAATGTGACCACATTGCCTGCTTTACCACAGCCAAAACACTTATAGATGCCCTTTGCAGGAGAAACGTTGAATGAGGGTGTTTTCTCATTATGGAAAGGGCAATTGGCCATATAATTCGCCCCGCGTTTCTTCAGTCGCACAAACTGCCCTATAACGTCGATAATATCGGCGCGGTTCATTACTTCCTGTATGGAGGCGGGGGAAATCATTCGTTAATGCGAAGATAAGCTGATTTGGCGGGAGAATGATTATGTGCAAAAACGGACAAAAAACCCCGCATAGCGGGGTTTTTGAAGTTATTTGTAAAAGGGGAGCAGTTACTTTTTTTCCGCCTCTTTATTGTCATTATCGTGGTCGTGACGGTGGTTATGGACATGGTGAACTTTCCCATCTCCAATTACCGAGAAATCATCGGGATCCATCTGCTGAGCTTCTTCAGTTAGTTCTGCTATTTCCTCTTTTATTTCGTTAACAATGTGCTGAAACCATGACTCATGCTTTGGCTCTTCATGGTTCTCACCGCCTTCCGGCTTTATGTTTTCATTTTCGTTTGCCATAGTAGCTGTATTTAATGTAATGCAATATACGATTTTTTGGAAAAAAACAGAAAACCATTGTTGTGATTACACAGCAATTTCAGCAAAGCAACCTACAGTCAGTCATTCCCTACCTTTCGATTTCACCGCCTGAAAGGGGGAATTCGGTGTCGAGGTCGTCGAAGAATGAGGTCTTTTCATCATCGGTCAGAGCCTTGTCCAAGTCTTCATCTGTTTCGCCACCTGATAAGGGAAATTCTGTGTTCACCTTTTTCAGGTCATCAGTAATGTCGTCAATCCAGGAATGATGTTCGGGGGCGTTTCCGGCACCCTGCATGAATTTATCATTTTCTGCTGCCATAACGGTATTTTTTATTAGCTACAAGTTACGACATTATTAGCGATAAAATAATACCTGATTTGAATATTAATGGATTTTTAACGCCCGATCACCGCTGGTTTATCTTCCATTTACTTACCACATTCTGCATTGCAGGCTTGTTATTTTGGTGTTTGCTGCTGCTTTCCCACATTTCTGCTGCAAGTAATGCCGCAACTTCTTCCGTTTCAGAATTTTCGGTAAACAGGTATTCGGGTTTGAAGTAGTTTTCGATGAACTTAGTATCAAAGTTACCTGTGCGGAAAGGTTCGGTCTGCACCGCCCATTTGCCAAATGGCAGGGTGGTCTGAATGCCTTTGATGTGGAACTCATCTATAGCCCTGCAAAGACGGGCTATAGCCCCATCCCGCGTATCGGCATGGGCTACCAGCTTGGCAATCATGGAGTCGTAGAATACGGGTATCTCCATCCCCTCCTCATAGCCATCATCCACACGTACGCCGGGCCCTTTGGGCGGCAGGTACATTTCCAGCCTGCCGGTGTCAGGGAGGAAGTTGTTGAACGGGTCTTCGGCGCATACCCGCAGTTCTACAGCATGGCCATTTATTTTCAAATCATCCTGTGAAAAGGACAGCTTATTGCCACGGGCCACGTTTATTTGCTCTTTCACCAGGTCTATGCCGGTTATCATTTCCGTAACGCAATGCTCCACCTGCAGGCGGGTGTTCATTTCGAGGAAGTAGAAATTTAGTTTTTCGTCCACCAGGAACTCCACTGTGCCTGCTCCATAATAGTTGCATGAGCGGGCTACGTCCACTGCGCACTCGCCCATTTTTTTGCGAATCTCCGGTGTCAGGCAACTTGATGGTGCTTCTTCCACCAGTTTCTGGTGGCGGCGCTGTATGCTGCACTCCCGCTCAAACAGGTAGGCATAATTGCCATGCTGGTCGCCTATCAGTTGTATCTCAATGTGTTTTGGCGAGGCTACGAACTTTTCTATAAAAACGGCATCATCGCCAAAGGCACTCAGCGCTTCGCTCTTTGCGGCGCGTATCTGTTCTTCAAACTCGCCGTCATTATTTACAATCCTCATACCCTTACCGCCGCCGCCTGCCGATGCCTTTACCAGGATAGGGTAGCCTATGCTGTTGGCTATTTTGCGTGCTTCGGTCACATCAGTTATCGGTTCCTCGGTACCGGGCACCATGGGTACATTGAACTTTTTTGCAGACTGCTTGGCGGCTATTTTGCTGCCCATAGTTTCGATAGAATGGGCGGAAGGACCGATGAAGGTGAGGCCGGCATCAGCTACCGCCGCGGAAAAAGCAGCATTCTCGCTCAAAAAACCATAGCCGGGATGTATGCCTTGTGCGCCGGTAGCTTTTGCGGCGGCTATTATTTTTTCGCCTCTAAGGTATGATTGTGAAGACAGGGCAGGGCCTATACATACAGCTTCATCAGCATAACGCACAAATGGCATGTTCCTATCGGCCTCTGAGAACACAGCGACTGTTTTTATCCCCATTTCCCTTGCCGTGCGCATAACCCGCATGGCTATTTCGCCACGATTGGCGACCAGAATTTTTTGCATAAGGGCAGCTAAGATAGTAAGGAATCAGGGATTAGGAACCGGGAATTAGGAATTAGATATTTGGATATAGGAAAATCTTATTCGGAAATAGGTACAGACACTTATCTTTGCCGTTCTAAAAAACATATAAATATGAAACGTAACGCAACAGCTATATGGAACGGTTCGGGTAAAGAAGGCAGTGGTAACCTGACCACGCAAAGCACCGTACTGAACAAGACTCAGTATTCATGGAAGAGCCGTTTTGAGGAAGGCATAGGTACAAACCCTGAAGAACTGATAGCCGCGGCACATGCTGGTTGCTATACTATGAAGCTGTCGTTTGTGCTTGGGGCAGCTAACTTTACACCGGAACACCTGGAGACAAAATGCGATATAACACTTGAGAACGGTACAATCACCAAAAGTGAGCTTACCGTGACCGGAAAAGTGCCCGGAATCAGTGCAGAGCAGTTTAAGCAGTGTGTAGATGAGGCCCATGCCGGTTGTCTGGTCGGCAAGCTGTTCAATTGTGAAAAAGTGGTTGTTTCTGCAACTTTGGCATAATTTCACTCCTGATTTTTATATTGTATAGCGGCCAGGTATTGGCCGCTTTTTTTATGTATCTATAAAAGCGAAATAGCCGGAACTGTTTAGGTTCCGGCTATTAGTAAAGTTTCGTTATTCTATTACACAATCATCGTCACCGGATTCTCAATAAACGTTTTCAGCGTTTGCAGGAATTTCGCGCCTACTGAACCATCGACTGAACGGTGGTCGCAGCTTAAAGTCACCTTCATGAGTTGGCGAACTACCACCTGACCATTTTCTGCAACAGGGGTTGGGGTGATTTTGCCCACTGCCAGTATGCAGCTATCGGGTGGGTTGATGATGGCAGTAAACTCATCTATATCCATCATGCCGAGGTTGGAGATGGTGAATGTATTGCCGGTGAATTCGTGTGGTTGTATCTTCTTGGTTCGGGCCTTGTCAATCAAAGTGCCGGCTTCCTGCGCTATTTGTGACAGCGACTTCTGGTCGGCAAATTTTATTACCGGTACTATCAGGCCCTCATCTACCGCTACTGCTGCGCCGATATGTATATGGTGGTTCTGACGGATGAAATCGCCCATCCAAGAGCTGTTTACTGCCGGGTGTTGGCGCAGTGCCATGGCGCACGCCTTTATAACGAGGTCATTAAAGGATACTTTTACGGGCGATACCTCATTTATGGCTTTGCGGGCTTCTATGGCTTTGTCCATAGTCATGGTCATGCGCAGATAGAAATGCGGTGCACTGAATTTGCTTTCTCCAAGCCTTTGCGCTATAATCTTGCGCATTTGTGAGTTGGGAGTATCGGTGTAGCCTTCCTGGCCAGCTGGCATAGCCTGTACCATAGGCATTGTCGCCTTTTGTGCTTGTGGCGCGGCAGCCGGAGTATAAGTCTCCACATCACGCTTAATGATGCGGCCACCATCACCGGAGCCCTTTATTGCCTGTATGTCTACACCTTTCTCCTGTGCTACTTTTTTCGCCAGGGGCGATGCCTTAATCCGATCGTCGGTAGCCTGCACCGGAGCAGGGGCGGTTGCAGCAGGCACTGGTGCCGCTACGGGAACTGTAGTCTGTGGGGCTTGTTGAGGTTGTGCAGTGGGCGGAGGGGCTGCAGCTGCTGCCGGGGCAGATCCCCCGTTCTCTGCGTTAAGAATAGCCTGAAAATCTTCTCCCGGCTTGCCGATGATGGCCATAATGCCATTTACCGGAACGCCTTTTCCTTTTTCTACACCTATGTACAAAAGCGTACCATCCACATATGGCATGACTTCCATGGTGGCCTTGTCGGTTTCCACTTCGGCTATTATGTCGTCCGATTTAACAGTATCACCCACCTTTTTGTGCCATTCCGCAATTACACCTTCCTTCATGGTATCGCTGAGTAAAGGCATACGTATCGCTTCCGCCATATGTTTTCGTATATTTTGATGTCAAAAGTAATTTTTTTAGTTGGAATTAGGAATTGCTTCGCCGTATATGACTAATATTCGATACTCATTCCCAACCCGTCTTTAAGTTTACCAAGGGCAGGGTTTTTTTGCACCATTGCGTCAAATACTTCGCTCTTACTAAGTATTACGGTCTTAGGCGCATTTTTAGTGGCCTCATCTTCCTGTATGTGTGTGGTGATGCGCACTAGTATTTTAGTAGCCTCCCGGTAATAGTCCAAAAGATGGGTGCGCTGCTCGCGGGCATAGGTGTCTGTCAACTCGGTAGGGGAAATAAGGCGTACTTCGTCGGGCGGCAATACTTCTACCCGCATCATGCAGAACTGGGCAAATATTACATTTTTATCTGCTGCTTTTAGCTGTTGTTTATACTGCTCGAAAAGGGTGTTCACCATTTCTTCGGTGAGCTCTTTTTTCTCGTCTTCCAGTTGCTCAGATGCCTGGATTATCCTCGCATCAATGTCGGAAAGCATGCCCTTGCTCAGTCGTCGGCCTCTTGCCGGGGAGCCGGAAGTATTGGGGGGATCTGTGGGGAGCGGAGCCGGTAATGAGTTCTTTTCTATGGGTTGGTGAATAGGTTTTGCCGGTTCTGGAAGAGGGGTGGCGTTTATTATCTTATTTTCTTCAACTCTATGATTTTCAATTATTTTATCATTGTTTGTTGAAGTGGTATTTAGATATTCGTTTTTAGCCAGTGGAGCGATTTCTATACTACTGGTGTTTTTTTTTACGGGCTCCCCTTGGTCCTCACCAAAGGAGAGGGGAGTGGCATTGGGCTTGAGGCTTTGTAATAAAAAACACAGCCTAATCATGCACATCTCTACATGGAGGCGCTTGTTGGTAGCGGTCTTGTAGTTCAGCTCACTGTCGTTAATGACGTTCAGTGCGGAGAGGATGAATGACGGTGGAGATTGATTTGCTTTTTCGTTATATATAGGGCGGAAGTCGTTGGGCACATCCAGCAATTTTGCCATTCGGGCATCTTTGCACAGCAGCAGGTTGCGGAAGTGCTCTGCAAGGCCGCTGATGATGACATCACCCTCAAAACCTTTTTCGAGCGCCTTGTCTAACTGCAGCAGGGTACCTGCCACATCCTGGCTGAGCATGCCATCTGTAAGTTGGAAGTAGAAGTCCGCATCCAGCAGGTTGAGGTGCTCCATGGTATTGCTGTAGGTAAGCATACCATTGGTGAAGCTGGCTATCCTGTCGAGCATGGAGAGGGCATCCCTCATGCATCCCTCACTTTTTTGCGATATGATATGCAGGGCGGCCTCCTGCGCCACCATGCTTTCCTTTACGGCAATGCTTTGCAGGTGGGCAACTATATCGTGGGTGGTTATACGTTTAAAATCGAATATCTGACACCGACTGAGGATGGTGGGGAGTATCTTGTGTTTCTCGGTAGTTGCAAGGATGAAGATGGCATAGGGTGGTGGTTCTTCCAACGTCTTCAGGAAGGCATTAAATGCCGCTGCGCTGAGCATATGCACCTCATCAATTATATATACCTTGTACCTGCCCTGCTGCGGCTGGAAGCGAACCTGATTGGTCAGTTCGCGTATATCATCTACGGAGTTGTTGCTGGCGGCATCGAGTTCAAAAACATTGAAAGAGGTATTGTTCTTAAAACTAACGCAGGTATTGCAGGTGCCGCAGGCTTCCATATCGGGCGTGGGCGACTCGCAATTGATGGTCTTGGCCAGGATGCGCGCACAAGTTGTCTTGCCGACACCACGTGGCCCGCAGAACAGGTACGCGTGTGCCAGGTGCTGGTTCTTTATGGCATTTTTAAGCGTAGTAGTGATATGCTCCTGCCCCACAACCGTATCAAACGTTTGGGGGCGGTACTTGCGTGCTGAAACTATGTATTCGCTCATTTATTTAGTCGTAAGTCGTGAGTCGTGAGTCGTAAGTCAGCGAAACCTACTTCTTTGCGAAAAAGACTATGCCAAAAGTAAATAGTAAATGGTAGATTTTGAAAAGAAGTTTTTTGCTACTTCCCCTTTTTCATCGCCTCTATTTCCTGCTCCTTTTTCTTTTTTTCATCTTCGGCTTTCTGCATGGCAGCTTTTTCTTTTTCCAGTTTTTCGTTCATGGCCTTTACTTCCTGCTCCTTGCGCTTTATTTCCTCGTTAAGGGCGGCGGCGGCATCTACCTGCCCCAGGAAGGAGGTAATGCTAGCTGCAATAGCGGCATCATTGGCTGAGGTTACAAAGTTGTTATACCCTTTGGATACCACAAAATACACTTTGGTGCGGCGTTTCTTTTTAGCCACTTTGTAGTACACATCTATTTTAGCGGGGCTTATTGCCTGCCAGTCTACTTCCTTATAGGTTTTGAATTTCTTTTTGCTCCCCGGTTTCTTTAGTCCGGCTTTAGCCAGTTCTGCTGCAAGCGCCTCCTCAATCTGCGTTTTATCATACTTGCTTGTTGCCACAAAGCCAGAAGCTTCGGTCTTTCCTATTTTTATTTTCTCTTCTTCCGCCTTCTGCCCGTAACTGAATAAAGGGCCCAACATCATAGCGATGAACAGCGCACTTAACATTCTTTTCATAGGAAATTGATTTTGCGGCGAAATTAGGTAATCCTTATTATACCTTACTTAATGTTTTTATGTTATTTTTGCAGCCAGAAAACTGCTTATGAAGAGGATCATTGCCATACTTATCACTTTTTTAATGCTGCTTGCATGTTCACCGCTGGAATCGGTGGCTAAGGAAAAGGACAAAAAGAAGAAGAAGGCACACAAAAAAAGCTGGATATACAGGTTCCTGCATAAGCGCCATGACAGGGAGCAACTATGGAATTCGGGACATACCGAGTTCAAGAACAGGCCGAAAAAGGAGCAGAAGAAGATAAGCAGGCACCACCTAGATCCGAATAAAAAGCTAAAAGAAAGCAAGAAGGATAAACAAAAGAAAAAGGACGAAAGTAAGGGTGAAGACAAAGGAAAAGGTAAGGATGCTCCTGAAGAATCACCACAGGAGCCCGAGCCACAGGAGCCTGCACCCCAGCAGGAAGCCCCACCGCAGGAAGCCCCACCACAGGAAGCCCCACCGCAGGAAGCCCCGCCATCGGAGCCACCTGCACCTACTGAGCCGCCAAAAGAAGAGCCGAAATAACGCCTTTACCCTATCGGTAGCTATAAAAAACGGGCAAAGCGTACAACATTAGATTTATTTTATTTTCTTTGCTGAAAGAATAGTTGCTCATGAACACCCTCGTAAAAGTTTTGCTGCTAGTATTGGTTACCGCACTTTTTTCTTCGTGCCTATGGCGCAGGCCGGCACATAAGAACTGGAGTACTAATTATCACCCCAAGGCACACTATAAAAAGGGACTTAACTATGGTGGCCGCCGCCTTTGGGTGCGGTATTTTTAAGGTTTAATATAACGTTTTTCCGTCAATTGCAAATTCGGTCATCGGAATCTATCATTCGATGCATGATAAATCAATTTCGTTAACATGGAGCTTTTCTTTTTTGCAGGAAAGAAAATCCGATCCTACATACAATTGTGATGTGTATCATAGCGTAGGCTGATGAGTATCATTATTGGCTAACAATGCGGGCACTATTTTTGTATCCTGATTTTCATACTAAAATTGTTTTTTATGAACGGGTTATCAAAAGTGTTATTGGCGGTAGGTGCGGGTTTGGCTGTTGGTGCGGCAATAGGTGTTTTGTATGCGCCTGAAGAAGGTGCAGAAACAAGGCGTCGTCTTATGAAAAAAGGCAAAAAGCTGGCGGGACTGGTGAATGACAGTATTGACGAAGGGCGGGATTCGCTAGAGGAAATAAAGGATGTGCTGCAAAAGCAGCTGACCAAAGTGAACGACCGGCTTGAGGAAATTAAGTTTTAAGCAGCTAAACGAACAGCTATGACCAAGGCACGCAAAATATTATATACTATTTCAGCCGGTTTCGTGGTGGGGGCAGTAGTCGGGATGCTGTATGCGCCTACAGAGGGTGCTGAGACCCGGCGGAAACTAAGCAAACTCAAGCGTAAGCTGGGGTTTGGTGAAAACGGCCATGTGGACGACCTGGACCGGGAAACACTGCACGAACTACGTGAAACACTGCAAAAACAATTGAGAAAGATAGATACAGCGCTTGATGAAGTGAAGGGCTAGACAGTTACGAAGCCTGTGCGGTTTGTTATATCTTTGCCGCATGGACCTCAACGCACTTACTGCCATCAGCCCCATAGACGGGCGCTACCGCTCACAACTTGCCACACTCGCGCCTTATTTTTCTGAATACGGCCTCATTAAATACCGGGTGCGGGTAGAGGTAGAGTATTTTCTTTTCCTTGCTGAGAAAAAAGTAATATCGCTGCCTGCGAAACTGAAACCCGCAAAGCTCAGGGCGGTATACGAACAGTTTACTGAAGAGGACGCTGTGAAAATAAAAGGCATCGAGAAGACTACCAACCATGATGTAAAGGCCGTTGAATACTTTCTGAAAGAGAAGTTACAGGCAATGGGGGCGGGGGACAGCGTGGAGTGGATACATTTCGGGCTCACCTCGCAGGATATTAATAATACCGCTGTACCGTTGTTATGGAAAGAAGCGCTTGAAGAACAATACCTGCCTTTGCTGTTGAATACCCATCTGCAACTGTATCATATGGCTACAGAGTGGAAAAGCATACCCATGCTGGCACGCACCCATGGGCAGCCTGCATCGCCTACAACCCTTGGTAAAGAATTCATGGTATTTGTGGAGCGGCTGGAGGGGCAGATAGACCAATTGCTCAACATTCCGTTTGCAGCAAAATTTGGCGGAGCCACAGGCAACTTCAATGCACACCATGTTGCTTTCGGGCAGATAAACTGGGAGAAGTTTGGTAATGATTTTGTGAACAGGAAACTGGGGCTGGAGCGTATGCAGTATACCACCCAGATAGAGCATTACGACAACCTCGCCGCCCAGTTTGATGCACTGAAACGCATCAATACTATACTCATAGACCTGTGCAGAGATGTGTGGCAATACATTTCGATGGAGTATTTTAAGCAGAAGGTAAAGACAGGCGAGGTGGGTAGCAGCGCCATGCCGCATAAGGTGAACCCCATAGATTTTGAGAATGCGGAGGGTAACCTAGGCATAGCCAATGCACTCTACGAACACCTGAGCGCCAAACTACCCATAAGCCGCCTGCAGCGCGACCTTACAGATAGTACCGTATTGCGCAATGTGGGTGTGCCGCTCAGTCATAGTTTCCTCGCTCTGCGCTCGATAGAAAAGGGCATGGGTAAACTACTGCTCAACAAGCAACGCATGGATGATGACCTGGAGCGTAACTGGGCAGTGGTGGCCGAAGCCATACAGACTGTGCTGCGCCGCGAGAATTATCCACAGCCGTATGAGGCATTGAAAGCGCTGACTCGTGGCAAAGCAAGTATCACGAAGCAGGATATACATGAGTTTATAGATACGCTGAAGATAACCGGCAAGTTGAAGAAAGAACTTAAGGCCATAACACCGCATAACTATACGGGTATTGACTTTGAGCTATAAGAGAGGTGAGTGATTTTTCGGTTAACCAGATATAACTGTGTACATTTTATTCCAAAAGACTATGAAATTTTTTGTCATTTCCGTTCTGCTGTTATCTACTTTTTATATGAGCCCTGCGCAGGAAAAGAGTATCCTGTTTATAGGTAATACCCAAACCAGCGATAATCAGATGCCGCAGACCGTGCAGAAAATGATTGATGAGAGGAAAATAAAAATGAAGATAGAGCAGGTGACTGCTGATGGAAGCACACTAACGGGTCACGCGAAGTTCAGAGTGGATCAGAAAAGTTCCGGTAACTCGATGCGGGTAAAGAAAGGGGAGACTACTCCTGCCGTAGAAAAGATACTTAGTAAAAGCTGGACCGCAGTGATACTACAGGAAAGTACAATACCTGTGCTGATACCCGAACAAAGAAAGTACTGGGTAGCGCCTGCTATTATCTATTTTGATAGCCTGATAAGGGCGCGGAACGGAAAGACGATATTGTACCAGAACTATGCTCTACAGGAATACCCACAGAAATATTGTTTTACCTATGGGCTCTCTGACGCTATATTCAGGAGAATGGCATTCGACCCTGGTCAGCGAATGGAGCTACCGGCAAACGCTGCCTGCTCTGATAGCTTTTTGAGCAGCGGTGATGAATTTGCCGTATTTAAGAAAGAACAAGATAGCCTTGCTACTAAAATAGGTGCAAGTGTGGCTGAAGTGGGCCATTATTTTGAGCTGTGTAAACAGCAGTACCCGGAAATAAACTTATACATGGGTGCGGGTGATAGCCACCCATCTAAAGAAGGATCTTATCTGATTGCCTGTGTGTTTTTTAAAGCGCTTACGAAAGACAGCCTTAAAGAAATTACCTATAGCGCCGGCATTGATAAAGTAACTTCATGGAAACTGCGTGAGTTGGTTGAATCTGGAGTGGATTAACAGTTTACATAGCTTCATATGTCATTCAAATTCTATAAATAACGACTATTAGCATAGTTGAATCTTCCTGTATGTGACAAAAATGGCCCTGACAACATTTGTTGATATTTCTATGTGTTTTTTTGCGTTTTAAGGAAAGTGCTTAGTTAAATTGCATATAATTATACGAGATATAAACTTCTTTATATTTTTTATATTGCAATAACATACTAAAAATTAGCTATTTGTGAATAATTTTTACTATTTTCCCGCTCTATTTTAAAAGCTAAACTCATGAGATTAGGAAATCTATTCTTACAACTGCCGTATTGTGAAAAAAATGTGAAAGGAAATAGGTTTGTTAAAGCCCTTCTTCTAGCATTAATAGTATTTTTTAGTGCACCGGTAATTGGGCAAACCTATAATCAAATCACATTAGGTTCAGGTGTGACGACTGTTGCAGGAGTAACTGTAACAGTATCACCATTCGGGGGAGCATCCGCTGCGCCGTTTTGCGGAGGTAATGCAGACCCATATTTCTCTCCTAACGGCGGTGGATATACCTATACATTTTCCTCACCTGTTGCATCTTTGCGTATTCCGTCCCAATTTGGTGGTGCGGCTCCTCCAAGAGACTTCACATATAGTATCAACGGTTCTTTTTATCCTATAACAGGCGCTAATATTATCGGCCCGACTACTTCGGGGTGTCACCTTAGCATGGCAACTGCTTCCGGAGGTTTACTTATTCATCCTGGTACTTCCCAACCCAGCGCTGTTGTTGAGATATCCGGTGTTATTAATAGTGTTACCGTAGCAACTAATGGAGCTGGTTCTAACTGGTTTGGAATGTTCTTTGCACTGCCAGCGCTGTTTGATAATGGTAGTTCACAGAATTTAACTGTATGTAAAAATTCCAGCCCTACGTCCATAAATTCCCTTCTTGCAGCATCAAGTGGTACGGGAACATATACTTGGTCTGTTGTATCCGGCCCTTCAAATGGATCTTTAAGTGGTTTCCCAACATCTGCTCCAGTCGGCACCAATGTCACTCCTACTGTCACAACTACCTATCAGCCAACATCTGGATTTTCCGGAACAGATGCCTTTACGATACAGGTATCAGATGGAACTTTTTCGCAAAACACAACAATAAATGTAACTGTTAATCCAATGCCGATTACCGGAACCCTTACTGTTTGTGAAGGGGCAACAACAACTTTAAGCAGTGCTACAACTGGTGGGGTATGGAGCAGCAGCAGTACCGGTTTTGCTACGGTAGGTTCTGCTACTGGTGTTGTTACCGGTGTAGCTGCAGGAACGGTGACTATCAGTTATACCCATTCATGTGGAGGTGTTACAACAGCAGTGGTGACTGTGAATGCTACGCCTTCGGCGATTACGGGAACCGCCTCTGTATGTATTGGCTCTACTACAAATCTGGTAGCGGCCATGGGTGGCGGAGTATGGACGAGTTCTAACACTGGTGTAGCAACTATAGGTTCCGCAACCGGTACGGTGACAGGCGTTTCTGCCGGGAACTCGAATATAACGTATGCGTTCCCCACGGGTTGCTTCGCGGCTACTGTTGTTACGGTTAATTCTCTTCCCACGGTTACATCTTCATCGGGGAATGTGGTCTGCGCAGGTACAAACAGTTCTGTGTCAGCGACACCATCAGGTGGCGCTACAATCAATTGGTACAATGCGGCTGTAGGGAGCGGATTCCTCGGTTCAGGCAATGTACTTGCGGTTACAGCACCAACTGTTACAACAACTTATTATGCTGAGGCGGTTGATGCTACTACGTCTTGCGCCAGCAGTGCAAGGGCAACCGCAGTCTTGACGGTTAACCCAAATCCAGCTACCCCAGCCGGAACATTGAATGTATGCATAGGGTTTACCACAACATTGAGCAGCGCTACGAGTGGCGGCAGCTGGAGCAGCGGTACGCCAGGCGTGGCATCTGTGGGTGGTACAGGTATTGTTACCGGTGTATCTGCGGGAACAGCTGATATTACCTATACTCTGGGTACAGGTTGTTTTTCGTTTGTGACCGTAACTGTTAATGCCAACCCTGCCGCAATAGGCGGCGGACCAATGGATGTTTGTGCGGGGCTTACTACTACACTTACAAATGGTACAGGCGGCGGCTTATGGAGCAGCAGCCATACGAGTGAGGCGACAGTAGTAGCGGGCACAGGTGTGGTAACCGGCGTATCGGCGGGAACACCTTATATTACTTACACATTGCCTACCGGTTGCTATGCAACGCAGCAGATAACTGTTAATCCGAACCCTGCAGCCATATCCGGAACATTGAGTATATGCATCGGCGCTACGTCAACACTGACAGACCCAACAGCTGGCGGTACATGGAGCAGTAGTGCTCCGGGCACGGCATCGGTGGTGGCAGGTACGGGCGTAGTAACAGGTGTTGCGGCAGGCAATGCCACCATAACGTATACATTACCTACGGGCTGCATTAATACGGCGGTAGTGACGATCAATCCAAACCCGGCTGCAATAGGCGGCACGACAAATGTGTGTGAAGGATTGACCACTACGCTGACCAACGGTACCGGCGGAGGTGCATGGAGCAGCAGTGATATTTCTAAAGCTACCATAGGTTCGGCATCAGGAACGGTGACAGGTGTGGCAGCGGGAACGCTTACCATTACCTATATGCTGCCAACTGGTTGCTTTGCAACAACGGCATTTACAGTGAATACTACACCCGTTGCGATAACAGGTACTGCGGTGGTGTGTGTGGGCTCTGCTACTACCCTGAGCAATGGCACAGGTGGTGGTACATGGAGCAGTAGTAACCCAGCGGAAGGCTCAATAGCAGCGACAGGAATTGTAACGGGTATATCTGCGGGAACGCCAACAATTACTTATACACTCGCAACGGGTTGCCTTAACACAGTGGTTGTAACGGTTAATCCATTACCTGCAGCGATAGGCGGCACGACAAATGTGTGTGAAGGACTGACCACAACTCTTACTAATGCGACAGCAGGTGGCTCGTGGACGAGCAGCAACCCGACATTGGCAAGTGTAGTATCCGGTACCGGTGATGTGACCGGTAATGTGGCGGGTACAGTTAATATTACTTATACATTGCCGACAGGTTGTATTGCTACGACTCCATTTACAGTTAATCCAACGCCACCTGCGATAAGCGGTTCTTCAACAGTATGTGAAGGTGCTACAATAACCCTTACAAATGCATCGACCGGCGGTACATGGAGCAGCAGTAATGGTAACGCTACTGTGGTTGCGGGAACAGGTGTAGTAACCGGTGTAACGGCAGGTACTGTAGATATTACCTATACATTGCCAGCGGGTTGTATTGCTGTAAAAGCGTTGACAGTTCACCCGACTCCGGCTGCTATAGCAGGTGCCAGTGGCGTATGTGTTGGTTTGACAACAACATTGACAGATGCCACAGCGGGCGGTGTGTGGACAAGCAGCAACACATCGATGGCTACGGTAGGTACCGGATCGGGTATTGTATCGGGCATTGCCGCAGGAGCATTGACTATATCATATACATTACCTGCAGGCTGTTATGCTGTTCAGCCATTTACGGTTAACCCGACCCCTGCGGCCATTACAGGTACAACAACAGTATGTGTTGGTTCTACAGTAACACTGACAGACGCTACAGGCGGCGGTACATGGAGTAGCAGTAACACAGGTCAGGCAACAGTAGGTACATCCTCCGGTGTTGTTACCGGTGTATCGGCAGGTAACCCGACTATAACTTATACACTTCCGGCAGGTTGTACAGCTACGACACCAATAACTGTTAACGCAGTTCCGGATATTACGAATTTCACATCACCTACTGCTCTTGACCCATGTCTTGGCAATGGCATAGCCGTGAACGTAAATTCCACAACACTGGGTACGGCAAGTTTTACTGTTACCTATAACCTGAGCGGTGCTAACAGTTCTACTGCTAATACAGCTACGTTAACCATGGGTGCGAGCACAGGTACATTTAATATACCATCATCGCTGTTAACCAATACAGGTTCTACAACAGTAACCATTACGGCAATCACTAATTCGTTAGGTTGCACCAGTTATCCGGCAAGCGCTAATACGGCAACATTTGTTGTGAACCCGTTGCCTACTGCTTATACTGTTTTGGGTACAGGCAGCTATTGCTCGGGTGGGGCAGGTATCCATGTGTTCCTTTCTAATTCTGTGGGCGGGGTTAGCTACCAATTATATCATAATGGTTCGCCAACAGGCAGCCCGGTTGCCGGCACATTTGCCGCAATAGATATGGGTGCCCAAACAGCGGCAGGGACTTATACTATAGAAGCAACAAATACGACTACTACCTGTACTAATATGATGACGGGCAGCGCAATCATCACCATAGACCCACTGCCAACGGCATATGCGGTAACAGGTGGCGGTGCATATTGCGCAGGCAGCACAGGTGTAACGATTGGGATGGCAAATTCACAAAGCGGTGTGAGCTATCAATTGTGGCTGAGTGGCTCGCCATCAGGCAGTGCGATTTCAGGCACAGGGGGCGTTATCAGCTTTGCCCCAAGCACGAGCGCAGGTACTTACAATGTAGTGGCAACAAATACTACTACTACCTGTACTAATAATATGACCGGCACGGCGACGGTTACGGTCAACCCGCTTCCGTCATCTATTACCGGTACTACCGATGTATGCGCAGGACTTACCACGACACTTGCCAGTGCGTCCTCTGGCGGCACATGGACAAGTGTAAATACGGCGGTTGCGACAGTAGGTTCTTCTACAGGTGTTGTGTCTGGGGTATCGGCAGGAACATCAGTAATCAGTTATACATTACCTACAGGTTGTGCAACAGCAACTACCGTTACTGTCAACGCACTGCCAGCCGCAATAGTTGGCAGCAGCACGGTATGTACGGGTGCTACTACAGCATTTACAGACCCAACAGGTGGCGGCACATGGACGAGCAGCAATGTAACTGAAGCAACAGCAGGTACAAGTTCGGGTATAATAACCGGTGTGGCTGCGGGTACGCCTACTATTACTTATACATTGCCTACCGGCTGTATAGCAACTAAACAAATTACTGTTATTGCTACTCCGGCGGCTATAGGTGGCACGCCATCTGTGTGCGTTGGTTCAACTACTTTATTGACTAATACGCTTTCAGGTGTTACATGGAGCAGTTCGAATACAGCGATAGCTACAGTAGGGTCTTCTACAGGTATCGTGACCGGAATAACTGCCGGTACGGTAACTATAATATGTGGTAATGTTGGATGTACTTCATCTATTACATTTACAGTTAATCCAAATCCTGCGGCTATAGCCGGTACGCCTAATGTATGTGAAGGCCTTACAAGAACATTGACCAATTCCACAACGGGTGGTGTATGGAGCAGCAGTAATACTACATTGGCTACGGTTGGCACAGGCTCAGGTATAGTATCAGGTATTCTTGCCGGTTCACTTACCATCAGTTATACCTTGCCAACCGGTTGTTTCAGCGTAATACCATTTACGGTTAATCCAACCCCGGCCTCAATAACCGGCGCAGGTGCAGTTTGTGTCGGACTGACAACAACACTGAGCAATGCGACAGTGGGAGGCTCTTGGAGTAGCAGCAATACAACTACAGCCACTATTGGCGCAGGAACTGGTGTAGTGACCGGTGTTAATGCAGGGCCAGTTACAATGACTTATACATTACCAGCAGGATGTTTCGCGGTACATACAATGACTGTAAATCCAAACCCGGCTGCAATAGTCGGGGCATCATCAGTATGTGTTGGTTTAACAACCACTATGACAGATGCAACAACCGGAGGCAGCTGGAGTACGAGCAATGTGACCGTAGCAACCATCTCCGGCGGAGGTGTTGTGTCGGGTGTGAGTGCAGGTACTGCGACAATTACTTATACATTGCCAACAGGCTGTATCGCCACTAAGCTGATAACTGTTAATCCGAACCCGGCCGCAATAGGGGGCGCATCAACAGTATGTGTGGCTTCAAGCACAACGCTGACCAATGCTACCAGTGGTGGTACCTGGACAAGCAGTAATTCGTTGTGGGCTACGGTGGTTTCCGGAACGGGAGTTGTAACTGGTGTAGGTGCAGGTGTACCTACCATTACTTATACACTGCCAACGGGATGTATCGCTACATTCCCAATAACAGTTAACCCACTTCCTGCTTCTATAGCCGGGCCATCAACGATGTGTACGGGTACAACAACTACATTATCAAACGCGACAACAGGTGGTACCTGGAGCAGCAGCGACCTTGTTGTGGCTACAGTTGGTTCTACAACAGGATTGGTTAACGCATTGACAGCCGGTACTGTGGTGATGTCATATACACTTCCCACAGGATGTTACACAACTTTACAAATGACTATTAATATACAGCCTGCTGCTATTACGGGCGCATCGAGTGTATGTAATGGTTTTACTACTACATTAAGCAATGCTACCAGCGGTGGTACCTGGACCAGCAGCAATGGTACGGTTGCGTCAATAGGCAGCGGCACAGGTGTTGTAAGTGGAAATGCTACCGGCACGGTAATGATTACTTATACTATGCCGGGCGGATGTACATCATTATGGCCATTTACGGTTAACCCAATGCCAGCGGCAATTACCGGAGCAGGTGCAGTATGTGTGGGCAGTTCAATAACATTAGCGAATACCAGCACAGGCGGCACATGGAGCAGCAGCAATTCGGCATTAGGGAGTGTCGGGTCGGCATCGGGTGTTGTGTCAGGCCTTTCGGCAGGTGGTATTACAATTAGTTATACGTTGCCCGGCGGGTGTTATGTGACCCATGCGGTAACTGTGAACCCATTGCCTGCAGCCATAATGGGCCTTCCTGTTGTATGTGTTAATGCCACGACCACATTGACCAATGCCACAAGTGGCGGAGTATGGAGCAGCAGCGATGTTAGCCTAGCTACCATCGGGTCATCTACGGGTATTGTTACAGGCGTATCGGCAGGGTATCCTACATTTACTTATACTATACCTACAGGATGTTATGTAACTATTGCTGCTACTGTTAATCCATTACCACCAAACCAACCTGTAACAGGTGGTGGTGCATATTGCGCAGGTGGTACGGGTGTAACTGTTGGTATTACAGGTTCAAACGTAGGTATGAATTACCAACTGATGCTTGGCGCTTCGCCTGTAGGTAGCGCGCTTCCAGGAACAGGGTCTGCAATTAGTTATGGACTACAGACTACTGCAGGCACCTATACCGTGGTTGCTACAAACACCGTGACAGCATGTAGTGTGCAGATGAGTGGTAGTGCGTTAGTAGTTATTAATCCTTTACCGACCGCGTTCGCTCTATCATCAGGTGGCAGCTATTGCGCAGGTGGTTCAGGGGTAACATTATCGTTAAGCGGGTCAGAGGCAGGTGTTAGCTATCAATTATATATAGGTACCGCGACATCGGGCGCGGCAGTAATGGGAACCGGCAGCAGTATTAGCTTCGGGTCGCGCACGGCCGCCGGTATTTATACTGTAGTTGCAACGAATACACTTACCTATTGCACTAATACCATGACAGGAACCGCTACTATTATAATTAATCCATTGCCAACTGTTTATACAATGACCGGTGGCGGCCCGTACTGTACCGGTGGTACAGGCTCTGTTGTGGGATTAAGCAATTCTGCTACAGGGGTTAACTACACTCTTCTGTTAGGCGGCGTGTCTACGGGTATTACCGTAGCGGGTACCGGCTCGGCGATATCGTTTGGGGCACAAGCAACAGCCGGTACGTATACTGTTTCGGCCCAGGATGCACTTACCAGCTGTGTAAGTGTAACGACAAGTTCGGTTGTTGTAACAATTAATAGCTTGCCTACTGTGCTCACAGTATCTGGTGGCGGCGCATATTGTGCGGGTGGCACAGGTGTTGCAGTTACGCTTTCCGGCACAACACAATCGGGAGTTAACTACCAGCTATATTATATGGGTACTGCTTTAGGCAGCCC
This sequence comes from uncultured Flavipsychrobacter sp., assembly GCA_964493865.1. Classification (GTDB taxonomy): domain Bacteria; phylum Bacteroidota; class Bacteroidia; order Chitinophagales; family Chitinophagaceae; genus Nemorincola. The sequence continues at coordinate 82,773 of CAZBPS010000015.1, forward strand.
GGTAGCAGGTACAGGTACCGGAGGTATCAGCTTTGGTTTACAGACAGGGGCTGGTGTAGGCGCGTATACAGTTATTGCAACCAGCGCTTCTACCACATGTACGGTTAACATGAGTGGCTCTGCAACAGTCTCTATTAATCCATTACCAACTGTTTACAATGTAGGCGGTGGCGGCCCGATATGTGCAGGCGGCCCTGCAGTGGCAATAACCTTGAGCGGATCGGATGTTTTAACCAATTACACTACATTCTTAGGAACCACTCCGGTAGCTTTGACTGTTGGTACGGGTAGCCCGTTAAGTGGTACATCTTCTACTGCGGGTATTTATACAGTAAGTGCCCAGAATGCTTTTGGTTGTACAACAATGATGTACGGCAGCGCTGTAATAACCATCAACCCATTGCCTACTGCATATAACGTGACAGGAACAGGCAGCTACTGTGATGGCGGCACTGGTGTGAATGTAGGTTTAAGTAATTCGCAGTTAGGTATTAGTTACCAATTGTATCTGGGAGCATCTGCTATTGGTTCTCCGGTTGCAGGTACAGGTGCAGCGATAGGTTTTGGCCCCCAGATTACTCCTGGTATTTATACGGTAGTTGCTACCAACGTGGCGACATTATGTACTAATAATATGACTGGTTCGGCCACAATCTCTGTAGATCCGTTACCAACTGTGAATATAGTAACCGGTGGTGGCAGCTACTGCTCAGGTGGAACAGGTGTTCCTGTTGGTCTTGATGGTTCTGTTACTGGTGTTAGCTACCAGTTGTTCCTTGATGGTGTGGCTACCGGTTCACCTATGGCGGGAACAGGCAGTGCGTTAAGCTTTGGCAACAGGACGGTAGCGGGTACTTATACTATTGTGGCTACGAATACATCTACATCGTGTACCAGCAATATGACCGGCAGCGCGACTGTTGTTATCAATCCATTGCCTCCTGTAAATAATATGACGGGTGGCGGCAGCTATTGCACAGGTGGTGCCGGCGTTAGCATTGGCCTTGATGGTTCAGTGACCGGTGTTGATTATCAATTATTCAATGGTGCTATCGCTTCAGGTTCACCGCTTACAGGTACCGGATTTGCCCTTGATTTTGGTGTCCGGACAACTGCTGGTAGTTACACGGTGACAGCTACGGACGCAATTACAGGTTGTATGAGTACAATGACCGGCAGTGCTATAATTAATGTGGACCCATTACCTATAGTATATAACGTGACCGGCGGCGGCGGTTATTGCGCAGGTGGCACGGGTATGCATGTTGGCCTGCCTAACTCACAATTGGGAGTTAGTTATCAATTAATGAAAGACGGTTTGCCGTTAGGCGCACCAATGGCCGGTACCGGTGCGGTACTTGATCTTGGTGCACAGACGCTTGCCGGTACTTATACTATTGATGCTGTAAATACTGTTACCGGTTGCACAAATTCTATGGCAGGCAGTGCAGGTATATCTATTAACCCGCTTCCGTTTGTTTATACAGTAACAGGCGGCGGCCACTATTGTATTGGCGGCAGTGGGGTAGATGTTAGCCTTACTGGTTCTAATATTGGTATTACGTACCAGTTATTCAATGGTGGCTCACCAGTAGGAGCCCCTGTGCCCGGCACAGGTGGTGCTATATCTTTCGGTTTACAGACTATCTCCGGTTCTTATACAGCTGTGGCTACCGATGATATTACTACTTGTACACGTAATATGTTTAGCTCGGCAAGTGTAGCTATTGATCCATTGCCAACTGTATATACAGTGACCGGAGGAGGCAGCTATTGTGCGGGTGGCGCAGGTGTACATATAGTATTAAGCAACTCTGACCTCGGTGTGGATTATCAATTAATGAATGGTACTCTGCCTTCTGGCTCTCCGATTGCAGGGACAGGTGTAGCCCTGGATTTTGGATTACAGACAGTAGCAGGTGTATATACTGTAGTGGCTACTAACAGCGTTACCGCATGTACGGGTAATATGACGGGCAGTGCTACAATATCAATCAATCCACTGCCTGCTTCGTATAGCGTTACAGGTGGCGGTTCTTATTGCACGGGTGGTACCGGTGTTAATATCGGCCTTGCAGGTTCCTCGGTTGGGACAAGTTATCAGTTATACATTGATGGTGTGTCTACCGGCCTGCCAGAAGCAGGTACAGGCTCATTGCTTGACTTTGGGGTGTATTCAATGCCAGGGTCATATACTGTGTTAGCTACAACCACGGCTACAGGTTGCACGGACAATATGATGGGTTCTGCGTCAATAACCATCAACGCTCTGCCAACAGTATACGGTGTTACCGGTGGCGGTAATGCTTGTGTTGGCGGTGCGGGTCTTCATGTTGGACTGGGCTCATCTGATATGGGTGTTACTTACCAGTTGTACAGAGGGGTGACCATGATTGGCGGCCCGGTTGCCGGCACAGGCATGGCTCTTGATTTTGGCATATTTACAACAGCCGGAGTATATACGGTTGAAGCCGTAAATGCTACTACAGGTTGTATGCAAAGCATGGGTGGCAGCGCATCCATTACGGTATTCTCCCTGCCTACAGCGTTTACGGTGACAGGTGGCGGTAGTTACTGCGCAGGTGGCGCTGGCTTCCCTGTAGGGTTAAGTGGATCATCATTTGGTGTTAACTACCAGTTGTTCAACAGTGGCTCACCTGTAGGCAGCCCTGTAGCAGGCACAGGCTCTGCCATCAGTTTTGGCGTTATTGCCACCGGTGGTATTTATACGGTTGAGGCTACAAATCCAAGTACCGGCTGCATGGCCAGTATGACGGGCAGCGCTACTATCACAGTGAATCCATTGCCGGTTGTATATACTGTTACCGGTGGTGGCAACTATTGCCCTGGCGGTGTCGGCGTGCATGTAGGAGTGAGCTGGTCGAATACGGGAATCAACTATAGCCTGTACAGAGGAACAACACTGGTGGCTACTTTGCCAGGAACTGATTCTACAGTAGACTTCGGTTTGCAAACTATAGCTGGTACTTACACAGTAGTAGCTATGAATGCAACTTCATCATGCACAAGCAATATGACAGGCAGTGCAGTTGTGGTGATAAACGCATTGCCAACTGTATATACTGTTACCGGTGGTGGTGGTTATTGCGCAGGTGGGGTAGGGCTGCATGTTACATTGAGCGGCTCTCAGACAGGCGTCAACTACCAGCTATACAGGGATGGCAGTTCTGTTGGCGCTCCTGTAGCGGGTACAGGCTTCACTCTTGATCTGGGTGTACACAATTTTGCCGGCACATATACTATCTCTGCAACAAATGCAACTACTACCTGCACAGCGGATATGGCGGGCTCAGTGATCATTGTCATAAATCCATTGCCAGCACTGTTCACGCTCACCGGCGGTGGCAGCTACTGTTCTGGTGGTGCTGGTCTTGATATTGTGCTCGCCGGGTCTACAGCAGGCATTCAATACCAATTATTCCGTGGCACTACTGTAGTAGGTACTATGACAGGTACCGGTGCATCACTCAATTTTGGTGCGCAGACTGTAGCTGGCGCTTATCATGTTAAGGCTACTAACATAGCCACCGGTTGCACAATGACTATGATTGGCACCGTTGCCATTACAATTAACACATTACCGGTTGCTTATTCAGTATTTGGAGGTGGTAGTTATTGCTCAGGCGGCACAGGTGTTAATGTATCTATGACCGGTTCTGAAACAGGTGTTGCTTATCAACTGTATAAAGACGGCACCCCGTCGGGTAGCCCTGTCGGCGGCACCGGCGCTGCGCTTAGCTTTGGGTTGCAAACTGCAGCAGGTGTTTACACGGTAATAGCTACTAACAGCACTACCGGCTGTACACGTAATATGTTTGGTAGCGCTTCGGTATCTATCAATGCACTTCCTGCCACATTCGCAGTAACAGGTGGTGGCAGCTATTGCTCGGGAGGCGCTGGTGTGCTCGTTGGCCTTAGCGGATCTACAGCAGGTATTTCTTACCAGTTGCGGATAGGCGGTTTTAACGAGGGTACGCCGGTTACCGGCACGGGTGGTGTAATCAGCTTCGGACTTCGCGCAACACCCGGCACATATGACGTTATGGCTACGAATCCTATGACGGGTTGTACAGAACTGATGTCCGGTTCTGTAAACGTTGTTGTCAATGCGTTGCCGGTTACCTATGTGGTTACAGGTGGAGGTAATTATTGTGCGGGTGGAACAGGTGTTGTTATCGGTCTGAGCAATTCTACAGTAGGTATCAGTTATCAATTATATCATGGTAGTACGCTGCTTGGTTCAGCAGTATCTGGCTCAGGCTCCCCAATAACCTTTGGCAGCCACACAATGGCCGGCACCTACACAGTAGTGGCTACAGATGTAGCTACCGGATGTACGGCCACGATGGCCGGCACAGCTAGTATTGGTATCATACCGACCGTTGTACCATCAGTTACCATAAACACAGGAGTTGGCGATACTATATGTAATGGTACATCGGTGACCTTCACTGCTTTAACAGTAAATGGTGGAAGCTCGCCATCATTCCAGTGGACGGTAAATAGTGTGTTGGTGGGTATTGGCAGCAGCTATGCTTATACCCCTGCTAACAGTGATGTAGTAAGTGTGGTACTTACCAGCAGTGCAGCGTGCGCGACACCAGCCTCGGCAAATGATGAAGTGACCATGACCGTTAGGAATAATGAATTGCCGGTTGTTACCATCATTTCAGCTCCGGGCGATACAGTATGTCAGGGCACGATGGTTACTTATGTAGCAACTTCGGTATATGGTGGTTCGTCACCTACTTACAACTGGTATGTGAACGGCGCGCCTGTGAGCTTTGCTTCAAGTTCGTTCAGCTATGTGCCTGCAAATAACGATGTGGTATTTGTGAACATGAACAGTAATTATCCTTGTCTCATAGCCGCATCGGCAGCAAGCAACCACATAGGAATGAAGGTTGAAAATACCATTTCGCCAACAGTTTCTGTTACGGCAAGTTATGGAACACAAGTTGGTGGAGTTGCTTATAACGATACCTTTACCGCAGTAGTTACAAATGGCGGATTTAATCCTGTTTACCAATGGTCAATAAATGGCTCGGCGGTAATAGGCGCGAACTCACCAACATTCATCCAGGCAAGCCTCAATAATAATGATGTAGTTACTTGTTTTGTGACGAACGGGAATACTTGCGGTACATTCTCAGGCTCAGCTTCAGTAACGGTAAGTGGTTCAAGTGTTGGTGTTCAGCAGGTTACTTCGTTCACGGGTGACATCAGGCTTGTACCAAACCCGAATAGAGGCACATTCACAATAAAGGGTACTATAGGTAATGAAGCAGTAGAGGAAGTATCTATAGATATCACTAATATGCTTGGTCAGGTAGTGTATACCACAACAGCGAGCGTTAAGAATGGTGAAATTGATACGCATGTGCAGTTGAGCAATTCGCTTGCAAATGGCATGTACCTTGTGAATATTCATGCAGAGGGTGCCGGCAAGGTGTTCCATATGGTGCTTGAACAATAGTTTAATGTAACGTCGATTTCAGAAGTAGCTTACTTCTGAAATCGACGTTACATTATGTTTATTTTTTTGTGATTAAATATTAGTAAACGTTTTTGCAAATGCTTTAATGAAAAGAAAAAAATCTTACATTTGCGTATTAACGATTAGTTTACTAAATAAATAAGACGTTATCCGGATTGTTTTATAAGCTAAATATGCTTATGTATAAACGGTGGCGGTTAATTATAGTTTAGTTATGAAGTATTAAGATGAATTTGTTAAATGTTTAGATAAGATATTAAATAAAATAAAAAATTTTATGAAAAAACTGCTTATTCTCTCTTTTATGGCTGTGTTAGCATTTATTGGCTGTCAAAAAAAGAAAACACCGACACATTGTTATGTTTGCCAGCGGTATGAGTTGATATATGCGCCCGTCTATGTTCAGTATAATAAACCAAGAACTTTGGTGGCTATAGACACTTTATGTGGGCGTACCGATAGCTGGATAAAACTGTATATGGAGCAGCAGAACAGACTAGATACAATAATGCATGGTACGAATGAAGATACAATCATACTGAATCAGCGTTCATCAATATGCGATATTCAGTAGTGCATTTGAAAAAGTCAACTTAAATAAGATAAAAAATACTACCAGATAATTTATGACCAGAGCATTATTACTACTTGCCGCATCTGTTTTATTCGCCTCTTGCCTGAAAAAATCGACAGCAAATCAAAAGAACTGGTATTGCGAGCGGTATGACTCAACAGTTTCAAATATACCTGCATTGTCGTTTAATGGAATGAAGGTATTTCCTGAGCGGTATAATGAAGTAAATGAGGACGCTATTAAATTCATTATGAAAGATAATACCAGGAAGGACACAGTATTTTTCAGAAACGATACATTGGTGGAAGTATACAGGACAATGGGCTGCACTCAGGTAGAGTAGCATCACTGAGTATGTCACCAGCCTAATAGGTTTTTCAATTTAGCCATTCCGTTTTTACTTACAACTACTTTAGCGCCACAATGCAGCAATGCAATGTGGCTTTCTTTTTCGTACGGTTCTATTCGCATCAATTGGGTGACAGGCACGAGATACGACCTGTGCACACGTACGAACTGTTGCGGGTCGAGCGTTTGCTCAATATGGGACAAGGTACTTTTCTTCAGGTAGCTACCATCCTTTGTGACAATTTTTACATAGTCATCATTGGCTTCAATGTAGAAGATATCGCCGGCAGGTATTATGCGTATGAGGCCGTTGTCTTTAACCACCAATCGGTGCTGGTAACCTTCGTATATGTTGTTTTCGAGCAGTGGGGTTACATGCTGAGGTTCTTTTGCAGGCTGATGCTGTAGCCATTTCCGTATTGTTTTATCAAAACGGTCCTTGACTATTGGTTTAAGCAAATAGTCTATGGCGTGTGCTTCAAACGCCTTGATGGCAAATTCATCGAATGCAGTAGTGAATATTACAGCCGGTGGATTGTCTAACAATTCAAGCATCTCGAAACCGTTCAGCCTTGGCATCTGAATATCGAGAAAAATGAGGTCCGGAGCATGTTCTTGTACGGCCTTGAAACCTTCAAAACCATCGCTGCATTCCGCTACAACTTCTATTTGAGGGTAAGCAGCCAGCAAAGTCCTTACAAGTTGCCTTGCCAGCGATTCATCGTCAATTAATACTGCCTTGTACATTTTGCTGCGGTATTTTTAGTATGGTGGTAAATGTATGTTCGTTGTTAATTGTTTTCAGCAGGTCTGTGCGTGCGTAGAGAAGGTAAAGTCTACGGCGAATACCCTCTAAACCAAACCCGGTACCTTTAGGCGGACGCATATTGTTATCGTAAGGGTTGGTAATAGTGATGAAGAGTATATTGTTTTCAGTAGTAATGTCTATTTCGATGCTCACTGCGCCGGTTTTGCCATAAAGCCCGAATTTAATAGCGTTCTCTAAAATAGGCTGCAACAAAAAAGGCGGCAGGACTGCACTTTCATTACTGTTGTTATTGATGTGGACCTGCAATCGGTCGCCAAACCTTATAGATTCTATAGCGAGATAGGATTGTATATAGGTAAGCTCATCTCTTACCGGCAGCGTGTCTTCAGATTCACGCTGAACGGAACTTCTAAGGAAGTCGGATAGTTTTCCTATCATTTCCTGTGCTTTGTCGGGAGCTATCATTATGAGCGCGCTGATAGAGTTCAGGCTGTTGTACAGGAAGTGTGGCTGAAGTTGCTGCCTTAATTTGAAGAGTTCAGCTTCCTTTAGCAGAACGGATGCATCTGTCTGGTTCTGAAACCGTGTGTCGAGTGCTATGATGTTTTTACGTAAAGCGCTGTTGGTGGCCATCCATGTATGCATGAGATATATGAACAAGAGCCGTATTGGTAAGGTGTGTTTTACCCAGGCCTTGTATTCGTTGTTCTTTATCACCCACCATTTCAGTATTTCCCAAGTGCCAAGTGTGGTGAGTAAACTCATAACCAACGCGACAAGTACAGCGTAGGGGAATATCATTGCCGTGGTAGGATAGGCCCTTATGAGCAATATAATGCCCCACATGGACAGGCTGATCATTGCGGTACTACATGCCCCATCGGCAAATGCAAGACCCCAACTGAAATGGCCGAAAATATGGAAAATATACACGTGGGTGGCCAATACTAATAGTATAAGCAACCAGACTTTCCCGTGAATATTTTTTTTGAAAGGGAGCAATCAGGAAAATGTATAAAAAGTAACGATAAATACTTTAAAGAATGAAGTTAGTAAAGAAAAGCGGTAAGTTGTTGCGGCGGGCCGGGAGATAAAATGCCAATACCACATGGATAATCTGGTTTACTGTTTGAAGAATTGGCGGATTTAACTTGCGTTCAGCCAAAGCGGGGCTGGCAGAATTTCGGCCTCGCGTACCATGGAGAAGAGCAGGCCACCGTTCTTCAGCTCTATGGGTTGCAGGTCTTTTACTGCCAACATGCGCCAGCACATGGTGCGACCCTGCCTGTCGACAAAAGTAGATTCCTCTTTTCTGCCTGCCTCGCGTGCTTCGGAAAGGGCTTTATCTACATTGTCGGCATATACTAATCTCCATTGTTCTTCATATTGGTCTGTTGGTATGCCTTCGCATTCAATACGGTAAATAATCTGTGCGGTGTATGCGTTCATAGACGCTGGTGTTTTTATTCCCCTTGCGGAGATAGCCTGTTAATAAGATTTAATTTCTATGCTGCCAAAAGAGCAACTGCCCCTTAGTATAAGTAACTTTTTATTTTCGCCGGAAACGGGTGTTTGTATGGTGCGGACATCTTCTACGCTGCCGAAAGACGGGTTGATCTCGTTCTGCACCTCCCAATGAGATGGCAAAATAAGCTCCACACCGGCAAATGATACCCTGCAATCCAGTATGATAGATGGCTCGGTAAAATCAGCCTGCACGAGGTTTACCTCGCAGCCTGCAAAGGTGACGGTGACGATACCACCTTTAAAGTCTTTTGAAGTAATTACTTCTTTTTTACCTCCAAAGGTCACATCTACATTCAGGCTGCTTTCGGTATTGATGTTGGTGACCATATTCGGCATAGACCGATTGAGTTTATGGCGGCGTGGGCGCAGGGCTATGGCAAGGCCAACGATAATGATGATAGCAGGCCAGGCAAAGTCGCTGGAGGGCCTTCCGAACAACATGAATTGTGGCGTGAAGTTGGCGATGCCGATAACGATGAGTATCCACCAGGCATTGTTACGGAACCTGTTTTTAAATCCTATCATTAGGCCGAGGCCTATGAGTATGGCCGGCCATGAATCTTCGAGGTCTATGCAGGGGAGCACGTGCATGGTAGTGAGCAGCAAACCAAGCCCAACAATGGCAAGGCTTATGCCAAAGAATACCCGGTTCCGGTATCGCTGCTCATGATACTCTTTATAGTCGCCCCGGTAAAAATCCCTGTTTCGCATAAAATGCTATTAATATCCCAAAAGTATATTTGCTAACAGCTATATGAAAACGGTATTAGGTAAGCAAATTTGGTTTGTCGGTGAATGGGGGGGATTTGTCGGTAAGCGAAGTTGATGGATAGATTAAGAAATAAGCATTTTGGGGAGGCCTGCGATGCGCAACAGGGTATAATTTCGGGCATGTGGCGTTTTTGGTAGATATTTATTTTTAGATATGGTTGAAATTCTCTGTGGGCTTATGTTATGTGTTTTATTTTCAGGTATAAAGGGGTATAATTATACCCTAAAAGGTATAT
>CAZBPS010000016.1:0-91845 GCA_964493865.1 uncultured Flavipsychrobacter sp.
TATGTAAGTCGTGAGTCATAAGTCGTAAGTGCGGGATAAATAAGTCGTCTACCTTCGCAAATGCTACGGCAGATAAATAAGTCGTAAGTCCGGGGTGTATCGGCCTGAAATAGGTATACATGGTTAGATAATCCTGTTTTTTGCTTATTGCCATTTTGTTAAAACTGTTTTTACATTACTGCTACTCCTGTGGCGCACGTGCTTCCTGCGGGGAGTCTTCCGGGGTTTCCGGTTGGGAGGCATCCGTGGTTTTCTTCGTGGAGTCTTCCTGGGTTTCCGGTGGCATATCTTCATCGCCCGGGAGGCCGTATGTGTGGATGCCCTCGTGGGCAGGAACCAGGACGCCGGAAATATAATCATATATATACTTATTGAGGAGTTGTGCATCTTCAAGATTTTCTTCGGCAACGATAGAGATAAAATTTATGAGTACCTCAATGTGGCTGGCCGTAGATTGCCTTTCTTTAATGGAGGCCATAGAGTTCAGAATCTTACGACGTACCTCGGCCTCGGATGATGTGGCATGACGTTCGCCCTTTGGCCGGGCCGCTATGGCATCGTTTATATCCTGCAATTCGCTGTTCATTTGCTCGAGAAAAATGCCGGGCATCTGCTGCGCCCTGTCTTTAATGAACTTCCACTTTTCTTCACTGATGTATTGTGATATTGTCTTTTGAGAGAGCCCTAAAAGTTTGGCTATCTGCGCCTGTGTGAGATCTGACTCGAAGTAGAGATTACGGGCCTGCGCGCGCTTGTCGTTGCTGTTTTTTTCGTTTCGCATAATGTTTAGTATTTAGTCGTGTTTTCACGTATCATCCAGTATGTTTTTTTTACCACAAGGCGCACAAAGGTTTTTCACAAAGGAGCTATTTACCTCGCTTTCGCAAATGGCTATGGGGGTTAAAAAATGTAAAATTGACGAAGGCGGGATTGCCTGCCAAATTTGAAATACATGACGGTACAGTAACTGTACCGTCATGGTACAGTTACTGTACCATGACGGTTTTTGCTGTGCAGTGTGGGCGCGGGTTTGAGGGGGATTTTATCTGAACCTCAGATTAACCGAGATTTACCTGATAACTTTGAGCGCATACAGGCGTTGCAAACGCCCAACCGTGTAATCCTCGAAACATTCGGAGGACCAGAGGGGGACGGAATTTTTTGCAGGACTCCAGCAATGACTTAATGTGTTTCGAAAGAGTTCCATTTACATCTGAAATGGCAAGCTGTAAAAACTTCAGCCATATACATCAGGTAATCATCATCTATTTCTTTTATCGCGAATCTTGCATTGCGAATTTCCTTTTGAAACCGCTCTCTATGATTAATGAAATATTGTAAATCCTGGCGCGTTCCTTTATACTGGCTATTCTCCTTAGTATTGTACTCAGTTCTTGCCATCAAATAAGCTAAAGTTGCTTGATTATGCCCTGTTCCAAATACGTGCTGCCTTAGACGCCTGATAACAGTTTGAGACATACCTATGTAAAAAGGTTTTGCCACGCCGTCTATTTCTTCTGCGAATACGTATATTCCCTTTATCTCTTTGCCGGGATATTTTTTGTTCGTAGAATTCAAATTAAATATCTTCCTAAGCTCACTTCTAAAGGCTTTATTTTCATTACCATTTTGCTGGTAAAAATCATTTAGATACAGTTTTTTGTTTGATGTGGTCGAAAGCATTTTCTCAATATCTGATACAATCGTCTGGCATGATTGTATCATGAAATTTGTGTCTTGCGGGTAAGAGACATTTCTGTAATTCATTGCGAAATTTAGTCAAATTAAATAAGACCGTGGGTGTAGGGTAGTATAAAGATGCATATTAGACTATAAAAGTCTGATGTTTTTAACTTGCATCGTATTTTGCATTGAACCTATGCTGCACTTAGGTTATTAAAACAACATTACAATCCTATTAAGCTAAAAAGTCGTTCTATTGATAAAAAAGAAGCATTGTCACGGTAAAAGCCTAACTGGTGGCTGTTATTAATAATTCTGAATAATGTGTTTTTCTTTGTGCGCACGATGATTTGTGGACATGCGCGTCAACCAGTTCCGCCATTCTCTTCCAATTCACTTATTTTTACTGCAAGATGAATGAGTGTAAGCTATGCGGTAATATCGGTGAATTAGAACTCAGCCACATATTCCCAAAATTCTTGTTTAGGTGGTTGAAAAAAACGGGTACGGGCCGACTTAGAGGTACAGCTAATATCAATCAACCAGTTCAAGACGGGTTAAGAGCACCATTTCTTTGTGGTTCGTGTGAGGATTTGTTCAGTAAGGCTGAGACCTGGTTCTCAAAAAGAGTTTTTTATCCTGTTGTTGATGAGTCCTACGACTCGTTTGAATATACCGAAGAGTTGTTTTACTTCGTTATATCAGTTGCGTGGAGACTACTAAGATATTCGCTGCTTGACGTATACAAGGATTGGAAGTGTCACTCTAAACTTCTTATTGCGGAGAAGGAATGGCGTGAATACCTGTTATACAGAACGCCAGTCATTAACTTCGGAGAGTTACATCTGATAGCTGGTGTAGATATATTTACTGACGCAGAAGAAATACCGGAGCGCCTTATATTTTACATGGGTAGGGCTGTGGATGGTAATGTTGGAGAAGGAGACGAAGATTGTATGGTGTACGTTAAACTGCCACGGTTTGTCTTTATCCTTCCCATTTATGGTATGGAGAGAGATAAAATGATAAACACGCAAATAAATATCAATGGTGGCCATTATCATCTGGAGCGTGCACGAATTGAGTCTGCGTTGATAGGTCAGTTTATTATTCAACAGGTACATCTGTACAATGGGGTACGAAATGAAATGTCATCAGTTCAAAGAGAGAAAGTGCGAAAAAAAAGCGAAGAAAAATGGGAAGTATTAAAGAATAAAGACTTGGGCAAAATAATAGGGTATGAACACGACAACTTCGAATAGCATAGGCAATCTTAATTTTAGTGAGGTAATGAATGTGCGTCTGTCAGTTCCCCCTGTTTTCCGTAATGTTCTAAAATTAAAAAAAAATAATGTTGACTGTATGTCTAGTACTAATAATATTCGAGTAGTGGGGGATTGAAAACAAATATGAAAAAGTCATACAGCCGCTATGCCTGAATGTTTCTTCAAGCCACTGAGCAAACAAGCTGCTACAAATGCAGCAAACCGAATTTATACAAAGTATTCACAGGTTTGTTGTCCCAGAAAAGCTCGAAGTCATCGAACCCGGCGGCTTCGTAGTCCGCCTGCACCTGCTGCCGTGTGAGGGAGGAATTATTTTCTATCGCTAATTTTTGCAACATAGCCGATAGCCATATGCCCTGCTCCTTACCCACCTTGATAGAAAGGCTGTCCTGCCTGCCCTGGAAAGTAAGTGAGGCTATCTCCCATTGTTCCCCTTTTTTAGATTTTGTACTAATTTCTAATTGGGGCTGATGGCCCAGCCATACCACCTTTGTAGCCGGGGTAGCCGTAGCGTACTCTTCCTCGTTCAGGATAGCTGATATATAACCCGGCGCAACAGTGGTACGTGGCACTTTCACATCAAACCACTTTTGCAGCGGATAATCGAAACAGGCCCCGTGCATGTAATTGAGCAATGATTTTTTAAGCCCGGCAGAAAAAGACTCGTGGTCGGCGCCTGTGGGGTCGGTATGCACAATGTCGTTATTGGCAAACGTGCCGATAGCCGCAGTTTCCTTTTTCACGCCAAACTGCTCGGGGTATAAGCCCACCGGGCTGTGGGCCGTCATAGCAAACTGGTGCCAGAATGCGGACTGCAACACACCCGCCTGGAACATCTGGCGCACCATCTCCAGCGAGTCTACGGTCTCCTGCGCCGTTTGTGTAGGGAAGCCATACATGAGGTAGGCATGTACCATTATCCCGGCTTCGGTAAAATGCTTATTCACCCTGGCCACCTGCGCCACGGTGATGCCCTTTTGAATAAGCGCCAGCAGTCGGTCGGAGGCTACCTCAAGCCCGCCTGATACCGCAATGCAGCCCGAAGCCCTGAGCAAGAGGCACAGGTCGCGTGTGAAACTTTTCTCGAACCGGATGTTCGTCCACCACGAGATAGTGATCTTTCGCCTGATAATTTCCAGTGCCAGCGCACGCATCAGCGCGGGTGGCGCAGCCTCATCCACGAAGTGAAAACCTGTCTGCCCCGTTTGCTCAACAATCTCCTCTATGCGGTCGCAAAGGGTATGCGCTGTGAGCGGTTCGTAGCGGCTTATGTAATCGAGCGAAATATCGCAGAAAGTGCATTTGCCCCAGTAGCAGCCATGCGCCATGGTCAGTTTGTTCCATCGGCCATCGCTCCACAGGCTATGCATGGGGTTCACAATCTCAATAGCCGATATGTACCTGTCCAGCAGGAGGTCGCTATAGTCGGGCGTGCCTACCTGCCCCTGCTTATAATCGCCACAGGCTTCATTATTAATGTAGGTAACGACACCATCAGCAAGTAAAAAAGTACGTTTCAGCCCTTCCCTACCCACTTCTTGATTGATGTACTTTACCAGTTGCTCCAGCGGGGCCTCTCCGTCATCAAGTGTAATGAAATCAAAGAATTCAAACACACGCGCATCCGACAGTGAGCGCAGTTCGGTATTCGGGAAACCGCCACCCATAGCCACTTTTACACCGGGATAATTTGCCTTTATCCATTGCGCGCACCTGAAAGCCGCATAGAGGTTGCCCGGGAATGGCACCGAAATAGCCACAAGCGCGGGCTGCACCTGCTCCATACGTTCCTTCAGGATAGCAATAAGTATGGCATCTATGAACGTGTGTTCCTTATGCAGTGCTTCATACAACTCATCGAAGCTGTTAGCCGACCTGCCCAAACGCTCGGCGTAGCGGCTGAAACCAAAATGTCCGTCGATACATTCCTTAATAAGGTCAGAAAGATCTTCGAGGTACATTGTAGCTAGGTGTTTCGCTTTGTCCTGCATACCCATTGCGCCGAAGGCCCACGAGAGGTCATCCAACTGCCTGAAACGGGATGCCTCCGGCAAAAAGTTCCTTTTACAAAAGAGATGCGCCAGAGAGGGGTCTTTGCCCTGTAAAAAAGAAACGACCGCATCAATGGTCTGTATATAGTCGTGGCGCAGGGCAATAATGCGGCGGGCGTTTTCTGATAGTTCCGGATTATTGGTATCAACCTGCCCGAACAACCGGGATAAACCCTGCTTAGAAAACAAGGCGAGCGTAACCTCTATGCCAAGGTCGGCCTGGAAAGCACTAATGTTCCGGGTGTTGAAGAACCCCTTCAAATAGGCAGTGGCCGGGTACGGTGTATTGAGCTGCGTAAAGGGAGGTGTTATCAGAAATACCGTACTCAAAATGGGCTGTTTCGTGCAAAAATATCTTAAATAACGGATATAGGGTACATTTACAGCATGTTACGATACTTCATACTGTCAGTCGGACTGCTTGTTGCAGGCAATGCTTCCGGGCAGACACTAAAAAAATACGCTGTCAGCAATAGCGGTTGTTCCGCCTACTTTTTCTGCGACCCTGTGAAATTCACCCACGATAAAAGCCCCGACTCATCGGACGTTTATTTAGGCGAGTGCAGCAATGATGGCATAAGTTACGGCATCATTTGCGTGAAACTGAAGGAGAAAATAACCAACCCCGAAGAAAGCGAGAAAATGCTCATATCCTACCTCGACTATCTGAAGACCTCGTTCGGGATAACCGGCGCTACCGGCTATGGCAAAGGCCACCGGCTGAAAAATAAGGAAAACACCCGTGGCGTGATAGACTACTGGACCGATAAAGACAACGCAAACTATAAGGTAAAAGGCTGGACGGATGGAAAATACATAGCCGTGCTATATGTATATGCAAGCAAAGAATTGCCGGAAACGAAGGCAAATGTGTTTCTGGAAAGCCTTTTGCTACCAGGATGACCCATATTGCCTTTTTATTGTATAATTTTGTACAAATATGTTGCTATGAAGGGCATTCTACTTTTGCTATCGGGGCTATGTTTAATCGTTCAACTGAACGCTCAGGAAAAAAAAGCCCAACCCGTGAGAACGCCTCTAAAAACAGACCTTACCGACCTGAATGCTTCCATACGCATGGCGCAGGCCGACCTTTCGTTATGCACAAAAAATTCGGTCTCCCCACATTCGCAGGAGCATGATGTAAACTCTATAATACTGGATATTGAAAAATATATTGCATCCATGCCAAAGACAGGGAGAGCTGGCGACCAGTACCTGGCGAAACTCTTTAACCCCATGCGCCATTTTTTCCTTACCACAACCAACAAAACGACTGTAGCTACCAGCTTTTTATACTCCGGCACACCATACCGTTTCTGTAACCACAATGACACTGCAGCTGCACTGCACTTCTACGCTATAAAAGACGGCAATACCTATAACCTGGGGAAAATGACCGAAAAGAAAGCTACCAGGTCATCGTTTGAGAACTGCCTGATGCCTGCGTTAAAAGCACTTGACGAATTTAAAGAAGGGGAGATTAAATACATAGGGCTGAGCGTTTACTATGGCTGCAAGGACAGCCGCGAAGGAGCCCCCACAACGCAGATAGTACCTTATTGCCTTACACTGGTAGCACGAGTAGCTGACCTGCAGCAATATGGAGCCGGGCTGATAACGGCTAAAGGGCTGGTGGCCAATGCAGAGATATATCTGAGTGATGAAGAATACGCAAATGAACTGAGGAGGGTTTCCCTGAACCTTGAATAGCTATTGGGAAAATTCTATTGTTTTTTTAGATTTTTCTCCAACTCCTTATCGTACCAGTCCTTTTTGTTTTTCTCGCTATCGGCCAGTTCTTTCAGCAACTGTGCTTTTGCCTTTTTTAGATCGTTGCTGTCCCCTTCGCCGCTGATGCCAAACTTAACGCCGGGTACCCTGCCTTTAGTAGGTTTTCTAGTTCTCATACGCTTCTGTTGAATGCCCTGCAAAATTACTGAATAAAGAAACGCACTTCTTTTTAAAATTTATTCAGCTTTTCTATCACCTCCATTATCTCGTCTTCGGTGTGGCAATAGGAGCATGGCAGGCTTAATGTAGTATTGTGAATCTCATCGGATATGGGGTATTCCTGGCCTGCAAACATATCGCGCAGGACATTTTGTCGGTGAGGAGGCACGGGATAATGTATGACAGTACCGATACCCGCCGCGGCCAAGTATTGCTGCAATTCATCGCGACGCGGGGTGCGGATGTTGAAAATATGGTACACGTCGCCGTAGTCTTTATCTTTTGCCGGTAAAATAAACATGCCTGCGAGGTGGGCATGGTACATATTGGCCAGCTTGTTGCGTTTCTCGTTCATTTCCTGTAGCCTTTTGAGTTTAATGCTCAAAAAAGCCGCCTGCAATTCATCGAGCCGGTTATTGTACCCAAGCATATCATTATAGTATTTTCGGCTAGAACCATAATTGCGCAGCTGCATCAGGTACTGCCTGTGCTCCTCATCATTGCACAGGATGCCACCCGCATCGCCCAGCGCGCCGAGGTTTTTAGTGGGGTAAAAGCTGAATGCGCCAAACTCGCCAAAAGTGCCGGCAAGCCTGCCTTTGTAAGTAGCCCCATGCGCCTGAGCGCAATCTTCCACAAGATACAGGCCGTGCTTTTGCTTTATGCCCAATATGCTATCCATATCGCACATCTTGCCATAAAGATGCACAATGAGCAACACCTTTGTGGCGGGGGTTATGGCCCGCTCAATTTCAGCGGGGTTGATGTTGTAAGTGTTGATGTCGGGCTCTACCAATACCGGCTTAAGCCCACAGGCTATCACCGCGAGTATGGTGGCTATGTATGTATTGGATGGCACAATCACCTCGCTGCCTGCCGGCAATTGTAGTGCTTTTAGCGACATAGTGATGGCATCGAGCCCGTTTGATACACCGACACAGTATCTGACAGAGTGCCATGCAGCAAATTCCCGCTCAAAATCCTCGAGCCGTTCCCCGAGAATATAATGCCCTTTCGCAAGAAAAACGTTAAACGCCTCCCTGAACCCGCCTTCAAATTCAGCGTTCAGGCGCTGCAGGTTTTCGTAAGGTATCATTGCGGCAAAATTGGCTCATCGGTGAAATAATCGGAATGATCGAAATGAGTGGACGTAACCCCCATAAGGATAGCCCCGATGCTGAAATTGTGAATCATATGCCACTCGTTCGGCTCGATGACCACGCACTGCGTATGGTCGTTGAGAAAGAATTCCTCCCTTGTCTTTCCATTATTGACCACAACAGTAAAGCTGCCATTGACGCAAAAGATTGCCTCTTTGGTAATTTTGTGATAGTGCCCCCCACGGTTAGCCTGCTCTGAAAGGTTACAGATGTAGTAGAGGCGCACCATATCAAAAGGCAGTACACCGTCAACCGGCGTAAGTCGTCCCCGTTGGTCTGAAAAGGACTGTAATTTTATCATGTATGCCATAATGAGTATCAGGCTTTGCAGCCGTTTGCTTTATCTAACAGATCAAGAATATTTTCATCAATATCAATATTGAATTTCCGGCCAAAGATGGCCTCTGATGCCATCATATCATCAAAGTCTGCGGTAAGCAGTATACGCGGACTAGCGGCACCCGCCGGCCAAACTATATATCGGTAATGGTCATTTACAACTTTGTCCTTATAAGGTGAATTGAGGATAATAGTCTGGAAAATAAATTCTTCCGGGGCCCAGGTGTATTTGAGGAATTTGCTCAGGGCAGGGTTTTTATCAATTACATCAGTTACGTAAAAGGCACAATCGGGGCTCAGCATCCAGAACATCTCCCTGCCGTAGAGTTTTTTATAGACAGGAAACTTTCGTTTAGGCATAATTAAATTAATTATACACTGAATTATGTATTGGCCTTTAAACCTGAAATCGGTGAGGTAGTATTTTCTGACCCGTTTCCATCCTTCCGTCCACTCATCGAAATCGCTGTAGCGGATGAACTCTTTTCCGATATTCTGCCGAAGGAAAGCTGAAATAGATGCCGCAGACTTGATAGGGTAATCCTGCCCGCTGATAAGATTGATGAAATCGTAGCGGATACCTGATGCCTTAATACGCCTGATACCATTCAGCACGGCCTCTGCGGTACTGTAACCAGCCCATTTTATGTCTTTACGGTCTTCAGCAAAGTGTATATTTTTTTTATTAAATAAATTACTGTGCGTTTGAATGTCTACTTTTTTATCCAGATGAATATAGAAGTCAAAATCCCCATTATCGAGGCAACGTATCATACGTTCGGTATGCCGGGCTGATGTATATGTGATGATAAGGACGGCAATTTTCATAACCAAAAACGGCATGTAACAAGCTTAAAATTATCTTACTTGCAATAAAACAGCGCAATAAATAAGGTATTTTTTTTATCATACATTTTGACAAATTTTGAATTCTATTTTGCATATCAATGTAATATATTGCGTATTAACGCATTAAGAAAAAATGAATTAGAATAGAATTAAAACAAGATTAAAATAGCATTAAAAAATTTGAAACTACATAGCGTAAATTATTTACTATGACGAACTTATAGGTAAATAGCTGTTCCTAGTGCATTACCAGAACAGCAGGAGGTAACAGAAACAAACGAAATAAACTCTATATTGGTCATTCGATATAATGAGTACAATTATGGATGGTACACTGCAACGGCGCATTGGTTTAATGGCACTTACTTTTTATGGTGTAGGGGATATACTGGGTGCAGGGGTATACGGCCTTATAGGCAAGGCCGCCGGCGAGATGGGCAGCGGCATTTGGATAGGTTTTGTGATAGGTGCTATTGCAGCCACGCTTACGGGCATATCTTACGCATCGCTCGGCTCCCGGTATCCGAGCGCGGGTGGCTGTGCCTATATTTTGCACAGAGCTTTTAAAAGCCCTATTTTGTCGTACGTAATCGGCCTTGCCGTTTTTTTTGCCGGCATTACCTCAATGGCAACTTCCAGCAAAGCTTTTGCGGGCTACCTGGTACCGCTGATACCTTCGCTTACCAACGGAATGGCCATTGCCATTTTCATATCGCTTATAACAATTATTGTACTGGCCGGTATCAGGGCAAGCATGGCGCTGAATATTGTGTGCACCGTTATTGAAGTAACGGGGCTGCTTATCGTTGTTTTTGTTGGCTTTAAATTCATAGGCAGCGTTGACTACCTGAATATGCAGACCGCCACCGATGCCACCAGCGGCATTCATTGGGAGCGCGCTCTATCGGGCGCGGTACTCACTTTCTATTCGTTTATTGGCTTTGAAGACATGCTGAATGTAAGCGAAGAAGTAAAGAAACCAGCGGTGACGATACCGAAGGCATTGCTGCTATCAGTATTCATATCTTCTGCCATCTATCTCATACTCAGCATTGTGGCCGTATCGGTTATCCCGGCGGCGGTGCTGAGCCAGAGTACGCAGCCTTTGGTAGAAGTGGTGAGAACAGCGGCTCCGGGCTTCCCTACCCGGATATTCAGTGCTATCTCGCTTTTCGCACTGTTCAATACCGCGCTGCTAAATTTCATTACAGGTTCACGGCTTATCTATGGTATGTCGAAGCAGGAGTTGCTACCCACGTTCCTATCTAAAGTCACAGCGAGCGGCAGCCCTTATATGGCCATATTTGCGCAGGTTGTTTTGTTCATCGCCCTGGTGGTGGCAGGCAATATATCGCACCTGGCCAAATCGACCAGCGCCCTTTTGCTCATCAGCTATACGCTGATGAATATAGCGCTGGTGAAACTGAAACGCTCTGACCCCGGAGGCAAGGGCAAGTTTGAGATACCATCTATCATACCCATAGCCGGTGTATTGGTATGTGTAGGCATGCTGGTGAATGTGAAACTTACTGAAGTAATTATTGTAGTATCGCTTTTTGCTACCGCATCTATACTATATTTTGTTATGCGCCCGCACCACAGCAAGATAACCGAGATGCATAAGGCAGGGGATATAGGAGCACAGCCCGTGGTTGTAGAAACAAAATAGAGAATAAATCGCGTTTAGAAGGTACAAACTTGTTTGCTGCATTGCAAGTCATACGCATCATACCTTCAAATACCTTCACATAAGAGGTTTTATTTTCAGTTCCAGATACATATCTGGAACAAAGGGGCGTGCGGGATAAAAGAAAAACCCGCGACTAGCGCGGGTTTTAAATTGGTGCCCAGAACAGCAACATTCAGGGCACAATCATTCAGCGTAAAAATGTACTTGTATAAATTTACGTTGATTATTACGACACTTGTTTTTACTTATCTTCCTGCTGTTCGACTTTAAAACGAGTACATTTTTGAGCACAAGAAAAAGTTTTGGTGTTTTAACATTTATTTAAGATTTTTTCGCCGCTGATACAGTTATTGATGGGGTAACAAACTCAATAACAACAATGATAACGGTAAGAAAAAAACAAAGAAAACTGGCGAAGAGCACTGCTCTCTATTTGGATTACACCCTCAGTGGCAAGCGCATTCTGGAACCTACTTACTTACACACCTACCCGAGCAATGACGAACCAACTAAGCAGCTAAATAGGGAGAACCTGATACGCTTTGAAATACTCCGTAGCCAACGTCAAACCGAGTTACTCAACGGCATAGTACCGCTGCCAGTAAACAGGCAAAACAAAGATTTCTTCAAATATTACGTTGAGTACTTCAAGCGATTTCCCACCAATGAAAGACGTGCGGCGGCTGTGTTGGAAAAATTGAAAGAATTTTATCCTAAGTCCGTTCTTCCAGTCACTCATATCACCGAAGGTTTTTTGCTCAACTTCCAAACGTTCTTAGACAAGAAATGCAACCTGTCTGGAGAAACGCCTCACAACTATTTTAAACAACTATGCAGAGTAATAAAATTTGCAACAAAAGAACGTCTGTTTACAACTAACCCAGCGGCAGACATTAAAATGAAGAAGCGAAAAGGGATACCCAAAAATATACTCACTATTGACGACATACAAACGCTGTATAATTCTAAGTGTAGTAATGACGCAATAAAAAGAGGCTTCCTATTCTGTTGCTTTACTGGCTTGCGTTACTGCGATGTTTCAAAGTTAACGTGGAAAGATATTCAGGATGATAAGATAAGCATCATCCAATCAAAAACTGGAAGAGTTGTAAATATTGACCTTCAGGGAAATGCAGGTTTATTCTTAGGTGAACAAACAGAACAATCGAGCCCGATATTCAGCCTGCCAACTACATTGAACGGTTGCAATAAGGTATTAAAGGCATGGGTAAAAAACTGTGGTATAAATAAGAAAATTACATGGCACTGTGGCCGTCATTCATTCGCGACCAATTTGCATCTATATGGTGTAGACCTCGAAACTATCGCCGATATGTTAGGTCATTCCAGTACCAAGCATACAAGGATATACGCCCAAACCGTAGAAGCCATGCGCAGAAATGCTATCTTAAAATTACCTCTCCTTACTCAACCCATCTCCGTAGACAAATCGCATTAAATTTATTCATTTGTGCCTTCCAATTTAATATATAAAATAACACATATAATTAACATGATTTCAATAATGTTTAAAATATTGAAATCATGTTAGTTATAGTTTAAGAAATAAAAATCATATTAAAGAAAAAATTTTTCATACTCGTGGTGTTATTGTGTATGAAAACGAAAAAAAATGAAAAACAACAACGTCGAAAAAAACACGCAGTCAGAGAAAAAGCTCTTAACCATTGACCAGGTCGCGACACTCACCAACCACAAGAAATCTTACATCTACAAAATGGTGCATTTGCGGTTAATCCCGGTTCACAAGTCCCCACGAGGTAGGAAGCTAACATTTATTGAATCTGAAATAATCGAATGGTCAGTAGCACGAACACTCCTGACAGTAGACGAATTAGCACAAACACTTTAAACAGAAACTACATGTTATCAAACGGACGTAGACCGCGCACAGAAGCGGAAATAAGAGATGACGCTCGCGTAAGGATTGCGAAGAAAGTAAAAGAAGCACTCAAAGACCCAGAGTTACACCCTTACTCGGAACCGGAGGACGAGGCAGACCCTGATATTGTCGAAGAAGAGGTACTTGCAGAATTGGAAGGCAATGACTATCTCGGCAAGCCCCAAGCAGAACGTGAAGAAATAAGGGTGAGGAAATTGGAAGAATACCTTGCAGTACATGCAAACCATTTCCCCATAG
Organism: uncultured Flavipsychrobacter sp.; assembly: GCA_964493865.1. Lineage (GTDB taxonomy): Bacteria > Bacteroidota > Bacteroidia > Chitinophagales > Chitinophagaceae > Nemorincola. The sequence goes on from CAZBPS010000016.1 coordinate 13,173, forward strand.
ATGTATTCCCGGAGCAGGTAAGAAGGCACATACTGGATGCGGAGGAATCTTTGAATTTTCCCAAAGAATTTTATGCAGCGGGGATACTGTCTACAGTAGCGGGGGCAATACGCAACAATTTCCAGTTACAATTTAAAGATGGGTTGGTATCTATAGCCTCGTTGTACTTAATGATTGTCGGCAGGTCGGGCTTAAACAAGTCGAGCCCGTTAGAACGAGCATTAAAACCCCTAATGGATAAGGAGCTGGCATACGATATCGAATACAAACAAAAGCAAGCTATATACAAGAAGCATAAGGAAGAAGGTATCAAAGATGCAACGGAACCTACCTGTCAGCGTTGCTTGATAAATGATGCCACAATGGAAGCCACATTAGAAATTTTGGCGGAAAACCCGCTGGGGCTCACCCTGTATTACGATGAGTTTATGGGTTTCCTGAAATCCATGGACAAATATCGCAGTGGTGATGATGTCCAAAAATGGCTTTCCATTTGGAGCGGTAAGATGATCCGGCTAGACAGAAAAAAACAGGACAGCGTCTTAATAGGAATGCCTTTCATGAATAACGTTGGCACAATACAAACAGATGTGCTAATTAAATTCATCCATAGCTTTAAAGAAAACAATGGCTTTATCGATAGGATGCTCTATGCTATCCCAGCTACGGAGACACCTAAGGGCTGGAACAGAAAAATGCCCAACCAAGAATTAGAGAGGCAATACCACCAGCTAATTAAAAACATTACTAATGTAGGCACAGAATATAACAGCAACGGCGGTGTCATTGCAAGAATGTTCCATTTGTCCCCCGATGCATTCACAAGAATATTAGAATGGCAAAATGAGAACGCCGAACTAAGTGACGATACCGACAATCCGCAAATTGCCGGTATATACAAAAAACTGGAAGTGTATGCACTGCGGTTTACATTGATTATGGCGGTGCTGGATTATGCGAATAAATGCCCATCACTGTTACAGAGCAAGAATGCGAAACTGGTAGCTACAGAACAGCACGTCAACGCAGCTATTAAAATCACTGAATACTTTCGAAATACAGCAAGGAGAATAATGGAGTTCGTGTCGCAGAAAGTAGCGGTGAAACACTACAGTGATAGCTTCATGACCTTTTTTGATGCGCTGCCCCCAGCATTTAATACGAGAATAGCCATGAGCATAGGTAGGAAACAGAGGCTATCAGAGCGCACAGTGTACAACTACCTGAAGTTTGACATGATAAAAAATGTAAGCCGGGGAGAGTACGAGAAGCGGTACTACCGAAAATAACCAGTTTGCAGTTTGCAGTTTGCACAATGCCACGAAAACCAGTATAGTAAAGGAATTGGTGGTTTTAGTGCAACTGCAAGTGCAAAATTACCGAGCGATCTGCACTTTGGCGGGAAACCTAATACGCAACGGTGAAAAATCAAAAAAAAATTGTGCAGATATAGTTGGCAAATAAAACTACCAGTATTTGGAACGAGAAAATAGCGCACATACCTTTGCATCATACAAACCGAGGACACGAGACACACTACAAAACTCGTTCAAGTCCAAGGCCGTAAAAGTAAGGAGCCATAGCCGTAGTCCTCAGTGTACTTCGACAGCTATCTGGTTCCTTACTTTTTTAAACGTGCTTGCTCTATGGCACAATGTCCATCAAACCGATTTACTCGTGCCAAATTTGCCTAAAAACCTTTTTTGCAGCCCTATACATCGCCTCCAAGCTTTTTCCCGAAAAAGACTGACTCTTATTACCAGCAACTACAAAACCCACTTTCATAAGACATACTATTCTGTCTCATCAACTTTTACTCCCTGTACGTGAAACAACAAATTCAGAGCATTGCCTCTATTGTCGTAAGAGTGTTTCCATAATTCACCAATGTCACTGGAGTAAGAAATTAAGGTAAAAGATTCGTGAATAAGCATCCCCATTTGCAATAACACGCAAGTACTCTCTTTATACAGCTTTTTATTCACCGCCTCTTCCTTATCTTCAACATGTCCAAAACCAGGAGCAAAAACACCTGTATGGAATGTACACCCGTATAGTGAACCATGAAGAGCTTCTGATGCATCAGAAAAATATTGATACCAGCTTAGGAAAAAGAAATCATCTAACATTTCACCCCATTTCCTAATAACACCTATCCGTTGTTCTACTGTTGTTTTCGTCCATCTAAGATTGGGTTTTGTCTCAGAAAATATTGCCAGCGCCTCTTGCACAATAGGCAACTTCCTTAAACTCTCCTGTTCTTTCTTACGAGCAGCAACTTTTTCGTCGTCATTACCCAGTTCCCTCAATGTTCGCGGCTCACCAATAATGTGGTAATGCTTGTAGATAGGATGCAGAATGAAAGCACGGTACTCCTTATCATCACAGATACTTGCATAACAGAAGTTTGTCACCTTTTCTAAAAAAGAACGGGTAAGCATAACCAACTCTCCAGTAAAGCTCTCGGTACGGTCAGAAAGTTCAAGAATTGCCCCACCCGTATGGCCAGCACTGAGCAACAATGTAGCAGTTTTAGCTATCTTCTTGTCTGTAATCATCGGCATAACAGCTTTTAACATTGTTAGCTGTGAAGTGAAAAATAACTTCGCTTCGTCATGATAATGTCTTAGTTCATCAAGCGTATGTTTTCTTGCCATAAATTCTAAAGTGTGCTATGTTCAAAGCTCTGAAATGCTGACAATTTACCATAATTTTATTAGGTATTGTTTATCAATCAAACTTACATCATGTTTACAGCGATGACGAAAGAAGGAAATAAAATGATCGCTACAGAAGCAGCACAATATGGTAGACAGAATTATTTCTGTCCAAATTGTGGTGGAGGTGTTAATTTAAGAAACGGCTTAGTGAAAATTGAACATTTTGCACACAACCCGGGAAATTCGTGTGAATATGCCGGAGAAAGTCTTTTACACATCCAAATGAAGTCGCAAATTTATAAGAATCTGATTGAACGCATTGGTTCTAAGGTTAAAAATATAGAGTTAGAGAAACCATTAGGAAATTGTCGGCCTGATGTGCTCATCGAAGGAAGGAAAAAATCAATAGCGATAGAGGTACAGGCTTCTATTCTCACCCCAGAACAAATTTTAGGAAGGACATTCAGGTATCATGAAAAAGGTATTAATGTCTTGTGGGTCGTACCTTACGAAAGTGATAGAATTATATCCTCTTACAGACGAGGTGAGGAGGACTATCGAACACTGCGCCTCAAAGAATATGAGCGCATAATGATGTACTTGTATTTTAAAACACTGATTGCTTGGAACGTCAATAGAGATTATAAAAAAGGCTTTATAGCGATGAAGTTAAAAGATGCATACACAGATGGTGCCGAGTTTTATAGCCAAGACGGGGAATACCAAAGTTTCGATTCCAAAAAATTAAAAATGATTAAAGAAATAGACATCACGCAGGCTGAAGTTCAAATCTCAGATTTACAACCGCGTTCGTTTGCGCCTTTTCCGATGCCAATGGCAAAATACGACCTGCCAGCACGATCTATTATGGTTTATGATTGGAGGAAACGTGTTATTTAGCCATATAAACCGAAGGTGCAAGTATGTTTAAAGCTACCACCATTATGCAACATCTCCGTTCTCAATCCGCACAACGCTCACAAATGTCAACCGCGTTTGTATAATACCTGCCAGCATGACCATCCCATAACGTTTTAGTCGGGTGTTCATGACCAATTATAAATTCCGGCGAAACGTTTCCACCCAAGCCCGGACTTTATTAAACATTTCGCCAAGAAAGTTTATCCAAGTGTTATTACGGCAAAAGTATTTGAACAGTTTAGTGCGTTAACCAAGAAATCATTTCAACAATATTTGAGTGATTTAATTACCGAACGGTTAAAATCAGCATTAAACAAAGAAACTGATGCTACAAAGGAAATTGCTACACAAGCAATAGAGGAACAGACAAAGGAAGAAGTAAGTAAAGTAGTAACTTCAACTGATGAACTGGAAGGATTTATGATAGTTAAGGCAATACTTCGCCAAAAAATTGATGTTGGTAGAATTGTTTACCGGGATAGTCAAACATATTTTGCAATCTTACTGGATGATAACAATAGAAAACCAATCTGTAGACTATACTTAAACGGTGGTAAAAAATACATCGCAACTTTTGACGAACAGAAGAAAGAAGTTAAAAACGAAATAGTAAAGCTGGATGATATTTTTAAGTATTCAGCCTTATTACTAAATTGTATCGATAGTTACAGTAAAGTGAAAGAATAGGTACTAACATCATAATACGTTTTAAGAAAGCCCTGCAATTGTAGGGCTTTTTAATTACATCACTCCGTTGATTATATGCTACCTACCCTGTAGACGTTAAATCGTGTAATCAATCCGCTAACGGGACTGCATTTTAAATAAGCAAAGTCGTGCTAACTCAGGCCATCAAAATATTTTATATTATGTCATGTAAAAATTGAGTACATGTTGTAAGTTTGTACTAATCCATAATAACAGTTCTTTGAGGCGGCGATTTTTCCTTTTGTACAACAAAAGTAAACTTCGGGAAAATAGGGTAAAATAAACGTGATTTGAGTACACTTTTGAGTACAGAACAAACAAAAAACCCCTGCAAATCACTATTTACAGGAGTTTTAAGTTTTTGTTACGTGCCCCGAACAGGAATCGAACCTGCACTACCTTGCGATAACCAGATTTTGAGTCTAGCGCGTCTACCAATTCCGCCATCTGGGCGGTTAAGTCGTAAGTCGTTAGTCATAAGTCGTTAGTCATAAGTCGTAAGACTGTGAACCGCCGACTGCCAACTTCGTCAAGGGGCTGCAAATCTATCAATTCTTTCCTTAATCCGCAATAAGTATTTTTTGCGGAAATACTGGTCTTTTATTTGTAATAAGAGCTCCTTGCTTTTGTCGCCATGTTCGAATTTGTCTACAAGTAGCCTGGTCGCGTCATCCCACAGTTCCAACTGCTCATTAAGGCTGTTAGTAGCCATCTGGCGGGCGTCTTCCGGTTCGGCACCGCTCACCATGACATCTTCCAATTCGCTCACAGCCTCATTAATATCCATCATCTCCATCAGGAAAACAGAGGGCAACGCATACTTTTCCTCATCCTCCAATAAATTATGTTGCTTCAATATATATGCCATTGTCGCATCCGGGTCCCGGAGGATCTTGTACGCCTCGTTGTTCAGGGCTGACAACCGGAGCGCGTTAGCCAATTCTACCCCACCCGTCTGGGCGAAACGATCGGGGTGGTATAGGCGGCTTAGTTCGTAATATTTACTTTTCACCTCCGCCTGATTTGGGCGGAAGGTCTCGGGCATGTGGTATAACTCGAAGTAGTTCATAAATACAAATTCCAATTTTCAACATCCAAATTCCAGCCCCAAACACCCAATTCCCAATTCCTAATTCCTAACTTTGGGGCTAAATTACTAAAGATGATCCGTATAGGCCTGATACGCGAAAGAAAAAAGCTACCTGATGAGCGGGTACCCTTCACCCCGAAACAGTGCGCCTACATACAAAAGCACTACCCTACGGTAAAAATTACCGTTCAGCCCTCGCCCACCCGCTGCTATACCGATGACGAATACCGGGCAGAAGGGATAGAGCTTGCCGATGACCTTAGCGATTGCGATATACTGATGGGCGTAAAAGAGGTGCCAGAGGAGCACCTGATACCGAACAAAACCTACTTTTTCTTTTCTCATACCAAAAAAAAGCAGGAACACAATAAGGGCCTGATGCACGCACTTATTGAAAAACGGATAAAATTGATAGACTATGAATGCCTCACCTACCGTGATGAGCAGAGAATACTTGGCTTCGGGATATATGCGGGCATTGTAGGGGCCCATAATGCATTCCTTACCTACGGCAAAAAAAACGGCATTTATGACCTACCTGCCGCTCATACCGTTAAGAACTTCCAGGAATTGCTTGTGGCTTATGAGCATTTTAAATTACCGAATGTAAAGATAGTGGTGACAGGCTCGGGCAAGGTGGCAGCGGGCGTACTGGAAATACTAACGCAATTAGACATAGAACCGGTAGAGCCCGCAGACTTCCTGACGCATGAATATGAATACCCGGTATTCACACACCTGAAAGGTGCATCGCTCTATGCCCGGAAAGACAATGACCTCTTTCACCGCGACGACTTCCACGCGCACCCCGAAGCCTATAAATGCCTGTTCTCCAACTATGTGCACCAGGCAGATATACTGCTGAACGGCATTTACTGGGAAGAAAAGATAAACCGCCTTTTTGAAAAAGAAGATATAAAACGGAAAGACTGGCGCATTAGCGTGATAGCTGACATAACCTGCGATGTGAACGGCTCCGTGCCTATAAACATAGGCGCATCAACGATAGCAGACCCGGTATATGGCATAGACCGCACTACCGGCAAACGTACTGAACCTTTCCAAAACACACGGAACACGATAGACGTGATGGCTGTGGATAACCTGCCAAATGAACTGCCCCGGGATGCAGCGCAATACTTCGGCCTGCATATAGAGAAATACATATTGCCCGAAATACTAAAAGAAAAAAGCGACATACTGGAACGTGCCACCATATGCGAGAACGGCAGGCTGACTAAGCACTATGAATATCTGGCGGATTACGCCTACTTGGTTAATTAGTTAATTAGTTAATTAGTTAAATGAGTAACCTATTACCTATTTAACCTTTTACCCATTTGCCTTTTTAACTTTTCAACTTCTTCCTCACTACTACCCATTCATCAATATTAACATTGAAGGGCAGGTTGCCTATCTTTACTATAGCTCGTTTATCGCGCAGCTCGGAGAGTGTGCCCACCTGGTGGTTTTGTTTATTACGCACATAGTCGCCTATTTTGGGTTTGCCGCCGGCCACTTCATAGTTCTTATCGGCTTTGCGGGCTGCAGCGGCATTATTCTGCACCTGTTTCTTCCTGAAGAGGACGTTCTCTGCAGCGTTTATCACCTCCTGCTTGTTTTCCGCTTTCTTCCAGTCGTGTATTATCTGCTTGAATTTTCGCTCAGTATCGCGAAGGTAGTCGAGCTCTTCTTTTTTTATCTTGTTCTGCAGGCGCAGCGTCTCATGCTGCTGCCGAAGTTTTTCTTTGTTGGTAAGTTCTTCATAGCGTTTTTTCAGCCTTTCGTTTTCATCCAGCAGTTTGTCTAATTCCTTCTTCTTATCCGATAGTTTTACGGATTGCATTTCGGTCTGGTGCAGCATTTTATCCAGCTTGAAGTGCTCACGTTGCGTGAGTTGTTTTGCGCGTTCTATCACTGCCTGTGGTAATCCACTGCGCTGGGCTATAGCGAATGTATAAGAGCTGCCCGGCTTACCGATATTGAGCTGGTATAACGGTTCCAGCTTTTCTTCATCAAACGCCATAGCCCCGTTGAAGATGCCCCTCACCTTACCAGCCATTACTTTCAGGTTCAGGTAGTGGGTGGTAATGATACCAAGCGCATGTTTCTTCGCAAGATCTTCCACTATTGCCTCGGCAAAGGCACCGCCAAGGTTAGGGTCTGATCCGCTGCCAAGCTCATCAATAAAGAACAGCGTTTTGCCACTGGCAAAATCCATGAAATGCTTCATATCCCTCAGGTGGGCGCTATAGGTGCTTAACTCATGCTCTATAGATTGCGTATCGCCTATCTGCACCATCAGTTGTTTGAAGATACCCACCTCCGAATTCTCATCAGCCGGTATCAACAAACCTGCCTGTGCCATCATTTGCAGCAGCCCCACCGTCTTCATTGATACGGTCTTTCCGCCGGCATTTGGCCCGCTAATAATGAGTATCCGGTTGTGCTTGTCGAGAGTTATGTTCAGCGGCACGGTGGCCTTACCAAGCGGCTTGTTATGGAGAAGCAGCAGCGGATGGTATGCCTTAACCAATTGTAGCGTGGGGTGTACACTCAGGCGGGGCATATTGGCATTCATATCCACTGCCAGCAAACCTTTCGCCCTTATATAGTCATATATGCCACAGAGGTGATAATAAGACTCCAGCAGTGGCGAAAAGACCGAAAGGTCTTTGGTGGCCTGTACCAATATGCGGTGTATCTCCCGCGCCTCGGCCCGCTCCAAGGAGAATATCTCATTGTTCAGCTCTATGGTCTCTTCAGGCTCTATGAATACCGTTTTCTGTGTATCACTTTCGCCATGCAGGATACCTTTTACTATTCTCTTGTATTCCGCCAATACCGCAGCCGTGCGCCTGCCGTTAAGAAAGCTCTCAGAAATATCTGCCAGGTAGCCCTGTTTGTTCAGCTTGCGCAATATACTTTCAAACGTGCGCCGGGCTTCACTGCGCACCTTACCCAATTCGCTCCTGAGGCGCATCAGTTCATTAGATGCATTGTCGCGTACCATGCCGCTTTCGTCTATTACCGCTGTTATCACCTCGGCTATCTTCTTTTCATAGGCCACCCGTTCGGCTACTGAACGCAGGTGTGGAAAAAGTTCATCGTGCCTTTTGAACCATAGTAATATGTCGCGGATGTTGAATGCCAACTGTAGGAAGGCCAGCATTTGCTCACCGCTCAATACGCCTCCCGCTACTGACAGGAGCTTTAATTCCTTGTGCAGGTTGCGGGTGAAGTCATTTGGGAACTGGTCGGTGCCGGCTTTTAATATGTCTTTGAATTCGCTGGTTTGGCGCAGTTCCCGCTCCATGTGGTCCATCCGTGTGTGAATGCGGATGTTGTCCACACGCTCACGGGCGGCGTCCGTGCGGCACTTTTTATGAAGTAAATCGCAAATTTTATTGAACTCTAAAGATTCTGCGGCATGTGCCGGGTATAGCTGCATCATATTACCACAGGCATTTGACAGGGTATTGCATAATGTCTTTGTCTATAGTCAATATCGTTAAATCATTTGCTATAGCCTGTGCGATAATAACCCTATCAAAAGGGTAGCGATGTATAAAATCAAGATTTAATAATCTTTGCAGGTGAGGAAATTCTAATGGTAATATGCGGATATTATTCTTCGATAGAAAATCATAAATTTCTTCAAATGGTATTGTCAATTGTAGTTTGCCTATTTTGAATTTTATTGCGATTTCCCATAAACTGGCAATACTGAGAAAACAAGTATTATTCATGTCGACTATTTCATTGGCAGCCTTCCTTGATAGCATCTTATCATTTTCGCAAAACCATATAATTGTGTGCGTATCTAATAAATATTGCATTACATGTATTCTTTAAAATCTTCCAATGGTTCATCAAAATCCGGAGACATAATAAATGCTCCTTTTAGCCCCCCCAACTGTCTTTCTGTAATTTCTTTTTTTGGTTTTTGTTTTTGTGCCAGAAAAGCAACAAAGTCCTCTACTTCCGTTTTTAAATTTTCCGGGAGTGCTTCAATTTGTGATATTAGCTGCGCTGTACTCATTTTGAAAGGTTTTCCGGTACAAATTTAAGGAAAACATCATTAATATAGTTTCGTGTTGGTTATATCGCTCCTCTTCCTCATTTTAACCTTTTTTACACTGAAAATTCCATTAAATTGCATACCTCATAAATTCTATGAACAATTACGAGTGGCTGGTTGGCCGGTTAGATGCTTTTATACGGAAATATTACGCGAATAAGGTAATTCGCGGCACGCTGGTATTTTTGAGCTGTCTGCTGTTCTATATCATTACGGTGAGTATAGGTGAATATTATCTGTACCTGCCGGTTTGGTCGCGTATCACTATTTTTTCGGCTTTTGTTGGTTTGGGCGTTTCCGCGTTGGTGGCATGGGTCATCATCCCGCTGGCAAAAATGGGCAGGTTGGGCAAAGTCATTTCCCACGAGCAGGCGGCAGATATTATCGGCAGGCACTTCCCGGAGGTGAGCGACAGGCTACTGAACATATTGCAACTAAAAAGGCAGAATGACCATATAGCCAGCCGCGAATTGGCGGAAGCGAGCATCAACCAGAAAATAAGCCAGATATCGGTAGTACCCATCTCCAATGCCATAGACCTCTCCAGGAACAGGAAGTACCTGCCCTACCTTTTACCGTTAGTGCTGGCGGGTGTTTTTATACTGGTAGCCGCTCCCAATGTGTTTAAAGAGGGTTCATCGAGGTTGCTGCAACCTACAAAGGCCTTTGAGAAACCGGCACCGTTCAAGTTCGTTATCAAAAACCCGGCATTGCTTGCCGTGCGCAATTCAGATTTTGTGCTCACTATCGAAATGACAGGAAGCGCCCTGCCTGCGGAAGTATCGGTAGAGACGGGAACGGAGCGCCTGCCGATGCAGCCAATGGACAAGCACCAGTTCCGATATACTTTCAAAAATGTGACCGATGTTGTCAATTTTCGTTTTTATGCTGCGGGGTTTTATTCGGGCGAGCATACCCTGAAGGTGGTGCAGCGGCCCGTGCTGAAGGAATTTAAAGTGCAGGTATCCTACCCTGCTTACACCGGCAGAAAGAATGAAGTGCGCAACAGCCTGGGCGATATGACCGTGCCTGTTGGCACAGCAGTGAACTGGGCATTAGTGACCGACCATACAGATGCGGCTACGATACACTTTGGCAGCGGAACACCAATCCTATTAAACAAAAATTCGGGCAACTATGGTTTCCAGTTCCGCTTCCTGAATGATACCGGTTATACGCTTACGCTCGAGAATAAGTCAGGCGGTATATCGGACAGCTACAAGTATAATGTGCAGGTGATACCCGACCAGTACCCCACTTTGCAGGTGCAGCAGTTTCGCGATACGGTATCGGGCAAGCATGTGCTGGTGACGGGTACGGCAGGTGACGACTATGGCATATCGCACGTTTCTTTCAACTATGAAGTGACGGACAAGAACAAGACCGTGCTGAAAAAAAGCATACCCGTGAAGACCACAGGCGGTGTGCTGGCCCCGTTCCAGCAATACTTTGACATTCACAGCCTGAACCTGAAGCCCGGCCAGAAAGTATCCTATTATGTAGAGGCTTGGGACAACGATGGTGTGCATGGCAGTAAAGCATCGCGCAGCGAGGTAATGGCCTTCTTCATGTATGACGAGCAGCAACTGGACTCAGCGATAAACGAAAATGCAAAACAGATAAACTCGGGCATGAGCAACAGTGCCCAGCGTACGCTGCAACTACAGAATGACTATAAGAGCATGCAGAGCAAGATGCTGCAAAGCAACCAGATGGACTGGGAACAGAAAGAATCGCTGGAGCAAATGATGAAGCGACAGATGGACCTGAAGACCAATATGGAGAATATCAAGCAACGGTTTGAAGAACAAATGCAGCAAAGCGAGCAGAAGAAATACAGCGACAACCTGAAAGAAAAGCAGGAGGAGATGAAAAAGCAGCTCGACAACCTGCTGAACAAAGAACTGGAAGAACAAATGAAGGTGCTGAAGGAACTGATGGAGAAGCTGAACAAGGAGGATGCCATGGAAACCATGCAGCGTCTGGAGCAGGAGAACAAATTGTTCAAGATGGATATGGAGCGTATGCAGGAACTGATGAAGAAGATGGAAATGCAGATGCGCATGGAGGATATGGCCAACAAGATGGACGAGCTGGCAAAAAAAGAAAGGGACCTGCAGAAAGAAACTGAAAAAGCGGAGAAGAACGATCAACAAGCGGGCAAAGACCCTGCCGGGGATAAAAAGGATGGTGAAAAAGCCGATGATAAAAGCGGCGACAAAAAAGACGGTAAGAACGGCGACGACAGGGCTGATAAGAAAGGTGATAAAAACGAGAACGACAAAGCCGGTGACGATAAGAATGGTGATAAAAAAGACGGAAAGGACGGGCAGCAGAAAAGCGGCGACAAAAAGGGAAATGAAAAAAATGGCGAACAGAAAAATAATAAAGAGAGCGATAAGAAACCAAAAGACAATGAAGAACTGGGCAAAGAGCAAAACGAAATAAAGAAGCAACTGGACAAGGTGATGAAGGATGACCTGAAGGACATGAAGAAGCTGGCCAAAGAGACCAAGCAGGATGGCGAACTGGACGATGAGGAGCAGCAGGGAAAACAAGCCGGAGAAGAGATGGAAGAAAGTGAACAGGAACTGAAACAGAACAAAAAAGACAAAGCAAGCAAGAAACAAGACAAAGCCGCCAAAAACCTGGAAGACATGGCCAAATCGCTGCGCAAGAAAGCGAGCGGTATGGACATGGACCAGATAGAAATAGACATAAAAGCAACACGGCAGTTGCTTACCAATCTCATGCGGCTGTCCTTTGACCAGGAAGACCTGCTGGAGAGCGTGGGCCGCACTTCTATGTCGAGCCAGGCATACCTGACAAACCAGGAAAAGCAGAACAGGCTGCATAATAATTCCTACATGATACGCGACAGCCTGTTTGCACTAAGCAAGCGTGTGCCAAAGATGCCGGCAGTAGTGAACCGCGAAACCAGCGAACTGGAGTACAACATGAAGAAGGCAGTAGACGCGCTGGAAAACCGTAACCAGAGCGGCGCAGTGGTGCACCAGCAATATGTAATGACCCATACCAATAACCTGGCACTGATGCTGAACGAACTACTGTCGAACCTGATGCAGCAGCAGAACGAAGGCAAGTCAGCCGGCGCCGGAAGCAGTTGCCCAAAGCCCGGACAAAAACCGGGGATGGGGCAATCGGGAAAAGGAAAAAAACCGAGTGATGGCCCAGGCTCGCAGCTTTCAGACATTATCACCGAACAGAAACAGCTTGGAGAATCGATGCAAAAAATGCAACAACTGGGCGGAAAGAAACCCGGCGGAAAGCAAGGGCAGAAACCCGGACAAGGACAAAACGGACAGGGCCAAAACGGCGGCGGACAAGGTGAAGAAGGCGACCCGAACGGCGAAGATGGCAACGCAGAGCAGATAGCACGGCTGGCTCACCAACAGGCGATGCTGCGCAAGAAAATACAGGAACTGACCACCATGCTGAACAGCAAAGGTTTAGGCAACAGTAAAGAGATGCGCGAAGTGGAGCAGAAAATGGACAAAAATGAAACTGACCTTGTGAACCGCAGGCTGACCAATGAACTGCTGATGAGGCAGAAAGAAATAGAGACCCGCATGCTTGAAGTGGAGAAGTCGCTGCGCGAGCAGGAACAGGATGATAAGCGCAGTTCAAAATCAGGAGAGGAGATAAGCAGGCCGGTGCCACCCGCACTTCAGAAATATCTTACCGATCAACGGCAACTGCTGGAACTGTATAAAACCGTTCCTGCACAACTAAAGCCATATTACAGACAAATGGTAGATAATTATTTTCATATAATTGGAAGTAAATGATGTTTTTAATTCCTACGTTAATTTAATATTAATCATCAGTTAATGCATAATAATAACAAAATATTGTTATTATTTATTGTATTATGCTTTTTTGGCACGGTTTTGGATGTAAATTTATTTTAAAGGCTTGGTATTTGTAATGTCAAAAACACTACTTAACTTTCCTTAAAGTAATTCAGTTCTCACAATTAAAAACGTTTTGCCTATGTTTTTTACAAGAACTCACACGTATCATTTTCCAGTATCAAAAGGTGAATTGCAGAACCGGTTGATTGGTAACCATGTAAAAATCCATGACCTTGATTTTGAGATTATGGAACGGGATGAAAAGCTGACCATCATACCACATGCCGAGCAGGTAAGCGATATTAAAACGCTGCCAATCACGCATGTAGCGATGAGTGAAGCGGGCGGCAAAACAAAAGTGGTGGTAACTTCAAAAATGCGCGCGCTTGATTCGGGCGGGCCATTCCTGATTGTTATCTTCTGTGCTTTTATGCTTATTGCCGCATCGGTAATGTACCTGATTATCCGTGAGCCCGTGGTTGCTTACACACTCTTCGGAATAAGCGCCGGGATATTCACTATTTTCTGGATACGCCTGGAAATGGGATACTTCGACTATGTACGTAAGGTACATGCTTTTGTGAAGACAAAAGCAAACCCCTCAGCATCAGGGGCCGGCGCTTTAGCAGCGTAATATTAAGTACACCAGGAGGCATCTCCTCCACACCTACAACCAAAACGGCACAGCCGGGAAAAGCCACCGAAAGGGGCTGCTTAAGGAGTTTTTCCCTCAAAAAAAAACGATTACTTACTATAATTCCCATCCTTACTCCGTTACTGTATATACTGCTTCAATGTATCTATAGACACTTCTCCGGAATACACTTTAAGCAGTTTACGTTCAGCATTGTATATATTAATCTGCGGCAATGCCTGGTACAGGAAAACATTATTGACATAACCTGCGCTATCAATCCCGACTGTGAACACCGGATAATCCGCGAGATGCAGCCTGTTCACAAAATCTGGCATATATGGCACCATTACGGGGTTTGCCATCATCAGGAATTTTGACTTTTTAAACAATCCTATATTTTTTTGCAGCATTGCAGTTTCATCTTCGCAGTGGCCGCAGGTGGGGTTGAAAAGCATAATGAACAGATTAGCACCATTGTTCACATCTTCATTGGTCACCACCTTTTCGGGTGCCTGAAGCAGATTAGGCTCAGGGGCCTTTTTCTTCTTTTTCCTGGCATGTGTGGTGGCTGCCGCTGAATCATTTTTAGCTGTTGATGTATCTTTATACACAATGAGGCGGATGGGCGGCATAGGCGCGCCTATTTGTTTATAATCAATTTGAGTTTCGTCCTGCTTTTCAGTAGTTTTGGAAAGGCTACTGCCTGCTTTTTGGGCGAATATATTGGTTGTGCATAACACCAGTGATGCAACTATCATACTACGTACCATAAGGCTAATTTAGGTAAATACTTGATAATAAAAACACAAATCTATGTCTGTAAACGGTGCCCCGCTTGCTGAGCGCGTGAGGCCGAAGTCGCTGGAGGAATTTATAGGGCAGGAACACCTGGTGGGGCAAGGCAAGGTGCTGGAAGGGATGGTAAAGAGCGGCAAGGGGCACTCTATCATCTTTTGGGGGCCGCCGGGTGTGGGTAAGACCACGCTGGCGCAGATAATAGCCCATTCGCTGGATATGCCTTTTTTTACCCTTAGCGCCATAGATAGCGGCGTGAAGGATGTGCGCGCGGTGATAGAGCAGGCCAGGAAAGCAGGCCATGCCCTGCTTTTCATAGACGAGATACACCGCTTTAATAAAGCACAACAGGATAGCCTGCTGGGGGCTGTGGAGAAAGGAATAATAACACTGATAGGCGCCACTACCGAAAACCCGTCATTCGAAGTGATAAGCGCCCTGCTGAGCCGGTGCCAGGTGTATGTGCTGAAGCCACTTACCGAAGACCATTTAATGGCACTGGTAGAGCAGGCCGTGAAAAAAGACAGATGGCTTGCCGGCCAGCACCTGGTAATAAAGGAATGGGAAGCCCTGCTACAACTAAGCGGCGGAGACGCGCGGAGGCTCCTGAATCTGGTGGAACTTATTGCCGCATCGCTGCCCGATGATGATAAAACTGCTACTAACGACCGTGTGCAGGATATAGTGCAAAGCAAAATGGCGCCGTATGATAAAACAGGAGAGCAGCATTATGACATTATCTCAGCGTTTATAAAATCGGTGCGGGGCAGCGACCCCAACGCGGCTGTTTACTGGCTGGCGCGCATGATAGAAGGCGGCGAGGACCCGAAATTCATTGCCCGCCGCATGGTGATACTGGCAAGTGAGGATATAGGCAATGCCAACCCTAACGCACTGCTGCTTGCTACCAGTTGCTTTCAGGCGGTGGAGATGATAGGCTACCCTGAATGCAGAATAATACTCTCCCAAACGGCTACCTACCTGGCATCATCGGCCAAAAGCAATGCAGCCTATATGGCCATAAACAACGCGCAATCGCTGGTAACAAAGACAGGAGACCTGCCTGTGCCACTACCCATACGCAACGCACCTACCGGGCTTATGAAAAAAATGGACTATGGCAAGGGCTATCAATACGCACATGACTTTCCGGGGAATTTTGTGAACCAGGAGTTTTTGCCGGATAAGATAGCGGGGACTAAACTATACGACCCTGCAAACAATGCTACGGAAGCACGGCTACGCGAGTACTTAAAGAATTGCTGGAAAGAGAAATACGGGTATTGACACTCTACTTCAAAATAAATATCTGGGTGACCAAAAAACTATCCCCGGCTTTGATGATGCCGATACCACTATAGTTATAATCACCTTCAAGTACCTTTTTCTGCTTGGGCGTGTTTACCCATTCATCTATAGCTTCTTTTACTGACGTCCTGACAACCGCTATATTTTCTCCAAAAGAGTAAACGGGCTTTAACTGGTCAAATATTTTATCGGTGCGCTGCTTATAGCCTTCATTACCAAAAGGTACTTTCCCCGATGCCATATCGCGGCAGTGCCTCTCTGCTATGTTTGACACATAAACATGCTGTTTCAGTGGGCGCACACCTATCCCCTTCCGGTATTCATTTACTTGCTGCATCAGTTCTGTTTCCATTTCTTTAAATGGGTGCGTGACCTGCTGCGCCTGCGTGGTTAGTGCAAATAAAAACGAGAAAATAAATACGAATGTATATTTCATAGTATCAAACAATCACTTCACCGCCGGAAAATCTTTTGCCCCTCCTGCACCTTTCACTTTACCTCTTTTCCATGCCATCATGTCCTCTTTATAAGCAACCTTGTTCCTCTCGGCAAGAAACTCGGGGTCAAGGTCACTGAGGTCCGGCCGACCGGCATTTACCCAGGCGGTGTACCATAGGCTGGCGGTAAGTTCAATAGCCCTTTTCATCTGCCGCTCTACCATGCCATCCAGCAGTTCGTGGTACACGTGCGAGTAGTTATACGTATGCACCACTGAACCGAACTCCGTCTTCAATGGTTTTCCGTCCATCATTTCATATTGTTTATCTTCAGGGCTATCGTCTTTGATTTTCTTTTCTATAGTCAGCATAGGCGCTGCAAGGCTGTAGGTGCTGTCCATAAGGTCCCATGCGGCTTTCTCTATATTCTTTATGTAATGAACATCCTTTACATAAAAATTGTAACCCTTACCAAACAGTTCAGGCAATTGTATCTCCCAAAATGCATGTATCCCCTTTTGTCCGGTAAGCTGGCCATCATGATTAGCTGTAGTATGCAGCGGCATATGGCCGTCGCCTATATAATGGCCGAGGTCGGCAGCAAGAAATAATATCTCACCCTTGTGCTTGTTTTTAATTGCTTTGGTGAGCTTATCCATCATATCCTGTATGTGCCAGGGCAATATCCCGTATTTGTCCACAGAGTCTTTGCCATATTTCGCAATAGCCGCGGCGACAGTTTTAGGCATCATTTTACGCGATGTATAGCTGTAGCTCTCCAGGTTGATATAGTGCCTCGGGAACTCCGCTTTATCGTGCATGGTATATTTGCGCACGTCCGGCACGGTAGACTCCATCGTAATATAATCGATGTGATTATAAAAAAACATACCCATTTCGCCTGGCAGGGCTAAGACTGCGCCCCTGTTTATGTGGTTATGCCCCCACACTCCCCATGCGGATGCATTTGTTACATACAGCAATGCGACACATAGAATGAATATCCTCCTGTTCATAAAATATCAAGTGGGTAAACTTAACGAAATTTTTTCCCTATAGGAAACAATAAACAAATAATTAATCAGGGACCACGTCTTCTTCTACTTCCTCTTCTATAGTCTTGAAGGTAAACTTTCGCTGCGAAATGTAGCTGAGTATAGCCGTGAGGATGCATATGAACGTGTACCTGATAGACTGGTGAACCCACGGCAAAGCAAACGCAAAGACCTTAATTAGTACATAAGTAAGCAAGATAAAGGTAACGGTAGTGAGGGCATAGCGGAACAGTTGGATGCGCCCATGCAGGTTAGACTCGGGGAAAACAATATGCCGAGACATGATGAACCCGGCCGGGAAACTGATGGCAAAGGCTATGATCCATGCAAATACCTCGGGAGCAATATTAATGCTTCCTATGATATGCACATCCTGTTCGCGTGCGATGTAATGGAAGGCGATGAAGTCGATTAATATATTCAGCACGGTATTAGAACCGCCACATGCCAGGTAACGAAAGGTCTGTATCGGGATGAACCGGGAGAACGGTTTATAAAAAAAGTCGATTATCCCAACTATGATATGTCTTGTCTGCCTTAACAATCGGTAAAATTGGTTGTAAATTTAGGTAAATATCACCAAATATCTGCCTCCACGCACCGTTATACATGCGCATAAATCATCAAATGGCAACCTACTTACGCTTAACCAGCTACGAGTTTAACCTTTTTTAATTTTTGGAATAGCTCTTTTTCCTCCTCACCACATTTTCTCAACAGTCCGCTCAGCTCATCATAGGAAACCACATCAGAGCCCCTGTCCTTCATGATACGTGCCGCACGATAGGCGAAATTCCTCCATTTGTCGCCTATTTTAGTGAGTTCTTCGGAATATTTAAGCAACTCATCGTTCTTCAGTAACTGCCCTGCCTCCTGCAAAAATGCCGCATATAAATAGCGGAACCCTGCCCCACCCGTACCTATCTCCTCCTGCATACGAATTACATTGCCCAGGTATAGCGCAGCCTTTCTCGGCTCCAGCTTGCGCGGATAGTCTTTTATCTTGTTGGCAAGCAGAAAGATGCCCTTGTTGCCAAACCACGGTATGGGCGGACTAAGCATAAAAAAGCATGCCTGCTTTATGCCTTTTTCTATGGCTTTAGCCATATTTATATCTTTTGTCGTCCCTTCAATATAATACATAAACCCTTTAGGCTCGGGCAAACCTTTTGCAAACCGTGCCTTTATCAGGTCTTCGGGCGCTATACGGGCCACCCCTTCCAGTATGGGGTCGCTAATGAGGTATTCGCCATTCTCCTTGCCATACGCCACAAAGTTGTGTGCATTGAAATGAAACCGGAAAGCCTCCGGCAGATAAGGTAAATAGAATACGCTGCCCAGCATACCTACGGGTTTGCCTGCGGCCAATGCATCATCAAGCGCCTTCATGGCTTTAGCAGGGTCACTGAAACGCTCAGTGTGCACCTTTACATTCAGCCGCTGTGCCACGCGCTTGAATATGGCACCCGGCCATATACGATAAGTAGTACCCGGAATACCGCTCACTTTCAGGAAAGGGAGATGCCCGAAGAATACCCCCGCACCTATCCCAAACGCCATCGGCTCTGTGATTTCAATCCCCTCGTGGCGCAAAAGATTGGCGGAAACACCACTCTCGCAATGCGCGTGCTGGTAGTGTTTAAATTGGTCGTTGCTCATTTATCTTTTCGCTTTATTTTTCCCGAAATGCACTAATTCATCGGTGGTAATGTTAAATATCTTTGCATAAGCATCTAGCAACTGCGGCGAGAGGTTCCCGAAAACATCCGGTTTAAAATGGCGCCTCACCTGCCATTTCCATTTACCCACATAGCTGGCCAGCAAGGCCTCGTCCATCAGGTTCTTCTGCATAAAGTACACTATGGGGCTCAACTCGCCTGCCAGCACCTGCTGCTTTATCTTCAGTAAGCCATCATCAATATCATCCCATGCCTGCTTAAGGGCGAAGTTTTCTGCTTCCCACCCCACTGAGTTCACGCCTGTATATTTGCCATCTTTATCAGTGGCATACATCAGTTTTTTTATTTTTCCGTCATGCTTCAGGTCACGTTCATCCTGTGGCACTTCATTTACATTCATTGCGTTCTCATTTAATGTTTACGGAGATGAATAAAGACTTTTTAGCAATTATTCAAACTGACCCAAATCTCATGGAAAGATAAAGAATACTGATTTACCCCTTCAATATTTTTCTCTACCTTTCGCAAAAATAACGAGATATGTCACAAAAACAGGCGCTTATAGCGGAATTGAAGATGGAAGCCGCGAACACACGCAAAATATTAGAAAGGGTACCGGTTGATAAAAATGATTGGAAGCCCCACCACAAATCCATGTCGCTGGGACGGCTGGCCACACACGTAGCCGAAATACCGGGATGGGTAAACACCACCCTTAATGCCGATGAACTTGATTTTGCAACCACCCCATTTGAAGCACATGTAGCAGCAAGCAATGAAGAACTGTTAAGCATATTAGATAAGAATGTGAACGAGGCGGTAAACACACTGGAAAAAGTAAGCGATGAAGAATTCGACAGGATGTGGACCATGCGCAACGGTGAACAGGTGTATTTTACCCTGCCTAAAAAAGTAGTACTGCGCACTTTTGCATTCAGTCACAACTTCCACCATCGAGGGCAGTTAGGCGTTTACCTTCGCCTGCTCGATGTTGCAGTACCCGGCATGTATGGGCCTACGGCTGATGAGATGAACTAAGGGAATTATGAAAAGAAAATATAGCCGGGGCGAATGCCCCGGTCTTTTTATAGAAGACAAAATTCAACCGGATTTTACAACTTGTTGCTTCTCCATCGCGAGTGTTGCGGTCTGACCGCGAAAAGCGGTACTGACCGTAACTTCGAAAATATAGCCGGGGATATTTATTTGAGGATTGTTAACTGTAAAATCCATAGCTGTAGCCGGATTTTTCGCCAGACTATTGTTTTTTTATTTATTTTTACGAACAAATATTCACCTGATGAAATTCAAGATAATAGCCGCCTTAGCACTCCTTATCGTTGTGTTTGAATTAAGCAGTTGCGCTAACCGCCAATACCCCGGCAGGTATCATCACGGCAATAACGGGCAGTCACGCTATTATTGACAGTGGGTTAGAATATTGCAGCCTTAGCCCCCACTTGCCAGTTGATGCCCGGCATGGGGCGTTCGGCTACTACTTGGTATTTTCTATTCCAGATATTATTGCAGGTTGCGATGAATTGTAAGGCATGTTTGCGTAACATCGTATGGTACATCAATTGCAAATTCCCCGTGTTGTAAGGCAACAAATAACTTGATTCGTCGGTGGTGGTAAACCGGTAGCCGGTATAGGTATGATTGTAATTTACTGATACCCCCATGTATTCAAAGCCAACATTCAGTTGCCCGTTATACCGTGGCGTGTAGGGTATTTGCCTGCCCACGCTGCCATCGTTATAAATGTAACTGCTCATGGTCGTAGCCAGCACATATGAGGTGTTTACGCCAATGTGCAATGCCCATTTACCTAAAGTGTACCCCACCCTGTTTTCAGTTTCCAGTCCGCGGCTGTTCACCTTGGCTATGTTATGGGGTGTCCATATAGCGCCGCCCACCCAGTATATCCAGTCCTCCACATCCCTGTTGAAAGCAGACAACTCATGATATACAGAGATTTTTTTTACACGTGCTTTCACCACATATCCCGCATCTTCAGTCAGGCCCTGTTCCGCTTTCAGGTTCTTATTACCCCCCGGATAATAATACAATTCATTGAGCGTGGGGGTGCGGTAGGTACGCTGCACATTGGCCTTCAGCGACAACCAGTCGGTAAGCCGGAATGATAAACTACCACCTGGCAGAAATATGTCTTTGCCGTCAATTAATTCACCGCGTGCGTTCAGCGCCAGGCTCATGCGCTGCCGGAAAGCCTTAATTTCATAGCCCCCGGCTATACCCCACCGCTCCTGCTGTATGGTATCGCCATCTTTAGCGCCTATGCCCATCCACGAGAACTGGCAGGGTGTGAATAGCAGCAACTGCCCAAACCTGCCAAACTTCTTGCGCCAGCCCAGCTCCATATATACCTGCCGCACGCTGTTTTCTGTATTCACCATTATTGCATCATCATCATACTGTATTTTATCCCTTAAATACGCCAGCTTACCATACAGGGTACTCTTAGCTATTTTCCTCTGCCAGTCCACTAAAAACCTTAAAGACCCATCGGTCTGTTTCTTGCCTGAGAAATTCTCAAACAATGCCGGTGGCACACGCCTCACATATTGCTGCAACCATAGGTAGGCATTGATGACCAATGGGGAATCATTTACCGCAGCATGAAGCAATAAGGAGCCGCTTTGCAAAGCGCCATTCTGCATTTTTTGGCGCGTGTCGGTGGCCGTGGTATAGCCGAAATTATTTTCCGCTGCCTGCCCGAAAGCATTTACCGAAAAGTAGTATTTCTTATTAGCTATGCTGCCCTTGAGCGAACCCATATATTGACTGAAGCTACCAGCCCCACCACTAATGCTGAGCGACCTTCTGCCGGTGTCGAAAACGGGTATTTCGTTTTCCAGCAGCAGGGCACCGCCCACATTCCCACTGCCCCATAGTGCCGCCGAGCCGCCATATACCACATTTACTTTGCTCATCAACGTTACCGGTATGGTGGACACATCGGCCATACCTAAAGCCGCGTTCTGCAATGGCACACCATTCCATAGCACTGCCGACTGTGCCGCTGAAGAACCCCTGAAATTGAGTGTAGCAAGACCATTAAAGCTATATGACTTTATAAAAACCGAAGACTGCTGCGCCAGCAGATGGGCCATGCTCTGCATCTGGTAGCGCTGTAATGTGGTAGAGTCTATTGTTTTTATTTTCTGACCGGGAGAAAACTCATTTACTCTTACATCGTTGGAAGGGTTGCGCTTCCCCTCAATGCTTATCTCATTGAGGGTGGTGTCTTTTTGTTGTGCCAAGGCAGCAAAAGGTAGCCCCATTATCAGCGCGGATAATGCAGCAAACAGCAATATTGTATTTATGATGCTTCTCAATGTCAATAATCAAAATAAAAATGGCCCGGCCCCATGCCCACATCAAAGCTCTTTAGCAGTGTGCCATCCTGCCGGTAAATATATACACTACCCTTTTGTGTAAACCCTTTAGGGTCGCCAATATAAATATGGCCCGTTGATGGCTCTATGCCCAGCCCCCAGAAATACTGAAAAGCTTTTCCCGCTACAAAAGGTGTTGCGGGCAGGCTGCTTTCATGAATGCCCATGCGGTACACACCATTGTTGGCCGTGCCGCCATCAAAATTTGCCTCAATAAAATATAGCGTGTCCCTGGTATTGTTGAAAACAGGCTTGATTGCATCCGCATTATCTGGGAAGCGGTATGAGGCAAGAATATCTCCCGATGAGGGGTTCAGCCGGGTTAACGTACTTACCCTGCGCTGCGGCTTATTGCCCGATAACACCCACAGCATCCCTTCATTGTCCAGCAGCGCCTCCTGTGGCGCATAGCCAGCCAGGCCCAATACATGAACAACCTTATCTGTACCTATATCCACCTTATAGATAACATTGCATACTGTATCCCAGGTGCATACTACAGCAGTGTTGTTGAACAGGCACATGCCTTCAGGGTTCCTGTTGGGCAATTCGATTGTATCGAGTACCTGGTGCGTTTGCGGGTTAATGACATAGACATTCTGACTGTATTGTGATGATATATATGCCTTCTCATCGCTGATAGGCAAAATATATCTCGGCTTAGGTATGTTGATAACCCCGGCCACTGTGAGGGTGCCGGCATTTAATATCACCACCCTGTCGGAATTATTGACACAGAGAAAATACTGGCTGTTTATCTTCACCATGCTCTGGAACACATCACCGAGCGACTGCTTATTGGCATTGGTGTACAGGTCGCCAAAGATGCTGTCCTGCACGGGTTTATAAGCATATAGCGAACTGTTTCCGCTGCCGAAATTACCCTCGCATACCACAAAAACATTGCCTTTGCCCGTATAAGCAAAACCGACAGGGGCATCCGGTTTGTCTTTCTTACAGGATGCCAGTATGCAGCAAAGAACGATTATCAGCGCCTGGTAATTTTTTCTACCCATTTGTTATGGTCTGCGTCCTGCAATGTAAGATAATACATACCCGCGGGATATTGCACCACGGGTATTGTTTGTGTTGTTGATAACAGTTCTGCCTGCATCACCACTGCCCCTGTTATCGTGGTAAGCGTTGCCGTTGCCCCTTTCGGTAGCTGCCCGCCAAAGGAAACCACAATATTATCTGTTACAGGGTTCGGGTAAATACTTACTGATACCTTATTACCGGTTATATCAATCCCTGTTTCCACCTGATGGATAACCCCCACCGCATCAAGGTCAAACCCGCCGGAAAAGAACGGTGTGGGGTATGGATCGTTGATAATATGGTCTTCCTGGTCGAGCGATGAATGGCCCGATACCCCTCCTATAACATCTACAAGGCGCACATGGGTTATATTGTTCACGTCGAGTCCGGCTATTCCTGCCAGTTCATCCAAGTCGAAGGGCGTACCATACATACCTATATACTTACCGGCAAAATTATGTATCCGGCGTGCATTGAGGTAATTGGCATTGCCTAATTGCACAGCCGTTGGGGTGAGGGAAACAGCGGGAAAGCGAAAGTAATTTATGCCATCAGAGCTTACTTCCACAAACGCCAGTTCCAGGAAAGCCTCAGAATCATTTGCGCCATTCAGAAACCCGTTCTCGAATACAGCAAAGTCATAGCCCGGTCCATTGTACAGGGGCTTGGCGAAGGTAAGCACGGCAACCCCACTATCGCCCAGGCTCACAATCCCGCTGTTAGCGGGGCCGGTAGCCTGGCTGCTATCGCCGGCGGTAGTGTAGCCCAGTGAAAGGTTGGCAATATCCACATACCCGCGCTTCACGGTGCAACCGTTTGCCCATGCCACAAACTGACTGCTGGAAGCACTGATGGCTGTGCTGCCCGGCAACCCCGCCTGTGGCGCATATTGGCCCCGCGCAATAAAAGCACAACAAAACAAAAAGATGAATAAGCCAACCCGCCCCATACAATTATTGTTTTACAAATTTAGTGACTGCGTTTTTTCCGTTACCCTCCATTTGCAGTATATACATCCCTGCAATCAAAGTTGAGGTATTTATTTCAATATGCTGCGATGCGGCATAAGCCCTAATCACCCTGCCTGCCATATCTATCACCTTCACATGCTCCACCGAATTATCCATGATGTCCACATACAGCATATTCGTAGCTGGGTTCGGATATACTTTGGCTGCTTTCACTGCCATGCTATTCACCCCAAGCGTTATATCATGCGTAGTGAAATTATCTACACAGAAATAAGCAGGCGTATTCATGCCCCACATACCGTTGTCGGTAGAGCTGAGAGAGAACTGCAAGCTATCCACAGGACCAAGCGGAACAAGGTTGAACCACTCCCAGTCCTTCAGTATGTAATTCATGGTGGTATCGGGATGCAGGAAATTTGCGAGATAGATGCTCACCGTTGCGGGTTGCAATACCCCACCTGAATAACCTTGCGCGGTAAGTTTAAACCAATCACCATTGTGAAATTTGCGTGAGAACATATCGCCATCCCTCATGCTGTTGTAGGCGTAAGTGCTGTTGGTCACATACATGCCCGGAACCGGCTGGCCAACTGCCCCGCCCAGCAATACTACGTTATTGGTTTGCCCGTATGCCACTGCGTATTGCGCCGACCCACCATAACCTATTGCTGTCTTTGCTGAATACTGGTTGGTAAAACCACTCGTTACGCTGTCGGTCATATTGGAATAGGCAAAACCATAACTCCAGAACCCACCCCACGAGGCATCGTACACACATGGAAAGTGCGCCAACCCATCGTTGAAGCCAACATCGGTGCCGGAGGCCGAGTAGTTGACATAAAATGTGTCGGTAGTTGAAAGGCTGAGGCTTTCGAAGGTGGCCACTGACTGGGCCCTGGCTGCCGTACCCATCCCGATAGCTATCGGGACGAGGGCTGAAAACAGAATTATAAAAGTGCGCATATATTAATTGGTTTTTGTGAACAGCTTTAAAAAACAATCATTATGCAGCAATTGGGTAAAATATCAGATACAGAAAAACGCAGAAAAAGGACTGCCTTAATCTCACCTGTGCTTTTGGTCCCGAAAGCAGCGATAAGTAATCCCGATAACTATCGGGACACAGGCAGGTCTTCTGACTTACTCCACTTTTTTGCGGCCTTCCCGTCCATCCCGATAGCTATCGGGACAGACAGTGGCAATACAGGTAGCAAAAAGCATTCAAGGAGCTAACAGCATCGGGTAATGTCCAGGATTCACACCTGGTTCCCTTTTCACTCCATCCGATAACCACCGGACGGAGACCTATGCAAGGCAAAAGTATAAAGTAAAATTCAAAAAAACAGAAAAGTTTTTTGAAGCAAGTGAAAAGGTGTGGATAACCGGCTGGCCTTAAAGCGCAGCTTTAACCCTTTGAAGAATTCACATTTGTAGTATCACCTGCCCTTAATTTTTCCAGCAAGTTATTGAGCATCACTGCTTCCTGCTCATTGATAGAGGTCATCTCATCAGTGATGCGGTCTACCACTGCATTAGCCCTTAGCAACACCTCCATTCCTTTGTCTGTTAATGATATAAGTGTCTCGCGCTTATCTATTTTAGACGGGGCCCTTTTCACTAACTTTTTTATTACCAGGCGGTCTACGATGCGCGGCACATTCGAGCTCTTCTCTATGATACGGCTGCCTATATCCTTCACGCACATATGCTCAGGGTGCTTGCCTTTTAATATGCGCAACACATTGTACTGCTCTACCGTAAGGTCTTCATCTTTTATCGCCGCGCTGAAATTATTCCTCAGCCAATAGGCTGTGTACAGCACATTGAGTGTAGCCTTATGCTTCTCATCATTAAATTTGTTCGACCTTATTGCTTCCTCCAGCTTCATACGGTAAATATACAACGCACCTCTTTTTCAGCAACCTCATTTTTCACAAAAACAAAACACAAAACGACATATTTATAATAATTTAACAACGTAATTTATATTCATTCATTTGTAAGTTATTCACAATGAATAAACAATATTGTGATCAGATTTGGTTACACTATAAAATATTCCGGGAAAAGCATAATTTTACGTAGAACGCTCGAACCCGGCGAGGTAAATATTGTTTCACAAATGCTAAATATTTTTCAAAATGAAAAAAGCATATCTACAAAAGTTGATCGTCCCGGTCGCCGTTTTTCTTGCAGCAGGCAATGTTAAAGCCCAGCTCGTTGATTGCAACATTTATTTAAAAGGCAACCATCTGGAAATAGGCATTAACAACAATGGCGCATTCGGTAGCAGCTATAGCCCCCCATCCGGTTACCATACTAATACAACCGATACCATGTACAACGACTGTACAACATTTTCTTTCAACTCTATACAGGGGCTCGGGTTCACATGCGATGCCAATGCCGATGGATGGACAACAGGCACACCTCACTATTACGGCGATTTCGTGATGGCCAATAAACCCCGCGAAGGATGGGGCATTGCTGACGGAACGGCCAGTGCCACTGCCTATTCTTATCATTATATCTTTTCTTCATCGGGCTATACAGGGCCGCTGTCAGGCGGCAGCACCACCTATTCGTCCACAGGCACTTTGCTGCAGGGCGTTTGGGATGGTATGTTTGTAGGCACAGATACTATCAACGTTACCCAAACTACAACGACCGATGTGAACAACCTGTTCCTGCTGATGCACATTGACTTTTACAACACAGGGGTAACGCCCGACACCATATATTATGTGCGCACCATCAACCCGCAAAATGAGTCGGTGTCCGCATCAAACGATACCACTAAAAATATTATTGAGCACCAACTGCCCGACCCTGCTGGGCTTGTTGTGGTATCAGCCACGGGTCTTACCGACACTAATGCTTATATTGCCTTAGGCACAAATGATGCCCGTGCCAAATGTTTTATTATTAAGGATTCCACATTGCCCGGCTTTGTTCCTTTCGCAAACATTTATGCCGGCGATACCGCCCACTACAAATATGAGGACACGCTGACAAACGATGTGGGCATGGGGCTCATCTTCAAACTGATCCTCGGCCCCGGCTCGGGAACTTCCATTGATTTCGGATATTCTTTTAAAGGTGGTATACTGGATAGCTTATTAGACACTACAACTATCCCAACACTGAAACTGCCTAAAGGCACTAACGGAAGCCACATAGCCGCTTACCCCAACCCGGCTAACGATGTGCTGAATATAACAGGCGCATCTGCTGGTAATAACCTGACATTATATGACATCACGGGGAAAGTGATTGCGCAAACACAGGTTATTAATCCTGCCTTACAAACAATGCCTTTGGGCAACATCATACCCGGCATGTATATACTAGCGGTGAAAGATGCCAGTGGTACGCTAATTACACGGATACCGATACGAAAAATGTAATTGCGTCTTAAAATAACACCTCCCGGCATACTAAAACGTATGCCGGGATTTTTTTGCCCACACATATACCTTCATACACATATGAATACCCATTTTTCTTAAAAGTTTCATGACTGATTTTCATATAATTTCCCTACCTTTGCACCTCCAAAACGGAAAAATAAACACTTTAATCATATAAAAATGGCAGATTTACGCTTACAGCGCAACTTTGGAATAGCCGCACACATTGACGCGGGCAAGACTACGATGACCGAACGCATCCTTTATTATACCGGTGTGAACCACAAAATAGGTGAAGTGCACGAAGGTGCCGCAACTATGGACTGGATGGCACAGGAACAGGAGCGCGGTATCACCATCACTTCGGCAGCAACTACCTGCTTCTGGAACTTCCCTACTACGCAGGGCAAGAAATTACCCGAATCAAAAAACTACAAGTTCAACATCATTGATACTCCGGGCCACGTGGATTTCACCATTGAGGTGGAGCGTTCTTTGCGTGTGCTTGACGGCCTTGTAGCCCTGTTCTCTGCCGTTGACGGTGTAGAACCACAGTCTGAAACTGTATGGCGCCAGGCCAACCGTTATAAGGTACCACGTATCGGTTTCGTAAACAAGATGGACCGTATCGGTGCCGACTTCCTGATGGTGGTGCAGCAGGTGAAAGACATGCTGGGCGCAAAATCAGTGCCGCTGCAATTACCTATCGGTGCTGAAGACCATTTCAAAGGCATCGTGGATTTGATTACCATGAAAGCTATTATATGGGACGATGCCACACAAGGTATGACGTATAAAGAAGTGCCGATTCCTGATGATATGAAGGAAGACGTGGATTTCTGGCGCGCTCACCTGGTAGAAGCCGTAGCTGAATACGACGATCAACTTTTGGAAAAATTCTTTGCAGACGCTAACAGCATCTCTGAAGATGAGATACATGAAGCCGTGCGTAAAGCATGTCTTGACCTCAGCATCGTACCAATGCTCTGTGGTTCGGCGTATAAAAACAAAGGTGTACAGGTAGCGCTCGATTGCGTTATCCGTTACCTGCCAAGCCCATTGGATATTGAATCTATTAAAGGCACAAATCCTGATACAGGAGAAGAAATAGAGCGCCACCCTAACGCGAAAGAACCATTCGCGGCACTAGCGTTCAAGATTATGACCGACCCGTTTGTGGGCCGCCTGGCATTCTTCCGGTGCTATTCAGGCCACCTCGATGCCGGCTCTTACGTACTCAACGTGCGTTCGGGCAAGAACGAGCGTATCAGCCGTATCATGCAGATGCACGCCAACAAGCAAAACCCAATCGACTTCATCGAAGCAGGCGACATTGGCGCAGCGGTAGGCTTTAAAGAAATTAAAACAGGTGATACCCTGTGTGATGAGAAGAACCCCATCATGCTGGAGAACATGTTTATACCAGAGCCTGTTATCTCGATTGCTGTTGAACCAAAAACACAGGCCGACGTTGATAAAATGGGCATGGCAATAGCCAAGCTGGTGGAAGAAGATCCGACGCTCCGCGTTAAGACCGACGAAGACACCGGCCAGACCATCCTTAGTGGTA
The DNA here is from genome assembly GCA_964493865.1 of uncultured Flavipsychrobacter sp. Lineage (GTDB taxonomy): Bacteria > Bacteroidota > Bacteroidia > Chitinophagales > Chitinophagaceae > Nemorincola. Next base: position 42,827 of record CAZBPS010000016.1, read on the forward strand.
TGGGCGAGCTTCACCTCGAAATTATCGTTGACCGTATGCGCCGCGAGTTCAAGGTCGAAATCAATCAGGGTGCCCCTCAGGTTGCTTATAAAGAAGCCTTCACATTACAGGTTGAACACCGCGAAGTGTACAAGAAACAAACAGGTGGCCGTGGTAAATTCGCTGATATCCAGTTCGAGATCGGGCCGGCTGAAGAAGCGTTCCTTGCGGAAGGCAAAGGCCGTTTCCAGTTCATCAACGATATCTTCGGTGGTTCTATCCCACGTGAGTTTATCCCTGCCATACAGAAAGGCTTTGAAACATCAATGACCAACGGCCCGCTCGCAGGTTTCCCTGTAGAGAGCATGAGGGTGCGTATATTTGATGGTTCTTTCCATCAGGTCGATTCCGACTCTATGTCGTTCGAGCTTTGTGCTAAGTCGGGCTTCCGTGAGGCAGGCCGTAAAGCAAAGACTGTGCTGCTGGAGCCAATCATGAAAGTGGAAGTAACCACGCCGGACCAGTACATGGGTGACGTGACAGGCGACCTTAACCGCCGCCGCGCTATGCTGGAAGGCATGGACAGCCGCAACAACCTGCAGGTGATACGCGCCAAAGTGCCGCTGAGCGAAATGTTCGGCTACGTTACGCAGCTCCGCTCATTGTCTTCAGGCCGCGCAACCTCTGTAATGGAGTTCAGCCACTACTCTCCTGCCCCACGCAACATTGAGGAAGAAGTAGTAGCAAAAACAAAAGGTAAAGCACACGCTTAATTAGTCGTAAATCGACTGTCATAAGTCGTAAGTTATAGCCGTCCCGACCAAGTCGGGGCGGTTTTGTTTTTGTAATATTGTATCAAATTAATGCCATGCTCAACACCACTATCTCTCGCCTCCAATACCTCTGCGATACAATACCATCGCTGGTAAAACAAATTCCTGAAGAAGAGTTCTCCCACAAACCCGCACCCGGTAAATGGAGCAAAAAAGAAATTCTCGGCCACCTTATTGATAGCGCGACAAATAATCACCAGCGGTTTGTGCGCGGACAATTTGAAGACACACCATTCATTATTTATGACCAGGACAACTGGGTAGCTTGCAGCCATTATCAGGATATGCCCGGAAGCCATGTCATCGCATTCTGGGAAACTTATCACATGCACCTTATCGAAGTGATAAAACGCATACCCGCCGATAGTTTATCGCGCACTTGCAAAACCAACGAACCTGAACCCGTTACCCTCCAATGGCTAATTGAAGATTATGTAAAGCACCAGGAGCATCATTTGAGGCAGATAGTGGCGTATTGATTAACTCATCTCCCCGCTTACACAATCATCCCCTCGGGAGGCACTGTTGGCAATGGCGGCATCGGTGTCACTATCCCCCATTGGTTCAGTGTATCATTATTGAAGATGCGCAGAGTGGCCGCATCCACATACTTTGCCCGCTGCGCTAGGAAATCATCCAATGAGGCACCATACATGCCCTTTATCTTCGCTGCTGTCAGCGTATTCATCTTGCCCCAGTGAAAAGTGTAGGGTATCCCAAGTTTGTCCATCTCTGCCCATACCGCATCATAAAATTTCAGTGTCCCTTTCGATTGCACGCCATCCAGTTCCAGCACACAGGTTACCGGCGCAAAACGGGTAAACGCCATCGTGGCTTTTGATGACTTCACAAACCTGAACGCGAACACCCCCACAAAAGGCCCCGCAGAGCCATTTATCTGTAGCAGCATATCCATCACCGTAGCGGCATGTTCGGGCGAAAAGCCTATGGCTGCGCTTGCTACCTTGCCGCGCAAAGTAGTATTGCTGAATATTTCCGCAAGCGTTCCTTCTTTCTTTTCAAAAGGGGTGAGGCTCTTTCCAATCACCGTATTGGCCAGCAGCGGCACGCTTTCCGGCAGCACATCAGACAGCTTGCCCATAAAACACGGGGCATCATCACCGGGCCCTATCCCTTCGCCATTTGGCTTGGGCGGTGTATACGCAGAGTGGCATGGTCGTTTGTACATCACGGTCATATACACACCATTGTTTAGGTCGTAAGGATTTATAAGCGTACCGAAATGAAAAGGCACCTCACCGGGATACGGCAGTTTGCTGTAGTTGAAATCGAGGGCAGTCACCTGCTTTTTAAAATCCGCGTCATAAGGCACACGCCTCAGGTAGCTCTCCAGCAGGTAATCGGGTTCGGCCTGCACCATCACCCCGTGTATAAACCCAAACGCGCCAAAGCTCACCACCACGGCATTGAAAGCATCATCATCGCGCACGGGCGTGGCGTTGAGCAGTGCGGCAAAGCTATCTCCCATCACCGGTGCCGACTTGCGCTCCAGCCATATGCTGCTCTGCGGCCCGGTAATGATATGCAGCCCCACCACGGCCTCCTGATGCGCGCCAAAACTGATGCCTGCCCCGTGCGTGCCTGTAGCTATGGCACCCGTTATAGTTTGCCCGTTGCTTGCGCCCGATGCCGGCAATGAACGCCCCTTCTTGTGCAGGAACTCACTTATCTCCCACACGCTGCGCCCGCACTGGCACAGGAAAAGATTGCCCGCATCACCGGTATATCCGGCATGGGTATGTTTATTAGTAATACCGAAAATAGAATTGAGCAATTTCGTGTTAAGGATAATACCGTTTGTAGCAGTAATAGACGATAACGACCAGTTGCCTCCTAAAGCCCGCAATGGTGTATTGTTTTGTATGGCATCGGCTATGATTTGCTGTATGCCTTTTGTGGTATCGTTGTAGTTTTCAATAGGCTGGCCGCTTGTTTCATTGGCCAGGTGCCAGAGGCCTGCTATCTGCTGTTCATAAGTTTCGTGCAGGTTCTTCCATTTAAACGCACCTTCTTTTACAATTTTCATAGTATGCGGTTTGGGTGATAATTATAATGTCTGTGATTGTTCGCAGGGCTTTGAGCATGTCCATGTCACGTGCACTGGGCTGTATATGCCCAAAGTAAAAATGGTGAACAGCGCATCGCCCGCATTCTTTTTTACGATCACCTCCGACACCCCCTTCAAACCCAAATCATCACATACGGGCGTGCTTATCACCTGCGGATTATTCAGCAGCCCCCACAACAAGCTATAGGCTTTTTTGCTGTTGGCCGGTGTACGGTCTGTAGAGCCTTGTGCCTTTGTGGCCACGCGGTAAGAAGAGCACCCACTGCCCGATATACCATACACAAGCAGTATAGTAAAAACGAGATGAATGGTGACGGACTTTCGTTTCATAAAAAACAATTTAGAATATAAGATTACTCATTATGGCGGGAAAAACAAAATACGGCCGTATTGGGGACAAGACATTTTTTAACATAGCCATCTTGCCTATTGGAACGGATTTTGTACTACATATAGTAGATTAAATGAGGTTTTATGAAAAAGATTATCGAGGGTATCCGGAAATTAAGTGCAGAATTCATAGCCTGGATGAAAGGTCATTTCGACATGAGCACAAAAGACAAAGGCAGCGCCTGGTATTAAAGAGCAGGTAGCCTTTAGAAATGGTGGATTGATTTACACTTTCTTCGGATGGTGGGTGCAGTGCTTTATTTTTTTCAGAGTAAAAAGCGACAATGCTGTTTTTTTTCTTAATTAGTTTTGCCACAACAAAAAAGCCCAGCATTGCTGCTGAGCTTCTATAAGTCGGGGAGACAGGATTCGAACCTGCGACCCCCTGGTCCCAAACCAGGTGCGCTCACGACTGCTAAACTCCTTTACTGTCTTGCTTTCCAGCATGTAGCAAAGGTACAAAATTTACCTTTGGTCACCTATTTTTTACGCACTGGACACCTATATGGACACCAATTTGGACACCATATTCTTTGAACCGTTACTAAATGAAATAAATAACGGCTAATTTTCGGGCTTGCAGAAACGGTTGATGAAATATTGTGTTGTCATAACAATGCTCTTGGTTATTGGTTGTTCTTCAAAAAACAACCAAAAACCAGTATTAGGAAAAAATAAATTGAAGTATGTAAGTGATTCTATTCGTGCTCTATCACAAATAGCGTATAGCAATGATACAGACAGGAATAAACCTCAATTTATTGAATGGCTAAATCAAAATGGAGCGTTTGTTTTAGCAATCCAGTATCTTGAAGATACAGCTTTGAATAATCCAACCCCACGTACAATTTTTAAAGGTTCAGACATTGCATATGAACATGGCTACTATAATAAGTCATTGTGGTTCATCAATCTGTTAAAGCCAAATAATGAAACTGATTCTGTTACTGCCTTATTTAAAGTTTGGCGGGTGTATTTGGACGAAATGGATGTTGTATCGGCTGGCAAGGTTTTCAATCAGATTGCCCCACATTCGAAACTAATTCAAAGCAATGATACGTTTCAGTTCTTTTACATCACGGGGATAGCAATGCAGTACCATAATTCAGGCAGGTACGATTCTTCGATAATATATGACAGGCAAGCCGAAAAAATGGCTATCAACAAACATTTACCGCCCGATTTTACAGCTTTAGTGTATCACAGGTTAGCTAACAGTTATAACGACCTTTTGAGAAAAAATTTAGTACACGGTAGCACGATCAATAAGTATTATCAGTTAGCGTATAATTATTACAAAAAAGAAATTGAGATACTTCAAAAATACTATCCCGACCAAAAAGGGAAAATTGGCATGGCGAATGTTACACTGAATATGCTTATCAGAACTGTTTACGCCAAAAATGATTCACTCACAAATTACCTTAAAGCATTTAATACGCTTGTACCCTTTCATGTTGATACCGAACAATTGAACGATTACCTATTTTCTTACCATCCCTTATATACGTCAATTATGCTTACCCAAATCTCCGAAATATTAAATGGGAAGTTCTATGATTCACGAAGGAAACAGTACGAAAAGGACTGTATTTATTTCTCTGAACTTGCCTGTAAACTTATGGATCAAGCATTGATGGAACCAGATGAAGACGGATTAAGTTTTGATTTAATTAAATCATTCAGACAAAGAAACTTTGCAAACTTGTTGGGATTCCTTAATGGCGGGGATAGTCCCCCAGACAATTTGAAATACCAATTACTTTCTATTTCAACCCGTAGTAAGTATTCTATACTTTATAAAAAACACCTTTGGCGCAAACAGCCCGATGGACACCTAAAAAACATATTGTCATGTCTGTATAATTTAAGAGGATTGCAATTCTTAGGCAAGTGCATACATGACACCGACATTGAGCAATATTCTGCAAGGACAATTGCTTTAATCCAAAGGCAAAATTTACTTTTATTAAGAAATTTACTGCCTCGGAATATTACAGCAGACCAAATTAACAGCTTACAAACGCAATGCAAAAATGATAGTTCTGCAATAGTAAATTTCTCGGTAGGTGACGATGGTATTTTCATCAGCTTAATTGATAAAGACACCTTTCAATACAGGTATGTGAAACGGAATTATGAGATACTACCCAGAAATATCAACCAGACGTTCTTTCAAGACTTAAAAAACAATAAAGCCAATGACTATGCAAATATTTCATTCGCATGTTATAAATACCTTCTGGCTGATAACTTTGATATGAATAGGTATCGGAAAATAATTATCATACCAGATGAAGTAACAGAACTAATCCCTTTTGATGCACTTGTAACAACTCCCAAAAATGCTTTTAACTGGAACGAATTAGATTACTTGGGAGATAATCATATTATTTATTTTGCGCCAACTATTCAATGGCTTTTCGACAACGGTAGCGATCCGCAAAAAATTAGAATATCATTTGTTCTCCCCGAATCAATTAATAATTCACCATTGCCTTACAGTAAGGAATTGGGAAAATACTTGCAACGTGAATATCAAGCTAAAATCATTACCAGCAGCCAGATTAAAGACAATAGCAAATCTATTGACGGTATTCTACACATTGCCTGCCATACGTTTGCTGACGATAACGGCGAAATATGTTTGGTATTGGATAGTACAAAAATTAGCCCGTTTACCGATAAAACCATTGATTGTAACATGGTTATTTTAAACGCATGTGAAACCAGCAACGGTAAGTACCTTATGAGCGAAGGTGGCATTTCATTATCTCGGCTGTTTCTTTCTTATGGCGCAGACGCTGTTCTAAGCAGTATTTATAACATTGATAATAATTCAAGCTCAGAACTGTTAAAGTATTACTACCAGTTCTTGTATGAAGGAAAATCAGCCTCAGAAAGTCTGCATAGAGCAAAGCTATTGATTAAGGATAAAACCCCTGAATGGGCTAATCCTTATTATTGGGCAACCATTAACCTAATTGGTAAGGATATGAGTTTTATCCGTTGATCTTCTTCAACATCTCTTTTGCTTTTTTACAGTACGGATTTGTAGGGTCATCGGCAATCGGTACTAATAATTCCTTGCCAGCTTCGATCTTGTTTTGAATTAAAAGCAGTATCGAAGCCCTATAATTTCCTTTAGCCTTAAACAACGCATTTTCAGACGGTTTTAGCCTCAGATAATACACGATGGCACTATCCGTCCTATTTAGCATTTCATAGCAAAAGCCAGTGTAATAAACGGCGGTATCATTAGGTAATGAGGATTTCAATACCGAAATACAGTTTTCATATTTTTTCTCTGCAAAAACGGCATTGAAATCCGACCATTTATTGGTATTAGACTTTCCCATTTCGATGCTTAACCCAGGTTCTTCAAAAAGGTAGGTTTTATAATTGGGGGAAGTAGAAAAAAGTAGTTTGCTGGCAACTATCAATAACAAAACGGATGCGGCAGCCAACCAGACAAAACGCTTGAAAGTAAATAATCGATGCTTGTTAAGCCTATTGAAACGGATTCGCAGCATGTCGTTTGTTGCGGCGTTTGCTTCAACCTTATCCAGCAGCAATTTGTACAACTTGTACTTGTCCCTTAGTTCCTGATCGTTAACTAACCTGTCTTTGAATTGGGTTAGTTCATCCCAAGCCATTAAGCCTTGACTAAATCTGTCAAAGTCCTCAATATCGTGTTCATCAATTCTATTAAACATGACCCCTTATTCTTTTTCCTTGAACATTTTTAAAACACTTTCAGTAATTCGGGTGATACACCGACTTTTCTTAGCTTTCACTACATCTCCATTTTTATAACCCAATTGTTTCGCTATCTCATCCATTGACATTTTCCTGTAATAAAATAATTCAAGAATAGATTTACAGGATTCATCGGTATTAGTAAAGATAAAATCAACGATTCTTTCAACTTTAACCCAGTCAACTTGTTGGGTTGTGTCAATTGGTAGTTCAACTAACTGCTCCACATCCGAAAACTTAACTTTCTGCTTTTTTTCAGCGTGTTTAATCAATTTCATCTTCCCGATGTGAATGATGTAGGAGCTAAAACTTATCTCAATATCGGTTAAAACGCCACGTTGAATATTCTTATAGAAATCAATTACGGAATCCTGATAAATATCTTCAATTTCCTCATTTAAAGTGGTGGGAAATTGTTTTCGGGCGAAAGAAAAAAAAGGTTGCTTTACTTCCAAATATATCCTGTCCAGTTGCGCCAGATTACCATTTCGTATTTCTTCAATAATTTCTTGGTGCATACTTGAATAGTGCAAAAATTGTAAAAAAGTAAACAATCCTCAATTCGGTAGAACTACCGATTCTAATTCTGCCATACATTCTGGATACCGATCTTTTATATAAGAAAATATTGCATCCCTGTATAGGTCGGATCGTTTACGGCAGGTTAAGGTTACAATCTTATCTAATCTTTCCTTTTCAAGCTTGTTTACTCTAAATCGAACATATTCATCTTTTTTCAATTTTTTCATCTTAACATTTTTATTGAATATAATCATCTCTTTAAAAATGTAAACACAAATATGCTTTTTTTATCTAAAAAACTTGACTTTGGGGTACGAAATGATTAGTTTTAGAGTAAAGACAATATTATATTTATGAAAACAATTTATTTAAAGAAATGCAAACGATTTACGAAAGTAAGTTATGACATTACCACAGACAGCGGGTTGTCGATACTCGAAATCGGATTAATTACTAAACTCCTTAGTAACTCCGACAAACATGATAATTATTTTAATATTAATAAAGGAGTTGAGCAGAAGAAATCAGGTGTAGGAAAAGACATGTTTAACAAGGCTTGGAAAAACCTTGAGGAAAAAAAATTTATCAAAACTATTAAACATCGTTTAGACGGTAAGATCGCTTATCAATATATTGTTAGTGCTTTACCAATAACAGAAACTAACAATCCGCAAACAGACACCGATCAGCAGAAAACCGCTGGCTGTAGTCCGCAAGCAGAAAACCACCAGCAGAAAGTCACAGACAGTATTCAGAAGGTTGAAAACAACAACTTGGTAACAGGTGACAGAAAACAGGCTTCTAATATAGATGTAACTAATAAAGAGATAAGAAATGAAAATATAAATAATATAGAGCTAAATAATAAAGAGGTAAGTAGTAAAGATAAAAACAATAAAGAAGTAAATAATGAAGAAATAATAACGGTAGAACTAAGTAATCTACATGTAGATATTAATAATTCAATAGTTGAGATAGATCAATGTGAAAATAACATAAAAAATGCTATTTGTGACTGTTACACTGATTTCATTGAAGATAATATCATTGCACATAACATTGATATACCAATTTCACTTCAGGAAGAAGTTAGACAAATGGTAGATAGCTATATCCTTCAATACAACATTGAGCCTTGGCATGTAAATAAGGATATTAACGAAAGATACTTATCAGAAGATTTCATTGAAAATACTAATAACCTTACTTCAACTCAATGGTTTGAAGAAATAGTGAGATATGCAAGTTTGAAATATCACCATAACTCGAAAACTTACTACATAGTCTTTAGGAATATGCTACAAGAGTATATCAATGAAAACAATATTGATGTTGCTATTGCCAACGAAAAAATAAATGAATATTTTGATTTCAACACCCTGCCATTACATATTAAATCAATTGACATGAAAATGTTCAACAATTTTATAAGAGATGCACGACTGCATTTGTTTCACAATACTTCAATAAGCCATGAGATTGTTTAACCGATAAAAATGCTGTATTTCGTTGAAAAATAGCACAATAATCACCATATTTTAATCTAAAAGCACCGTGCTACTTTAATAATAATTTATTTTAATATATACGCTAAATCCAAATACAGTAAAGGTTTTAAATCTAAAGAGGACAAAAATAAAATGATGTATTTCACTCAAATTTCCTTTAATTAGTGATTACCCCCCGCCCGAGGTATCCGATACGCCCCTACGGGCGGCCCAGGTGGGCATATATCGGGTACAGATTCCCAAAATAAGTTGATATGCGTTTGAAAATTTTTTGGAATTTTTCTCGCAAAAATCAAAGGCTTGTTTCAACTCGAACCGATTTTTTTTGAAAATTTTGGAAAATATTTTTAATCCATAATATTAGAACATCAGTTCCAATGGTTCAAGATGGGTTTTTCCCATATTTTGAAGATGCAGATTTTGAAGCAATTTGTCGAACTGGTATTTCGTCATAATGTATTTGGTTTTATTAATTTCAGGTGGGTAGTGAACGTTTATAGATTTCACTGTTAACTCCGCAGCTCTAATTATTACTTCTTTCTTCGATAGTATTTGTACATGCTCCATATTTATAAATATGCTAAAACGGGAATACAGACTGCACTACAATTTAGGAGCCGTTGTAAAAAAAGTTAAGGATTACATGATAACATCCCGCCCCCAGAAAAACTGTAAAAAAGTTAGGAAATAAAATGATTTTGTTGTAAATTTACTCTGTGATTTAAAATAAAACACATGAGAGTAAAATATCAGCGTACTTCAACTAAAGAACAACACGGCAATAGGTTTGATACCGACCGTAACAACTATGATTTAGTTCTATTCGATCATGGCGTATCAGGAACAAAAGCCTTTAAATCCCGTACAAACGGCATGAAGGTGGTTGAACTTGTTGAAGCTGGCAAGCTGACCGAATTAATTGTAGAAGAAATAAGGGATATTGGCAGAAACATGGTTGATACTATTAATACATTGGATTGGCTGGATAAGCACAATATAAACGTGGTTATTCGTTCACTCGGAAATTTGTGTAGCAGGGTAAACGGGAAGCGTAATGAGGTCTGGGGTCTTATAACTTCGATCATGTCGAGCCTGTACTCAATGGAGCTTGATAACCTTAAAATCCGCACCAAAATGGGACGGGAAGCCTATATTATGCGGGGTGGGGTGCTTGGTAGGGAGAAAGGCACCAATGAATCAATTAAACAGTTTCTCAATAAGCCTAAAAGCAAGGAAATAATATCATTGTTAGATAAAGGCAAATCTGTTAGAGATATTGCTGGGCGGCTTGACGTATCTTATAATCTGGTTGTGAAAGTAAGAAAGCATTATCAGCCGAAAGAAAAAAACGAGGCGGCTGTATAGATATGCCAAATCTATCAAATTGGTTTTTCTGGTAAGAAATCTCTGGGAGAAAGATCAAACAATTTAGCTATTGCATTTATGTGATTCAGGTTGTACTTGGCACGTGCATTAGGGTTTTCGACATCGCCAATAAACCCTTTGGAGAAGTCCAACAGGTCAGCTAACTCCCGTTGTGAGTAACCTAAGCTGATACGTTTCTTTCTTATTTCATCAATAACATATTGTTCAATTCTGGTTACATCTTTTTTCTTCATTCCCCTACCTTTTGGAGTGGGAAAGATTAATAAGTCTAAAATTTATTACGCACATACATGTATGTGTTTTACTTTTGGGCAGTATTATTGAATAGGTGTTTACCTTTTTCACAATCAGTAACATATAAGAAAACAAACAAAACATGAAGAAAACTTCTCTACTTATTTCAATCCTGTTAATAGGATTTTGTTATCAGGTCTATTCTCAAGTACCTGCTTATGTTCCAACATCAGGATTGGTAGCATGGTATCCATTTAGCGGCAATGCAGGTGACAGTAGCGGACATGGTTACAATGGCATTGTAACTGGTGCCACGTTGACGACTGATCGATTTGGAAACTCTAATAGTGCATACTCTTTTAACGGTAGCACCGATCACATTGCCCTTGGTACTTCAACGCCTGATTCATTCACAATTTCATGTTGGATAAACGTTAGTTCAATAATAAGCTGGTGCTGCAATGGCGGGAATTTAGGGGAAGCTTTTCTTTCTACGACAAGCTGTGATATATCGGGTTGTTCAGGTTATGAACTACAACTAAATTGGAACAATCCGACTTATACATCTCACGCTGTCTTTTCATGTTTCGGTAGTCCATACGACACTTTAAACCTTAATGCATGGGTACACATTTGTACAACATATAAAAACGACACCTCACAAGTATATATTAACGGTGTTCTATTCAGTAAGTTCTACGACCCTACCGTTTTTAATTCATATAATATTAACGTTGGCTCCCGTTATCAAACAACATGCGGTTCCTGTGGTATATGGGCTGCGCCTTATTTTTGGTTTCACGGTAAAATGGACGACATCGGAGTTTGGAGCCGCCCTCTTTCCGCCTGTGAAATCTTGAGATTGTATCGCTCGAGTTTGTCAACTACCCCATCAGTTGGTATCATTTCGGGCTTATCGTCACTATGTAACGGTACCACAATCACATTAACTGATACTGTTTCTGGGGGCACATGGTCATCATCAAATACCGCTATTGCAACTATTGGTTCTGCTGGCTTAGTAAATGGTATCTCGGCTGGTACAGCAATAATTAGCTACACACTTAATAATGCCTGTAGTAGCGCATCAGCAACTAAAATCATTACCGTAAACACACTTCCAATAGCTGGGACAATTTTAGGTTCTTCAACGGTATGTACTGGCAGTTCAACAACATTAACAAACGCAACCCCAGGTGGCTTATGGAGTTCTACAAATAGCCGAGCAAGCGTATCGGGGGGCGGAATAGTGACAGGAATTACAGGTGGAATAGACACTATAATGTATATTGTCATTAATAGTTGTGGCGTAGCAACCGCATCTAAAACTATGACAGTGAATATTTCCCCTTATGCCAGTAGTATTACGGGGGCATCCTCTGTTTGCGTTGGAAGTTCAATTACCCTAACTGACACTGCATCGGGCGGGGTCTGGTCTTCATCAAATACAGCAATAGCAATCGTTGGTTCTACAGGTATTGTTTCAGGCATTGCGGGTGGGGGTGCTACCATTAGTTATAGTGTTACCAACACTTGCGGAACAGCGTTTGCAATACGCTCTATCACTGTAAATCCATTGCCGCAAGCTGGTTCAATAACTGGTATGTCGGCGGTATGTGTAGGATCATCCATAAGCCTAAGTGATACCGCCTCTGGTGGTGTTTGGAGTGCCACAAACAGCAATGCAATAGTTACAAGCGGTGGTGTTGTTTATGGTCTTGTTGCTGGCACTGATACTATTATTTACTCTGTAACCAACACTTGTGGAACTGCAACAACAACAAAAACCATCACAATAAACCCACTCCCAAACGCTGGCACAATAACGGGTTCTATAACTGTTTGTGAGGGACTTGTCACCACACTTACCAACACAGCGACAGGCGGTGTATGGTCTTCATCAGATACCACAATAGCTACAATTGGCAGTAGTGGAATTGTTTCAGGGATGACGGCTGGGAACTCAACTATAACCTACACCGTAACCACTTTATGTGGAAGCGCAACTACAACGATCAACTTAACAGTTAACCCCCTGCCAAACGCTGGAACAATATCAGGAATAGATTCTGTTTGTCCAGAACAAAATGTTGCACTTACAGCAACAGCGACAGGTGGCATATGGTCTTCATCAGACACAACTATTGCTACTATCAGTAGTTCAGGTATTGTTACTGGTATTATGTTCGGAACAACAATCCTAAGTTATTCAGTAACTAATAGCTGCGGAACAGCTATTGCGACCTTTGGTGTTTCTGTAAAACAAAATGGAGATTGCAACACACTTGTTGGAGATATTCGGGTAGCATCGGAAATTTCAGTCTTCCCAAACCCAAGCAATGGCGAATTTTCAATTAAAGGAACAATTGGCAATGGAAATGATATAGTTTACATCACAGTAACCGATATGTTGGGACGGATGGTTTATGAAGAAAATACTACCACTAAATCAGGTAGGTTAGACAAGAAAATGAAGCTGAGTGACCACGTAAAAAGTGGCACATATATATTGAATTTAATAAGCCCAACTGAAAGTAAGGTATTTCATGTAATCATTGAGAAATAAACAATATCCCGAATGACTTTCAACTCGATTGAACCAAGTAGCACAAAAATAATCGTTGATAACCTCGGTATCAATGTATCAAGCCCTGTCCTGTTTGGTAAAAATGTCACAACCTACAATTATAAAACCATTACGTCAATTCAAATCAATAGCGGAATTATATTTGCAGACGTAACGATATATACTATTAATCGGGTGCTATCTTTTCGTTTTTTTAAAGGTGAGGGCAAGCGGTTTCATCAGTTGATATTGCCCAGATTAAACAACTAAAAAAATGGTGGTAATGGGGGGCTGGTATAACAAGGGGCGGTATCTACACCGCCCCCATTTTTTGAAAACCTATCCGTCACCTCTACGCACTTAACCGATCACTAAGCAGTTTCATATCACTACCGATTTTCCCCTCTAATACCTTCGCATAAATTTGGGTGGTACTTAGTTTGGTATGTCCTAACATTTTTGAAACGGTTTCGATTGGAACACCGTTGCTCAATGTAATTGTAGTGGCAAAACTATGTCTGGCAAGGTGGGTGGTAAGATTTTTAGAAATACCTGCAAGTTCCTGTAACAGCTTTAAATTTTCATTCATCTTTTGATTGGATATTACTGGCAACAAAGGGGTTTCAGGCGTTGCAGTTGCCAGATATTGATTCAGTATTGCCAATGCATTTGGCAGCAGGGGGACTGAAAAAGATACGCTTGTTTTTTGCCTTTTCATTCGGAGCCACAAAATGCCGTTATCGCCTGCCGATATGTTGGCAACGGATAGTGATTTTATATCACTGTAAGATAAACCCGTGTAACATTGAATCAAAAATACATTACGAACATCTTTAAGTACCTGCCTGTTAAGGTTTAGTCCTGCTAACCGCTTAATTTCATCCAAAGTCAATGCTACCTTATGAACAGGGGTAAACTCGATGGTGTACGCCGCCATTGGATTAGCCTGTATGTACCCTGATTTAATTGCATAATTGATTATCTTTTTTACCCTCTGTATCTGCTTATTTGCGCCGTTTATATGACATTCTTTTTGAGTAGTCAAATAAGTAAAGAATGCTTCACAGAACTTATAGTTAACGGCTTTTAGCGGCATATCTTTTTGACCGTAATATTGGGGAACAAAATCAATCAGGTACTTTAATGTAGTTTTATAGTTTTTATAGCTACCCTGACTATATTTCTTTCCAATTTGCCTTTCAAAGTTCTCGTTGTGCTCCTGAGCAACCTTAATAAAAGTTTGTGTTTCTTGAATGGCTTCGCCTCTCAATAACAAACGCACATTGTTAAGTGTCACTTCCGTTTTACTGATTTGTAATTGTGAGACAGCGTGGTTAATATCTGATTTGACCGTGCTTAAAACTCCGTTGATAGTGCTTGCATCTTTCAGCCTGACTACCTTTTGCTTTTTGTCGTCCCAGTGTTCGGCGTTTACGCCTTGCCCTGATGGGTATTCCATGCGGTTCCCGTTTAGGCTGATACGTATATAAATCGGCAATTTGCCGTCTTTATCTGGTCGTGATTTTCGTAAGTATAGATATATATTGTGATTGGAAATACTCATTTTTAAAAATTAAACGGTGGGAAAAAGAGGTTAAAAACTGGACACCTTTTTGGACACCTACACGGACACCAAAAAGGACTAAAAGACACCTCTTTATGGGGGAATATTGGCACTAAAAAGCCAAAAGAATAAAATCAGGAATACTCTGAAACCCTTTACTGGTAAAGGTTTCAGGAATAAAAAAGAGGCTATCCATACATTATGAATAACCTCTATAAGTCGGGGAGACAGGATTCGAACCTGCGACCCCCTGGTCCCAAACCAGGTGCGCTACCGGCCTGCGCTACTCCCCGGGCACTTTTCCTCTTCTTCTGCGGTGAGGGAGGGATTCGAACCCTCGATACGTGTTAACCACGTATGCCAGTTTAGCAAACTAGTGGATTCGGCCTCTCTCCCACCTCACCTTTAACTGGCATGTGAACCTTCGCTCACATTCTATGTTTCATTTTAAAGGACTGCAAAGGTAATGATAATGTGGCAATGTGCAAATTTGAAAATTCCAAAACCTTCATCATTTTTCACATAAATATTTACATAATGCGCTATGCTGATTTTCAAATCAGCACATTATCAAATTTTCAAATTAAATACTTGCAAGCTGCACCTTCTGTTGTATCTCCATCAGGTTCTCTTTGTACTCAGAGTCCGTTTCCATCAGGTTCTCTACCGTTTGGCAGGAATGTATCACCGTAGTATGGTCAAATCCGCCAAAGTGGTCGCCTATCGTCTTCAGTGACTGCTTCGTGAACTTCTTCGCAAAATACATCGTTATCTGCCGAGCCAGTACTACTTCTCTCTTTCTCGTCTTTGTCAGCAGGCGGTCATAAGCAACATGGTAATAATCGCAAACCAGTTTCTGTATGTTGTCTATGGTCATCTCGCGTGCAGCCGTCTTCACAAAATTCTTCATAACACGCTTGGCAAGGTCCATATCTATTTCCTTCTTGTTCAGTGTAGCCTGCGCAAACAACGCTATCAGTGCCCCTTCTAGTTCCCGCACATTGCTTTGTATGTTGTAAGCTATATACTTCACTACTTCATCAGGTATCTCCAGCCCTTCCTGCTTCATCTTCACCTGTAGTATCGCCTGGCGGGTCTCAAACTCCGGTGCCTGTATATCGGCATTCAGCCCCCAGCGGAAACGGCTCAACAGCCTTTCCTGCATACCTTCCATATCACGCGGTGCGGTATCGCTTGTCAGTATAATCTGTTTTCCACTCTGGTGCAGATGGTTGAAGATAGCGAAGAATACATCCTGAGTTTTCAGAGCAGATACGAACAAGTGTATATCATCCATTATCAGCACATCAATCAACTGATAGAAGTGTATGAAATCATTTACCTCGTTATTCTTTGAGTGATCGATAAACTGGTTGATAAACTTTTCTGCGCTCACATACAGCACCGACTTGTTGGGGTGCAGCTTACGCACCTCGTTGCCTATCGCCTGCACAAGATGGGTCTTGCCCCAGCCTACCCCACCGAATATCACCAGCGGGTTAAAGGATGTTGCACCGGGTTTCTGTGCCACATGCAATCCGGCAGAACGTGCTACGCGGTTGCAATCACCTTCCACATAATTCTCAAAAGTATAGTTGGCGTTAAGCTGCGGGTCTATCTGCATACGCTTCAGGCCGGGAATAGCGTAAGGCGTCTTTATATTATGCGGGTCGTCCCATTTCAGCGGCATGTCCACGTAGTTATTGTCCCTCGGTAATTTGGCGTGCGTGCTGCCGGGCATATTGATCGATGCCGGATTGCGTTGCGATGAACCGCTCTCCATCATTATGCGGTACTCAAGACGGCCTACCCTGCCCAAGACACGTTTGATTGTCTTTCCTAAAAGCTCTACATAATGCTCTTCAAGCCATTCGTAAAAAAACTGGCTGGGAACCTGAAGTGTCAGCACATTGTCATTAAGGCCCACTGCTTTCACCGGCTCAAACCATGTCTGGTAAGTGCGCCAGTTAACATTGTCCTTAATAATGCTTAAACATTTCTCCCACAGTTGTTCTGCTTCGGTTAAAACATTATTAGTGGTATTGTAGAGGTGTTTATCCATATTATGAAACAGCGTTCACCAAGTTAATCATTTTATTTCAAACCAATGAATGAAACCGAAAAATTCCCCCTCATGATATTTTGGAGGCTTTCACTTCACTCACCTAAGTTAGTTGTTTTTTTTAAAGGGGCCTCAACTCATTTTCACTTGCCGGGATGTTTCCTGCCTGTTTTTTAGCAGGAGGACGAAATTCATAACATTTTGTTGAAAAAAAAAATCATTTTGCTATTGTTTGTTTAATAAAACTTACAGATTGGCACTTAATAAGTTTGGAACCTTTTTTGCTATGAGCACAACATAACCACTGTTAAAAAATACATTGTGAAAGCAACTGATTATTCTCTCCAAACAGCAATTGAAAAAAATCAAATAACGCCCGAAACACTTACCAGTAGATGCTTTCAGAGATTTACAATCTCCTCATTATAGCTATATAAAATTATTTCTCAGAAAAAACAAGAAAAAGCAGAACTATTTTTTTTGAAATTTTTGTTCGCAAAAATTATTTATTCCGGAAAATATTTTTAACATTTTTTCAAAACAATCTTTAGAAAAAAATCGATAACACTTTTTATAACCATCAGCAGGAAAAACTGAACCGTTTCATTACGATTTTCAAAAAAAAAAAAATAACAACAGTTGGCTGCTCATGCCGTAACCCGTTTTCACCCTATAGCCCCATAATAGAGAACAGCCCGGAAATTCCGGGCTGTTCTCTATTATATCTGCATTTTTTTAGAATTCCCGATTCGGGTCGAATGCCTCCAACTCTTTAGCTACCGCCGAAAGGAAGCTGGCCCCTATTGAGCCATCCACTATGCGGTGGTCATAACTGAGCGACAGGTACATCATGTGCCTGATAGCTATTACATCCCCATCCTCAGTTTCCAGCACCATAGGCCGCTTTTTAATGACGCCCAGCGCCATTATGGCCACCTGCGGCTGGTTGATGATAGGCGTGCCCATCAGGCTGCCGAATGTGCCCACATTGGTCACTGTAAAGGTACCTCCCTGGGTATCGTCGGCTTTCAGCTTGTTGTTTCTTGCGGCGTTGGCCAGGGCGTTCACATCCCTGGTCAGCCCCAGCAGGTTTTTTGTATCTGCACTTTTTATCACAGGCACTATCAGGTTACCTGTTGGCAACGCGGTGGCCATACCTATGTTTATGTCCTTTTTGATGATGATCTTATCCCCGTCAAGGCTGCAATTGATGAGCGGGTATTTACGGATACAGTTCACAATGGCTTCAAAGAACACAGGTGTAAACGTTATCTTCTCCCCATACTTCTTCTCAAAAGGCCCTTTCACTTTGTCGCGCCACTTCACTATGTTGGTCACATCTGCCTCCGTAAAACTGGTCACGTGTGGCGATGTAGCTTTACTGCGTACCATGTGGTCGGCAATCAGTTTACGCATACGGTCCA
The DNA here is from genome assembly GCA_964493865.1 of uncultured Flavipsychrobacter sp. Taxonomy (GTDB): domain Bacteria; phylum Bacteroidota; class Bacteroidia; order Chitinophagales; family Chitinophagaceae; genus Nemorincola. The sequence goes on from CAZBPS010000016.1 coordinate 61,143, forward strand.
TTTCCACTATCTCCACATTGCCGCTCACTGTCACCGGCGATGGTGCCTGCGGTGCGCTCTGAACAACCGGGGCCGCCGCTACAGGTGCTTGCTGCGGTGCTGGTTGTGGCTGTTGGTATTGCGCTGTGGGCTGCGCTGGCGCACTACCACGGTTAGCTACATAAGTCAGTATATCTTTCTTGGTCACCCTGCCCTCGCTTCCTGTACCGGGTATTTTTTCCAATTCCGCCATGCCAATACCTTCTTTTCCGGCAATGTTCAGCACGAGCGGTGAATAGAACCTGGAACCATTGCTCTCTGCCACAAGGGCTGCCTGGTATTGCTGCTCTGCAGTCGCTACCGGCGCTGCAGGTGCAGCGGGTGCGGCAACTTCCGCCACAGGCACAGCGGGCGCGGCTACCGCACTACCGGCATCTATGCGGGCTATAACTGCACCTACCGGCACCACGTCATTTTCTTTATACAGCAATTCTGCTATTGTGCCCGCTGCCGTAGATGGCACTTCGCTGTCCACCTTATCGGTAGCAATGTCCAGCAATGTCTCATCCATCTTTATTGTATCACCCGGTTGCTTATGCCACTTGAGCACGGTAGCCTCCATTATACTCTCGCCCATTTTCGGCATTACAAGGTCAACGATAGCCATATAAATATTTATTTTTATTTAAGTAAAGCGTTTGCAAAAATAATCAAATGGAACGACCATGCAAAAGATAAGATTAAGCGCCATATCCTGCATCCAACCGCCCGTTTCCGCACTAATTAGGCGCATCCCTGAAATCCCTTCTCCTGGTCAGCTTAAGGTCTTGTAATACGGATGACCTTACATTAAGTGTAAAATTGAAGCTCTTCCGTGGCCCGAACGGATACGTCTGGAAGTGCATCTCCCAGCAGTGCAGGTCGCGGTGCACATCTATCGAGGTAAGGGACACCTCTTTCGTACTGAAATTATAACCGCTGTTCAACCTCACCTTCCACCGCTCGGTTATCTGCACCTCACCGCCCATTGTAAAGCTGTGATTCAATACCAGTGTGTCTTTTTTGGATGTGGCATTATAGCTCTGCGTGGCGGACATTTGATAGTTAATATTAAAGCTCCAGGGCATATTAAAGTCCGCATAATCGTTATAGCCCATAGGCCGCATAAGGCGGCCATACTCTTCGCTTGTCGTTGGCCCGGCCTGTCCGTTTTTAGGCTTTGAATGAAAGTTTGTACCCAACGCCAATGATGCCCCCGTGAACCGTGCAATACCCGTACCCATTTCATTCATTGTTTGTCTCAATTGCCTACCGGCCTGATAATCAAACGCATAAGGCGTAAAACTGGCTGCTGAACTGATATTTATCTTGTCCATTACATTCGTACGGAAATCAAGCCTTATTGGGCTCCACTGAAATGAATCAACAGCCATATTATAACCAACGCCGGCTCCAAACCCATCAATCAATGTGACATTTTTATAACCTGTGGTTGTGTCTTTCTTCGAGCGCACTTTTATCTGCAAGTTATTGTTCAGGCCAAATGTTACCTGCCCGGCCTTGCCTAATGGCGGAACTCCCACTATGGATGTAGGATAAGGCGACAGATAGGTTACGTTTTCCGGATTTTTTGAAGAATCAAGATGGGTAGCATAATAGTAGTTGAAAGGCGCCTTACCAAAGTCAGGGTGATAATTGAACCCGGTAGAGGGGGTAAGCACATGCCTGATGCCCCGCAGGCTGCCCTTCTTAAACAACTTCATACCATAGATACGTGTGGAAAAATTAACCCCTGCGTTAAAGTCACGCGAAGTAAAAAATCCGTTAGTCCTTGTACTGTCTACTTTATTAGTTGCATCATTCCACCCCTGTTTAATCTTCTCTGTTACCCAATACTCATTATAGCTAATATTGAACGACATGTTAACATACCGGAGTACGGTATATGAAGCACTTACAGGTATGGAATGCCTGAACCCTGTCTGAAACTTGTCCATCGACAATTTTGCAAAGCTGAAAGTGCTGTCATAAAAGGTAGTGCGGTTGAGGAAATCGAAGTTGTAGCTTGATGTTATCTTGTCATACCACCTTTCAGATACCCTCCTTTTACTTTGGAAAGGATTTATCTGTGAAATATTGAAGTTTAAAGCCGGCAGGGTGACATTTATTTCCTTTGTTGTCGTATTCTGGTTGTGCAGTGCGCTGGCGGTAAGCCCAAAGGGCTTGCCCTGCCAGTTCTTGGCATAGCTGATGTTAGATTGGTACTGGTTCCTCAATATCTGGTTCGCATCATAGCTGTTATTAGAATAGAATGAAGAAGTACCCGCCTCAACCGATGCATTGAAACTTTGCCCTGGTATCGCTTTACCGTCAGACCGGTGGCTCCAGTTAATCATAAAATCTTTACCGGTCGTAGCCCCCGGCTCAAAATCTTCTCCTGTCTTATTATATGCATACGAAAAACGCAATGCCCCCTGGTAACGGTATAGCGTATTATAATTAGTAAGTCCGCTCAATGCGTAGCTGCCCTTAGTATATATGTTTGCCTGCGTAAGCACATCTACATGATCATTCATATACAGATAATACCCCCCGTTCAGCAACCCTAATCCCCGCTGCTGCTCTACGGTATAGGTGGGCAGTACAAATCCTGACTTTTGCGTCTTTGATACAGGGAAGATTCCAAAGGGAAGGAAAAAAGGAGTGGGCACACTTTCAATGGCAATGTTACATGGCCCCGAAACGATCACCTTGCCAGGTACCACCTTTATCTTTTTGGCATTGATGCCAAAGTGTGGTGTATCAAGCGCGCAGGTGGTATATATACTATGCGAACCATAAATACTCTGGTCGGGATTTCTCTTCACCTGCTCGCTGAACACATACCCTTCGCCATACTGTGAATGCACATTCCTCACTATGGCCCGCTTGCTCTTAAAATTGTACTGCATGGAATCGTAAGTGAACTTCTCCTTGCCCTGTGTAAATGTCTGTTTATATCCCGCCGAATCGGTGCGCGCCGCATATGGTGCCGCTGTAATAATGTTAGAAGCCTGCGCATAGGTCACCTGCCCGGCATCGAGCTGTATATCCTCGTAATTCACCCTTGAATTCTTATAAAGGTAAAATAGGTTGCGCTCCATATCCAGCACCGCTGAGTCAACTGCTGTAGCCTTTATAATGGATGGTAAAGCATCTTTTGATATCCTTATCCCTAAAGTATTTTCTAATTGCTTTCGCTTCGAGCTGTCTGTTGCAGCAAGCGAATCATTTTTTACCGAATCTAATGCCAGTTTTATAGTATCACTGATGACCTGCGTACTGTCTTTTACCAAACTCTTTTCAGATTGACAATAACCTTCATTTGTTATAAAGAATATAAAAATGGTTGCCATACACACAGTAAAGCAACGCAAGGATGGAAATTTTGGAATAAATTTACCGCGCAGGTTCATTAAGGTCGCAAAAATAATCAAATGGATGCGGTTTGAGTGGCTGTATATTTAATCTTTTGTGAAAGTAATTTATGCTCAATAAAGTAATCGTACTGTTTTTATCGCTTTTTGCAACCCCCGTCATGCTTTCAGCTAAGGGCAAAACAATCAGCAAGGTTGTTCTTGACGCCGGACATGGCGGTAAGGACAACGGGGCACGGGGCGCAATTTCAAATGAAAAGGACATTGCACTTGCAGTAACGCTGAAACTGGGCAAAATATTTGCCGATAGCATGAAAGATATGCAGGTTATATACACCCGCACCAGCGACACCTACCCCGGCCTTGTGGAGCGCCACGAAATAGCCAATCAGGCAAATGCCGACCTTTTCGTATCAGTACACGTCAACTCTACCCCATTCGTCAAGACACGTAAAGTGGTTGGCTACAAAAAAGTAGTCCGTCATCACAAAACGGTAAAGCAGCCTATCTACCAAACAACAATCCACCACACCACTAAGCGCAGCGGGGTGGAAACCTACGTATTGGCCCTGCGCCGCAACTACCAGAAGGAAAAATCAATCGGCGAATACAGCGAAAACGTAACCAATGAAACAGGCCTGCTTGATGAGAACGACCCTCAAACCGCCATCATCATAGCACAATATGCTCAGGCGTTCCTTAATAACAGCGTATCGCTGGGCAGCCGGATACAGGAGCAATTTGCACATCAGGGCCGCCCTGACCTCGGCGTGAAACAACTGCCGCTCGAAGTGTTGGCAGGTAGCGCAATGCCCGGTGTGCTTGTGGAGATAGGCTTCATTACCAATATCGACGAGGAAACCTATCTCAATTCTGAAGAAGGACAGTTCGAAGTAGCTTTGGCTATATACAGGGGCATCAGGGCATATAAAGCTGAATCAGAAAGATAGTATAAAAAAATATGCTTTCCTTTTTTCCAATTAATGCCGCTTATAGAATATATTTATCCCTTGTAATAGCACCCTTTTTCTGCGCAAAATGAGAAAGGCGTTATTGTAATTGTTCTTTTTTTTATCTTTATGCTCATTAAAACACGCATCTGCTGATGAAGACCGCTTTTAGAAAGATACTGTATTCCGCTCTTGTTACACTTGTTACCGTTGGTTCCGTTATTTACGCTTCTTGCAACAAGGATAAGTGCAAATCCATTGTTTGCGCTTATGGCGGCGTTTGCGATGGCGGTAAGTGTATCTGTAAATCAGGTTACGAAGGCCCTACCTGCCAAACCATCTCGCGCGATAAGTTCATCGGTGCCTGGGCGGTTTACGAAAAAGGGTCTATAACTGAGGCCGCCCAATACCCTGTTGCTATTGAGCGCAGCAACAATATTACCGATGTGGTTATCATCAACTTCTACAACTATTTCCGTAACCCTGTAAAAGCTTACATCATTAAAGACACAATCTACATTCCGAACCAGCAAATCGAAGGGCATGTGGTTTTCGGGCAAGGTGTTATCTATTCTAACACTACTTATGGTCAATATGGCTCAATATCAATGAGATATGAAGTAATTGATACCGCTACCAATGTTCCTAACGACTTTGGTTACTACGCTCCCGATCTTAGCGAACCATCAGCTTGGAATAAATAGGCACAATCGCACTTTAATAATAAAAAATGCCTCCCGCAAGGAGGCATTTTTTATATGCGGAAAAATAATTTTAATCATTTGATTAAAACACATGTTTAAATCAAAAAATTAAACCTAACTTTGCCCGGTAATATGGAAAAAGGGCAAGACATAGAGAAGAATTCCTCCACAGAGGAAAAGATAAAAGAGGCAGCCCGCCGCGTATTCACAAGTAAAGGATATGCGGCAACCCGCACGCGCGATATTGCCGAAGAATCGGGGTATAACCTCGCACTAATCAATTACTACTTCCGCAGCAAAGAAAAACTCTTTGACCTGATAATGCTGGAAAACCTGCAGACCTTCGTACACAGTGTACAGTCTATACTTAACGACACAACTACAAGCCTCGATCAGAAACTGGAGATATTGGCAAGCCACTACATAGATATGCTGAAAGTGAATCCCAGCCTGCCACTGTTCATCCTCAACGAAATAAATGCCGACCCTGATAAACTGATGACCAGGGTTGGGATAAAGGAACTTGGGCGCGAACAGCTCTTTGTGGCCAAACAATGGCAGGAGTTACTGGCTCAAAAAAAACTACCTCCTATCAACCCTCTGCACATAATGATGAACCTGGTTTCGATGACCATATTCCCGTTTGTGGGCAGCCCGCTCATCCGCAACAAATTCGGCCTGAGCACCGACGAGTTCAACGCACTGATGGATGAAAGAAAAAAACTAATTCCTTACTGGATAAAGACGATAATAGGCAGCAGTGCATCTTAAAATAAAAAATTAACTATTCCCGCTGATATCGATTATCGGGTGCAGATAATAGAAACAATAGTTTTAGCGCTTTTATTAACAACAATATGTTCAGAAAATTTGCCTTCATCTTTATAATGCTCCTTTACGGAGAAGTATCCCATGCGCAGGTAGCTTTCCGGTCGCTGGAAGAAGTGTGGCAATATGCCGATGCGCATAACATTACCATACGCACGGCAAAGTATGAGGTAGATAAATCGCTGTACTCCAAAAAACAATCATACAGTGCCATGCTGCCACAGGTATCTGCGAATGGTAATTATACCAATAACGTACAATTGCAGACCACCGTCATCCCGGCAACAGCCTTTAATCCCGGAGCCTCGTCCGATTCTATCCGCACATTCCAGTTTGGCAGGCAATATGTGTATGTAGGAGGAATATCAGCTCAAATGAGCATCCTTAACCTGCAAAACTGGTACAATACGCAGATAGCGAAGCAAAATGAAGAAATGAATAAGGCATCGCTGGCCAACACAAGAAAAAACATATACCAGCAGATAGCCACACAATACTATTCACTCCTGCTTATGCGCGAAGCCCTCCGCCTCTCCGGTCAGGCATCGCTGATAGCCGATTCAGTATTCCGCTCAGTCACCAATAAATTCAAAGAAGGCACAGTCAACGCAGCCAATGTAGATGTAGCGGAGATAAACCTTACACGGGCGCAGCAAAACTACATCGCAGCGCAGTACCAGGTGCAGATTGCACAGAATAACATAAAATCATTGTTGGGCATTTCCGCAAAGGACTCACTTACAATAGATGACGCACTGAAAGAGAATATGCCCCCGATTCAAACCGGAGAATTTAAAGAAGATCCTGCGGTAAAACTGGCCCTCTACCAGGAAAAGCTAAGCATCAGCCAGTACAGGGCAGCAAATGCCGCTTTTCTCCCTACCATCAATCTGGCGTACAATTACACTACCCAGCGTTTTAATGATAAGTTTGAACCCTTCGTTCGGGCAAGGGGTGTTACCGCATGGTTTCCGGCACAGTATTGGGCGGTGCAGGCATCCTGGCCATTGTTCACCAGTGGCAACCGGTACTTCCAGTCGAGGAAGAACAAAATAGCGATTAACCAAAGCAGAGAGCAATACGAACATTCCAAAGATCAATCGTCGGTAAATGACGAGAATATAAAACTTAACTACCAACGGGCGGTTGCCGTATTGGGCAAAACAAAAAACGTAATGGAATTGTCTTTCGATAACTACCGGCATATTTCTAACAGGTACTTGTCTGGCATAGCATCAATAGACGAAAGATTGACCGCCTTTAAAGATTTCATAGATTATCAGAACCAATACCTCAACAGCCTGTCGGATATGCTCGTGCAACTGTATATGGTAAAAATACGCCAACAATCATTTTAGTATGAAAAGGACGACTTACGGCATAGCCGCAATTCTTTTACTGGCCTCCGCTTCCTGCAAACCAAAATATGAGGAAGCCGCGCCAAAGGCAGGCCCCGTGACCGAAGCCGTATTCGCATCGGGCAGCATTGAGCCGAAAGATGCTTATACTATTACCGCCTTGTTCGACGGGTTTATACTTAGGAGTTACGTCACCGAGAACGACCTGGTAAAGGACGGCCAGCTACTCTTCCAACTCGATAACAGGCAGCAGCATACACAGGTGAATATAGCAAAGACCAATGTGGAATTTGCACAGATAAACGCCTCCGGCAACTCCCCTGCCCTGCAGCAGATAAAAGCACAAATAAGCGCCGCAAAAGCAAAAATGCAGACCGACTCGGTGACTCAGGCCCGCTACGAAAAATTGTATGCGACAAATTCCGTATCAAAACAAGACGTGGATAATTCCCGCCTGAATTACCAGTCGTCGCTGAATAACTACCTGGCGCTGCAGGAAAGCTATAAAGTAACAGAAAACAAAGTGAAACAGGACCTGATGAACAGCCGCTCGCAATTGCAGAATGCCGAGGCCGGAAATCAATACTACAACCTTTCTGCCATTGGCGCCGGCAAAGTATACCAGGTATTTAAAAAACAGGGCGACCTTGTTCGCAAGGGCGATCAGGTAGCGCAGATAGGGAACCCCGACTCCATTGTCATCAACCTGGACATAGATGAGGGCAGCATCAGCAAGATACAGTTAGGGCAGCAGGTGCTGATAGAGTTGAACACTGAAAAGAACAAAACATATGAAGCCCGTGTATCCAAAATATACCCTCATTTCAATGAATCATCCCAATCCTACAAGGTCGAAGCCCGCTTTCTGAAAGAAGTGGCAGGTCTTATATCAGGCACACAGCTTCAGGCCAATATCATCACCGAAAAGAAAGACAATGCATTGCTCATCCCGCATACCTATGTTATTAATGGAAATAAAGTACTGGTACAAAAGGGCAAAGAAATTGACACGACGAACATTACCACCGGCATAGTATCTGATGAATGGATAGAAGTGCTGACCGGACTGACAGTTAATGACAAAATTGTAAAGAGGAAGTAATCCAGAGCAAATGAAGCTGAATGTTAATACCGAGATCGCGCTTACTTATCTTTCCACAAGAAAGAAGCAGACACTTGTTGCCTCACTGGGTGTGATGTTTGGCATCTCCATGTTCATCTTCATGCAATCGCTCATGAAAGGCACCAACGACTATTTCGAAAAAATGTCGTTTACCAATACCCCCCACATACGCATATACAGCGAAAACAAAGTAGCCGACAAGCATATGCTCACCTCTTTCCTCACCGATTCATCAGTGAAAGGGCTTGCCAACCCTAAACAATTAAAACAGACGCTCGGCCTCACCAACCCATATGGCCTGGTACAGCAGATACTAAAAAACCCGGAGATAGATGCCGTCACACCGCAGGTCACTGCGAATGTGATATACACCAGCGGAAGTGTCCAGTTACCGGGCAGCGTAGCCGGCGTGAATATAACGGAGGAAGACAGGATGTTTGATGTGCAGGGAAATATGGTGTCCGGCGATTTCCGCGCGCTGAACAAGATAAACAACAGCATACTGGTAGGCAAAGGCATAGCCGATAAACTAAGCCTGCATGTGGGCGACAATATCACCGTTCGTTCCGGCACAGGTAGCCCGGTTATCCTGAGGGTAGTAGGCACATTCGCGACTACCGTTAAGCAAATAGACGAGACGAAATCCTATGTGAATATAACCCAGGCGCAAAACCTGCTGGGTAAGGACAGGAGTTATGTCACCGATATAAAAATAAACCTGAAAGACTACAATAAAGCTCCGCAGGTGGCCCGTGACCTGGAGACCATTACGGGTTATAAAGCAGAAGACTGGGTGCTGGCCAATGAGCAACTGAAGGCAGCATTCAAGATAAGAGCCATCATACTTAATTCGGTAATTGGTGTATTGCTGTTGGTGGCCGGGTTCGGCATATACAATATACTGAACATGACCATTTATGAAAAAATTAAGGAGATAGCCATCCTGAAAGCACAGGGCTTTTCAGGCCCTGCCGTAACCAGCATCTTCCTGCAGCAGGCATTATATATAGGGCTGATGGGCGGTTTTGTCGGTATAGCCATCGGCTTTCTTATCACATTGGGTGTATCAAGGATATATATCGGTGCGGGCACGCTTACCTACCTGCCTATGTCGTTCTATATGCCGCACTACATTGAGGCTATATGTTTTGGTGTGCTCACCACTATAGCCGCCGGGTTCTTCCCCGCCAGAAAAGCATCTAAAGTTGACCCTGTAACTATAATTCGTGGATAATGGCTGAGTTCGCATTAAAAGCAAAGAACATAACAAAATACTTTCATGACCCTGTGGACCTGCAGGTACTGAAGAACATTAGCCTGGAGGTGAACAAAGGGGAGTTCGTCTCCATCGTCGGCAAATCCGGCTGTGGTAAATCTACCTTGTTGTATGTGCTCTCAACCATGGACACTGACTATGAGGGAGAACTGATAATAAACGGTAGAAATGCAACCGGCCGATCCTTGAATGAACTTGCTGCCCTGCGCAATGAATCTATTGGTTTTGTATTCCAGTTCCACTACCTCCTGCCCGATTTCACCTGCCTGAAGAATGTAATGATACCCGCCCTGCGCCTTGGCAAGTTCTCGCCTAAGGAAATAGAAGAAAGAGCCTACGAAAAACTTAAAATATTTGGCGTGGAAGAGCAGGCGCTTAAAAAAGCGAACAAACTCTCCGGCGGCCAGCAACAGCGCGTGGCTATAGCCCGCGCGCTCATAAATGACCCCGCCATCATCATGGGCGATGAGCCTACCGGTAACCTCGACTCAAAAAATACAGGGCTGGTCTTCGACCTCTTCCAGCAGCTATCCAAAGAATACGGCCAGACACTGATAACCGTAACCCACGACGAGGATTTTGCCCGCCGCTCAGACCGCATCATTGAAATGGCAGACGGCGAAATAAAGAGCCACGGCAGATAGCCACAAACCCTTGCGGACTTAAACACTCAATACGAGAATTGCGCCTCTGCGCCTTTGCGTGACACCCTTTTACGCTTCCCCGTTTGAGCCTTAACCACATTTATTCTTTACTTTTACGTGCATTATGGTCACCTACTGGGCAAAAACGCCCCGCCTGCTTAGAGAACTTTACCCAAAGGGCCTTATATGGGACATGCCTGTTTCAGGCGAGCCGGCTGTTTACATCACTTTTGATGACGGCCCCCACCCCACTGCCACACCCTTCGCTATACAGCAGTTAGAGCAGTATGGCGCAAAGGCCACCTTCTTTTGTGTGGGCGAGAATGTCACCAGGTACCCCGCCGTTTATGCCGATCTGTTGGAGAATGGACATGCTACCGCCAATCACACCTTCAATCACATGAATGGCTGGAAAACAGAAGACGACATCTATTTGCGCAATATAGACAAAGCCGGCAAATACATTGACAGCAAATTGTTCAGGCCGCCCTACGGACTCATAAAAAGGTCGCAGGCTAAACGATTGCAGCAAAAGTACCCCGACTGGAAAATTATTATGTGGAATGTGCTCAGCGGAGATTTTGACCGTAACCTATCTCCCGAAAAATGCTTAGACAATGTACTAAAGCACATAAAACCGGGTAGCATCGTCCTTTTTCACGATAGCGAAAAAGCATGGGACAGGATGAATTTCGCACTACCGAAAGTATTAGACCACTGCCACCGCCAAGGCTGGAAAATGAAAGCCTTAACTTTTTAACTCACGACTTACAACTTACGACTCACGACTTACGACTCACAACTTACGACTTACGACTATTATGTTCACAGACACTCATACACACCTATACGACGAGCGGCTGATGGCCGATGAAGAGCAGCTCCCCCGCGCCATTGCTGCCGGGGTAACGAAAATGTACATGCCCAACTGCGACAGCGGAACAATAAGCGGTATGCTGCAACTGGCCGACCAATGGCCTGCCAACTGCCTGCCCATGATGGGTCTGCACCCCACCTATGTAAAAGAAAACTACCTTGACGAATTGGCCATTGTAAAAAAATGGCTGGAGAAAAGAAAATTCTACGCCGTTGGCGAAATAGGACTCGACTACTATTGGGACGTTACTTTTAAGGAACAGCAGATAGAGGCTTTTGAGCAACAGATTGATTGGGCGCTACAGTACGGACTACCCATTGTTATCCATAGCCGCGAATCTACATCTGACTGCATAGAGGTAGTGCGCCGTAAACAGAACGGACACCTTAAAGGCATATTCCATTGCTTCAGCGGCACACTTGTCGAAGCGCAAAAAATAGTGGAGCTGGACATGTACCTCGGCATTGGTGGTGTGGTCACCTACCCCAAGGGCAATTTACCCGATATAGTAAAAGAAATACCCCTTGAACACATCGTCCTCGAAACTGATGCCCCCTACCTTGCCCCCGTGCCCCACCGCGGGAAACGCAAGAATGAGAGCAGCTTTATACCTATTATAGCCCAAAAAGTAGCAGATATAAAGGGAAGTACCATAAATGAAGTGGCAACAGTGACCACCGCCAATGCTATGCGTATCTTCCCCGCATAATACATCCTGATAAATTTCCATCTTTATAAGAGAATACCTATCTTTGCCGCCCTTCAAAGGAGAGATGCTCGAGTGGTTGAAGAGGCACGCCTGGAAAGTGTGTATATCTGTCAAAGGGTATCCAGGGTTCGAATCCCTGTCTCTCCGCATAGATTAGTATCAAAAGAAGTAAAAGCCCTGAAATCATTGATTTTAGGGCTTTTACTTTTTAGCTAAAAGGTCAAAACATTCATTCTTGCTCAAAATTCAAGTGAGTTATTCAGTGAGTAAAGAATATTTCATGATTTACTCACTAAATATCACATAACTGACTGATTATAAACATGTTTAATCACTAAACATCTTGTCTGCTATTAACTACTTACTGAATTTTGTAACCATTAAAATGTAGTTATATGCTTGAAAAAAGTTTTGGTATTCTGTTTTACCTTAAAAAACGAAGGGATATATCAAAGGAGAAATGCCTGTCTATTTGCGTTGTACTGTCAATGTAATACCAAAGGAAATTACAACCAAGCTTTATTGCGACCCCGACCGTTGGAACAAGCATGCGCAACGAGCGAAAGGCACTAACGAAACAAGCAAGACTCTTAATACCTTCTTAGACACTTTAGAACGAAAAGTACATCAGACTCGAAAAAAGCTATTAGAGGCCAATTCTGGAATAACTGCTGAGGCAATAAAAAAAATGCTTACTGGACAGGAAGAAAAACCACGGACATTACTTGACGTATTTAAGCAGCATAATTTTCAAATGGAAAAATTGAAAAACATTGAGTATGCCCCGGGCACAGTACGGAGATTTGGCATCACTTATCAGCATGCCCAGTCCTTTATTAAATGGAAATATAATTCCCCCGACATTGAGATTAAAAATCTTTCGTATGACTTTGTAAGTAGTCTTGAATTTTGGCTATAAACAGTACGAAAATGCATACTTAATTGGCGTATACGCAAATGTCATTGTTTTGTAAATAAAAGTATTGCGGTACTTTTATTCTTTATTTCTCTCTTACCTTTGTATTGAAAATGAAAAACTAAAAAACAGTGGATATGCAAACAGTAACAGAAAACATACTCAACGTCACAGTACTTGAGCCAAGACAAAAGCATCCGACAATCTTCGCAAGATTTGACGAATTAGCCGGTGGAGAAACCCTGACGATCTTAAATGATCATGACCCCAAACCACTTTATTACCAATTGCTCGGTGAGCGGGGCAATATTTTCAATTGGGAATATCTCGAACAAGGCCCGGTATGGTGGAGAGTAAACATTTCGAAACGTAAATCCGGGGAAAGCGATGAAACCGTTGGTCAAATAGCAGCCAAAGACCTGAGGAAGGCTGAAATTTTCAAAAAGTATGATATTGATTTCTGCTGCGGCGGTAAAAAGACCATCAAAGAAGCTTGCGCGGAAAAGGGACTTGATGTTACTAAAGTAGAACAGGAATTGCAGCAGGCTGACAAAATTCCAACAAGCCGCCCGCTCCCATTCAACGATTGGAGTGCAGATTTCCTTGCCGACTATATTGTTAATACTCACCATTCCTATATCAAGAAAAACCTGCCTGAAATCGTTGGGTATGCAGCTAAGGTAAATGGCGTTCATGGCAGTCATCACCCTGAACTGGCGACAATAAAAAATCTGGTAGATGAAATCAATGCAGAATTGACGGCTCACATGGCGAAAGAAGAAAGGATACTATTCCCGTATATAAAAGAGCTTGCCAATGCAGGCAAAAACGGTTCTTATTCGAAACAATTTGGAACAGTACAGCAGCCAGTGAATGTTATGCACATGGAGCATGAATCAGTTGCAGAACTGATACATGAGATAAAGCACCTGAGCAATAATTTTGCATTACCGGAAGATGCCTGCGCCACATATGCTTTGTTTTACAAAATGCTGGCTGAATTTGAAGAAGATTTGCATATTCACATCCATCTGGAAAACAACATCCTTTTCCCAAAAGCAATTCAACTGGAGAAGGAACGTAGCAATTAGTTCATAGTTAAACAGTATTTTTTATGGAGAACTCGTCAGCGAAATATGACACACTTACAGGTGCGCTTGAACAACTCAAGACAAAAGGATATACACATGACTTTTCCATACGCCCAGGTGAGGACTGCCTTGTATGCAATAGCTCATCTGTAAGTCTTTCTCCGGAGGATTTTAAAATAGACGAGGTTATTAGGTTTGAAGGTCAAACAGACCCGGATGATGAGATGATTTTGTTCGCCATTTCCTCTGACAAATTCGGAGTTAAGGGCTTCCTTTTGAATGCATACAGCATTTATGCGGACGAAATAAACTCGCGGATTGTGGAGAAGCTGACAAAAAGAACAGAAAGTAAGAAAGTGCCTATCAAACGTCACCCTGCTCTTGTTCAGTTTTCAAGAGATCATCATTTCGGCTTATTACTTGTTTGGAAAATACGGCAAGGATTGAAATCAAATATTGCTACAGAACGAATAAGTAATTATCTGCTTTATTTTTTTGAGCAGGATTTATTGCCTCATTTTAAGAAGGAGGAGGAAGACATGTTTACCAAGCTGCCTGAAGATGACAATATACTTACAAAGGCGTTAAATGATCATAAGAGAATTTACTCACTTGTAAACCTGATAGGCACAGACAAATCAAATCCTAATCTGCTTTCGGAGTTTGCGGACACCCTTGACCAGCACATCCGTTTTGAAGAAAGAACACTGTTCAACCATTTGCAGAATACGCTAACAGAGATCGATTTAACTGCTTTAGCACTCCTACATCCGGAGCAGAAAGAAGATGCCGACATTAACTGGAACGACCATTTTTGGACACATAAATAATACATTATGGACTTGCCAAATCTAAAAGGAAATCAGAAACGGGTTGTCATCATCGGAGCCGGGTTTGCAGGGCTAAACCTTGCTAAAAAATTACCGACAACACGTTTTCAAGTAATACTGATAGACAAAAATAATTACCATCAGTTTCAGCCACTTTTGTACCAGGTAGTAACTGGTGGGTTGGAGCCAAGTAGTATCAGCTTCCCACTGCGAAAAATATTCCGAAGCAAGGAAAGCTTTTACATGAGGGTTGCAGAGGTTTTGAGTATTCATGAACAATCAAGGACTATAGACACCACAATCGGAGAAATATCCTACGATTATCTTGTGCTCGCTCAGGGGTCTGTTACAAATTACTTCAATAACGAGCAATTGCAAAATAATGCCTACTCAATGAAATCTGTTTCCGAAGCCTTATTGCTTAGAAATACGTTGCTACAAAACTACGAGAAAGCAATTATTGCCGAGGAAGAAAGGACAAAGGAGGCTTTGCTCAATGTTGTGATAGTAGGCGGTGGCCCAACAGGTGTAGAGTTGGCTGGTGCTATTGCAGAAATGAAAGCACATATTTTGCCGAAAGACTATAAGGAGCTGAATTTTCACAAAATGCACGTCCATCTGATAGAAGCAGCTCCAGGTTTGCTGAATGGGATGGATAAAAGGTCAGGGGTAACAGTCAGGGAATATTTAGCAGAGTTAGGAGTTGAGGTAAAGACCGATGTAACTCTTAGCGGATATGACGGGGAAAGTGTTCTCTTAAACAATGGAAGTACTATCCGGAGCAAATGCGTGATATGGACTGCCGGCGTTGTAGGCTCTGAGATAAATGGAATACCCGCGGAAGCTTTACTGGTGAATAAGAGAATTCGTGTTGATGCATATAACGAAGTTATAGGAATGAAGAACGTATTTGCTATCGGTGATATTTCAATGATGCAACTTCCTGACTATCCGAAAGGGCACCCCCAGGTTGCGCAGGTTGCAATTCAACAGGCACTACTTCTTGCCGCTAATTTGAAGTCAGTGGATTCAAAACGTGATTTTATTCCTTTCCGGTATAAAGACAAAGGACTGATGGCGACAGTAGGCCGCCACCGGGCAGTTGCCGAAATTGGAGTATTTAAGATGAAGGGGTTTATCGCATGGTTTGTTTGGATGTTTATTCACTTGATTTCCCTCATCGGATTCAAAAACAGGTTAATTGTGTTAATAAATTGGGTTTGGCAATATTTCTCTTATGATTCTTCACTTCGACTGATTATTAAGCCAACAGAAAGAACCGATAAAATTGAATTTCTGAAAAGAGCGGCAATCATCTTATTGTTGTCAACCGTAACTTTTTCTTGTTCTTCTCCGGACAATAGCCAAAATAAAGCAGAGGGCGGTCACACTGAGAATGTCGATCATTTGGGGTCTGTCGGGATAACTTTAAATCAGGGAATGAAATGGAAGGCAGACTCAGTAACAATTGCCAATGTGAGTGCTTTAGAAAATGTTATTTCAGGTAATAAGCCGCAAACAATTGAGCAGTATCACGAGATGGCAGCCAGGTTGCAGAGCGGTGTTGATAAGATGGTAGCGGAGTGTAGAATGAAAGGAGATGCGCATGAAGCCTTGCATAAATGGCTGGAACCTCTGATTGAGAAAGTGCAAAAATTGGATAAGTCAGCTTTGGTTGACGAAGCATCAAGCCTAAATCAGGAAATCAAACAACACATTGAATTATTTTCAAAATATTTTGAATGATGACCATTACCGTAAATACTAAGATTGCAGCTCTGCTAAAGGAAAAACCGGAATCGTTGGATGCCATCATCAGCATTTCGTCAAAGTTCAACAAGCTCAGAAATCCCGTCTTACGTAAACTTATGGCAGGAAGAACAAGTATCGGTATGGCAAGCAAGATATCCGGATGTTCCGTTGACGATTTTTTTCACAAGCTTGAGCCGCTTGGATTTAATATTGACAGAAATACTCGTGACAAAAGCAATTATGATGTTTCAGAAATACCGGAGCGTATAAAAGATTTACAACCCGACCTGATTTCAGAATTGGACGTTCGTCCTCTTATTGAATCCGGTGGAGACCCTCTGAGTCAAATCCTTGAAAAAATAAAGTCACTTAACCCCGGGATGGTTTTGAAGCTTATAAACAGTTTTGAGCCGTTCCCTCTGATAACTTTACTTAAAAAGCAAGGTTTTCAGTCGTTTGTTGAGGTTGTGGGCGATGACTGTGTTGTTACCTATTTCTATCAGGACAACGCCCAACAAATAGAACTTCCTGTTTCGGTTCAGGGCGCAGGGGATTGGAACGCAATCTTGAAGCGTTTTGAAGGCAAAATGAAAGCAATTGATGTGCGTGATATGGAAATGCCGCAGCCAATGTTAACTATATTGGACGCTTTGGAAGGCCTTGCCGCTGACAATGCCTTGTTTGTGTATCACAAGCGGATTCCGGTTTTTCTCTTGCCGGAACTTGCAGAAAGAAAGTTTGACTACAGAGTAAAAGAAATCAGCAATTCAGAAGTACATCTGCTAATCTTTAAAGCCTGATATGTTCGGTAATCCGGGGAATACTACATCAACAAAGACTACTTCATACAAGGTAGTATTGCCCTTCTATGTATATGCCTCTATTTCATTTTTGGTGGCGACAATATTGTTGTTTCAGAGCAGTAGTAACTTTTTAGGTACCTATTTTCAACCCGATATTTTGGCAATTACTCATACAATGGCGCTCGGTTGGGGTACTATGATAATTCTCGGTGCAAGCCATCAACTCGTTCCGGTACTGATCGAAGGTGAACTGTACAGCAATACTCTGGCGTATATTTCGTTTGGCCTTGCGGCGGTTGGTATACCTATCCTTGTCTACGGTTTCTATGTGTTTAATATGGGGATGCCAGCCTTGTTGGGCGGAAGTCTTGTTTTAGCTGCTATTGCCGTTTATATAATCAATCTTGGCAGTAGTATTTTTAAACGTAAGCGGGGAAACATCCACGCCCTGTTTGTTTTCGTTGCAGCTCTTTGGCTGCTTGCAACCGCAACAGTTGGACTTGTATTGATATGCAACTTTAATGTCAAGTGCTTGCCAGGCAATTCTGTTCAATACCTGTCGCTTCATGCACATATGGGTATTGTCGGTTGGTTTCTACTTACTGTCATTGGTGTCGGATCGCGCTTAATTCCACTTTTCCTTATTTCGAAGTACAACAACAACTCTCTCTTAAGATGGGTATTTTATATGGTAAATGTGGCTCTTATCACGTTTATTGTTTTCTATTTTTTATCAAGCAAAACTGCATTTTTTATTCCCATACTGTTGATGTTCACCGCAATAATTATGTTTGTTTATTATTGCCGGCGGGCTTACCGGGAACGAATGAGAAAAGCTGTTGATCAACAAATGAAGGTCTCTCTACTTTCCGTTGCGATGCTTTTGCTTCCCTTGGTGCTTCTTTTAGGATCTGTATTAATATTCCTTTTTTCATCAGACTATTCTCCCCGACTTTTTCTTGCGTATGGCTTTTTTATTTTTTTCGGTTGGATTACCGCCATAGTTTTAGGAATGACCTTTAAGACGTTACCTTTTATAGTATGGAATAAAGTATATCATAAACTGTCAGGGAAAGGAAAGACACCTAATCCAAAAGATTTACTTAGCCCATCAGTGTTTTATTGGATGTCTCTCTCCTATATCATAGGTTTTGTTGTCTTTGGAGCGGGGATAATCACCGGAAAATTATTGATATTAAAATTTGGTGCCGTAGCTTTACTGGTAACAGCGGTGTTGTATAACTTAAATGTTTTTAAAGTGCTTTCACATAAACCGGTAATCAATGCCAACAACAGAGACAAATAATCAACTAATGTGTGCCGCTGCACTTGTTGCCCTTGAATCGGTATATGACCCTGAAATCGGATTAAACGTCGTTGATTTGGGGTTGATCTATCAAATACACTTTGACGATATTAATAATGAAATACAATGTACTATGACATTGACAACGCAGTTTTGCCCTATGGGTGAAGCAATAACAAACGGTGTTAGCGACACATTGACCGGAACTTTTCCCGGTTATACGGTAAACGTACAATTGACTTTTGACCCACCTTGGAATTATAGCAAAATATCGGAGGCGGGCCAGGAATTCCTAAAGAAATAAAAATGATTAGCAATACTTGCAAGATAGCAATCAGGGCAGTAATATTCCTAGCATCCAAGCGTTCTGCTTCTGAAAAAATAGGGATTGTTGAGATTGCCAAACAAATTGATGTAAACGAACACACATTGGGGAAAATTCTTCAGGCGCTTGTTAAACAAGATGTGATATACAGTATGAAAGGCCCGTCCGGCGGATTTTATTTGACGGAAGACCAAATAAACCAGCCAATCATAAATATCGTAGAAGCGGTAGATGGAAAGATGGTTTTTAAAGAATGTGGATTGGGATTAAGCAAATGTTCAGAAAGTCATCCTTGCCCCATTCATCATCTATATAAAGAAGGTCGACAAATAATCGAAAATCTATTCAGGGAAAAGAAAGTCTATGATCTTTGTGTACCTGTAAATGAAAAAATTGCTTATCTAATCGGGTAACCTGAATATAGTCTATTGCAAATCGGGTTTTAGCAAAGCTTTTTAGCTCATAATTTTTCCTCATTCCGTAAAGAAGGGGAGGTCAATATTGACCTCATCATATTGTAAATTACTATGGTTGTGTGTAAAAACTGTGCTAGCCAGGCATATTTCTCTTGAGTTTGACACGTTTTGAAGCTAACTTATTGATTATCCAGCACAGGTCTTCCTGTCGGCTCTCTACAAATAGCCTTTTATAAATATTTTGCGAGTTGGTTTTTGGGGAGGATGGGCAGTAGCTGTTTTAGCCCCATTTTTTGTTGAAGAGTTGCTTCTTTTTCTTGAGGTTTGGCCCTGATATATACTTGTTGGTGGTTGTGCTGTAAAAGGCTTACCTGCATATGGTCGGGCAACCTGCGAAGACTGTTCTCTGTTTAGATTGGTGAGGAATTTTGCAACTGCAGCATCTATGAAAGGCCCCTAAGGAAATAGCTTAAAGATATCCTTTACTTCTTATTGGCCAAAATGTACCTACTGCGGCTAACAGCTTTGTCAAATGTATCTGTAACATTCGCTTTTCCAATAAGGAAAGATAAACGGCTTTTTTTCAATTCGCGTAACACCTGTTCGCTTTTTACCTCTGAGAGAATAAGTTTCGTTCCCTTCGCATTGATGCTCTTTTGCATTTCTCTTAGGACATGAATTCCGGTTGCATCTATAACAGGGACATTTCCCATACGGATGATGAGTATTTTTGCCGGTCTTTCTATTACTTTCATTGCCTCTTTAAATTTATATGCCGCACCGAAAAATAGAGGGCCATTAACCTCGAAAATATCTACGCCCACCGGCAAATCATCTTCTGTTAGCATCCCTTTCGCGGCAATATGTAATTTCTCGGCCTGTTCGACAGTGGTTGATTTCATCATTGTCCGAATGAAAAGAAATGCTGCTAAGACTATTCCAATCTCAATTGCTACAGTTAAGTCAATAAACACTGTTAACAGGAATGTAGACAACAACACCGCAGCGTCACTTTTAGTGCCTTTCAGAACAGATAGGAAGTTCTCCCATTCGCTCATATTATATGCAACAACTATCAAAATACCGGCCAAAGTTGCCATAGGAATAAGTGCAGCTAATTTACCAATAAAGAGCATTATTATTAGCAGAATTATCGCATGGATAATTCCTGCAACTGGTGTCCTGCCCCCATTTTTAACATTAGTGGCAGTTCTTGCAATTGCGCCTGTCGCAGGGATACCGCCAAACAAAGCAGCTGCTGTATTAGCCAAGCCTTGAGCTATAAGCTCGGTATTCGACCTGTGATTGCCTCCTATCATTCCATCAGCAACTACGGCGCATAATAATGACTCAATACTGCCGAGAAGCGCAATAGTCACTGCAGGCATGATAAGTGACTTAATAATCTCAAAATCTATGACCGGAACAACTGGGGTCGGAAAAGTAGACGGGATAGACCCAAAACGACTGCCAATTGTCTCTAACGGCATTCCGGAAAAATAAACGATTGCTGTAGTGACAACTATGGCAATTAGAGAACCTGGTATCCTGCGGCTTACTTTTGGCCATAAAAAAATAATCACTATTGTTGATACGCCAATCACTAAAGAAGAAATGTTAACTGTTGAAGCGTAACGACCATATTCTTTCCACTTATCTATGAACTCTACAGGGACACTACCCATATGTAGGCCGAACAAGTCCTTCATTTGGGATGAGAAAATGATTACAGCTATTCCTGTTGTAAATCCGACAATCAACGGATAAGGGATATACTGTATAGCATTTCCCAATTTCGCAATACCCATTATAATTAAGATTATTCCTGCAATAAAGGTTGCAATGACCAGCCCGTGGACCCCGAATTGTTGAACTATGCCATAAACAATAACTATAAAAGCTCCGGTCGGCCCTCCGATCTGTACACGGCTACCACCAAATGCTGATATAATAAATCCACCAATGATTGCTGTAAACAATCCTCTTTCGGGAGATACGCCAGAGGCAATGGCAAAGGCAATAGCCAAAGGCAATGCTACAATTCCAACAATTACTCCAGCTATCAGATCTTTTAGAAAAAGTCCACTGTTATAATTTTGTAGCGTGTCTATTATCTTCGGCTTAAACATTCTCCCGGTTTCTCAAAAAATCTTTAGAATTAATGTAATTGTAACAACTATTATTCTGATGGCACAGAATACAAATAATAAGTTAGCGGTCCTTGTATCCGGTAAAGTGCATAAGCAAATGTTATCTTCATGATTTTACCCAAAATATTAAATCTCCATTGTGGTGTGATCCAACTATTTCATAGTCCATAGGTATCTCTCCGTGAAAAGTATGAAAGGTAGCAATCCTGGTCCCTTTGGGCATTTTCTGAAGTTCTGCATACATGTATCTGACATAATATTCAAATAATGCTTCTGAGCACTCTATGTTTTCGTCTATTTTTTCCAAATCATCTATATTCTCATAAAAAGAGTTGAAAAAATAAAAATGATCATACTCTCTGAGATTTAACTGTGTAAAATTTCCGTGAATAAATGAAGCATTACGAATGCCAAGTATTTTTTGGGCTGCCAGGGCATGGTCTATTAAATGGCGTCGTTGCTCTATGCCGGTAAATTGGGTATTTGATGCGTAGTAAGCACCGGCAAGACAAAATTTACCTGCGCCACTTCCGATATCCAACACTTTACACCCGTCGCTTGCTAAAAATTCAGCCGCGAGTTTCGTTACATGAATCGGGGTCCAATGGCGATTAGCTAATAGGCGTATCTTTAAAGGAAATATTTCGTTAAAAATTACATCGTTTGTAAAGAATTTGTCAGATAATGTATGAGTGTTTTCTTTCATAGTGTTTTTGACATGTTACCAATATTGAAGTGTGAAATTACATGCTTAGCAAACCGAAATTGGTATATTTTATCACTTTTGAAATTGATAAAAGTCACTTTTATTTTTAATTTTGAAAAATGAGCTTAGCCGGAATTTTTCCTATTGATAAGTGGGATTTTAATTCTCAATCTATCCTTATGGGTATAGACCCTGAAATCTATGATGGACTTTTCAAAAATTCTACAGAAGATATATATAAAAAAGGAGAGGCGATATTTAAGGAAGGGGCTAACCCTTCCGGGATATTCTTCATAAAAAGTGGGAAAATAAAAAAATATAAAGTAGACAATTTGGGAAAGGAGAAAATTTTCTATGTGGCTAATACAGGCGAACTGATTGGTTATCACGCAATTTTAGCATCGGAACGTTATCCCGACACTGCTACTGCACTTGAAGAAAGTCTCATTGCGTTTATCCCAAAAGAAGATTTTTTAGAAGTACTTCGCCAGTCTACTGTTTTGTCAGGTAGGCTATTGAAAACATTGAGCCATGAGTTTGCCGTTTTAGCGAATAACATAAGCGTATTTGCTCAACGAACTGTTAGGGAGCGTTTAGCAATTGCCCTCATTGTTTTGAGAGAAAAATTTAAGAAAGATGTTATTGATGGGCAACCAGTTCTGATTAATCTTTCCAGAGAAGATATTGCAAGTATCGTAGGCACGACCAGGGAAAACGTGGTCAGGATACTCAGGGAATTCAAAGACGAACACCTTATTGAGACAAAAGGCCGAAAAATCAGAGTAATCAATGTAAAAAAGATGGTGGTTATTTCTCAATACTGGATGGGCCGATCAAACTGACCACCTCAGGTCGAGGCAAATTGACCACCCGTTTTGCTGCCGGCTTTTGCACGTAGATTAGATTATTGAGTAATTCATGAGTGAGCTTCAGGATGAAATTGCTTCTTAGCTGATACGCAATATATTAGGAGAGTAGATTCCATTCCCTGTCTCTCCGCACCTAAAAGTCATAAGCAGCGCTGTGCGCTGCTTATGACTTTTTTAGTGTTGGCTATTGCGAGATAAATTCTTCTATTTTGCTCACGATATAGCGATAATGAACTTCTCCTATCCCCGGCCATACACCCAGCCAGAAGGAGTCGTTCATCACTTTGTCGGTATTCTCAAGCGTGTTCAGCACGCGGTAGTTTGCATTTTTGTACGCGGGTTGCTTTGTGAGATTGCCGCCAAACAGCAGGCGGGTGCCTATCTTGTTTTTTTCCAGGAACTCCACCAGCTTATTGCGGTTTATCTTGTTGCCATCCCGCACCGTGAGCAGGAAGCCGAACCAGCTCGGGTCAGCGTTCGGCGTAGCCTCCGGAAGAATGAAATGGTCTTCCAATGGTTTCATCATCGCATACAATAGTTTGTGGTTCTCACGGCGTTTGGCCACAAATGTATCAGCTTTTTTCAACTGGCTAAGCCCTATAGCCGCCTGCATGTCAGTGGCTTTTAGGTTGAAGCCTATGTGAGAGTAGGTGTATTTGTGGTCGTAACCCTCCGGCAGATCGCCAAGCTGCTGGCAGAAGCGTTCACCGCAAGTATTGTCCTTACCTGGCTCGCACCAGCAATCGCGACCCCAGTCGCGGAAGCTTTCTGCTATTTTTTTGAGCTTTGCGTTGTTGATAAGCACTGCCCCACCTTCACCCATCGTAATATGGTGAGCAGGGTAAAAGCTAAGCGTAGCCAGGTCGCCGTATGAACCGGTTTTTTTCCCGTTATAGGTGGCACCCAGCGAGTCGCAGTCATCTTCTATTACCCATAGGTTGTGCTTCTTTGCCACGCGGATCACCTCTTCCAGATTGAAGGGGTTGCCAAGCGTATGGGCAACGAAGATAGCTTTGGTTTTGGGAGTAATGGCCGCTTCTATGCTTTCAGCCTTGATGTTGTAGGTCGGAATATCAATATCCAGGAACACAGGCACGCAGCCAAACTGCAGTATCGGGTTCACAGTTGTCGGAAAGCCGGCAGCTACCGATATCACCTCGTCGCCGGGCAGCAGCGCACGGTCGCCCAGCTTGGGTGAGGTTAGTGTGTAGAATGCCAGCAGGTTGGCAGACGAACCTGAGTTGACGAGCAGCGAGAAACGCGAGCCGAAATAACGGGCCAGTTCACGCTCGAACTGAATGGCAAAGCGGCCTGCCGTAAGCCAGCCGTCCAGCACTGCATCCAGCCCCAGTATGATGTCATCTTCGTCTATAATCTTGCCCGTAACAGGTATGTAATCCTGCCCGGGAATGATGGTTCTTTCTAGTTTTTTACGGATTATTTCACGTGCGTTTTCACTGAACACGGACGGCATGGATGTAATGCTCATTAATGTCTGTTTGTATAGCTATTAGAATATCGGCTAAGTTACAATAATTAGGTTCATTTCAACAAAATCACCCTTACTCCGGACTTTGTTGCAAAAGGCTATGTATTCATAAAAAAAATACCTATTAGAATTATTATGGCATTATTCATTTCCTGACAGATATGGCGTAGGCGGGCTTTTTTATTCCCAAAACGCAAAAGTGTGTATATTGGAAGTATTATTAAAAGGCTTAAAACCGGCTACACCACAACTATTAACAACATAATAATAAAATCATGAAAGCAATCAATCCGTGGATTAACTTCAATGGAAATGCTGAAGAAGCGTTCACTTTTTATAAATCAGTTTTTGGCAGCGATTTCACAAAGGTTATTCGCTTCAAAGACCTGGCGAGCGCTGACTTTCCGGTACCCGAAAATGAGGCCGATAAAATAATGTATATCGCATTGCCCATCGGAAAAAACAACGTGCTGATAGGCAATGATGTGCCGGAATTTATGGGACGTGTAAACGAAAACGAAAACAGGTCTAAAATATCGGTCAGCGCAGAAAGCCGTGAAGAAGCAGACAGAGTTTTCAACGGACTATCAACCGGCGGAACTATTGAAGGGCCTATTGACGACAGCCCATGGGGCACCTACGCCGGAATGTTCAGGGATAAATACGGCATTGAATGGATTGTGGAATATGACCCTAATTACTACGGGTAAGGTCATAAAGTTCGGTTTTATATAAACGTACTACTGTAAGGATTAACGAAACATTTGAAGGTCAAAGAGGCCAGTAAAATAATGCATATTGGCTTGCCTATAAAAAAACACTATGCGCAGTAGTGTATAAGTTTGAATATTAGTTATAGATGAAGTTTGGATAATGTCACAGATAACGTTAGTTAAATAATTGCATTGATTCTAAAAAATTATGTCGCAATCGGTCTTCAGCTTAACTTCTTTTCATCAGCAATCGTGGTTCGACGCGGCTCATCAAGAGTTCATTTGTTTAGCCTATTGTGAAATTATTTTTTAGACCTAATGTAATTCATCCTAATTATTATTTGCCAGTGTAATGCCTATATGGGTCGAATAAAACAGCTGTAAATGGAGCATAACTCGCATCTATTCTGAGCCTCTGTTGTTGAGTATGCCAAGTTGTGTCGTATGTACCTCTTATCTTGTATTTTGATGGATATATTGCCCCAGTAACTATTAATTTGCCCGAGCTGTCAAATATCCTTACCCCAAATCCTATATCTGTCCACAGGGATGGATAAGTAGGGTTGCTATTATAGCCCATTACTTTATAGGTGCCTCCGTGATATTTTAAGTATACATGGTCTGTAAAATAGGTTATTATAGTATCGGTTCCAGTAACATTGCCATTTGGGTAGTCGGCAGTACGAGAGGTTAAAATGTCTGATACCCAATTCGGAATATCAAAATCGCCTGAAGCTGGTGTTAAAGTGGGGTCGGCTGTATTCTCTAATTTATTACATGCACAGGTAAATGCAATCAGAGATACAATAAATATCATTTTCATTTAGCAGATTCGTTTTGGGTTGAGGCTTACAATGTACAAACATTTAAATTATTCCGTCCTCGGCGAGTCCCATTTGGCGCAAGTGTTTTCCCCCATTTGGCGCAAGTCTTTTTGACTTGTGTCCGCCACTGAGCAAGTGTTTTCCACTTATTTTTCTTAAATGTGAATTTCTATATAAGTGCTTACAGTAAATGATTACAGGAGATAATAATGGGAGCACACTATGTATTGGTACAACTAGGGTACAACATTTAGGTTTAATTTCTACAGCGGCTAGATGTATTTAAGTAGGAGAAGAGTATTATTAGTTTAGGTGGTGGTTTTCATCCTTTGCTTGGAAAAAGATTATGGGATAAAAACAGGCAAGTTCCAGACAAAGACGCTTTTACTGTAAAGTTACCGAAAGTTGGGTTAGGAAACACAGTGCACGTTTGTGCCCCACTCTCATTGGTCTTCGATATTGGAGGTGTAACGGGAGCTCCTTTAGATCCATAAAGTCCAGAAGGCACTTCTGGCACATGCCAGGTCACCGGTCCCATGCCTATAAGTGCCTTTACTGCACCTGCCATATAACCGGACGGCGAATTATACTGCACGATTTGATCCAATGTGTAGAATAAATGAGCGATATTTTAAGGCTATAAATACAGGAGATTTAGCAGATCAATATGGAATGATTACCGCAACTCCCGAAATGATAGAGATAATGAAAGAAAGAGACAGTATTAGTATGGAGTTAATACGGGATGAAACTCCCAGACCTGCTGCGAGATTGGCAGCAACCAAAGTTAGCAGAAATGCTCCGTGTCCATGTGGTAGCGGTAGAAAATATAAGCGTTGCCATGGAATTTAGCCTTACAACCCTGCGTGATGTTCTTCTTTTGCTTAGGTATAATAGCTAGTTTAGGTTCTCAACATTGACCGGACGATTGGGGTCTTGAGCCATAAAAAAGGCGGCGGCTTTTAATTCATGGGGAACCCTAAACATTACAATACAGATCGAAAAATCGCTTCTTTCCGAAGTCGGTATTTCCATCTTCTTGCAAATAAAATTTTGATTTTCAAAAGAAACACTATGTTCCAGGGCGATCTCTATCGAATCACGATGCACAGCCAGTTTTTCCGGATCGCTTCCTTTCGGAAGGATTAGAATTTGGATTGCGTAGAATCCCTTTTTTGCGGGAAACTCTAAAACACAATTTGCGTTACTCAACGCCACTTCAAGCCACGATGTAAACAGGTGTTTTTCTTCCTCCGTTGAATACTCGATGTCTGGGGCTTGCATTACCGGCGGAGCATCCATAAGAAGCTCGCCGTCATTCATCACAAAAGTAACCAGATGGTAATATGAGCCATCAATAAGTTGACTTGCCTCTACGTGCATGGGCTTCTTGCGGTCGCCACTGGTTCCTATTTTTGTCAAATGCCCTTTTTTCTCAATGAAGTTTGCATTTAAGGTAATGTGGTCAAAGTTGTCCAGACTGTAAAAGTCCGGGAAAAACGACACAGAGCCGCCAGAATTTAAGGTCAAGGCACCTAGTATTTTATAGTCGCCTTCCATATCTACAAAGAGCGGGATAATGGTTCCCGGGTTCTTCTTTTCATCTGCAAGTCGAGAAAGCGTCCTTATATAAATTGTCGTCTGCCTATCAGGACGTATATTTTTTGTAATAAGCAGATTTTCCAATGTTAATTCAAGTTTCCCCATGTTCCTTATTATGCTTGACAAAACTAAAGCTATTTAACCTTTTTGGTCATAACCCGCTATTAGGGAAGGAAATCCTAGCCCTAGCCGATATCATAAAGGATGCTGAATATCCTCTGGATTACTAGGGCTGGTAACTCTAACCCAATAAAGAATTTTACCGAATTGAGAGCAATTAGGAAGCTAGAAAGACCTTCATCTCCTCAACCTTCACATCAAAATCATCTAATTCTTGGGCGAGTTTTTTATTGCCTCTACTGTCAAAATACCCCTCCTTTGCCACAGATGTATATACTACTTTATCCCTAATATCTGCCTTATTCCATTGTAGTGTCTTGAACTCTGGAAAACTAGCCATTAAATCTGCTTTAATAGCTAGTTCGCTTTCGCCTGCATCAAGAATACAAGCAATCTTTCTATAACCGAGGTCTTTTGCAAGTGTATAAGCAAACTTGAAATTGTCCTTACCTCGAACGCCATAACCGAAAATATTTATGTTGCTAAAAATACCCTCCTTCCTTAAAATGCCAACATCTTCTTGCCCTTCTAAAAATAATATTCCATCTTCCATAAAGAAAATTTCCTTTGCTACCTCGTCCATTGAATATGGCATCTGCCAATTTCCTGCATTTATCAAACTACTATATTTGTTGAAATCAGTAACTGGAAAAATTAGAGATTGTTTGTCGCCCTCTTTGGCAATTCTATTTATTACAGCACCATTCTTAAAAAATTCCCAGCTCATCATGTACGGGCTATGTGTAGAGATAATAATTTGTCTTCTTTGAGAATACTCCCCTAAAAGCTGTAATAATTTCCTTTGTGCGGATGGATGCAGGGACAATTCAGGTTCATCAATAATAATGGCATTTTCTTTTGCCACAAAAAGCTGTAACAGAATTCTAATTACAGTAATTACTCCGTCCCCAAGAAGTTCCGCCTTGTGTCTTATCCCTGTACTAGAGATATATTCAATGAAGTGACTGTTTTCGTAAGCCACCGCGAATTTTGTAAATTCAGGAATCACTTTTTTTACCAAGGCAACGAATTCATGATATTTTTCCTCGCTTGCCTCGATAGCTCGCAATTCACTGGCTACTTCAAGATTATTCTGCCTGTTCTCAAAATTATAAACAGAATTGAAGCTGTCTCCAACATTATTATATTGAGCACCCGCAGCAGATGACCAATGTCTTCTTGAAGAAATTATCTCGAAAGAATTTTCTGGCAATAACAGAGGTTCCTCCTTTATAGTACTACTCTCTTGACGAATTAGTACACATTTTCTAACAATGTCTTCGCCACTATAAAGGCAAAATTCAGGATCACCGGTAGTAGTCCTTTCGGATGTGTTGATGTTTTTCTTGTCTTTTATGGATAAACCTTCGATCAAGGTTGTTTTTCCTACGTTGTTGCCACCAACAAGATATGTCATGCCAGAACCAACCATAGCAGGTTGAGGCGATGCAAAAATAAAGGTCTGTTCCTCTTGAAAAGACTTAAAATTTTTAATTGTGAATTTAGTAAAAGGCATGATAAAAGTGTTTTTAGCGACTTAAACTTAATTGCGCTGGTTTCTAATTCTCAATATCAACTTATGATAGCATATTCTCTTCTCGCCTTTCTTCGTCCCTATCAATATCGAATTCAATGGCTGCCAATTGCTGAATATAATTTTGGGGCAAATCATTTTCAGTTGCTCCTGTCAAAATATAGTTTTGATACCAATCATACGGTCTAAGGTTATTGTCTGTTGCAATAGGGTCGGCTATATATACTTGTGCTTCATGCTCATTGCCGTTTTCATCAAAAAAAGTGAGAGTAGTCTCATTATATCCTCGTCCCAAGCCTTCCGCTGCATCCAAATTTCCTTTTTGAGCATCATCAATTTCAAAAATAACACCCCATACCTGTGCATTCTCCGCAGGTACAATATTTGCCTTTGCAGAACCGTCTTTGCTCACTTTGTTGCAAGCCAAAGTGTAATCCGGCAAATAGACATTTCTGGTTTTCCTAGCCGATGGAACCCGCGCCCGTAATCGGGTAATATTCATATTAGAGCCGTATGCGAAAATCATCATAGAAATATAAAGTTAGCGAACAATTAGTTTATTCTTGCTTTAGAATTTCATTAACTCGCTCTTGCTGTGGTGGGTAAATAAAGAAGGCTTAAAATATAGCTGATCCAATATGTTTAGATATTTGTGTGATTTTAAAAGCCCACCAGTAAATTCCGGTTCAAGTGCAATTGTGAACCCCCATAATCTTTGAAGTACCCAAGAAATTAAAGGTCGATCAGGATTCAACATTTCTCTAATCTTTCTATCCGGTAAGTAAGTGAAACTTGATCCAGCTTGACCCCAAGAAAGAGGGTTTGAAATAGTGAAGAAATCCAAGTCTATATCAAAATAAACACCTTGCTCACCCGAGTTAAGTAAGTAAGATTCTAAATCGATAAATTTTTTGAATTTTTTAATGGTGTGGATATTTCCATATCTGTCTTTTATATGTTCGTCCTTCCATTCATTGTTCGAGCCTTGCCGACAATGAACATATACATCGCCAATTATATTGAGATAAGCGGCAGCCATAATATGGGTATCATTATCTTCCCCCAAATTTGCCCATGAGTATAATGCTACACCTGCCTTATTTGTTAAATCAAGATTACGAAGCAATTTCTTTTGATTCGTGGTAGGCGGTTTCAAATCTTGATGCCAATCCAACGTTACTAAACTAGGTGCATACGTTATTCGATCTTGTTCAAATCCATACTTCTGCGTCCATCTATTCCAAAAATAGAATGCATATCTATGGTCATTGAATAAGGACAATTCCAAACCAATATGAGGATAATGAGGATGGTCTAAGATTTGTATATTACAACCAGGAGGCACAACATCCTTTATGTTTTCAAAAAGACATTTCATTCAACAAAAATAAGT
>CAZBPS010000017.1:0-90914 GCA_964493865.1 uncultured Flavipsychrobacter sp.
CCATATCATCATGATTGCTGGTAGCCCAGAATGCCTCTTGTGCAGCCGGAGCATCCTCTACTACCGGTGCTTCAATAACAAATACCTCAAAACCGAGTGCGGGGATAAGGCAGCCTGTTTTATTTTCAAATAACTTAATCAGATGTTTTACATTCCGTGTTGCCCGGTTTGTGCCTATTTTCTGTTGTTGAATTTCTCCGTCTACCCGATAGGCCTTGAATACACATACCCTCAATCCTTTAGCTTCTTTCTCTAATCGCTTACACAGCTTCTCTAAAAGGTTTTCTAAAGCAATTTCAATACCTGTTATTGTCCGTATAGGTTCAAGGCAGGGCAACCTCTCCTGATAGGGTTCAACCGGGCATATCGGACGTATCACTTCCTGTTTCTGCCCTACTGCCTCATCTATTCTATCTAAAAGCGTTTGTCCGAATCGTCTGCGTAAGGCAGTGCGTGGCATATTCATAAAACTGCATATGGAGTTTAATCCAAGTTTTGCCAATCGTTCTAACAAAACGGCATCCAACCGTAAAGCAACAGGCGGCAATGACATTATTGCTTCTATTTGCCGGTCTGGTTCAACAAGAGGTGTTACTTGTCCATATCTGGATACCGCCCAAGCCGCGCCAACCGTATCAGCAATAGCAGCACGCACATCATAGCCAAACCCACGAAGTTTAATAATGATATCTTTCAGATATGGGCGTTCCCCGCCCCACAGATGGGGACAGCCGCTTACATCAAGTATCAGCCCGTCAGGTGGGTCAATGGCTATGACCGGAGTATAACGCAGGCACCATTCAGCCAGGGCATGGAGTAGTTTTTCGGAAAGCCCTGGCTGGTCATCCAGCACTTGCAGCCCCGGATATACTGCCCTGCAATCCGCAACGACCATACCGGCATGAATGCCTTTGGCGTGCGCTACCCTGCTGACTGCTTTTACTACCATCCGCCCACGTTCGGGTGCGGCCATAACAAAGGCTGTATCCCCTAGCTCTTGCCGACGACGAACCACCCAATCCGTCTTCAGATGACGGAACCATATGGAAATAAAACGTTTAGGCATACTATCCGGTCTTTCGTGTTTGTATTTCGGGGATAAGAATAGTTTGGGGGATATGCCGGAAACTACCTGCAGCCCACTCCACCAGCCAGCTACCGGGTTTGCCGTTTCGGACTTTCTGCAAATGGATGCTCCATCTCGGATAACTTACACCGGGCATGTTGCCTTCATTTATGCTGGTAAGGGATTTGATTTCCCACCGGGTAATACAGGCTACGGTGTTTTTGCCTTTCGGATTATAGCGATGAATAAGCCCGGTAACCTTGCTTTGTTCTACGGCAAGTTGTAGCCGTCTTGATTCTGTGAAGCTAAGTTCACTAAGTTCCCCAACCACGGCTGCCAGAGCTTCACATTTTAATGCTTCCTCAATAGCCCATAACACATCCTTTTGCCTCATGAGGTCAACAAAAATGATCCGCGCAGGGTCTAATCCAAATACTTTTAGCGCAGGTGGGAATATCGTCCGTTTATAGCTTATCCATAAACAGGCACCGCCCCCTTTTTGCATGAGGGTGCTAAGCAGGCTGGCAATAAAGCCATTGGTTGCAGCGGCATTTTCCGGCGCATTGCTTATAAACTCATGCACTGCACCTACAGGGAAGGTCTTTTCCGGAAATGCATGTTCAATCGGGCCAAGACCTGTATTCAGGCATTGCCTGCCGGATGCTTTTTTGTAGCCCTGCAAACTGAGCACCTCCTTCTGCAACTCCTGTATTATTTCGTTCGTGCCTCTTGCCGGTGTCATAAGGATTACTTACTTTTGTTTCTATTAGCAACATTTGTTTGTTTTCAATAGTAACAATAAGAAATGATAACCCCAAAACTTTTTTTTAATTCTAATATCCGGTTCCTCCGCGAACGGAAGAAGCTGAGCCAGGAAGAATTGTCACAAAACCTCGATATATCGAGGAATAAGTTGCAGGCGCTGGAGTCCGGGAAGACCATAAATCCTACTGCGGCTGATATGATAAAATTCTCTGATTATTTTAAGGTCAGTATAGATAGTTTATTGAAAGTAGACCTTACAAAGCTGGGTGAATATAAACTGCATGAACTACTGGCGGGCAATGATGTATATATGACAGGCACTAAGATCAGGGTACTGGCGATAACCGTGGATAAAAACAACCGGGAGAATACCGAATATGTACCCATAAAGGCAAAGGCCGGCTATATGGCAGGACATAATGACCCTGAATTTATCGCTACGCTGCCGAAGTTCACCCTGCCTAACTTACCCAAAGGAGGCACCTATCGCATGTTTCCTACTATTGGAGATTCTATGTTGCCTATTCCGGAAAACAGTGAGGTGATAGCTCAGTATGTAGAGGATTGGAAAGGTATCAAGCCTGGCACTCCCTGCATAGTTATCCTGAAAGGCGAACAGGATTTTGTTTTCAAACTGGTAACTATACAAAGCGATAGGAAAATATTATTGAAGTCACTCAATCCCGCTTATCAACCTTATGCGGTAAACAGTGAAGATGTACTGGAAATTTGGAGGTATTATAAACACCAGACCGGAACGTTACCGCAGGGGGAAACTGATCTACAGGAGCTGAAGACCCTTATCTTGGATTTGGGAGTGCAATTGAAGAATAAAAAGTAGTTGGCTTGATTATTTCAAATTGTGTTGACGTGTATTCATCTTTCCCAAAATATCGATAATATGACACAATGCAGGTTTAGTTTCAAATAACCGAATATCTTCAAAGATAATTTGCAATCATCCATACTGAATTTACCTCAGTTTCTCCACCAAGTATCTCATACTCTTCGAGAATTTTATCATTATTTTCCATAGCTACATATCGTAAATATAATTACTTTTGCTATTGTTGTTTATCCCTGCAGATAAATATTATTAACGAAACAATTTTTGAATGATTAGATAAAAGAAAAACATTTACAAGTTTGTATTGTAACATTTAGTTGTCGTCTCTAAATCTGGAAAATTAAGAACCTACGCAACAAATGACTATGGTACGCCGCATGGCGTAACTGTGTCTTTTGCGTAGGTAGGCTTCCAGAGCCGTGAGACGTCAAGGGAATTTCAGTTACGCTATTTTTTTGCTCACAATCATAAAACAAAACATGAAACAGATTTTTAAGCCACTACTTATTGCATTTATTCTCTTGCTCACAATCCCTGCATATTCACAGGATGATGTTATTTTCTATAAAAATGGGGTTATTGATGGAAGGACAAAGATTATTGAGATAAATGAAACACAAATCAAGTATAATAAAACAGGTCGTACGCGAACGTTTAGGGAAATATACACGATTCCGAAATCAGAAGTATTTATGATAAAATACAAGAATGGAAGTAAGTTGGTTATGGAATCACCAAAAGAGTTATCTGCAAAGCAGGAAAACATAGACCATAATAAAAATGACGCATCGCAACCGCCTAAAAACAGCAACGCCAATTTAGACAAAAAAAAGAATGAACCAGTATATAATGAAGCAGTGCACCAGCCATCTGGTAATGCTGACAGAATATTTCTGCATAACGGAAAAATTATAGAAGGGAAAATTACTCGAGTGAAAGAACTTAGTATTGAGTTTATTTATACTGGCGAAACTGCCGAGCAGGTAATAGGAAAATATGCAGTGCGGCAAGTGATTTACTCGGGGTCAAATAGAGTAGAAAATATGACGCAGAAAATACGGATTGCTTCTATCGAGGATTGGGAAAATGTTGTGATTGTCTATGATATTGCAGAGATAGCAGGCCTTACAAAAGTCGGCGACCTACTTGGCAGCAAAAATGCGTTAAGCAATTCCAGAGCAGACATGAAGGCCACTCGCAAATTGAAACAGGCCGCAGCGGAATCTGGTTGTCAGTTTGTATTAATTACAAATCAAAACGCCTCAACAACGATTTCTGGAACAGCAGATTTCACTATGTCAAGTTCGAACGCAACTTATAAAGGTGTTGGGTATAAGTACTAAGTTGGTTTGTTATTTTATCGAATCAAACTACCTTTCCCTTATGGCTACTGAAAAAAGAAAGCAAAGCCCTTAAACGTAAGCAAATACGATACAACATTGAAACTTGATTGCTCATTCGAGGAAGCGTGCTGAATATTGCTCGCGATTTAGTTAAGAAATCAAAACCATATAATGGATAGACCGACCAAACAGACTACTTCAGCCCCCAGCTCGCCGCAGCCTGTCAGTCTGTCCCGCCAACAGATGAACGCTTACAAAAGGTGGTCACCGCCTTAAAAAAGCTTGATGATACAGAAGCTCAGGCCAGGGGCCAAAAAAAATCATCGCTGAAGCAAGGCAATTAATTGCAAGAAAATTGCTATCATAGCTATCTAAATGAATACCCATGGAAAATACCTCCACAAAAAACGAGCTTGATTTTTTATTAGAGCGGCAGCATCTTATTGTCGCTTATAACAAGCAAAAACTGGAAATAGTTAACCACATTGTCAGTGGTCGTGCCAATAATGACAGGTCAATAATTAGAAGCGACTTTTTACTTTTTACTGCCCTTGTATTTTATCGGAGCATTATTATCGACTTGTGCGCTCTTTTCGTAAATAGCTCCAGCCACGCCAATAACTTTCACAACATCTATAAGAGCCAAACAATTCTCCAGCATTTAAACCCTAACGTGCCTCGCCAGATAAAACTATTGATTAAACATTATTCCCAGGAAATTGAACGCTTACAAGTGCTCCGAAACACGCAGTTTGCACACCATGATTTTGAGAAAAAACCAGCTTTGCATTTCAATTTTGACGAAATTGAGGCCGTTAACGGCCTCTATAAAACAGCGGAAACCATCCTTGTCACATGCGGCAACGAGCGAATAGCTGGCAGCGTCGGATACGAACTTTGGGATAGCGACTATCTCAATTCACTTATCCTACTCCTCAGTCATCAACCCGCCAATGACCCCATAAACAGGTTTCAAGCTGCATTGGCAAAGAGACAAGCAAAACAGTAGCGCAATGCCGTAAATACCTCAGCTAATCCAGTATCGGGTTCCTCATAGATGTCCTTCCATACGATGGTTTCCCCGTCTTATGGCAATACTTCTCAGCATAATCCATATTCCTGAACTGCGACCAGCTACGGAATGCAGTATCACTAAATGGCCTGCTCAGATTAAATGGGATTTCCACCCCGGTACGGATACAATACCCCGTTTTCGCCCTTTCAACCTCCTGGCGGGTCGGCATCACTTCCGATTTGAATTTCACATCCACATCAAGGCTATCCGGGAATTCCGCCAAATGTCTTTTAGGCTCACGGCCGAGCGAACTGTATGAGTAGATCGTATCCGTTACGTCAAGTAGCACCTCAGCCTTTACAAAATCTCTCCCGCCTGTCAGCGCGCCTAAAAGGCTCTTTTTGAACACCGGCCGTTTAATAAAGATGGCAGCACCACTATGGGCTATCTCCCAGCTTTTACCCCACGCTTCCTTATCCGATTGGTTGGTAAGTGCGTTCAGGATACCTGTTTCCGAATAGACGCCAAACTCAATGTTATTCTTGAATGAATAATCATAAAGGTTGATAGATGATATCACCCCTTTTTTCTCATTTCCGTAATACTTGGCATGTAACTTGGGCTCGTAAATGATACTAACATTCCTGAACTGCTTGAAAAAGTCAAAATCAGCTTTTGCCAGGCTCTTGCTCTCCTGCCCTTCATTTTTCCCAAACACAAGAAGCAAGTGTAATTTGTGATTATCCACATGCCGCGCAAACAGCTTTTTAAAATAATCGTCCAGTTTCACAAATGGAGACACGATCAGTAAGGTTTTCTCTGCGTCCCATATGATGCTATATACAGCATCCTCTAGTTCGTTTCCGGTAATAAACTTTGCCATCGAATATTAATTTATGTGTTTTTTAGCTTATCCCGTCACCGCATACGAGTACGCTTCATTTGCAAGCATTTTCAAAACTTCCCGCTGGTTCTTTATATCGTTCCTTGACACACGCACCCGGAACAACTTCCACCTTTTATCATACCCCATATCATCTATGCCCGCATCTTCAATTTTCTTTTGCATTTCATCTGTGAATGGCAGCCGCGCCTCCACATTAAGGTCTTTTTTCCTTGGCCTGAAAATAACAAAGTTATTAGGCATCCCGTCCTGGGCAAGTCCGATGTAAAACTTATTATACTTAAATTCTACATTCGGGGCTACCTCTTTAACAATTTCCAATACCTCATCTGCCAGCTTCACGGTTTCGATAGATCCTTTCTTTATCCAGTACTCCCTGTCCGTTACCTCCCTTATTTCCTCATCCTCATCCACCAGCCCCAACGGCAATTCATCTACAATTTTTGTGAAGTCAAGGGCAATGTCATCACCAAATTTCAAAGCCTTCATTTGAATAGCTATCAACGGAATTACCCCATTAAACAACCCTATCACATTCAAAAAACGGCTGGTTATGTCCTCCGCAATTATTACCGCGCAGTGGTCATATTGCGGATACCGTTTCCGTTCCACATCCCAATACTCGATGGTGCGGATAATATGCGCCTCATCCGTTTTGCCCAGCTGCACCTCCACCTCATATCTCCTCTTTGTTTCGGCATCCTGTAGCAGCAGGTCCAGTCGGCCAGCCCTTGGCTGCATCCGCTCCGTATCCTTTAGTATCAGATCGCCGAGCCCCAATATCGATGGATCACTAGCGATTTGCGCCTGTATCCAGCTCTCTTTTATCGTTGGGTGATTATGCAAAAAAATGCGCTCTATTTTTATCAGTTTTGCCATAAATACTATTTTGTAACACTATTATTTTCATTATTAAACTGGATGACTGTTTCTTTCCAGGCTTTCAAATACTCCTGTAGCTCAGTCATGAATTGCCCAACTGCATCTTTCATCCTCGTTGCAAGCAAGTAGCTCATGTCATCATCTCCAAATGCGAAACCATCGAATTGAAAATAACGGGTACATACCCACCAACCATCTTCTGGCGTGATTGTGGGTAACTTCGAGATCATTATTTCCTTTATCCGCCTTGTCTCTTCTACATTCTTTCCATTGGTACCCTGACTATTATTTACATTAACCGCAAATAACCCATACCAAACGTCTATTTGGTCATGCTCGATACAAAAATATAACTTAATATTTCCATTTAACATTAAAGACAAAGACCCATTGTGACAGGTATATCCTTGGTGGACTTTGTCCCATATATTGTTAGCTGAGATTGGAGTTAATATTCTGCCGGCAGGCTGGAAATCTATATTCATTGTGCTTAATTCCTTGCCTAACGCTATAAAGAAATCTTTCCGTAGTTGGTTACTGACTTCTGTAGTTGCATTTGTAAGCTCCTTTGCATACTTCAATAAATGCACATTCTCGTCATTTAGCAGCAGGTCCTTTAGTTTCATAATTACAGTATTTGGCGGTTGATTTAATATTTTCTCATTCAACAGATCTGAATAATACCGGAGACCGGTATAGGCCATCGGATACGCTGCTACCAACTCCATACAGCTATCCAGCCACTTGTTTATATCATTTTCGTATGAAATCGCCTGGTATAGCTCACTTTTGGCAGTATTAGACTTTTCTCCCGTTTTCGTAAGGTATAGCACCAGGTATTTCTTTTTTGACCGTTTGCAGTACTTGGCATAGCGCATTATCTGGTCTGTTTGCTCCCCAGCATTTATCTTATTCTCTATCGCGATTATTAACGTCGGAGTTTCAATATAGATATCTATAAATGTTCTGCTACCCTCTATCACCCCGCAGTAATGTTCTCGTTCCACCCACGCACAGTCAAACCGATGGTTTTCCAATAGTTCTGGCGAACTACCCGATGCGTTGCCCTGATGCAATCCACTATAAAATTCACTCAGAAACATGTCATTGCAATCGTGGCTTTCTTTTGGGTTTAAAAGATAGCACAAAAAATTGCTGTGCAACTCTTCCAGGTGGTGTCTGGTTAGGCAGTTGAACACATTGAACCGTGCTCTGTTCTTTTTCCGGTTCTGTCGTTCATCTGCTTTTATTTCATCAATTTTACTGGTAAGTTCTTTTAACGCGAGCAGGTAGCTGCTTAATGCTTCAGTTTCCTTTCGATCATGTTCAGAAAGGGTTCTGATAAACGATTTTATCGTTTTATCCGTTAGCTCAGGTAGTTTCACATCAATTACCATAGATCCTTGTAGCATGGTTCACTCGGTTAATAATCGGCACCACCATATCCATTCTGGTGATGGTCGTCGTGTCATCCACTAATAACGACATATACGTTTCCCACCACGGCAGAAAAGCATACTTAAACTGGGCGTCATTGAAGATTTTCGCAAGGCGTTTTTCCTGTTTCTTTACCATAAGCATCTCAAGATAAGTGCCAATATGCTCTTGGAATGGCAACCAATAAGGATGCGTAAGAAAATGCTGCTCCAATGCAAAAGGCTCGTCAAACATATCATTCCACACATACGCCACTGCAACAATGTGGTACCCTGTTCCTTTGCGATAAAGGGCATCAAGTGCTTTGGAATCCGTTCCCACACTAACCGACTGGCTATCCAGATATTCATGCCCCTTTACAGCATACCACAACGATCTTGGCTTGTCTATGTGGGTGGCAAACGCGATATAACAATAGCGCAGGTATTCACTCGGATCATCATCATAATTCTCAAACTCTTTCATATTATGTTACATTTATTGTTACAGCTTTTGCAGCCGCAGCATCTTCTTCCTGATGCCGTTTGTCAACTAATGCTTTTACGATTTTACACAAATAGGAAAAAATTTCAACATACTTTTCAAAACTGTTCATGTCTGTATTAAAATCACTGCTTTCCTCTATTTTTCTTTTTGCGGTATGCTGGGCTGCCTTCAAGAAGCCGGGATATATGAAACTTATGGCAGCACTGTCCAATAGCTTTATGCGCATATACTGCTCCTCACTTAATTGAACCCCTGCGTCTTTTATCAGCATGGGCAATGAATGGCCGTGGGTATCACCCAAAGTCACTTTCTTGCCCTTTTTATCATAATAACCTCCCGGATTACGCTCAACTAGTATCGCTTTCAATATATTCTCCATCGCACGGCTCAGTAAAAAGTACGCAATACCTAGTTGTCCATCTTTCATTAGCAAATCCTCTTCCTCAACTGTCATTGGTCTGCTGTCATTCGTTTTGCCACTTTTCACTTCAGCAACAATCATCAATAACCTTTGTTCACGCGCTATCTTAGCCGCTGTATACAATGTTCTGGCACCGGTATAAAGCTTGATTGCATTCGTTCTCCAACCAATAGTATATCTTCCATTAAATTCTACGCTCTCCTCATCCCGTTTGAGCCAATGCTGCTCCCATTGCTCTTTACTTACCCCAAATAATTGCCAGAGTTCTTTCATGTTACATGATTACTTAATCTTTATTTCTTTCAATATTTCTTCCTTTAAGTTGTCAACTATCTCACGATGCTTATCAAAATTTGGAAATCCGTCTTTAAACAACACATCTGCCTGCAAGCTCTGGAGGTATGCGACTTTTTGATACATCACATTTATCAAGCGATGATAATCCATTATCGTATTCACTAGCTGAGCCTTGGTATAACATTTCGCAAGCACCTCAAGCCTCGAAATAAGTGCCTCGATCTGCAGCCGGCCCTCTTGTTTCAAGTATTCATCTCGTTTGTTCATATAGTCTGCGATGCTCCGCAGCTCTCCCGTTTTATTTCGGTATTCTTCCACTTTATAAAAGAGCGTAGTAAACGTATAATAGTGCTGGCTGATCTGGTCAATAACTTGGTATAACTCCTCCTGTTTCCCAGTCAATATTGCATGCCTGCTATTTCGGTTGCTATAGTAAATTGCAGCCATTGCTAATACTAAAGTAATTACAGAGGAAAAATCCAATATCGTCCTTAAGCTAATACTACACATATTCACTCAATTAAAGTATTCTTCTATATGCCAATCTTAGCCGCTTCTACAGCAAACAACGCACCACCACGTACGTTTACGTTTAACGGCCGTCAGTAACTTGTGGAAAGTAACAAAAATATCGATAATTCCATAACACAACCCGGTTGCATTAAGGTAATTTCGCTAACAAGATACCAGTTCTCCTAATATCAAAAAAATAATGAAAATGGTCGCATTTTTGCCATATTACATACAGTGACAGTCGTTTGATTGAGATTATTAAAAGTGACATTGATGGACATTACCGGTTATTCGGCTGGCTGGTATAATTCGGAAGTAATCCAATAAAGTGACGCTAATTTACCTTTTATATTAATTAGTTTTATATACAATTTATAGAGAACATATTCATTTTACTTGTTGTCTAGGTCTCGGATATCAGTTCGGAAAAATGACTGTAACAAACACTGCCAATTACCTAATATATATCGGCAATTCTGAACTAAGAGTCTGCCTTAGATTGGAACGATACTAACAAAACTTTTGATTAATTCCATATTTTGTATTGTTTTTTTTAGTATATTACATTTAAAAACGGATAATATTTATGGTAACTACACAGTTTATCAATGGTCCTTTTCAGGAACTAGAAAAATTTTCGACTTTAGAATCCCTCATCAATTATATACAAAACCTAATTGAAATAAAAAAGATAAAGTGCTATGCGGACAATTCTATACAAGAAGGAATTGCTTATTCTACCAGAATTGAAAACATAGAGATTGTTGGCCTAGATAACGAAACTATTATTAACTATAAGGAAGATGTTCGAAACAGAATAGAATTTGTTTTAGAAGATTCTCTCGGTATTTCGGCAACTTCAAACAGCACACGGTATAATTACTTGGTATTGCAACTTTTAAAGATCGAAGAACTGAGGGAATTTTATACTGATCAAAATCCTTTATCTAATCACTTGTCGAAAATTGACGTAATTGAAATTAAAGACGACATAGAAATGGAATCCAATTTTTCATGCATGACGTTTAATAATACACTCTGGGCCAGGGTAATAAATTCGTTCAATACACGGCTGAATTTACTCGCCATGATACATCGATTGATTTTGACAACTGCTATTAAATTCGGAGAGGATATAAGTCCTGACGAAAAAGGTTATGGCTGGAAGAAAATCGGAGATTCTAAAAATGCTACCAATCCTGATTATGAAATCTATGAGCTCGCTTTTGCTCTTTCGAATTCAGAAAAGTTACAATATTATAATGGTCATGACCAAAAAACTTTTATTAAACATTTTCTGAATTTTTTCAATTTACCTCCAAACAAAATTCCCAAACTGCACTCGCAATTGGCGGAACGAAGCAAAGAGTATACTCCTTTTTTAAAGGAATTAATTGATATTATAAATAAACACAAACCTACTTCTGCGCGTCAAATAGCTTCAACAATCAAAAAAAAATCCAAGTAAACGTTCTGAAAGATATCCCCAAATTTTTATGCGGACTTTTTTATCTGCATATTGTTTGCATTAATAAGCTCCACTGAAATCAATGGTTTCAGAGCTTTTAACATCTTTTGATACTGTACTAAGTGGGGAGAAAGGGACAACTTTCGAACTTTTTTGTGGAGGATTTGATGGCAATATCTGCCTTTGTCTAAGTATAGAACTCACCACCCATGGTTCCTGAAATAAAATGGTGGAACTTGGCCGTAATTGGAGAATACCAGAATAAATGTAGCTGCTACAAAATGGGTATGGCACAAATAGGTGGTCTCACAATCCTTTAGTGTGCCGATCTATTAAGTATAAGCCTATTTTTTTTCGGCAATCCAACTATCTAAGAATTCATTCGCTGTGTTTATGTAATCAATGGCTTCTTGTTTAGTTTTGGTAAGACCAGCGTGTCCAGCAGAATTTCTTGTCTCACGTAGATCATTAATAAGATCAATCCTTAGATTGGTCGGTACATTAAACATATCCGTTAGCACTGTTGGAAGTTGGGCATATTCCAAATTACTGCAAGGGGCTGCTGTTGCAGTGTCAAACTTGAACTTTTCCAATGAACCCTGCATCACCCCGAGCATCCAATTTTTACCTGCCGTAATAATGTTAAAAATTTGCTTTAATTCATTTTCAATAGCCCTTCCATATTGAATGATTACTGGCGAGAAATCACCAAGATCATTAATATTAGCCAGTAAAAATTGTCCCGATACCAAATATTGTACGCTGACTGGAGATAATTTAGCGATTGAAAAACGCAGCAGGATAATTTGAGCATAAACTGTAACATCCGATTTATTTGTAAACTCGTCAATCTTTTGCTCCAGTTCGACTATCTTATTTTCACTATCCAGTTGACTATTTTTTAAAGCCTCAAAGTCTTTCCAGAATTTGTCTCTTTGAATATTTAATAGACCCAATTCCAGCTTTTCGGATTCATCAAAAAATCCACTATCGAAGGCTTTATAGTTTATACTACCATCGTCTTGAATTGTTATCCTTTCAACTTGCCGACCATCGTTAACTTGCTTGGCGTTTCTTAGATAGAAGATGTTAACATTGCTCCCGGGTAACTGTCCATCAGCAACAAGTGTTTGAAATTTACGAATCAGATATTCACTGTGTGTTTCTATGACCAATTGGATGTTGAAATCCTTGCTCGCCTCCATAAGCATCTTTGCAATTAGCGATTGCCATTTAGGATGAAGATTTGATTCAGGCTCTTCGATAAGGAGAAGACTTGGGTCATAAACATCAGTCATATACTCGCCATCTTCGTTATATCCATGTTCAATTCGTTTATTTTTTTCAGCTAAAACGCTGATTTGAATCAGATAAACAATTACTTGCTTTATGCCATACCCAAAATCAACAAGCTCCATTTCTTGACCGTCTAGACCCGTGATTAATACCGACATTAATTGGTATTTCGGTTCATAATTGACCTTTAGGTTCTTACCAATTTCAAAAGCTCGAAGATATTTTTTTACGAACTTACTGTCATTTCCGGCATTACTGTAACTACGCAGTAATTTGATGAATGGGGAGTTACTTGTTGCATTGTAAATTCTTAGGTTTTCCTCTTTGGTGGTTGAGACATAATTAATTGTTGAAATCCTATTGATTAAGACCTGCCAACTAGTTTGAAAACAATTTTCAATGACAGAAAATGTTGTATCGTCTTCTTCAGGACTTGTCCACTTCAAATTGCTTTTTAATATTTTTAACGTCTCGGAATAAAGTATTTGCTCAATCTCCGGTACTGGAAAGAAAAAATCGTCAGGCTCGAAGTCACGTTCTCCGATGTGTTCTCTTCCGGTGAGCTTCGTATTACTACCTAATTTATTGCAAATGAAATCATCCCAACTTTCAATGGGGATATTTTGTTTAAGTGATTTTATAAGCAGAGAAGGTACAAGACCACTTTCCGCTACAATTTCGTCGATTTCTTCAAGCGGTTTCCATTTTTTTCCATTAGTCAAATACGAATCGTAAAATTTCTTTAGTTGAATTAAATATGATTTAAGTCTCTCAGCTTGAATACTCCATTCAACGTATCCAATCAATGGGTTTTCAAACGGTCGAAATAGATATCCAGAAGCGGAGAAAACTGATTCATCCTCCTCAGAAGGTTCATTTTTCTTTTTCTCGAAATCTTCGAGTTCTTGTTTGAACTGAATCTCGGCTATTTGTTTTTCTTCGTCAGTAGCCTCACGATATGAGAAGGAAAATAAAACGGTGCTATCGCTTTGATCAATAACATTTATCGACCTCAAGTGGCCCTTATAAGCACCTTGAGAGGAAGGTATACTGAATTGCAAATTGATATAAATTTTTCTTATTCCTAAGAAAGTGAAAGGAAGCGAGATCTCGACTTCTCTTTTCTTTTTATTAAATAAAAGATTTTCGAAATCTCCTAGCAAATGCTCCTGCTCTGTTAGATCCAGATCGAAAGGGAATTGATTTTCTTTGATGCTATTTTTAAGCATCTGAAAAGATTTTATCAGAGTGCTTTTGCCAGAATTATTTGCCCCGGTCAGTATATTAATTGACGAAAGTTCTTCGAAAAAGCCATTCTTATCATCGAATACTCTGAAGTTCTTTAATCCTAAAAAATCAAATGGACGCATAGCTATTATTAGTTTTGGGCTGATTTCCTAAGTAAAGATAGCTGTCAAAATTGATCTTTAATGATAGAAGCAGATGTCTTAGATAGTCAGAAAAAAATCCACTGAACGTTTTTGCAGGCAACCTAAGTGAATATTGAGACATGTTTTTGCTAAAACAATCTTTATA
Source organism: uncultured Flavipsychrobacter sp. (assembly GCA_964493865.1). GTDB lineage: Bacteria > Bacteroidota > Bacteroidia > Chitinophagales > Chitinophagaceae > Nemorincola. The sequence continues at coordinate 14,277 of CAZBPS010000017.1, forward strand.
CCATTCATATTGTTACCACGCATAAAACAAATCTTAGGTGTGCTGATTCACTTGTCTAATAACTCGTTGGTTTTTAAAGCACCTAAAAGTGGCATGAACGAGCAACTATTTATATTTAACTGATAACCATTTCATTAGGAGGCATTCTGCTTCGGCTTGAAAAATTATGCCATGCGGCTTAAATGCGGCTTGAGAATTCCCTTAATCCACCTCCCTCTGTCAATTGCCACTGTAGCCAAAATACGCTGTAATGCAATACCAGCTTGACATATGAAAATAAAATAGCCCCACATAGCGAGGCTATAATTACTATTCAGCGGAGCCTCTCTCTCCGCCAGTAAGGTTTTCACATAGCTTCAAAAGCCCGCAAATCGTTGATTTTCGGGCTTTTTTAATTTTCGGCCCCCTCAAAATCGCTCAAAAACAATCAATCTTCCGGTGAGTAATCCGGTGAGTACACATTACAAAAATAAAATGCTCACCAAACTGTTCTCAATAGATTGATTATCAACATGTTCATTAATTGAACATCTTGTCCGGCAATGGCTCAAATTCTACATTTGTTAACCATTTAAATGAGCTATTATGCTTGAGAAAAGTTTGGGTATTTTATTCTATCAAAAAAGAAGAGGTACAGAAGGCAAGGGCGCAATTCCAATTTATATGCGCATAACAGTAGATGGCATCAGGAAAGAGGTATCTACAGGCCGAAAAATTGAGCCTGAGCGATGGAATTCGTCTTGTCTTCCGGCAGGGGTATAGGTACCAAAGAAGATGTTAAGTCGTTAAACGCATTTCTGGATACCCTGCAGGTAAAGGTGCATGAGTGCCGCCGGAAGGTCATTGAATCTAACTTTGAGGTGTCTGCCGAGCTATTGGTAAACATGTTGAGGGGCCAAACTGAAAAACCTAAGATGCTACTTGAGGTATTTCAGCACCATAACGACCAAGTGGCCGAGTTGGTGGGTAAGGAATTTTCTGCCGGGACGCTTGAACGTTACAAAACTGCAAAGGACCATGTATGCTCTTTTATGCAATGGAAGTATGGTATGACCGACATAGACATCAAAAAGATGGATTATGAATTTGTGGCGGAATATGCCTTCTGGCTAAAAAGCAAAAGGAATTGCAATCATAACTCCACTATCAAGTATATCAGCAATTTCAGGAAAATTGTGAACATCTGCATCCGTAACGGCTGGCTTAGTAAAGACCCTTTCCTGGGCTTTAAAATGAGCAAGAAAGAAGTTGACAGGGTCGCACTTACCGAAAGTGAACTACAGGCAATAGCCAACAAGAAATTCCCTACAGAACGCCTTGACCAAGTAAGGGATATATTCCTGTTCTGCTGCTTTACAGGTTTGGCGTATGCTGACATTAAAAAGCTGAAACGCTCTGAAATTGGGAAGGGGGTTGATGGTGAACAATGGATATTTACCAGTAGGCAAAAGACCGATACTACTTCGCGAATTCCGCTGCTACCTGTCACGTTAGATATTATGGCCAAGTACAACGACCACCCGCAATGTGTAGTGCAAAACAGGGTTTTGCCTGTTGCTAGCAATCAAAAAATGAATGCATATCTCAAAGAGATTGCAGACTTATGCAGCATTCATAAGAATCTTACGTTTCATATAGCCCGACATACTTTTGCTACCACTGTAACGCTTACCAATGGTGTTCCGATAGAGACTGTTTCAAAGATGCTTGGGCATAGAAATCTAAAGACCACGCAACATTATGCAAAAATACTTGATAGGAAGGTGGGTGATGATATGCAAATTCTAAAAAATAAACTCGAAAAGTCTTTTAGGACAAGTATGTAATGATGGATCCAGTCAGGAAATAGCAATTAAATGTACTTTTGATAAAGTATGGCCATACCAACACATAGAGATAGTTGCATCACCAAAGCTTTTCCTACTAATTGCCCAGATTGTAAAGAAGATGTTTGGTTCTTCAAGTGCAATTGTGGCAGTAAAATCTACTTTCAAGATCTTGGATGGCCATGGGAACAACATGTTTGTCGCGACAGGGTGATACGTGAGGCTATCCAACTTATAAAAACGAGTGAGCGACTGTCAGACGAGGAAATATATAGGCGCATCGCTTCTTTTGCAACTGAAAGGACTTGGGTTATACCAGAAGAAATAGTTGAACTCCTCGATTTTGAGTTGGGAAAAAGAAAGACACCTCTAAAAAATATCCGAATTTCAGATTTAACTACTGTCACAAACATCAGTGGTATGGTTATGTCAATTAATAGGGATGTAAGTTTTATTAGACGTTTTGATTTGGACCCCAACAACCAAATCCATAAGGGATTGGCGGGAGATATTTTATCAAAATCTTATTCGGAAGTCTTTGTAAGAGAGCATCCCAACAAACAAAATGAATGCAGAGAATTTGTGGTTTATGTTGAAAAGAATTATCTCAAGAACAATCCAATAGTTGTCTCTAAAACAATTCTAGCCAACCTTATCAAAATTAAAAGCAAGAAAGTTGATTTATGGGAAATAAGCGAACATCAATGTTATTGACTAGTTTGATATTCTAATTTCTTCAAGTAATCTTTGAAAATTTACCAATACTATTGTTTCAGATTCCTTAAGTGTTTTATTCCAGATTTTCGATAGATATTGACAAACTAAAACTGTATCAACTGGTTTAGCTGGACGAGCGTTTACTTCTACAAATGGTCCATCACTTTCGGTAAGTATGTAGCCTATCGGTATTCTCCCAATTATCTCCTGCCCGGACTTAGATCGTATCATCGCAGGATTGATTGAAAAAAAGTAACCAGCCTTTATTATATCTTCTATAAGCGAAACTGGGCCGGAATACCAGTGGAATATTGCATTTTTTATACTGTTTTCGATTAGCAAGCGCAGTACTTCCTTTTCAGCTTTTCGAGAATGCAGACTTAATATCTTATTCCGCCCTTTTAATTCTAATAATATCTTTTGAAAAGAGTTCAATTGTAGTTCTTTAGTCGCAATACCTTCTTTTGAAAAGTCTAATCCGACCTCACCGATGTAAGACGTTTTGGCAAGGTTGCGCTTGAAAATATTAAATTCCTTCGCATGTTTTTCGGCATAAAGTGGATGCATACCTAATGCAAGCCGTATTCTTCTATATGGGAGTACATGGGGATACCCCATTTCAAAATGGCTTGGTAAGTTGGTCATACCGATGGTAATAATTCCTGCTTTCTCACATTCATTTAGTACTTGCAAGGGATTCTCATACAAATCAACATGGCAATGAGTGTCAATCATATTATTCCCGATAGTTTTTTTAAGCTGTCATTCCCTTTGTCTGCTATCCATGCCTTTATTTCTGTTTTTACTCTCTCAACCAACGATGCCGAACTATCCATCTCGTCAAAAGCAATTGACCCAGCTACGAGTAAAGTTCTTTTAATTTGTTCAGTTGTGAGTGAGTTGTTTAAGAAATTGAAGAGAGCAGGAAAATCGTACTTATCATAAATCGGGTTCACCGGATTAAAAAGATCTATGCCATACAACTGAAAATCTAAATTTAATTTATGTAAAGCGGCTCTCCTATAAATGCAAGGCATGCAAATACCGCAATGTGAGGTGCCTGTTTTTGTGTCCCAGTGCTTTTTTCGACCTCTTTTTCCGCAGGATACCGAAAGACCATAAGTTTCCTTGAGTATCTGAGGCTTTATACAGTTCTCAACTAATTCTCCTTTAGTTAAATCTTTATATGGATTGAACAACAAAGTATTTAACCCAAGATTATAAATCAAATCTTGAAGTAGCTTTATATAGTGTGGATGGGTAGTTCTTGTGCTTAAAGTGCTTGTTCTAGAAGGAGTTAGTGGAAAATTCAACGAAATTGTTCCGTTCTCAGGAATTGTGAGAATGTTACAATTAGGCAGTGTTTCAACACAGAATACAGCGATGCCAATGAATAGAAATGACCTGCTTCTGAAACTTGATTCCTTTGCCAAATCATTTCCAAAACTATCTTGATTGTCTAAAGCTATAGTGCTTTGAATCCAATTATATTTATCCTGCAGCTCTCTTTTATTGTTTAAATAATTGTTTATTCCCGTTTGGTCGCTATTGGCGCCAGGCGACGACGAATCAAAATGAGAAATTAGTAGTCCTTTCTCATTGGTATTTAAATTGGCAATTCCATCTATTATACCTACTAATGAGTCAAGACCACCTGAAAATAGTGATGCAAATGTATATTCGTCTTTATCGTAGTTTGGAATTTTTGATTTCCATCTTTTTGCTTTAGCTGTATATAGTGTTACGGTACTTAATTGTTCAAAACTAACATTCCAATAATCACCTGTAAGAAAAGTTAAAAGAGATTCTAAATCACTTTTATTCTCATTCCATGTTTGAAGATTATTGACAGGGAAACAAACCTCTATATCCCTCGCCCAGCCATCTATCGAGTACTCATACCTTTCTAATAAATTATCGATTCCATACACTAAAGCTGAAATGAAGAAAAAATCAAAACTGACGGAATTTGTATCGTTTGAAAAATCCCTTAGGGATTGAAATCCAACATTCAGATTTACAGTTCTTAAGCTCCCCCCTCTGTCATTAAAGGACAACTTTGTATCGGCAAATTTTCCAGTGCCTACTGGATTGTTTATTATGATGTTAACCTTCATAGCCTTCAAATACTTTTAAAATATCTTCCTGTATATTCTTTATCAACCTGTCAGCATCTTCACCAGCCCAATTAATCGTATTCAGAGGATTGGTTTTGTTCATATTTTTTAGCTTCTCAAATATGTAATCCTTTATTTGCTTAAAAAGATTGTCGCAATCATTCTTGCCCTTTTCCACTACTAATTTTTCGTAAAACATTATAGATAAATGCTCGAAAATATAGTACCCAAAATATCGTTCAATAATGTCCTCCAATGTTTCACTAGCCAAGACTTCCTTAAGTTGACCTTGCCATTCTTCAATTGTCTCTGCTTCTTCAGCTAATTCCTCCCAAATTTTCTGAGAGGCAGCCTTAGCTGCAACATCATCAAGCGTTGCAGATGGGCCAGTGCAATGTTCTAACAGCTTATTGATGACATCATTTAAGGGAAGTCCGTCAAGCCCTTTTAACCCAATTTGATCTAATGCGTATTGAAGATTTCCACTGGAGCTATTAAATGCACCTAAAAAAGCGCCAATATTACGTGCGGTTTTTATTCCGGCCCTTCCGGCAATTTTCGATCTTCCTCGACCAGCGCTTCCTGAGCCTCCGATTACCGAAGTGTATTTTGATAGTATACTTCCTAAATTCTCAGAGCTAATTCTCCCCCCGTCACAATTAGTTGTTACCGCACCACTTAAATTACCCCATTGAGGCTGGCCTTTTATAGATGCTGAGTAAGCTTTTGATGTGCCCATTGCTATGATTTATACGCTTTCTTTAAAGTAGAATTGCCCTTTTCTAAATGAGTGTCAATATAACTTTTGATCTCTGCTATGCTGTCATACCTTTTAAGAGACTCTCCCACTGCAATTGGAATATCAGTTTTGGATATCAGCCCTAGTGATCTTGCATATATTACTTCAGCGCCTGTTATTTTACTATCAATAAGTAAATGAAAAATATCATATCCTCTTTTCTTTTTAGGGTTTCTAATCAGAATTTGAGATGCAAATTCCAAGAAACTACCTAGTTCAAAATCAGACAACGTTGCAATTTCTTGCGATATTATTTTCTTAGTCACTGCATCTGTTAGTGAATCCTTATCTATTTTCTGATAAACGTTTTTTACAATTGTCGGAATGAGTGACGTTCCAGGTATTGTAGAAGCTATTTTATCTCTTGAAAGCCAAAAGTAGTCACTTAAATCAGTGCCTGCCAAAAGAGGTTCTACTTTCAACCAATTAATAATTCTAGTACTACTCCATTTTTTTAAGTCTTCAAGTTTCTCAATTTCTTGTTTTGCTAGTAAATATTCAGGGTTCTCTTTAATTATAGACTCAAGAGTATTTATTTGGGTTGGCAGCCCTTTTTGGTCAACTTGCCAATCGTATAATTGTTTGAACAAAGGCAACTCGGAATTTGAATACTCCAATACCATGAGCTTTGCTAAAATGGCGGTATTGAAATCGGAAATGTTAGCCACAGTAGCTAATCTCTGTCGAAGTGTAAGTGTATTGAGAAACCGCTTTATTTGTCTTGGGTTTCCTGACAATGTTTGAGTAATAATTGGAACTAAAGATGGTAGAGAAACTAGACTATTTAGAATACGATCTCTTTGTGATTCTTCAATTATGTCTTTAAAAGTTGCAAAACCACATACCGAATATCTATCCCTTTGTCTGAAGGTAATAAAGTAATCATGTACTTTTTTAAATTGCTCTGAAGGAAGTTCTCTTTTGCAAATCAAAAGTGATATATACGTTTCAACTTCAGAGTCGGAAAGTTTTGGCAGGTTGTAGGGTATTTGGATTAATTTTTCTAAATAATCCTTGACAATATCGCTGTCTTCTCCCTCGACAAGCTTTCCTTTTTGTCGGTACCTATGTTCAATTGCATGTTTGACAATTCTAGGGTCAGCCCCAATAACAAAAGCAGTATTAGAGACATTTAAGAATAGTTTTACAGCTTCTAAGTTATCAATAAGCCGATCTGGGGTACACCTATCCAGATCGTCAATAATCACAACAAGCTTTTTGAATCGAGTTGCTTTTAGCAAATCTTCAAAGTCTTCTCTAAAATTCGCAACGATATTAGTCCTATTGTCTTTTTCCACATCATCTTTCCCTAGTGACTTGAAAAAATCTGCTCCTTCAGGAGATTGAAGTTTTGCAATTAATTTTTCCTGGCTATCAATTCCCCATTCAGATAGTTTTTGTGCGGCAAATGGCAACAAACTTAACCCTCCGCTGAAGTATGCTGAAACCGCAGGCAAAGCGATATTTTTCATAATCATCCCTGCTCCACGCATCCAGTCTATAGATTTCCATAATTTCTTTGCTTTTTCTTTGACTGCTACTTTTACCTCTTCAGCCAACTTTTTGTTATCCTCTAGTTCTTTAAGTATTGCATTTAGTAAAGCTGCTTTAGCATCATCATACCCTTCAAATGTCCACCCGTTAAAATAAATGCAAAGTGAGCCTTGGTTTTCACTTTTATCGAACTCTTTCTTAATAATTTGAAGAATACTTGATTTTCCACTTCCCCAATCACCAAATACCCCAATCGTTACAGGTAAAACAGTATCATCATTAATGACATTTATTAATAAGTCGGCATGCACCTTAAATCCCAGTAAATCCTCGGATGTTTCATTATCGGCCCACATAAATATCCTATATTTTTTTCATTTGTAACAATTGAAAACTTACATTATCGAAAGGAGTACAACAAATCTATACTAAAAATCATAAGGTTCTTATGATTCCGTTTTTAACATTCGTGTTAAATCTGTCAGTTTTCTGCCATTTTGGTCATATATTATCAGTTTAAGTTATGCGAAACCCATTTTGCATTAGAAAACCGAATTATGCATGTCAATTTGTCTTAATGATAAAAAAGGCACTTTATTTGAAATGTAATGTTAAATAAGACATCTGTAACGTTAATACATAACAGGGCGTTATAGATGGATAGCACCGACTAGCACTTTCATCAAATGAAGAAAAGAATTGAACAATTTATCAAAGATTATCTTAAAGAAGTAGAGGAAAATAATGCCGCAATCTTTGCTGGAGCAGGTCTTTCTGCTGCATCGGGTTTTGTCGATTGGAAGGCATTGTTAAGGGATTTTGCTATTGAGCTTGACCTCGATATTGACAAAGAAAGTGATCTTGTTTCTTTGGCACAGTATCATCTCAACAAAAATGCAAATAACCGGCACTCGTTAAATAACAAAATAGCCAATGAGTTTCATCATGGTAAGTCTCCGAACCCCAATCATGAAATTTTAGCCCGATTACCTATTTCAACCTACTGGACGACCAATTACGATAAACTCATAGAAAAATCGCTGGAAAATGCGGGTAAAATCGTGGATGCAAAGTACACGACGCAGCACCTTGCAAAGACTATACACGGCCGAGACGCGATCGTCTATAAAATGCATGGAGATGTTGAGCATCCTGATGACGCTATTATTTCAAAGGATCAATATGAAAGGTACTATGATACGCACGGGGCGTACATTAATACGTTAAGTGGAGACCTTGTATCAAAGACGTTTTTATTTATTGGCTTCAGTTTTACAGACCCTAACCTGGACTACATCTTAAGCAGGATTAGAGTCACGTTTAAGAACAATCAAAGGAAGCACTATTGCATATTCCGGGAGGTTAAACAAAATAAGGATGAATCCAATGAAGATTATGAATACCGAAAGATAAAGCAAGCATTAGCCATTAGTGACTTGCTACGGTTTAATATACATGTTTTATTAGTAAGCGAATACACTGAAATTACCGAAATCCTCAAAGAAATTGAAGACCGGTTCAAGCGAAAGACAATTTACATTTCAGGCAGCGCGCATGAATACGGCGCATGGGGGCAAGAGGTCTCTGAGAAATTCATTTCAGATTTAAGTAAGGCTCTTATTAAAAACGGTTATAGGATTGTCTCAGGATTTGGTTTGGGTGTAGGATCATCCGTCATTACTGGTGTCTTGGAAGAGATTTATATCAACAAGAAAGAAAAGCTTCAAGATCAGCTTTTGCTAAGGCCTTTTCCTCAGGGTGAAAAAGGGAAAGCGCAGTGGGACTTGTATCGAAAAGACATGATTTCTTATGCCGGCATTTCAATTTTCATTTTTGGCAATAAACTCGAAGATGGCAAATTGGCACCTGCAAATGGTGTAAGGCGAGAGTTTGAGATTTCTGTTGAGCAAAAAGCGATTGTCATACCTATAGGTGCCACAGGATATGTCTCGAAGGAACTGTGGGAAGAAGTAAACAGTAATTACGACAAATATATTGGCACTAATGAAAATGCAGATTTGTTCAAGAAGTTGGGTGATGAGGCCTCTACACCGTATGAAATTATCGAAAACACGATTGCTTACATCAATAAAATAATAAAAAAATAGCACATGGCAACAAGGAGAACTTTTTTTAGCTTTCATTACGAGAATGACGTTTGGCGAGCAAATATTGTAAGAAATAGTTGGGTGACGAAAGTAGACCGTGAATCTGCTGGATTCGTTGATGCGGCGGAATTCGAAGAGGTAAAGAAGGGCGGGGATGCCGCTATAAAACGGTGGATAGATGGGCAGCTATCTGGAACGTCAGTGAGTGTAGTTTTGATTGGTTCACAGACTAGTGATCGTGACTATATTAAATACGAGCTTGAGCAAAGCTGGAAAAAAGGGAATGGCATTCTGGGAATATATGTTCATAAACTAAGGGATAGACTTGGAAATACGAGTACTGCAGGAAGCAATGCGTTTGGACCTATTTTTACCAGCCCATACGATACCAAACAGTATTTCTACGAAAGATTCCCGACGTACGATTGGGTTGACAATGATGGATATAGCAATCTTGGGTCCTGGATTGAAGAGGCAGCAAAAAAAGCGGGTAAATAATGGCACGCTCTGTATTCTTCAGTTTTCACTACGGAGACGTTTCGTCTTTTAGAGCCAACGTTGTACGGAACAGTTGGGTGACAATGGGGAGCACTGCAAATTTTATTGATAAATCAGCATGGGAAGAGGCCGAAAGAAAGGGGACTACACAATTGAAAAGCTTGGTAGAGGCTTGGCTTAAAGGAACATCCGTTACAGCCATATTGGTTGGCACGGAAACACATACCAGAAGGTGGGTGAGGTATGAAATTGTAAAGAGTTTTGTTGAGGGGAAAGGCATTCTGCCTATTTATATTAATCGAATACCATCAAAGAACGAAGGCATCAAAGCGAAAGGCATTAATCCGCTTGAACGGCTAGCTGTTGACGTAAGTACTGACTGCAAAACACTGACGTTTTATGAGTTGACGAATGGTAAATGGGTGCCATTCAAGGACTTATTAAGTGATAATAATAGGACGACAAATAGTTTTTATTTTGAGAACGGGTACTTTAAGAAATTCAAAGGTGGAAGAAGCTACAAATTCTCTGACTTGTTTGATCCAGGCTATGACTGGATGTTAGATAATGGATATAAGAATTTTGCCAAATGGATTGAGGAGGCTGCAAGTTTGGTAGGACGATAAAATAGCATTTTATGAGTAGATCAGTTTTTGTTAGCTGCGTACACGAAGACAGCCAACTAATCAATATTATGAAAGCCTGGGAGCAACGGCAGTTGATTGGCGATATTACAATTACCTCCGAATTGGAGGATAAAAGAAATGAGGGTACGTTGGCTGTCAAAAGGTATCTTCAAAAGAAAATAGAAGGAGCAGCCGGCATTGTCGTGCTGGTTGGCAACAACACGCACAATCATGACTGGATTGCGGTGGAAGTTGAGTTGGCCAATAGTTTTCACAAGAAAATTGTCTGTATGAGAATTCCAAATACCACAGGCGCACAACCTTCAATTCTAGCTAGATACAAGATAGTATCATTTGATCCGATGAGTCTAAAGAACGAGTTCTAATTTGTTTGTTTTTCGAAAAGCAACTTAGTTCTTTTTCTGACAAAATAGCTTGCGCAGCTACCATTAAGCAAGCCCAGGTCAGCGAATAGCAGCTTGCTTACCGGAACTTCTTTGCTTCTTTCTTGCTTCCTTGCAAGAAAGAAGCGCGGGGCAAGTCACCCAGCCCGCAGTCCTTTCCTGCAAAATAATCACGTTTAAAGCCCTGCAACTAAGCAAGTTGGGGGCTTTCACCCCCTTCCCTGCTTAGTTGAGGCTCAACGCATCTGCGCCTGATTTATCGAAGGATAAACAAAGGTCAAAAGTCTTTTGCCCTCTCTGCTGCGCCGTGCCGCCCATGATGGATTTAAACTTCGCTTCATCGTCTTTGTAGTTCCTTATGTTTTGAAAATATCCCGTTACCGCATTGTAAGCACCAAACAAAGTACCCTTTGTCGTTTCCTGCTGCTGGCTGGGTGCGGTCATGGCATATTCATACACATTGTCGCACATGTTGTTAAAACAGGTGCTTAACTCGTCCTGCTGCCCCTTCTGCAAACTTGCTAAGGTTTCTTTGTTGGGAACCATTGCCAGTTGCACCAACTTTTTAACCTCTACATCCGTGATGCGAACTTTCGCCCAATGGTTAAAAATGTCCTCTAATTGGTTTGCAAGCCTGTTAGAGATTCCTAATACCCTGTGCGCCTGATTTAGCCTGTCCTGCGCATTGGCGGTATGTCTGATTTTTACGGAATTGCTACAGTTTTGCAGGGCTGCATTTAGCGTATTGTTGCAAACTATCCGTATCGGTGTAAAAGCTGCAGTAATACTACCAAAGCCATCGTGAGAGGTGGTCAGGAACAGGTATTTTTCTATCAAATCATCATTGCCAACCTTGATGTAATCGGGCAATTTTGCGGTGATAAAAATCCGTTCCCCCTTCCCTAAAGCCCCTGCGGTTTCGTACTGGATGCCGTCCCCGCCTACGATTGCATCAAAAAAGCTGAAAGCGTCCACATTCTGCACCACCTGGTAATCTGCGCCCACCTTATCGCCCAGGATTGCGCCGTTATCGGTGCGGTGCGTAAAAAACGAAGTGTTGGAAATTACTTCCGCTCCATCTGGCAGGCGGTGAATGTTCGGGGCTTTGCTTACTTCAAAATCAAGCCCTGCGAATTTTAACGCCTCGGTGCTTGTTGGGTAGGCTTCCACAATCTGCCCCAAGCCGTGCCACGGCCTTTGTTGCACACTAAAAAAGCTGTGCTGTCCTGTCTTTTCGTTGAAATTGATGTTATGTGCCATAACGTTTAAAACCCTGTTTGTTTTTGCAGCCGGGTTACTGCGTTGATTGTTTAGAAATTCTTTAGTTTTAGAATGGTAGGTCGTCGATTGTTTCGGGTTTAGGTGCGGGTGCCGTTTCGGTGGCATACGCTGTTACTGGTTTCGCTTCCTACTTGGGTGGTGTGGTTATCAGCCGCACATCATTGACATGAAATGTGAGTGAGCCTTTAGGGTCTCCTTCGACGTTCTTGTACACGTCCAACCCGATGCGCCCATATACCGAAATGATACCGCCTTTTTTCAGGTATGGGGCTACTTTAGCCGATACCCAATAGGCGCATTTAATGAAGGTTGCCACCTCCCGCCTTTCTCCTGCCTTTGTGGTGAAGCGGTCATTCATTACGATGGTGAAATTTGTTACTTCCCTGCCGTCTGTCAGGGTTACGACCTTTGCATCTGCCGTGATTCTGCCTGTGATTTCCATAAGTTTTGTTTTATCGGTTTGAAAATTTGTTACTGATTTGCAGGGAATAAGCCCATTTGGTTTAGTGCCTGTTGTTTTACTGGGCGGTGATGGTTCAGCTTGGTAACGAGGTAAAAGACCGTTACATCTTCGTTGCTGAAAATCGCCCATGCCGCCTGTAAGGCTTTGGAGCGTGTCTTGCGCTTGCTGCGTTGTATATCCCACGATAATTTCATCAGTCGGGATAAATTCTTGATGTTGTTTGCCATTGCTTACGTTTTAAGTGGATTAAGAGAAAACCTGATTTTGCAGAAATGAGTTTATTAGCCTTGTTAAGCAGCAAACAGTTCGGACAGACGAAGCGAGCAAGGTTTTGGCCAAGAATACTACCGGTCTAACGTAGTGGCCGGTGGAGATTGTTGTCCAAACCGGAGGCCAGGAAATTTTCGTCGCAGACAAAATTTCCGCAGACCTTTCGCGCGAGGAAGGCCGGAGATAACTTTGCTGCCACAAGGCAAATGAACATCAAACAGATAACCGTCCTATGATTGAAGCAGGGAGTATCAGCCGGTTGAGGAAGTGAGGACGGAATGCGACCCAGCGAATAGCGGGTGCATGTAGGACGGAACGAGCGAAACGGGCTAATACGCAGCCCGTACAATAGCCAAGACAAAAAAGCAATGAGGTGTAAGGCCTTTTTCTGCCTTTCGCCTCATGCCATTCGTTCGATAGTTTTCAATTTAAAATGCGGGTGGAGTGCTAAGGAAAACAGCAAGGGTGGCGAATGGACTGAACGGGATGCAGTTGCGGGGTTCGTGTTAGCCCTGCTCCCTTTCAGGCAATGAGCCACTATTGCAGCGGGGAGTGCAAAGCGGTGGCTTGGTGAACGAAGCGGAATGCAGTGGAATGTCGTGCAGCGCAGCAAGCGTAGTGGAACGGAATGGCAGCGAAAGAGAACCAAGGCTCCGCTGCACGGGGCTGTGCGTGGGGAATAATTAGCCCAAAGATGTGTAAGGCTTTTTCTGACTTACTCTTCTTGCCTTTTGGATTGCGAAACCTGACTGCATAGGCTGTTTTCGCTGCCCAATCAGGGAACCGAACGTACAAGAGTGCGATGCAACGGAAGTTCAGTATCACGTTGACGCTGACAACAAAAACTATTTCAGGGATTCGAAAACTATTAGGTTCGCTAAACACAAGAGGCTGTCTCAAAAGGTTTTTGAACCGCCTGAGAATCGCTTATACGAAATCTTTCTCCATCAGGTACCTGAATATAAAGAGGCTGTCTCGAACTTTTGAGACAGCCTCTTGAATTGTAACCTTTTGGTACATTCGAACCAAAATTTAAAACTTATGCTTTAGACTTAAAGCCGGAAAAAGTGCCTAAAAACAAGGTTGTTTTGTATGACCTTTTTTTCTGCCAATAACACAACGAAAATCTTTGCCGGCCTGATTAAATAATAATGTGGTCGACAGGTATATGATGCCGAAAAAGTGGGGAAATGCAATCATTTTGCATCTGCGGAGTTCCGCGATGCATTTAACAAAGCTGGCTTTGTTTTCCGATCAAAGTCTGGGTCTTTTAGTTTCATGAAATAGTTGATTAAGTCTGTATTTTCCTTTTTCGAGAAAAATAGTGTAGTTCGCCTGCAGATAGGTCCGACATCGTAGTTGTCCGGATTATCTTTGTTGAGCGGATAATCAACCATTTCGGTGACCACACCCATGGGTGAAGAGTAATAGATAAGATTGCCATTTTTGGTAAATGTTATTGAGCGGATCAACTCGGGTATAAAATCGAATTCATTTATGCCGCTTGCGACTAAAGTGTCCGGCTGGTGCTTAGGCGTATCGTTTTTTAAGTCATCGACGGTGAGTTCTGCACTTCTCAATAAGCCAGAATTGATTTTTTTGCTCAAAAAACTGGAGTCATAAGAGATTACCCCCATCGAGTCTCCCATAAAGCTGAATTTAATGCCCTCATACCATTTTGAGCTAGCTTGGCTGCTACAGCAGTCTCCGAGTATCACATAACTAGAGGTGCCATTATCTTTTTCCTGAGCTTCAATAATAATTTTCTTTATCTCGTCGACATTTAAAAGCTGATTAGATAGGTATTCGAATGTTGTGTCCTGGACTTTACAATCAATATCTCCTGGCACAAAATACATGCTGCCTGCGAGATTCGCCATGCCATGACCACAGTAGTATATTATTCCGATACGCTGTTCAGTTTTTTGATTCTCAACAAAATCTACAAAGCTCTTAATAGCATCCAACATTTTCTTTTTAGATAGAAGTCTTGTAGCTCTCGATTGCATGATACAAGGGGTGCTAAATTTCTTAAAGCAGTTAAGAAAAGCTGAGGCGCTAAAGTTGACATCTTCGATTGTTTGAAATGGTCCAGGCTCTCGATAATGTGCATTCCCTATTGCTAGAACGTCAACCGATATGGACGGAGGTTTCTGACCAAATGAGCAGGCTTGTATTAATGCCAAAGAGAGAATAAGTACAAAGTTTTTCATTAGGTGACAGGTGATGACTATAAAAATACAATTATTTTCTTTAGTTTTCCATCCACACAACTCTTTCTCATGAAAATAGCATCGATTTTACTCATCCTTGTTTGTAGTGTTTGCGCTCATGCGCAAAAGAGCAAATCAAAACTTGAAGAACTAATAACCAACGGTAATCGTAGACAATGGATGTTTGCAGACTATAAGAAAACACTTGGACCCGAGTGCACGGGAAATGGAATTCTCTTTACTTTTATGAAAAATGGCAAAGTCCAAGTAAAAAGCTGCGAGAATGGTCAACTAAGTTTTAAGGAACTTAATTGGGCGCTAATACCGCTCGATAATCAGGATATGGAATGGAAAATACTTTTTACAGGTGGAATACTGGTTATTGAAGGCCACGACATCGCAATGCTCAGGGTAGATCTACCGTCCGCAAAACCCAAGGTAAAAGGAAAGAAAATGATATGGAGGCAATTTCCGGGCTGTAAGTCTTGCCCGGGGGCGGATATAACACTGGTTTCAAAAAACTGATATGGAAGAAAAGACGTACAAACTTTGGGATATCATTATTAAAGCTTTGGGTTTTTTTGCTACTGCATTGTCGATTTATTTTGGCCTTTCTAATTTTGACAAGCAACAAAGGGCCACCGCTGAACTTGAATTTAATCGGGCCTTTTGGCAAAAGCAAAATGATGTTTATGCGGATGTATGTAAAAATGCTGGGACACTGGCGGCAAATGCATCCGATCCTAAGACTTTTGAAAAAGAAAAGGCAAATTTCTTGGGACTTTATTATGGACAAATGGTTCTTGTCGAAGATCCAAAGGTTGATAGCGCAATGAGAGAGTTAAAATCGTATGTGGAAATTGTAGACCCCAAAGACCCTGAGATGATAAACAAACTCAAGTATAAAGTGATTCAACTTTCAGAGGCCTGCAAGAATTCTTCGGTCATCTTCAAACGATCTAACCTTAAGTGAAAACAATAAGCATTTTCATTCTTGCATTCATCTCGGCACTGTCCCTAAGTGCTTCGACAACCTACAGCATCTATTACTTAAGCATCGGTTCATCGTCTTACGAACAAAATTCTGCACGTTTTAAAGAAAAAGGCTTTATTCCTTTTGATGACCTTCCAGAAGCAAATACGTCCGCATTAATAATAGAAGAGCTTTTTAAAAAATATGGTTCTGCGAAGGGATTTACTTTACTTGCCACGGATAGAAAGCTCCTTACAAAAAAAGCCATTATGGCTGCTATCGATTCTATTTCAAAGATTATTGTGAGAGATAAGGTGAAAAATCCTCTCTTGGTAATTTACTACTGCGGCCATGGAATTTCAGAAAATCTAGCTTGGAATCAGTACCTTATTCCGGGTGACTACACACAGTTACCAGGAAACAAGTCAATAGAAATATTAAACAAGCAGTTGATTTCCCTTGGTGACTTAACTGATAAATTGGAAAAGTGCAAGTATCCATATGTGATACTCGCGGATTGTTGCAGAAAGGAAACGGCTGACAACAGTTTCCCCGAGAAAAGGCTTCAATATTTTTTTGATCGACAAAATCTGGAAACGCTCAAAACTGTAGTGTCCGCGTTAAAGTACCTAAATGAATTTCACCAATCCAATCCAGTTATTTTCTCTATTGTGCCAGGGAGAGTTGCCCCTACTGTTGAATTACCTAAGAATGATATTGCCGGCAATTTGAAAACAGATACAGCCTCTGAGGTTGGGCCTCTTTGCAGAAGATTATTACTTGTGTTGAACAAGTCATTTTCCACCCATTCCAGTATTTCGCTTGGCGAGTTGGTAAAGTCTTTAATTGATCCTACGCTGGATAAACATAGTCCAGTGTCTGTCTCTTTTTTTGAGTCAGAGGGAAAGGAAGCTGAACTACCATTTCTATCAAACAGGTAGAATATTATCTTATAAAAGCTTACTGCTAAATAGCTAGCTTGCAGATGTCGTCATGTAAATCCTCGGTTCTTATTGAGCGCAAATATGTAATCGTCATATTGAGACTACTGTGACCCAATAAAAATTTGAATTTTTGCTCGGCGGACATTGCACCATAGGTTTCACTAAACTGAAATCCACTCCTATAGCTGGAAAAACAGATATTACACAAAATCGTTTCCCCAGTTTCCATATTTTGGGTTAGCATTCCATGTAAAAAGATAACTGGCGAGATAGTTGGAATTCATAAAGACAAACTGTGATTTGTAAGATACGAAAGTAGACCAAATACCTGTCAGCCTTTTAAATACAATGTCAATATTGATATTCTGAGTACATAGAGAAACTGCCAAACTCGTAGAGTCGCATACATCACCGAGAATTTATTATAACGGGTTCTCTTTTTTAGGAATATAAGAATGACTACACAAGCAAATTTATTATGTCGTTCATGTCCTTCAATTCAATTGGTTGTTTTTTTGTACGAACTTCTTCTCTCGCGTCTTTGGTGAATCTCGAGGTTGTAACTAATACACCTACGTGAACATGTTCATTAACCATTGCACCTGCAAACGCCCTAACTATTGCAACACCAACAGGATTTTTAGGGTTGTAGTGCTTACACTCAATATAGTAGATAAGATTTTCACCTGTAGACATACGGTATTTCGCAACAATATCTTTGCCGCCGTCTTTAGATTCAGGGGTTAAAGACACATCAAACCCTTTTCTTGCATATAGATAAGCAACAAATTCTTCGAACTCTCGCGGCGTGAGCTCATGAATGGTTTCTGGGTTAGTTCTGAAATCAGAAAGCAAACAATCTTCTATACTCTTTTGGACTAAATTGTATTCCTCTTGTGTAAACTCAATTTTAAAGTCTTTTAAAGCACCAAATGACGAATTAGATGATTTCTTTTGAGTATCGTCTTTAACCAAACAAAAAAGAAGAAATAAGACAAATAGGACCAGCAGGAGAATTTTCCCCCGGGTCTTCTCATCAATTTCAACAGGTTTTAATTTATACTTTTCAATATCAATTTGTTCCATCGCAGGTAAAGTTATAAATGATTTCGTAATTCAACAATATTTAAAAGCGAAAGTCTACTTGCCTACACTGATTGTTAGATACAAACGACACGAAATAGACGGGGCTCTCACGCAGATACGAACCTCCAGTTCAAGAAACCGATAAGCACCGGAACGGCGGAATTGGTTGACCCGCAATTACGCCAACCCACCCTGCCGTTTTACAGACCTTTAAACATTAAGAATGTCTACCAGTAGGGCTTCTAAAGGATTGTAATGCAAAACGTAAATTTCAGTATCTTTAATTTGCATTGGTGCGATGCAGCGTAACATAGAATGCCGGCAAATCGCCAGTGGATCAACATTGGGCGTCAGCAGAGGAAACCTTAATTTACGACAATCTTTGAAATTATGCGATTTGCATTGGTTGATAATATTAAACTTGAAGCAAAATCTGGATTAACCGCACTTTGCCCAGGATGTTCTGAATCTGTTATTCCTAAATGTGGTGACCAAAGGGTTCATCATTGGGCACATAGCCGCAATAAAATGTGCGACAGTTGGTGGGAACCAGAAACAGAATGGCATCGAAATTGGAAAAGCAAATTTCCAGAAGAATGGCAAGAGGATTTTTTAATCGACGATAGAACCGGTGAAAAGCATATTGCCGACATCCGTACCGACAAGGGCTTTGTAATAGAATTTCAACATTCTCACATTAACCCGCAAGAACGTTATTCTCGTGAGACCTTTTATAAGAATTTAACATGGGTAGTCGATGGTAGCCGATTGAAACGTGATTACCCACGTTTTTTGAAAGGCAAAGAGTTTTTTAAGATTATTAGAAAAGGTCTTTTTAGAGCTGACTATCCCGAAGAGTATTTTCCTTCAGCATGGCTTGAAAGCTCTGTTCCCGTTCTTTTCGATTTTCAGAACATCAACACATTATCAAGCATTGAAAATACGCAACACTTACTTTATTGCTTATTTCCCGGGAAGATTGGCAGAAGTGCAATTGTTGCAGAAATGACGTCGCGAGCATTTGTGAATAATGTGATTAGTGGGGAATGGTCTACAAGGACGAGACGATTAATTCATGAAATAACTCAAGTTGACAAAGAGCGACGGGAACAACTCGAAGTGCAAAAACGACTTCATGATAACATGATCTTTCAAAAAATCATGGGACTTAATACGAACCGAAGAAGTAGAAGGCTTTAATACCACCGTCGGGATGGCGGAATTGGTAGACGCGCATGTCTCCAAACTATCGTGCGCCATAATATATCTTCAAAACCTTGAAACACAGTAAAAAAGGCAAGCCGATGCAATTAAACCTGCTTGCTTAAAAAACAAAATTTCTATTAGCTCTTTTGAATTTTTGAAATTATATCAGTAATGATGTATCTTTTCGGGATTATAAATCAACTTATATGATACGACTGAGTAGATTATCTAAATTATTGATTATTTCAGCGATGCTAATAATCACATATTTTATCTACAAGAAATATTCGCCCATAAAAAATGTAACCCTCACAAAAATAACTGTCGCTCAGACCTCTGATTTCTTTTTATATGCCCCTTTATATATTGCAATTGACAACGGTTTCTTTAAAAGAAATGGATTGGAAGTTACATTAGTCAGTACTGGTGGTGATGACAAAACTTGGGTTGCAGTATTCAGTGGGAATGCAGAATTTGGAATTTCTGATCCAACTTTTGTGGCTATATCAGATGAAAACGGTAAGCCTGGTAAAGTCATCGGTAATATAGTTAATGGGGTGCCTTTTTGGGGTGTCTCGTATAACAACACGATTGATGAAATACATAGTCCTATTGAACTAAAGCCATACTCGGTTGCAACCTTTGCATCCCCATCGACAGCATATACGCTTCAAAAGAAAATGTTTATTGATGGTGGATTAACCCCCAATATAAAGGAAGGTGGGTTCGGAGCATTGTTGAACATGGCAAAAACAGGGAATGTCGACATAGCTTTAGAATTGGAACCTAATGTGTCAAAAGTTGTAACGGAAGGGGGTAAAGTATTATATTCACTTGCAAATTTATATGGAGATTTTGCCATAACAGGTATCACTGTTACTCCGCAAATGATTGATAGAGATCCGGAATTGATAAAAAAATTTTTATGCTCTATTCAACAGGCCTTAAACTACATACACGCCAAACCCGATTCTACTGCATTTTATCTGATAAAGAGATTTCCAGAGGTTAGCGAAAAAGCCGCTAAATTAGCTTTATATAGAACTATAAAAGAAGGTATAATACCAAAAACACTCTTTACTTCTGACTCGGCATGGGCTAAGGCAATACAGTTGCGACAATCAGTTGGAGATATTAAAAACCCTAAACCTTTTTCATACTATGTTGATAATAATTTTTCCGAATTTGTAAAAGCTTGTCGCTAATTAATTTTATGAAAGAGCAAAAAAAAGAAATACAAAAAGTAAAAATTGTCCAGATGGACAAACATTTTCTTTATCTATCATTGTATTACGCACAGCATTGTAATTTTTTCGGGTACCTGCCTCAAAACTATGAAATTGAAATATATAATCTGGGAAAATTTGAGCATACCGATGAAAATGCATTTAAAGCTCTAATGCGTGAACCATATGAAAAGAAAGGGATTCATTATGCAATTTGCGACCCAGTGCAGGTTTTAAATACTACCCATATTTCATCTGACTATAAACCTGTAATTCTCGGTTCATTAATAACAAATTCATCTTTCTGGGCAATTGACCATTACACCCACACTACTAAGGCATTCAAAGATTTAGCGCTTTATGATAAAATAATTACTTATCCCATTGGTACAACTTCTTACAACATAGCCGAACAACTATTTGCAGTCTCGGGAAAGAAGTGCAAAAAGGAAGAATTTATAAAGACTGTTCAACCGAATTATGAATTATTGGAACTTCGTGAAAGTCCGGCCGGAACGATTGCTTTATCACCTAATCCTTTTGAAATACACGAATTGATTTCTAACGATGAGTCGTTCAAAATTAATTTACCGTTAGGATCTACACCCGAATATAGCAATGTGCTTGTTACTGCATTATTAAGTCGCCACGAATTCGTGAATAATCATAGAGAATTGACCATTGGGCTCCTTAAAGCTTTGCAGCGAGCAACGGCTCTTATTAAACATTATGATGAGAATGATTCCGAGTCAACCCAACTTTTGCCATTTGTAGACAGATATTTTACTGATGGAAAGAATGCCTCTGGAGCGTTGGATATGGCCCTGAATGCGAAAGTATTTCCAGATACTGTTGAAATTAATCAGCTTCAATGGCAAAAAGCTGTTCGTGCATGGAATTTTCATTCAGATGTATCAGAGAGTGATCAATTGGCTGAAACTTCATATGACAATTACATAAGGCCATTTCTGCATTTTGCGAATGAAGCCTACACAGAAGTGATGATTAAGCCTATACTACCAGAAAAAAACATCTTCAAAAAGAACAAAAATCGATCATTTGTTGTTATTTCAAGTATAGGGTGTTTCCTTACATTGGTTATTGTATATTATTTTTCAAGTTTAGAATTTCTAATTCAGAATTTAGTGATAAGCGTTGTCGCATTATTGTACATAATTGCTACAAATTTTTTGTTTATTTCTGATGATAAAAAAATTCATTGGATGATACATAATATCTTGGTACTATCTGCCTTTTGCTACATATTGTTCATAGTGAATGGCAGTCCTGAAATGGTTAACCGTTGGATTTCAGGAACTGTATTAAGTGGATTAGCGATTGCTGATCTGAATTTAATTAGAGAAAGGATTAGTTCAAAAAAATAATCAACCAGTGGACCCAGTTTTTGATATAATTGTTGAAGGTTTACAGAAAAGATATGTTGACAAAACAAATGAAGTTTTGGTCTTAAATAATATGAATTTCAAGGTTGAAAGATCTAAAATATTTTGCATTGTCGGACCCAGCGGATGCGGCAAATCTACTCTGTTGAAAATTTTGCTGAATCTAATACCTTTAGATGCAGGGAATATTCGCCTTCATCCAGAAAGGCAAAATCGCGTTGCTTACATACAACAAAACACCACTCTTCTACCTTGGCGAACGCTACTTCAAAATGCCTCATTGGGAGCTGAAATTAGGGACGAATTAGACAAAGCAGCTTTGAATAGATTGATGGATACAATTCGTGAGTTTGGGTTAGAAGGTTTTGAACACTGTCTTCCCAACGAATTATCTGGAGGAATGCGTCAAAGAGTGAATATTATCAGTGCTTTAGAATCCCGTCCATCAATCCTATTGTGCGACGAACCATTTTCTTCAATTGATTTTGTTACAAGACTTGACTTGAGTACAATATTCAAAAAAAGATGTTCCTTTGGAAAAATGACTACCATTTTCGTAACTCATAATATTGAAGAAGCAATTTTTTTAGGAGACGAGGTAGCTGTAATGTCTGGTAGACCGGGGCATATAGTTTCTATTTATGAGCCCAATTTGACTAAGAATAAATTTGACGCAATTGCTTGCAGAGAAAATGACGAGTTTCAATATTTATTTAAGCGAATATGGCTCGATTTAAAAGCAAATTATGAATCTTAATCGATCAAGGGCATTAGCACAACTTTCCATGTTTGTCTCAATACTTATCCTTTGGCAAGTATTTGGCTCACTCAATAAAAGTGTATTTTTTGCGATTGGATCTCCACAAAGAATTTATCAAGAATTTGCTAAACTGTGGATAGAGGATAAACTGTATATTCATTTTTTTATTACAGGTGGCGAAGCTGTTACTGGGCTTGTAATAGGCACACTGATTGGAAGTGTTAGCGGTCTTTTATTATGGTACTCAGATAAATTTACAAGCATCATTCGCCCATTTATTATTGCAATTGGAACACTTCCTATTCTTGCATTTGCGCCTTTATTCATTTTCTGGTTTGGGATAGGATTTGGTATGAAAGTTGCAATAGCAGCATTTTCGACAGTGTTTGTCGCTTTTAATCAGGCACAAAGAGGAGCCATTTCTGTTTCTACTGAATACATAGAAACTGTTAAAGGTATGAATGCGTCAAAAACGCAAATTTTTTCAAAAATCATTGTCCCTGCATCCATAAATTGGGTCTTTAGCTCGATGCGGTTAAATGTTGGTTTTGGGCTCTTAGGTGCTTTTATAGGTGAGTTTGTAAGTTCAGACAAGGGCTTAGGGCATCTGATTCTAAAGGCTGCGGGTTTGTATAATACGTCAAGAGCTTTAGCTGCAGCAGTTGGAATTGCAGTGCTTGCAATTATTTTGGATTACTTAGCAAGATTGATCGAAAAAAATAGTGTAAAAATTCTGCAGTGGCTAAGTGTACCACAATCTTTAAGAAAAAAATAGGTTGGTCAGGATACGGCTCTCATCTGCGATGGCGGAATTGGTAGACGCGCAATATGTCGCCTTGAAAGTGCAAGGAAACAAAAACATATTATCGGCAAACATTGAGAATCGCTACAGTAGCGGCTTTCAGACGAGCATAGTGCAAAATTTAGTGCAAGTCGTTTTTAAGAATACCCATCATATCGCAAAAAAAAGAGCTGCACTTGCGTACAACTCTTTGATTTTCAGCTCATTGAGCCGAGTGCCCCGAACAGGAATCGAACCTGCACAACCTTGCGATAACCAGATTTTGAGTCCTATTAGGACGTTTTATTTAAGTCTATTCCCATAAACCAATTCCGTGTGCAAACTGTGTGCAAATAAAAAAAAGGTTTCAGTGACTATCGCCTGAAACACTTGTCTGTATTGGTGGGAGCACACGGGTTCGAACCGCGGACCCTCTGCTTGTAAGCAGCATGATTCGTAAATAAAATAATAATTACTTGATATTGAATTATATATACATTGCACTGTATCTAATTTAATAAATATTTTCTAAATAATAGTCATCATTCAGAAAATCAATTAGCCGCACTGGCCGCAAACGCATAATACCTTCGGGTGCATAAATCATTGGCGCATTTTATCATTAGAGTTTCAGCAAATTATTTTAACCCACTAAATCTATACCCAGCAAAAGCCCTCGGAAAAGAATACTCCATCTTCTCAATTCCTGAAACCGATGGCTGTAAAACCGTATCCAATGCGATAGAGGTTCCTTCAATTTCATTGCATAAAGGTGGGGGTTAGAAAAGGAATTGATGAAAATATGAAAAATATTTTCAAAGAAAATATACAAGATATGCTATTTATCAATACCTTACTTTACTATAAATCAGAAATCTACGTTTAATATATGCCCACAACAACACACAAAACCTTAATAATTAATTCAATTGGCACCGCAAAACCTGCTGTTGCAAATGTGTTGACGGATGTATTTGGCGTTGGTCACGAAGTAGCGGTAAGGATGCTTTACACTGCGCCGTTTGTATTGCTGCATAACGTTGAAGAAGAACTAGCCAACAATACGGCCAAATTGCTTACTACGCTTGGCATTGAAGCAACTATACAAGGCATTGATGATGAACTTCCCGGTCCACAAGAGTTATTTGATGTAGCGGTGTATATTGAGGATCCAATTCAACTGCCAAAGGTTGTTCGCGAATTGTCCGAATTTATTGGTAGCGATGAAAAACAGGCGGCGTCCTTACTTTTGAATGAACCCGGTGTTGTATTGGGCGGTGTTTCGCTAGCCACAGCAGAAGCACTAAGTAAAAGAACCAATGCGGAGGTAATAATAAGTAGTCCAAGAACGGATATCTATGCAATTAAAATAAATGGAAACGACCCTACATTGGGGCGGCAAATCGAAGCAGCCATTGTCAACGCTGGCTTAACGGTAACCAAGGACGACTCAGGAATGTTTGAAAATCTTGATTATGTTACAAGCCATGATATTTGGCGCAGATTCCAATCGACCGGGCAAATACAGATTATAAATCAAAGCTTTCAGCGATTTGAAATTATTCTCAATCTGGTGGATACAAATAATCCCGATTACAAAAAGGCACTCACGGAAATAGTGGGAATGCCAGAAGATATTATTGACACCGTGTTGGCAAATCTTCCCGTCCAGTTGGACGAATCAGTGAATAAAAAGACTCTGCAAGACAAACTAGTTATCTACAATAATTCCGGGCTAAAGTGTACCTATCATGCTGTGCGTATTGGCAACTATTATTTACATATCGATGAAGTACACGAACCGCAACAGGTTTTACAGGTATTGAAGCAATGCTTTAACGATAATGAATTGCCCGCTAAACCGGAGAAGTGGAGAACGCCAAGGCCGGTGAATCACCTGTTATCTCGTTATATGAGCCGCCAATTGGAGTTATTAGGCTGTACCGTTGAACGAATACATGAATATGAGCACAACTGAACAGAAATATTCGTTACACCTCGGAATTGCCGAGCGGGGGAAATTGTATTGCCTTGAGGGCAAATACAAAGAATCACTGCGCCATTTCAGGGAGGCTATTCGAATGACACAGAGCCAGCCGGGAGGTGAAATATTTTTTCAGCATTATAGCCAGTGCGTAATGGAAGCGCTAGAACTTTCAGGAGCACACAATGAGGTGATAGATTATTGTGAAAAGTTCGTGGAATTCCTTGAGCAGAAGGATGACACTTCATCGTTAGTTCAAAGATATTACGGTATGATATTGGAGAAGATGGCCATACAGTACCTTTTAAAGGAAGATAAAAGCGAAGCGAAAGGGCTACTGGCTGAAGTACAAAAACGCGTAGGCAGGGGCCAGCAACCAATAACCGATGAACTACTGAACTGGATACAACGGGGCTATAGCATAAATAAAAAGCTAGTTGTTGATTTGCAGAAAAAGCATAATTATTTCATTGTAAGAAAAGATAAAGTAAACAAAGACATAGCTATGGACCTGCCGCAGGGTGTAGCACCATTTTAAATTAACCGAAAGAAAAAAACTTATTGTATGGCGCTCTTTCAGCAATTACCCGACAATGCAGACATTTTGCAGCAAGTAAGCGTAGCCGAGCTTTTTGGCTCGATGGCCCTAAGCGTGGCCGAAGCACAACAAAAGCTTGACGGCAACTCCATAGCACAACTTATAAGGCTCTCCGAGCAGGAGGTGGCCGGTAAGTCGCTACTTGAGCTTGGCTTTATCCCATCTTTTTACTCATTTTCCTATGTGGACATTAGTGCCTCACTTAGCCTACATTTATCAATGAAGGAGGATTTTAGCATCGGTATTCAAGCTTCTCTAAGTAATACTAACAAGAGTGATCTAACAGAGGATCAGCTCAGTCAACTTGAACAAAACGAATCATCTAAGGAGCGTACAGAAACTTCCAACAGCCGAGATTTTACCATGAGTGCCAATGAAAGTAGGGTGATAACGATCAATCAACAAAATTACAGTGTTGATGATTCAAAACACTCAATAGAGCGAATAGAGAGTCTATCACATGCAATAAGAACTGGCGAAGAAGTAAGGGTCAAGTCAAAAGTCAAGTCGGATGAAAGCTTATTTAAAGAAAATACATCTACAGAGTGTACTGTAAAATACTTAGATGGATACATTACTATAAGCGCTTTAGGATTACAAACAAACATTGGCATATTGGAAGTACCCAATGGTTCATCGTCTACGACTGTTACTCTCAGAGTCGCAAGCTCAGGAGTCACATTAATCGATTTTTCTACCACAACGATTTTTTCTACTGCTTTTGCAAATGCAAAAGCTGCTAACGATCCAACCGGTAGTAACTATACTTACGGGTTGACTGAAAATGGTATAATTATCGATGGTAGCACAACCACACCCATTCCATTAAACGTATATTTTGATACTGATGTTAGAAGTATTGTTGATTTTAGCTATAATACTACCCGCCATAGCTCTGACCACTTGGATGTCAAAATATGCCTCTATTTACTGTCATTAATTTTAATAAATGACAACAGTGTAAAAGTTACTTTAGTGGGTCATACTGACGGAAGCGGAGCAACTGAATATAACAGAATACTTGGAAATGATCGAGCAGATTGCATTAGAAACTATCTATTGTCATTGGGTGTAGCTAAAGAACAAATTCTTATTAATCCTCGTGATCAGGGGGAGTCTGGTGCGAGCGGAAATGATGATCCCCAGGCACGTAAAGTAGAAGTGAAGTTAGTTGGTTCTACAAACTACATTTGTTTTTATGGAGGTAATATTACAAGTAGTGCTTCACCCGATAGTGGTTCAATAAAGTTTATAGTAAAACCAGAGAGTGCGGCCGATATGACTTTAAACTTTAAGTTTGATGGCATATCGTGCAACTCTGTCAGTTCTGTTATCTCCGATATTTCGTCTGCTGAAACATATATCGATGGTATTCAAGTTAATGGTGAAGAGGTATTTGAATCCAGTATGGTCGGTGACGTGCTATATGTGATAAAAAAGGATACAGAGGTAAAGTATACTGTCTTTTCAAGCAAATCTCAAGAAATAAGTATGACTTCCGAAAAAGAAAGTTCATTCAAAATCTCCGAAAATATAAGTTCCAAATCGATCTTAAAAAAAGACACCAGTAAACTCGACACTCAAAAATCCTTAGCATTCACGGCAAACATAGATGTCCGCTACTCCCGCCAGTTCGGAATGAGCATGGATGGAAATGCATCTATGTCAGCAAGGCTGGTGGCGGTACCTCCTCCTACCGCCTTCTTAACTCATGTAACAAACACCCTTAAAAATCAATAAGCATGGCTGAAGGCGCGATCGCTACCATAACGAACACACTTACCAATGTTTCGCTTCCCCTTATGATAGAGAAGCTGGGGCTGGCCGTGGCGGATGCTCAGGCTGCACTTGATCGCAACTCTATCAATATGCTGCAAGAACTCGCTGACTCCCCGGTACGAATCAATGGCAATGATTACAACCTGCTTAACCTCGGGTTTGTACCTACTTTTTACGCTTTTACAGAGGCAACTGTAGAGGTAAAGCTTCAGTTTTCGATGTCAGAATCTACAGAATTCAAAGTGGGAGGTGAAGTCAAAGTAAATACCAAAGTGGTTGCTGTTACTGTGAGTGCTTCTTATGCGCGCAAATTCGAGCAATCAGCTGAAGGGTCATCCTCTATCGCAGCCCGTCTCGTATCACTGCCGGTACCTGATCTTTTTTTATCTATTATTAAGGCCAATGCGAAGGGAGCTGAAACATTGGTTACAAAGATTACGATCAAAGGAACAGGAATAACAAATACCAATGGTGTTTTTACTGCAACTGTAGGCACCGATGGTCTGCAACTATCAGCTATTATTGCACCTGCGAATGCTTCAAATAAAGAAGTGGATTGGGCAGTCTATGACTCAGATAGCTATTCTATCCTCAACACTTCTGCTTCCATTAACTCTGGCTTACTCACAACCACGGCGGCTACAACCGCTTATATTTTGGCTACCGCAAAGGATAGCTCTGGTATTAAAGCAAAAATGAAAATGACAATAACATTATAACACAATAATTACTCACCTTTAAAAAAGAAAAATCATGTTCGAAGACAAACCAAGAATAGGACAGGAACTCCTCGATGTTCCTATGGGCGATATGATTCGCGAAATGGCTTTCGCTATTGCCGAAGCTCAGATGAAACTCGATGCTAACTCAATTGAGGTTGCTCAAATGATGGGAGGCTTGAAACAAATTACGAATGCGGCAACAGGAGATGTGACTTTCGGCGACAGCAGGGTATTTTTTGGAAAGGAAAAAATGACGCTTGGTGAAGCCGTGGCATTACATAACACTACAACTGACAAAACGCTACAGGCTGCTATTCTACAAGTAGCGAATGGAATAGTGACCGTCCCAACAGCGACACAACCAAATATTGCTTTAGTGACCGGGCAGAAAGACGACACAGTAATATTTGTACCGTCGCGAGTGTCAATGCTTGAGCTTGGCTTTACGCCTACCTTTTATCAGTTTGTCGATACTATCATTGAAGTAAAGATCAGTATAAAGTTCACTGCAGAAAATTCAAGTGATACTGGGGTCTCCACCAATACATCAGCATCAAATACCTCAATTCGTCTACGAGGAATTCCTGGTTTTGGCGGTAGAGCTCAGGCAGGCCGTACGCTTGTCTCATCGCATGTTAATGCGCATTATTCCCAAAAGTATAGCTATTCGGCAGAGGGGGCGAGTTTACTCCGAACTAAATTGGTTCCAATACCACCACCGGCAATTTTAGAGGAAAGGATTCGACAAAATATGGAGCAAGTAAAAACAGTACCATCATCGGTGCCGAGTCCAATACCAGCTTAATTTGCAATGAACAATATGTAGAAATGGAGATTATATGAACATCGGCTCTGAACTTTTAAACGTACCTTTTCCTGAACTTGTAAAGAACTTAGGCATTGGCATTGCCGAGGCGCAATATGCTCTGGATAAAGTGTCTATACGCATAGCCCAGCTTATGTCGGGCTTTAAAGAGGGTGCCAACGGAGATATTGAGGCTGATGAATCGTCGATGATTATTCTGAAGAGCAATGGCACAAACCCGGTAAGGTATAGCCTGCTGGAGCTTGGCTTTACGCCTACTTTCTACCAGTTTACAGAGACTTACATCGAATTGAAAATGGCGATGAGCATGAAATCGGAAACAAATGTTGCGGTGTCCGCAAGCCTGACAGCAGCCGCTTTTTCTGGTTTTGCCTTGGTAGCAGCCTCTGTAAACGCCAGCTATTCGCAGAAGTTTCAGTATTCAGCAGAAGGGAGTTCAGCTATGCGCACTAAGTTAGTTACCGTACCGGTACCCTATATTTTCGAGCAACGGATCAAAGAGCTGGTAGCAGAAGAAAAGCAAAATGAAATTAATAAACTGCAATAGATCGGGGCTTAATGATGGCTAAAAGCTGGAAGAAATTTGTTGATAAAGAGCAAGTGGCTACCCCAGCAAGTGGCGATACGGCAGGATTGTTTGACGGCAATACTGATATCAACTCCCTTGCGGCATCCAATGAGAGTATCCGGCAATTGCTGGACGAGCGCAAGGGACTGGAAGAACAGATGCAGTCGTTTACGAGTCAGGCTGGAGGCACAAAAGGAAGAGCTTTTCATGAGGAGAAGGTACTTTCTATCACCCAGAAAAAAGGGCTTGAAAAACAGTGGCAGAATAAAAAAAAGAAAGCAGACGAACTCTTCAAAAAAAGAACAAATGAATATGCTACCTGGGAAGAAAAAAAGGTAACGCTCAAGGAGAGGTTACGATCTGCTTTCATTGATGACAAATTTGCCGAAAAGCTGGAAAAACCCGTTCGTGAGTTTAAAGAAAATGTAGCCAAGGCGAAGGATGTAGTAACTGAAATCAGAACACTTAAAGAAAAAGTTCGGACGGCGAAGAAAGTGATAGATGACTTCCGTAGAAACCCAAAAAAACTGGAAGAGCCGCTCAAAAAGGAAAAGGAATTTGTGTCGAAGCTATGGAAGAAAAATGTATCGGAGAAAATAAAGCCGGATAAAATAGAGGAAAAGTGGAAGGAAATAAGGAATAAGACTGATGAGGTTAAAAAGACTATAAAAAAGCTGGACGAGGGGTTGAAAGACCTTCCACAAAAAGGAGGTGAATTTATTGACCGGACGGCAGACAGATTTTCTTCGGACCTAGCCGACAAATTCGGGGATAGTATGAATAATAGCCTTGGCGATAGACCCAAGCCCAAGGCCAGCACTTCCGATGACGCAGAGGAAAAAAAAGTGAAGAAGCCGAAAGATACAGATGCAGTCGATGATAGAGGACAAAGCGATGATGATACGCTGCAACGAAGGGACAAGCGAGCTGAAGCACGAAGAGAGGAACGCATAAAACAGCGGCATAAAGAGCGGCGAAAAAATGCTTCACCTCAAGATGCCAACAATCAGGATGATAGTACTCCCCTCCTGCGCCCCCGGAAGGAAGCATTAGAATATGATGACGATAGCGATACGAGGCGCGATAATAACAGTATGCGGGAATACAGGGAAGATGAACCAAAGGGGCAAAAGCGGGACACAGAAGAACCGGCAAAAAAAGAACCTGAATCCTCAAAAAATGATGCCTCTGCCAGGCAACCTGATGAAGAAAAAATGAGGCAAAAAAAAGAAGATGACAGAAGGATGCGACGAGATGAGGAAAGAAAAGAAGAAAGAAAGCAGCAAAAAATTCTTGATAAAAGAAGCGAAAGAAAGAAGGACAAATACGCTTATTAACAAAACTACATATGGCAACACAATCGCAACCTGCATCGCTTGCATTACACGAGATACTGCTTGGGATTGCAGATAGCCTGAACCAGGCCCAGCAAAGCTTACGAAACATGCCGCCATACGATCAGTTCGGAAGGCCAAACACTGTATACCAGCTCCCTTATCTTGATTTCGAGTTAAAGGTGACCTCGGATTTTGAGGTTACTTCAAATATTAGTTCATTGAATTCCAATACAGGTGGAGTATGGACAGGGGCACCAGGATCAGTTGTCAGTATCGGCTCTGTTGCTGAAAACAGGGTTACAAATTCCATGCTCAAATTCCGGCCTTCCAATCCAGCCCCTTCTTCCAGTAACCAAAATAATACGCAAATTGAAAGTACAATATCGGGAAGGTTTGTTGCAGTAATGCCAAACGATGGACTGCCCCAGGTATTTCTTCAGTGTACTCATACCGCCCCGGCCATCATACCGGTAAATGGTGTTAATTATCACGAATTCATGATAACCGCGACTCTGACAAACTCTAATCGGGAACACCTTGCCAATGCAAGGATTGAATTTAACTTCGATAGCGCCGAATCATATAAGTTCAATAACGGTATTCAAATCCCAACTGCACCGATTTTTTCCATTAACGAAGGGCAAACTGACGAAAATGGTGAATTATCTGCAACTGTTAAGATACTATCTACAGATTTTTTGAGCGGACTGTGCTACATTTTTGTAGTTAATTATGGCCCAATTACTAACAATATTTTTATCAGCAATTAACAGCTTTTATGCCTTCGGTAAAGAACACAATTTTTTCCGCTATCTTATACGACGAACTGGGTAAACCGGTAGACGGTCTGTCAACCAGCATTCAGTTTTTTGATATCTCATCTAATAAATGGATAACAGTAGTAACTGACGTATTGCTGAAATCTGGTGTTCTCAGTGCATCAGTATCGGCTTCAGAGGCCGGTGCATCTCAACCAATAGCTATGCTGTGGAAATTATTTGAAGTATCGGCTCCTCAGTTCCGTTGCATAAGGTCAGAGCAGTCACCAAACAGCGTTTTGGAGATACTTTCTAATGGCGGGAAAGTTATCGATATTGCAAGAAAAGGATTGACCATTGATTTTGGATCATTGTGGCTTGTAAATAAAGACTTTCTCAATGAGGTGTCGTCTGATAAGAATGAAAAATCTATTCTTATAGCCCTTCCCATTCCTTCCCTTTCCTCGAAGGGGGTTGAACTCCAGAAAAAGGTTGCATCTATGGAGCGTGAAATGGCGCGCTATAAACAACAAATAGATAAACTAAATAGCACTATTGCTTCAGACCAGGACAATAGAAAAAACAATGATCTGGAAATACAGAACCTTCGTCAACTGATTGAGCATTTAGGAACCGAAAATAAATCGCTCTCCCGGCAGGTTGACGAGCTCGATATTTCAGAAGAAAATTATAAGAATGATATTAGCCGTCTTGTAAAAAACCTGGAGGATAAGAATATACAGTTAAAGGAATGCTATTCCAATCGCGAAGAGCTAAATGGCAAAATTCTTTTGCTTCAGCAGGAAAATGATTTATTGAACGCCAGCTTAGATGGTGTTAATAAAAAACTAATGCTTGCAGAACAAAAAATAGCGGAACTAACTGCACTGATAGCGCGTTTAAAGGCTAATTTGACTGATTCTTTAACTGAATTGAGCACAAAGGAGGGCATAGTTAATGACCAGAACACTAAAATACAAGTACTAAACAAGAGAATAGAAGAAGCAACCAATGAGAAAATAGAGATTGGGAACGTCATAAAGGCAAACATGGAACAAATAGCCAAATTGACCGGTGACTTAAAGCAAAAAACACTCGATTCAGATGCAAAAACAGTACAGATCACTGAATTGCAAACCCAAATCGATAAGCTGAATGCACAGATTCTCGAGATAAAGAAGATACCTACTGAGCACAAGGCCCAGGCGCATCCCGTGAGCCGGGTGTATTCAAGTATATTAGATGAAATAAAAAAAACCAATGAATTTAGTGCAGGCAGCCCCTTCAGACTGACAGGTATTTCTTTGAATCTGAAAACATTTGTCGAACAACGTGACGATGGTACATATGTTCAACTGGTAGACGCAAAAAATGCGACAACCGCACATTCAGGTGCCATGAGCGATTTCAAGGTAGATATTGCCAACGAATCTACCCCATCGGATGGCAGGCTAAGGGTACCTGATTTGTCTGGCTTAACAGAATCCGGAGTGCGAAAAATTCTTGATCCTTTGGGTCTGAGATTAAGTCCAGTTTATCAAGTAACTGACAGCAGTTCGGTACCCAATGGCCAGTCATTTAAGCAGAGTCCGGCAAAGGGTGAAGACGTATCTCCAAACAGTACTATTACAGTAATTTTTTCAAAAAAATAATCGCTAAAACGAAAATAGCATGGCAAACAGTCCCTTTGACTACTTGAGTGATATATTAGCCGCACCTTTGGGAGAATTAATTTCTTCTATTGGCCACGGTGTCGGAGAAGCGCAGGCAGCCTTAGATGCGGGCTCCTTAGCCCAAACACTAGCGATATACAATTCTACCGATAATGATGAAATGCGGAAGCAGCTAAAAGAAATTGGCTACCAGCCAACCTTTTATGTTCTTCCAGAAACTGAAGTAGAAGCACAAATCTCCCTTTCCATAGCAATGAACAACGTTGACCAAAGCTCGGGACAATCAACGCCTGCTAAGACACGTATGTATGCAAGCCCAATTAACGCAGGAAATACCAATCGGTACAATCTGAACGTTGGTGCGTATGCCAAAATCAAATTTAAGATAGTACCTATCCCTCCTCCTTCAAACGTTTCAGATATGCCAATTGTTCCAGTTATAATTGGTAAGAATTTGACAGATGCCATAAACATATTAACTCAATATGGCCTTGGCTATAAGACTAAACACGGTGAAACAGCAGGAACAGTTACAAATTCAACCCCACCAGCAGGGAATAAGGTGAAGATGGGTGACGTTGTGGAGTTGGAGGTATAAGACAAATAAATAACATTCTTTAGCGGCTTATAAATCCTTCCGAAAACTTGCAATCATTGAGATTCCACACCCCTTATGATGGGAGCAAGAGGAGCTACCTTCACCTAATATGCTACGGTAATTTGAATTGTTAAAAAGCGACAACGGTTATTTGAACGTTGGGATAAACAATATCAGGATAATCTCCCTTTTGGGATCAAGCTGAGAAGTTGTGGGGAAGTAAATAAATAAGTTGCTTTGCAGTAGAACAAACATCAGACCATTGCAAGACAATTATATTACTCTGGTATCTCTATTATTACCGGAAGGCATTTTAGAATATTTTGATATTACAGATGCAGCAACTACGAGAGACGGATTAAGCATTTACCTGGAGGAGAAGAACCTGCCACCGCAAGGATATACGTCAGACCAGTTACAGTCTAAAGGCTTTCATTCAGAGATAAGAGTCGAAGACTTCCCTATACGCGGCAAAAAGGCCTATCTATGTATCAAGCGCCGCAGATGGGAGGTAATGTCAAGCGGCGATATAATTAGCAGAGACTGGAAGCTAGTACAAACGGGAACTCGAATGACCAAAGAGTTTGCGGCTTTTTTAAAAGGGATATTTGGATAATCACCCGATAAGTTGCTTTCATCTTGGCCAGTATTTCCAGGTTGAGGGCAAATTGCTTCAACAGCAGTATAAAGACCATATCAGCAACTACAAGGACTGGGAGCAAAAGGAGCATGCAGCAGATTGGATGGTGTTTCCGGAGAACATGGGGACAGCGTTGAGCATTGACGAAACAGCCTTATCCAATGGCGAACTCTACACAATAGTAACTAATAAAGCAGCCAAAGACCGAAAAGGCACTATAGTAGCCATGATAAAGGGTACGCAGACCGAGCAGATTGTCGACGTACTGGAGAAAATACCCGAGGGTTTGCGTAAACGTGTTGAGGAGGTTACTCTGGATATGGCTGCCAATATGATATCGGCAGTCAGGCGTTGTTTTACCTACGCACACCAGGTTACAGACCGCTTCCATGTACAAAAACTGGCTCATGATGCAGTACAGGAGATAAGAATTAAATACAGATGGGAAGCACTAGATCAGGAAAATGAACTGATTGCAAAAGCCAAACAGGAGAAAACTACCTATACGCCCGAAATATTGGCTAATGGAGATACCTTAAAACAGCTATTAGCACGGAGTAGGTATCTTTTATTTAAGCATCATAGCAAATGGACACTATCTCAGAAACAAAGAGCAGAACTACTCTTTCCAAGGTATCCTGAACTAAAAAAAGCCTATGATTTGGCTGTAGCCATGGGCGATATATTTAGAAAATGCAAGTCCAAAGAACATGCGTTCAAAAAACTGGCATTGTGGTACAACGAAGTAGAAGACGCTGGTATAGACTCGTTCAGAACGGTGTCAAGATCTGTACAAACCCACTATATCTCTATACTCAACTTCTTCATAAACCGAAGCACAAATGCATCTGCAGAATCATTTAATGCCAAAGTAAAAGCGTTCAGAGCAACTTCGAGAGGAGTTAGAGACATCAGCTTTTTTCTCTTCAGACTAGCAAATATCTATGCTTAAACCTCTAATCCCCCAACATTATCGCTTGATCCCCCTTTTGTATGTGCAAATTGTGTGCAAATAAAAAAAGCAGTTACACTTTTTAATGTGTAACTGCTTGATTATGAAGTGGGAGCACACGGGTTCGAACCGCGGACCCTCTGCTTGTAAGACGGTCGACTAACCACAGGATGGTTACAGATATATTGTCATTTGTTCGCACGGAATTATTTACATTGTTGTAGGATTGTTGTAGTAAAAGAAAAAGCCGCTTCTTTCGAAACGGCTGTAACATGTGCCCCAGACGGGAATTGAACCCGTACTCGCCTTGCGGCAAACAGGATTTTAAGT
Organism: uncultured Flavipsychrobacter sp.; assembly: GCA_964493865.1. GTDB lineage: Bacteria > Bacteroidota > Bacteroidia > Chitinophagales > Chitinophagaceae > Nemorincola. Next base: position 50,237 of record CAZBPS010000017.1, read on the forward strand.
CCTGCGCGTCTACCAGTTCCGCCACCAGGGCTACGCAATTTCATCCTTTTGGTAGGAAAGGATGTCGCAAAAAAAATTCCAAACCGTTAGGTCTGGAATTATTCAGAGCGGAAGACGAGACTCGAACCCGCGACCCCGACCTTGGCAAGGTCGTGCTCTACCAACTGAGCTACTTCCGCTTATTATCAAGAACTTAATCCCTTACTTGCGCTTTGGGAGTGCAAATATAGAAGCTAAAATCACAAAATCCAAAACAAAAATTCCAAATTTCCCACATTTTTTAAATCAGAATTCCATCCCGAATTCTCAAGAATTAAACACCAAAATCCAATGTTCACCTTACTTTTGGTCTTTAGTAGTGTATAGTGAATTTTATGGCATCACCATTTATATCTCTGGTTAAGAAAGACTTGCTCATGGAGTGGCGGCAGAAGCATACACTCTTTGGTGTACTGTTGTATGTAGGCTGTACGGTGTTTGTAGTGTATATGATGAACGGACAGCCTGAAGCACGCATTTGGAATTCCTTGTTCTGGCTTACCCAATTGTTTGTGGCTGTGAATTCGGTAGCAAAAAGTTTTTTGCAGGAGCATCCGAATAGGTTCAGGTATTATTATACACTGGTAAAACCTGCAACCTTTCTAATGGCGAAAATGGTGTATAGCATATTGCTGATGCTGTTAATGGGCCTGGTGAGTTTGCTGTTATTCTATATAATGCTGGGATGGCCGCTGGTGCAAACGGGTTTGTTTGTAGCCATTACTATTATCGGCGGGCTTAGCTTATCGGCTGTATTTACATTCCTATCGGCAATAGCCGCACGGGCACAGCAGAACTCTGCACTTATGGCCATTTTGGGCTTTCCGTTGGTAACACCGGTGCTGATGATACTGAGCAGACTGGCAGTAAAAGCCATTGCCCCTATCTACATGCCCGGCTGGTGGGGATTGGCGCTCATGCTCATTGCCTTAGATGTGCTGGTAATAATACTGGGCGCCATCCTTTTCCCTTTCCTGTGGCAGGAGTGAGAATGAATGGAGGAAAAAACAACAACTTATCACCTGATATAGCTTTTTTTAACACCCGAACTCTCCTGCCTATTAATTATCTTGCATGCCCAATTGAAGGAAATACACAATGGAATATAAAAGGTTTTTAATTACAGCCGCCCTACCCTACGCCAACGGGCCAGTACATATAGGCCATCTGGCCGGTTGCTACCTGCCGGCAGACATTTATGCACGCTACCAAAGAGCAAGAAAGAGAGACGTGAAGTTTGTGTGTGGCAGCGACGAGCATGGAGTACCAATAACCATACGCGCCATGAAGGAGGGAATAACCCCGCAGGACGTAGTAGATAAGTATCATGCCATTATCAAAGACAGTTTTGAGCAGATGGGCATATCGTTTGATATTTATTCCCGCACATCGAATAAAATACACCACGAGACATCGCAGGCGTTTTTTACAAAATTGTATAACGAGGGGCTTTTTGAGGAGCGTGAGAGTGAACAATATTATGACGAGAGCAAGGATATGTTTCTGGCAGACAGGTATATAGTAGGCACCTGTCCCATATGCGGGAACGAAAACGCTTATGGCGACCAGTGCGAAAAATGCGGGTCTACCCTATCGCCGGAACAATTGCTCAATCCACGGAGCGCATTGAGCAGTGCGGTGCCTGTGAAACGCAAAACAAAGCATTGGTATTTTCCGCTGGATAAATATGAAGGCTGGTTGAATGAATGGATTGTAAAGGGCAAAAAAGACGAATGGAAAGCCAATGTATATGGCCAGTGCAAGAGCTGGATAGACAGTGGCCTGCAGCCCCGCGCCATGACAAGGGATAGCAACTGGGGTGTGCCTGTGCCTCTACCCGATGCCAAAGGAAAAGTGCTGTATGTGTGGTTTGATGCACCGATAGGATATATAAGCGCAACAAAAGAACTGACAAACCAATGGAGCGATTACTGGTGCAGCGAGGACAGCAAACTGGTGCATTTTATAGGAAAGGATAACATAGTTTTTCACTGCATTATCTTCCCTGCTATGCTGAAAGCACATGGGGGCTTTGTATTGCCGGATAATGTGCCGGCCAATGAGTTCCTGAATATAGAGGGGGAAAAAGTATCTACATCCCGCAACTGGGCAGTATGGGTACATGAATATATAAAAGACTTTCCCGACCAGCAGGACATATTACGTTACGTGCTGTGCGCCAACGCCCCCGAGGCGAAGGACAATGACTTTACCTGGAAGGACTTCCAGGACAGGACAAATAATGAGCTGGTATCGGTGTTTGGGAATTTTGTGAACCGCACATTTGTACTAATGCATAAGCTGTGCGGTGGCCGCGTGCCCCCGGTGCACGAAGAACTGGTAACAGATGCCGACAAAGCAATGGTGGATGAGATAGCGGTATCTAAGCAAAAAATCGAAACCTGCTTGGAGAATTATAAGTTCAGGGACGGACTGTTTGAAGTAATTGACCTGGCACGCAAAGGCAATAAGTACCTGCAGGATAACGCCCCCTGGAGCTTGTCAAAGACACCGGAAATGCATCTGGAAAACCAGAAGCGGATAGACATATGCCTGCATGTGTGCCTGCAACTAACGGCTAACATGGCGATACTGGTAAATCCGTTCCTTCCATTTACGGCTACAAAGATGTGCCGTATGATGAAAGTAGTGGAGCGTATGCTGGACTGGGAAAACGCAGGGAAGATGAACCTGCTGAAAGTTAGTTACCCCCTCCGTGCGCCTGAGCTATTGTTCAGGAAGATAGAGGATGCTGAAATAGCCGCTCAGGTGGAAAAACTACGAAATAACTTAACCAAAACAACTCCTACCAAAATGGATACACCCCCAACTAATACTCAGAATGACGAGCAAGCGGATGTAAAAGCCGCCCCCCCAGCTGAAACACCGGAAAAAAAAGCAGAGATAACTATTGATGAATTCAATAAGATGGACCTGCGCGTAGGCACCATACTCAAAGCCGAGAAAGTGGAAAAAGCTGATAAACTGCTGAAACTGGAGTTGGATATGGGCGATGAGATAAGGACAGTTGTCTCCGGAATTGCTTTACACTTTAAACCAGAAGAAATTATAGGTAAACAAGTGACGGTGGTAGCCAACCTTGCCCCAAGAAAAATGCGCGGCATAGAGAGCAAAGGCATGATACTGATGGCGCAGAACCCTGATGGGCGACTGATATTTGTATCGCCTCTGGAGATGGCTGGTGCCGGAAGTGAAGTAAGATAATGATTTGATAAAATTCATATACCCTTCTTAGGGTTGGGGGTAAATAGTATATTTACGGAGAAATTCACTTTTGCTATGAAATCTAAAAAAGTCTGGTGGATAGTTATTATATGCCTGATATTGATAGTGGCACTCATTATTGTAGCCAAAAACCGTGAAGGTGATGCCACAAAGGTTTCTGTTGAGAAAGCAGCCCTTCATACAATTACCGAAACAGTGACTGCAAGCGGGAAGATATACCCGGAAACAGAAGTGAAAATAGCACCTGAAGTGAGTGGGGAAATTACTTTGCTGAATGTGGAGGAAGGAGATAGTGTAAAAAAAGGCGATATATTGGTGAAAATAAACCCGGGTATCTATAACTCTATAGTAGACCAGGCGGAAGCAAGTGTGGAACAAAGCCGAGCTACTGCCAACAACACCAGAGAAATGATGGCGCAAGCGGAATCGCAGTTTGATCTGGCTCAGGCTACTTATAACCGTAACAAAAAACTTTACGAACAAAAGGTCATCTCGCAGTTAGAGTTTGAACAGGGAGAAGCTGCATTCAAATCGGCGAAGGCTACGTTTGATGCAGCCAAAGCATCCACATATGGGGGCAAATATAGTATTCAGGGTGCGCAGGCAGGACTTTCCCAGGCCCGGCAAAACCTGCTGAAAACTACTATCATCGCACCGTCATCAGGTATCATATCTCAATTGAATGTAAAAAAAGGGGAACGAGTTGTAGGTACTGCACAGATGGCGGGAACTGACATGCTTACCATAGCCGACATGAGCCGCATAGAAGTGCGGGTAGACGTTAGTGAAACAGACATCTCCAAAGTAAAGATTGGCGACACAACCATAATTGATGCCGATGCATACCGCAATCGAAAGTTCAAAGGCATTGTATCTAAAGTAGCCGTTAGCAGCACAAAGGCAAGCCTCACATCCGGCACCAACAGCACAGACCAGGTGACGAATTATACCGTACATATCCTTATCCTACCATCGAGCTATACTGACCTTACCGCCAACATGACAAAAGGCAAATTTCCGTTCAAGCCCGGAATGTCGGCATCGGTAGAGATACAGACCAACAGGCAGGATAATATACTATCTGTACCCGTAAACGCAGTAACCACGCGTGACTGGCCAGACAGCCTAAAAAATAAGAACCCTGCTTTTTTCGCAAATGATGATATCCGGCAGGTAGTATTTGTTTATGACACAAAAGCGCAAACGGTAAGCATACGTGATGTAAAAACAGGCCTGCAGGACAATAAGTACCTGCAGATAACTGACGGCCTGAAAGTGGATGAAGAGGTTGTAGTGGCCCCATACGGCGCTATAGCACGGACACTGAAAGACAAAACGAAGGTAAAGGTAGTGGACAAGGACAAGCTGTTTGAGTCGAAAGGGAACGACTAATATTTTTCATTAATCATTTTTGTTTTGAGCGAAAAGCAATTAGGGCAAATAGGCATTGTTGGTAACGGAAGCTGGGGTACTGCCCTGGCAAAAATATTGACAGACAATGGCAATACTATCCATTGGTGGGTGCGCAATGAGGAGGCGGTCAATCACTTGAAGGCAAGACTCCATAACCCCCATTACCTTACGTCCGTCCGCTTTACCGCCGGCTCAATTCTGCCTACAAATAACCTTGCGCAAATGCTCAAGGACTGTGATACGGTTATTGTAGCCGTTCCCTCGGCATATGCGCAGGGGGTAATTGAACAGGTGGACAGAAGTCTCTGGAATAAAAAGATCATCATTTCCGCAATAAAAGGTGTTTTGCCTGATGCCAACCTTTTAATGAACGATTATCTGACAGCAAGGCTTGACTACCCTATTGAGCGATATGTATCCATAATGGGGCCATGCCATGCTGAGGAAGTGGCGGAAGAGCGGCTGTCGTACCTTACTTTTTCAGGCTTAGACGATGGACTTGCCCGGTCTGTGGCAAAGGCGTTCCGCAACACTTATATCAATACCACCTGCAACCATGATATATGGGGGGCGCAGTATGCCGCTGTATTAAAGAATATATACGCTGTAGGCGCAGGGATAGCCCGCGCACTTGATTATGGTGATAATTTCCTGAGTGTGTACATCACTAATTGTTACCGGGAGATGTATCATTTCCTGCAAGACCATTTCGAAAAGGTACACCCTTCGAATGAAAACCCAGACTTTCATACCAGCGCTTACCTTGGCGACCTGCTTGTGACCTGCTACTCGCTGCACAGCCGTAACCGTACCTTCGGCACTATGATAGGCAAGGGCTATACCGTAAAGGCCGCGATGCTGGAAATGAATATGGTAGCGGAAGGATACTATGCGGCAAGGGGCATGCAATCAGTTTCCAGGGAATACGCCATTCAGATTCCCATTGCTACAATTGTTTACGAGATGTTGTGGGAAAATCTCAAGCCTTCAGATGGTTTTCTAAAGATAGAGCAGTTGTTGTCCTAAACCTTTTCACTTGGTCAAAAAGTATAAATGTACTGCACGGCAATTGTGCGTGGCGATTCGATTTTCAGTGGCCTTAGAAAATACGGAACATTGAAAAGGTTATTAGCCACGATAGACACCTTCTGTTTGCTTGTTAATTTATAGCTGATCCTGGCATCAACAACGTGAAAATCATGATGTGCCGACCAATATCCCGTAGCTTTGATCTGTGGCAGATATTGTATCGCTCCGGTCAGTGTTTCGATATCCTGGAAAGCCTTATCTATGTTTCCCATTTTGCTGTAATACCGGTAGCTCAGCCCTATTGCAAATTTCAACACACGCAGTTCCACATCAGCCTTTATCATGTGCCTGAAACGATATTTTAAAATATTCCCGGTTGTGTCCATGCTGCTGTTCTTGTAGGTTTTCAAGGAGTCATTAAAACCAAAGATGGGTTTTGTTTGTGCATAAACTAAGTCTGGGGAAAGAGATACCGGGACTACATAGGTATACCCTGCCATGGCCGTGATGCCAAAATACTTATTACTTTCCGGTGTTGAGAGCACTAATGAGATATCGGCACCATTCACACGGGACTCACCCGTGTTAACAAATTTGAAACCGAACAGCGCCACAGATGTATCCCATGAACCGAACAAGTACTCGATTGTATTGTGATAATTCTGGCTGAACCCCGCAATGTCGACATATCCCATACAGCCACCTATCTGAAAACCCTGCCTGAGGCCAACCTCAAAATTTTTGCTGGTTTCAGGCTCTATTCCCGGGTTCGGGAAGATACCAAAGAGGCCAGCTTTCGTAGATATGAACCTTTCCGCTATTGTGGGGTACCGGAAACCTTCTCCATATGACATCCTTAGCCACGAACCCTTCAATACATGTGCGCTCAGGCCAGCCCTGAATATAGGCCTGGCTATAGGTTGCATGCTGTTTGTTTTGAAATACTCATATCTCAGTCCGCCGGATAAGTTCAGAATGCCCAGGGCTTTTTTATCGAACTGAATATACCCTGCTGCATTCGTTGTCTTATTTTCCGGGGTGCCACTCGACACATACAATTGAGCATAAGAGTTAGCGATACTCCCTACGGCACCTGCGGTAACAGTGAATTTATAGTTCTCAATATGGCGCTGTAGTTGATACTCCCCATAGTAAAAAGTGCCATTATTGGATTGGTTGTTGGGATCCGGTGCCGTTGCAGTTGTATCGGGAACGTTTACAATGTTGGTTATTGTATTGTCTGTTCGAAAAATACGTGTAACGAGGCTATGGCTTGTTCCATTGCCTGAATGGTATTTAATGAAGGGGTCAATATTGAAGAGAAACTGATCTTGTATAAAAACTGCACCCGGATACCCTTGATAAAGGCCGGCAGAATCATCAAGCCATGCAAAAGCCATATTGGTCTTATTCAGCATACTGTTGCCATTGACACCGTAGCTCAACCCCTGTATTTTCCGCGAACGATTGCGTATGCTAAAATTAAGCCGCCCCCTCAACTTCAACATATCATCATTGTTGAATGTTCGGATGGAATCTGTCAGCTTCATAGCCAGTTTCAGGTCCCAGGGTATGTAGTGCATTGCCGGGGCCGGACCTATGTATCCCTGATCCATATTGAAATTGCCGCCAACAACAAGGTCAAGATGCTTATTTATTGTTCTTGAATGGAGCAAATTAAGGTTCATCATACCCGGCCAAGAGCTTCCGTACCAGTTTTTTGCAGGTTTTTGAGGAGCGCTATAACCACCGGCAGAGTAATTTATCACCGTTTTAGGTGTATCTGTGGGATATGCCATACGTATATTGATCACGCCATTAATAGCTGAAGAACCGTATAGTACCGATGAAGCACCTTTAATAATTTCCACCTGTGAAATATTTTCTACCGGGATATAATTCCATTCGGGGCGCCCCGCATCGCCCGTAAGCAGAGGTATACCATCCACCACAACAGCAACCCTGCTGCCCACACCAAATGTGAAGCCACTGCCACCACGAATCTGTGGGTCATTGTCAATAATGGTAAGCCCCGGTACCTGTTCCAAGGCGGTCTCGATACTAGTAGTGTTTTTGTTATTGATCAATGAAGGTTTCAAAACCTCCATTGACACCGTTAGTTCCTCTATTTTCTGAGCAAATCTCCCGGACGATACAACTACAGTTTTCAGCAACTCGGAAGATGCCACCATACTGATGTTCCTGATATTCGCACTCCCACTTCTTATGAATACAGAGAAAGTATCATTGGTATGGCCAATATAAGCACAAATAATTTTCTGAAAACCGGTATCCAAAGCCAGGGAGTATTCGCCATCTGCATTGGTTGCCGTTCCAATTGAGGGATTGCTCAAAGAACGGATGGTGGCGCTGCCCAACGGTTCTTTGGACCTTCCGGAAAATACTTTCCCTGTAAGGACACCTGTTGTTTGCGCAGATGCGCTATTAATATACAACGGAAAAATCGCCAGACAGGCGAAAAAAACCGGTAGCCGCATTTATCGTTATAATAGTGACCCTATTGTATGAATAACTTGCCTTTTTTACAAAAACCAGCGTTGTTCAGTTCGTAAACATATATACCTGAACTCAGGCCAGGTAGGGCAAATGTATAACTCTGATTGCTTTTCATACTTTCGCACAACACATTTCTGCCCGTCAGGTCATAAAGTTTTATCTGCGATAGCTCTTCGGTGCCATTTAGGAAATTCACGTAAACGGTATTGCCATAACTATAAACATCCACATTGCCGACACTGAGAGAAACAGTGTTAATAGCCGTTGTGCTGTTGTAAACAACAGCCAGATCATCGAGCCATAATTTACTGCCGGCAACAGTTGTTGCCTGGTCGGCAGAAGATGTGACATTGATCATTATGTAAGCCGGCGCAGTGGTCGCAGTATAGGTAAAGGGCACGCTAAAACGTGTCCAGGAAGTAACATTTGAAAATGGTGTAAGGAAAGTTGCATCGCCTACTTTATTGGCGGTTGGGTTGGCATGGTAAGTAGTGGGTGTTTCGGGATCAAAGTAATCAGAGGTATGGAGTATCGCCCTTATCTTACCCTGCTCTGAGCCTGCACCCTGGGTATACTGATACCAGCCTACAATGCTATCGGGCCTTCCAACAAATGCCATACGCCTTACATCAGCTGAAGTAGTATAGTTAATGGTACCTATATACCCGTTTGACTTAGTAGTATTAGGGGCATTCACTACACCTGTGGTCACGTTTCCATTCACAACACTACCCAGATATAGTTTTGACTCAACCCTAACAGAAGCCGCACCACCATGAAAAACCGTAATATCCTTGAAGCATGTTTGCGGACCGAGGGAAGCAATTGTAGACCCGGACTGATTAGAGTACCACCCGGTGGGCTCAGATGAAAGACCGGGAGTAGTATTTCCCCATGCTTCGAAATTGCCATTGGTAATGGAAGTCTGTGCCATCAGATTACTGAATGGCAAAGTGAAAGCTATAAAAATAAATATTTTCTTCATGGTAAATAATTTCATTGGTTCGATAAATACTCACAATAAAAGTATGCATTAAATCAATAAACACAAAGTGTTATCCAAAACAAAAATAAATCGGGGCCATAGAAAAACGTGCAAAATGAACATTCGTTAATATGCAGGTAACCTTTTGGTAACAATAATAACGTTGAAGTAATATTCGGGTAACAATGTCATAACATTAGGATGTGACCTTTGTTGAAAATTATTTACATGCGTTATTTCATTTTTATTGCTCTCTTTTCATTATCATTTATTAAGTCATTCGGGGCCGGGAAAATAACCGGAAAAGTGTCTGACGAAAAAAACGGCGAATCGGTAATAGGAGCTGTTGTGACCATAAAAGGGACCACAATAGGGACTGTCACTGATATAGACGGCAACTTCATGCTGCCGACTGAAAATGGAACTTATACGATAGAAATAAAGTACGTTGGTTATCAGCCAAAAGAGGTTGGCGAAGTGACTATTGCCGACAACAATGAAGTGACCCTGAACATTCTTTTATCAGCGGCCAGCGGCACCGAGCTTAAGGAAGTAGTCGTACAGACCTCCCTAAAGAAAGAAAATATCAGCGCGATGATACTTTATCAGAAAAACACCAATACAGTGGCGCAGGTGGTATCGGCAGAAGCCATAAGGAAATCGCCGGACAGAAATACGGGCGAGGTACTGAAAAGAGTTTCATCGGCATCTATACAGGAAGGTAAATACCTGATAGTGCGCGGACTGGCTGACCGCTACAATCAGGCTACACTAAATGGCTCGTTGCTGTCCAGCACAGAACCCGACCGGAAGACGTTTTCGTTCGACATCTTCCCATCCGGGATGATAGACAACATTGTCATCAACAAGGCTGCCACTCCCGACCTACCCGGCGAATTTGCGGGCGGGCTGATTCAGATAAATACCAAAGATATTCCGAGCAAGAACTTTTTCTCTGTACTGGTCGGTGCCGGGGCTAATTCACAGACGTTTGGCAAGGATTTCTATTACTATAAAGGCGGCAGCATGGACTGGCTGGGTATTGATGATGGAACCCGCGCACTTCCATCAGCCATACCCGGCAAGGATGGATTCAGGGCATCAACCTTGGAAAACAGGGCCCAATACGCCAAAGAATTCAAGAATGACTGGGCATATGATAAGAAAATCGGACCGCTTAATGCGAATATCCAGGCATCAGGGGGCATCAACACAAAGCTTGGGAAAAAAAAGCTTGGTGCTATATTCTCAATAAATTACAACAAACAAAACCGTACAACTGACTTCCTAAGAGCGTTTTATAACCAGTCCGGTGCGGTGCAAAAAACACTTGATTTCAGCGAACAATCATATACGGAGGAAGTGCTGTGGGGTGCCTTGGCCAACCTAACCCTTGAACTGAACAAGAATAACAAAATATCGTTCAAGAACCTGTTCAATGTGAACGGAATGGATAACACCCTTATCCGTAATGGCAGGAATAATGACTATGGTGCAGATGTAACTGCCTACCAGCTTGGGTTCAAATCCACTAAATACCTCACCTCTCAATTAATGGGTAACCACTACCTGGAAGGGTCAAAAATAAAAGTAAACTGGAATACCAGTTATGTACGCCTTCGCCAGGACCAGCCAAATCTTCGCAGGATGGAATACAGGCGTTCGGATGGTGACAGTGTTTACTATGCTCTGGTACAGGGTTATCTACCTTCGCTTGCCTCATCCAGCAGGTTCTACTCAGATCTGACAGATAATATTGCCTTGGGTAGCATTGATGCAGCAAAGCAGGTTAATATGTTTGGTCAACCCCAAAATATAAAAATAGGCTATATGGCACAAAGCAAGGCCCGTGTGTTCAACTCACGCCCGTTTGGTATGGTGGGTGGCAATAACGACCTTAACTCATTGCCCAATGACCAGATATTCTCAGCCGCCAATATCAATGCCACGAATGGCTACACTTTAGGTGAGCTTAGTGACAAAGACTATGACTATACTGCAAACAGCTTGCTGAATGCGGCATTCTTGATGCTTGACAACTCATTTGGCGATAAATTCAGGGTGGTATGGGGTGTACGCTATGAAAACTTCAACCAGCAGTTGAATGGCTTCAGAAGCAATAAACCGGTTAACCTGGATAAGAATGTCGGCGATTTCCTTCCTTCGGTGAATTTGACCTATAAATATAATGACAAGTCTAACCTCCGGTTCTGTGCATCGCAGACTGTCATCAGGCCTGAGTTCAGGGAGCTCTCCCCTTTCGCGTTTTATGATTTTGAACTGCTAGCCGCAGTCCAGGGCAACCCTGACTTGAAACGAACCAAGATAACCAATGTAGACGTGCGTTATGAACTTTACCCACGCAACGGGGAGTTGATAACAGTAGGCGCTTTCTATAAACATTTCAACAACCCGATTGAACAGTTTTATAATGAGTCAGGTGTGAATACTTTCTCATTCACGTACAACAACGCACCTGCCGCCACCAGCTCCGGTCTGGAAGTTGAATTCAGGAAGGGGCTTGATTTTATACCCGGCAAGATATTCAAACCATTTACCGTATTCGCAAATGCATCCTATATCTACAACAAAATCGCCTTCAACATGAAGGACGCAGCGGGCAATGATGTAAAAGCCGACAGGCCCATGCAGGGACAGTCACCGTATGTGATAAACAGTGGAATACAGTTTGAAAGTGAGAAATCAGGCACCAATGCCACTCTGCTTTTCAATATGATAGGCAGGCGTATATTCCTGGTGGGCAATGAACAAAACCCTCACATTTGGGAAGCACCAAGGCCACTGTTTGACTTTCAGATATCGCAGAAAATACTGAAAGGAAATGCTGACATAAAGTTCACCATTACAGACATTCTGAACAAAAGGGCAAATTTCTACCAGGACAAAAATGACAATGGCAAGTACGATAATAATGGTGATTTCTTGAGGATATCAAGATTGACCGGTACTACCTACGCGTTGTCATTCTCATACAGCATCAAATAGTATATTAACCAAAATAGAAAAGGCCCCGCACAGCACTGTGTGGGGTCTTCTTCTATTAATTAGTTTACATAAAATTAACCATGAATAAACATTTACTTAATCGGGCGGTAATACCCCGATAACATTGCTGCAAGACCTTTGTGTAAACATTAAAAAAAACGATGAAAAAAATTATCACAGGCCTCGCGGCATTATCCATGTTACTTTTTACAGTAACGGCATGTAAGAAAAAATCAAATAACACCGTTACGCCAACACCAACTTCGGTTGACCCTAATGGTTATGTACTCAATGCAGACATTACTGCTGACAGAACACTGCTTGCCAACAGTACATACACTATGGAAGCAATGGTGTACATTAAGAATGGTGCTACGTTAACCATACCTGAGGGTGTGACCATAAAAGTAAGCAAGGGCAAAAATGCGCTTGTAGTTACCCGTGGTTCAAAACTCGTAGCTGTGGGTACTATGGATAAGCCTGTCGTATTCACTTCAGCAGAAGCGGCGCCAACCTATGGTGACTGGGGTGGAATAGTGATGTTGGGCTATGCTACAACAAATACGTCATTCAACAGCGTTGCAGGCCAGGGCGAAATAGAAGGCGGCATCAACAACTCAAATGGCGACGGCATCTACGGCGGTTCCAACGACGCTGACAACTCAGGAAAACTGAAATATGTGCGTATTGAGTATGCAGGTTATCCTTTCCAACCCGATAAAGAGCTTAACTCACTCACTATGGGTGCTGTAGGCAGCGGAACAGAAATAGACTATGTAGAGGTTATGTATGGTTACGATGACGCTTTCGAGTGGTTTGGCGGTGCGGTGAACGCAAAGCACCTTATCTCTTACAAAACACTTGACGACGACTTCGATACTGATTTCGGTTTCCATGGCAGCATACAGTTTGCCATAGCCATCCGCGACAAAGACAAGGCGGACGTTTCAGGTTCCAACAGTTTTGAGTCGGACAATGACGCAAGCGGTACTACTACTGCTCCTTTCACTGCTCCTGTCTTTGCTAACGTAACCATCATTGGCCCAAAGCAGGACGCATCAACCACAATAGCTTCTAACTTCAAGCGCGCTGCGCACATCAGAAGGAATTCACGCATATCTATCATCAACTCCATCCTACTTGGTTACCCTACCGGAATCCTGATTGATGGTTCTAAATGCGGCACAAACCTGATAAACGGCGACATCGAATTAAAAGGCAATATAGTAGGTGGCATGACAAAATCACTTGATACTACAGGAACAGCTTCTACGGGGCTTAACCTGACTACACTTTTTGCTACCGCAAGCTGGAACAATGTAATCAAGACTGCGACATCTGAGGCAGGCCTCACAGCTCCTTATGGCGCAGGTGCAGCATTCGATCCATCAGCAGCTTCAGGTTCTCCGGCAGCATCAGGCGCTACTACCAGCGGCAAACTGAACAGCTTCTTTACAGCTACTACTTTCCGTGGTGCAGCAGGTGTGGGCGATACATGGTGGAAAACATGGACTAAATTCTAATTGTATCAGCCTAAAGATTGTCGTTTATAGAAAGCCGGCGGGATTAATCCCGCCGGCTTATTTATTTGCGAGTACCACTCCTTGTATTTCTTAGCTCAAGGATTTTTTGCACGTTTTTTTTGGGTGCATAATTTAACGGATAACTATAAGTATTTCAATTAACAACAAAATATTTTTTGCGCACTATTTGCGCACTTTTTTTACAGAAGAAAGTAGATAAATAAGTCCGGGAGTGAAAAAAGATAAACCACCCCTTCGGCAAGCTCAGGATGATCTACGAAGGAAGTACCAAATTCACAAAGCAATATTTCAAAGAGCATGACCCGTTTTTGCGGGTGTTAAGTAAAGTTCGGTAATATGGTGTTTGCTGCAAAATAAAAAAAACATGCTGGTACAGAAACTGTACCATGACGGTTTTGTGGTGCAGTGTGGGCGCGGATTTGAGTGGTATATTATAAAAATAATTCCGCCAATTTTCCGGCTGCAAAACCATTTCACGAGGCTATTCAGGAAGGCATTACCTAATCTGCTGAAACAGATATTCTACTTATTGGAAGAATCTAAAGGCCGCAGGTGGTTTTCGCATTTGGGATTACGCCATTCTGTTGCCGTTCATAGAGGTCGCAGACCTCAACGGCCCTACTTTCAGTGGCTTTATCTATTAAATATGTGGCAGTAACAACGCTGTCCCCATAGGCTATTCTGCAATGACAAGTTCTGTCTTTTGAGCAGGATGCTAATATAACAACTGTGAGCAGCACGAGTGTGGTGATGGTTTTCATAAAAATCGTTTATAGTTTTCCTGTAAAAAAATAGTGCCATGAAATATATAAATTTTGCCAGCAATATATTATTCCGTACTTTTGCACAATAACGCGTGTTTCCAACCTTTTTAAAACAGCTTGTGAACCACACCTTTCCCTCCTGAGCATATCGGGAAATGGTACAGGCAGTTACCTGTAGAAAAACAGGATTTTAGTTAATTTTTAAAACCAAGTAATGACATTTAATGAGTTGAACCTCATAGCGCCCATATTACAAGCGCTGGAGACAGAAGGGTATAAACAACCTACCCCGATACAAGAACAGGCCATACCTATAGTACTGAGCCAGAAAGACCTGCTGGGCTGCGCCCAAACAGGCACCGGAAAGACAGCTGCCTTTGCAATCCCGATATTGCAATTGCTGCATGCCAAACATGCGGAACGTGAACATAAGCACATAAAAGTGCTGGTACTGACCCCTACGCGTGAACTGGCCATACAGATAGGCGAGAGTTTTGCGGCCTATGGCCGGAACCTGCGGCTGAAACATACCGTCATATTCGGAGGGGTGCCACAAGGCGCGCAGGTGCAGGCATTGAACAGGGGTATAGATATACTCATTGCTACGCCAGGCAGGCTGCTAGACTTGATGAACCAGGGCTATATCAATCTGAAAGACATAGGCATTTTTGTGCTGGACGAGGCTGACCGTATGTTGGATATGGGCTTTATTCATGATGTAAAACGGGTAGTGGCTAAACTGCCGCAGAAAAGGCAGACACTATTTTTCAGTGCCACAATGCCGCCGGAGATACAAAAGCTGGCCAATACCATACTCGTAAAACCGGAACAGGTAGCAGTGGCCCCACCGGCCACCACAGCCGAGTTGATAAACCAATCTGTGTACTTTGTAGATAAGAAGGACAAAAAATCGCTGCTGCACCATGTGCTTGACGATAAGTCTATAACACGTGTATTGGTATTTACCCGCACCAAGCATGGGGCTGATAAAGTGGTTAAAGACCTACACAAAGTTGGTGTTACCGCCGAGGCAATACATGGCAATAAAAGCCAGAACGCACGTCAGCGTGCACTCAGCAATTTTAAAGACGGTCGGATAAGAGCATTGATAGCTACTGATATTGCCGCAAGGGGCATAGATGTGGACCTGCTGAGCCATGTGATCAACTACGAGATACCAGAAGTGCCGGAGACCTATGTGCACCGTATAGGCCGTACCGGGCGTGCCGGGGCAAGTGGTATTGCCATGTCGTTTTGCGACAATGAAGAAATGGCAGACTGGAGGAATATTCTAAAACTGATAGCGCGCAAAGTAAATGTTGTAGAAAACCACCCCTACCCAATGGCCGAAAGCGGGCAGGTGAAAATAAACCCGCCAAAAAACAAAGAAGTAGTACAACGGCCAAATGCCGTGGCCGGGAATACCAACAACCAGCGTCGGAATAACAGCCAAAGGAGAAGGTGGTGACAATACTTTCGGAAAATCTATAACAAATACCGGCCAATGGCCGGTATTTGTGTTTTATGTATAGTTGGTTTGCCGGCATTTCTTCATTTATCCTATTTTTACAGTGTGATGCAAATGCATGAAGTAATAACACAGGCTGATAAACGGGCGTTTCTGCAGGTAGCAATTGATATTTATAGGAATGACCTCAACTGGATACGCCCGCTGGATAAGGATATAGAAGAGGTTTTTGATCCGGCTAAGAATAAATTCTTCAAACGGGGGGAATGTAAAAGATGGCTGTTGAAAGATGCAAGCAGCAAAGTGATTGGAAGGATAGCAGCCTTTGTAAACAGGCAGTACAAGGAGGAACAACCCACAGGCGGCATTGGTTTCTTTGAATGTATCAACGACCAGGCCGCTGCCAACTTTATGTTTGACCATTGTAAGCAGTGGCTGCAAGAGCGGGGCATGGAGGCGATGGATGGCCCTATAAACTTTGGTGAGCGCGACAAATGGTGGGGGCTGCAGGTGGATGGTTTCTCCCCTCCCCTTTACTGCATGAACTATAACCCGCCATACTACGTTCAGTTGTTCGAGAACTATGGTTTTAAAACGTATTATAATCAGATTTGTTTTGGCATGAATGTTCAGGATAAGCTGGATGAAAAGTATTGGGACCGGCATGCAAAAGTGTCCGAAGACCCTAATTACAGCGCCCGCTGGATACAAAAGAAGAACCTGACCAAATTTGCCAAAGACTTTACTTACGTGTACAACAAAGCCTGGGCGGGGCATGGCGGCGGCAAATCGCTGGAAGAAAAGCAAGTCATCAAAATGTTCAACACCATGAAACCGGTGATGGACGAACACCTTTGCTGGTTTGCCTACTATAAGGATGAACCGATAGCTATATGGATAAACCTACCCGACCTGAACCAATGGTTTAAACACATGAACGGCAAATTCGGGTTGCTTCAAAAGCTGTATTTCCTGTGGCTCAAGAAATTTGGTAAATGCGACAGGTTTGTCGGGCTGGTGTTCGGTATCATACCTGAGTTTCAGGGTAAGGGAGTGGACGCATATATAATCATTGAAGGGGCAAAAGTGATACCACCAATGGCGCGGTATGACGAATATGAAATGCAATGGGTAGGTGACTTCAACCCTAAGATGATCAACATTGCGGAAAGCCTTACCAATAAGCGCAGCCGCACACTGAGTACCTACCGCTATTTATTTGACAGGAATAAAGAATTTAAAAGGCATAAAACCCTAAATCCCTAAAGGGACTTCCCCTCATTATTTAGGAATTACATTGTGAAGCCCCTTTAGGGGTTTGGTGTTTACTTTATCTCTATCCTAGCCCCGTAATATTTAGCCTGTTTATTTAGGAGCAGGTCAAGCATCATTTTTACCCTTGCCAGTTTCTCGCGGGTGATTGTATCCCAGAACGAGCCCCCATCGGCGGCATTGAAGGCTACTGCGGTAATGTTCTTATGATTGGCAATATACAAAGCACGTTCATTATGAAATTCCTGCGATATGATAGTTATCTCTTTTTCACAAAAAATATCGCGGCACCGCAGAATGCTGTCGAGCGTCCGGAAACCGGCATTATCCATATATATCTTCTTTTCCGGCACCCCTTTTGCCATCAGGTCGGCTTTCATTAAAGCAGGTTCATTGTAATATGCCGTGCTGTTATCGCCGCTTACTATGATAAAATCAATTTTCCCGGCCATATATAAGGCTACCGCCGCGTCTATCCTGTTCTGGTAATACGGGTTAACGATCTGCCTAGATTTATCTTTATATTTAGCGGTGCCCAACAGCAGACCTACTTTGTTCTTAGGTATCGAATCTATATTGGTGAAGAGTTGTTTCTCCGTTGTCCTGCTTACAATATAGTCAGTACTCCCGATGACAATGACAAGGAGTAAAACAATAAATATGACTATTCTGCGCCAAAAGCCCCTGAACATAATACTAAAAAAGAAATGCTAATATAGACATTCCCTGCAAATCTAAACCCAAATTCAAACGCAAGAACAATATTCTTATTATGCATACCAGATGACTTAACATGAAGGGAATAAAAACGTTATAGAGTGTTTATGGTTTTATCAATCAAACGCATATCTTTGCACACTCAAATTTTAACAATATACATACATGACGACACTTTTTTACCTCGTACCAGCATTTGGTGTTCTCGCTCTTTTATACACATTTATGAAGAGTGCGTGGGTTAGTAAACAAGATGCCGGAAACGCCCGGATGAAGGAAATTTCCACTTATATAGCAGAAGGGGCAATGGCCTTCCTGAAAGCGGAATATAAAGTACTTACTTATTTTGTGATTATTGCCGGCCTGTTACTCGCTTTCATGGGAGCTAGTAATGAGAAATCTAGTTGGCTGATTGCAATTGCATTTCTTATTGGGGCGTTCTTCAGTGCGCTGGCAGGGTTTATTGGTATGCGTATAGCTACAAAAGCTAATGTGCGCACCGCTGAAGCTGCGCGCACCAGCCTTTCAAAAGCGCTTAATGTGTCTTTTGGTGGTGGTTCTGTAATGGGGCTTGGCGTTGCCGGCCTTGCAGTACTGGGTCTTGGCGGCTTGTTTATCATCCTCAAAATGATTTTTGCACCCAATGCTGCTGTAGACAGTGAGGAAATGGAGCGCACCATTGAAGTGCTGACAGGTTTTTCATTAGGGGCTGAAAGCATCGCATTGTTTGCCCGCGTAGGTGGCGGTATCTATACCAAAGCGGCCGACGTAGGCGCTGACCTTGTAGGTAAAGTAGAAGCAGGAATACCTGAAGATGACCCCCGCAACCCGGCAACAATAGCTGATAACGTAGGTGATAATGTGGGCGACGTGGCAGGCATGGGTGCTGACCTTTTCGGTTCTTATGTGGCAACAGTACTTGCCACGATGGTACTTGGCCGTGAAACCTCCTCGGCAGGTGATAATTTCGGTGGCATGGCTCCTATCCTGCTGCCAATGATGATAGCTGGTGTTGGTATCATATTGTCTATCATTGGTACATTGTTTGTTCGTATTTCTGACAGCGTAGGCAACAGCACTGCCGCAGTTCAGAAAGCACTGAATATGGGTAACTGGGGGTCTATTGTGCTTACAGGTATTGCGTGTTATTTCCTTGTGCACCAGATATTACCTCCCACTATGAGCCTTCGCGGCCATGAGTTTACTGCTAACGGCGTATTTGGGGCTATTATCGTAGGACTTGTGGTAGGTACGCTGATGAGTATGATCACCGAGTATTATACAGCTATGGGCAAACGCCCTGTGCTTAGCATTATCCGCCAGTCGTCTACCGGCCATGCCACAAACATTATCGGCGGGCTGGCAATAGGCATGGAGTCAACTACCCTGCCCATTCTTGTGCTGGCAGGTGGCATATGGGGTTCTTATGAATGTGCCGGCCTTTATGGTGTGGCTATAGCAGCCGCAGGTATGATGGCTACAACAGCGATGCAACTGGCAATAGATGCCTTCGGCCCGATAGCTGACAACGCGGGAGGTATAGCTGAAATGAGCGAATTGCCTAAAGAAGTACGCGAGCGCACAGACATCCTTGACGCAGTAGGTAATACTACCGCTGCAACAGGTAAAGGTTTTGCGATAGCTTCGGCAGCACTTACAGCACTGGCACTTTTCGCGGCTTTCGTAGGTGTTGCGGGTATTGAGGGTATTGACATTTATAAGGCCAACGTTCTTGCATGCCTTTTTGTAGGTGGTATGATCCCATTCATTTTCTCTTCCCTCGCCATAAGGGCTGTAGGTGAGGCCGCAATGGCAATGGTGGAAGAAGTTCGCCGCCAGTTCCGTACTATCCCCGGCATTATGGAAGGTACGGGCAAACCTGAGTACGACAAATGTGTGGCTATATCTACACAGGCGTCTATCAAGAAGATGGTTGCTCCGGGTGCTATTGCGATCATATC
This sequence comes from uncultured Flavipsychrobacter sp., assembly GCA_964493865.1. Classification (GTDB taxonomy): domain Bacteria; phylum Bacteroidota; class Bacteroidia; order Chitinophagales; family Chitinophagaceae; genus Nemorincola. The sequence goes on from CAZBPS010000017.1 coordinate 70,198, forward strand.
CCCGCTTGTTATCGGTTTTATGCCTGGCCTTGGCGCTGAGGCGCTGGGTGGTTTCCTTGCAGGGGCTACTGTAAGTGGTGTGCTGATGGGTATGTTCCAAAACAATGCAGGTGGCGCATGGGACAACGCTAAAAAATCGTTTGAAAAAGGCGTGGAAATAAACGGCGAAATATTCTACAAAAAATCAGAGCCGCACAAGGCATCCGTTACCGGAGATACAGTGGGTGATCCGTTTAAAGATACATCAGGCCCATCGATGAACATCCTTATCAAATTGATGTCAATCGTGGCACTGGTGATTGCGCCGACCATTGCAAATATGCATAAAGATGTGAAGCCGGAAGCAAAAATGAAAACTGAGGTAAAAGCAATAGCTCCGGTGGTAGTGAACCAATAAAAAAATGTAATTCAGATATAAGCCCCGGCACTTTGTCCGGGGCTTTTTATTGGCTAAAAGTAATTTATAATAATATTGTTTTAATACTATTAAAGTAGGGCAAACGTTAGTAAATTTGCCGACTTTATAAATCAACAATGGCAGGAATTGCAATTATTGGCTATGGATATTGGGGGCCAAACCTTGTTCGTAACTTCTCGATGGTTTCCGGTTCCAAAGTGGAATGGGTGATTGATATGCGCCCGGAAAGGCTGGAAATAATAAAAAAACAGTACCCGTACATTCGCACTACCTCAAATTTCGATGATGCTTTGAGCGACCCTGCTGTTACAGCCGTGGTGATTGCCACCCCTGTGCAGTACCATTATCCTTTGGCAAAAAAGGCCCTGGAGCATGGTAAGCATGTGTTGATAGAGAAACCGATGACGCAATCGTCGGCAGAGGCGGAGGAACTGGTAGCCATCAGCAAGGCTAAAGGGTTGGTATTGATGGTTGACCATACGTTCCTCTATACAGGGGCGGTGCGCAAAATTAAAGACCTCATCACGTCGGGAGAGATAGGAGACATACAATATTTTGATTCCACACGTATCAACCTGGGACTTTTTCAGCCTGATGTAAATGTGTTGTGGGATCTGGCGCCACATGATATCTCTATCCTGTTCTACCTTGTACCCGGTAAACCGGTAAGTGTAAGTGCAACAGGTATTTCGCACACACCCAATGGTATAGAAAACGTGGCTTATCTAACGGTCAATTACGATGCACAGCACATTGCGCACTTTTCGTGTTCATGGTCGTCACCAGTAAAAATACGTAAGATGCTGATTGGCGGCACTAAGAAAATGGTTGTTTTTGATGATGTGGAGCCTAGTGAAAAGGTGAAAGTATATGATACGGGCTATACTGTGAAAAGTGACGAAGACAAACGCAAACTATTGATAGATTATCGTGTAGGCGACATATATGTGCCCAAACTGGAACAGCGTGAGGCTCTTGCGGGTATGGCAGCAGATTTTATCAGCGCAATAGAAAAAGGTACAACACCGGTGTCTGACTGGAAAGTGGGGCTGGAAGTGGTGAAAGTGCTTGAGGCTGCGCAGGAATCAATAAAGAACAAAGGGAAAGAAGTAGCAATAAAATTCGACTGAACCTAAATGGAATTAATTACTAAAAATACCGAAAAACAATCGCTGAACAACGTTAAAGTAGGGACGAATGTCCGCATCTTCGATTTTGTAAATGCATATGGTTGTTCTATAGACGATAACTCTAAGGTGGGTGCCTTCGTAGAGATACAAAAGGGTGCCACAATAGGCAAAAATTGCAAAATATCCAGCCACAGTTTTATCTGTGAAGGGGTGCATATTGAGGATAATGTGTTCATTGGTCATAACGTGACCTTCATCAATGACCGTTTTCCCCGATCCACTAACCCAGATGGTAGTGTGCAAACAGAAGCCGACTGGAAACTAGAAGAGACCCGCATTAAGAAGAGTGCTTCTATTGGGTCATCTGTAACCATATTATGTGGTGTTACTGTGGGCGAAGGGGCTATAGTGGGCGCGGGGTCGGTTGTTACAAAAGATGTTGCCCCCAATACTATAGTAGCCGGTAACCCGGCGAAATTTTTAAGAAACGTATAAAATACTACCCGATAATTATGTCACAAATTCACTGCCTTGACCTTAAAAGGCAACACCAGCAAATCAAAAGCGAAATATTCGCAGCATTTGAGCAAGTATATGAGAAGACCGCTTTTTCAGGTGGCCCTTTTGTAGAAAAATTTGAAAATGAATATTCTGCATTCTGCGGTACAAAATACGCTATGGGTGTCAATAATGGCACCACGGCACTACACCTTGCGATGATGGCACTGGGTATTGGAGCCGGCGATGAGGTAATTATACCTGCGAATACTTTTATTGCCACAGCATGGGGCGTTTCTCATGCCGGGGCTACGCCGGTATTTGTAGACTGCGACCCGGACACATGGCAGATAGATGCGACAAAAATTGAGGCTAAGATTACTAAGAACACCAAAGCTATTATCGGTGTTCATCTATATGGCCAGCCCTTTGATATAGACGCTGTAAAAAAAATAGCAGATAAGCATAACCTCTTTATGATAGAGGATGCGGCGCAGGCGCAGGGCGCTCTGTACAACAATGTGCGCGTGGGTGGTTTCGGCGAAATGGCATGTTTTAGCTTTTATCCCGGGAAGAACCTGGGTGCGTGTGGCGAGGCAGGTGGCGTGACTACCAATCATGAAAAATATGCCACACATATACGCAGCCTGCGTAATCATGGCTGTGTAGTACGCTACTATCATGATGAGATTGGCTATAACATGCGTATGGGCGGCCTTGAAGGCGCATCCCTTAGTGTAAAGTTGAAATACCTGCAGGGCTGGAATGAAAAACGCCAGGCAATAGCAGCCCTTTACCAAAAAAATATTACTAACCCTAAAATAAAGATGCAGGCGCAGCCATCATGGGCCACCAGCATTTATCACCTCTTTGTGGTTACTGTTGCCGATAAAGACACTTTTGTTAAGCATCTGGAGAAGAACGACATTATCGCTGCTTACCACTACCCTGTTCCCTGCCATTTGCAGAAAGCATACGCGCACCTTGGTTACAATGTTGGCGATTTTCCTAATTCTGAATATCTCGCCAGTCAATGCGTATCATTACCGATGTTTGCCGAATTGACGGATGAAGAAGTGTCGCGTGTTATTGATGTTGTAAACGCTTACTAATCGCAACGTATGCAAACCTGGTCTGTCGGAGTTTTATGTTATAATGAGGCCGGGTCGCTAGAACAGGTTGTCAGGCAGTTGCGTGAGGTAATGCAGAAAATCACGAATACATTCGAGATTGTTATAGTTGATGATTGCAGCACAGATGGATCCGGTGAAATTGCAAAGAAGCTTGCGACCCTATTTCCTGAGGTGAAAGCCGTCTTTCACCCGCAAAACAAGGGTATCGGAGGGGCATTACGCTCGGTATATGAACATTGTGTGTACGAGAACATTGCTTTTATTCCCGGGGACGGGCAATTTGATGTTACTGAGTATCTCCCTTATGCGGATGTACCCGAAGGCTACTTCGTTTCCTTTTACCGAAAAGAGAATACGTCTTACAGTATTTTCAGGAATATACTCTCCCTATTCAATAAAGAACTAAACAAAGTATTTATTGGCATAGACCTCAGAGACGTAAACTGGACAAAAATTTATAAGAAAGCCGACATCGACCAGTTAGACCTGCAGCTTACCAGTTCGCTTATTGAAAGTGAAGTATGCGCCAAACTACTATTTCTTGGCAAAAAAGTCATAGAAGTAGAATCAAAATACCTTCCACGCACCTATGGACAAAGCAAGGGATCCTCTTTCGCTATTGTTAAAAAAGCGCTGAAAGATACCTGGGTATTGGTATCTATAATGAGAAAATTCAGAAAAAGCAGAAAGAAATAATGTACGTAGCCGTCATTAATGAATAAACAAGGTTTTCAAATCTTGTTTTTTTGTTTTTCTAATCCCACGCTTTAAAATTATATTTGGCGTAAATACTGAGTAATATGCAAGCACTCAATGAACAAATGCTGAAAAAGATATTCTGGATGCTTTTGGCAGCAATATTTGTTTATATGGCTATAGTTGTACCACACTATGGCATCACCGGCGATGAAGTAACACAGCGAAACTACGGTAAGTTTGTTTGGGACTATATCAGTTCATTCGGGGCAGATAAAACTGTTCTGACAGACCCCTACATTCTCAAAAAAGAGTTGCAATACTATGGTGGCTTCTTTGATGGTTTTGCATCCATGCTAACAAGTATTTTTCATCCCAAAGATGAATTCCTTTTCCGGCATTATTGGACCATGTTATTCAGTTTTACCGGGATAATGGCAACGGGCCTGCTGGCAAAGGAGATTAAAGGCTGGCTTGCAGCAATTCTTGCAGTTGTGTTTTTATTCTTCACAGGCAGGTATTTTGGCGAGGCATTCAGTAATCCTAAAGATGCCCCATTTGCAGCTACCTATGCTTTGGCCCTGTATGCTATGATCATCTGGCTGAAGAACATTGAAAACCTGAAATGGAAACACACTATACTAATGGGGCTCTCAGTAGCCCTCTGTATCAGTATTCGCATTGGCGGTTTGCTGTTGGTAGCCTATATGTTGTTGTTTTATGCTGTTACTGTTTGGCAGAATAATATAAGAAAGACAAAAGCATTCAGCAACAGTATAAAGCACCTGATAGTAGCGGGTGTGTTAGGGTACATTGTGGCCATACTCTGGTGGCCTTATGCTTTAGAAGCACCTCTCAGCAATCCGTTAGAGGCTTTAAGGGTTATGTCCACTTACCCGCTTTTTGTGAAGATGTTATTTGAAGGCCACCGGATAGACACCTCTATGGTTCCGTGGTATTACCTACCTAAGTGGCTGTTGATAGGGTTGCCATTATATTTGCTGGTAGGGTTTGCGGGTGGTATACTCTTTATACTTAATCAGTATGCAAGAAAGAAGCCCATTTCTGCTTATTTTTGGATGGTAATGTTTGCCGCATTGTTTCCTGTTCTGTACATCCTGTATAAAAAATCTGTATTGTATGATGGCTTGCGGCATGCTATGTTTGTTATCCCCCCTATGGTGGTTGTAGCGGCGGTATATTTCAGTTATGAATTTGACAGGCTGAAAGCTAATTCCGGCAAGTATGCACTTGCAGGAATAATAGTTATCCTTGTAGCGTTGCCTGCCAGATTTATGTTTGCAAACCACCCTAATGAGTATGTCTATTTCAATGAATTGGCCGGTGGAATAAAAAGCGCCTATGGGATTTATGAGACTGACTATTACATGAATTCCGTAAAGCAGGGATACAAATGGCTCATAGAAAACGAGCTGAACAAACGCCCTGCAAATGATACTGCGGTAATAGCGACAAACTGTGCTGAGCCATTTGTAGAATATGAGAAGGTTTCCCCTATACCCTTTCGAGCCATGTACAGCCGTTTTTATGAAAAGAACCAAAAGGACTGGGATTATGCAGTATACTATGGCCGTTTTCTGGACAAGGAGCAACTGCAAAAGGGCTATTTCCCATCGTCAATGGCTATACATGTGATAGAGGTTGACGGGGTGCCAATATGTGCTATTCTAAAAAATGACCCGGAACGCAATGGATACAAGGGCTTTACGGCAAAGCAGGAAAAAGACCTTCCGAAAGCAATTGAATATTTTAGCAAGGCCGTTAAAAAGTATCCGGAGGACATGGAGCTTTGGAGTGAAATGGCAGAATCATACGCTATGATGGGTAATCTTGACTCTGCTCAAGTAGCTGTAGATAAAGCGTTGACAATATCCTCACTTGATTTACAAACCGCATTCATGGCCGGGCAGATTGCCATGCAACGCAGGGATTTTAAAAAGGCCGAGCAGATATTTACAAATGTTACCACGGAAAACCCAAATATGGGACAAGCATATTTGCAGCTTGGTGTAGCCCAGGCCAGCATGGGAAACCTGAATGGCGCACTTGAAAATGTAAATACCGCCATAGATGTTGACCCATCGGTTGCTCAACAGGGTAATGAACTCCTCCAAAAAATCAGGGCTGCAAAAAATGGCAGATAAAAAAGAAAGCCCCGGATACATCCGGGGCTTTCTTTTTTATCGTTTAAACTCATTTTATGCTTCTGCGGTTTCTGTAGCTTCGGGAGTAGCAGCATCTTCAGCATTTACTTCAGCTTCGGCTTCAGCAATCTGTGCAGCTCTTACTGCATTTTTCTCCTCTATTTTGCGCACTGACTCTTTCATGGTCTCATTGCGTTTGTCAGCTTTATGCTTGCGGTGTGTTTCTTCACGGCGTGCCACCAGTTCTTCGTGCTCACCATTCCATTTTTCAAATTTCTCCATCGCAGTAGTTTCATCAAACAAACCGAGCGATACGCCACGCATGAGGTGTTTGAGGAACAATACTCCTTTGAACGACAATATCCTGCGGCAGGTATTAGTAGGCTGCGCACCTTTGTCTAACCAGTGCAACGAACGCTCGCGGCTGATACGAACCGTAGCCGGCACGGTAAGCGGGTTGTACGTACCTAATTTTTCAATGAATTTTCCATCACGAGGTGCTGTAGTGTTTGCTACAACAATGAAATAAAACGGGCGTTTCTTAGACCCATGTCTCTGTAGGCGAATTTTTACCGACATAATAATAGAAATTATTTTTCGTTAACAATAAATTTGGATTGCAAATATAGAGGGAAAACAACAAAATCCCAAAAACCTTACCATAAAAAACGAATGTAAAATACAGCAATGCAATTGTTATCTTATAAGAGTCACATTCCCCTGCTTATGAAACAGTTGTCCTGTATTGGTTACGGCTTCAATTTCATAAATATATACGCCGAAGGGTTGGGGTTTGCCCTTGTAACTACCATCCCACCCTTCATTAATATCGCTTGTTTCAAACACCAGATTTCCCCACCGGTTAAATATGCGAAAATGATTTAGTGTTGCCGGTCCAAGTTTTTTTAATAAGAGTTTTCCATTCACTAATGAGCCCGGTGCAAATGCATTAGGTAATGCAAGAATAGCAGAGACATCGTAATAGATATTAATGGAATCTGTGGCCTCACAACCCCACTCTGTTTTTGCGCGTACAATGTACTTCGTGCTAATTCCCGGCGTAGCTATCGGGTCAGAAGCATACGGATTATCAAGCCCTGCATGAGGAAACCACGCAAATGTTGCGCAGTTTGTCTGCGACTTTATATGGTACGATTCTCCGGGGAATATTGTGGCTGAATCGCCAAGGAATATTTGTCCACCTGAATGTATCACGACATTTGTAGAGAGAGTATCACGACAACCATGCTGGCTGGTGGCAATGGCCGTATAAGCCTGAGATGTGATAGCCCGCACCCAAGGTGATGCAGATAAAGAGTCATCGAGATATAATGCCGGGAACCAACGGTAAGAAACCCCTCCCGAAGGTGTTAGCTGTATTGTGTCGTGAGGGCATAAATGGTAATCAGTATCAAGGGTAGCAAAATTTCCGGGGAATACCTCCATAAGTGCAGAATCAACACCTATACAACCGGCCGGGGTAGTAACAGTAAGTGTCAGTTTAACGCTATCAATGCCTTTGAAAACCACTGAATACGCAGCAGTATCATCTACATACCCGACAGGAGCCCAATGATACATATACCCGCTGTACCATCGCGGGTTAACAATAGCCCTCAGGTGCAGCGTATCAAACTCACACACTTCACGGAAGCCACTGATATCTACCTCTGGCACAGGCTGAACATCGATATAAAACGAATCTACAAGGTCCGGACAGCCGGCAATGCTGATAACAACACTATACATATCCGACGTATCAGGTGTAATCTTTGGAGTTACCATTGTGGGTGTGGAGATGCCTGCAGTAGGCAACCATTGCACTGTGGCTGATGGATTCACTGTAAGTCTTGTTTGTACATACTCCCCTCTGCATATAGCAGTATCTATGTTGCCCAACGTGAAAGTATCATAAATAATGGTCACATTGATGGTATCCGTATTTGCACAACCAGCAACTGTAACCTTGTGCCAATAAGTGCCGGACGTTGATACAGTAATGGAAGGCGTGGTGCTGCTTTCACTCCATAAATAAGTCGGAGATGTATAGCTGCCCGAAGAGGAAAGTGTCACCGCCGTACCGGTACAGTTAAAAGCATCCGGCCCTAGATCTACAACCGGGTATGGCGAAATAGTGACATTTATAGAATCTGCCGATGTGCAGTATCCATTATCTACCTGAAGCCAATATAGCCCGGTAGCGGTTGCGGTAAACGAAGTGCCGCTGCTGCCATCGCTCCACAGATAAGCAGAACCCGTGGGCTGAGGGGATGAAAGCGTCAAAGTATTACCAATGCAAAACGCAGTATCCACCCCAAGGTTAACAACAGGGAACGGCGCATAGGTCACGTTAAACGTGTCTATTTTTATATCACAGTTATTAATATTACGCACCCAATAAGTTCCCGACACCGGGGCCAGTATACTTGTGGATGTAGCGCCTGTACTCCATAAATACGAAACATACCCGGCTGTAGAATTAAGGCTGATTGGCGCACCGGAAATACATAATGTTGTATCCCAGCTAGTGATAATCGTATCGGGTATGGCAACATTTATGTATACACTATCGCGAGCCACGCAAATCTCCCTGAAGGAAATATCGTCTATGGCAAAATCATTACCAGCTGCGGTGGTGTTCATGTCATAGATACAAATATTTGCAGTAGTGCTTACCCCGCTATTCCATGTGCTGAAAAAGTTTGTCCACACACCCGGTAGTGACGTAATTGGCGTAGGTGTGCCAATCAGCACTCCATTTATCCTGAATTGAAGTATAGGAACATCAGCACCTACGGTAACGGATGAACAATTAGCTATCCATGCAGAGAAGTCATAGTCGGTGTTTGGATTCACGGGTATCGTCTGGCACCATACATCTGTAGGTGTAGGGCTACCGTTAATAATCATCATACGCCCTGTCCCCGTTGTGTGGTCCCCGAAGCTGGTGAATCCGCCATGTACCCCGAATGGATCCGTGTAAACCGAATACCGCCCTTCAAGCAAAACCCCGCTGGGGCCGGGAGCATAGGTGTACGAACTGGTGAAGCCTGTATTGCCTGCACTAAAGTTTCCGTTTGCAACCAGATTAAAAGGCAGCAGAGACCTTACGGTAAGATGATAATAAGACGATGCAGGACCTACAATCAAAGTAGGAGAAAGGACAGTAGTGCTTGATAATCCTGTCGCAGGACTCCATGTGTAATCCATTATAGAATCAGGCCCAGTTACGGAAGCAGACAATGTAATCACTTCACCGCGGCATGGATTAAGCGTATCCGCAAGGCTAATAGAATTGCTGCAGGTAGACGTACATACATAAGTCGCACAAGCTGTAAAATTTTCAGCAACTAATGAATTAGTACCTGTAGCAGAAAACACAGTACCATATATATTCATGCCCATTGGATTGGACGTTACTGAAGTTTCGTTATAGTTATGCAAAACAACATTTACATTATGTAAGCCAGCAGAGAGGTAAAAGGTTTGGGTAAAATGAGCAAAAGCTGTAAATGTTGTAGCAGAAGCTACTGCGGGTTGAGAAAAAGTAGTAAGCACACCATCCACATCAATGGCAGGGATGTAGTTGTCATCAGCAATATAGAAATCTAATGTTATGCTATCAGCAGAACACATTCTGAAAGGACGAGTAAGTATCGTATTGTAAACTGTTCCGGTTGGCCCTGTGCCATCTGTGCTATAAGTATGTGAGTTCAGGCAACTAATCCAAGCCCCCGGAGTGCCGATAGGAGTACTTATCCACCCGCCTAAAGTAGGTATAACATCAGCACCAGATCCGGTAGGAACAACGATTAATCCTCCTGCGGCAGCAATGATACCCGGCGATACATATGAAACAATCCATTTAGGGTCCGGCACCGGAGTTCCTCCAATTGCCCCTGGTGCTACAGCAGTTCCTGTAATCGGATCATACCCTGTATTGATAACCAATGAATTTGTTAAACACTGGGCACCAGCACTAAAGCTGGCTAAAAAATAAATAAACAGGAGTATATATTTTTTCATTGCTTGCAAAAATACAGTATTAAAGACAGCTTTATACGAATATAGGTTGGTAAGATACGAAAAAAGGACATGTTTTCCCGCAGAAATTTTTAATAAAATCATACTTTTTATTTCAACAGCTATTAATATTCCTGATAAACATATTTTATAATAAAAACGGCATAGGAATTTTGGTGTAGTACTTTTGTACACCTACTGTGAAAAAAATCGGCAACCTATACAAGAACGCTTATAGTGGTTTATCTCCCGCCACATGGTGGCTGTCGCTGGTAATGCTTATCAACCGTAGTGGCACTATGGTAATTCCTTTCATGACACTTTACCTCACCCAATCAAAACAATATTCTATTGGTAAGGCCGGTACAGTAATGGCTGTGATGGGGCTTGGGTCTATTTTCGGCGGCATATTGGGAGGCAGGCTAACAGACAGATTGGGTTTTTATACCATACAGTTAAGCGCTTTATTGTTTGGGGGCATCCTGTTCATTATCCTCGGGCAAATGGACAGTTTCCCGGCAATCCTCATATGCGGTTTTTTTCTAGCGGTACTCAATGATACATTCAGACCGGCAAATGCTACTGCAATAGCGCATTACAGTAAAGAGGAAAACCGCACCCGTTCATTTTCTGTAAACCGTTTAGCCATTAATCTGGGTTGGGCGTTTGGCGGTGCCATAGGGGGGATTATTGCTTCAAAAAATTACCAACTTTTGTTTTGGATTGACGGACTTACCAATATCGGGGCGGCATTGTTGCTGCGCACAGTCTTATCTCCTACAAGGAATAACCTTACTCCCTCGAAGAAAGACTTCACCCCAAAACCGAAAGGACAATCTGCATATAAAGACGGGAAATACATTGTATTTATACTAATGACTGTATTGTTTGGCGGCATGTTCTTTCAAACCTTTTCAACCATGCCTGTATTTTATTCTCAACAATTACATCTGCCACCTTCTTTTATCGGCCTGGTTATGGCATTCAATGGACTTTTGATTGCCTTGTTCGAAATGGCGCTTGTTTTTAAGCTGGAGCAACGCAGAAGCATCATCCATTACATTACAACAGGAACATTGCTTACAGGTGTAGCTTTTGTTATATTCAACATCTTCCCCGGCCGGGAGCTATTGGTCATGATATCTACAGTTATTCTCACATTAGGCGAAATGCTGGCTATGCCTTTTATGAATACTTACTGGGTAAGCCGCACTAATAATGATAACCGGGGCCAATATGCGGGCCTATATACTGTAGCCTGGTCGGCGGCGCAGGTACTTGGACCCTTCGCCGGTGCGCAGATTGTAGAGCATACTAGTTTTTATACATTGTGGTGGGTGATAGGCGGCGTAAGTATAATTGCGGGACTAGGCTTCAGGAGCCTGCGAAATAGCGCAAATTGATGTATAAACATCTATTTGTACGCAGCAAAATGAATATAAAAAAATAAATTGTTGCAACGATTTTCATATCTTACGGCTTCAATTATATTCAGTACCATATTCATTACTTCACTAACTGTTATTTACAATGAAGAAGACCATACTTATTTTAGGCGGCGATGGCTACTATGGTTGGCCATTAGCCATGAAAGTTGCCGTTCTGCACCCGGACACTAAAGTTGTTATCGCAGATAATGAATGGCGCAGGAACATAGTGAAAAGTTTTGGCTTTCAAACCCTTATTCCTATTGCTAAGCCTGCCGAGCGTATCGAGACCTTCAGCAAACTGCATGGGCTGGGCAACCTTCACTATATAAGGCTTGATGTAAATTCGGAGCGACTGGATGAACTGATAGAACAGGAGCGGCCACATACCATATTCCACCTCGCCCAACAGTGTTCGGCCCCCTACTCTATGAAGACTCTGGAAGATGCACTCTTTACCATACATAACAATGAAGAGGGAAATATGCGCCTTCTATGGGCAGTACGGAGACATGTGCCCGATGCGCATATCATTAAGTTAGGCTCGTTCGGTGAATACGCCCAGGGAGGTATCGACATTGCCGAAGGATATTTCTTCCCGAGGCATAAAGGTATCGAAGCTACTAAGCGTATGCCCTACCCTCGCGAGGCGGATGATATCTATCACATTTCAAAGATTAATGACTCAAACTATGTGGCTATGGCATGCCGCGTATGGAACCTGCGCATTACGGATGTAATGCAATCTACCATATTCGGTTTCCTGACAGATGAAATGGGCAGTAGTGAAAAACTATATACACGCTGCGACTACGACCATATTTTCGGAACGGTGGTGAACCGCTTCCTTACACAAACGGTATATGGCCATCCCCTCACCGTATATGGTAAAGGCAACCAACGCACGGGCCTTATGGCTTTGAAGGATTCTGTGAATTCTATGGTCACTTTTATCGGCGACATACCTGCCGCAGGCACGCACAAGGTCGTAAACCACGTTACCGAAACCAATTTTTCTATCAATGAACTGGCTTCCACTATTAAGGATATAGCCAAAGAAGAGGGTTATGATGTTCAGATTGTGAGAACACACGACCCGCGGCAGGAGCAGGTGGAAACCAAACCGGTGTATGGCATTGAAACCGATTACAGCGGCCATGAAACGCTCCACTCACCTTTCGCCGGTGTTGCAAAAGAAATGCTGAACATCATCGAACGTTTTAAATACAATATTTCTGAAACACTCTTCATACCCAGCATTAAATGGGCTGATGACATTTCAAAAGTAAAAAAGCAACCCTCTCTTTTCGAGACGGCAACTATCGATGATGACAACTACTGGGATTATTTCAGGGAGACACATTTCCAGTCAGACCGTATAAATCTTAACCCCGGCACGCTTGGCACAACTTCTATGGCCGTAAAGCGCATACGTTACAACCAGCATTCCTCAAAGAATATGGAAGGCTACCCGCTTGGTAGTTACGAACACGGGCGCAGAAGTCACGGAGAAATCAACAAACTGTGTGATGAACTGTGGCCTTCTACAGATTATCAGTTAACGGTAACGCATAGCACCTCGCAATCCATCAACCTGCTGGCACTGGCCATGCTGAGAAAATTACATACACTATCTGCTCCCCCATACCGTATATTTACGACAACACATGAGCACGAAGGCGGCATTGGCTGTTTCCATCACCTGCCTGAATTTGAAGTTCATTATATTGAAGATGATGTTCTGGCCGACCCTGCGGAGATGGCCAGCAGGCTACATGAAATAAAACCACATCTCGCTTTTTTCTCTCATGTATATTATGATACAGGTAATTTAGCGCCTGTAGAACAATGGTTTAAAATAGTAAAGCAGACAACACCATATTGTAAGATTATTCTGGACTCCGCGCAATCTTTAGGATTATACGATGTTCCATTTAGTGAACCCGATGTTGTTGTAGGTAGCACCCACAAATGGCTATTTGGGCCTCACGGCGGCGGCCTCATGTGGGTAAAAAATGATTTTGCAGAATGGATACAAGGTATTTTCTGGAGTGGTCATGGCTTGGGATACACTCCTGATACAACCCCATTGAGTATTCCCGGCGGACAGGATTTCCAGATGTACCCCGCAATAGAAGAGTCGTTAAGACTGTATAAACAGACAGGGCAGGCAACAATCATCGCGCGCTCTAATTATCTCCGGGGATATTTCCAGAAGAAATTAGCTGAAGTACTAACCTGTCATGGGGTACAGTATGTTTTCCTTAACAATGAGCAGAATTGCCCCCTTGTAGCTGTCGCATTTACCGATTTTGACCCATACCCTCTTTACCGGTATCTTAACGACCAGCAGGTGCACACCAAATGTATCAAGAATCATATGATTGCAGGCACAATGCTGCACATTCTGAGAATTGGCCTACCGTTTTTCGAAACAACAGAAAGGTTAAATTATGTCTTGTTCCAGATAGGCCGTTTTCTTTCCGAGTACGTAAAAGCGCAGAAAAATGTGTTAAGTTAGATTGGTAGCTGAAATGCAGAACCAAACTGCTCCAATAGTTTAAACAAATTACAAAGTGCTGCTTCAAAAGGGAGGCAGCACTTTGTAATTATAGATTGGCCAGGCATCAAACGCTATATATCCGGCTTGTCCTTCCCGGCCTCATTTTCTTCGTGTTCGGCGCGCAGGTTGTTTTCCCTTACTATCACATCTTTGATGACAACATCAAGCTTTTCCGTTGTTGATGTTATCCACTCCATTACCTGTTTGTTCATAGGGTCTGTGGGATCATCATAGTTGAAAATATGAACGAGGCCGAGGATTGTAGATACCGGCCCTCTTATCTGGTGAGCTTGAATATGAGATATCTCGCTAAGCACATTGCTCTGTGCCTCAATGTGTGCAAGATGACGCTGTTTTTCCCTGTTTAGCAGCTCATAATACTTTTTCTGTGTTTTATAGTTACTGAATATAAAAAAGGCCAGAGCGAGTACAAGAACCAGACCTATAAACCCGCTATAAGTAAGCACCCTTTGCCGTTCTATTTTTTTAGCAAAGATCATTTGATTTGAAAGGCTGTCCTTTTGCTGTTTATTTTTATATTCCACCGATATTTCAGCACGTGTAATAGCATTTATAGTTTCTATACTAACTAAGATTGCATTTAAGGCAACTACTTTTTGAAGTGCATAAAGCGATTGCTCAAACTGCCCGCTTTTCTGATAGGCATTTCTGAGACCATCCCATGCGTCACGTTGGTCTTCAATATTTTTTGTTTGCTCCGCTATATTTAACGCTTTCTTGAGATAAGAAACTGCCAAGTCGTATTTGCCCTGTCGAATATAAATGTTTCCCAATATAGTATTACATTCCGAAAGCAAATTGATATAACGTTGCGTTTCGGCCAGGCTTACAGCGCTGTCCGCATAGTTATGCGCCTTGTCAAGGTCGCCGGTTTCCATATACGTATTCGCCAATTCCCCATTAATACTAACCTCATCTACAAAATCATTTATTTGTCTGCTTACCTGCAATGCTTCAGTATAGTTTTCGACAGCTTTGGCATAATCTTTTTTAATACGATATACTTTTCCGCACCCTATCAACGCCAATACATAAAATTGTCTGTCATTTTGTGCAGCAAGGCTATTTAATACTTCCTTATACTGGTCAAGTGCTTTATCAGGCTGATTGATACTTAAGTAAACTTCCCCCTTATTAATGTACACGCCCGCCATCTCAAAAACATCGTGCATGTCTTTGTTTTTCTTATTCTTAAAGATATTCAGCGAACTATCATAAAAATTAAGCGAGCCACGATATTCACTTACAGCCTTGTATGATGTGCCAATGTTTGCAAATATATTTGCTTTCCTTGCTGCCCCGGACTCAAGGGCAAGTTCTTCGTTATATACTTCAATTGCTTTCTGGTGTTGGTTAATTTCACCATATTCCCGGGCAATCACGTCCAAAGCCAAGGCCTCACTTAAAACGTCTTTATTCTTTCGGGCCAACGTAACATTAGCCTTAAAATAAATAAACGCATTAGCTGAATCCTGTTCACACTGCAGGTAAATAAGCCCTATAGTGTTATTGGCATCGCGGATGCCTTTTGACCAGTTTACTCTTGCCGCAATTTCTTTTGCTTCAAATGCAATCGCCAGCTTTTTTACTGAATCAAAGCAACCCACACCCTTCGATAAGTCGAGTAAAGTGTTTACTTTATCTGAATCAGAGGATAATTTTTGAACAAAACTTTTTATTGAGTCGATATTTGCCTGGGCAACAGCCGGGCATGAGATACAAATACTAATAATCAGCCCAAATATAACTTTACAACATTTATTGAAATATCTCATGAAGTAGTTTTATTCACAATCTGATTAGGAAAAGCATATCGATATTATGAAATAATAGATGCTAATTTACAAAAATAATCAATGATTTATATCCTTCGTCATAAAAAAATATTCCCAATACACAGTAAAAAAAAATCCCTTCTATCGATATTCAAAACAGAATAAAATGTTAACTTTGTTTATCAGCTTTATATTTTTAGACAATCCTTAAACACCACTTTTTTTGTTATGAAAAAGTCCATATCACTCCTCGTTATTCTTCTTTCGGTACTGATTTGTTACGGTTTCACTCCAGTTCCTGTAGTCTCTACCCGAACAGTATGGTTTGGCGATCCTACTCAGGATATATGCGTGGGCAGAGGGGTTTGCAAGAACCGTGTCAGTCAGGAAAATGCAGATGGTATTTCTGTTACATTTGCCACTATGCAAAGCAACCCTGATGTATTAATAATGACATTTAGCCTATCTGATTTACAACAAATTCAGCCCGATCAAGTAGCTCATTTCACAAGCGCGGAAGGTACCTATAATTTCGAACATCCATATGTAGTCCCTAGTGATATGGTGCAGGAGCTAGGCTTACAGGAAGGTGCAGTAATATTGCCTTCCAGTAACACATTAGTTTCCATTAATGGGGATGCGGTTACCGTATATATCACGTATTCGCACAATTAATTTATTAGTAATTCCTGTGTCTTGTTTTTGATATTCAAAGGCAATTATCCTTTTGTGTGCAAAAATTCTTCCTTGTTGTTACTTAGCTATGAATATTTTTGCAGTCTTATAATTTTCATGGCTCTTAGATGAATGAACTAAATGACTATGCCGGGCATGGCGCGGTGATGATTAATGATATGTACCAAAGCTGGTTTCTTGACTATGCCAGCTATGTGATACTTGAAAGGGCAGTACCCGCGGTGGAAGACGGACTAAAGCCCGTGCAACGCCGCATACTGCATGCCATGAAGGAAATGGATGATGGCCGTTTCAATAAGGTAGCCAACATCATAGGTCAAAGTATGCAGTACCACCCGCATGGTGATGCCTCCATAGGCGATGCCATAGTAAACCTGGGACAGAAAGACCTCCTTATAGAAACACAAGGCAACTGGGGCGATGTGCGCACCGGCGACAGTGCGGCTGCAGCCCGATATATTGAAGCACGCCTTTCCAAATTTGCGTTGGAAGTAGCCTTCAATGCAAAGACAACAGAATGGCAACTGAGCTATGACGGCAGGAAGAACGAACCGGTGACTTTACCTATGAAGTTTCCCCTCTTGCTGGCGCAGGGCACGGAAGGCATAGCGGTGGGATTGAGTACAAAAATACTGCCCCACAACTTCTGCGAACTGATAGATGCCGCAATTAAACACCTGAAGAATAAGAAATTCGAACTATTCCCTGACTTCATGACCGGGGGCATGATAGACGTAAGCAACTACAATGATGGTGCAAGAGGTGGCAAGGTGCGTGTGCGGGCAAGAATAGAAGAAGCGGATAAAAAGACAGTAATAATAAAAGATGTGCCGTATGGCATTACCACTACACAATTGGTTGACAGCATACTGAAAGCAAACGAAAGTGGTAAAATAAAAATCAAGAGTGTAACAGATAATACCGCAAAAGATGTGGAGCTGACCGTGCAGCTTGCACCCGGTGTAACAACTGACCAGACCATAGATGCACTATATGCCTTCACCGACTGTGAAATATCCATTTCACCTAATGCCTGCATCATTATTGACGAAAAGCCACATTTTGTTTCCGTAAGTGAGATGCTAAGGTTGTCAGTAACGCACACCAAAAATCTTTTGCTGCGTGAGCTGGAAATAAAGCTGAATGAACTCAATGAAGACTGGCACTACTCTTCACTTGAAAAGATATTCATTGAAAAGCGCATTTACCGCGACATAGAAGACAAGACCACCTGGGAGGGTGTGTTGAAAGCCATAGATGATGGCCTGAAGCCCTATAAAAAGAAGTTCCGCAGGGAAATTACACAGGACGATATTATCAGGCTTACTGAAATAAAAATCAAACGTATATCGAAGTATGATTCGTTTAAAGCAGATGAGCATATAAAAGGGGTTGAAGCAGATATCGAAAAGGTGAAAAGCAATATTGCCAACCTCAATGATTACTCTATCCGTTACTATGAGAACCTGCTGAAAAAATATGGAAAAGGACGTGACCGGAAAACAGAGGTTCGGCCATTTGAAACAATAAACGCAACAACCATAGCAATAGCCAACACCAAGCTATATGTGAACTATAAAGAAGGCTTTATAGGAACAGGGTTGAAAAAAGATGAGTTTGCCTTCGATTGTTCGGATCTTGATAACATTATTGTCTTCCGAAAGGACGGTAAAATGATTGTATCGAAAGTGTCTGATAAAAACTTCGTCGGTAAAGACATCATTCATATTGCCATCTTTCAAAAAAATGATGAGCGCACCACCTACAATATGCTCTACATGGATGGCAAAACGGGCATCACCTACGGAAAGCGGTTTAACGTGACCGGCGTAACAAGGGATAAAGAATATGACCTTACAAAGGGCAATGCCGGAAGTAAGACCCTATATTTCTCTGTGAACCCGAACGGTGAGGCAGAGATAATAGCTATCACGCTGTCTCCGGGAAGTAAAGCCCGCGCAAAGGTGTTCGACTTTTCATTTGAAGACCTTGAAATCAAGAACCGGGGCGCACAAGGAAATCAAGTGACAAAGTACCCGGTGAAAAGTGTGCGGCTGAAAGAAAAGGGCCGATCTACCCTATCGGCTCCGCAAATATGGTACGATGATACAGTTGGCCGGCTTAACAAGGACGGAAACGGTATGCTTCTGGGCCGTTTTGATGAGAAAGACCGCATATTCGTTTGCTATAAAGACGGTACTTATGAAATAACCGACTTTGAACTTACAAACAGGTATGATGCTGACAATGTGGTGCTTATAGAAAAATTTCACCGTGAAAAGGTGGTTACTGCAATCTATTTTGATGCGAAGCAAAAACAATATAATGTAAAACGCTTCCTCGTGGAAAGTATGACGCTTAAAAACAAATACTCATTTATTAAAGACGGCGAAGGAAATTACCTTGAACTGGTTACTACACAGCAAGAACCGGTGGTAATTGTACGTACCGGAAAGAAGAAAGCAGATACTAAAGAACAGATAATACCTCTGCATGAAACTGTCGATGTAACCGGTTGGAAAACAGTAGGTGGCTTCATTGCCGGTGATGACTTGAAAGAAATATCGCTGGTGCCGCGTCCCGGAGAAGGAGAGGAAGAAAGTGAGGCTCTAAGGCTATTTTAAAGGCATGGATTTTATAAAAATTATTACCTTCACAAAGTAATAAGGTAGCAGCGCTTATATAATGAAAAAGATCGAACTTGAAATAGTAGCTTTATCACACAGTATTACACAGACTCATTCTTACGCAGTCGTGCTGGGAGAAGTTGACGGGCTAAGGCGCTTACCAATAGTAATAGGCGGTTTTGAGGCTCAGGCAATAGCTGTGGCCCTAGAGCGTATGCAACCAAGCCGGCCACTCACACACGATCTTTTTGCCAACTTCATGACTACTTTTGGGATTGAACTTCTGGAAGTTGTCATTTATAAATTGGAGGAAGGTATATTCTTTTCTAAACTAATATGCCGTAATGACGGTGAAAAAGTAGAAATTGATTCACGTACCTCTGATGCATTGGCAATGGCTGTACGCGCCAATTGCAAAATATTTACTTACGAAAATATTCTCGATGCTGCAGGTCTTTTTCTGGAGCAGCCAGAAGGCGGCGAAGCCGCAGTCGAACCCAAATCTGGCAAAATACCTGTGGGTGGCAAAACAGTTCCTGATTCAGATATGAAAAGCATGAGCCTTGATGAACTGAATACTTTGCTACAGCAAGTATTAGAACAGGAAGACTATGTTCGCGCAATCAGCATACGTGACGAAATAAATAAAAGAAAAAACAAATAGAATAATCACATTGCTGTATCGTTTTTAAGATAAAAGCTATCTGCTTTATTTTCATTTAGGCCAGCCATCACATTATAATTGTTCACCTATCTACGTAGTGTGGATAATTATCTTTTAACGACGTTTTGCCCCAGTGTATATTTACCATCGGTACATTATTTTCATTTCAGTACATTTTTTATTTAGCGAATGAGCGCAAATTATTTTCTTACCAGCAGACGTATTGGTTTCCGTGAATGGAACCTTGGGGACATCAATCACGCAATAGAAATATGGCAGGATCCGGAAGTGACTAAATTTGCCGGCGGCCCATTGTCTGTTGCCAAGATACATAGCAGGCTTGTCACTGAAAATCGGCTATTACGTCTTTATGGAGTTCAATACTGGCCTATGTTTCATAAAGAAACAAACGAATTCATTGGGTGCTGCGGGCTTCGCCCATCCAAACCAAGTGAGAAAATTTATGAACTTGGTTTCTACATCAAGCGTAAATTCTGGAATATGGATTTCGAAACTGAGGCAATACAGACTGTAATGGACTATGCTTTTACACAGCTAAACGCAACAACGCTGATTGGAGTACTTCATCCCGATGACAAAATTGCAAAAGATGTACTTGAGGGCCTGACATTCCAATTCATTCACGATGAATTTTACGAATCTACCCAACCTCAGCATAAGTCATATATGTTACAGTATCAGGACTATTGTAACTTTTGCGTTCGATAATTTTCATCCCACACTCACTTTATCATTATAAAAAAGCCGGAGCTTAAGCTCCGGCTTTTTTATAATGGTATCATTTGCCTTACTGCATCTTGATGAGCTTATCTGTCCTGAGCAGGTTGTTCTCCTCGTCATATATCTTCACTAAGTAGAAG
>CAZBPS010000018.1:0-71727 GCA_964493865.1 uncultured Flavipsychrobacter sp.
GTTGGTTCCATTAATTACACTTTTAAAAGTGTAAGGTTTTTTCAGGACTAGACACAATTACAACAGTAGCTGGAACAGGTATAGCAGGGTATAATGGAGATGGGATACTGGCAACATCAGCAAAGCTTCAGGTTCCTGCAAGTGTAAGTTGTGATAATGCAGGTAATATATATGTATATGATTCTTACAATAATAGGATAAGAAAAGTAAATGACTCAACAGGCATTATTTCTACTATTGCAGGTAACGGTATTTATGGCTCCGCAGGAGATGGAGGTCCAGCGACAGCGGCGGAAATAAGTGGTGGAAGTATGGCGTGGGATGGTTTAGGCAATATGTATTTTTGTGATAATCATAAAATTCGAAAAATAGATACTTCAGGTATAATAAGCACTTTTGCCGGTACAGGATTTGCCGGTATTACCGGGGAAGGCGTAGCTGCTACAGCCACAAATATGTACCCAGGAAATATTACGATTGATGGTTTTGGGAACATATACTTTAGTGACACAACGTATTCAATTCGTAAAATCACCGCAGCTACGGGAATTATTACGCGTGTAGGAGGTACGGGTGATAATATTAATAGCCCATATTCAGGCGATGGAATAGCAGCAACTACCTGTCATATAGGTCCATTAGGCATATATGCAGATAGTATCGGGAACATATATGCGGCAGACCATAGCAATTCCAGAATTATAAAAATAGATGCGTCAACTGGTATTATTAACAGTATTGCTGGCACAGGCGTGCCGGGTTATGCAGGTGATGGAGGGGATGCTACTGCGTGCAAATTGAACTACCCTCAAGATGTTGCTGTTGATATTTGCGGCAATGTATATATAGCAGATCCATATAATAAAGTAATTCGTAAGATCACTTTTAATCCCTGTGATCCTTCTTTACAATTACCGGATGTAAAGTTCAAAATTTTCACGTACCCCAACCCCGCAAAAGAAGAAATAAATATAGAGGGCACGCAGCCACACACTACCTACCAGCTATGCAATGCTGTGGGCAGTGTGGTGCAGCACGGCGGCCTAAAGCATTGCAGTAACACCATAAGCATAAACCACCTGCCCCCCGGCCTCTACTTGCTGGTGCTAACAGATGGCGAGGGGGCGAGAACAGTGCATAAAATAGTAAAGGAGTAAGACCTCACCCCTGCCCTCTCCAAGAGAGAGGGAGGTGTGGCGTGAGGTTGCTTGGTTCGACTGTCGCTCACCACTCCTAGCAATGGCCCATATTTTTTGAAAAAGAACTTTATGAAAATAGTATTAAAAATAGATGGTGGCATAGGCAAGAGTGTAATGGCCACCGCCGTATGCAAGGCTATAAAAGCCCAATACCCCGATAGCCAACTGATAGTGATGACTGGCTACCCCGAGGTGTTTGAAGGCAACCGCCGGGTGTATAAAGTGATACGCCACAACGAGCTTAATTATTTTTACCGCGACCATATAGAGGGCCAGCCCGATACCAAATTTTTCTTCCACGAGCCATATGTGGAGACCGACTTCATTCACCGCCGCGGCCACCTCATAAAAGTATGGTGCGAGATGAACGGCATACAGTACAATGGCGAGCTGCCAGAGCTATTTCTCAACCATAAAGAAAAAACCTCGTTCGGCTCATTGTTCCAGTCGCCCAAGCCCATACTGGTGCTGCAAACCAATGGCGGTATGCCCAACCAGACCGACAAATACTCCTGGCCCCGCGACCTGCCCTACGCCACGGCGCAGCAGGTGGTGAACGCCTTTATAGAAACCCACAATGTGGTGCAGATACGCCGCAAAGACCAGCCGGTGCTGCAGAATGTATATCCTGTGGAGGCGGGTTTCCGCCAGCTTGCGGTGCTGATAGCCATGAGCGATAAACGGCTGTTTATAGACAGCTTTGCGCAGCACACCGCAGCCGCCCTTGGCCTGCCATCGGTAGTGTGCTGGGTGGCCAATGTGCCATCGCAGTTTGGCTACGAGATGCACACCAACATCATGGCCAACGAGCCAACCCTGGAACCCGAACTCCGCAATGCCGTACTGGCAAAATACAACACCAACGGGCCGGAAACAGAATTCCCTTACAACAACGAAGACGAAATATTTGATGCGGATGTGCTGATAGAGGCCCTGCGCGCTAATGTGAAAGAAGCCGCAAAACCACTACAGCTCACAGCCTGACCTGCTACTGTTTATTAATTGCCATCGCCTCATGAATACAGATTATGCACTGATGCGCCGGGAGGTAAAGGCGGCCGTAGCAAAGGTTACAGGCCGGTGGATGCTGAGGTGGTTGCCGGCTACGGCGCATATGCACCTCGGTGATGAAAAGATTCAGGTACTCAGTGCGGCATTAAACGCCATAGCCGGCCGTTACAGGCCGGGCATTAAGATATATGCTATAGAAGTGGAGGACTGCAAAACCGTGCAAGACTGTATCAACCTCGTAATAAACGCCATATCGGGCAATGAATATTAAAAAATCTCCTGACCTAAGTCATTTTTGGCGACTACATTTTCTTTACTTTTGGGCTTTCAAAAAAATGGTTAATGTATTCAAATACTTCCGCAAAAGGGTTCTCTATTTTTCTAATCTCCATCTTGTTTTTCAGTTTTGGCACTCATGCCCAGGAAAAGAAAAAACGCAAAGCAGGCTCGGTTTACTTCAGTTGGGGGTATAATAAGGAGTGGTACACAAATTCTACGGTGCATGTAAAGCAGCCCGGGCAGGGAAACTATTATAAATTGATGTCGGTGGAAGCACACGACCATCCGGGCTGGGATGAAAAAGGGAGTGTATTTGCTCAGCAGCTTACCATACCCCAATACAATTACCGGCTCGGGTATTATTTCAATGAAAAGCAGGACCTGGCGATAGAGCTGAATTTTGACCATACTAAGTATATTATAGCAGATGGGCAGACTGTGCGCATGAAGGGCACTTATAACCACAGGCCTACTGATTCCAATATTGTATTCTCGGAAGCTAACGGAAACTATTATTACCTGAATAACGGGGCAAACTTTTTCCTGTTCAATATTGTGAAGAGGTGGGGGCTGTACGAATCGAAACGCAATAATTTAAGGGTTGACTTTCTGGGAAAGGCGGGTATTGGCCCGGTAATACCGCATGTGGAGAATAGCTTCTTCGGGCAGAAAAATGACCCGCACTTCCAGATAGGCGGATGGAATGTGGGCCTTGAAACGGCGCTCAGGGCTACCATATACCGTTATGCGTATCTTGAATTTGCGCAGAAAGTGGATTATGCCCGCTACAGCAATCTTAAAATATTTGGCGGTACTGCCCGCCAGGCATTTGGTACCTATGAGTTTATCCTCAGCCTGGGGTTTATATTGCCTACCACAAAGCATAACCCGATGTTTGCGAAAAACACAGCGATTGCTACATCTGAACAATAGCAATGTAAAAACGCTTCATTAGGTATCAGTTATTATTGTTATCTTAGCGAAAATACTTTTGCTATGCGTCGTATATTAACTCTGATTGCTTTTTTATTAGTATGTGATTTTGCCCAAGCGCAAACGTGTGAAGATAAAGCTGTTGAAATAATTGCCATTCCATCCACCTCACCGGTACAGATAAAGCTGAAATGGAAGCGCGTGCTGTATGGCTCACCCACATACCGTATATGGAAGAAGGCGAAGACTGCGACTTCATGGGGTTTCGCTATTGCTACTTTGCCAACGACCGACTCGGAATATGTGGATGCCGCAGTGATTGTTGATTCGGCATATGAATACCTGATACAGGCCAGCGGGACAATTACGTCTACCGGATTTGTATATGCAGGTATAAAAGCGCCCGCTATCCATAACAGGGGGGCTTTAATACTTATAGTGGATAGCACATTCACCGTGCCATGCGCCCCGGGCATTAAAAAACTGATGGATGACCTTAGCGGCGATGGCTGGGAGGTGATAAGGCATGACTTTTTGCGTACCAAATCGGTGGTGGATGTGAAAGCGGCTATTACCAGTGATTATGCAAGCCATGCCAATGTAAACGCTGTGATGCTGTTAGGCCATATAGCGGTGCCGTATAGCGGCGACCTGAACCCTGATGCGCACCCCGACCATAAGGGAGCCTGGCCATCGGATGTGTTTTATGCTTCCATATCCGGTTCGTGGACTGATGCGACAGTTAATAATGCGGCTGCCAGCTATGTGGCCAACCGGAACATACCGGGTGATGGCAAATATGACCAGACGTGGCCCACTACGGTAGTGGAAATGCAGGTGAGCCGTGTGGACTTTTATGATATGCCGGCATTCACGAATACCGAAGTGCAGATGATGGACAACTACCTGGCCAAAGACCATACTTACAAGATGGACTCGCTTACGGTAGTGCGCCGGGCACGACTGAGCGATAATTTTGGCTATATGAGCGGCGAGGCATTTGCCGCCAATGGCTGGCGCAATTTCCCACCGCTGCTGACGAAGGATAGTATCAGCACAACAACAACCCTGATTTCCGATATGTCGGCAACGCCTTACCAATGGGCGTATGGGTGCGGTGGCGGTTCGTTCACGAGTTGCAGCGGGGTGGGGAATACGGGTAATTTCGTGAGTGCGGGTTCCTGCAATGCCATATTCACTATGCTGTTTGGCAGCTACTTTGGTGACTGGAATGTGACGAACAATTTTCTGCGCGCACCGCTATGCTGCAACCCGCCTGCACTAACCAACTGCTGGGCCGGGCGGCCTAACTGGTTTTTTCACCACATGGCGCTGGGTGAAAACATAGGTTATTCGGCAAGGCTGACACAGAATAACATCCTTCCTTCGGGCGTAGTTACGTACATGCCTGAGAACTATATGGCCAGCGCGGTGCATGTGGCCCTGATGGGCGACCTTTCGCTGAGGACGGATTATATTAAACCCGCACAAAACCTTAATGTGACCATACCTACCACCCACGGCGGCGCAGTGCTGAACTGGACGGCATCGCCGGATGCGGGCGTGGCAGGCTACTATGTGTACCGGGCTGATAGCCTATACGGGTACTACAAAAGGCTGAACAGCACAATGGTGACCACTACAACCTATACCGACTACACGGCTACTACCGGGCTTAAATACTACATGGTGCGCCCGGTGAAGCTGATATCGACACCATCGGGCGGGTATTATAATCTGGGGATAGGCATAACGGATACGGGGGCAGTTGTCCTCTCTGCGCTGGATGTGGCACAGGTGCAAACCAAGGTGGAGGTGTCGGTTTTCCCGAACCCGGCGGAGAGCAACCTGAATGTGTCGGTTAGCGCTGTAGCGCCTTGTACGGCCACTATGTATGTGCTGAACACCGCAGGGCAGGTATCTGATATGGTGACTAAACAACTGAATGCCGGTGATAACAGGTACTCGCTGAACATAGCTTCGTATGCTCCCGGTGTTTACTCGCTGGTGATAAAAGCGGGTGATAAGCAGGTGGTGAAGAAGTGGGTGAAGCTGTAAGTCGTTTTTTAAATTTCTTAATACATTTTTGTTTATTTTAATTCGGCAGGTTCTATTGTATAGAGCCTGCTTTTATTTTTGCCTTATATCAAATTTAATCCACACTTTATACACATTTTTCAAATTTTGCCTATCTTAGCTGCCCGCAATTTAGAATAGACAACTTACTAACTTATTTTATTTACAAACCAAGGCCATTTTATTTCGGAAAAAGAGAAAAGACCAGTGTAGAGAGAATGAAATTGCCTTTAGACGTAACAGTATGATTAACAGCAACTTAAATTGTGTTATTTGCAGTAAAATTGCAAAATACACTTTATTTATTGCGGTAGGTTTATTTTGCGCTCCGTCATACGCACAGCAAAAGGGTGGCAAGGGGTCTTATGTAGATACCTTCAAGCTGGCTGATAAGTTCATCGCCAAGAAAAAATTCCGTAAAGCAGCGCAGCTTTATTCGGCTTATGCCAAAAGTCATCCGAAGGATATAAATGCCCCATGGAAGCTGGCGCAGGTGAAACTATGGCAGAACAAGAACCGCCAGAGCTATAATGCTTACAAACAGGCATTGAGCATAGACCCCGGAAATGAGAACCTGAACCTGAATTATATACACTCGCTATTGGATATGGGGAAACTGGCCGAAGCAGGGACACGCCTGACGGATATGGAGCTGGCCGGAAAGGATTATCCTAATATGTCTTTTCTACGTGCGAAGCTGAATTACTACAGGGGCGACCACAACCAAGCGGCTGCCTATATAAGGAAAGATATTAATGCCGAAGAGGATAATGAGGAGTCGGTGGAGCTGAGTGATATGATAGAAATGGCGAGATCGCCGCTGGTGTCTTTGCAAACTGCATATCTTACAGATAATCAACCAATTTCAGCGTTTATCTCAACTCTTAAAGCAGAAAAATATTTTAGCAGGTATGCTACCTTGTATGTGGTGGCGGACGAGTACCATTTTACGCACAAACCCGGTGATGCCCCGTGGGTGAGGGTGGGCAATAAAATGTATTTTGCCGATGCGGGACTGCACCTGAACGCCGGGCTGGGGGTGATGAAATTTCCGGTGAAGGATAATATAGGCTGGAGTGGTAATCTTGCATTGAATAAGAAAATATCTGCATATTTTGACGCAGACCTTAGTGTGGACCATGTGCCATACTTAGATACTAGGACGGGCATAGATACCAATGTATCGGCCACAAGGGCTGCTGCCATGCTGAACTGGCACATGAACAACTGGAGTGCGCAGGCTGCCATACTGAACAGTTCGTTTGCAGACGGGCAGCATGTATATGGGGCGTATGCCTGGGGACTGGCACCTATAGTGCAGTTTAAAGGTGGGAAGCTGCTGGCGGGCTACAGCGTGAGCTACAGCAATTCATCGGAGAGCAGCTATAAGCCGGTGCTGTCGCTGAGTGAGATACTGGCCAATTACGCAGTAAACCAAAACATAGCCGGGGTATTTAACCCCTATTTTGCACCTAATACCATGGTGGTGAATGCGGGGCTGCTGACACTGAGCCTGAACCCATCGAAAGCGGTGAGTATAAACCTGAGCGGCGACATAGGCTACGGTACAATCCGTAACCCTTACTTATACCTTGATAAGGACAATGCGGGTAATACTGTAATAAAAAGGGATTTTATGGACGACCGCTTTACCCCTGCAAGCGCCACAGCGGTTGTGAATTTCACATTAGGAAAGACGTGGCTGTTATCTGCGCGGTATATGTACCGGAGCGTTTACTTCTTCACCAGCCACTATGCGGGCGTGGGCATACAAAAGAGCTTTCAGCATGGCAGCAGGAAGCGGGTAGCGGGAAACACCTCTACCTATGGAAGGCTGATAAAAGATATAGAAGGAAAGATACAGGGGGTGTATGGCTGCAAGAGCCCGGAGGAGCTGATAACAGCGGTAGGGAATATACGGGGGCAATTAGTAATGCTGCGTGATGCGCAGAAAAGCGGCAGGAACGCTACGGAAAGACTGCCAGACAGCGAAGAGGCAATGAGTCAGCAGGAGCGCTACGACAGCCTGAACGACATGATAAATGAACTGGATGCCATAGACCTGAAAGACTATGACGGAAAAGGCAAAAAGGACAAAAAGCAGTGGCTGGTAAAGAAACAGTACGAGGTCACATCTGTAAGTTATCCGGGGAATATATAGGTATCTCCATCTACTACCATAAAACAGTACTCACCTGATGCCAAAACAGTCATATGATACAAATGATGGCCTGTGGCGGTTCAAAGAGGCAAAAAGGGTGACTGCCGTTGAGCGGTTCATATTGCTGGTTTTGGTCATTACCGGCATTATCAGTATCCTACGCTTTGGTGATTGGTGGTTCAGGATGGAACATATAGGTGCTTTATGGCTATATATGCTGCTGAGCCTGGCGTTCTGGTACAGCATCCTACGCTTAGTGCTGATTTGGATAAACTACCTGCGGATAAAGAAAGCACCCAAAACTACTGCGCAAAAAGGCCATACGGTAGCTATATTCACCACCAGCTCGCCGGGGGAACCGCTGGAAATGTTTGAAAAGACCCTGGCGGCCTGTGCCAAGATCGCCTATCCGCATACAACCTACCTGCTGGACGATACCCAAAATCCTGAATTCAGGGCCTGCGCAGAGCGGCATGGGGCAGTTTGGCTAGAGTTGGTGGGACTGCCCGGAGCCAAGGCCGGCAAGATAAACAAGGCGCTGGAGCTGACCAAAGAGGAATTTATTCTGGTGCTTGACCCGGACCATGTGCCTTTCCCGGAATTCTTTGAGCATACGCTGGGTTATTTTGATGACCCGCAGATAGGTTTTGTGCAGGTATCGCAGGCCTATTATAATCAATACCGTTCGTTTACCGCTACAGGGGCGGCAGAACAGACCTATACGTTCTATGGCCCGACGCAGATGTCGCTGTATGGCTATGGCTGCAGCGTGGCCATAGGGGCCAATTGCACCTTCAGGCGGAAGGCGCTGGAAAGTATAAAAGGGCATGGCATAGGGCTGGCGGAAGACCTTATTACTGCAATAAGGATACATGCGGCAGGGTGGAAGTCGGTGTATAACCCGGTGGTAGTGAGCCGCGGCTTAGTGCCGGAGGACTTTGGGTCGTTCTGCAAGCAGCAGTTAAAGTGGGCGAGGGGGGTGTTTGAGGTAACTTTCATGGAGCTACCGCGGTTGTTTCGCAAGCTGACGGGTTGGCAACGGATTTCCTACTTCACTATTGGTACTTATTATCTTGTGGGGCTCACCCAATTCATTTTCACACTTATACCATTTATCTACTTTTTTACGGGCGTATTACCAGCACGTATGGAGTTCGCCGACTTTATTATCTACGGTGCGCCAGTGATGCTATGCGCGGTACTGATATACCTGTTTGTGCAGCGGTGGATGTGCGATACGGCTACCGAACGGGGCCTTCACTGGCGTGGCATGGTGCTGAAATTTGCATGCTGGCCGGTATTCCTTATGGGTTTTCTGCTGGCGGTAGTGAATGCTGAGATACCCTATATACCAACAGCCAAAAAAGCGGTAACGGGCTATATAACCCCCTTCATAAGGCCCATGGTGATACATATAGCTGTGTTCCTGGCTGGAGTCTTTGGTGTACTCTCCTACAGGCGGTTCTATATGCCTGAGAGTGAATTGGTTAGCTCGGCAGAGCGAACGTGGGGTATGATAGGTTTTGCCTTTCTGGCTTTTATAATGGCTGCCGGTGGGGTGTATGCCGCACTGGAGGCGCGCAGGATGAAGGTGGAAGCGCCCTGGGATAGAGTTGACATAAAGAATTTATAAGTAACTTTGTATTATGCGGAGTGCGACAATGAGGATCATATCAACTGTTCTGGCGATAATTGTTTCGTCATTGATAGTGTATGCCCTCTCACATGCCGGGAAAGAGTCGAAAGGGCCTATAGAGACCGCGATGGTAGCTACCGGCGAAATAGTAAAAGACATAGAAAAGAAACTGATAGTAGAGCAGCGGGAGGAAAAAAGGGAAGATAAGCTGGCATGGTTCAAACCCTATACTACCAGTAAGAAGATGCTGCTGAAGCCCGATAAAATACTACTCGGTGCATTTGACAATGAGATGAAAGAGAGCTTTGAGCGCATGGTGGCGCTTGAGGACTCCATCCGCACTACATTTCCGCTGGTGCATATCTATGCGGCATGGGGCAGCAAGACGGAGGAGCGGTTTCCGGCAGACCAAGTGAAGAATATCATTAGTCTTGGGTCTACGCCAGTTATCACATGGGAGCCGTGGCTGAGCGATTTTAATGAAGAGGCATACCCTGAGGCAAAGAAACCTGAGGACCCGGATAAGAATGGTATGAGGAATATTGCAGCCGGCACTTATGATACCTACATAAAAGAATGGGCCAAGCAAGCCAGGAAAATAGGCAGACCACTATTTGTACGTTTCGGGCATGAGATGAATGACGGTTACCGCTACCCATGGGGCCCACAGAACAACAGCCCGCAGGATTTTATTGCCGCATGGCAGCATGTGCATAACATCTTCCAAAGTGAAGGGGCTAAGAACATTATTTGGATATGGAGCCCGCACCCGGCATATACATTCAAAGAGTTCTATCCCGGTGATGCCTATGTGGACTACATAGGGGCAGGAGTGCTGAATTATGGCACCGTAGCGGCATGGAGCAAGTGGTGGAGTTTTGATGAAATAGTAGGTAAGTATTACGATAGTGTAGAAGTATATAAAAAGCCGGTAATGATAACCGAATTCGGGTCACTGGCGGTGGGTGGCAACCGTGCCAAATGGTATGCGGGCGCGCTGGAACGACTGCCACAACGATACCCGCTTATAAAATCTATTGTGTTTTTCCACTTCTCTAAAGACAATACTACCACACAGCAAACCCTAAACTGGTATTTCAAGAAAGACAGCGCAGTGAGCGCTGCCGTAGCAAAGGCTGTGGGGAGGTGGTAGGGCAATGTCTTAATCTTCAAAATTTAGATTAGGAGCGTTTGTTGTTTTGTTATCTTATGTACCTAAAAATCCATTAGTCTGTTTAATCAGTATTTAAGTTATATCTACCTGTAACGATACCATTACATCAGCACTCTCTTGCAAAAATGATAACCGTGGTAGCAAGCATTTAATACTTATTGATACCTTTAGTGGGAAATAAATTGCTCCTATGAGAATAATTGTTCTGATACTATGTCTGACGCTGGCATGGTATTCTGGATATAGCGGTTTAAAGAGGGCCATGGGTTATGGTTTTACTATGGATAGCAAGGGGGCTGCAGACAGGGTTATACGTTTAGTCCTTGATGGCAGCCCTGCGAAAAAGGCGGGACTGAAGGAAGGTGATGTTATTGTCAGTGTTTGTGGGGTACCTACCACGGGATTAACTAATGAAGCCATTATTGGGTTGCTGAAAGACGGGAATGAGATAGTGCTAGCAGTGGAAAGGGCAGGTGTAAACATTAGCGTGACTATGAGTAAGGCTCCTCAATATACTTATGACCGAAAATGCCTCTATGGGAATTGCATTGATGGGAAAGGGCGTGCGGTCTTTTGGGGTAGTAAGTTGCAATATGAAGCTGTATTTGGTGATGGCGGTATAGTAGGGCCATGCAAAATATTCGATTCAGTGGGAATATTGTTGTATGAGGGCATGGTGGAGGCGAGAAAGCCCAATGGGGTCGGCAAAAAGTATGGAGCGACAATTGATAAAAAAGTTGTGTTGCTGAGCGATGGTAGCTATGTCAATAATATTATAGCCAAAGGCACCACTTATACTGATAATGGGGAGATTGAATCATCCGGTACCTATGATGTATATGGTAGGCTCACTAGTGGGTTTTTCAGTGGAGGTTACCGCTACGGATATGTGTTTTATTTCTGCGCAGACATACGATATGATGAAGAAGGTCAGCTCTTGCTGAACGGGCAGGTTGTCGCTCGAGAAAGAAAAGTGAATAATGCCGGACGGATAGAATCTGAAGGGGGGTATGTAAATGGTAAGCGTAGCGGCCTTGTGAAAGAATGGGATTATTATGAAGGGGTGCGACATCATATTACTTATGTGAATGGTGTAGCCACCAGTGGTACTATTTACCGGATTAGCGATGATGCAGTGGTTGGCCGGAATGTGCATTATAAATCGGATGTCGGCGATGCAATGACTATTAATTATATTACCGGTGGAACGTTCCTGTTTGGCAAGCAGCCGAAAGAGATAGACCTGAAGGATGGAGAGGTAATCCACATTTCAAACATCAAACAGATGTGTGAGAATAAGGGAACTGTTGCAATTGCACCATTGGAGGTGCCGGATAAGATTACAAAAACAGAACCGTCGGCTAACACCACCAAGTCTGCTAAAGATTATACGAATTTCAAAGCTAATGTGGCAATGTATAACTTCCATAAGGCTATAAAGACTATTGAGTATGAAGTACAAGCATTGGTGAAATTGAGGATGTCAATTAATGCCTCAAATTATGATGAAATCAGTTCTCGCTTTCATCGCAACAAAGAAGCAGTCATAGCTCATATCAACAATGCAAAGAGTACATATAATGGACAAGTACCAGCCACATTCATTACGCAGTTGGAGCAACTGCATCACAGGGTTATGTATGACATAAGGTTTCCAGATAAATACTAAGAGCGGTATTCGTCTTGTCCATATGCGGATAAAATGCTTGCCCTATTAATTCAGCGGGTTTGCAATCATATGGAATATGGAGTTTACATTAAGTTCCACACCGGAAGGCGGGATTGCATTGATGCTTGTATTCAGCCTGAGGTATATTGTATCCTGTAGGAAGTAGTCTTTAAGGTTCACTTCTGTGTTCGTGTTCATATTTAAGGTGTTACTTCCTTTGGGTATGAAGTTTTGTGAAGCTACCAGCTTCTCAGGCAGTTTTTTGGCTGATAGGTAAACCTGCACGTTATCCAAGAAATTGAAGTTGCCACCAGTGGGTGGTTGTATCTGTAGCGCGAGGCTTTTCAGGTATACAGTAACAACAAGATTGGCGGCTGTGCCATATTTTGATAATTGCTCTTTTGAGTTGGTAGCCACGGCTACTGCGGGAAAACTAATGGGCACACTTACTGGCAGCTGTGTGCCGGGGTCCCCATCTATTTTGGGTACAGATACCTGTGTATTGTATGGTATATCTGCATGTATATCGGCAAGGCGCTTTATCTTTTTGCAGCCGGTGGCCAGTAATACGAGGCTCATGGCGATCAGGATGGTGGTTTTCATAGTAAATTGAGGTTTAGGTACATGATATGTATTACAAATGCTGTGCCGTGGAAGCCTATTTATGCTTAATTTTGCCTCCCTTTAGGTTAAAATGAGCAAATCCGTTGCATTTCATACATTGGGCTGTAAGCTCAACTATTCAGAAACCAGCACACTAAGCCGTGCGCTGGAGGCTGAAGGTTTTGTTAAAAAGGACTTTGAAGAAAGCGCAGATGTGTATGTGATAAATACCTGCTCTGTAACCGAAAACGCCGATAAAGAGTGCCGGTATATAGTGCGGGGCATTCAGCGGAGGGCACCGCAGGCAGTAGTAGTGGTTACGGGCTGCTATGCCCAACTGAAGCCTAAAGAGATAGCGCAGATAAAGGGGGTAGACCTGGTGCTTGGCGCGGCAGAGAAATTCAACCTGGCCAGCCATTTGAAGGAAATAGCTAAAGGGCCGGCAGATGAAGGGGGCGCAAAAATATGCTCCTGTGATATTGAAGATGTGGCCGGCTTTCATAGTTCGTATTCTGTAAATGACCGCACGCGCACTTTTCTGAAGGTGCAGGATGGCTGTGACTATAATTGCAGTTTCTGCACGATACCCCTGGCGCGCGGCCACAGCCGCAGCGACAGCATTGAAGGGGTGCTGAACAATATGCGCGAACTGGCAGCGAATGGCACGAAGGAGATTGTGCTGACAGGCATCAACCTGGGTGATTTTGGTAAAGGCTATGATGGGGGAAAGGCGAAGGAAACATCTTTCTATGAATTGATAAAGCAGGCTGACGAAATTGAGGGTATTGAGCGGATACGCATATCTTCAATTGAGCCTAATTTGCTGAGCAATGAGATAATAGAATTTGTGGCAGGCTCGAAGCGGTTCATGCCGCATTTTCATATACCCTTGCAAAGCGGAAGCAATACCGTTCTTGGTGCTATGCGGCGCAGGTATAAGAGGGAGCTATATGCCGACAGGGTGGCTTACATAAAAGAACTGATGCCGCACTGCTGCATAGGGGCTGATGTGATAGTAGGTTTTCCAGGGGAGGGTGACGATGAATTTAAAGAAACATTCGATTTCCTGCATGATATTGATATTTCTTACCTGCACGTATTCACTTATTCTGAGCGGACAAACACCCTTGCCATAGATATGAAGCCGGTGGTGCCCATGCAGGTGAGGCATGACCGTAATAAGGCATTAAGAAACCTTTCTTATCAGAAGATGCAGTATTTTACGGAACAGCACAGAGGCTCGAAAAGGAAAGTGCTTTTTGAGACGGCTGATAAAAATGGCATGATGGAAGGATACACCGACAACTATATAAAAGTGCAGGCTCCTTTCAAGGGTGATTGGGTGAACAATGTGGTGGAGTGGGGGATATGACACTGGATTCAATTTCCACAGTGCAGTTCAAAGACAGGTGCTTACCCGGTTTTTTTAAAAGTCCAGACGAGCCAAGTGCCTTTCAGCCATTTATACCTAAGAAAAACAAACCTCATGAAGAGGATAATAAAGTGTTGTTTCTGCCGCCAGTTGATGATGGGGCGAATTCTGCTTCCTTCATCGGTATCATCGTGTTTGAACAATGAATCATACTGGTCGAAAAACAAGCCTTTGCCTTTGTAATGAAGGAATGAAATGGCCATGTAATAGTCGGTTAAGTCTCCGTGTATAGCTTCTTTATACTTGCCGAACTTCTCCGTAAAATTGCTCCTCTTAATATTAGGTGTATCGCTGAACTGGTAAAACTTTTCGTGGCTCATGTTCCAGAACCTGTAGACCATTTGGGAGAAACCTTTGCCATATGGCTTAAGATCTATGTGAAGCTTTCCTATTGCCCAGAAACGTATGTAGTCAACGCTTATATCTTCATTCATTATCTGCAACGCGTCTTTGAAATGCGCAGGGAATGTTTCGAATGGCACAAAATCTTCCTGGAGGTACAGTGTATAAGGAGTAGTGATAGCAGCCATCCCTTTGTTTATACAATTGCCATACCCCCTGTTTACGGGGCTGGTAATCAGCCTGAAGCTATAAGTTTTTTGTAACTTTAATACTTCCTCCATTATCTCGGGCCTGCTGGCATCATCTGAAACGACTGTATCGGGGAATGAACAGTTGAGTTTATGCAAAGAAGACAATAACCTCTCGAGGGATTTACTTCGGTTATAGTGGGTGATAAACAATGTTACGTCCTTGAAAAAAAATCCCTCCGCCATTACTTGGAAAATGCTAACCTAAAGGTTACTTTTTTTTTGCAAATATAACACTAACTCCCTGTAGCCTGTATTTATTATATCAATTATTGTATGAGGTAAATGCTTTCTTAACTGGATGTATCCATATATTAATGAAATTATTGTTGCGATATAATTTGCTATAATAATACCGTACAGACTATAAAGCATTTTTGTGATAACCAGGCCTAAGACAATCTTCACTGAAATGACAATAACCATTTTATAAAAATTGGCCTTGGTATGATGGGTGATGTCAAGTGCCATGCCATTGAAGCGGTCGATGGGGTAGGAAACAGCGAGGATCATAGCAAGGCTGTAAGCATGTGCTGCGAGGGAGCCGATGGGACCGGAATATTTATTGCCGCCCAGAATTTGCATAGCCAATGGAGCACAAATACATGCGATAATAGCAACGGGGATGAATACCAGGGTCAACATGCCGGAATATTTTTTGAATATATGGCTCAGGTGAGAAAAATTCCTGTTATTATACGCTATTGCCATTTCAGACATACCGGTAGTAGCGAATGAGCGAAGCGGCATTTCGATGAAGGCCATTAACTTGGTGGCAAGTGTATAAACAGCAACTGATGCCGGCCCCAAAATAATGTTCAATATCCAGATGTCTGAATTGCCCAATAGATTTGAAAACATAGTGGTGCCAAAAGTGTATTTGCCATAATGAAATATCTCTGCTATTGTTTCTTTTGTACGCTTTGCAAGATGCTGAATGCCTGATCCATACCAGAACATGCCAATGATACTAGATGAGCAGTTTGTGAGAAAATTCCAAAGTATGACATGCTCTAAGGTGAACTGATGAAACAGCAACAAGATGACAAATGAGGCAAAGGTGCTGCCACTGTTTAACATTCTGAACCAAAACATGGCGGAATAGCGTTCATCTGCCTGGAGTCGCCAGAATACTATATCAGACGGAAGAGAGCTAAGGTAATTCAGCCCAACCCATTTTATAGCAAGTATGACCTCATAGTTATCAGTATACGGCAGGTAAAACAATGCCATGCCATTGATGCCAAGAATGATCAAGGAGTACACAATGGCAACAAACCAAACAGAACCCAGTACGTTGGCAGCCCTTTCGGGTGTGGTGCCGGCATAAAACTTTATTGTAGCGGTAGAAAGCAATCCTCCTCTGCCATATTCGCAAATGGAAACAAAGCTTTGAAGCAGAAACCATATGCCCGCACTGGCTGCAGGCATATTGCTTCGTAAAACAATAAACGCCATGCCAAGTCCCAGAAGTCCTGTAATTCCATTCCCGAAAAGCACGATAAAATGCTTGTTCAGCCATCGGTCTTTCATTACCTGAATTTATGTAAAAGTGGGAAAATTAACAGACATTATGCTACTGTCTGCCAATGCAAATAGATATTTTTCTTTTTTCGCTTTCTGTTAAGTAAACAGTAAATCATAATTGCGAAAAAGTGAAGGTTGTGGCCGGTGAAATTTTGATTAACTTTGCATCATCGGTTTCGTAGCTCAGTTGGTAGAGCAGCTGACTCTTAATCAGCGGGTCTAGGGTTCGAGTCCCTACGGAACCACTAAATCATTTTCGGTATGCTTCAAAGCCTCACAAATCATTAATTGTGAGGCTTTTTAGTTTTCATAATAGTTCACTTCAACCCGTTATCCTCGGGTTTTGTTTCACTCGTTTTTCACCTTTTTGAGTTGTTTCACCAAAAATTGAAATAATATGAAAAACGCTACTATGAAATTTTATCCGAATAAGGATAAGCAGAACAAAAGAAAATTAATTCCTATTTACATGAGAATATGCCTTGATCGTAAAAAGGCTGAAAGGAAGCTAAATATTGAATTAACAGAAGGTGAATGTCTTCTTTGGAATGAATTTTCCGAACGAGTGGATAGTAAAACAAACAATATCAACAGTCAGCTACAATTACTCAAAGATAAATTTGAAAATGGGATACATCAAGGTGTCTTTATTGGCTTAACTGAAAAAGAAATTGCCGAGAAGTTAATGTGCGAAAAAACGGCGCAGGGGGAGCAGATTCTTTTCCTGGATTACATTAAGGCGTATTATGACAATGCTGTTGCAAATAATAGCAATTTTGAAAATTCGACAAAGCGGAATTATCGAAAAGCAAATAACGCAATGGAAAAGTTCCTCGTAAGGAACAATCTAACTAAAATGAATTTAAAATCACTCAATGTAACGACAGCATTCGCTTTTAAGGATTATTTATTGACGGCAATTCCTGAAATTAAAAAAATCGGCATGGACGAATCCTCAGCTCTTGGTATATTTAAAAAATTTAGGACTATAATTAAACGAGCAATAATGGAAGAGTTAGTTGATAAAAACCCTTTTTGCCTGATTAAATTTAACAAACGGCAAAAAGCTAGGGAAAGGCTGAATATAAGTGAAGTGATGAAATTACAGAATCTAAATTTAAAAGCAAATGCGAAACTTATTGTTATCCGCGATGTTTTCATGTTCATGGTGTTTACTGGGCTAGCATATAAAGATGTAATGAATCTTACCGGTAGCTCGCTAATTAAACTGGGTGATGGAAATATTTTATTACGGATTTGTAGGGGGAAGTCCGGGATTTTGACTGAAGTAATACTTGTGAAATACGCGATTGATATTATCAATAGATATTCGCGGAATCCTGAAGCGTTAATTAATAATACTATATTTCCGCGTAGGAGTAATCAAAAACTTAATGACATGTTGAAAGTTTTAGCAGAAAAAGCAGATATTCAAATTAATCTTACTTCCCACGTTGGCAGGCATACTTACAGGCAATTATTAGGTGAGGCAGGTGTTATGGAACACGGGATAATTAAACGAATGATGGGGCATAGTAACAATGATATTGATGGCACCTACTACATGGTGACGGAATCAAGACTGACTGATGCAAAACAAAAGTTTGAGTTATATTTAGATAAAAGTATGCAAAATGGAAATTGATATAAATTTCATTGAAACTGATGGTTCAAAATTCAAGCAGTTAGCTACCGATGCTAAAAACCTGTCTGCTGATGCTGAAGTATTGATGACGCAAGAATGGTTCAAAGATATTGCGGTTTATGCCGATGAATATGACCGTCAGGCTCAGCATTTGGCGTTGATGAAGTATTTAATAGAAAAAGTGATGTTTTTTCCAAATGATGGAATAATAATGAAATTGAAACAAATTGGATTAGGGAAAAAAGCTTTGCTGAGGTGGCTAATACCTATTAACGATATAATTCTTGAATTTCTCAAAATTAACAGGGGCGGCGCTCTTTATATTGAGTTATACGCTTCAGTACTTCTTATCCAGGCCTTTCTGGAATCTAAAATAATTGTTGAATTGCAAAAGGCTTACGGGTATGAAATGATAGAAGAGTATGATGGACGAAAAAAACTAACAGTTGTAAGTAAGCAATTATTGCTTTTTTTTGAACGAAGTAAAGAAAGAGGATTAAGAACAGAAAATATTAAGTTTTGGGAATCGCCTTTGGTAGAAATAATGGATAACCTGAAAAATAACGAGAATAGCGCTTTGGCAAAGAAGTTCCTGGTAGATTTTTACGAAGGTAAAACGGAGAAGTATTTCATCGGCCATATTTTGAATTGTTGTGTTCATAAATTCCATACAGAGTTGAGTAATAGAAAAAGGAATTTATTACTTTTTGATTTTGTTTATCTATTGTGTAAAGACTCTGAAATCCTAACTGAAAAAGGGTATGATGAAAAAATAGGAGGAAGCTATGACGAATATAAAATAGCGGTTGTACAAAATTTTTTTGGAAAATGGTAAGGGAAATACCGAGGATTGTCTTCCGCTTTCATCATATGGCACTATTATAAAATTCTAATTCTTTGCATAAATTAAATTTTATGAAAGAACTTCTAATAATAACAATCGAGTTGCTTAAGGAAATCAAAGAACTAAAAGTTCAATTATTGCTAAATGAAAACCCTATAACAAAAGACTGGATACCGCGAGACCTAGTAATGAGCTACCTAGGTTACCAAGATACCCAAATGGGTGCAATTGAGAAGAAATACAAACTTGTTGTTGCAAAAGTAGGAAAAAGAAAATTCTATCACAGGGAATCTATAAAGCAAATGCTTGACGCAGCTATTATTTAGTTCATTCAGACTAAAGGTGATTTTTAATTATCCGAAATTGATATGATACTAGACTCAAAATCTGGTTATCGCAAGGTAGTGCAGGTTCGATTCCTGTTCCGGGCACACAGTCTAAATGACTGAAAATCAAAGAGTTGCATATCAATGCAGCTCTTTTTTTATTCCAATAATGGGTAAACTCAAAAACAACTTGCACTAAAATTTGCACTATGACACAATCGTTTTACGGTTGTATGCTCGTCTGAAAGCCGCGCCAGTAGCCGTTCTTGCAATTTGTCGATAATGTGTTTTGTGGATTGTAGTGCGTTGATTGGATAGCACGTCAATATGCGTTGTGAAAATCCAGTATATTGCATTCATATAAATGCATGATGAAATGAACAGGCGTGTTTTGATCATTGGTAGCCCCTTGGCAGGAAGGAACTTTTTGCATGGCGTAAAAGATGATGTTCGTAACGTTTATCGCTATGTAACCTCTTCGGTGGGCGGGGCGCATACAGCTCCGGAAATCAGGTATCTCCAAAACCCAACGGTCGCCAATGTTCAGAAATTATTGAATTCAGTCGGCGAGACTGAGCTTTTTACTGTTTATTTTTCCGGGCATGGTGGTCGTTCGGCAAGCAAAGACTATGTGTGGTTAAATGAAAAGGAAGCCTTTCCGGTGACTTCGTTTTTGACTAAGGCAAAGCGCCACATAATTCTTACCGACTCCTGCAGAACACCAATCGACCTCCGCGAAATGGGTGATGTCATCAGCGGCATTGGATTTCATTTTCCAACCGATAACGCTGACCAGGCGAGAAGGTTGCA
Organism: uncultured Flavipsychrobacter sp.; assembly: GCA_964493865.1. Taxonomy (GTDB): domain Bacteria; phylum Bacteroidota; class Bacteroidia; order Chitinophagales; family Chitinophagaceae; genus Nemorincola. Next base: position 19,916 of record CAZBPS010000018.1, read on the forward strand.
CTTTGGATATTTAAAGAATGCGGCTCAAGGCGATGTATTTATCTTCTCAACAGCAGAAAACCAACCTGCTCTGGACTCTGAAATGGGTGGACAGTACACGAATTCGTTTATGACAGCGATTCATAACTGGAGTTACATCCAATATGAGAAAGTTGCTACGGTTCATCAAATATTCCAACGTTCACGAACGCTTATGCGAGAGTATAAGTCCAAGCAAGTCCCCAAACTGCAATACAATAAAGATGCCGAGATAGTTCATCTCCCTTTAGCAATTAACGTTCACGCCCATTTAAATGCGGTAAGGTCACGGTCGCAAATAGGATATATCAGCAACTATATTGTATAGTCAATACCCAAGTAAGTATGAGAGATAATTTTAGTGAAAAGACCAAGAATATACTTGCTTCAAGAGTAGCCTTTAGATGCTCTTTCCCGGGATGCAGCCGTATTACAATCGGACCGGGTTCAGGGGATAGCCAACAAGTCATTTCAGTAGGCGAAGCTGCTCATATATATAGTGCCGCGCCAAATGGCCCACGAAATAACCCGAGTCTTACACCAGAACAACGGGCATCTGTTGAAAATGGTATTTGGATGTGTAAGACCCATGCCCGCCTGATAGATGTTGATGAAACCATCTATTCCGCTGATACATTACTTAAATGGAAAGTAGATGCAGAAAACGGTGTTCGGGAGAGGCTGGAGACTTTAGAGAAAGAGGTTGTACCTACTCCTCTTACTCTCATTATGCTTGACTTAAATCTCATCCTGCGGTGCAGGTGGATATATGTGCACGAAGAAACCTGGAGATTCAGAGTTTACGAATTTGTTGAGGGTGACATTCCGAAACTAAATGAGCATATCACTAAAGTTTCAAGTAAGCCGGATTGGGATAGATATGTTGTCATTGAGTCGCAGGGTGATGGAAGGGTATTAAAATCAGCCTCGTTAGAATTAGATACAGAAGGATATGTTTTGTGCTGTAACCTTAACCCCAAATTGCCAAGAACGAGCCCCCATGATGTTGGGGGTGATTTGGCGATGGCTGAAGATGGAGATTTGCTATTTACCGATGGTGATTTTGCCACTGTGCATGGGATTGATTGCGCCTTAAAGATTATCCGCACTAATCTTTGTTGGGAATTCGGCTGGTGGGCTAACCCTCATATCGGCACGCATTTTAAGAGCATCTATCACAAATATCATCAAGCGGAAGACCTTCTTAACAGTATAGTTAAACTTGAAATTGCCAGACTACTAACTGTCCCCGCTGCTAAAGGCCTTTTTGACGAAAAAGATGGAGGGGCTGAATTGAGCTTTATCAATCGAATAAATTGGGTAAAAGTCGCGCCCTACAATGAAGCACAACCATTTTTACCCATAATTGTTTCTTTAGAATGGGGTAATCACGAAACATGGGAGGGTGAGCTTAAAATACCTTTCGGGGTTAATGACCGGGAAGAGAAGGAGGATGATGAATTTACAACTATGATCCAATCAATGCTTTCAGAGCTTCGTCAAAGTCCCAATGTGGAATAACATTCGTTGAATTTATTGCCTTTAAGTAAGGTGTCGTATTACCCTCTAAAACGCCTAACTCATCTTCAAGTTGTAAATCTTTCCCATAAAAATAATCTTAGCTTGACTACTTAATCCACCCCTTTCTACAAATAAATTTCTTGAAAGATTGAACAAGCCGATCTGAGTACTATTGTTATCTATCGAAAAAAACCGAAGATACATCTGCGGTACATAGTGTTGATTCTTTTTGACAGCCATAGTATTCTACTACTGGATGTTAAGAGGTCAATTCGGTAATGGTATTCCTGTATCGAATAGATTTTATTACAACATCTTTAATATCGCTAAGCTCCTTGCTGCTCTGTATAGAATATACATCATACCCCGTATACTCTTTCACGCTGCCCCTTCCAGTAAGGGGAGTTTCTACAATGCCCTTATTCATACTTACGCCAATATTTTCCTTTGCAAGTACAACGATATCCAAATCGTATTGACCTGCCCAATTATTTAGGATTGAATTTATTTGATGAACAGAGGTAGCTTCTCTTATTTCGTTTTCCATAAGTGTTTTTTATGCTGTGAAGATACAGAAAAAGACAACTATCTGTAACCAAAGAGGCGAAATCACCAATTCTGAAAACTTTACAATAGGTACTTGTAATGTCAATATTGACATTACAAACTGAGTTGAGTGAATGTCACCCATCTAACTGTATGCATTACCTTTACACAAACTATAAAACTATGAATCTACTTGTTGACTACATAAGTGAAAGTCGTGTTAGGGCGGTAACAACTAACCCTGAAAAGATTGTTTATAATCTTAATTACATACCTGAATTAAAACAGAGTATCGATAAACAAGCGAAAACAAAGCAGGATGCGTTTAGTATCGTTACTGTAGTAGGGAGATGGCTTCTTGTTTACACAGCAAACACCCAAGATGACGACAATACCGTAATGCACTTCATTGATTTTCGAGTTGAGATCGATGAAGATAATATTGGCGATATTTTCTCAACGAATACAATACATGGAATGAAGAGTATTCAGCTCCAGTACGACAATGTATTTACTCCAAAGCTCGATACTGTGGAATTACAACTGGCACCTTCATTTCCCCCGCACCTAATAAAGGAATGGGAAAGTGATCTTTGTATCAACTTTGCGATAGCTCTGGCTCGTAAAACGGGATGGATATTACACACCGATGCATGGATTAACAGTATAGACCAAAACGAGAGTGTTCCAGAAGGTGAGCGGGTGAACTTACGTGTATACGTAGGAGATAACCTGACTAACGTTTTTGATGTTCAGGGGATAACTGACATCCAGGGCTTTTACAACAATGTTATCCAACCGTTGGCTGTAAGAAAAGCGAAAACGCCTACAGGCAGCGTTTCGACAAGATTTTACACAGAAGCGCAGCTATTCGAACTCTCTTTGGGTGTAAAACCAGACGAAGCAAAAATTAGTAGGGCAACCGAAGCCATAGAGGATAATAAGATGTTTGTAGAGAGTATAACCAAGCGTAAACATCCGCTTATCCCGGCACACACCGCGGCGAAATTTACCTATGGTCTCTGTGGCCCATTCGCAGAAGCATTGCATGCCTTTACGAAACTGCCGATAACCGCCATGGTTGCAACTAAGTATACTCCTCAGTTTGAGCTTGGTAAGCTGGGATATATTCACAGTTTTGTCCTCCATCCTGACGGACATGGAGAAGATTCTTGGGGCAAACAAACTATCGAACAAATTGCTGAGAGATTTGGGGCCATGGAATATGAGTTAAGTGAGGTTGAACACACACAAGCAGTGAATAGACTAAGGTCGAATTCAGCAGACCGGTATGAACAGGCATATAAAGAAGCGGAACAGGTAATTATGGAGTATTGGGACGCTTAGGGATACAAACGTTCTATTATTCCCAGATAGTCCCATTATGATATTACGAATAAAAAATCTTAAATTTGTCGAAACAACTGGGCATGTCAGATAAACCAAAAAATCCAACAACACCTCCAACGACAACAATTAGTATTAAAACTGGAAAATAGTCATGTCAGACAAACCAAAAAATCCAATAATGCCGCCTACTACGATGAAAGCAAAATGAAACCCGACACCTTATCGAGTATCATTAGTGAATTAGGTGGTGAAATTTTTGCTTCTGATTTCGATCCAGATTTCAAGCTGCAAGACAGAAGCTTGTACATCAATCTTCCTATGTCATTAGGAGAAACCGTTAGACAAGCTGCTGTTTTTGTGATGTTGAACTACCTTTTAAATGAATTTACCTCTTACAATGATGTTGTTACTACGTCAGAGCGAATTAAACCAATACGCTATATAATAGTAATTGATGAAGCCCATGCGTACTTGGGTAATAAAAACATGAGCAAGGTTCTTGAAAACTTGCTTAGAATGGTGAGAAGTAAAGGGGTAATTATAATGATGTTAACGCAAGGTATTGAAGAATATAAACGTAAGGAGTTTGATTTCACATCGCAAATAAAGATACCAATACTACTTAATGTTCAGAACAAAGATGTGAAGGTTGCCAAGTCATTATTGGGTACTCCTAAAAGTGAGACTGCTTTAAAGAGTGCAGTAGCCTTTTTAGGCAAAAATGATGATGATAAAAAATACGGGGTAATAAACATTAAAGAACCACAAGCTTTAGATATACACCTTTTCTGGAAACGGAAACTATAAATGTATCACATCGCAAATGATTCTCTACGGTTGTTACATCGGAGTTTAGCGTTCCTTTTGCTGAGCAAGTGAATAGACGTATCCCATTACCCATTACTTTCACAAGTAATGGAAAAGAAACTGACAGCAAAGCAATATCTCAAACTACACCCCGACAAGTATGTAATGGTGACATACGAATTCGGTGACCCAATTTTCATTGCGCCACTCAAAGACTTACAAATTCAGGTCACACCAAACAGAACTGAGGCTGAAACCTGGACAGAACTTGATAATACCCCAACCAAATTGGAGTACCATAAAACCGTTACTGGTTACAAGCAACTAAAGTTTGAGAGAATTTGATTTGCTTTTATTTTCGCTTTGTTTCTGCCATGAATGCGAAATACAATTTTGTCGCTTGTTTAAGAGTTGCCGTACCGTAATATATATCACCATCTATAGGGATTTTGTGGTTCGGTAGACTGTCATGTTTGGATAATGTAAGTTTCTCTAACAATCCTTTACCCCCATCTTTAGCGTAATACTTATCAAGATCTCCCTCATATTTTTCAACCCGCTTACAGTTCGCTATTCTTGTACTGATAACGTTTGCGCCTTTATATTTTCGAGATAACCACTCACGAAAATTTTCAATATCCATTTGTGCCATTGTAAATTTTCGGATTGCCAATCTACAATGATTTCATTAAGGGTACAAGAAACAGCGAACACACATTAAAATAATAAAAGTGTAAAGTTTGCCCCTTTCACTTATGAGCTTGCAAAAAGCAATGCAATTTCTTGAATATCTGCCTATGATGCAATCACCGCAAGTTGCATAAGATCGCTTTCAGATTACCTTCCCATGTAGTAATTATTTTTTTGACTAAGAATTTACAGCGACATCGTTTGGCGTTCTCGAAATCTACTTTTGACATACAATAACAAAGTCTATGGCATCACAAACTGTCTGTTTTAAGGAATTACAAACAAGGGAATTTGAATTAGAAAAACCAGTCGCAAGAATGAACATATCAGAAGTCTTTGCAGAAAGGAATGGTTCTTATCTAAACGAATTCACCTTGTTTCTCGCCTATTTTAATACAATTCCAAACTTCATAAATGAAATAAACATTGACTGCAGAAAAGCCAATCAGTGGTTTATGGAGACATATAAGAATGACATAAAAGGCTTTCATTTTGACAAAAGGTATTTCGATAGTCGAAAGAAAGCTGAACTTGACGATATTTTCTATATCCTCGATGAAGACTTAATTGTTGACTTCGATACAAATCAATCTACCGTGAGGTTCCTCTTTCGTAAAACCTCAATTGAAAAAGTTGAAGAAATTATTAGTGGTGTAGTTAAGTTTCGGGAAAAGAAAACCCGTAGAAAACCCGAAATTTCTCTCTTAGTGTCTTCAAAGCTTGGCATTGATACTAAGTCGTTAGAGGTAACAAAACCGAAGCTGAATATTACCGACAACTACAATGATGATTTTACAGAAATTCATCAAACAATTCTGAAGAGACTGTCAAAGAAAAATGATAAGGGCCTTGTATTGTTGCATGGCAAACCAGGTACTGGCAAAACCTCCTATATCAGGTATCTTATTTCACTACTAAAAAAAGATGTTATTTTCCTGCCTCCCAATATGGCAAGTGCCATAACTAATCCTGATTTGATTTCGTTACTAATCGAAAATCCAAATTCTGTATTTGTTATTGAAGATGCCGAAAATATTGTTGTTGATCGGGAAAAAGACGGCAGTTCACCTGTTTCGGCACTGCTAAATATTTCGGATGGACTGCTTTCAGACTGTCTCAATATACAGGTAATTTGTTCGTTTAATACGGACATATCAAAGGTTGATTCGGCGTTAATGCGCAAAGGAAGATTAATAGCTAAATATGAATTTAAGGAGCTGGAAATTGAAAAAGCGCAGAAGTTGTCTGACAAATTGGGGTTTGCTACCACTATTAATAAACCGATGTCCTTGACGGCTATTTATAATCAGGAGGAAAAAGACTTTCAACAGCAGACAAAAAATGTTCCTATTGGTTTTAAATGTATATCTTCAAAATAAAACAGGGATGCCGAAAACTGTATAGAGTAGGCCAGTAAAATTAAATCGAATAGAGTTATGGCAATTTCAAATGTACAAAACGAAGGCTCTTGGATTAGAGTTTACGATGAGAAGAGCAAGAGAATTTCGGAAATGTCAGCTTCCAATAAGGAAGTAGTAGGCATCGGTTCCGACTTTTTTGTAACCGAAGAAGGCTCATGGATACGGACTTATGATGAGCATTGCAAAAGAATTGCGGAAATGTCGGCAAGCGGCAAAGAGGTAAGAACTGCAGCCGGACAAACTTTTACAACAAAAGAGGGAAGCTGGCTGAGGACGTATGACAAGAAATGTAAAAGATTAAGTGAAAGAAGCGCATAAAAATGACTACCTCCTTTACCGCTATTGATTTTGAAACTGCGCAGGGCAAACGTTGGAGTATTTGTCAGGTAGGTTTGGTTCGCATAGAAAATGGAAGTATTACGGACCGGTTGTCTCTTTTGGTACAACCACCCGATAATTACTACTGGAATAACTTCATTGAAATTCATGGCATTACCCCTGAGCATACGGCAAATGCTCCAACTTTCAATGCAATTTGGAAGCAAATCGAACCATATATAACCGGGCAAAACGTAGTGGCACACAATGGATTTGCGTTTGACTTTCAATGCCTCAATCAAACATTGGCGTATTATAATATAGATGCTCCTTCGTTTTTTGGACACTGTACGTATAAAATTTTTCGTGCTAATTTGGCATCGCTATGCGAAACGCATAACATTAAGCTCAATCATCACGATGCCTTAAGCGACGCTATGGCATGTGCGACACTTTTTCAATTGCATTTAAAAAAAACTAAGTGACAGAGAATAAAATACAAATATTAACTATTTCCAGCTTACTAAAAAGGGAGTTAATGATTCCGAAATATCAGCGTCCCTATAAATGGAAAGAAAAGAATGTAATTCAGTTACTTGAAGACATAAGCGAGAGCTTTTTCGCAAATAAAAAGAACTATAGGATTGGAACTATAATTCTTCATAGAGACAAGGAAACTGATAGATTAAATATTGTCGATGGGCAACAACGGCTTGTGACTATTGCAATAATTCTATATTTCCTGAAATTAACGCCACCTATCTTGAAGGAGGAATTTCCACACACAACATCAAAAAATAACATAAAGCACAATTTCAATAAAATAAAGAACTGGTTTGAAAATTGGAACGAGAGTAATAAGGAGCGATATAAAAATTACATCTTAAATAATTGCGAGGTAGTTAAGATAGAACTGGAAGATTTATCAGAAGCGTTTCAGTTATTCGATTCACAGAACGCAAGGGGGAAGGCATTAGAGCCATACGACTTATTAAAAGCGTTTCACTTAAGGGAAATGCATGACGATAGTGCAACCGATAGACTACTATGTGTAAAGCATTGGGAAAAAGCTGTTGATGATGGTACTTTGACTATTTTAGGTAAGTATCTCTTCAGAATAAGAAAATGGGCAAGAGGAGAAAATGCCGAATCCTTTAGTAAAGACGACATAGACGAGTTTAAGGGGATAAATATTACTCAATACAAAAGCTATCCCTACCTGAATTCATTTTTATTAAACGACGCCATCATAAAGTCGTTAAGTATAAGCCCTATTCATCAATATCTGAGCCCTAATATTTCTTTTCCTTTCCAAATAACCCAATTAATAATCAACGGAAAAAGATTCTTTGAATTTGTGTCGAAATATTCGGAAATGTATCAAGCACTTTTCAAAAATGAAAAGTCTCATTTCCATTCCTTTTACCAAAAATATTGTCTGTATGATGGTTCCAATAGATCCGGAGACATGTACGTGAGAGAAATGTATGAAGCTGCCATAATGCACTACAATGATAAATTTGGTGAAACTGAACATGAGAAAGCCAATGAAATTCTTTATAAGTGGAGTTACATTTTACGGCTTCGTCAATCTGTGGTGAGATATTCTTCTATTGATAAATATATCAGAGAAGATAGACAGCAAATATTCAAAATAGTTAGTCAATCCTACCACCCAACAAAATTATTACGGATCAAGCCGGTCGTTCCTCAGAAGATAGAAAAAAACATTGAACAGGTGAAAAATATTTTCCAGCAAACAAACAACTGAAATGCCGCCAAAAGAACTCACTATTCTCGATTTACTCAATTCTGGAAAATATGTTATCCCACTGTATCAAAGGAATTATGCATGGGAAGAGGTGGAGATCACTCAACTTCTGCAAGATGTTTGGGACAAATACAAAATTGATAAAGAAAGCAACTATTATATTGGAACGTTAGTAATTGATCGAAGAAAGGCTGACGTTTATGAGATTATTGACGGACAACAACGCCATACTACAATTACCCTTATTAATGCAGTTGTTCATAGTAATGAGGAGTATTGTAATTATGCAATACCCATTTCATCTCTGACCTTTGACGCCAGAGATGATATAAAGCAGTTTATTGACATGCTGCTAACCAACTATAAAGGCGCAAAAGAGTTTTCTACCGATAGTATTGGTTTAAGCAACATTAAAAGGGCCATACGGTATATTGAAGGATTTTTTGAAAAAGATGAAGTAAAAAAAGAAATTCAACAGTATCTAAAATACTTCTACCATAACGTAAAAATTGTTCGAATAGATGTTCCTGAAGATACGGACATCAATCATTATTTCGAGATAATGAATAACCGGGGAGAACAGCTTGAGCAGCATGAAATACTAAAAGCAAAATTCATTGACAATTTTGAAAAAGATAAGGAAGAACTACACGACAAGTTTGCACTAATTTGGGATGCTTGTTCTCAAATGGACAGGCCTATTCAATCTTGCTTCAATGCCTCGGAACGGGCAATTCTATTTGGTAAAGATTTTGCAGATATACCTACTGATGGCATTTCAAAAAATTTTAGAATATCGGAAGGTAAAACGAATACAGAAAATGGAGACTCACTACTTGACATTTTGAACACGTTTGAATTAAGCAACAACTTCCAACAAATTGACCAGGAGAACAGAGATAGCAAGTATAAATCAATCATTGATTTCCCAAATTTTCTACTACAAGTTTTGAAGGTCACTACGCCCAGCAATAAGGTCTCTTTAGATGATAAAAATTTATTGAAGGCATTTAATTATCCTAACAAGATAGATATGCCGTGTCCAGAAAAATTTGTCAACTCTCTACTTTATTATCGGACATTATTTGATCGATATATTATCAAAAGGGAAGAAGCAAATGATGATTGGAGCTGGAAGTTAATAAGCCCAGTTCGATACGACACTGAAGTTTCTTATAAGAATACTTTTGGTGGAGTAAACGATGATGAGGGAATTGAAAGTAAGGATTTTGTAATGCTGCAATCTATGCTACATGTTTCCTTTCCAAGTAACAATTATAAAAACTGGCTGCAAGAGGTGTTGATTTTTTTTAAAGCAAATTCAGAAATAGATAGATACGCTTTTTTAGTTAAGTTAAATGCAATCGCGAATGGTGAACTCAGCAATATCAAAGCGAATCAATATAATTTAGGCACACACACTCCTCGATATTTGTTTAACTATTTAGATTATGTACTATGGAGCGAATATGACAAAAACGTCAAAGGAAAATACATCAAAGGCAACCTATCAGAAGTCCAGAGAAAAATGCTGACATCCAAGGATAAATTTAATAGTTTCAGGTTTACACTAAATAATTCTGTGGAACACGTTGCTCCTCAAAATCCGATAGACGGTTCACCTGCGGTAAGACAGTTAAATAGCTTCGGAAACTTATGCCTAATAAGCAGCAGTACAAACTCTCGATTAATAAACCTCGGTTTTGAAGGTAAAAGAGAGTATTTTAAATCAACTAAAAGTGTGGAGAGCCTGAAGCAAACTTTGATTTTCAGTCATACAAAATGGGATGACAATGAAATAGATGAACATCAAAATGAAGTCCTTTCTTTATTGGAAGCCTACAGCAATAAAACACTAAATCTTTCGGCTAACATTTCAGAAGGTATTAATACTGAAGGCTACCAATTTCCCAAAGAAGGTATCGAAGGAAGCAAAGAACTATCCAACGATGAGATTCTTGTTGAACTTAAAAATAGATTGAAGGATATTTCAGCCGACTTAGGACTTAATATTGACTTTGATGAATCTGATAGTCCTTTAGGCAAGAAAAATACTGGCTTCTGGTTTTATAAAGACGATTGGAAATATTGCATTTATTTTTATTTTGGAGGTAGCTGTAAAGATATGTATGTAACTATTGATGATAGAAATTATGGAAATCGTTGTGAAGATGAATTGAAAGAAAAAATTAGAACTGGGTTCGCAGATTTTTCAGTTCAGCAAAAAGGTATCCCAGATGATTCAAAAATGTGGAAAGAAAAATTTTCGATATGGGATGACACATCTTGGAGTGAAGTTCTGTCAACCATTCCGATTCACGTCGTTGAATGGAGCGAAAAAATATTAATTAAGATCGCTGAATTGAATTTATAAAAATGTCTAAGCGCGGCTACATATCTCGTTACCTCCTAATTGTCAAAAAGCTGAAGGCAAAACCATACTCAACTTATGAGGATTTGCAAGACTATGTTGAAAATCAGTTCGAGTATTTGCAAATGCAAGACGATACTTTGAACATTGCTTTTTCACAGCGCACCCTTCAAAGAGATATTCGGGAAATTAGAAACATTTTTGGAATTGACATCGAGTATTCAAAATCAAATAAAGGCTATTTCATAGACCAAAGTGCGGGGGAGAATATGAACTTCCAAAGAATGATAGAAGCCTTTGATATGTTCAATTCCTTAAACCTTGCACAAGACCTTACTCCATTCGTTCATTTAGAAAAACGAAGACCTCAAGGCACTGACAATTTATATGGTTTGCTTCACGCCATTAAAAATCGCCTTAAAATAAAATTCTCTTATCAGAAATTTTGGGAAGATGAAATTAGCGAGCGATTTACTGATCCCTATGCTTTAAAAGAATTTAAAAACCGCTGGTATATTTTGGCGAAAGATAATAAAGATAGCCGGGTTAAAAGTTTTGCATTAGACCGTATGTCAGGTCTTGAAATTACTAACAGAAATTTTACGCTCCCAGCTAACTATAATGTGGAAGAAAGCTATCGGTATTGTTTCGGAATTATCAGCCCAACTGATGAAAATCCACAGGAAATAATATTGTCATTTGACCCCTTTCAGGGAAAATACATCAAAACACTACCGCTCCACGAAACTCAACAGATTTTAATTGACAATGAAGATGAGCTACAAATAAAACTGCATTTACACATTACCCATGACCTTATCATGGAATTGCTATCATTCGGTAATAACATGAAGGTCATAAAACCGAAATCATTAGCCAATGAAATAAAGACAGCTCATAAAAGAGCATTTGAACAATACTTTTGAAAGTATTCGCCAATCTATTTATTCCCTGTCAATAACTGTGCTTAAGAACTCGACAATCATTGCTTGTAGTCGAATACTGGTTACAATGATTACATGCCGTTATTAATCGAATAAAATCACATTATAATAATAAAAGTGTAAAGTTTTACCCCTCCCTCAAAGGTTTAGCGAAGCATTACATCGAACTGTTTTAGCAGGTCAAACTGGCCTTTGTACAGATCTTTTCCTAACTCGCCATACATGCTCTCGTAATATTCCAAAGGCTGCCACCAATCCGGCTTGTTTTCGGGCTCATTCTGGACGTGACCGATCGATGGCTGGCTTGTGCATTCATTTGAGGTTTCGTCTTGATTTTGGCTATCCTAAACGCCACAGATGATGGCTATAGTATATTGAGTAATTGTGAGACTTATGCCGACTTCTTGACGTAGGGATTTACATATTTATATGCCGGTTCGTTTTTGCCGGCATCCTTTTTATTGAATTCTTCTTTTACAATCCTGGTTAGATAATCGACATTCTCTTTGTTTATCTTATATCCCTCTGCTTTCAATACCTCAACAGCAATTTCCTCGTTGCTCATGTTGGGAGTCTCTTTCTCATCTTCTTTGTCTTGTTCCTGAATTCCTTTTACGATCCTGTTTATATCGTCCATATTCTTGCCATCTGTTTTCAGATGTTGAAGCTTGGTCGGCGCTGGTTGTGCCTCTGGATGGCCGTTCTCTTCTTTCCTTTTCTTCGATGATAATAGTTCATCTACCGTGTATTTCTTTTTCATTTCCTCTTGTTTGATTTTATGTGTTCCGTAATATTCTGGTTGTAGTTTCGGTGACATGCCGAGCTCTTTGAAATAGTCCATGATGAGCTGGTTTGCAAACGCATAGTCCTCTTCATTATTCACATAGATGCTATCATAGATGTTGAAGGAATCAATCCCCATCTGTAATAGCTTCACATTGACGTTGTCGTAAAAGATTTCGGCCTCGGTCTCCTGAAGCAGTATGGCAAAGTCTCCATAATCCTTACAGAAGTAACCACCTTTTATATCACATACGGCAAGCCAGCAATTAGGATACTTCTCTATGAACTGCTGCTTAAGGATGTTCGGCTTCCCGGTGTGCATTGAGAAGAACACCCGCTTGAAGAACTCAACCTTGAATTGCTTTCTAAGTTCCACCGGTATCTCGTTCTTCTCCATGAAATATTCATAAAACCTGCCGGTTTCGCACACACTCTGATATTCGATCACGTCAATAGGAAACATACCGTTTTTGTTATTCCAATACATTTTGAAAACTATGCTGGCGATGAGCGGTTGTGAGTTCTTCAGGTCTACACCGATAATACTGCCGCCGTCTAATTTGAGATGATCCCTGAACTCCCGGTTGAGATTCGTAATGGTAGTATACACTCTCGATTTGCCGTTTGGTCGGCTAATATTGAGTTCATTGGCATTCACCCGAACAACAGCCTTCTCAATACGTGCGAGCGTCGTGCCGTCGCTTTCTAATTCTTTCTGCTCACGTTTTACTTTGAACTCGCTCAACCAAGGGATCGTTTCATTACGCATATCTCTTCTTGCAACATTGCTATGCTGATTGACAATGCGCCTCGGTAGATATTTCTCAGGTACAGTTTCCGCGACTATGGCGGGTACAGTTTCCGCATCTATGAAAATCGTATTAGGTGCAGTTTCCGCATCTATGATTTTTCCTGCTTTCTCAATGACTGTGTTTTCAGGTACAGTTTCCGCGTTATAAAAGGAAAATGTATTGTTATGAAATTTATTAGCAGAACAAGAAAGGTTAGAGAATTTATAAGAAGATTCATGAAGCTTTATTGAATAATAAGAAACAAGAAATCTTAGATTCAGGATTCTCATAAAATAATCGAACTCTTTTCTGATAGCTTCTTCCTGATACTTATTAGTTAATACAGTTTCCTTGATCTCATCGACTTTATCTTCGTCTATCTTTATTTTCTGAAGCACTTTATAATAATCGTTTAGGCCATCTTTTATGATCTTGCCGACTTTTAGTTCTTTGATGGCGGCCATCTTCTCAGAGAAGACCGGCATATTAAATTGATAAGTACGAAACTCTTTCTTTATAAGCTGATAACCATAAGACTTTTTGCCGACCTCCATACTTCCATCGCACTTCAATATGTTCATCGACATCAGGTTCTTCAATACGGGGGATATGTCTTCTTTTAGATACTTCTTCATCTTCTCTTGGTTGATATTCACGAAGGCATTGTCCTCATACAGGTTAGCGTTCTCACAGATATAGTCGCAGATGTAGTAGTAAATGAACTTTAGCCGATTAACCATCTTATCTCGATTGACGAAGTATGGCTTGCCGGCAATGGCATTTATTTTTCTCTTTTCTGCAATATCTATATCAATGCAGTATTCAACCATTTCATCAATGACAGCCTTATCTTCTGGATTAAGAAGAAATGATACAACTCTCTCCTCGACCGTTTTTTTCTTTCTTGGCATATGTTTAAAATAAAGTGGCCATACAAGTTCATGGAGAGAAACGAGTACGGCCTGGTTACGAAACCAATATCTTCAATTGCATCAATTCATCTCTCCATGACTGACCTGATACGCTTTTCTTTTAAATACTTTCAGTAGATTGGAAGTCCTGCAGGTATATCAACGTTGCCGAACAATCCAAGAATTCAAGCACCGATCCAATATCATCGACCCAGTGATATGCTTCGTGAACATGATCTATGCAAAGCATACGTTCTATATACTTTTTATCTTTACTAAATATTAGATACACTTCAGCTTCTAATGTGTCATCTGGATAGTTTGATAATATTTCAAAGACGCAAACATGCTTTTTACTGATTGAGACTGCCATTTCGGGGATCGGATATTCCTTTTCCGCAACTTCACCGAACTTTTCTTCCAGTATGGCAACCTCTTTTCTCTTTATCATTGAATTGGCGAAAATCAATCCTCCGAAATAATTTAAGTCTTCGTTCCTTTTAATTGTTTTTGAAGCCTTTGAGAAAATATCATCCCATGTTTTTGCGATTTCTGTAATTGCTGGCCAATAGTCCAGCTTGATTTCAATTCTTTTCATTGTCTTATTGTTTTGAGCGAAGATGCCAGACTATTCCTAAGAATATTTGAAATGAGAGAAGTTTATTAAAACTCCACGAAACATGAAATAATCGAGCAATAATGCTTAGAATTTCATGAGAAGGAAGAAACGCTAAAACAATGCTAAAGATAGATGAACAGCGACTTTCCCGTTTCCTATATCAAAATCATCTGCTACCCTTGCGATGTACCAAAACAAATACATAGCATATGAACACAGCAGTAATCGAGTTCCTGACCAACAATCCGAACTCAAACAAAGGACAAATCGCAGACGGTATAAACTTACGTGGTCTCGGATTATTCAATCTTCTCAAGAAGATGGTAAATGATGGACAAATTCAGGTCGAAGGTGAGGGACATGATGCCACCTATTGTATTGCAGCCGAAGAAACTACAACAGAGACACCCGTTGCCGAAGAAGCCGTTGTTCCCGCTTCGAATGAAGAAACAACCGAAGAGGCTGGCAACAAGAATGAAGAAACAAGCGATGAACAAACGGAGCAAATAGCCGCACAGCTTTCCGAGACTGAAACAAAGCCTGCTAAGAAGAGCGCCGGCAGAAACACGGGAACCTATTTGTTCAATGGTGTTTCCTACAACAAGGGAAAGCTCATCAATGCCGTAGTCGCTGCACATTGCGCGAAGAACAAAAATATCAGTGAAGAAAAGTTACGCACCGTGTTTCCTGATACCTTACTCAAGAGGTTCGGCATCTTCCAATCTGTTGAGAAAGCACGAGAAATATCGGGTATAAAGTATGACCGCTATTTCTTCAAGGAAGAGTTTCAGATCAAGCTCAAGGATTGTGTTATCGTTACATGCAATCAGATCACGGGCGAAAATATCCTGCCATTCCTTGAGGTCTGTGCCAAGCTCGGCTACGAGATCACTGCCGAATAAACGTTTCTCTACTTTTCAATTGAATTGAATGGGCATCAGCGATGGTGTCCATTCTTCTTTTTGGGGTAATTAGGCGGGTCAAAATTCACACGTCTGAATTTATAATGCGTTAAGAAAATTGACTTTGGGTAGTATCTTGAGCGAGATTGACTGCGACACATTATATGGAAGAAAAATATCGTTTATTATATTGGAACTCGGGAATAGATAGCAATATGGCGGATTATTTGAATTATCTGTCCCACCCATACTACAATAAGCAAACTGGTTTGAAAGAAATTAGAATTGGAGTTGAATCTTCAATACTTATAACTGGATTTGATTTTTTAGATCAAAGATTGGCATCCATTCATCAGGAGCAAGTAAATAACAATATACTTCTTGGAAACATAGGTAAACTGTTAAGAGTACCTGATAGCGAGAAACAAAGGCAGTTGCATATGGAGCGTGGTATTAGATTCTTTAGTCAATCTTTAAAGGATGATGATTTAGCCTTAGATGCTAAGTCTGAATTTGAGGCGGCTTTGAAACTAATGAGCCAAGATTGGTTTGTTCTGCAGCAATTGGGAATACTACATCTTTTCAATCCCCCAACATTAGATCCATCAAAAGCAAAGGACTACTTTCTTAAAGCGGCAAAATATGCGGCTGTTGATTCTCCGACGGACGGCTTAAGATACATAAATGAACTTTTTAAGGCTGAGCTTAACTCTCCATTCGAAACCTATCAGGAAACAACTGATTTGTCAGCCGTTGTAAGGGAAGCGTACTTAAACGCTGCCCTTGCAGCCTACATACTTTCCGATTTTAGTGGTGCCGTAACTATTATCCAGAAAGCTGTAAACTCTTTTCCGCAAGACCCTAAATGCCTATTCTTAGCCGCAAAATATATGGCAAGAAATGGGCAGCTTGAGGAGGCGTTTACAATGTTTAAAAATAGTGTTTCTAAAGCTGCATACTTATGTGAAGTAGCCGAAACTGACAATGATTTGCTTTTGATACCTGATATAAATGAGTTTATAAGCAAATTTAAGCGACAGTTTTTAGAAGAATTTTCCCGTATCCTCCTCAGATTAAAACAGATTAATGAGTTTATAACAAATCTGGTTGTTGTAAATCGAAAAAATGACTCCTCTTATTATGGAAACATCTTGGCTTGCTGTGAGTTGCTAAATGCGCCGCTTTATTCAATAGACTCAATCTCGTTTAGTGATTTTGATAAATTATTTAACGAAAGTGCATGCTTAGTTGTCCAAATGCAAACTGGTTCAACTGCGAATTTGCAAAGACGTTTAAATTTAGGCTATAATAGGGCGGGACGTATTATGGCTGAATTGGAGTCTGCAGGTATTGTAGGGCCGGCAATAGGTAGCAAACCGCGTGAAGTATTAATGAAAACTGAAAATGAACTCAAAGAATTTCTTAGTTCTGGTAAGAGCATGCCATATCATTCACCATTGGTCAACTATACTGTACAAGACGTCTTGAAAAAGTGGGATCAGATCGTAGAAAAATGTGAAGAATATAAAAGGAAAAAAAATAAAGTCGTATTAAAATCAGAGTACCCAGAAATACAACAAAAAAAGCAAGCTCCATGCTTTATTGCAACTGCTACACTTGGAACAGATAATCACCAAATACTGACCGATCTGCGTTTTTTTAGAAATGAATATCTTTTAAAAAAAAATTGGGGCAGGAGATTCGTTTTTCACTATTACAAATTTGGTCCTGCAGCTGCTAAGCCAATCGCTCATAATAAGTTGCTACGACTTTTTGTATATATCCTTGTTATTAGACCTCTGCATTTAGTAGTGAAATTATTCTCTAAATCGCCGTTGTCGAGTAAATCATAAGTGCCTTGGTGTTTACACTCTTTTGGGGTTTCGCCTCGAATTTGATAACCCGGATTGAGCCGGATCGCTGACGATTGATTTGCTTACAAATCAATGCACTTCAACCAATTCCTTATGTGTGTTCATCACGCTTGAATTGCGAAGGTGCGAATTGATTGGCAGATGCAGTTTATAAGTTCTATTGAATGCTTCTTGTGAAACTTTGAAATGACTTGACAGAGTTCGAATAATTTCTTTTGACAGTCCTTTCTTGTAATTGAGAATTTCAGAAACAAGGCTTTTGCTAACATTCAGAATGTCGGCAAGGTCTTTCGACTTCAAAACATGTTCTTCCATCAAGGCTTTTATTAGCATGACAGGATCAAGGTCTTCAAGTGTATTATGTTCTTTATCCCATTTTTCGATCAAAAAAGTCAACAGTTCAATTTCCTCTGAGATCTGCTTAGACGATTTTTGACAAAGCAATTCCTCAAGTACTCCGCAGTACTCGTTGTACTGTTTCTTTGTCTTTATGATCTTATACTTCAGCGTTTCCATATCACATTCTGTTTTTGACTTTTAATAAATACTAATATTGTATTGTTTACCATCGGCACAAATCTGGTCATACTCGGCATGTGTGCCTATCCAACAAACGAACAAATGAACTTCTTTTTGTCCGAATACATATTTACATATCATCCGGTATTTGTTGCCGGCAATATCGAATACCACTCTGGAACTGCCGTTCAACAACAAATCTGCTGAACCATAGGTGGCTTTTATATCTTCCGGCTCGTTCCAATCTGCATACTTTATCAAATTCAACCAGATAACAAACGACGGGCGGCTTCTGGCATTTGCCAGTGCGTATTCGACAATCGTCTGTTTCTTAATGAGGTGTATCTTCATAAGCCACTGTAAAAATAGCAAAAGTTCGCATTAAGTGAACTTTTTTATTGGAATTTAACGATTGTAAGGCTTGGCTGGTTTAGTTTTTGGAAAGGTCAAATGACCTGGAATATCACTTCTTGAAATCAAAGAAGTCTTTCGGCTCTACCTCAAGGACTGTAGAGAATAAGAACACAAACGAAATTGAACAGCCTATTTCGCCTCTCTCTATTCTGCCAATTTGTGACAGATGCAGGTCTGTGGAATAAGCAAGCGATTCTTGAGTTACGCCTTTGGCAAGACGAAGTTCACGCAGCCTTTTGCCAAAAGCCTTCAGTCCTTCCCCATCCTTGTAATTCGGTTTGCGTGCCACATGGCAAAGTGATATATAACCATTCGTTTAAATTAACGCAGATTTGCGCTATTTTGATTATTTCGGTTATATTCACGCTTGAAATCAAAAATTATATAAAAACAAATTCGCGATGAAAAATCACAGAAAACGCCCAAGCTGGCAGACAATTATTCTTGTAGCTGGCATATTGGCGATAGTGCCCAAGATGTCATTCTCACAAGGATTCGATGCGAGAATCTCGGAGGAAGAAATGCAGAGAAGGAGAGCCCTGTATGCACCTCACAAATTAGAAGCCGAGAGAGCATATGAAGAGAGGTACAAGAAGCAAACACAGAGACAATCAGTACAGACGGAAGAAGAGCAGAAAAGGATTATAGAATTGCAGAAGAATTTTCCTCCAAATCGAGTGACGCCTGAGATGGTCTATTGGTTTTACTTTAAGAATAGGGGCAGCGCGTTTATTGAACAGCTTAATGAAAAATCACCATCGTTACGTGGCTACTTGTCTTCTATCAAGAACGTGCAGCTCGAACGGTATGATGAATTTGACAGACGGAAGCTCGTTAATGCTGCCATAGAAGAAATAAAGAAAGGTGTCTCGCAGATTGATTATAATACGGTATATACAAGCCCCATATCAATAACCAGCATCGAGGAATACAATTTCAAATCGCATTCTATCCGATTGCACACTCAAGGAAATACAGCCTTGATTGGCACTATGCCTGACTTCAAGTTCATCGCTCTGAACCTCATAGGAACCATGAATGTATTAATACTCGACATGGACGAAGCTGCTGCCGAGAAATTTGTAAAAAGTATGCGAGGAAAGGATGTGTCACGCAACATAGCTGCAGTCTATTACTTCAAGCTAAATCCGAAACTATTCACATCAAAAGGAGGAATACAGCATCTCACGGCTACGGTATTCAAGGCTGATGTCGACTACATAGAGTGGCATAACAGCGAAGCGTACTTCGGAGACAAAATTGGAGAGCGGCAATTTGGCACTGATCCTTTGATACATCCTGAATTAAACTAACGTTATGAAAAGGGTATTGATATTCTGTATCGCGCTCCTGTTTAGCGCATGTAAGTCGGACTATGAAATTTATATCGATCAGGACAGCAGGTTCCGTCAACTGAACGACTTGCCGGAGGCATTTATCATTGTCAAGAGAGATGCCGGCATATATTATAAGGTCGTACACTTCACCTCTGATTGGGAATTCCTCGATGGTATGTTTGAAGGCAAGGTCGTACACGATGGTTACTATCTGGCCGATGGAGACGGCTTCAATGGCTATGACCTGCAACACAGACATGCGAGCCTGGACGAAGCGATGAAGGCAGCACAGGCAGCGGGGCGTATTTACGAGTTCCCGCTTGGTCAGGTGTATGGCTATCAGTCCGGCAGCTTCTATCGTAATTCACCATTTAAAAAACTTGAAAAGAAATGAGAAAGATAATATTGGCCATTACATTACTCTGTATGGTCGGCTGTAAATCGAAGATGGAACGTGTCAGGGACTTGGATATGACTCAGTTCTGCAAGGACTATTATATCCTTATCAATCCCGGAAACGATGTGTTCTATGTTTTTATCAGCAGGGAGAATATGAGCGAGCGTTTCATTGTTTACAAAGACATGGATAGGGAAGGCACTGGTTACGGTTTTTGTTACAGCAGCAATACAGACTTGCAGGGCACGCTCAAGAATGGAGTATTCGAAACCGTTGAAGAAGCTATAAGCAAAGGCAAGGAGAATTATAAGAATAATGGCGCCAGTTTATGGCTCACCCAGCTTATGACATCCGACGATAAGGTATGGATTGTTTATGGACAGATCTTGCAGGAGCTGTGCCCGAAGTAGTATGATGTTATTATACCTTCTCATCTAAATGGTCGCTGTAATCCAGCGGCCATTTTTATTTATTCTTGTCAATGACAATCGTATCGAGCAGGTCAAGTAACGCTTCGATGTCAGTTAGTATCTTGTCAAAGTCCTTGTCGCTCATTCCGTCCTGAAACTTGAGGTAGTCGAAAAAAACTTTGCGAAGATTTCGGCTTGCGCGCTGCGCGTCAATATCCTGAATAAAGTATATAACTCTCTCAAGCAACTCCTGCGATAGCGCGTTCTTCTCTTCTGACATGGTGTATTGTTTACAGCCGAATTTACGCGCGCATGAATTCGCAAATGCCATACCAGCGAAACTTTCGCGCATCTTTCGCGCATCTTTAGCACACTTATTTATCCTGAGAATAAAGGAACTGCTATACTCGCATTGAACATCAAAAAAAGAAGAGTATATGAATGCCAACAATCAGCTCAGAGAATATCAATGCACGGAGAATTACTACCGTTACAGAACAATATTAATTACAGATGGCACACTTGCTCTCGCAAAGGAATTCGAGTGCTTCTGGTTTCTGGACATCATCTCAAGCTACCAGCGTGACTTGACGGACGAAGAGTTTCAAGTGTGGAAACTTACAAAGAACGAAGACAGTAGCGCGCTCGTGACTTGTTCCGATGGCAATGACAGGCAAATCAAACGGCAGCGCATAGAGTGGACGGATTTCAGCGCGACGGAAGGAGTTTTATGGTTGGAACAAGGTATCCTTTTGTTACCCAGCGAGCATTGATTATTTAAACTATATCTCATGACAACACAGGAGCTAAACTACTACAAAGCAGCGGCAAGTCTTGGACTGATACCCGATGAAGAAAATCCATTGTTCATATTCAACAGCGCGCATAAAGACCTACTGCTGGATATTGTCAGCGGAAAAATTGATACGGTACAGATGGCACGTATGGAACTGTATAACCGAGGTCTTGACGAGAATACGGGCGCTTGGGTCGGCTGGTCAAAAACAAAAACTTATGCGCAGAAATAGCGACAACAAAGGTAACCCACTCATGGAGCTGCTGTTGCTCCTCGCCATCATTGTTTTATTCGTTCACGTGATTAAGGCAGTATACGGGTGGTATAGAACGCTTAATAGCCGACAAAAGAAATGGTTCTGGACGGCGTTCGTGTTGCTGTATCTATTCGGTATGATGCTTTAGAATGTGGTACCCCCACTCGGACAAGGCCGCTAAACATTTCAACTGTGAGCGGCTTTTACGTCATATAAAAGAAGAAATCCCGCCTCACGAAGAAGCGGGATTCTATTTATGATGAACAACAAGCCTCATCTGATCTCACAGTTGTCAAGCAGCAACTGTTTATCTATACAGAGTAATTTCACAACCTCAAGACCATCATTATACGGCACCACGTATTCATTCGCCTCAAATTCCTTCAATAGCTGCATTAGCTTCTTTGTTTCGATATAATAGTTGCCTGGAATATCGACCTTGATGTATGGTTCATCCGTCAGGTAGAGGCCATTCAATCTGCCATTCTTCATTCCCAAAATGTTGACCTCGGAAATGAACTTGTCCCTGTATGCCTTCTTCATTGGTATTGCTGCGCTGTGTGATTTTTTAATACCGTTGATGAATTTGCTCTCGTCGAAGCGCGGCATCGGTTTTAGCGAATAAGGATCGAAGCGATCTTCTTCCATATCTAAAGGATTTAGCAGACTATCGATCTCTGCCTCTATCATTATTTTATCAACTATATCCTTCGGTAGTGTTTGTGTGCTTGTGTCCATTATCATTTAAATAGCTTACAGAACACAAAGGGGGGCAAAATTGCCCCCTGAAGTTGACTGATATGTTGCGATTGGAATTGCCTTAGGTCGTATAATATCGCGAAAGAATCCGCTCGTTAATGTGCCTCATGATAGCTTCCGCGAACGGTATCTGAACCATATTACCCATCAGCGTACGTTTTTCAGCATCGGTGAACCCTGACAGGTCGTAACCGTCAAGGTGTGATAATTTTTGACGCTCATCACTTGTGACTGGTCGCCAAGTTTTGTTTTCGTAAACAAGCAATCCATCATCAGATGCGGTCATTGTGCTGATAACATTACTGTCTGCCGCCTTGGCCGTTATATCGTTTCCATATTTGAAAGCATCAACGTATGGCAAAATAGCTTTTAGGCATCGAGTATTTAAGTCGATTGGCTGCGGCTTTGGAAAGCTTGGCATTCCTACGTCCTTGCGCACCATTATTATTGTGACCCTGTCTCGAGATTGATAGGCACCGTAATCCAGAGCGTTCAAGACCCTCAATTCGTAGTAGTAATCAGTCTGCGATTCAAGGACAGCTAAAACTTCATTCCTCAATGCCCTCATAGGTCGATCAAGGAAACCGGGCACCTGCTCAAACCAGGCTGTCTTTGCTCCCAGGCCCTGCATACCCGCAACGCGTATCTGCCTCATCATAAGCATGTTCTTAAAGTTGAACGTGCTACGATGGCTGTTTACTGCAGACATACCCTGGCATGGGCTGCCGGAAACAACGGCGTCAATGTCGCCATATATGAGTTTCCTGCGTGAATGCTCATGAATTTTATCAAGAATATTTGTCGCATCATTTTTAAAGAAATCAAGATTGTCAAAAAAACCTTCACAATTATTCAGATGGAACGCTTTCTCTGCCGCGTCCCATTTATCAGTTGCATATAATGTCTCGAAACCGGCCTTTGCAGCACCTTTCGACATACCGCCTACGCCATGAAAGAAAGAAACCAATGTTGGGCGAAAGATGTTATTGTTGCCGTTGTTGTTCTGATTATTCAAGTTGATTTGTGTCATTGTTTGTTTGTTTTGAGATTTTAGAATGATTAGATTAAGTATTGAATGAGGATTGATAAAGATTAAGCTGCAATAGCGAGTTCACCAACATTACCAAGCTGGTCAAGGTCGCGGATTGTGACATGTATTGCGAACCGGTCAGATAAGGCCTGGAATATATGTTCCTGCACATGCTGGCTCTTGCATTTGCCCTCGCTGTCGTAATCGGATGTTACGTTGTGTGTCATGTTTTCGAGTAGCTCTCCATTATGCAAACCGGTCACTTTACCGCCGTCAACAGAGAAGTTCAGTTCGCCAAGTTCCTTTGTGTCCAGTTTAAAGCCGTTGATTGTAATTTTTGGCTGATCTCGTGCGCCGGTGTTCGACAATACAACGTTTTCATACCGCTTTCTGCTTGAAAAAGGAAGTGTTTTAGACTGTTTATTGAGAGCCTCAGAGTTTGTCATTTCGCCTGCATCAATCTTGGCAAGAGCTTCAGGATTTTTTTTAGCGAGAGCCATTATGCCTTGAATTGTACCGTCGGATACTCCCAAAGTATTCGCAATTTTCTGACGGGTTTTTGAGCCAGGAATTGTTTTTGCCCACTCTTTTCCTGCCTCATTTTTAGTGAGGTGATGTGTTAGAAGTGTTACCGCTTTACTCAACGCCACCTTATTTTTACCATGTTTAACTACCTCTTTGAAGCTGATAAAACGAATGACCTGGGCTTCGTCAACATTTTTCAGAACCACGACTTCAATATTCTCAATGCCTATTTGTTTGGCTGCGAGAACATCTATCGCATGAGTTATGACAAAGTTATCCTCTGTCACAACGGGTGTTTCGAGGTACTGGAATTCGTTATAGAACGACTTGAATACCTCGTTTTGTATGGTTGAGTCAAGCAGTTGAAGACCTGGATGGATCATCAAAGAAGATACCGGTGCTGATTTTTTTTCGTAGCTGATTTTGTTTGTCATTTCTGAATTGGTTTTTGAGTTGTTAGATGTGTTTGGAGTCATAGAAGCGCTGTTTTTTGTGTTGTTGTTTTTCATAATTGTTTATGTTTTGAGGTTAGTGAATACGTGTTAGTTGAATTTTTGGATATGCCTCCGGCCTGTGGTGGTGACACCATTATTTTTGAACCGACTTTTTTTAGAGGATTATCTGACTATGAGGCGATGCTCAGATTATAGTCCGGCATGAATGAGATGGTCTTGCCGGTATTGCGAAGGAGGTGAGAGTTATTTTTCAAGGCGAGGTCAATTAGTATAGCCCTTGCTTTAGCCGCACCAGAACTAACGTGCTGCCCAAGCTGAACTGACGGTACGAACGATATAACTTTATTAGTTACACAGGACTTCTGGCTGGCATGTGCTGCCTCGGCTGTAGCTATGTCGGCATAGATGACAACGACGATCAACTGACCGGGTTTAGGAGAACCGAATTCGCGGATCTTCGACTTGAACCAACGATTAGATATATATACCTGACACGCGTCCATGATCTTTACCTCGACGATCTCACGACCGTTGTCAAGGGCGAGTTCTTTTTCGAATTTCACCTGAGCCTTAGCCGATGTCTTATTAAAAAATCCTTTAACTACTTTAATACTTTTCATATTATAATTTATTTAATTTTTATAAAACATTTTTATACTCATCCCCCACACTCAATTTCAAGACAAAACTCGGAAAGTATTCCAAAGAGGATTTTACAGTAATGGCGCTTTGTTATCCCGCTTATTTTATCGACTTTTAATACACATATGGAGAGTAGTAGAACAGAACAATTTGGTAAGGAGTTAGCCGAGGCATATAAAGAGATAGCTACAATTAGGTGGAGGCAGGACTTTATTTGTAACAGCTGTAGTTTCAGTGAATACTTTGAGGGTAAGTATCCATATTCAAGGAGGTGTGCGAATTGTAAGAAAGATAATAGTCCAACGGCGGGTACAATATTTCACGGTGTTAGGTTCCCGCTGCATGTTGCTCTGTATATGATTAAGAGAGTGGCGGCAACGGAGGATAGATTAACATCTGAGGAACTGACAGAGGAATTGAGTACAACGTTTAAATTGAAGATGAGACAGAAGACAGTATGGTCATTCTTAATGAAGGTATATAGTGCAATAGTTTTTCCTATTCCAGAATTTACCACTTACGTTAATATAAATAAATTTAACCACGGGGATAAAGCAATCATAAGCATAAGAGGATTTGTACATGGTAAATGGAAATTAATTGCTTTCGCAAAAGATAAAAATGATATGGGAATCCTTAACGATGTTATAGAGAAATATACAAAATCAGAAGTTCGTCTTGAGAATACAGCTCATAACGGTTTAACGTATGTAATTGCAGGTAAAAGTCCCTGTCACTATCAAGCGTATCTCAATTATTTTTGTTTTCAGGCAAATGGCGGGACGTATGACCAACTAATGAGTATGATAATGTAATAAGGAGTAATTATCCGGGGGTAAACTTTACACCTTTATTTTCATAATGTATCTGTTTGTCTTTTGCATTTTGTGGTCATAATAGACATATAACTTGGCATCCGAAGGGCACACAATGCAATTCGTAATGCAATTTTGATTTTGATCACTTTTTGTTGATGGGCGAAATGCTTGCCTGTATTGCTTTAGAAAGAAATGTAGGTTTAGTGGACAACCAGACTTTTAGTCGTAAACATTATATCAAATCTCCCATCGGGCAACATATTAGATGTAATTACTGTATTTTTGAAAGGTAAATCAGCAATATATGGAAGAGGGCCGCAAACAACATTGGGATACCGTTTATACCACAAAGCAGCCAAATGAGGTTAGCTGGACACAGGAAATGCCTAAAACGTCTCTCGACTTCATTCACAGTTACAAGCTACAAAAGTCTGCGAGTATAATAGATGTAGGTGGTGGCGATAGTAAACTTGTAGATTACTTACTCGAAGAAGGTTTTGAGGACTTAACGGTTCTTGACATATCCGATAAAGCACTTGACAGAGCGAAGGCTCGCTTGGGAGACAAAGCCAATAAGGTAAAGTGGATAGCTTCTGACATAACCGATTTCAAGCCGGAAGTTAAGTACGATGTATGGCATGATAGAGCGACTTTTCATTTCCTGACAACATCGGAGCAAATTGTTACGTATTTGAATACTGCCAGAAACGCAATCAATGGATACCTGACTATTGGGACATTCTCAGACAAAGGCCCTAAGAAATGCAGTGGCCTTGAAATAAAGCAGTATACCGAACCAGAGTTAGAAACTCAATTGTCGAACGGCTTTGAAAAAATACGATGCATTACAGAAGACCATGTAACACCATTCAATACCATACAGAATTTTTTGTTCTGTAGTTTTAGGCGTCAAAGTCATGAATTCATCCCTGCCCGATAGATATGATAAGACAGCACTAATATACTTATTGGCCCTTCTCGTATCATGTAATCAACATGGAAATCAGGCAAGGCAAATGCAAGCCGAAATAGACAGCCTCAAATTCAAATTGGATAACTGCTACAAGCCCGGATTGGGCGAGTTCATGAGTGGAATACAGGTTCATCATTCTAAATTATGGTTTGCCGGAATAAATAATGACTGGAAATTGGCTGATTTTGAAATGGGCGAAATAAAAGAAGCATTGGATGATATTCAGAAGTATAATATTGACAGGCCTGAAGTTAAATCCATTGGTATGATAGCCAGCAGTTGACAGCGTCAATGTTGCGATAAAGAGACAAGACCAGGTGTTATTTAAAAGTAGCTACCTCTTGCTTACGAATACATGTAACAATTGTCATCGAGCAACGTCACATGAGTTTAACGTGATCAAGGTTCCGGCAACGCCCCCATTCAGTAACCAGGAATTCAAGGCAGTACAATAAATATGCTCCCAAACTTTATTAAGACAAATAACGACGCCTCATTAGGTGCAGCCATATTAAAAAACGACATTTGCAGATAAATTTGTCAAAGATCGTCGTGAAACTGATCATTAAAAATATGGTTTGCCCAAGATGTATTATGTCTGTGGAGCAAATCCTTCGGCAAAACAATATTGAAGTAACGTATATCCACCTTGGAGAAATTGAGGTTAAAGGTGACCTCGATGATATGACTTTAAATAAGTTATCATTAGAATTATCAAATCTTGGCTTTGAGGTACTTGATGACCAACGAATGCAATTGATCGAGCAGATAAAAACGCTTATCATACAAAAGGTTCAACCGGCAGAGATAGAAGAGCATTTTAGTGTAAGTAAATACCTTACGACCTATATTTATAAAGACTATTCTTCCATAAGTAAACTATTTTCGGAAGTAGAAGGAATGACTATTGAACAGTTCCTTATTCTCCAAAAAATAGAAAAGGCTAAAGAATTACTGATATATAAGGAGCGATCACTTAGTCAAATATCATTTAACTTAGGATATAGCAGTACACAGCACCTGTCCAGCCAGTTTAAAAAGCTAACAGGCATGACACCGTCCCAGTTCAAGTCGTTAGGTGCATCGCACCGCAGACCACTTGATAATGTGAAGAATTGACATTCCCAGTTATATATACAATTCCACCAAAATCATATACAGGTGAAAGAATAACCATATCGAACTTTGTGTTCTAAAGTTTGATATGATTATGGAAGACGTTATTAATATTCCTTTAGAAGGAGTTGAAAGCGAACATTGCGCACTCATCGTTGACAAGGGTTTGGCAAATGTGCCAGGAGTAAAAATGCACAAAGTAGAACTCAACAATAAACGTGCTATTATTACAACCAATGGAGATACTGATGTTATAAAAGAGTCGGTAAAAGCTATCCGGGGATTAGGATATGATGTGGATACTATCAAAAAGAACTTCCCGGTTCTGAATATGAGTTGCGCTTCATGTGCAAGCAGCAGTCAAAGCATTCTTGAAAATACGCTTGGAGTGGTTAATGTTTCCGTCAATTATGCGAACGCTACAGCTTCTATAGAATATATTCCTACCATCACTAATCCTCAAAAGCTGAAAGCAGCACTCCGAGGTATCGGATATGACCTAATGACAGAGGAGACTGAAGAGGCACAAAACGAATTGGAAGATATTCACAAAGCTAAATATCGCAGTCTGAAAATGAGAGCGATAGGGGCTATCTCATTATCTATTCCCCTTGTTATAATTGGAATGTTCTTTATGGACATGCCTTATGGCAACGATATCATGTGGGCGTTGGCAACCCCAGTCGTTCTATTGTTTGGCCGACATTTCTTTGTAGGTGCGTGGAAACAGGCAAAACACCGTTCTGCAAATATGGACACATTAGTCGCTTTAAGCACAGGCGTTGCCTATCTGTTTAGTGTATTCAATACGCTATATCCTGAATATTGGCATGAAAAGGGGCTGCATGGTCACGTCTATTTCGAGGCATCGGCAGTAGTGATCGCATTTATACTCTTAGGTAAAATGCTGGAAGAAAATGCTAAAGGCAACACTTCATCTGCGATAAAAAAGCTGATGGGGCTACAACCCAAAGTAGTAACAATAGTGCATCAAGGTGGTCATACTATAGAGATGCCCATCTCCCGACTAAATATTGGCGATACAGTTTTGGTAAAGCCAGGTGAGAAAATAGCTGTTGACGGAGTGGTTACTTCAGGCAATTCCTTTGTTGATGAAAGTATGATAACAGGAGAGCCTGTCCCAGTAGAAAAATCAAATGGGGCAAATGTATTTGCGGGAACCATAAATCAGAAAGGCAGCTTCCAGTTTACAGCAAACAAAGTGGGTGGAGATACTATGCTTGCCCAAATAATAAAAATGGTACAGGATGCGCAAGGGAGTAAGGCTCCTGTACAAAAACTGGTAGATAAGATTGCAGGCATCTTCGTTCCTATTGTTATCGTCATCGCTATAGTCAGCCTCCTTGCATGGATACTGCTTGGCGGCGAAAATGGGCTGACACAGGGATTATTAGCATTAGTGACCGTTTTGGTTATAGCTTGTCCGTGTGCATTAGGTTTAGCAACGCCTACGGCAATCATGGCCGGGATAGGAAAAGGTGCTGAAAACGGCATACTCATAAAAGATGCGGAAGGTCTTGAGCTGTTGAAAAAAGTCAATGTGATCGTACTTGACAAGACAGGTACAATTACAGAAGGTAAACCGGAGGTAATTGATATAAAATGGCTAAAGGGAGACTATGATGCCCTGTTGTCTAATCTTATATTCAGTGCTGAGCAACAGTCAGAACATCCTTTAGCAGAAGCGATTGTAAAATATTTGAAGAGCAAAAATGCAAGATTACTGCAATTATCGCATTTCGAGAGTATAACAGGAAAGGGCATAAAATTCTCCTACAGCAGCAAGGAATACGTCCTTGGCAATGCCACATTTGTTCAATCTAATAATGTACTTATATCGAAAGAGCAGCAAGCAACCATTGACAATTGGTTGTCAAAAGCAGCAACGGTAGTATTATTTGCTGACCGGGAGAATTTGTTGGCTGCCATTGGAATAGCAGATAAAATAAAACCCTCGTCGGTATCGGCTATCAACCTTTTAAAAGAAGAAAATATCGAAGTTTATATGCTGACCGGGGACAACGTTTATACTGCAACGTCAATAGCAAGCCAAGTTGGTATTACGAACTTTAAAGCTGAAGTATTGCCAAACGAAAAAGCGGCATTCGTAAAAGACCTTCAACAACAGGGCAAGGTCGTTGCAATGGTAGGTGACGGGATCAACGACAGTAACGCGTTAGCCCAGGCCGATGTAAGTATAGCAATGGGTAAGGGCAGCGATATTGCTATGGATGTAGCTAAAATGACAATAATATCATCTGACCTGACAAAGATACCCCAGGCTATAGCATTGTCTAAGCGAACAGTTACCACTATCAGGCAAAACCTGTTTTGGGCATTTATTTACAATGTCACAGGCATTCCGGTAGCGGCAGGGATTTTATACCCGGTAAATGGCTTTTTATTAAATCCTATGATTGCCGGCGCGGCTATGGCATTGAGTAGCGTGAGTGTTGTTTCTAATAGTTTGAGGCTGAAATGGATGAAACTATAACCAATTAAGTGTAACTCTCATCCCGATAAGTATAATAGTAGTTTTTAAAAGAGTAGGAATTTTGTAAAAAAAACAGAGATGGAATACCAATTTAAAACAAACATCAATTGCGGTGGTTGCATCGCCAAAGTGGCACCTTTTTTCAATGGAAACGGGGACATTAAGAAATGGAAGGTCAATACTTCCGATTCCGCAAAAACCTTAACGGTTGAAACAGATAGTCTAACTGAAGAAGAAGTGGTATCGTTGGTAACAAAGGCTGGATTTTCAGCGACCAGCGCAACTTTTTAACAAAAAAAATCAAACACAGTATATGAAAAAAGTATTTTTAGTATTTACAGTTGCTCTTGCAACGATAACCAGTTCTTTGGCGCAAACCAAAACTGCCCAGGAAACGTTATTGCAGTCATATTATGAACTGAAGGACGCATTGGTAGCAGGAAAAAGTCAGGATGCGGCAACCGATGCAAAGAACTTTGCTGATATAGTTAAGGGAGCCGACCATAGTATTATTGCACAAAACAGTGCATCCATACTTGCCAAAGAGGCCGAAGAAATATCTACAACCAATGACATTAAGAAGCAGAGGGATGTATTTGCTGATCTATCAAAAAATATGATCTCAGTGATACATGGAGCAAAGTTCTCTTCAAAACCTGTTTATAAGCAATATTGCCCTATGAAGAAGGCATATTGGCTGAGCAGCGAGAAAGCCATTAAAAACCCATACTACGGAAACAGTATGCTGACTTGCGGACGTGTGGAAGGAACAATAGAATAAAATATAAGCCTTCTTAGCGGGCTGCTTATATTGTCTTACAAATACATTTCACAAATGAAGAAGGTTAAACGTGTTCTGATCAGATTGATAGGATACCTGTTCGCTCATAAAAAGGATTGTTGCAAATAATGAAACGGTTTATAATTTTTGTCTTAGCGGTATTAGTAACAAGTAGCGCGTGGTCTCAACAAGAGCATCATTCGAAGAATACGGTTCACAGCGAGATAGATGGCGCTTATTCTTGTCCGATGCACCCTGAAATTCATTCTAATGAGCCAGGAAACTGTCCTAAGTGTGGCATGCAATTGGTAAAAACGGATAATGCGGCAATAAAGGAGGAGTATTCTAAAATGAATGGGCAGAGTTTCTACAGCATCAATGACCATGTACATTTCTCTCCGGGAAAAGTTATCAGGTATGACCTGTACCTTAAGGATACAATTGTAAATTATGCAGGGAAGGGAAAAAGGGCCATTGCCGCTAATGGGCAGATACCAATGCCAACACTGGAATTTACAGAAGGTGATACCGCTGAAATAGTAGTACATAATTTATTGAATGAGAACACAGCCCTGCATTGGCACGGCATATTCCTGCCTAACAAGGAGGACGGAGTGCCGTTCCTTACCCAAAAACCAATAAAGCCGGGACAAACATATACTTACCGTTTTCCAGTTATTCAGAATGGCACACATTGGTATCATTCCCATGCAGGTTTACAAGAACAGATAGGAATGTATGGCAGCCTTATCATTCATAAAAGAAATATCGACAAGACATTCAGGAGAGGGATTGACGATTTGCCTGAGCTACCCATTATTCTCAGTGAGTGGACAAATCTCAATCCGTATAATGTGCATAGGATGTTACATAATGCTACTGACTGGTTCGCTATTAAAAAAGGTGCAACACAAAGTTATGCTGAGGCTATCAGGAGCGGACATTTTAAAACAAAGGTGGCAAATGAGTGGAAGCGTATGCTGGCAATGGATGTAAGTGATGTCTATTACGATAAAGTGTTGATGAACGGCAGTCAGATCACTGACTTGAAAGCGATAAATGGGAAACAGCTTAAAGCCGGAGATAAGGTAAGGTTACGCATCTCAAACGGAGGAGCTTCATCTTATTTCTGGCTGCGTTACGCAGGAGGAAAAATGACTGTGGTAGCGAGTGATGGAAGTGATGTTGAGCCTGTTGAGGTAGATCGGCTTATCATAGCTGTATCTGAGACTTATGATATAATCATAACAATACCGGAAGACAATAAGTCATTTGAGTTCATGGCGACAACTGAAGATAGGACACAATCCACGAGCTACTTTATAGGTAATGGCCAAAAATACTCCGTTGGTGCCATGTCCCGCCTCAAGTATTTTGAAGGAATGAAAATGATGAACGGTATGATGAAGATGAACGGAAACCTGGATGATATGGGCATGAATATGAGCCTAAATCAAATGGATATGAATGTGGTAATGTATCCTGAGATTACCGGAGAACCCGGAATGAAGGGAAAGAAGAAGATGGATGACGACCAAAATCGCTATAATGCAAATGCGCTCAGCGATATTGTAACATTAAATTATTCAATGCTTAAATCACCTTACAATACAGCGTTGCCGAAAGATGCACCAGTTAAAGAACTGAAATTCGTTCTGACGGGTAATATGAACCGGTATGTATGGAGCATGGATAATCGAGTTCTTACCGAAAGTGATAAGATACTGATTAAAAAGGGAGAAGTACTGAAAATAACACTCTACAACAACTCTATGATGCGCCACCCTATGCACTTACATGGTTTTGATTTCAGGCTATTGAACGACTATGGAGACAACGCTCCCCTGAAAAATATAATTGATATTATGCCAATGGAAACTGACACCATTGAATTTTTGGCCAATATCGAAGGGGATTGGTTTTTCCATTGCCATATCCTATATCACATGATGTCTGGTATGGACAGAGTATTATCCGTTGATAACTATAACAATCCCGAACTGCCTAATAAAAGAATGGCCTACAAGATGTTACAACGGGAAAGTAATATGCCGCATTTTATGGCTCAAAACGACTTTGCTACCAATGGAAATGATGGGGAAGCTATGTTACAAAATGCACGTTGGAGCTTGTCTACTGAGTGGAGACTCGGGTATAATGACATGCACGGATACGAGTCAGAAACACATTTGGGAAGGTATCTGGGTAAAATGCAATGGCTGATGCCATTTGTAGGATTTGATTGGCGTTATCGAAAAATGGGTGTGGATGAACACGAGAAGAACATATTTGGACAGGTAAACAAAAAAGACAACCGCTCAGCCGTGAGCTTGGGTATGATGGCTATCCTTCCGATGCTGGTCAATTTTCAGGCAGAAGTATATCATGATGGGATTGTACGACTATCACTGATGAGAGAAGATATTCCGATCTCGAAAAGGCTGAGGGCTGGATTTATGTTCAATTCCGATTTTGAATATATGGTTGACCTGCGCTACATTTTAGCAAAAAATATTGGCATTCGCGCGCACTATGATAGTGATATGGGGGCGGGAATTGGTCTTTCGCTTAATTATTAATATTCAGTTTAATAACTCTGTATATTGCACGCTGAACATATTTCCTACGACTTCATAATTTCATGTCATAATTAGCCGCTATCAATTTTGATAAAATAAATATCCGCCTGCTAATCGTTTGATATCTTCGACATTGGCATGGCAGGATGCAAGTGCATTGTTTAATGTATCTTCTACTTCATCAAGGCTATTGAATATTTTGTTGTGAAAGTGCTTTCTTCTAATCTCACGCCACAGAAGTTCTACGGGATTAAGTTCTGGAGAATATGGAGGTAGATGTAATAGAGTAACGTTTGCGGGTAGTTTGAGCGTTTGGCTAATATGCCAACCAGCTTTGTCGAGTATAAGGACAATTCTGTAATTATTATAGTGTTCTGTCAACAGCTTCAGAAAATGATTCATTGATTCTGTATTGCATTGAGGTGCGATCATTGAAAAGCAATCGCCGGTCGCAGGTGCAATAGCACTATAGGCATAAATATATTCGCGGATCATCTGCCTGGCGACAGATGGAACTACATCTTTCTTTACCCAGCAATACATCTCCCTGCTTATACGACCAAAACGACCTTCATCCTCAAAAAAGACAACTATAGGCCTATTGTCGTTGGGTTGACTTACTTGCCATTGGATGGCTGCCACACGGTCGGGGAGTTTTTTTTAAACTCTTGCTGCTCGGCAATGTTCCTTTTAGGGTGATGTGGGCGTGGCATTTTCTTTTTCCACCCATTGCGATTGAGCAGATCCCATAGATAATCATCAGATACAGGCTTACCTACTTTTGCTTCCACAATAGCTCGTATATCTCCAGCTGATTTAATTAACCCTTTGCTTGCCTTTTGCTCGATAGTACTGAGTATCTCTGACTCCTCAGACAAACTTAATAATGACCGCCGCCGACCGCCCCGTGGGATGTATTTGATCCCAGCAACACCAGATCTATTATACTGTTCTACAATCTTATATACGCTGGATAGAGATAAATCAACCAGTGGAGATATCACTGACGCCGAATGAATCCCAGCAACCTGCACCATATATAATATCTGCCATCTACTAAACTCAGGCTTACCCGATGCAGCACTAAGTCGTTCTTTTAACTGCACATCTGTAAGATGATTTACTAACTCTAAGGTTCGCATAACAGCTATTTGAACCAAAGATACAAAATTATTATTTTATCAATTTTGATAGCGGTTTATTATCAATATTGAGATAGAATAGGGAGGCAACTTTTACACCTAAATTATATAATATAACAATATCGCAAATAGCCAAATAAGTTAAAACAGGCTGGTACGAGGCACGTAATGCAAAGTGCGATGCAATTTTGATTGTGATAATCCATAGCTATTTCATACGCTGAAGAATGCGCTTCATTTGTTCTATTTCTGCTTTCTGCGACTTTATAATGCTGTCGGATAATGCTTTTACTTCAGGATCATGGATCGCAGCATATTTGCTGGTCATAATTGCGGACGAATGATGCGGTATCATAGCCTGCATGTATTGGCTGTCTGAAATAAATGTTTGATTACGAAGAAACAGGAATGATATGATCATGACCAAGACGCTGACTGAACATATGACCGCATTTAGCTTCTTGCTACTATACATTTTTCCCATGAAACCTATCATAATTAGTGTCATGGGGCATACCATCAATAAGGACATATACAGTCTTGTCAGGCTCAGATAAATATGTTCTGTTTCGTCAACATTCAAAAACATACTCCATACATAATGATGAATGATGTGATTAGCATGATACCCAATTTTAAATAATTCTTCTGTTCCATAGCATTTTTTACAAGTTTTGCAGCAATACTATGCCGTCATAAATTCGCTCAGAGAAGAATAAAAGCCGCATAAGGTGACAAAATTCACACCTTTATTATTATAATGCATTTGATTCCCTTTTACCCATTGTCGCAATAATTGACTTATAAGTTGGCGTCATATGAGCACACAATGCAACTCATGATGCAATTTTGATTTTGGACATATTACGTCAATGGGCGAAAAGATTACCTGCCTTGCCGCAGAAAGAATTGTCATCTTTCTTAATAGCCAGACTTCAGGTCGTAAACTATGTTTCTAAGACAGTATTTACTTATTATTACTGCTTAATAAATTCAGAGTAGTAAATGACTTTTTCTCTATCATCAAATGCAATGAATAAAAATTTAGCTCCTGCGGCCAAATGTTTATAGTTCTGTATGTTTTGTTCGAAATATAGACTCAATATATCTAAGTCAGTTGTTTTCTTTACTTTGAATAACATCAAGCGCAGTTCACCATTAGAAACGAGAAGTTTCTGGAAGTCATATTTAATCCCACTGAACGGAACTTTGCGATCCCCCTTTCTCTTGGGATTCCATTCGCATTCCATCACGAGAGGAAGAGATGTCGTTGTATATGGTTCCTTTCCGTCTTTATACCAGTGTAAATCAAAGAGCCATTCAGCGTTTTTAAAATCGCCTCCATTTATTTGCCGCAGATGGTCAGATAACCCATTTGCATATACTTGATAAGGTGGCTTCCCTCGTAATTTCTTCTTGCCTAACAACGCAAGACAGTCTTTAATAATTCTCGTTTGGGGTCGTCTAACTGGTTTATTACAGGCAAAGAAATCAGTGGATACAGCTACTATTTCTCTTACAATCAGATACGAAACCCTATCATTCAACACTATTTTTTCATTGCAATTTGTATATCGCGACCAGATAAACATATAGGTTTAGTTTTTTTCAGGGAGAGTATGTTGCTGATACGTCAATGATGTTTTGATTAGCTCTTGATAGTGAGAGATCATGTTTACGGCTTCCGCATCCTCACTACCAGTACCTACAACCACTAAATGTGTCTTTCTTTTACCGTCAGAGAAAAGATATAAATACTCCAAAAGCTGTCCCGTCGCTTCGCGTAGACATTTCATAACACTTTCATAAGGCTTTATTTCATAAAGCCATCGCTCACTATGATTCTCTCGAAGTATATCTACTCTTCTTTCATATTCCATGTGGATTTTGTCGTTGGGATATTGAACACGCAACTGTTTAATCAAGCTATTCTGGAGAATGCTATGAAGCTGTCTAATCATTTTCGCTGCAATAGGACCTCTTAAGTAATCGCTTTCAGATTTCTGTGGAAGTTCGTCATCGTAATCAAGTATTTCAGATTCTGAGGGAACTGCCACATTGTCAATGTTTAATAGCGGCCCAAAAATCTGATTTAGATGCTCTCGTTTTTCCGGTTGTATTCGATGGATTGTACCTGCATAGTTTAATCCAGTTTTTCGTGTCGTGTTCCATTCAATAAATTCGACATTAATATGATGACCTAATTCGTTCGGGCGGTATTCATATACTTTCCCATTTCTGCTAACAACGACAGCGTATCCGATGATTTCTAATTTCCCGTATGCCCCTTTTGATTTTACTGCTATAATATCTCCTGGCCTTAGATTTAGGAAGAGACTAAAATAGCTAACAAGCTTAGCGGCTTCTGGTTCCTCCGCACTCCGATTTTCCTCAACAATTTCTTGAATTGCCTCCTCTGTACTGCCCACAAAGTTGGTACAATCAAAATCATACAGAAAACCGATTGCTATAGTATTACTGGCAAGCATTTGGGGAAAGACATTTTTCGTATCTTCTCCATTAGCATTTTTATACCGGCTACCGACAATAAAGTAACGTCTAAATGGGATGTTTTTCACATAGTGATCCCATAAGTAGCCCATATATTCTACTTGAGATTGGTCGGATTGTTTTCTGCTTAAGATGAACTCTTGAAGATACGGAATGGGTGAGTTCTCCGGTAGATTTCCACCCAACCCGTAAGTGATTTTTAATAACGCGTCTCGAGTATAAATAGGTAACAGTCGACCTTCCGAATACATGTATGCTATTTTCCATTTCGCTACACTATGAAATTTTATTTTCTCAATGGTGTCTAAATCCATGTGCGAGGCAGCAACAGCGATCTCATATACCGCCTGCCGAATGTTTCTAAAGGCAGAATCGACAGTGTCTCCATATCCCTTGACCCATGCGTATGTATTGTTTGATAAGTAACCTTCTCCAAATTCCTTTTTAGTTTTATATTTCCATAAGCAGAACTTATTTAAAGCAATACCACCAATCTCTCCTAAATCTTTACTGCCATACTCCAACCAGTAACAGAATGACCTATGATCGTCAAGGTTAGCATATTTTTGAAGTGTCATTGACAGTATTGAGTCTACGGGCCACTCTATAAGAAAAGCTCTTACTGTTGGATGGATATTATGTACGACTTCCATTTGGAGTTAGTTTTTACCAATCTCAAATATATAAGAATTACCAACATAATTGACGTTGTGTCGAATGAGGATTTTAAGATCACTAAAATGTAAGGAAACGGGCCATATCGTTATATTTAGACTTTTCATTGTTTAATACTTATGTATATTTGACCTAATACAACATACTTTATGAATGCTTTTTTTGGAAATATGCAGGGAACTTAAAAAACCTTTAAACATAAAGAAAAATCGAAGTGTACAAAACCCAAAGGCTATGCCCAGCCTTTGGGATATTGATAATGTAATCAGCTCACCCAGGCATGAAGATAAAAATGATTTTCAAGAAGATCTTTATGTTTACATGAACGGATATCTGGTAGATTTTGAGGAGCAAGGCCCTGAGGCATGTAATTGTTATTACGCATCGAAATCCTTAAAAAATGGCAATGTACGTGTTCTTATAGGATTAACACCCAACGCACCAAAGTATAATTGTGTTGCGGCTGCACTTACTCCTGATTTCAAGAAGCGACATCCTGATTATGAAAAACATTTAATAAAAGGCTCGAAAATAAAGGTTGCGGGATACCTTATTTATGACCCTAATCATAGAGGGAAAACTGCAAATACTTCTGCTGAAAATACCAGTAAATTATTGCGAAAAACTAATTGGGTGATACATCCGATAGTCAGTATTAGAACTGACCGATAGCGTTTGATAATTTATTTGCAAAGAAGTATATAAATCGTTAAATACAAGTATCGCTAATTAAAGACTGTTGTTATTTTCGCTAAAAAAACTATTTTTGTACTAATGCGGTTTTTTGCTTTCATATTGTGTGTTCTCGTGCTTACACTAAGTTGTATGCCCTGTGCTGATGCCATGATAGTTGAAAGTCTGGAAACAGCTCATCTCTCGCAGTCAACCCATAATCAACATAATAGTTCTGATTTATGCGATGATAATTGCTCTCCATTTTGTTCGTGTACATGCTGTGCTGGATTTACGCTTGCAAACTATCAGGTAGGTATTCCGGAAAAACTTTTTTTTCCATACAAAGCTAATTATAGCTCCTGCTTTTCCACCCGCATCATACAAATCTCCTTGCCTATTTGGCAGCCTCCGCAGTTGGCATAATTTCAATATTTGATTTTATAAGGCAGCTCTAATGAGCTTGTCATTTAAAACATATTAATTATGCCATTTCATGCTTAATAAAATTATTCGCTTTTCCATTGGAAACAAGTTAGTTATTGGCATTTTCACGCTACTACTAATAGCTTGGGGTACTTATTCGCTTACACAGCTTCCGGTTGATGCATTACCGGACATTACAAACAACCAGGTACAGATAATTACAAAGGCTCCAACTCTTGCTGCGCAGGAGGTAGAACAGTTTATAACATCCCCCGTTGAACGTTCAATGGCAAATCTGCCGGACATAACTGAAATGCGTTCTATGTCCCGTTTTGGCCTAAGTGTTATTACGATTGTTTTTAAAGAATCAACCAATATCTATTTCGCGAGACAAATAATTAACGAAAAACTCAAGGAAGCCGAGGAAACCATACCAAAGGGAATGGGTAAGCCGGAACTTGCTCCCGTTACAACAGGGCTTGGTGAAATCTATCAGTATATAATTCACCCTAAAAAAGGAAGTGAGCAAAAGTATTCACCTATGGATCTGAGAACGATGCAGGACTGGATCGTTTCCCGCCAGCTATATGGAATTAGCGGTGTTGCAGAGATTGCCGGATTTGGCGGAATAACAAAGCAATACGAAGTTGCTCTTAGTCCGGATAGATTAAAAGCGATGAATGTTACGATACCGGAAGTATTTACTGCTCTTGAAAAGAATAATGAAAATACAGGAGGTGCTTATATTGAGAAAAAGCCCAATGCCTACTTTATCAGGGGGGTAGGCTTAATGGGCAACATTCAAGATATAGAAAACACCCTTGTAACGAAACGTAGCGGTGGCATCCCATTATTTATAAGAGATATAGCTACAGTAAGACTTGGTTCACCACCTCGCTACGGTGCTATGACATATAATGGTGAAAAGGAAGTAGTAGGGGGCATTGTGTTAATGCTGAAAGGTGCGAACAGTGCTGATGTTGTGGGTAGGGTTAAGGAACGGATGCTCTTTGTTCAAAAGTCATTACCTGATGACGTAATTATTGAACCATTTCTGGATCGGACAGACCTTATTAATCGAGCTATAGGCACCGTGAAGAAAAATTTAATAGAAGGTGCATTGATAGTAATCTTTGTACTTGTGGTATTTCTTGGCAATCTTAGGGCAGGATTAATAGTTGCGTCTGCAATTCCTCTATCATTATTGTTTGCGCTCGGTATGATGAACGTCTTCGGGGTTAGCGCTAACCTGATGTCTTTAGGAGCTATTGATTTTGGATTAATCGTAGATGGTGCTGTCATCATAGTTGAAGCAGTCATGCACCATTTAGCATTAAGAAATACTGCGGGAAGAATGACACAAACGGAAATGGATGATGAAGTTTTTCAGTCAGCTTCAAAGATCAGAAGTAGCGCAGCATTTGGTGAGATAATCATTCTCATAGTGTATATACCTATTCTATCGCTTGTGGGGATAGAGGGTAAGATGTTCCGTCCGATGGCACAAACGGTTGGCTTTGCTATATTAGGCGCACTCATTCTGTCCCTTACATATATACCTGCGGTTTCGGCTGCTTTCCTGTCAAAAAATGCAAATCTCAAAAGGTCATTTTCCGATAAAATGATGTACTGGCTGCAAAAGAGATATGAACCTGTACTTAAAGAAGCCATAAAATTTAATAAGATCATTATTCTATCAGCATTTGCTTTGCTCATTGTTTCAATTATACTTTTCAACAGGTTAGGTGGCGAATTTATTCCACAGTTAGAAGAAGGAGATTATGCTGTTGAATTTGTATTACCGCAAGGCACATCACTATCTCAAACCATCGAAACAGTAATGCTGGCCGAACGAATGATACTAAAATACCCGGAGGTAAAAATGGTTGTTGGTAAAACAGGGAGTGCCGATGTTGCCACAGATCCTATGCCACCGCAAGCCACTGACCTTATGGTGATTCTAAAAGACAAAAATGAATGGAGAGACGGAAAAGACTTTTATGGATTAGCTGAGGAGATAAGGGAGACGTTAGGCAACATACCCGGTGTAATTGCAGAACCAAGCCAACCTATTCAAATGAGGTTTAATGAACTCATGACAGGTATTAAGCAGGATGTTGCGGTAAAAATATTTGGTGAAAATATGGACACACTTAACTCACTTGCAGAAAGAGTATCAAATAATATAAAATCCATACCCGGAATTACGCAACCACAAGTGGAAAGAGTGAGCGGATTGCCACAAATCACTATTAAGTATGACAGGGCAAGAATGGCCAATTATGGATTGAATATAACAGATGTTAACCGGGTAGTGAGTTCCGCATTTGCGGGTTATCATACAGGGGTAATTTATGAAAATGAAAGGAAATTCGATTTAGTCGTCCGGCTTGACAGTGTTCACCGAAATTCTATTGAAAATGTCAGTAACCTGTTCATTCCTATTGAAGGAGGCAACCAGATACCTCTTTCCCAAGTCGCTACAATAGCATATGAGACAGGTCCCTCCCAAATAAGCAGAGAAGATGGCAGACGGCGGATAGTAATAAGCTTTAACGTGAGCGGGCGTGATGTTCAAAGTGTTGTAGAAGATGTGCAAAACACTTTGAACCAAAAGGTGAAACTACCCACTGGTTATTATTTTACCTATGGCGGAACATTTGAGAACCTACAGAAAGCTTCTG
Organism: uncultured Flavipsychrobacter sp.; assembly: GCA_964493865.1. GTDB lineage: Bacteria > Bacteroidota > Bacteroidia > Chitinophagales > Chitinophagaceae > Nemorincola. The sequence continues at coordinate 61,985 of CAZBPS010000018.1, forward strand.
CTCGTTTAATGATTGCGGTGCCTATTGCATTAATATTGATTTTCGCCTTGCTCTATTTTACTTTCAACTCTATAAAACAGGCAACTTTAATATTCACTGCTATTCCGATGGGGGCTATCGGTGGTGTTTTTGCTCTTTTAGCAAGGGATATGCCTTTCTCTATTTCAGCAGGGGTTGGATTTATTGCTCTTTTTGGCGTAGCTGTACTTAACGGCATTGTTTTGATCGCAACATTTAATCAATTGGCTAAAGAAGGCATTGAAAATGTGGTGGAAAGAGTTATGGAAGGTACTAAAATGAGGTTGCGGCCTGTACTTATGACTGCTGCGGTAGCTTCATTAGGTTTTTTGCCTATGGCGATTTCAACAGGAGCCGGAGCAGAAGTACAAAAGCCATTGGCAACTGTAGTAATTGGTGGGTTAGTATCAGCGACAATTTTGACCCTTATAGTGTTGCCGTTGCTGTATATAGTATTTAATAAACGCACAAAGAGAAACAATGGGCTGATTTCTATAGCCGGACTTATATTAACCTGCTTTTTGGCAAATTCCGCAAATGCACAAATAACAATTGCTAGACAAACAGATAATGTCCGTATTTCATTCGAAGCGGCTTATGAAATAGCATTGCGTAATAATCTACAAATACGAAGTAGCGATATTGCGGTAAGGCGTTGGCAAATACTTACAGGCACATCCTTTGATATTCCTAAAACTGGGTTTTTTATAGAGAATGAAGATACGAGGCCATCAGATAGGCAAGGAATATTAAAAGCGGGCGTATCGCAGAGTATTGGCTGGCCTGGGCTCTATTCGGCACAAAAGAACCTGTTACAACAACAAGTTAGATCACTTGAGTATTCAAAGCAGGTGAGAGCTTTAGAGATTAAACGTAACACACAAATAGTGTATTACACCCTTTGGTATTATCAAAGCAAGCGGGAACTGTGGCGGGAATTAGACAGTATTTATCAGGAGTCGGCAACCATTGCCAGATTAAGGGTACGTGCCGGAGAAAGTCCCGGATTGGATAGTATAGCTGCTAATGCAAAAAACGGAGAGTTCAAAATTCAGTTCAAAGCAATACAGAATGACATTGAATCGCAGCAGACATCGTTGAATGTCTTACTAAATACAGATACTCTTTATTTACCGGAGAAAGCAACGCTTGGCAAGATTGAAACTGATCTCAGAATTATTGCTGCAAACACACATCCTTTATTGCTTGTAGAGCAACAAGCAGTCAATGTTGCCCAAGCAGATGTGCGAATTGCAAGATCAAGTGCTTTGCCGGAATTTTCCGGACGTTTCTTTTCCCAAAGCCTATACGGTCTAAGCAATCCATATTCAGGGTTTTCATTTACGGTAGGTGTCCCTTTGTTTGGAGTAAGCAATTATAGCAACAAGATTAGAGCAGCAAAACTGGAAAAAGACTATCGGCAAACGCTATTTGATTATGAACAGCAAGTATTGAATGCGCAAGTACATCAAGCCTTGCAGGGATTAGAAAAAAGTCGCCAAATACTACAATACTATGAGATTACCGGGTTAATGCAAGCAAGAGAGATCATAAAAGCTGCAAACCTCTCTTATCTGGGAGGTGAGATAAGTTTTGCAGAACTTTCTCAATATCTAAACCAAGCGTTAGATATACGAAAGAATTATTTAGAGGCGTTACATCAATACAATCAAAATGTTATTCACCTTAATTATTATTTAAATCGCTAAAGATGAAAATATATAAAGTCATATGCTTTGCAGCTTACATTACATTTTTAGCTGCCTGCGGACACAAAACAGAATCAAAGACTGAAGAAACTGCTGTTGAAGAACAGCATGAGGAGACCAATATAGTGTCGCTTTCTGATGAACAAATGAAAATAGCCGGGATAGCAATAGGTAATATCGAAATGAAAAATCTTACCACTTCTATAAGTGTGAATGGTACACTCGCTGTACCTAACCAGAATAAAGCATTAGTTACATCGTTGGTGGGAGGGGTATTACGCACACTAATTGTACATCCGGGTGATTATGTCAGGAAAGGACAGTTAATAGGCACAATCGCGAATACTGAATTATCTGGTATGCAACAACAGATGATTTCTATAAATGCACAGCTAAAATATACCGAACAAGAACAAATAAGGCAAAAAGAACTGGTAGATGGGAATGCAGCACCTTTTAAAAATTTGCAAAAAGTTGAATCTGAAATCAGCAGCTTAAAGGCACAACAAAAGGCGCTCCAAAATCAGCTTTCTACTTTAGGCATTTCTTCCTCAGGCAGCATTTCTTCAATCTTGACCATTACGGCACCTATAAGCGGAACTATCTCAGAAGTTTCGGCCCAAATTGGTTCAAATATTGATGCCAGCAAGCCAATTGCACAAATAATCAATAATTCTGAGTTACATCTTGACCTATTTGTGTATGAAAAAGATCTCCCAAAGGTGGCACCTGGGCAAACCATTCATTTCACCTTAACAAACAATCCGGGAAAAGAATATGATGCTACGATATACTCTATTGGTACCGCATTCGCAAATGAAAGTAAATCCATCCCGATTCATGCCCGCGTTATTAACAATAAAGCAGGGTTGATTGAAGGAATGAGCGTTACAGCTCGGATTAGTTTAGGGGAAAAAGTCTATCCCGCAATACCTGACGAAGCAATTGTAAGCTATGCAGGCAAAGAGTATATTTTTATCCTTCTTGATACAAATTCGGAGAAAAAGGTGCAAGGCATAGACAATGAAAAAAGTAGCAAGACTGAACGGGAAACAGTTTTCAAAAGAGTGCAGGTGATAAAGGGGGCATCAGATATTGGCTATACGGAAATACAATTTTTAAATAAGTTACCACAAGACACAAAAGTTGTTTTAAAAGGGGCTTTTTTCTTAATGGCAAAAATGACTAATGTAGAAGAAGATTAGAAAATATTGAAATTTTCAATGTTCCGCCATGCAAAAGACAAAAATAAATTTAAATATACTACTGCCTGAAGTTCCTGATGAACGTGATGAATGCGTACTGCGTATAATTACGGTAATGCAGAAACATAAGGGGATTGAAGAAGTTCATGTAACACGCGACAGTAATGAAGCACAGCTTTGCTTTCATTATAATCCTGACCTTATTTCAATAGATCGGGTTCAGGAACTGTCAAGAGAAGAAGGAGCAGCTATAACAAAACAATTTGGGCATTTGTTGCTTGGTGTTAAAGCTTTTAGAGAAATGGATGAGGCTGCAGGTTTGGAACATGAATTACGCAAACTAACAGGAATGTTAAGTGTAGCCGTTTCCGCAGCAGGTGTTATTCGGGTGGAGTACGATCAGCAGCAAACTAATGAGCAAGCAATCTTAGATGTATTGTCTAAGAACCATATAGCGGTAGCATCCAGTGAAGACTTGCTCGTAGATAAATGTTGTCAGCATTCAGCTTCTCATGAAGATAAAATAGAAGAAAGTTTATGGAAAACATACCTACCATTAGCTATCAGTCTTGCAATGTTATTGGCTGGCATAGCCTGTGACCAATGCATAAAGCCTGCTTTTTTCGCTGAGAGGATACGCTTTATCTGGTTTTCAATTGCATATCTGCCTGTAGGCTATCCTGTAGCAATACAAGGTATAAAGCTTATTGTTAAAGGGGAAGTTTTTACAGAATTTGTGTTAATGACTATTGCAACCATTGGCGCATTCTTCATTGGGGAGTATCCAGAGGGAGTTGCGGTAATGGTATTCTATACGATAGGCGAACTTTTTCAGGATGCTGCGGTAAACCGTGCGAAAAGAAGCATTAAGGCTTTATTAGATATTCGTCCGACATCTGCGTTTATTAAGCGGGATGGCGCTTTTGTGGAAGTACCGCCAAACGAAGTAAATGTGGGTGATATTATACAGATAAAGGCTGGGGAGAAAGTTCCTCTTGATGGTGAAATGCTTAATGAAGGCAGTACATTTAATACAGCAGCCCTTACAGGTGAAAGTAAACCTTCTGAGATCAGCAAAGGAGAAGTTGTCTTAGCAGGTATGATAAATCAGGCTAAAGTTGTTGAACTAAAGGTAATTAAACTATTTAATGATAGCTCCTTAGCACGTATTCTTTCACTAGTCCAGGAGGCAACAACCCGTAAGGCAAAAACGGAACAATTTATACGCAAATTTTCAAGGATATATACCCCGATAGTTGTTTTTATAGCTATTGGCATCGCTACAGTCCCTTATTTTTTCGTGCAAGATTATGTATTTAATCAATGGCTTTACAGGGCATTAATATTCCTTGTCGTTTCCTGCCCATGTGCATTGGTTATATCGATACCACTCGGATATTTTGGAGGCATCGGAGCAGCGTCACGAAACGGTATTCTGTTTAAAGGGGCAAATTTCTTAGACCTGATGACGAAAGCAAACACTGTAGTAATGGATAAAACTGGCACTTTAACTAAGGGAGTATTTAAAGTCCAGCAAATAATGAGCTATGATATAGACGAAGCACAATGGTTGCCAATGGCTGCCGCATTAGAGGTGGCTTCTACCCATCCCATAGCACAGGCAATAGTACAATATGTTGGGGATAAAGCTAAAAATATTAAAGTTGACGGATTGGAAGAAGTAAGCGGACATGGTATAAAAGGTATAATTGAAGGTAAGGAAGTTTTAGCAGGAAATCTGAAACTAATGGATAAGGCCGGCATACAAGTAGATGATGAACTTAAAAAAATTGATGATACCATCGTAATTGTGGCACTAGATAAAAAAATTGCAGGTTATATTAGGATTGCAGATGAAATAAAAGAAGACAGCAAAGATGCAATCAAAGCCTTACATGATCGTAATATTGAAACTATTATACTTTCAGGAGATAAGCAGTCGGTCGTGGACAGGGTTGCGAAGGAATTAGGTATTGACAAGGCATTTGGAGATTTATTGCCGGAGGGAAAAGTCAAAAAAGTAGGAGAAATAAAGAGCGACAAGACTAAAATAGTTGTGTTCGTAGGTGATGGAATAAATGATGCGCCGGTTCTTGCGTTAAGTGATATTGGCGTGGCTATGGGTGGACTTGGCAGCGATGCGGCAATTGAAACGGCAGATGTGATCATACAAACCGACCAACCATCACGGATAGCGATGGCTATACAAATAGGTAAGTCGACAAATGCGATTGTTTGGCAGAATATCACCTTCGCCTTTGTCGTAAAAGCTATTATAATGATACTGGGCGCTGGTGGTATAGCTACATTGTGGGAAGCTGTATTTGCAGATGTAGGTGTAGCATTGTTAGCTGTTTTAAATGCGATGAGAATACAAAGAATGAAATTTTAGAGTCATTTTTTTGAATTTGCTTATAAACATAACTGTTGTTGAATTTACATTAATTTATTTATATGATTCAATTTCAACCGTATTAGTCTTCCCAACTAACTGTCTATAGATGAGTCATTGCGATATTTGCCTCAATTTAATTGTTGAATTAAATTAGGACATCTAGGAGATCGTTAAAATGCCTGAAAACAGGGGTTTCCAGCGTGGTCTGCCGTAATTTTATAGCTATCAATTTAATTGCTACAAAATGAAAGTAAAGTACATTCGCTGGAGCACTCTGGGTCAATCAGCAGCCCGGCAGTTAATAGACCAAAGAAAGTATGACCTTATCCTGCAGGAACAAATCAGTGGGTCAATAGCGTTTGCGAAAAGACCGAAAGGAGCAGAGCTATTGAAGCTGATTGATAACGGGAAGGTCAAAGAGCTATCTGTTGAAGAATTCTCCAGGCTGGGCAGAAATGCCTATGATACTCTTTCTACTTTAAATATCTGTGAACAACATGCCGTAACAGTTCATATACTCAATATGAACTTGTCCAGCCATATAGACGGAAAGACAAATCCAATCTTTAAGATGTTCAGCTATATCGTTTCAGTAATCGCCGAACAGGAAAAAGAACAAATAAAGGAACGCACAGAGATGGGCAAGATAGCAGCCCGTCAAAAGGGTATAAAGTTTGGTAGGAAGCCCGGCAGCAATGAACGCAACCTTGATTTCCTGAATAAAGAGAACAATAAAGCGATTCTGAAATATCTTATTAAGGGTGACAATACTATCCGTGAAATCGCCAAACTTACAGATACCTCAACAGCAACAGTATCAAAAGTAAAGAAGGTAGCATTGGAAACTAAACAATTAAAAGCGGTAGCATAATATGGAAGCAATTGAATTCGTAATTAAATATCAAGATTACTTAGCAGAGATAGAGCAAGTAATAAAACCTGAATTCGCTCCGGTAATTGAGCGTTTAAAGAACATAGACCCGTACGATTTGGTACGACCTGAAAGCTGGTTCATGACTGAGTCTCATGCAAGGGGTTACGTTTGGTCATTGTTTATCAAAGAGTGTCGTAAATAAGGTCGATACGATGTGTTCAAAAGGATGTTAATTATTACGGCAGCAATTCTTGGGGAGTAACTTCTAAGACATTTGCTATTAATGAAAGATATGAAACAGAGAAATTCACCTTGCCAAGTTCAATTCTGTTAATCTGGGAATAATCTTTGTCATTACAAGCAAAAGCCAAATCCATTTGCGTTAATCCTTTTTCTAGGCGCAATTTTCTGATTTTCTCTCCGATTTCTTTCAGAAAAGCATCATCTCGGAAATAACCTTTCCTTGTTTGTGTTTTCACAGTACAAAAAGAAATTTTAAGGAGAATTTGACATAGGGATAATTATCCTTATTTTGTGATTAAATGGAGCAGAGACCATTTAAAAAACGGGCGCAATCTGAAAAGCCTTATGAGTAGGAAGAAAAACATCTATATATGTCAGTAATTCAAAACAAGAGGGATAAACCGATAGTCAATAGCTTACGCCAACTTCTATTTATTGCAGTATTATTATCAGCAAATGAAATGTCGTTTGCTCAGACTTGTGCTGTTATTACAACCATAGCGGGTAATGGTACAGGAAGTTTTAGCGGTGATGGAGGGCCATCTACTGCGGCTACTATTAATGTACCCCAAGGTATTGCATTTGATACATCCGGGAATATGTTCTTTTCAGATTATGGGAATCGCCGCATTAGAAAAATCACCAGTACAGGTGTAATTTCTACGATTGCAGGAACTGGAGTAATGGGGTATACAGGGGACGGCGGCGCAGCTACACTTGCTACTATTATATACCCAACGGGACTCACCGTTGATTCGGTAGGCAACATATATTTCACAGACCCCGGATGCCATGTAATCAGAAAGATTACCACCTCGGGGATAATTTCAACCGTGGCAGGTACCGGATTTGCTGGGTTTAGTGGTGATGGAGGGCCTGCTACTGCTGCACAGTTAAATACGGTTGCTTATGTTGCTTTTGATAATCTAGGTAATTTGATTATTGCCGACAACTTAAATCATCGGGTTAGAAAAATTAATAGTGCGGGTGTAATTAGTACAATAGCTGGTACAGGAATTGCTGGGTTTAGCGGTGACGGTGGATCTGCTACCCTTGCGCAACTAAACCAACCCGCATCAATAGTGACAGATGCTATGGGCAACATTTATGTTGGTGAGGCAGCGGGTAATCGCTTCAGGAAAATTAACTCCACGGGAACAATAACCACTTTTGCAGGTACTGGAATTGCCGGGTACAGTGGCGATGGGGGACCAGCTACTGCCGCAAATTGTATAATTTCCAATGGCTGTATAGACCATTTAGGTAAATTTTATTTTGCCGACCAGATAGACCATCGTGTTCGAATTATTAATGCTTCTGGCATTATAAATAATTTTGCAGGAACTGGAATTGCCGGGTTTAGCGGAGATGGCGGGGCAGCTACTGCCGCTAAACTTAATGGGCCCTATCTCATGACAGTGGATTATGCCGGTAACTTTTATATTGCTGACCAAAACAATAATAGGATAAGAAAGATTGTTAGTTCTCCAGACAGTATTTCAGGCTCCGCTTCTTTGTGTGCTGGAAGTACAATTACACTAACAAACGTTACATCGGGAGGCATTTGGTCATCTTCGTTGCCCGGAGTTGCCACAGTTGGCGGCTCTACTGGTGTAGTAAGTGGTGTGTCTTCTGGTATAGCTACAATAAGCTATACGGTATCAACGGTCTGTGGTACGCTGGTGGCAACTAAAATAGTAACGATCAATCCATTTCCCAGCGCAGGGACTATTACTGGCTTATCAATAGTAGGCATTGGCAGTAATATTACTCTCAGCGATACCGCAACTGGCGGAACATGGAGCGCAACAAATAGCAATGCTACTGTTAGTTCATCAGGCGTTGTAACCGGAGTAACTGCTGGAATTGATACCATATATTATATTAAAACCAATGTCTGTGGTTCTGATACCGCAAAAATGATTATCACTATTTTAAATACAGTTGGTATAGATAAAGTTACTTCTGAATCAGTTATTATCTACCCAAATCCTACAAAGGATATTGTCAATATAAATTCAACAACCAAAATTGAAAAAGTTGAAGTATTTAATTTTGTGGGTCAAAAAGTCCTAACACAAAATCCTGATAGGAATAATATCATTTTATCCATCAAAGAATTAATACCGGGTATATACACAATTAGAATCAACAATCATTATGTAAGGAAATTGGTGAAGCAGTAATAGAATTTATAAGCGTTATTTTAGAAAGTGTAAGCACCCCATTATTCGGACAACTCTAAATTAGACAGTTTTTCCTTTTCCAGGTGTTTTTTCCATTCAATTGGTGTAAGGTTTTTCAGTGCCTCGTGTGGTCGGTTGGTATTATACTCTTCAACCCATTCTTCTGTCAGATTTCTTACTTCATTCAGTTCAAAGAAAACATAGGCATCCAATATCTCTTTTCTATAGCTACCGTTAAACCGTTCAATAAAGCCATTTTGCATGGGTTTCCCTGGTTGAATATACTGTATGGCAATATCCTTTCCCTTAGCCCATAGTTCGAAGTCTTTACTTGTATATTCAGGTCCATTATCTACCCGTATTACTTGAGGCTTGCCTCTCCATGTTATTACTTGTTCCAAAGTACGTATCACCCGTTTTGCTGACAGCGAAGTATCTACTTCTATAACTAATGCCTCCCGATTACAGTCATCTATTACGTTTAGTGTCCTGAACTTTCTGCCATTGACCAGACTATCACTCATAAAATCCATACTCCAACTTTGGTTAATAGCACCCTGCCGCTGAAGTGGTTGTTTTACCCTGTTTGGCAATCTTCTTTTCCCTTTTCTCTTTTTATTCAATTTGAGCAACCTATATACCCTATAGACCTTCTTATGGTTCCATGAGTGACCAGACCTGCGTATATAGGCAAACAGTTTACGAAACCCATAAGTTGGATGTTGTTCTGCTAACTGCTGTAGCGCAGCAATAACTTCCTTATCGTCTTTCTTGCTTTGATAATAATATTGCGACTTCGGCAGCCTCATCATCTGGCAGGCCCTGCTTACACTCACCTGATACTCGCTCACCACTTCTTCAGTCAACTGTTTTTGTTTGCAGGGCCCCAGCCTTTTTTTGAGATAACATCCTTGAGTATCTCGTGATCCAAACTAAGGTTGGCATACATACGCTTCAAACGTGAGTTCTCTTCTTCCAACTCCTTTAGCCGCTTTACATCAGAAGCCTCCATCCCTCCGTACTTGCTCTTCCAGTTGTAGAAAGTAGCTTTTGAAATCTTGTCTTAACCCCCTTTAGTTTGGACATTTTTTTCAAAAGGGTTTAGGTTGTCGG
>CAZBPS010000019.1:0-66584 GCA_964493865.1 uncultured Flavipsychrobacter sp.
TGGTTCCATTAATTACACTTTTAAAAGTGTAAGGTTTTTTCAGGACTAGACACTGCTTCCCGACATCCGGGAGCTGCCTGCGGCAGGAAGATCAGCGAGGGTATTTTCTGCGCATTTCTGGGGGGGAGATATGTTGAACGCATAAGTGACTAATAGTTAGTTGTTTAGCGTTTTCCCGGTTGCGCATTCTTTGCGCATTTTTGCGCATTTTCAGCTCGATAGCTGCGCGTTTTTTTGTTTTGAAGGGTGGTAGAAAGTAGAAAGTAGAAAGTAGAAAGTAGAAAGTAGAAAGTCGGGAGCAGACATAACCAGCCCCTTCGGCAAGCTCAGGATTGGCACAGAGGGGCAGATGCTTATCACAGCATGGAGTTCCCCGCCACGGCGGGGCAGGCACAAATCAATAGGTCAAAGAGCGTCACCCATTTTTGCGGGTATAGGGTAAAGTTCGGGAATGTGGTGGTGGCGGCAAAATAAAAAAAGCGTCATGGTACAGTTTGCTGTACCGTCATGGAAAAAAAATTATCTACGGAAACGCTTGCCGGTATTATGTTTGGCGAGTTTCTGAATTTAGTGACAATATGTGTATATGACTGGTATTGAGTTGGTTGCCGAGTGTGTGAAAATTGCGACCTCTCCCGGCCTTTCCACTTCGACTATCGCTCAGTGCAGGCTTGAGAGGTGAAGCACAGCAGTTTTGCGCGAGTAATAGTACGGGCGTTTCAAACGCCCACGTGTGATCCTCGAAAAATTCGAGGACCAGAGCGAGATTGATGGTTTCGCAAGTACACCTTATCTCATCTTTCGTTCCCTGATGCCGCCGAGTCCCGCCACCTCACAAACTCTGCAATGGAGACATCGGCGGCGACACTCAAAATAAGACCAAAAGGCGGAAAAAGTCGAAAGCGGGGTTATGAAAACAATGGCTTTTGGTGGCAGTTCATAACAGCGATAATGTACACCAGGCTTTCCCTGACCTCATATATTACCACATAAGGGAATGAGGAGAGCTTCACATCCCTTATATTGCTGATGCGGACTGAGGAAATAAAAGAATAGTATTGTGGTGCAACCGATAACTTTTGGTACGTTTCTAATAATTCGATGAAAAAACGTTCGCCGAGGGATGGGTTTATCCGGTCATAATAATCGTGCTGCTTTGGTTTCTTCCTGGGAACGTTCGCTAAAAACTAATTCATATTCCATTGCGGCTTCTATGCTTGCGAATGTTATCAATTGTTTGTTCCAGGGTGTAGGTCTTTTCTTTTCCGGATAGCATATTATCTCTTGTCGTTTCCAGCATGTTCAGCGTCGCCTCATCATAAACTATGCCTGTACCGGCATCGCTTAGCAGGGCATACACAGCCATCACCTTATCTTCTCCGGCATGGTCTATGAGGTCGTGTACTTTGTCCTTTATGGTGTTATAATTCATTGCGCAATCATTGATAGTGTAAATTTACGAAATATTGTTAACATGTGCGAGCTGCGGGTGTAAACCACAGAGGTTGGGTTAGGGCCGTCATGGACCAGGCTGTTGTTCATGGATTTTGCTGTTTACTTAATCGCGTTTCAAACGCTTTACCAGTTCATCCTCGAAACATTCGAGGACGAGTGCGGGGAGTGGCGGGAATTAAAGACTATTAATGTATTCATAGTAGCTGTCAGGAAAATCTTGATAGGCTTTTCCGTCAATTAAGAAACCATTTTTCTTTTTATTAGTACCGCCCCATTGCTTAAAGAAAAAAGCTACGTTAGCTTGTTCGCATTGGTCTTGAATATCTATTACCCAATCTGGGTCCATTGGTCTTGGTTTTCTGCCACTTTCGCCGCCCACAATTACCCAATGAATATTGTCAAGATTTAGGTTTGGTAAAGGGCCTATCAATGGTTCAAGAGAAAGGAATTTTGTATGAGCATTTGTGTGTCGTAAGTCGTCTATTCTGCGCACTACTTTTTCATTTTCAACTGAAACCCCCATCCAGATATTATGTGTCCACTTTAATTCTGTGTGCAATTCTAGTAGTCTTTCGGAGCGTTTAGTAAGCACCTGGAAAACGTGTTGCGGGTTTTCGTTCATTACTTTAAATACCTTCTTGATAAATTCTAAAGGAACCTTTTTATGGAAGAGGTCGCTCATGGAATTTACAAAAACTATTTTAGGGCTTTTCCAACCGTACGGTATGTTCAACGCGTCCTCGTGTACGGCAATCTTAAAACCACTTTTATATTTTTCAATACCCATTGCATGAAGGCGCTTTGCCATTACTTCTGCATAGCAATGTTTACAACCTGCAGAAACCTTATCGCACCCTGTTGTTGGATTCCATGTCATCTCCGTCCATTCTATGCTTGATTGTGCCATGCTAGTTCCATTTTATTTTTACCAAATCATCTTTGACTGTTAAAGACTTGTAATTAATTTTCGGACTAGTGCCTAAGTAATTAATTTTCTTATCTTTTTTTAATGTCTTTAGGTAGTTATTTGCCTGTGATGCAGGATGACCTTTTTCTAAAGTGAACTGAAATAAATTAGTATTGGTTACTTCTCTTTCTATTTGTAGCTTATCGATTAGCTCCGCATAAAATGATTCTATTTTGGTTGGTTGTTTATTGCTGAATAAATCCAGCTGACTTTTTTTATTGTCTTGGTCGATGTCGAAATTTGCTTCGCCATTAAGCGGACTTTGCTTCCAAGCAATCTCTAAAAATTTATCAACAGCTCGTATGTGTTTCGCTCCAAAAATGATTCCATGAATATTTGTTCCTTTTTTGAGAGAGAATGGATATAATTTAAGGGTGGAATTCACTGGTAGTTTTGATTCTACTTGTTTTATAAGGTTTCTATGTATAAATTGATATGGGTCTTTTTTTGCGGCTTCCATATCAATATCTAGGTGCATTTTAAACTCGTCACTTTTACCAAAACGCCAAAAATAATATGATGAAATAAAATAAAGAAAATCTGTTTTAGTTGTTTTTTCTAATGCTAAAAAATATTTTTCGGACAAGTACTTAATCCCATTTTGATCTAAATATACTAAACTTGGATTTTGTTGGATTGCAGGTAATAGTTCATTGAATGATATTTCGAAATCTTTACTTGAAAGATATAATTCAATTGCTCTTTTAACGTCTTTGTTTTGTTCTAAATATTCGTTGCAGGCTTGTTGTAGTAAATCAAATTTTTTCGGTTTAAACTCGTTAAAATAGATTTTGACTTTTACATTTTTCTGAATGATATGCCCAATATATTGTTTAATAACATTTAAAATTCTAATAGGGCTACCCGCTATATTATTTTTATCAAATCCGGTTCCTGCAAAAAAATCAAATATGCATATTGTTTTGGCTCCAGACATTACGAATGTAGGTACCCAAGCCTTAGCGTAATCTTCAAAAATCTGAAGTTTTGCACGTGTTGTTTCATCAAAAGGCTGGTCATGTAAATCTTTGTATGCCATAAGAAATGATTAATTATAAAATTATTGCAATAATACGTATAAAAATCTATTTTCCAAAAATATTGTCAAATTCCAATAAAATTGACAATAAAATAGAAAATAGGATTACCTTTAGTTGGTGAAACATAGGGAAGACTATTTCAGAAATTCAGTGGGGGTGAATAAGGAGCCGTGGGTCATGTTTCTGGACATGAACAGCTACTTTGCCAGTTGCGAGCAGCAGCGCCACCACCACCTAAGGGGCAAGCCGCTGGGTGTGCTCACGTATGATAGTCCGAACGCGGCGGTGATAGCAGCATCTATAGAGGCCAAGAGATTTGGCATAAAAAGCGGCATGAGGCTGCGCGATTGCCTGGAACTGTGCCCGCAAATGCTCACCATAAGCACTCACCCGGCGTGGTACCGGCAGATACATGTGGACGTGATGGCCATACTGCATAAGTATTGCGATGATGTGATACCCAAGAGCATAGATGAGGCGGTATGCAATTTTCATTCTTACAAGTTTGTGTATAGCGACCTGACGGTAATAGCCAAACAAATAAAAGCGGATATAGCCGCGAAATATGATTACCTGACCTGCTCTATAGGGATAGCGCCTAACAGCTTTCTTGCCAAGGTGGGCACGGAGCTGCAAAAGCCGGATGGCCTGATAGTAATAAACGAAGACAATATAGACAGCTACCTGGCCAAAATGAAACTACAGGACCTGCCGGGCATAGCCAACGCCAATGAGCGCAGGCTGCGCATGATAGGTATTCAGAATCCACTGCAGATGCGGCACTCATCGCCGGCGCTGCTGCGCAAGGCTTTCGGCGGGGTGGTGGGCGACTACTGGCACCGCCGCCTCAACTTTGGCGAGGTGGATATGTATAACAAAGTGGAGAACCGCACGATGAGCGCCACACGCACCATGAGTGCGCAACAGAGCAGGGACAGGCAGCAATTAGAGAGCATGCTCATATCGCTATGCACACGGCTGGAGCAGCGCATGGTGAAGAGCGGGCTGTTTTGCAGAGAGGTATCATTCTCCATCAGGTATCGCGACCATACCAGCTGGGACACGGCCATAAAGCTGGCAGACCCATTGCAGGATGCTATGGAGATGCGCGCATATATAAAAGAGCGCATAGCCGACTTTGAGCGCAGCAGGGGGCTGGCGACACTGTTTACAGATAAGGTAACGAACCTGACGGTGGGGATACAATCTTTTGTATCGGACAAGGTGATGCAGTACAGCCTGTTTGACAACCGCATAAAGCGCGACCTGCTGCGCAAGGTGGTGTACAAGATAAAAGAAGACTATGACCAGAAAAATATAGTGCGCAAGGGCAGTGAACTGCTCAGTCCGCACGTGATGAAGGATGCGATAGGTTTTGGCTCGGTGCGGGATATGATGCTGAATAAAGAGGGAGAGGTGAAGAACAGGCACCTGCTGGAAGAGGACGCTAAGGAGGGAGAGCCAAGAAAAATAGTGATAAAGAAAAAAGCGGCACCGCCGCCGCCGAAGGAAGAGGAGGTGTATACGGACCTTCAATTTGACAATTCGGCAATTTGACAATTCGACAATTTGAATGTGAGAGCACTTAAGACTTTAAACTTACGACTAGTGTATGATCAATCAGGTAGCAAATGACAGATATGAAAAAGGGAGGGGAGCACAGTATAACCCGAAGAATAAATTTCTGAAAGGGGAGTATGTGCAGGAACACCCTGAGGCTATTGATAGCTGGGAACAGGAAGACCGAAAGACCGAATATATTTTTGATGACAGCCGCACACTGGTGAACACCGTGACCAGTCCGGATGTGGGCATGATGTACTCCGCTAATCCGTACCAGGGCTGCGAGCATGGTTGTATCTACTGCTATGCGCGCAATAGCCATGAGTATTGGGGATACAGTGCAGGTGTTGACTTTGAAAGCCGTATAGTGGTGAAGAAAAATGCGCCTGCGCTGCTGCGCAAATTTTTTGATAACAAGAATTGGGTGCCTGCGACTATATCGCTCAGCGGGAATACGGATTGCTACCAACCCATAGAGCGGCGCATGAAAATAACAAGAGCGCTACTGGAGATATGCCTTGAGTATCGCAACCCGGTGGGGGTGCTCACTAAGAACGCATTGGTGCTGCGCGACCTTGATATTATACAAGAGCTGGCGAAGATGAATTTGGTGCGGGTGTTTTCATCCATCACCTCGCTGGATGAGGACTTGAGAAAAGTAATGGAGCCGAGGACTGCATCGTACAGGAGCAGGCTAAAGGTGGTGGAGACGTTAAGCAAAGCGGGTGTGCCCACGGGCATTATGAATGCGCCGCTGATACCGGGCCTCAACGATATGCATATGCACGATGTGCTGAAGGCTGCCAGCGAAGCAGGCGCTAAATGGGCGGGTTATACTGTGGTGCGGCTGAATGGCGCCATAGGCGGGATTTTTAAAGACTGGCTGTATAAAAGTTTCCCTGACAGGGCAGATAAAGTGTGGCACCAGATAAGTGAATGCCATGAGGGCAAGGTGAATGACAGCCGCTGGGGCAACCGCATTGTGGGAGATGGCAAATTTGCAGAAGTGATAAAGGCGCAGTTCCAGATATAC
Source organism: uncultured Flavipsychrobacter sp. (assembly GCA_964493865.1). Lineage (GTDB taxonomy): Bacteria > Bacteroidota > Bacteroidia > Chitinophagales > Chitinophagaceae > Nemorincola. The sequence continues at coordinate 6,059 of CAZBPS010000019.1, forward strand.
TGTAAGAAGTTTCACCTGAACGAGGTGCATATGGAAATGAACACGAAGGACTTCAGGCGAGTGAAGAACGGGCAGTTGAAGTTGTTTTGACTCTATCGGAGAATATTTAGTTTTTCTTTCTTCAGAATGCCGGTGTTATTCTGGATTGTCAATAGGTACACTCCGGTATGCCAGCCGTTAGTATTTATTGTTATCGAATGTTGTTGCTCTGTGAGTTGGGTATGATATATGCTTGTGCCAGTAAGGTCGTTGATTGAAAGGATGCTGTTGTTGTCAAAAGGCTGATCCGAGGTGATGTTTAAAAATCCATTTACCGGGTTGGGTGTTGCAGTGATGACATTTTTCGAGATAGTATTTTCTGATGACAGCGCGGTTGCACAACTAGTGGTATTATCAAAAGAGGTTAGGGTGATATGGCAGCAAATCGTTGTGAATGTAGCGCACGAATTTATGGGGGCGTGTATCACAGGCCGAATCCCGGATTGTGAAAAACAATACAGACTTTCTCCATACTCAAAGCACACGCCGAAGAGAGCTGGAAACAGAGGGTTGTTGGTGCAACCAATGCCCTCAACCACAGTATAGCTGCGCATGAAGCCATATTGTTTGTTGATCATGTTGAAAATCTTATGATACACGCCATTGATTATTGTGGAATCTATGCTTGCTACGGTATCGGTTAGTGTGGATCCCATAAAGGTGAAGTTGATAGAGTCACCGACTGTAAGATTGTAGTTATAGAGTACATGTTCAAGGGTATCTGTTGAAGCAATTGAGATATCGCGATAGTACACTTTATTGTTCAGGGTATCTTCCCTTATGAGATATAGTTCAGATCCGCCGCCGCTTCCGCCTGGGCAGGTGCCGCTACTCCATACTGTCGTGCAATAGAAATAAAAAGCGTTTCTGTGTATTAGCTTGTAAACATGGCCATAGGCTATGGTGTCGGCATCATAAGCAAACTCTACTTTGTAAGGCGGCCCGTCGGAAACAAAGGCAAGTGTTTTCCATTCATTGCGTGTATCAATGAATCTTATCTTTTGAGCCGAAGATGAAAGCGCAATGACAAGTAAAAGAACAGAGATTAAGTATTTCATAAAGGCAGAATATGTAAATTTAACTTTTTTGTATGGGAGTACAAAGGGTTGCGTGGAAACTTACCAGTGATTTTTATGAACATTACTTTTTACTTTTGGGGCTTATGCAATTCCATCCAAAATTAGCTTTTGAGCCAATAGCAGCGCAACATGCATTCCAGAACGAAGCTTTAAAAAAGCAGTTGGAATATCTGCAGCAGCATTCGCCTTATTATAAAAAACTCTTCTCTCAGCACCACATCAATATTCATAATATCAGGTCGGTAGCTGATTTGAAATTTATACCTACCACATCGAAGAGCGATATGCAGGAACACAATTGGGAATTCCTTTGTGTGCCTGATGCTCAGATAAAGGAGTACACAGCTACATCGGGTACTATGGGCAGACCGGTGACTATTGCGCTGACAGAGCATGACCTGCAGCGCCTTGCCTATAATGAGCAGCAGTCGTTCTTATGCGCGGATGGGAAAGTGGGGGATATATACCAGCTTATGCTTACGCTGGACAGGCAATTCATGGCGGGGATGGCCTATTATATGGGTATCAGGCAATTGGGCGCTGCGCTCATACGTACAGGGCCGGGGCTGCCCGCCATGCAGTGGGACACTATAAACAGGCTACAGGCCAACAGCATTGTTGCGGTGCCGTCATTTATGTTGAAGCTGATAGAGTGGGCGCAAGAACATAATATAGATCTGAAACATGCGCCGGTGCAAAAGGCTATATGTATAGGGGAGAGCCTGCGTGGCGGAGATTTTGAACTGAACGCCCTAGGGCAGCAGATATATAATGAGTGGCCGCTGAAACTCTATTCTACTTATGCATCTACTGAGATGCAGACAGCGTTTACTGAATGTGGCGCGGGCATGGGCGGACACCAGCAGCCGGACCTGATAATACTGGAGATACTGAATGAGCACGGCGATGCATTGCCGGCAGGGGAATATGGCGAGGTGACGATAACCACGCTGGGCGTGGAGGGAATGCCCTTATTGCGATACAGGACAGGTGACATATGCGCCTATTATGAATCGCATTGCAGCTGCGGGCGGCACTCGAGGCGGCTAAGCCCAGTATTGGGGCGCAGGCAGCAGATGATCAAGTATAAAGGCACGACATTATACCCACCTGCCATCTTTGATATACTTAATAACATACCTTTCATAAAAGAGTATATGGTGGAGGTGTTCACTAACGAGCTATCGCTGGATGAGCTGAGGTTGCATTTGAATACGCCATTGCCGGTGGATGAATGTGAGCATAAATTACGCCCGTTGCTCCAATCAAGGTTGCGGGTGATGCCTTTGCTGCAATTCCATTCGGCGGCTACTATGCAACAGATGCAGTTTCCCTCGAATAGCCGGAAGCAGGTGAAATTCATTGATAACCGTGGAGGGTAGTCATTGGCGTTTAGTTTTGACTTGCAGGCAGTTGTGAACTGAATAGTTCTCTTTTTTTTGTACTTTCACCGCTTCAAGTTTGTACATAATGCACTATTTATTAGAATTATTTCATAACCTTACCAATGCCGAGTGGATAAACGCACATTACGGGTTGTATTTAGTAATGTTTATCATCTTTGCCGAGACCGGGTTGTTTGTCGGGTTCTTTTTGCCTGGGGATTCGCTTTTGTTTGTGAGCGGTATGATCATATCGGAATCCCATTCACCATTTGAGAACCCTTTATTGAACCTGGTATATTGGATTGTTCTTTTATCCGTTGCCGGGATACTTGGTAATTTTGTGGGGTATTGGTTTGGCAATAAATCGGGGCATATGCTGATGAAGCGAAAAGACTCGCTCTTGTTCAAGAAAAAGCACCTGATACAGGCTCATGACTTTTATGAAAGGAAGGGCGGGGTAGCTATCCTTCTGGCGCGTTTTTTGCCCATTGTCCGCACCTTTGCACCCATAGTTGGGGGCATGGTGGATATGAACTACAAGAAGTTTGTTACCTACAACATTGTGGGCTGCCTGGCGTGGGTCATCAGCATGACGTCGATAGGTTATTTGCTGGGAGAGAATGTATGGGTGAAAGAAAACCTGGAGAAGATAGTGATTGCAGTTATCGTTATTACCACGGGGCCGGTATTACTGAAAATGATCTTTGGCAAAAAGAAGCCAGCACCCGATGACGGTGGTGTGAGCGGGCAGTAATCTATGAAACAAAACCAGACCATAGGGGTATTCAGCATTCCGGTACTAGTAGCCGCGCTCGGCTATTTTGTAGATATCTATGACCTGCTGCTTTTTGGTATGATACGCGACAGCAGCCTTCGCGACCTTGGCCTTGGCTGGGATGAAGCGGTGAGCGTGGGCCTGGATATAATGGGCATACAGATGTTTGGGCTGCTGATAGGGGGAATAGGCTGGGGCATAATGGGAGATAAGAAGGGCAGGCTCAGTGTGTTGTTTGGTTCCATCATTCTTTATTCGCTGGCGAATGCAGCCAATGGTTTTGTAACCACCATACCTCAGTATAAGTTGTGCCGTTTTATAGCGGGTATAGGGCTCGCCGGCGAACTGGGTGCGGGCATAACGCTGGTGAGTGAACTTATATCAAAAGAGAAAAGAGGAATTGCTACTTCGTTTGTAGCGGGGGTGGGGCTGACCGGTGCGGTTGCGGCTTATTTTATATCGAGGGCTGTGAATGACTGGCGTATATGTTTTTATATAGGCGGAGGCTTAGGCATTATGCTGCTGCTGCTGCGCGTAAGCGTGTATGAGTCGGGGATGTATGCCAACCTGAAGAAGACAGCCAATGTGCAGAAGGGGAACTTCATGATGTTCTTTACGAGTGGCAAACGGTTTAAGAAATATATACTCGCTATACTGATAGGATTGCCTACATGGTATGTGATTGGTTTGCTGGTGCAAATATCAGACAAGTTTGGTAAAGAGATGGGTGTGAAAGGTGATATCATACCCGGCAAGTCGGTGATGTTTGCATATGTAGCTATTGCGATAGCAGACATACTTATAGGGCTGGTGAGCCAATGGCTGAAGAGCCGGAAAAAGGCGCTTTATATTTTCTACATGATTACCATAGCGGGTATCATCCTCTATTTTAATCAGGATAATGGCTCTGTGAATGGCATGTATGCTATATGCGCGATACTTGGTTTTGGCACGGGGTTCTGGGCTTTGTTCGTAACGATGGCCGCAGAGCATTTCGGTACCAATCTGCGGGCCACTGCCGCTACTACTGTGCCTAATATGGTGCGTGGCGCATTGCCGCTTATTACTTATCTTTTCAAATTCCTCATACCCGGTTTCGGGTTCATTTCGGCCGGGGCAATTACCGGAACTGTGGTGATGGTAATCAGTTGCATTGCAGTCTTCATGACAGAGGAGACGTTTGGTAAAGACCTGAACTTTTTTGAAGAGTAGCCGCAATAAAAAAGCCCCAATAATGGGGCTGATTTTTTTTGTTTTTGAGGTAAGTTAATCGCAATACCAAACGTAATAACAATTACCATTGCCACCACAATACGAATACCAGAAACAAGTTTCGTGCGTCACTGTTTTATTGATTGGTTTTGCATCGCCGGCTTTTTCCATCGGGTGGCCTTTTCTGAATTTGCTTTTAGCATAGTTGAGTGCAGATGCCTGTTCTACGGCCAGCCTTTGGCCCACAGAATATTTTTTCCCGTTTACGATTGCGTCCCTGTCGCCATTGCCATCGGAGATGAGGTTGAGAAATTTAATGTCGGTTGAGTTGAGCGTACGACCTTCGTCAAACGCTTCGATGTATTTAGGCTTTGCACTGCCCTGGGCAGCAGCGGAGTAAGAAACAGTTGAGAATAGAAGGACAGCGAGCGCCATCAATAGATTAGCTTTTTTCATGCGGCTATTTTTCTTAAAAGTAAAAATTAAAAATTCAAAAACAAATGATTTAGGTAAAAGTTTGAGATTTTGCGTTTAAGAAGAGGGATTTTATTGGTTCTTTTGCTGCCATAGTATATGGATGTTTTTTATTGTGTAATTGTTTGATTGCAAAATGATGGTTGAAAATACTTGTGCAGAAATATGTGCTTGCTGGCCGGGTGCCGGGCTGGTTCCAATATCCATTCAAGGGCAAAATAAATGACCTGAGAGACAATTGGTTTAAAAATATATTTAACTAGTGAAAATCAAGGCTACCCATATATTTTTTCAAATGCTATAATTTCTTTTTTTTGTAATAAAGCGTTATGTTTACAATTGATAAAACGAATTGTTAAAATATGTCTATTCCCTGCTGTGGTATCAGCTAGGAAAAGGTATGTTTTAACTGTATGTAATCAAGACTATTTTTTAGCTATAAAGCAATAGATATGAGAAAAGGATTTTTACGCACAAGCCTGCAGAATGCCGTAAACAAAGTAAGCCTTGTTGCCCGGGTAGGGGGGACTTTTGCCGCCGGCATGTTGCTGTTTGGTAAACCTGTATGTGCTCAGACACCTACAATTACTACGGTGACTCCGGTTGTGGCTAATAATGGTGCGGCTGTGAGTATATCCGGTACAAACTTTAATGCTACTACTACAAACAATATTGTTTACTTCGGTGCAACAAGGGCAACCGTTAATTCTGCGACAACAACATCGCTTAATGTAACGGTTCCAGTGGGAAGTATATTCGCACCAGTTACCGTGAATAACACTGCAAGTAACTTAATGGCATTTGCACCATTGCCGTTTCTGCCTACGTTTAGTGGCCCTGTTTCGGTGAACGTTAATGCAGCAGTTAATTTTGCTGTTGGAAATAGTCCATACGATGTTTGTATTGGGGATATAGATGGTGATGGTAAGAGTGATATCGTGGCGGTCAATTACAATTCCGCTAGCGCATCAGTACTGCGCAATACAAGTACAAGTGGCAGTATTACAGCAGGCTCATTTGCCTCGGCAGTTAGTTTTACGACAGGTTCTCTTCCTACTGGTGTTGCTGCAGGCGATATTGATGGCGATGGAAAACCTGACGTTATCGTTGCCAATAATAGTGGATCTGTTTCAGTGTTAAGAAATACTTCTACCAGCGGCTCTGTATCGTTTGCCGCAAAAGTGGACTTTGGTATGGCTAGCGGTGGGTCGGGCCATGTTTCGGTAGCTGATTTTGATGGTGATGGTAGAGCGGATATCTGTATCACTAACTTTAGTTCCACCCACGTATCGGTTTTCCGTAACACATCTGCTCCCGGCAGCATCACGTTTGCGGCGCGCCAGGATTTTACAACCGGCAGTTCCCCATGGCAGTTGTCTGTAGGAGATATAGATGGCGATGGAAAAACAGATATGATAGTTGGTAATTATGGCAGTGGTTCAATTTCTCTGTTTCGTAACATATCTGTAGCAGGCAGTATTAGTTTTAGCCCTAAAGTTGACTTTGGCGGTGTCTCGTTCCCATTGGGTGTTTCTGTTGCTGACATTGATGGAGATAGTAAACTCGACATTGTTACCTGTAATGCCGGAGGTAGTATTATGTCTGTTTTTCGCAATACAGCTACCATTGGTGCTATTAACTCCGGGTCGCTTGCATCGGCAATAAACTTTGCTAGTGGTTCAGGTCCATGGCAAACAACTATTGCCGATGTGACGGGTGATGGGAAGCCAGACGTTATTACTGCGAATACAATAGGCTCTGTGTCTGTATTCAGGAATACAGCTACCAGCGGATCAATAACATCGGGTTCGTTTGCTGCAAAAGTTGATTTTCCAACCGGTGTAGGTCCGTTTGGCGTAGCGGCAGGAGACCTTGATGGTGATGGCGGTGCTGATATTGTAACAGCAAATAATGGTTCTACCAACGTATCGGTATTAAGGAATACCGGGGTGCCAGTTGCGCCATCAACACCTGCCTTCACGGGAAGCAGCCCGCAGTATTTATCTGTTTGCCAGAACTCGAGTACTAATTCCATTAACTCACTACTGGCTGTAACGGATGGCGATGTTGGCCAAACGCTCACCTGGACATTGATTGTACCCGCTACCAATGGTACGGTTACTATGGGGGGTACTGCTCTGTCGAATGGCGCCACAGTTACTCCAACAGGCTATAGCTATACCCCACTCTCTGGTTTTGCAGGTAATGATGCATTTTCTATTCAAATATCTGATGGTACAGGTGGCACAACCTTTACAACTATCATTGTAACAGTAAACCCCGCACCAACAACAATAACCGGCACAACAACAGTGTGTCGCGGATTGACGACAACATTAAACAGCACACCATCAGGCGGCACATGGACATCGGGTAACCCGGCGGTAGCTACTGTGGGCGGTGGCACAGGTATCGTGACAGGTGTTGCATCGGGTACGGCTAATATTACCTACACACTTGGTAGTTGTATTACTTTCACTACGGTAACGGTTATCGGTACGCCTGTGGTAAGCGGGCTTAGCAGTTATGTAGCTGCACCCGGAGCTTCGATAACCATAAGTGGCAGTGATTTTAATGCAAGCACTACAAACAACATTGTTTATTTCGGTGCGACACGTGCAACGGTGACATCGGCAAGTAATACATCGTTGAGTGTGACTGTGCCGATAGGCGCAACATACATGCCAATAGTGTCGGTTGAAAATACTGCATGCGCATTTACCGGATATTCGCAAAATCTATTCCTGCCTACTTATAACAATGCTGGCTTTGTGACCAATACAGTAAACTTCGATCCGCATGTTAGTTTTACTAGTGGTAGCGGCCCTTATGGAGTAGCCGTTGGTGATATAGATGGTGATGGTAAGTCTGATGTTGTAGTTGCGAATTATTTTTCAAATACTATTTCTATATACCGTAATACCAGCTCTTCAGGTTCTATAACTTCAGGTTCACTTGCTGCTAAGGTGGACTTTACGACCGCTGGTAATCCATTTGCAATAGCGATTAATGATATTGATGGAGATAGTAAATTGGATGTAGTAGTTTCAGTTTCTGGGGCCAGTGTAGTTTCAGTATTTCGGAATACTGCAACCAGTGGATCTATTTCCGCCGGATCGTTAGCTGCCTCGGTTGATTTTGCTGTAGGAGCTAATCCAGCTGGTTTGGATGTACGTGATATTGATGGTGATGGTAAACCGGATATTGTTGTTGCTAATACTACCCCCAATACTATTTCGGTTTTACATAACACTTCTACGAGCGGGTCAATAACAATAGGTTCTTTTGCTCCAAAAGTTGACTTCACAACTGGTGCTACTCCTCATGGGGTGGCGATAGGTGACATTGATGGGGATGGCAAGCCGGATATTGCTGTTACAAATAATGCAGCCAATACTGTTTCTCTTTTTCATAACACAGCAACAGTCGGTATCATAAATGGCGCTTCTTTGGCTTCTAAGGTTGATTTTGCAACAGCATTAAATCCATGGAATATTAAGATAGCAGATATAGATGGTGATAATAAGGCAGATGTTACACTAATTAATTATAATTCTAATAGCGTTTCTGTTTTTAGGAATACTGCTACAAGCGGCTCTATTACGGGCGGTTCGTTGGCGGCAAAAGTTGATTTCACTACGGGGTCTAAACCAATAGATATCGCAATGGGAGATGTAGATGGTGATGGAAAGCCTGACATATTTGTTACTAATGATTGGTCTACCAGTATTTCTGTTTTAAGGAACACAGCTACGAGTGGCTCTATTACGAGTGGTTCATTAGCCGCCAATGTGGAATTCGGTGCAGCCAGTTTCCCTTATGGAATCGCTGTAGGTGATATTGATGGAGATGGGAAAACGGATATTATAGCTGCCAATAGTGGATCAAATTCTATTTCAGTACTGCGTAATAACCCACTACAACCCATAACCGGCACACTAACTGTTTGCCCCGGCACAACTACTACATTAAGCAATGCAACAGCAGGTGGTACTTGGAGCAGCAGCAATCCGGCCGTGGCCACAGTAGGAACCGGTAGCGGGATAGTAGCAGGGGTGACATTAGGTACTGCTGATATTACTTATGCAGGAACTGCAGGGCCTTCATTTACCGATAATATAGTAGTGGTAACAGTTACCGTTATGGCGTTGCCATCAGCGATAACCGGCACTACAGATGTGTGTACCGGGGCGACAACAACATTAAGCAGCGCTACCAGCGGAGGCGTATGGAGTACGAGCAACGCAGCGGTAGCTACGGTAGGTTCGAGTACGGGTATTGTGTCGGGCCATACTGTAGGTGTGGTTACTATATCTTATACAGTATCAACAGGCTGTTATGTGACTACACCTGTTACGGTTAACCAAACGCCGACAGGTATCAGTGGCACATTCAGCGTGTGCGTGGGATTGACCACAGCACTCAGCAACGGATATGGCAGCGGTGTATGGACCAGCAGTAATAACAGTGTTGCCACAGTAGGCTCGGCATCAGGTGTTGTTACCGGAGTTGCGGGTGGTAATTCAACAATTACCTACACATTACCCGGCAATTGTTTTGTTACACAACAGGTAACTGTTAATACAAATCCTGCCGCAATTACGGGAACTGATAATGTTTGTGTTGGTGGTAATGTTACTTTAAGTAATGCTACACCAAGCGGTTTGTTCAGCAGCAGTTCTACAGGTGTTGCAACCATAGGCGGAGGAACAGGTATGGTGACCGGCATAACAGCAGGGACAACAAATATATCCTATACATTGACGGCAACAGGTTGTTACAGTGTATTGCCATTTACGGTGAATGCTTTGCCGGCGGCGATAGGTAGCGGAACAGGGTTGGTGTCTTTTTCCTATACAGGTACAGTTCAAAGCTATACAGTCCCTGCGGGTGTCACAAGTGTCACCCTCTCAGTTAGCGGGGCCCAGGGTGGCAACGGATTAGCAAGTGGCGGGTTAGGTGCTAATATAAGCGGTGTTTATGCAGTTACTCCAGGACATGTACTGAACATATTAGTGGGAGAGCAACCAGTGGCAGCTACCCTAACCGGCGGCGGAGGTGGTGGCTCGTTTATTTGGGACGTAACAGCAGGCAACGCATTATTGATAGCCGCCGGCGGCGGCGGTGGATCGGGTGCTTTTTCCGGCTCTGATGCCGGAATTGATGCTATTACTACCAATAATGGTACGAATGGTGGTGGTGGGTTCAATGGTGCCGGCACCGGTGGTAGCGGGGGCATTGCTCCCACAGGTACTCCTTTTGGCGTATATGCGGCTGGCGGTACCGGGTGGCTATCAAATGGAGCGAGTGGTAATTCTTTGGGCTTCTGCAGCACTTCAACCGGCGGGGCTACGCCCTTGAGTGGCGGTGCGGGAGGTGTATTTGGCGGGAATGCCAGTTTAAACGGTAATGGTGGCTTTGGCGGCGGCGGTGGCAGCCAGGGAATATGTTCTTATGCAGGTGGTGGTGGTGGTGGTGGCTACAGTGGTGGTGCCGGAGGTGTATATGATGGTTCCGGTAACGCTCAACCTGGCGGCGGCGGCGGATCTTATAATACGGGTACGGGCCAGGTGAATAGCGTAAGCAACACCGGAAATGGCAGCGCATCAATATTTTACTCATTGCCTACCAGTGTTTGCGTGGGGCTAACGATAACATTAACCAATGCCACGCCTGGTGGTACATGGAGCAGCAGCAATTCAGGTATGGCTACGATAGGTTCTTCCACAGGTATAGTTACCGGTGTTTCTGCGGGTACCCCAACGATTACTTACTTGTTACCTACTGGCTGCTTTGTAACACAAGTGATTACGGTTAACCCATTACCGGCTGCCATCACAGGTTCGGCTACAGTATGTGTCGGTTCGAATGTAATGCTGACGAATACGACCGGAACCGGTGTGTGGAGCAGCAGCAATACTGCTGAAGCCACCATAGGTACTTCATCCGGTATAGTTACCGGAGTTGCTGCGGGTACGCCTACTATTACTTATACATTGCCAACTGGCTGTATAGCGACAAGGGTGCAGACAGTAGACCCATTACCGGCAGCGATAACCGGAGTGCTGACAGCATGCCCCGGAACAACAACAACTTTAAGCAATGCATCAGCCGGAGGAGCGTGGACAAGCAATAATACCTCTGTAGCAACGATAGGGTCGGGTACCGGTATAGTGACAGGCGTAGCAGCGGGAACATCTACCATAACTTATACCTTACCTACCGGCTGCATGATTACAGCGGTGGTGACGATAAACCCCAATCCGGCAGCGATTACAGGTACGCCAACCTTGTGTACCGGTTCAACAACAACCTTCGCCAGTGCGACAGGTGGTGGTACGTGGAGCAGCAGCAACACTGGTATAGCCACAATAGGTGCGGCAACCGGCATAGCAACAGGTGTATCTGGCGGTACATGGGTTTGTACATATACTATGGCTACCGGGTGCATCAGCACTGTTTCATCGACAGTAAATCCGACTCCCTCAGCGAATAGTGGTACACCGTCGGTATGTGTTGGGTTAACAACGACTTTAACAAATGGTTCGGGCAGCAGTACGTGGAGCAGCAGCAATGCTTCCCTAGCAACTGTGGGTTCGGGCACAGGTATAGTTACCGGTGTAGCAGCAGGCACATTGAACATAACGTTCACTATGCCGACAGGTTGTTTTGTGATAACTCCATTCACAGTTAACCCAACGCCTGCTGCGATAGGGGGAACTCCGAATGTTTGTGAGGGGGCTACAAGGACACTGACAAACTCGGTGAGTGGCGGTACATGGAGTGTAAGCAATGCCAATGCGACCATCCATCCAACTTCGGGATTAGTGACCGGAGTAACAGCGGGTACTTTGTCGGTTACTTATACATTACCTGCGGGCTGCACCAATGTAATGGCATTTACGGTAAACGCAACCCCACCGGCTAATACAGGTACGGCTACAGTATGTACAGGTCTCACCACTACTTTAAGTAATGGTTTGGCCGGCGGTAGCTGGAGCAGCAGCCATACCGGGCAAGCTACTGTTGTTTCAGGTACCGGTGTTGTGACCGGTGTGTCGGCAGGAAACCCGGTTATTACTTATACGGTTACCGGTGCTTGCACGGCAACTACTGTATTGACCGTTAACCCGACTCCATCGGCAAACACCGGTGGTAATAACGTATGTGTCGGTTCATCTATTACATTGGCGAACAGTGCAGGTGGCGGAAGCTGGAGCGCCAGCAACGCTAATGCGACTGTAGGAACAGGAACGGGCCTCGTTACCGGTGTAACAGCAGGTACTGTTAATATTACTTATGCGTTACCTACCGGCTGTATAGCTGTTACGCCAATGACAGTTAATTCTACCCCGGCAGCAATAACAGGGCTACCAACAGTATGTACGGGACAAACAACTTCATTGAGTAGCGCTACTGCTGGCGGCACATGGACAAGTAGTAACACTGCGATAGCTACAGTATCAGGTACAGGTGTGGTAACAGGCGTTACCACAGGCACAATAAATATTACGTACACTACTAACCCAGGCTCATGTTTCGTGATATGGGCCATGACAGTGAATCAAACGCCTCCTGCGATTGTTGGCAACAGCAATCTTTGTATTGGTGTGCCAACACCTTTGACCAACTCAATAGGTGGCGGATTGTGGACGAGCAGTAATTCATCACTGGCAAGCATTGGTTCTTCATCCGGTGTTGCAACAGGTATAGCTTTGGGCAACCCGGTTATTACCTATACTTTACCAGGCGGTTGTTTTGCTACAATGCTGACAACTGTAAATAACCAACCTGCGGCAATAACAGGCAGCTTCATAGTATGTGAAACTCTGACAACTACTTTAGGTAATACATCGAGTGGTGGTCTTTGGACAAGCAGTAACAGTGCGCAAGCGAGTGTGGGCTCTACAACAGGTGTTGTGACAGGCGTATCAGCGGGAATGCCTAATATTACTTATACACTGCCGGGTGGATGTAATTCGATCCAGCAGATTACAGTTAACCCGCAGCCGGCTGCGGTAACAGGCACAGCAATAGTGTGTGTGAGTGCAACAACAACTCTGAGTTCTGCAACTTTTGGCGGCACCTGGAGCAGCAGTAATACATCGCTTGCAACCGTAGGTTCGTCATCGGGAATTGTAACAGGCGTGTCGGCAGGTAATCCGGTTGTTTCTTATACATTGCCGGCGGGTTGTTTCTCGATAGCCACAATGACTGTAAACGCATTGCCAACGGTGTACACAGTAACCGGCGGAGGCGCTTATTGTGCGGGTGGCACGGGTGTAGCGATAGGGGTGAGCAGCTCTAATACAGGCATCAATTACCAGCTATACAGGGGTACAGTGGCTGTAGGTAGCCCTGTAAGTGGCACGGGATCTTCAATCAGTTTCGGATTGCAGACTGTTGCAGGTATCTACTCGGTTGTGGCAACAAATACTACAACGGGATGTTTTGTTGGCATGGCAGGTTCAGCTACAGTAACGATTAATCCATTGCCATTTGCTTATACAGTATCGGGTGGCGGTAGTTATTGCGCTGGTGGTTCGGGCTTGCATGTTTATTTAGTGGGTTCTGCAGCGTTTGGGTTTACGTACCAATTATATGTAGGGGGCACAACTCCGGTTGGTCTGCCTGTAACCGGTACGGGAGTTATGCTAGATTTTGGCCTGCATACAACGGCAGGTACTTATACGGTAGTAGCAACCAACACTGCAACCGGTTGTACAAATACAATGTTGGGTAGTGCGGTTATATCAATCGATCCATTACCTACAGCATATGCAGTGACTGTTACGGGTAGCGGGGCTTATTGTGCAGGTGGCATTGGTCAGCAGGTTGGACTTACCACTTCAGATATAGGGTTTAGTTATCAGTTATTCAATAGCGGCACGCCTGTGGGGGCTCCATTGCCCGGTACAGGTTCCGCATTAAACTTCGGATACCAGACAGCAGCGGGTACATATACTGTGGTAGGTACAAACAGTGCGACATCATGTATCAACAGCATGACAGGTAGTGCCGTGATTACAATCAACCCGCTGCCAACAGTTTATTCTGTTACTTTATCCGGTAGCGGCAGCTATTGTACAGGTGGTACAGGTGTAGATGTTTTGTTGAGCGGATCTGAAATTGGTGTGAATTATCTTGTGTATTTGGATGGCGTTAGCACGGGCGTTTCATTAGCTGGTACCGGGTCAGCCCTCAATTTTGGTGCATTTACATCAGCCGGTACTTATACAGTCATTGCTACTAATTCAGTAACTACTTGTGTGAATACAATGTCTGGTAGTCCTGTATTAACTATTAATCCGTTGCCTACAGTATTCAGTGTGACCGGTGGCGGCCCTTATTGTTCTGGCGGAACGGGAGTAAGTGTCGGGTTAAGCAGTTCTACAATTGGTGTTTCATACCAGTTATATGACGCAGGTGCAACGGCTATAGGCGGACCGATAGCGGGCACGGGTGCAGCGCTGGATTTTGGTTTGCTGACACCGGCATCAACATATACAGTAGTGGCAACTAATGCCAGCACTGGTTGCGTTAACAATATGAGTGGCAGTGCAACAGTCACAATTGATCCGCTTCCGAATGTTTACCCGGTATTGGGTGGCGGAGCGTATTGCGTTGGCGGCACCGGTGTTATCGTCGAGCTGTTGACTTCTGATATTGGTTTCGATTACCAATTATATAATGGGATTACTCCGATAGGGGCTCCCATGACCGGAACAGGTTCTTTGTTATCATTTGGTGCTCAAACAGCGGCCGGTACTTATACAATTCATTCTACTGATATGGTTACAGGTTGTGTGTCTGTAATGTCGGGAAGTGCTGTAGTAACAATTGATCCTCTGCCTGTAGCTTATACTGTGACCGGTGGTGGTAATTATTGTTCGGGTGGAGCGGGGGTACTCGTTGGCCTAAGCGGCTCTCAGGCTGGGGTAGATTATGAATTATACTTAGATGGTTTATTTACCGGTACCACGGTTACCGGTACAGGTGGACCTATTAGTTTTGGTATGCAGACCAGTGCAGGTATTTACACAGTTGAAGCGGACAATCCGACAACAACTTGTACCAACAATATGACGGGCAGTGCTACAGTAGCTATCGATCCATTGCCTGTGGCTTATTTTGTTACCGGCGGTGGTAACTATTGCGTAGGTGGTGCAGGTGTTCATGTTGGCCTTAGCGGCTCCAATATCGGATTCAGCTACCAATTATATGATGCAACTGCGGCGACCGTTGGAGGCCCGTTAGCGGGTACAGGTGCAGCGATAGATTATGGCCTTATAACAGCAGTAGGCACCTATACTGTAGTGGCAACAAATATTGCTACCGGTTGTGTTAACGATATGGTGGGTAGCGCAACAATAGGTACAGACCCATTACCAACAGTATATAATGTAACAGGTGGTGGCGCATATTGTGCCGGTGGCACAGGCATGAATGTTGACCTGGACAACTCTGATCTTGGAACGAATTACCAATTATATAAAGACGGAGTGCCGGTTGGCCCTATTGTTGGCGGTTCCGGTTTCCCTATTAGCTTCGGCCTGCAAACTGTGGCAGGTACTTATACTACTGTTGCTACAGGTGCTACCGGTTGTACAGAAAACATGGCCGGCTTCGCCACAATCGCGATAGATCCTTTGCCAAGCGCTTATGCTGTGACCGGCGGTGGCAGTTATTGCTCAGGCGGAACCGGTGTTCATATCGGGTTGAGTGGTTCAACATCGGGTATCGAATACCAATTATTTGATGGTGGCCCTGTTGGCGCGCCGGTTATAGGTACCGGATTGCCAATTGATTTTGGATTAATAACGGGTACAGGCATTTATAGTGTTATTGCAACAAACCTAGCTACGGGCTGTTTCGCGAACATGACAGGGTCTGTGAGCGTTTCGATTGATGCTCCTCCTACATTACACATTGTATCGGGAGGTGGTAACTATTGTGCTGGTGGCACAGGCACTAATGTGTTTTTATTGAGTTCTTCTACTGGTGTTAATTACCAATTATATATTGGTAGTTCGCCAATCGGCAGCCTGATGCCCGGCACCGGAGGAACACTTGATTTTGGACCACAGACGCTTGCCGGTGTATATACGGTGCAGGGAACGGATGTTGTAACAGGTTGCACATCGCTAATGGCGCTTAGCGCGACAGTGAGCATAGATCCATTGCCGACAGCATATGCTGTAACAGGTGGTGGTAGTTTGTGTCCAGGTGGCGCAGGTGTGACTGTTGGGTTGAGTAATTCAGATATTGGCATTACATACCAGCTACTGCGTGATGGTGTGCCTGAAGTAGCTCCTGTGAGTGGCATTGGCGCAGCATTTGACTTTGGCACGTTTGCAAATACAGGGGTATATACTGTATTGGCTGTAAGCGGTGCAGGATGTATGAATAGTATGACAGCCAGTGCTACTGTTGCCCATTATACATTGCCAACGCTTTATACTGTAACCGGTGGCGGTAATTATTGCACAGGTGGAGCAGGTTTGCCGGTATCACTGAATGGTTCGCAGGCAGGTGTTGATTATCAGCTTTGGATGGGCGGGGCAACTGTTGGCCCCGTAGTTGCCGGCACCGGCAGTCCGATAAGTTTTGGATTGCAGACAGCAATAGGCAATTATACTGTGATGGCGACAAACCCGGTAACAACATGTACTGACACAATGTATGGTAGTGCTAATATTAATGTTAATCCATTACCGATTGCTCAAACACTTAGCGGAGGCGGAAGCTACTGCGTGGGTGGAACAGGTGTAGGTATTAGCATGCTGGGTTCTGAAACAGGCGTAATCTATCAGTTATATAATGGTACGATGCCAGTGGGCAGCCCGATTGCCGGTACTGGTCTTGGATTAAATTTTGGATTATACACCACTGCAGGAATTTACACTGTAGTAGGTACTAACGCAGTTACATTATGCGCGACTAACATGGCAAATAGTGATACTGTAAGCATCAGTCCGCTTCCAAATGCTTATGCTGTTACCGGTGGTGGTAGCTATTGTATGGGTGGAGCAGGCGTTAATGTTGGGTTGAGCAGTTCGCAAACCGGTGTTAATTATCAATTATTCATAGGTAGTTCACCTGTAAGCCTGCTTACTTCGGGAACCGGAAGCGCGATAACTTTTGGCATTCAAACTACTTCGGGAATTTATACAATAGTGGCTACTAACGCAACTACCTTGTGTACTAAGAACATGACCGGAAGTGTAACTGTAAGCATTAACGCACTGCCAACGGCTTATGCTGTGACCGGCGGAGGTAGTTATTGCATTGGTGGCAGTGGTGTGAATATTGGCCTTAGTGGTTCAAGTACGGGTGTTAAATACCAGTTGGTGAATGGTACGTCGCCTGTGGGCTTGCCTGTAAATGGTACAGGTAGCGCAATAACTTTTGGTATGCACACAGCTACCGGAATTTATAAGGTTGTTGCAACTAATAGTACTACGTTGTGTTCAAACGATATGGCAGGTACTGTGAGTGTTGCCATCAATGCAATGCCAACAGCGTATAGTGTAACCGGCAGTGGCAGCAGTTATTGTGCCGGAGGTACAGGTGTTAATGTTTATATAAGTGGTTCTCAAACCGGTGTTAATTATCAACTACTGAGAGGAACGACGCCGGTAGGTGCAGCGATAGCCGGAAGCGGCACTCCACTTGATTTTGGAGCTCAAACTGTAGCCGGGACCTATACGGTAGTTGCAAATAATACTACGACCGGATGTATGAGCAATATGACCGGCCTGGTATCTGTGTCTATAGATCCATTACCTAATTTGTATACTGTAACCGGTGGGGGTAATTACTGCCCCGGTGGAGCCGGTGTGCATGTGGGTTTAAGTAGTTCAAACACAGGCATTAAATACCAATTGTATAATGGAGGGCCGGTAGGACCGATGGTAAGCGGAACAGGCACAGCAATTGATTTTGGGGTGCTGACAACGACAGGGTCATATACCGTTATTGCGTCTAATTCTATAACGGGTTGTACCAGCAATATGACCGGAAGTGCAACCATAGGTTTGAACCCGCTGCCAGTAGCGTTTACCGTTACAGGTGGTGGAAGTTACTGTTCTGGTGGAACCGGTGTTAATGTAGGCCTGAGTGGATCTATCACAGGTAATAGTTACCAGTTGTATTATGGATCAACGGCTTTAGGTGGTGCTGTTGCAGGTACCGGATTGCCGTTGAATTTTGGTTTGCAGACGACAGCCGGAACTTATACAGTGAAAGCTACTACTACAGCAACATCATGCAGCAGTAACATGACCGGTAGTGCAAATGTGGCTGTGAATGTATTGCCGACCTCTTACATTGTAACGGGTGGTGGTAATTATTGCTCAGGCGATGCCGGTGTACATATAGGCTTAAGTAATTCTGATGCCGGTATAAGCTACCAGTTGTATAACGGAACTACAAGCGCAGGAGCACCTGTTACCGGAACCGGAACCCCAATTGATTTTGGCGTATTTAGCGCAACCGGTAGCTATACAGTTGTAGCCAAGAATATAGCGACACTTTGCACATCAAATATGACCGGTAGCGTGGGCGTGGGAATCAATCCTTTGCCTACAGTGTTTAATGTAGTAGGAGGTGGCGCTTATTGCTCCGGCAGCGGTGGTGTGCATGTTGGACTAAGCAGTTCGAGTGCAGGTGTTTCTTACGAATTACGTAAAGACGGTGTTCCTGTTACAGTAATGACAGGTACAGGTGTACCAATTGATTTCGGCCTGATTACAGCCACAGGTAATTATACTGTAGTAGCTACCAACAGCACAACAATGTGTACAAATAGCATGGCTGGCAGCGCAGTAGTTTCTGTTAACCCAACGGTTATCCCTGTGGTTACAATTGTTAGCAGTACAGGTGATACTATGTGTTCGGGCAACATCGGCAACTTCTCTGCAGCTGTAGTGAACGGAGGTGCGGCACCACTTTACCAATGGGCTGTAAATGGTGTAAATGTGGGCACAGCCAGCGCTTACAGCTATGTGCCAGCTGATGGTGATGTGGTAAGTGTATCTGTAACAAGCAGCGCGGTTTGCGCAATGCCGGCTATAGTAAGCAACTCGATGACAATAACAGTAATGCCTGTGGTTACTCCATCAGTGTCAGTCTCTGCGATTCCGGGTGCGATTGTATGTGCAGGCACAGTAGTGAATTATACAGCGTCATACGCAAACGGCGGCCTTACTCCGGTATTTGAGTGGAAGAAGAATGGGGTAGTGGTAGGTTCATCCGCTGCGTACACCACTATTCCTGCAAACGGGGATGAGATTACCTGTATCATGACATCGAGTAACAGGTGTGTATCTCATCGTACTGTGTCGAGCAGCTTCAATATGATAGTGAACGACCCTGTGATACCGATAGTGAATATTCTTGCCAGCCCCGGCCTGAATATCCCGGCAGGATTATCATTAACACTTACTGCAGACATCACTAATACTGTTCCATTACCTTCGTATCAATGGTCTGTAAACGGCGTGCCGGTAACAGGTGCTACTATGCCCCAGTTTACAAGCGATAATTTTGCTAACCTAGATATAGTAACCTGTACGGTTACCAGTGGTGGTGGTTGTGCGGGATCTGCCGGTACAGGTACTGTAACAGTAAGGGTAGCAGGTGTAGGTGTAAATAACATAGCATCCATTGGTACTGATATTCAGCTCATACCTAACCCCAATAAAGGTACGTTCAATGTTAAGGGTACACTAAGTACAAATACGAACGAGGAAGTATCTATGGAGGTGACGAATATGCTGGGACAAAGCATCCTGGTAAGGAAAGTGGATGTTCGTAATGGAGAGATAAACGAAAATGTACAATTAAGCAGCGATATTGCTAATGGAATGTATATACTGACCTTACGTTCTGAGGCAGGCAACAAGGTATTCCATATAGTGGTAGAGCGCTAGTTTCATTGCGCAAATTTTCTCAAAATGGGTAGCTATCAGCTACCCATTTTTTTGCATTATACATGTGCTATTATCGACAAACTATTGCTACAAATCGAATTCTAAGCAGATGAAATAAATTAATTCTTAGTTATTTATATTTATTATAATTGCTAGAAGTTAAAATTATAAAATCAATTTTACAACAATTTGTACGATATGTTATGTACTAATTAACATTTTATTTTGTTAAAATTTGCCCAATTAGTATAATTTTAAAATGGTTTAGTAAGTATTGGTTAAAATAATGCTAAGGTCATTATGTTACCTGATGGTTGCTAATAGCCGTACCTGCTCTGTCTTTTCTCGAACAAAGTACCCAGCCTTAAACACCCTTTTTAATTGGAAATATTAACAGTTAGCAGAGATGCTGATTGAGTGAGTGATTTACATTTTAAAAGATTATAGAACCCTTTTAGAAGCGAATATTAAACAATCATTAGCGTATGATACGTAACTACATTTCAAGGCTTACCAGTGTAATAGTAATCTTAGCAGGGTTGAGTGTGTGTGCTATTGCACAAACATCTACATTCACGTATACCGGTTCTGTGCAAACTTACACTGTACCGGGTGGTATAGCCAGTGTGGCAGTTGATGTGCAGGGGGCATGTGGCGGTAAGGACTATAATAACTATAGCATTAACAGTAATGGTGGTCGTGTTCAGTGTAACCTTTCTGTAACACCGGGTCAGGTATTATACATATACGTTGGTAGTAAAGGTACAGATGGAACAACGTCTAGCGGAACGGTAGCTGGTGGTTATAATGGTGGTGGCAGCAGGTATTATTCGTATAGCGGGTCAGGGGGCGGTGCTTCTGATATCCGAACTTCGGCATCAGGTACGGCATATACTAACCGTTTGGTGGTTGCCGGCGGTGGCGGTGGTGCTGGACGTAATTGCAGTGGTACTAACCAGCAAACCGGTGGAGCCGGGGGGGGCAACAACTGGTGGTGCTGGACTATATTGCGGAACAAATAACACCACTTATTCCGGACAGGGCGGAACACAAACTGCCGGTGGTGCTGCGGCAACTGCTTTAGGAGGTTCGGGTTCGTTAGGTGTGGGGCAAAATGGAACTACCAGTATTTATAGTGGCGGCGGCGGTGGCGGATATTATGGTGGCGGTGCAGGATATTACGGCGGCGGCGGCGGCGGCTCATCTTATACCGATGCTACTTTGGCTACATCCGTTGTTCATACGCAGGGCTATAATACAATTACCGGCAGCACAAGTGGCAATGGGTATGTATCCATAACTCCGGTAACCCCTTATTCCGCATCATTTACGTATACCGGTAGTGTACAGTCTTATACTGTGCCCTGTGGTGTGACATCGGTAACTGTGGATATGGCTGGTGGTAGCGGTGGGCTTCCATATACTTCTTATCTGAGGGGAGGGTATGGTGGCAGAACCCAATGTACACTTGCTGTTACAGCAGGGCAAGTATTGAATGTTTATGTAGGTGGTGCCGGTGGTAATGCTGCTGCAGGTGGTGTTGCAGGTACAGGAGGATTTAATGGTGGAGCAAACGGATCAACCTGGACTTCCAGTGGCGGTGGTGGCGGCGGTGGCGGCGCTTCCGACATTCGTTTGGGAGGAACTGCACTGTCAGACCGGATCATTGTTGCCGGTGGTGGTGGCGGTGGTGCATATAACTATGGCATTGCTAACTATGATCGTGGTGGCAATGGGGGAGGTACAACCGGTGAGGCCGGGTACGGAGGGAATTCGAACACGGCTACGTCGACAGGTGGGCGTGGAGGGACTCAGACTGCCGGAGGAGCCGGTTCAACTTATTCTACGCCGAACGGTTCTGCGGGCACACTAGGAAATGGTGGGGCCGGTTCAACTGCATCACAAACCGGTGGCGGCGGCGGTGGTGGTTATTATGGCGGCGGCGGCGGATATTGGAGCGGCGGCGGTGGCGGATCATCCTTCCCTGCATCTGCGAGCGGCAGTATATCAAGTTTAACGCACACACAGGGCTATAATACATCGGGTAATGGTTATGTGAATATAACAGCTACATCGATGCCATTTGTTACCCCCGTTCCATCTTCATTGTCTTTGGGCATTGTACCGGTAAGTACCAGCTCTTCTACTATGAGTTTTGTGTTGTATGGTGCGGGTATGACCTCATCGCCGCTTACTATAACTGCGCCAAGTGGGTTCCTCGTTTCTCCTTCGGGCTCCGGCGGCTCATGGGTCTCATCATACTCGCAATCAATCAGCACGCCTACTTTTGGGCCAATTACCGTTTATGCGCAATTTAACCCGACCGCCGCAACCAGCTATAGCGGCAATATAGCCATTACAGGCGGGGGCTTGCCATGCGCAACAAACATTGCTGTCTCAGGTATTGGTGTATCACCATGCTCAGGTACACCTACTGCCGGTACTTCAGCTATTTCACCTACTTATGGCAATGGCAGTACTTCGTTTACGTTGACCGCCTCGGGTTATACGCTTGCTACCGGACTTGCGTTCCAATGGCAGTCATCAACGACAGGTACAGGCTCATGGACCAATATATCCGGAGCAACAAATGATACCCGGACTTTTACCGGTATTTCGGCTACTACTTATTACCGATGTGTAGTTACCTGTACGGTAAGCGGTTTGTCAGCTAACAGCTCAGTATGCTCGGCTAGCTTTTTAACGGCATCCTCATGCACGCCAACTTGTGCAAGTGCATCAAGCGTATGTAGTAGCAACAGAGGGGTTGTTGCGTCATCTACATACCCATTTACTATGGATGGGTATTCAGGGAGTATAGTGGATAATAATAATTGTACGTCTACGCCATACCGTGATTTTAGCTCAACGATGTCGTGCACGGTGGTGCCCGGAGGTATTTATAATTGTCGGTTAGGTAGTAATACAAACAATTATATGGTGAGCAGCCAGATATGGATAGATTTTAATAATGACGGCAGTTTTGCTACATCAGAATCAGTAGGTGGCGGGCAGTTCAGGTCGCCGACAACCGTGAAGCAAATTACGATACCAACTACCGTATCTCCGGGAACTTTCAGGATGAGGGTCATTACTTCGTATAATAGTGGTTCTTCGAGTACTTCATATCCGTGGTATCCAAACATACCGCCATGCCCCACAACAGCTGTGCAATATATGGAGGCCCGGGATTACGCAATAACAGTAGTCGCTGCACCCAGCGGGTTCACTGTTTTTCAGTACACAGGAGGAGTTCAGACCTACACGGTACCCTGCGGTATGACAACACTGAATGTAGATGTGGCGGGCGCTATGGGTGGTAAAGACAGGCCCATGTCAACATCTACCTATAGTGCAAACAGTACCGGTGGCAGGGTGCAATGCAGCATAGCTGTAACGGCAGGCCAGGTATTATACGTATATGTAGGCGGGAAGGGTACTGACGGCACAACGTCGACGGGTACCCGTGCAGGAGGTTTTAATGGTGGTGGTTCAAGTACCTATCTGTATTCCGGTTCAGGTGGTGGCGCATCGGATATTCGCACGTCAGCATCGGGCACTTCTTACACAAACCGGCTTGTGGTGGCCGGAGGTGGCGGTGGTGCGGGGTATAACTGTTCAGGTTCTCCCTACAATCAGCAAACCGGGGGGGCAGGCGGTGATGCAACCGGAGGCAAAGGTAATTATTGTAATGCTAATACCAGTACGAGCCAGTGTGGGCAGGGCGGTACACAAACCGCAGGCGGGGCAGGGGCTACCTCTTTTGGTGGGTCAGGCTCATTGGGTGCCGGGCAAAATGCGTCTGCCAGTATTTACAGCGGTGGTGGCGGCGGTGGCTACTATGGTGGTGGCGCAGGCTACTACGGCGGAGGAGGTGGTGGATCATCATTCCCTGCAACTGCAAGCGGAAGCATATCGGGTATTACACATACCCAGGGGTATAATGATAGTGATGGTTATGTGACCATTTATCCGGTTACTACCGCACCATTCGTAACTACGAGCAGCAGCTTACTTGCCTTTGGGAATGTTATAGTCGGCACAAGCTCATCTACGATGACCTTTACTATGAGTGGTACAGGGATGACATCTTCACCTGTAACAGTAACAGCCCCTTCTGGTTTCCTTGTGTCGCCTACGGGTGCGGGAGGCTCGTGGGTGTCTTCTTATACACAGAGTATAAGCACGCCAACTTTTGGCCCTGTTACAGTATATGCGCAGTTCAATCCTACGACAGGTATTTCTTATAGCGGCAATGTGAGCATAAGTGGTGGCGGACTTACCTGTACGGTGAATGTGGCTGTAACCGGCTTTGGCCTTGCGCCATGTTCGGGCACGCCAACGGCAGGAACATCAGCTGTATCCCCTGCATTTGGCGGTGGCAGTACTTCTTTCACATTAACTGCGTCAGGATACTCTGCTGTCAGCGGGTTGACTTTCCAGTGGCAATCGTCGCCAAGCGGTACAGGCTCATGGAGTAACATATCAGGTGCTACTAATGATACTTACAGTTTTACCGGTATTTCAGCTACCACTTATTATCAGTGTATAGTTACGTGTACGGTAAGCAGCCTTTCTGCGTCAAGTAGTGTATGTAGTGCCAGCTTTATTACAGCTTCATCCTGTACGCCTACTTGTTTGAATGCATCATCCGTATGTAGCGGTAACCGTGGGGTGGTAGCCACAACGGGGAGTCCGTTTGTGCTTGTAGGACATTCAGGTACGATAACGGATAACAATGCCTGCACGTCTACGGCCTACCGTGATTTTTCATCGTCACTTTCATGTACTTTAGTGAAGGGCGGAATATATAACGCTTCATTGGGTTACAACCCGAGCTCTTACAAGATAAGTACACAGATATGGATAGACTTTAACAATGATGGCAGTTTTGCTACAACCGAATCTGTGGGTGGGGGAGTATGGAATGGAGCAAACACAGTTCAGCAAATGACAATACCGGGCACAGTATCTTCCGGCACTTTCAGGATGCGCGTGATGAATGTATATAATAACAGCACAGGAACGGGTTATCCTGTGTACCCGAACTTATTCCCATGCGCCACGACTTCCAATACTTATTATATGGAGGCCAGGGACTATGCTGTGACTATTGCAGATGCTCCCGGAGGATTTACCCTTCTTGCTTATACAGGAGGTGCCCAAACATATACCGTGCCTTGTGGTGTTACGTCATTGAATGTAGAGGTAGTAGGAGCCAAAGGAGGTGATTCGTATTATTTATCGCATGGAGGCTGGGGAGGCCGTGTGCAAAGTACTCTGGCAGTAACGGCGGGGCAAGTATTGAATGTGTATGTAGGTGGCAAAGGCGGGGATGCAACGACGACCTCCTGCGTATTGGTAAATGGGGGGTTTAATGGTGGTGGTACGAACAGTACACACTATTATGCTGCAGGCGGTGGCGGAGCCTCAGATATAAGAATAGGTGGCTCTGCGTTAACAGACCGGGTTATTGTGGCCGGCGGCGGCGGCGGCGGCGGATTTGACTGTCAATACACAAATTATGGCGGAAATGGCGGAGGAACTACCGGCGGCAGTGGGTTTGATTGCGGATCGAATAATTTATGCTATGTAGGTCAGGGCGGCACTCAAACTACTGGTGGATTGGGGGCAACCTGTTATTCTGCACCTGTTGGCACGTTAGGTAACGGCGGTAATGCATATACCAGTACCTGTACCTATGGTAGTGGTGGCGGTGGCGGTTATTATGGCGGCGGCGGTGGTGGTTACTATGGCAGTGGTGGCGGCGGGTCGTCTTACCCGGCTGCGGCAGGTGGAAGCGTTTCGGGAATTACACATTTACAGGGTTACAACGGCGGTAATGGATATGTGGTAATCTACCCTGCTGCGACAGTACCAATAGTGTCTACGAGTTCCAGCTTACTGGCATTTGGTAATGTGACCGTTGGTACAAGTTCGTCAACTATGTCGTTCACGATGAATGGGTCGGCGATGACATCATCGCCACTAACTATAACTGCACCTACCGGGTTCTTAATATCCCCGACCGGCGCAGGAGGTTCGTGGGTGTCGTCCTATACGCAAAGTATAAGCACTCCTTCGTTTAGCCCGATTACCGTTTATGCGCAGTTCAACCCTACAGCGGGTATTGCCTATAGCGGAAACATTAATATCACCGGCGGCGGGCTGGTATGTACCGTTAATGTTGCGGTAACCGGTTATGGGCTTACCCCCTGTTCGGGCACGCCTACAGCAGGTAGCTCTGCTGTTTCGCCTGCGTATGGCGGGGCCAGTACACCTTTTACATTAACTGCGTCGGGATATACCATTGCTACAGGTATTACCTTCCAATGGCAGTCGTCTCCAACAGGTACAGGCTCATGGACAAATATATCGGGCGCTACGAATGCTACACATAACTTCACAGGTATAACTGCTACTACTTATTATCAATGTGTGGTTACCTGTACCATAAGCAGTCTGTCTGCAACAAGCAGTAATTGCATGGCCAGTTTCCTTACAGCTTCATCCTGTACGCCTACATGCGCAAGTGCATCGAGTGTATGTAGTAATAACATGGTCGTAGCTTCTTCGGCCAATCCATTTACATTAGTGGGTAGTACGGGTTCGATAGTTGACAACAATGCTTGTACGAGTACACCCTACCGCGATTTTACTTCTACAATGACGTGTGGGTTAATTAAGGGAGGTATTTATAACTGCAGGTTTGGTAGTAATACCAATAATTATATGATGAGTGGCCAGATATGGATAGACTTTAATAATGACGGAAGTTTTGCAACATCAGAAAATGTAGGTGGCAGGCAATTTAGGGCCGTGAATACTACGGCGCAGATTACAATACCAAGTACCGTTTCGACCGGAACTTTCAGGATGCGGGTTATAACTGCATATAACAGCGGTTCTTCAAGTACATCGTATCCGTGGTACCCCAATATTCCTCCATGCCCCACAACAGCGGTGCAGTATATGGAGGCAAGAGATTATGCAGTGACAATTGATAATGCCCCGGCCGGGTTTACGGTATTTAATTATACGGGTGCTGTGCAAACTTATACTGTGCCTTGTGGTGTTACCTCACTTACGGTGGATATGGCGGGCGCAATGGGCGGGAAAGACAGGGCTATGTCAACTTCAACTTATAGCGCACATAGTAAAGGTGGCAGGGTGCAGTGTGACCTGGCTGTAACCGGTGGGCAGGTGTTGTATATATATGTAGGCGATAAAGGAATTGACGGTACTACGTCGACCGGTACCCGTGCAGGAGGGTTTAATGGTGGCGGCACCAGCACTTATTTATATTCGGGTTCCGGCGGTGGTGCTTCTGATATACGGACTTCGGCATCGGGCACTTCTTACACTAACCGACTTGTAGTAGCAGGCGGTGGTGGTGGTGCGGGGTATGGCAGTACATCCAGCCCCTACAACAGACAAACAGGGGGAGATGGCGGAGGTACGACAGGTGGCGCGGGGCTGTATTCGGGCAGTACCAATACAAGCCAGTGCGGACAGGGCGGTACACAAACCGCAGGTGGGGCAGGAGCAACATCCTTTGGTGGGTCTGGTTCGCTAGGCGCCGGGCAAAATGCGTCTACCGGTATATATAGTGGCGGCGGCGGCGGTGGCTACTATGGCGGCGGTGCCGGTTACCAGGGCGGTGGTGGTGGTGGTTCATCTTTCCCTGCATCAGCAAGCGGAAGTGTGTCGTCTATAACGCATACGCAGGGCTATAATGATAGTGTGGGTTATGTTATTCTTTATCCTACCACGCCGGCCCCGGCAGTAGTTGCCAGCCCTACTTCTCTTTCGTTCGGTGCTGTATTGAGCAGCACAACATCAACTGCATTGAGCTTTGCAATGACGGGAACGCTGATGACCTCATCACCGGTTACTGTCACGGCTCCGACAAACTTTGAGGTATCGCCAACAGGTACGGGTTCTTGGGGTTCTTCTTATACACAAACGATAACAACACCTTCGTTCTCGGCCATTACTGTATATGTTCGTTTCGTTGCACCAGGTACTTCAGGCACGTATAGCGGAGATGTGGTAATCAGCGGCGGAGGTCTTGGTCCGTGTGTTACCAATGTTGCGGTTTCAGGTGTATCGGCGAATATGTGTTCGGGAACACCGACTCCGGGTTCTACTACTGCTACGCCAACATCGGGTAATCCGACAACGTTGTTTGCGCTGGGCCTGACGGGAACACCAGCGGCAGGGCTTCTATACCAGTGGCAGTCTTCGCCTGATAATACTACGTGGTCGAATGTGAGCGGTGCTACGAGCCTAACATACAGTTTCAGCGGGCTCACCGGTAATACTTATTACCGGTGTGTGGTTACATGTACGGTCAGTGGTCTTTCGGCAAATTCTACGTCGCAATTGCTGACCTTTGTACTGCCTCCATCTTCATGTACCCCAACATGTAATTTTACAACCAGTGTTTGCGGTAGCAGTTTCTTTGTAGCGAATACCAGCTATCCATTCCTGCTGACCGGAGAGTGCGGTACATCTATAAGTGATGCTAATGCGTGTACATCTACGCCATACAGGGATTTCAGCGGAAGTATGAGTTGTAATTTAAGTAAGGGTAGTACTTATGTGGCAACTGTGGGCCAGAGCGTAGGTAATCAGAATAGTGCTCAGATATGGATTGATTTTAACAGCGACGGAGCATTTGCTACAAGTGAAAGTGTAGGCGGAACAGCAAGTTGGACATCAGGAAGGGCAACACCAACGATTACGGTTCCAGGGACTGTTGCTAACGGGGCGTATAGAATGAGGGTAATTGTAAGTTATGGCAGCGGCTGTAGCTCTTCCTATCCATGTTATCCGAACATCCCTCCATGCCCCACTACAGCAGTGAACTATGCGGAAATACGTGATTATAAAGTAACAATAGTAGATGCGCAGCCCGGGGTATTCAGTTATACAGGCAGTGTGCAGACATTTACTGTACCAACAGGTGTTACAAGTTTGGGTGTTGATGTGCGCGGTGCAATGGGTGGGAAAGATTATCTGAATTATAGTAACAACGGAGCAGGCGGAAGGGTGCAGTGTAATCTCGCTGTAACACCTGGTCAGATATTATATATATATGTTGGCGGTCGTGGTGCCGACGGGACAGCTTCGACAGGGACCGTTGCCGGAGGTTTTAACGGCGGCGGAAGCAGATACTATCTTTATTCAGGCTCGGGCGGCGGTGCATCTGATATACGCACTTCGGCTTCCGGTACATCGTATACTAACCGGCTTATTGTGGCTGGTGGCGGTGGTGGTGCCGGGTATAACTGTAGTGGCACCGACCGGCAGACCGGAGGCGCTGGCGGCGGCACAACAGGGGCAGCCGGAAAGTATTGCGGCAGTGTAAATACAGGTAACTGCGGGCAGGGTGGCACACAGACCGCCGGTGGCGCTGCGGCGACTTCGTTGGGTGGTTCGGGCTCACTAGGTGCAGGACAGAATGGTTATGGCAGTTCCATATACAGCGGCGGTGGCGGCGGTGGTTACTACGGTGGCGGTGCCGGCTGGTATGGTGGCGGTGGTGGAGGTTCATCATTTACAGACGCTACTCTGGCTACCAATGTTACGCATACGCAAGGTTATAACGCCGGTGGCGATGGTTCTGTAATCATTTCACCCATTTGGTATTCTTCTACAACGGCTTCGGATGCAACCAACTTAAATAATTGGTGGTCGAATGATAACAATACAGGTTCGCATCCGTGTTCGTTTAGCGGCACATTAGATATCTGGATAGCGCAGGCAGCAATGACCTGCTCGTCATCAACATTTGCACTTGGCGGTAACCTGATAGTGCTTTCAGGCGCATCGTTTACAGCACCATCCAGCTCAATGACTGTTGGTGGCTATTTGAACAATATCGGCACTTTCGCAGGAGGCAGTGGTACGGTTTCAATTGCCGGAGACCTTACAAACAGCGGTGCATTGACATCGACCAGTGGTACGCTGAATGCAGGCGGAAGCTGGAGCAATACAGGTACGTATACTCATAATAGTGGTACCGTGAATTTTAACAGCACAGCTACAGGACGTACGATAAACGGCTCAATGACAGGCAGCAATAAGTTTAATCATCTTACCTTTAATGGCAGTGGCGGCGCATGGTCTTTTGGTGCGAATTCTGCTGACGTTAATGGTAATTTTACTATCACAGCAGGCACCGTAACAGCTCCGTCAACTACATTGCAGATAGCAGGTAATTTCTCAAGTAGCGGAAGTTTTACGCACAACAGCGGAACTGTAAATCTTAATGGTACCGGAGCACAAACGCTTAGTGGTGTATCAAGTACAATGACTTCATTAGTATATTCTGAATCTTTCACTGGTGGAGGTACTCCGTCGACTCAGTGTACTAACTGGACAACTTTCCTGGCTTCTTTATTGAGTAGTTATCCATATACTGGGTTCACGGTTAGTGGAACCTATGCAAGCGCTATTAGTTGTACTAATCCAACTTTTGCACTGGATATAGCAAATGGGCTGAGGACCGGAGCTTCAGTCAGCAGAACTTCTGACGGACATACCTGGAATGTAGGGACCTGCGGTGGTACTGAGTTTTATGCTGATCAGTCCTCTTGTACTTGCGGCAGTTTTTACTCTATAAGGCCATGTATTGGAAGCAGTAACTGGGGCGGGGCAAGCCCAGGTACTTATACAACTTGTGGAGGACCCTCTCAAACCATGACCTTGACCTTTAATTACGGTGCAACCGGCCCGCTCACTTTCAATAATCTTACAAACAGCAACACTTCAGCAGCAGTTTCGCTCACTTCAAGTATTAATGTGGCGGGTACATTGAACATGAATGGTGCGAATACAGTGTTGACGCCAACGGCTGCAGTTGTAATCAATTCGGTTACGCCAACCGGTACCGTATCAGGTAATGGTACGCTACAGGTGACACGTACATCAGCAACTGCAGATTTCATCAGCCAGTACAGGTTTACTACGAATACCCTGGGCAGTATGACAGTTGATTACACAGCCGGTGCAGCCCAGAGTGTTAACAGTGCTGCGCAAGTGGGGAACTATGGTACATTGAAAACCAGTACCAGTGGCACAAAAACACTTGCCGGTGCAGTTGTTGCAAATGACGGTGTTAATATTGGTTCTGGCACAACCCTCGATGTGACCACCAGCAATTACCAGATAACCGATGGAGGCAATTGGACAAATAGCGGAGCATTTACCTCACGTAGCGGTACTGTTTTGTTCAATGCAACAACATCCGGTAAAACACTGTCTGGAGCAATGACATCGGGCAGCAAGTTTAACCATGTTACGTTTAACGGTTCCGGTGGTGCCTGGACATTCTCTAATAATGCTGATTTGGGTGGGGACTTTACGTTGACAACCGGCACCGTTACGGCTCCGTCTGCATTGCAGGTGGCCGGCAACTGGTCTAACAGCGGCACATACAACAATGGAGGTGGTTTAGTTACCTTCAATGGGACATCTGCTCAGACGTTGAGCGGGTCTTCAATTACTGATTTTGATGATGTTACCATAAATAATAGCAATGGCGTAAGCCTGTCCAGTGTTGATGAGGATATAGATGGAACATTGACGCTTACATCTGGCAGACTTATGTTAAATGCTTTCAATCTTACGCTTGATGATTCGTCTCCGGCAATAGCCGGGACGCTGTCATCATCAGCTATGATAGTCACAAATGGCACCGGATATCTCCGGAAGGAATACAGCGCAAACGGATCGTATCTGTTCCCTGTTGGCGACAATACACCGACTTATACACCGTTATCACTTGACCTGACATCAGGTACTTATGGTAGTGGCGCATATGCAGGTGTGAGGACGGCTAATGTGAAACATCCTAATAATGCCAACCTGAATGACTACCTGAACCGCTACTGGAGTATCAGGACTTCGGCGATAACAAGCCCTGTATATGATGTGGTTTCTGCAAACTATGCTACCAGCGACGTTACGGGTACTGAAGGTAATATATCTGCGGGCGAATATGCACTGGCATTGCCATGGCTGAGGTATGGAGTGACAAACACCACTACACATGCTCTTTCTATATCGGGTATTAATAACGCTCAAACGGATGTGAGTGGTATATCTACAGCAAATCCGTCGTTGAGTATTACACCTAACACAACTATATGCAATGGCGGGTCGGTATCAATAGGTGCTGTGTCTCCATTGAGGGATGTGCCGTTTACTTATATATGGTCTCCGTCTGCGGGTCTGTCCGCAACAACTGGGGCTACAGTGACTGCATCACCAACCGTTACGACGACATATACATTAACAATGACGGATGGTAATGGATTTGTTGCAACATCGGTATCTACAACTATTACAGTTGTACCGGTGCCTTCCATATCATCTTATACACTAACACCTACTTATCAGGAAATGTGTCAGGGTGCAACTATTGACCTCGGAGTAGTTAGTTCAGGAGGCACAGGAACGCCTACTTACACATGGACCGGACCCGGCATAACAACTTTGAATACAACTTCTGTTCCGTCAATTGCTTATGTATCGAATACATCAGGTAGTGGTAACTATAATGTTACTGTGTCCTATTCAGGTGCCGGGTGTGTAACCTCAACACCTTTAAGTACGTCGTTGACTTACACTGTGGCGCCTCAGCCATCGGTGACATCATATTCACTAACTCCGACTTCACAGAATATCTGTCAGGGTGGTATTGCGAATCTTGGTGTGGTTAGTTCGGGTGGTATAGGCACGGCAACCTATACATGGACTGGCCCCGGTATTACTACATTGAATACTACTGCCGTGCCTGTGATAAATTATACAACCAATACGACCGGCAGCGGCAATTATAATGTTACGCTTGCTTATTCGGGTGATGGCTGTATCACGACTTCGCCGCTTGCAACGACCCTGACGTATACTGTGGCTCCACAGCCGACTGTTAGTTCATACACGTTAACGCCGACATCCCAGAATATCTGCCAGGGTGGAATTGCTGACCTTGGGGTTGTAAGTTCAGGGGGGGCTGGTACCCCTCTCTATACATGGACCGGGCCTGGTATAACTACTTTGAACACCACATCTGTGCCGTCTATCAGCTACACAACTAATACCACAGGTAGCGGTAATTACAACGTTACTCTTGCATATTCAGGCATAGGTTGTAATACTACTGCTCCATTCGCGACATCATTAACATACACTGTTGCACCGCAGCCAACTATAACATCATATACACTTACACCAACTTCACAGAATATGTGTCAGGGTGCAATAGCAGATCTCGGTGTTGTGAGTTCAGGTGGCAGTGGGGTGCCTATCTACACATGGACAGGGCCAGGTATTACTACTCTGAATACAACATCTGCGCCATCCATCTCATATACTACTAACACAACCGGCAGCGGCAACTACAGTGTTACAGTTGTTTATTCAGGGATTGGCTGTAATACAAGTGCGCCTTTGGCTACATCGCTGACCTATACGGTTGCGCCACAGCCTTCAGTTACTTCTTACACACTTACCCCTTCTATGCAGCATATTTGTCAGGGTGGTGTGGTAGATTTAGGCGTAATTAGTTCCGGAGGGTCAGGTACAGCTACCTATACCTGGACCGGCCCGGGTATTACTACACTCAATACATCATCCGTGCCTTCAATCAGTTATACTTCGAATACAACCGGTAATGGTAGCTACAATGTTACGCTCGCATACTCGGGAATGGGTTGTAACACGACTGCTCCGCTTGCAACCGCATTGACCTATACAGTTGCTCCACAACCGTCCATTACTTCGTATACACTTACGCCAACTTTGCAGAATATATGCCAGGGCGGCGTAGTAGATCTTGGTGTTGTTAGTTCCGGAGGTTCTGGTACACCATTGTACACATGGACCGGCCCCGGTATAACTACTTTAAATACCACAGCCGTGCCATCAATTACTTATACAACTAATGCAACAGGCAGTGGTAATTATAATGTAACGCTTGGTTATTCAGGTATTGGTTGTAATACTACATCGCCATTTGCTACATCGTTGACCTATACGGTTGCACCCCAACCTACGATAACTTCATATACCCTTACCCCAACATTGCAGAACATCTGCCAAGGGGGTATTGTGGATCTTGGTGTGGTGAGTTCCGGGGGGGCAGGTACCCCGACATACACATGGACCGGGCCAGGTATTACTACCCTGAACACGACAAGCGTTCCGACTATTAGTTATTCAACAAACACGACAGGCAGCGGCAACTATAATGTGACGCTTGCCTACTCAGGCACCGGTTGCAATATAACAGCACCGCTTGCTACAACTTTGACGTATACAGTTGCTCCGCAACCGTCGGTTACCTCGTATACGCTTACACCTACATTGCAGAATATATGCCAGGGTGGTGTGATAAATCTTGGTGTAGCCAGTGCCGGTGGCAGCGGTACCCCGCTCTATACATGGACGGGACCGGGTATTACGACTCTAAACACGACCGCTGTTCCGTCTATTACTTATACAACCAACGCGACGGGCAATGGTAATTATAATGTCACGCTTGGCTATTCGGGCATTGGTTGTAATACAACTGCCCCCTTTGCCACAACATTGACTTATACAGTTGCTCCGCAACCATCGATTTCATCATATACACTTACGCCGACTTCGCAAAACATATGCCAGGGCGGCATGATAAACCTTGGCGTTGCAAGTTCGGGTGGTTCGGGTGCGCCTACATATACATGGACCGGGCCGGGCATTACGGTAGGTAACACTACATCGGTGCCTTCAATAGCATATTCATCTTTGGTGACCGGATCCGGAAATTACAGTGTGACCGTATCTTATGCCGGCACAGGCTGTAACCTGGCGGGGCCACTGGCCACCACATTGGCTTATACAGTCGCACCACAGCCAGCCCTTATTTCCTACACGCTTACACCTACCTCCCAGCATATTTGCCAGGGTGGAGTAGCGAACCTTGGTGTTTCCAGTGTTGGAGGAGCAGGTACACCAACCTACACATGGACCGGACCGGGTATCACAACACTGAATACAACATCCACGCCATCTGTTAGCTACACTACAAATACTACGGGAAGCGGGAAATACAATGTTATGCTGGGGTATTCAGGCATTGGATGCATATCGTCCGGGCCTTTGGCTACTACACTAAATTATACGGTAACGCCGCAGCCTGTGATCAGCTCTTATTCACTTACTCCGACTTCGCAGTATATCTGCCAGGGAGGTATTGCAAATCTGGGTGTTGTCAGTTCGGGCGGTGCGGGAACGCCAACTTATACATGGACCGGACCCGGTATCACTACTTTGAACACAACCTCTGTGCCTACTATCAGCTATACTACCAACACTACGGGGAGCGGTGCGTATAACGTAGTCGTTTCTTATCCGGGTATTGGCTGTAATACATCCGCACCATTGTCTACAACCTTGTCCTATACGGTGAATGCACAACCGTCAATTACTTCGTACTCCTTAACTCCTACTTCGCAGAATATTTGTCAGGGTGGGGCGATCAATCTTGGGGTAGTAAGTTCGGGGGGAGCCGGTACTCCTACTTATACCTGGACAGGACCAGGAATAACAACAGGAAATACATCTTCTGTGCCATTTATTGTATATACTTCAGCTGCAACCGGAAGCGGCAATTATAGCGTAACACTTGGCTATACCGGAATCGGTTGCAGTAGTGCTTCTCTAGCTACTCCATTGACCTATACGGTTGGCTTACAGCCAGCAGTAACCTCTTATACGCTTACTCCAAGTTCTCAGAATATTTGCCAGGGTGGAGTTGTGAATTTTGGTGTGAGCAGTTCGGGTGGTTCAGGCGCGCCTACCTATACATGGACAGGCCCTGGTATTACTACTTTGAATACTACGGCAGTCCCATCTATCAGCTACACTACGAATACTACCGGTGTCGGTTCGTACAGTGTAACGCTGGCGTATTCCGGGGTTGGCTGTAATACTACACCTCCGCTGGTAACATTGTTGGCGTATACAGTAGCACCGCAACCATCTATTACTTCTTATACACTGACGCCTAGCTCAACCGGTATTTGTCAGGGAGGAACGATTAATCTTGGTGTTTCAAGTGCCGGTGGAATAGGTGCACCCCTGTACACATGGACCGGCCCTGGTATTACAACAGGTAACACTTCGTCGATACCATCTATCGCTTATGTGTCCACTGTGACAGGTACAGGAACATACAACGTTACTCTCGGTTATTCCGGAATCGGCTGCGCCACAACACCTGCGTTGTCTACTTCGTTGACCTATACGGTGGCACCGCAGCCATCTGTGACCTCTTACACGCTCACGCCATCAGCAACTACTTTCTGTAATGCAGATATGATCAATTTAGGCGTTGTCAGCTCGGGAGGTGCCGGTATACCCACTTATACGTGGACAGGGCCGGGTATAACAACAGGAAACACAACTGCAGTTCCGAATATAAGCTATACAGCGAATGTTACCGGATCCGGGCCATATTTTGTAACACTGGCGTATTCCGGCGTAGGTTGTAACATCACTTCACCCCTTGCTACATCATCTTCATATTCGGTAAATCCGTTACCGCCGCCCATATCCGGTACACTTACGGTTTGTGTAGGCTCTACTACGGCATTGTTTGATGTAGGAGGATTATGGAGCAGCAGTAATCCATCTATAGCAACCATAGGATCGGTTTCGGGTATTGCGACTGGTATTTCTGGTGGCGCTCCTGTTATCTCGTATACATTACCTACAGGTTGTTTTGTGACAGCAATACTTACGGTAAATCCAATCCCCAATAACTATACAGTTACCGGTGGAGGTACGTATTGTACAGGTGGTGCAGGTGTAACAGTAGGACTGAGTGGCTCCGACCTTGGTGCAACTTATCAGCTCTATGTTGGTTCGGTGTCGGCGGGCATACTTACCGGTACCGGTGGGCCGCTCAACTTTGGTTTGCAAACGATAAACGGTACTTATACGGTAATAGCCAATCCAAGCGCGCTTTGTGCAAGGACAATGACTGGCAGCGCTGTGGTGAACATACTTGCTACCCCAACAGCGGCGCCTACAAATACCGGCCCTCTCTGTCATGGCAGCACTGTGACACTGACAGCCAACCCATCTGGCGGTGCGACTGTGTACTCTTGGAGTGGTCCCGCATTGTCTTCCACTACGGCTCAGAATCCAACTGCGACGCCCACGGTGACCAGTGTCTACTCTTTAACTGTTAGCAACGGTACCGGTTTCTCCGGTTGTAGTCCGACAACTGTTTATACAACCACTGTTATAGTAAATACTTTGCCATCAGCAATTTCGGGTGTGGCCAGCGGTTGCCTTGGATATACATCAACTTTAAGTGCTACGCCTGCAGGCGGCACCTGGAGCAGCAGTAACACTTTCCTTGCTACTATCGGCTCCTCATCCGGTATTGTTTCCAGTATGTCAATCGGTTACCCGATAATGACTTATTCGTTAGGTACAGGTTGTTATACAACTAAAACAATCACGATTAATCCATGGCCTGTGTCTATTGCTGGTCCATCAGAAGTCTGCGTTGCTTCAAACATAGTTTTAACAAACTCGACCCTCGGAGGCTCGTGGACAAGCAGCAATCCATCTATTGCATCCGTAGTGCCTGCTACTGGTGTGGTTACGGGTGTTGCTACAGGTTCGACGATTATTACGTATACGTTACCTACAGGTTGTTATGCGACTACACCAATTACTGTAAATCCAATCCCTGCGCCGATAACCGGCATTAGTAACGTATGTATAGGTTTGACTACAAGTTTGGCGAGTGCTACATCCGGCGGTATATGGACGAGCAGCAATCTAGCAGAAGCTACTATTGGTTCTTTGTCCGGTGTAGTTTCCGGTATTACTGCAGGCGTGCCAATCATGACATATACTTTGCCGGTAACCGGGTGCTATGTCATAGCGCCGGTTACTGTTAATTCTCTGCCGGCTACAATAACTGGTACAACAAATGTGTGTGTGGGCGGAAATACAACCCTCAGCAACGCTACAGCGGGTGGATTATGGAGTAGCGGTAGCCTGTCGTTGGCAACAATCGGGTCATCCACAGGTGTTGTGACCGGTATAGCTGCAGGAACGCCGGTAATAACATATACGTCAGGTGCAGGGTGCATCGCGACAACCACTGTAACAGTGAACCCGCCTCCGGCAACAATAACCGGTACAGCAAATGTATGTGCCGGGTTGACGACTGCGTTAAGCAGTACAAGCATAGGGGGTACATGGACGAGCAGTAACCCTGGTTTGGCTACGGTAGGGGCATCTACGGGTGTTGTGACTGGTGTATCCGCAGGCATTCCAAATATATCTTATACACTATCTACCGGATGTTTTTCTGTTGCGCCGATTACTGTGAACCCGGTACCTGCTCCTATAACCGGCAGTAGCTCGGTTTGTGCAGGATCAACGATAAGTTTGTACACTACATCAACGGGGGGCACATGGGTATCAGGTACACCATCTGTCGCTACAATTAGTTCGACTGGTGTGCTTTCCGGGGTAGCCCCAGGAACCGTGTCTATTGATTATGTGTATGGCACAGGGTGCACCGCCAACTACGTAGTGACTGTGAACGTGACCCCGGCAGCAATAACCGGCAGCAGTAGTGTATGTATTGGCGACAATACCACCTTGGCTAACACTACGCCCGGAGGTGTGTGGACAAGCAGCAGCGCATCAATGGCTACCGTCGGATCTACTACAGGTACAGTAACCGGTATGTCAGCAGGTGTGCCAACAATCAGTTATACAATGGCTACCGGATGTTATACATCATTACCCATTACTGTCAATGTATTGCCAGGTGCTATTACCGGGCCAACGGCAGTTTGTGTTGGTGATAATATTGCAATGGGTTCTTCTTCCACAGGTGGTGTATGGAGCAGCAGTGCTTCCACCCTTGCTAGCGTGGGTTCTGTATCGGGCATTGTAAATGGTGTTTCGGCGGGCGTACCAACCATTACTTATACATTGCCAACAGGATGCGTGAGGACATCTAATATTACAGTGAACGCAACACCTCCGGCAAGTACGGGTGTTATGAGTGTATGCATAGGACAGACAACTACTCTCACAAATGGCAGCAGTGGTGGAACCTGGAGTAGCGGCACTGTAACAATGGCTACTGTAGGGTCATCATCAGGTATTGTGACCGGTGTAGCAACAGGTATGCCTGTAATTACTTATGCTATGTCTTCCGGTTGCTTTACGACATCTGCGGTTACTGTTAATCCTTTACCGGGCAGTATCAGCGGTGCGTCTTCAGTATGTGTTGGACTTACCACAACATTAAGCTCTGCAACAACCGGTGGTGCGTGGAGCAGCAGTAATACTTCTGAGGCAACTGTAGGGTCCGGTACTGGCATCGTAACAGGTATTGCCACAGGTACACCGGTAATTACTTATCTACTGCCAACAGGGTGTATGGCTACACATCCTATTGCGGTAAATACTACACCGGGGACTATTGCAGGCATACCCTCAGTTTGTGCCGGGACAACAACTACGTTGACCAATGCAACTTCGGGTGGAACATGGACAAGTAGCAATATATCAATTGCTACAGTAGGCTCATCAACAGGCGTTGTCAGCGGTGTTGCTGCCGGGGTATGCAATATTGCCTATACACTTGGGGGAGGATGTAGTACTTCAGTATCAGTAACTGTGAACGCAAGTCCGAATGTGAGTGTATTTTATCCGCCTACAACCACGTCGATATGCGTAGGTTCCGGCAATACAATTACAGTCAATTCACCATCGTTGGGTGCAGCAAGCTATACTGCAAGGTATGACCTGAGCGGTACCAACACATCTACAGGAAATACGGCAACTTTGGTGATGGGCTCAAGTACAGGTACATTCGCAATACCTTCCGGTTTGCTTACTGGTATTGGTGCTACAACCACAACCATAACTACTATTACTAATAGTCTGGGTTGTGTAAGTACGCTTACCACCAGCAATACTGCCACATTTAATGTAAATGCATTGCCATCTGTATATACAGTATCTGGTGGTGGCGGCTATTGCGCCGGCGGAGCGGGTGTGCATGTGTTGTTGTCGGGTTCGCAGACCGGGGTGAATTATCAGTTATTTATCGGTGGGTCACCGGTTGGCACACCACTTCCGGGTACATCTGCAGGGCTTGATTTTGGGCTTCTCACTACGGCCGGTGTTTACACTGTGGTTGCTACCAATGCTACTACCGGCTGTGTAAGCAATATGTCAGGTAGCGCAACAATTTCCATAAATCCATTGCCAACAGCATTTGCCGTTACCGGTGGTGGAAGTTATTGTGCGGGTGGTGCCGGTGTTGTAGTTGGTTTAAGTGGTTCGCAGAGTGGTGTGGACTACCAGCTGTATAATTCGTCAACGCCGGTAGGTTCTCCTGTTACCGGTACCGGGTCTTCAATTAGTTTTGGTTTGCAGACCACCGCTGGAACTTATATGGTCATCGCAACAAACGGCACAACTACTTGTGTCAGTACAATGACAGGAAGCACGACAATCACTGTTAATCCTTTGCCTGCATCTATCACAGGTTTAACTGCCGTTTGTGTAGGTACAACTTCAGCGCTGTTCAGTGCAACGGGCGGAGGTGTTTGGAGTAGCAGCAGTACAGGTGTAGCAACGATAGGATCTTCATCCGGTATTCTGGGTGGGGTAGCAACAGGTGTCACTGCTGTGACTTATGTACTGCCGACAGGATGTATGACATCGGCAAATGTTACAGTGAATACAGCGCCATCAGCGATTTCAGGTTCAGGTAGTGTTTGTGCCGGACAGAGTATTACTCTATCTAATGCTACAGCAGGCGGAACATGGATCAGTAGTAACATTGGTCAGGCTACTGTAGGTTCAGCATCCGGTATTGTAACCGGTGTATCTGCAGGCACGCCAATCATATCGTATGTATTGTCTTCCGGCTGTATTGCGACCAAATCAATAACGGTAAGCGCGTTGCCGATGGCTATTTCAGGTCCGTCAACTGTTTGCGTTGGTACAACGATTAGTCTTTCAAGCGCTAGTCCGGGTGGTACATGGAGCAGTAGCAGCCCATCTATCGCTTCTGTTGGGGCTACAACTGGTGTAGTTTCCGGTGCGATAACAGGTACTGCTCTTATTTCTTACACATTACCGGGAGGTTGTTTTGTGACATTCCCTGTGACCGTGAATGTTGCTCCTCCGGCTAATACCGGTCTTACAACTGTTTGTACAGGCTCAGGTATCGCTCTTGCAAACTCTGCTTTCGGTGGTATATGGAGCAGCAGTAACCCGTCTTTGGCAACTGTTGGGTCATCAACAGGTGTTGTGATAGGGGTATCTGCCGGAACACCTGTAATTTCATATATATTAGGTTCCGGCTGTTATGCAGTTTCATCTGTTACGGTGAATACAACACCTTCGGCGATTACAGGCGCGGCAACGGTATGTGCCGGTGCAACTACTGCGCTTGCTTCTATAACTCCGGGTGGTACATGGAGTAGCAGCAGCGCTACTTTTGCCACAGTTGGCGCGACAACGGGTATTGTATCAGGCGTGAACGCAGGTACTGTATCGATATCTTACAACATGCCTTCCGGCTGCAGCGCTATATTGCCGATGACGGTTAATCCGCAGCCTGCTTCGATAACGGGAACTGCGAATGTATGCCCCGGTACTACTACTTTATTAAGCAGTACCACTACCGGCGGCACATGGGGATCGAGCAATCCATTGATTGCTACTGTATCTCCTGCTTCCGGCCTCGTTAGTGGAGTTACGGCTGGTACCCCAGTAATATCCTACGTGTTGCCAACAGGTTGTTTCGCGACAAGAGTTGTTACTGTAAATCCATTGCCAGTTCCTTTTGGCGGACCAAGTATCATATGTGAGGGAGAAACTGCTTCACTGACTACAGCGAGTGGTCCTTCAGGTGGTATATGGAGTAGCAGTAATACTGCTTTGGCTACTATTGGTTCCCTTAGCGGTATGCTTACGGGTATTATGGCAGGTAATCCTACAATCTCCTATACTTTACCTACCGGATGTTTCATAGTGAAAACAATTACTGTATCTGTTGCGCCAACACCGATTGCCGGTAGCAGCAGTGTTTGTATCGGACAGACAACTACTTTGTCTAATACAGTTCCAGGCGGTATGTGGATTTGTTCTAATCCTGCATTGGCTACAATAGGCAGTACATCCGGAGTAGTGACAGGTTTGACAACAGGTACACCGATTATTACTTATTTGTTGTCTTCAGGTTGTACTGCCACTTTATCTATGTCAGTGAACCCTGCACCAGCGCCTATCACAGGTGTGTTGACCACATGTCTCGATATGACTACTATTTTAAGTGATGCTACACCCGGTGGTGTATGGAGTAGTGGCAACCCTGCAGTTGCAAGTGTTGGTTCTCTTACGGGGATCGTAACAGGGGTTTCCCCCGGCAGCGCCACAATTAATTATACACTGGGTTCAGGATGCAGCGCCAGTGTGGTGGTAACCGTAAATGCTTCGCCGGTGATTACCGGTGCCGGTAGTGTATGCGTTGGCTCGTCAACAGCATTGTCATCGGCTGGTGGTGGCACATGGTCGAGCAGCATGGTTCCAGTAGCGACCGTTGGGGCATCAACAGGAGTTGTCACAGGCTGGTCTGCAGGTTATCCGATTATTACTTATACACTGCCTTCGGGTTGTTTCTCAATAGTAACGATGGTTGTTGATCCACTTCCTGCAATCATTGCAGGGCCTTCAGTTGTGTGTGTAGGGGCCACAGGAACATTGACCAACGCCTCATCGGGTGGTATATGGTCAAGTGGCAGCTCACTTGTTGCATCTGTAGGGTCATCAAGTGGTGTTGTGCTGGGTGTTGCTACCGGTTCTTCAACAATCTCTTATACTTTGCCTACAGGATGTATGAGGAGTGTGACTTTAACCGTTAATGGTCTGCCGAATGTTTATTCGGTGACAGGTGGCGGTTCTTATTGTGCCGGTGGTGCCGGTGTGCTTATCGGCCTCAGCGGGTCGAACACTGGCGTTACTTACCAATTATATAATGGCACAGCTACTGTCGGTAGCCCCGTTTCGGGAACTGGCAGTGCAATCAGTTTTGGTTTGGCTACTATATCAGGTACTTATACAGTTGTTGCTACAAATTCAGTAACCGGGTGTGCTGCAAACATGACCGGCAGCGCTTCTGTGTCAGGATTACCATTGCCCACAGCTTATACAGTGACGGGTGGAGGTGCCATTTGCGCAGGCGCTGCAGGTTTGCCTATTGGATTATCCGGTTCAGCGGTTGGCATAGCGTATCAATTATATAGGGGTGCAACAACTCTGGGTGCACCGATACTGGGTTCTGGTGCGCCGCTTAGTTTTGGACTGGTAGCGATTTCCGGTACCTATTCGGTGATTGCAACGGACCCTTCTTCAGGCTGTTTGAACAGTATGAGCGGAAGTCCGACGGTGATTGTGAACCCGCTTCCTGTTGTTTATTCGGTAACAGGGGGCGGCGTAGCATGTTCCGGTGGAACGGGAGTAGCTATCGGACTCGGCAACTCAACCACAGGCGTTACCTACCAACTGTTCAGAGGTACCACGCTTGCCGGTTCAGTGGCGGGCACAGGTGCTCCGGTTAGTTTCGGACTGTTTAATACTCCTGGTTCGTATACAGTCGTGGCAACAAATACAGCTACCGGTTGTACTGCGAATATGGCGGGTAGTGTGGCTGTAACAAGTAGTTCCGCCCCTGCTGTGTATACAGTAAGTGGTGGCGGTACTTATTGTGCAGGAGGTGCAGGTTTCAATGTTAATATCAGTAATTCACAGACCGGAGTAAATTACCAGCTTTATCTCGGTGGGTCTGCTTTAGGCAGTCCCGTGGCTGGCACAGGAGCTGGATTTAGTTTTGGCCTGCAAACGACAGCAGGTGTGTACACAGTAGTAGCAACCGATGGCGCAACAGGATGTACATCGAACATGACAGGCAGTGCTACTATCGTTGTGAATCCATTGCCGACTGTATACATGGTAACACTGGGAGGAAGCTATTGTGCAGGTGGCACGGGTGTGCCAGTTGGATTAAGCGGTTCTCAAACAGGTGTAAACTATCAGTTGTTAAGAGGAGGGTCGGTAGTGAGTACTATGGCGGGCACAGGGTCTGCTATTACGTTCGCTTCGCAAACGGTAGCCGGTACTTATACGGTTGTCGCAGTTAACCCAACTACTTTATGTACCAGCAACATGAGCGGGAGTACTTTAGTGGCTATTAATCCGTTGCCAACGGTAGCAATCGTTACCGGTGGTGGTGGTTATTGCGCTGGCGGTTCAGGTGTAGCGGTAGGGTTATCAGGCTCACAGATAGGTGTTGACTATACACTTAGGTTAGCAGGGTCGCCTGTAGGAACGCCAATGGCGGGAACCGGGGTTGCATTCAGTTTTGGTTTACAAACTGCAACCGGCACATATACAATATCAGCTACCGATGCTTCAACCGGGTGCTCATCTAATATGTCGGGAAGCGTAGTGGTAACGATAAACGCTACTCCGGCGGCGTATGCTCTTACAGGTGGTGGTAGCTATTGCAGTGGTGGATCAGGCGTGGCTGTCGGATTGGCTAACTCACAAACATCAACGACTTATCAGTTATATCTGGGAGGCGTACCGGTTGGCGGTCCGGTAACGGGTACAGGCTCATCCATTAGCTTTGGTCTGCATATGACTACAGGCACCTATACAGTGACCGCTACAAACCTCATTACGGGTTGCACAGGCAATATGACTGGCAGTGCTACAGTTTCTGTTATCCCATTACCTACTGTTTATAGTGTAGGTGGAGGAGGCAGCTACTGCTCGGGCGGCTCCGGTGTTGTGGTTTCCCTTAGCGGTTCACAGGTTGGCGTTAATTACCAATTGTATAATGGGTCATCTACTGTCGGGTCTACTGTTCCCGGAACCGGTTCTGCAATCAGCTTCGGGCCATTTACTACTGCGGGAATTTATACGATAACAGCTACGGGTTCAGGTTGTGCTAATAATATGTCCGGTTCGG
Source organism: uncultured Flavipsychrobacter sp. (assembly GCA_964493865.1). GTDB lineage: Bacteria > Bacteroidota > Bacteroidia > Chitinophagales > Chitinophagaceae > Nemorincola. The sequence continues at coordinate 51,043 of CAZBPS010000019.1, forward strand.
CTGTAATCACGATTAGTACACCTCCTGCGGCCTATGCTGTTACGGGTGGAGGCTCGTATTGTGCGGGTGGTGCTGGTGTCTCTGTAGGTCTGATTTCTTCCGCAATTGGTGTTAACTACCAATTGTTTAACGGTAGTACCGCTGTTGCCACACTCCCCGGCACAGGGGCTACGCTTTCTTTCGGGCTTCAAACTGTCACAGGCACTTATACAGTTATTGCTACTGATGCGGCAACAGGATGCTCGAATAATATGACTGGTAGCACGACAGTGTCTACGTATGCACTGCCAGCGACATATACTGTTACCGGAGGTGGTAGTTATTGCATGGGTGGGGCAGGTGTATCAGTAGGGCTCAGCGGTTCTGCTACCGGTATCAGTTATCAGTTATATAATGGTTCTTCCACTGTTGGCGGGCCGGTAACAGGAACCGGATCTGCAATCACTTTCGGTACCTTTGCCATCGGCGGCACTTACGCGGTAATCGCTACAGACCTTTCTACGGGATGTGATGCCAATATGACAGGCAGCGCTGTAATTACCGTTAATCCGTTACCATCAGTGTATGCAGTTACCGGCGGTGGCAGCTACTGTGCAGGTGGCTCCGGTGTGGCTGTTGGTTTAGTGGGGTCACAGAGCGGAGTACTTTATCAGTTGTACTTTGGTACTGCGCCTTTAGGTCCGACGGTGACAGGAACAGGAGCTGCGATTAGTTTTGGTCTCCAGACCATGGCGGGTACGTATACTGTAGTTGCCTCAAATCCGACAACTACCTGCACAAATAATATGTCAGGCAGCGCAACAGTAGTGATTAATGCGGCGCCGGTTGCAATGACAGTAACCGGTGGAGGTACAGGGTGTGGTGTAATCGGCATCGGATTCCCTGTTGGCCTTGCCGGATCTGCAACTGGAGTTAATTATCAGTTATACGTAGGAGGTATAATGGTTGGTGGCCCGGTAGCAGGTACAGGAGCAGCTATCAGCTTTGGCTTGCAAACTGTTTTAGGTACTTATACTGTTGTCGCAACCGATGTGCTTTCGGGCTGTAGCAGCAACATGACCGGTAGTGCTGTAATTCTCGTTACACCTGTACCAGCGATAGTGCCTGTAACCGGTGGCGGCGGATATTGTGTTGGTGGCACGGGTGTTTCTGTTGGCCTCACCGGTTCTGCAATCGGGATAAATTACCAATTGTACAGAGGTGGTGTCCCTGTAGGTGCACCGGTACCGGGTATTGGTGCCGGGTTCAGCTTTGGTCTGCAGACGATAGCAGGTATATATACTGTTACCGGAACTCACGCAGTAACCGGTTGTACCAGTACAATGGTCGGATCTGCTACGGTAACGATTAATACCTTGCCTGCTATCTATACCGTTACGGGTGGAGGTAGTTATTGTGCGGGTGGCACAGGATTGCGTGTCGGTCTCAGTGGGTCTGCTATGGGTATTACTTATACATTATACAGGAGCGGCACTCCTGTCGGTTCTTTGACGGGTACCGGCCTGCCAATTAACTTCGGCACATTTACGGCAGCAGGGACATACACTATAGTAGCAACAAACCTCACTACAACTTGTGTAAGTAATATGACCGGCAGCGCAATTATCACTGTAAATCCATTGCCTGCCGCATATAGTGTTACAGGTGGCGGTAGTTATTGCTCGGGCAGTGCTGGTGTAGCTGTGGGACTTAGCAATTCTGCTATCGGTGTCAATTATCAGTTGTATCATGCCGGTTCACCAATCGGATTGCCCGTTTCAGGTACAGGTTCAGCTATAAGTTTTGGTTTACAGGCATTGGCTGGGGCTTATACTGTTGTAGGTACTGATGTCACTACATCATGTGTTGCTAATATGTCGGGCAGTGTGACGGTAACAATAAATGCACTTCCCGTTATACATACCGTGACCGGTGGTGGCAGTGTTTGTACTGCAGGTATGCCGGTAGGATTGAGCAGTTCAACTGTTGGCGTGAATTACCAATTATATATGGGCGGTACACCGGTAGGTGGTATCATTGCAGGCTCAGGTTCTGCACTTACTTTTGGTGTATTTACAACTGCAGGCATCTACACAATCTCGGGCACAAGCGCAACTACTACGTGTACTGTTAACATGAGTGGCAGTGCTATCATAACTGCTACATCGCTCCCTGCTATTTATACTGTTTCAGGCGGTGGTAGTTTATGTACCGGTGGTACTGGACATACTATCAGCCTGAGTGGCTCGACTACAGGTGTGAATTATCAATTGTATAATGGTGCAGCAACAGTAGGTAGTCCGATGGCCGGCACAGGTAGTCCGATTGCGTTTGGCACATTCACCACAGCAGGCGGCTATACCGTAATCGCTACAAACACGGCAACAGGCTGTACCAGGTCTATGTCGGGCAGCGCAACAATTATTGTTAATCCGCTGCCTACAGCATATACCGTCACCGGAGGGGGAAGTTATTGCCCCGGCGGTAGCGGCGTTACTGTTGGTTTAGGTGGTTCCACCTCGGGTATCAGTTATAAATTATACAGGGGAACTACCTGGGTAGGGTCGGCTGTTACTGGTACCGGTTCGGCTATCAGCTTTGGTTTGCAAACAGTGGCGGGCACCTACACAGTTGTGGCCACAAATACCTCAACAGGTTGCACTAACAACATGACCGGCAGTGTAACTGTGGGTGTGCATACGGCTCCTGCTATTACAGGGTCAATATATACTGTTACCCCATCTGCTACAATTACCTTAACCGGTACGCCATCAGGAGGTTCATGGTCCAGCAGCGCAACATCCGTAGCAACAATCAGTACCGGCGGTGTAGTTACGGGTGTTACATTAGGAACAACTACCATCACTTATACATCCACATCCGGTTGTATCGCGACACAGTCTATTGGTGTTACGCCGACTGGTCATCGTGATGCAAATACAGATTCCACTGGGGTTATGGCAGCTTTGCCACGTAATAGTAATGTTTATGTGGTGCCCAACCCGAACCATGGTGTATTCGCTGTTAAGGGCGCATTGGGTACAACAGATGACGAAGAGGTTACTATTGAGATAACTGATGTTATAGGACAGGTGGTATATACTAATAAAGTAATGGCGAAAAAAGGAGAATTGGATGAAAAAATCCAACTCCGCAATCATGTTGCCAGCGGTATGTACCTGCTTACACTACATACAACTTTAGAAAGCAAAGTGTTCCATGTAGTGGTCGAGCAATAGTTTTTCTAATCAGGAATGCAAAAATGGCTCCTTTTCGGGAGCCATTTTTTGTTTATGATTATGTTTGTGGATGAAAAATCTGAAATTTACCGTTAAGTGATTTATGGGTAACGACCTTTTGATTAAAAAAACGAGATTTGCGCCAACACCAAGTGGGTTTCTTCATATTGGTAATATATATTCATTTGCCGTAACCTCAGCACTCGCTAAGAAGACGAATGCCAAGATTATGCTGAGGATAGATGATGCAGATATGGAGCGTACTAATAAGCGCTATGTTCAGGATATATTCGATACACTTGATTTTCTCGGAATTACCTGGCATGAAGGGCCACGGAATGTGCGGGAGTATGAGACTGAATATTCACAATTGCACAGAATGGAATTGTACAGGGAGGCATTAATCCGTTTAAGGGAAAGTGAGAAAGTATTTGCCTGTACCTGCTCCCGGACAGACGTGCAGCGCCTAAGTTCTGAGAATATTTATTCCGGTACTTGCCTGAACAAGCATTTAAGCCTTGATGCGTCCAGGGTAAGTTGGCGGATGAGAACAAATACGCTGGATAAAATATCAGCCAGGACCTTTGGAGGAGAAACGGTGGAGACGATTTTGCCAGCCATTATGCAATATTTTATTGTTAAAAAACGCGATGGTTTTCCGGCCTATCAGCTTACGTCACTGGTTGATGACTGTTTTTTTGGCATCGATTTTATAGTTAGAGGTGCAGATTTACTACCGTCCACATTAGCCCAACTTTGGCTGTCTGGCCAATGTGGTAGAGAAATGTTTAAAGAAAATTATTTTTATCATCATGCTTTACTTGTTGATGGAGAAGGGAATAAGTTGTCTAAGTCTGAGGGGGCTACATCAGTATACCATTTGCGCCAGCAGAACAAAAAGCCTAAAGATATTTTTGCATCAATAACCCGTACCCTAAATATTGACAAAGCTCCTGACAGTTGGGACGAATTTGTTGGTCTATTGTGACGGTTATCATGGATTTGGTATTGGATATATGTTTTTTTTGCCCTGAAGCATTGCGCCGATTTTTGTATATCTATACATCATAGTCTTAACTTTTATTTGATGAAGTACTGGCATACTATTGATGTTGCGACGGTTCTATCAGAAACGGGTTCTTCTGAGAATGGGCTTTCTGTGCGTGAAGCGCAAGAGGCTATGGAAAAATACGGCCCTAATGAACTTATTGAGAAAAAGAAAAAACCGGCATGGGCGATATTCTTGGGTCAGTTCAAGGATTTTATGATTATTGTGCTTGTCACTGCAGCTGTAATTTCCGGCATTGCAGGCGATTTGGTAGATACAATAATCATCCTGGTAATAGTTCTCTTGAATGCCATTGTGGGTTTCGTGCAGGAATACCGTGCGGAGAAAACCATGGAGGCACTAAAAAAGATGGCTGCTTCGAAGGCGAATGTACTGCGGGAGGGCCAGGCCCAAAGCGTACTTTCTTCTGAATTAGTGCCCGGAGATATTGTGCTTTTAGAAGCAGGCCAGGTAGTGCCGGCCGATTTGCGACTAATAGATGCACATTCGCTCCGTGTCGAAGAGTCTTCACTTACAGGAGAGTCTGTTGCGGTGGATAAAATGACTAGCGTTTTGCAGGATCCGGAACTGTCTTTGGGCGACAGGGTAAATATGGCATATAAGGCCACTATTGTTGCCAATGGCAGGGGCAAGGGCGTAGTTGTGAAGACTGGTATGAATACGGAGATTGGCAAGATTGCCGGTATGCTCCAGGGAGACGAAGTGCGCACACCTTTGCAGATAAGGATGGCAGATTTTGGCAAAAAGCTATCATACCTCATACTGATAATTTGCATTGTTCTTTTTGGTGTAGGGCTATTGCGTGGTGAAGAGCCGATGAATATTCTGCTTGTTGCCATATCGCTTGCCGTTGCTGCTATTCCTGAGGCGCTTCCGGCGTTGATAACTGTAGCCCTAGCAAACGGAGCCAGGCACCTGGTGAAGAAGAATGTAATTGTAAGAAAGCTACATGCGGTAGAAACATTGGGGTCCGTTACGTTCATTTGCTCAGATAAAACCGGTACCCTTACCCAGAACAAAATGAAAATTGTGGAAGTGAGACCGGCAAATGTGCCCGTGCAGTTGTCTGTAGGAATTCCGTTTTTAGAGAGCGCAATGGCGCTGAACCATGATGTATTGAAAAATGAACAGGGCAGCTGGGTAGGGGACCCCACTGAACTTGCAATAACGGACTATGTCATATCCACTCATTCAGGAGATAAGTTACTGCGCATCGTGGATAAATTTCCGCGTGAAGGGGAGCTTCCTTTTGATTCGGACAGGAAGCGGATGACCACTATCCACAAGTATGAAAACAGGTATATCGCTATAGTAAAGGGTGCAGCAGAAGCTATTCTCGAAGTATCGGGGATGCAGGCAGATTTTAGAGAAACAACAGAAAATGAGGCAAGTGCTATGGCTGCCGATGGGATGAGGGTGATTGCCTACGGGTATCGGATTTTTGATGAACTGCCGGATAGTCATTATCCCGAAGATATTGAGAACGACCTCGTATTCGCAGGCCTTGTGAGCATGATTGACCCACCGAGGCCGGAGGTGAAAGCTGCAATACAGGAGTGCAAAACGGCCGGAATTCACCCGGTAATGATAACCGGCGATCATATAGAGACCGCGACAGCCATAGCCCGAAAACTTGGCATTCTTGCTGAAGGGCAATTTGCTATGACCGGAAAAGAACTGAGTAATATGTCGCCCGGAGAGCTTGATGAAAAGGTGGAGCATATAAGTGTGTATGGCAGGGTATCACCGCAGCAGAAGTTAGACATTGTGCAGGCACTGCACAGGAAACAGCACTTTGTGGCCATGACCGGAGATGGGGCCAATGACGCCCCATCGCTAAAGACGGCAAATATCGGTATTGCTATGGGTATTACAGGTACGGATGTGAGCAAAGAAGCATCTTCGATGATATTGCTCGATGATAATTTTGCTACAATAGTAAAAGCAATAAAAGAGGGGCGCAGGATATATGATAACATCAGGAAGTTTGTTAAGTATATTATGGCGTGTAATAGTGCGGAGATACTGATTATTTTTGCAGCTCCTTTGCTTGGTATGCCCATACCGTTGTTACCCATTCATATTCTTTGGATAAACCTTGTCACAGACGGTCTCCCCGGCCTGGCACTGGCAAATGAGAAGGCGGAAAGGAATATCATGAAGCGTCCGCCACGGCCTACCAATGAAAGTATTTTTTCGGAGGGGATTGGCTACCATATTATATGGGTGGGAATTCTTATGGCAGTAATCACCCTTGGACTGCAAGCATACACTATACATAGCAATGACACGCATTGGCAAACGGAAGTATTCACAGTATTGCTGTTTGCCCAGTTGGGGCATGTATATGGCATACGCAGCGACCATGAATATATTTTCAGAAGGATGTTTACGAACAAGCCTCTTATCGGTGCCATACTGTTGACCGCCGCGCTTCAGTTCGGGATTATTTATCTCCCTTTTGCAAATGAAATATTTAAAACTCAGCCACTTACTATAAAAGAGTTGTTAACTTGTATCGGTCTTTCTTCAGTAATATTTTTTGCGGTAGAATTGGAGAAATTTATAAAGTACAGGATTAAAATTAGGAAGAAAAAATCAGGATAATGAGAAGCTATTGTCACCATAAAATGATGTAACATGAACGTAATGAACAAACCAACCCAGATATTGATTTTTGTTTTTCTGTTGTGCGGAGGGTTATATGTGGCGCAAGGTTTTTTAGTACCCATCACCTTTGCGGCATTGATTGCCATGCTGTTTGTGCCCATTAGTGCGTGGTTCGAGAAAAAGAGGCTGGGTAAGGTACTGTCTGCACTGCTATGTGTGTTGTTGTTTATGGGAGTAGGCAGTGGTATTGTGGCATTGCTATCGTGGCAGGTGGCAGGAATAGCAGAGGATGCTGATAATATCGCATCACAGTTGAGTAAGATACCAGCAGGCATACAGGGATTTATTCAGAAAACTGTGGGCCTAACGGTAGAGCAGCAGCAGCAAATGCTGAAAGAGCAGAATTTTTCGACGAAGTTGGGTGGAAAGATTGCCGGTTTTGCAAATTCCGCGGCCTCTATGTTGGGTCTGTCGTTACTTGTTTTGGTCTACATCTTCATGTTCATCTATTATAGGGGACACCTTGAAAATTTTGTGCTGAAATTGGTTTCGGATGAAAACCGGGAAAAGTCCAAGAAAATTATGCATTCAAGTGGTCGGGTGGCGCAGCAGTATATATCAGGGATGGGTATGATGATAGGGATATTATGGATAATGTATGGCGTGGGGTTTTCTATAATAGGTATAAGGCACGCCCTGTTTTTTGCTGTGCTGTGTGGCCTGCTGGAAATGATGCCGTATGTTGGCAACCTTATAGGCAATATCCTTACGGCATTGATGGCATATACCCAGGGAGGTAGCAATATGGCCCTATGGGTGCTGGCGGTGTATGGTGTTGTGCAGTTTACCCAGAGTTATTTGCTTGAGCCATTGGTGGTGGGGGCAAGGGTAAGTATAAACCCGCTTTGCACAATAGTAGTGGTGATACTGGGCGAGATGATATGGGGCATACCGGGTATGGTGCTGGCCATACCGCTGCTGGGCATAGTAAAGATCATATGCGACAATGTATCGTGGTTGCGGCCTTTTGGTTTCCTGATAGGGGAGGTGAAACAGCGAGAGAAAAAAGGCAACATACCATTAGTAAAAGGCACTCCCTGAAAATTATTTCCGGTCCATTAGTAAATGGAACAGCATATTTCGCTAAAATTGTGCGGTATATTTACGGCGGAAAACAACCATGGATAAACCACTGTCATTTTTCAATTGGTCGCTTAATAAGGTGCAGGGTGCTGAGCCCGATACTTTTGTTAGGGCCCGAGTGCGTATCATATACGCCATCCTGCTGTTCTCAATTCTTAAAGCTCTTGTAGTTATAGGGTTTGGCGGTGCAGCCGGGCAATGGCTGCAGGTGGCAAGAGCGGTAATAGCGTGTGTTATCTATGTGATGCTGGTGAAGGTGCTGCTGTACAAGCCGGTATATTTAAAGGCGTTAACTCATGTCATGATCCTGGTAGGGGTGCTCGTAGTTTGGACCAACATTTTTGTGTATGCCCATAAGATCAACCTGGTAACGGTGCAATTCGTTTACATGATTGCGCTGAGCAGCTTTTTTGTATTAGGCAGCAGGTATGGCATCTTTTATGCACTTACCGGTATACTTCCCGTCGTTTTGTTCCTTTTTTTTCATGGCAATGGGGGGATTTACTCGCCCGGCGCACCACAGGAATTTGTATCGCCGGGCTTTGAGATCATTGTTATCCTCAATTTCATTTCGCTTGTAGTGTCGCATTATCTTTTCTTTGAGGCTATAAATGTGAATATCAGCGAGAAAGAAAAGCTAAACCGGCAATTGCAATCGGCTATAGCGGAGGCGCATGAACTGGCCGAATCGAAGTCGAATTTTCTTTCCACTATGTCGCATGAACTGCGCACTCCGCTTAACTCTGTGGTAGGCATATCTGAGCTGCTGCTGGAGGACAAACCAGAAGAACGCCAGAAGGAGAACCTGACCATACTTCAGTTCTCGGCGCTTGATTTGCTTTCCCTTATCAATAACATCCTCGACTTTAACAAGATAGACTCTGATAAGCTGGAATTGGAGCAGGCACCCGTGAGCCTGGCCGGCTTTATGCAGAATATCTGCGCTGTATTGCGGATAAAAGCAAATAACAAACACCTGCAACTGCTACTGGATGTGGATGAGGGATTGAAGACAATGAACGTCGTCACAGACCCTATACGATTGTCGCAGGTGATGTATAACCTGATAGGCAACGCCATAAAGTTCACCGAAAAGGGGAGCGTGACCGTGAAGCTGAGCTTAGTGAAGAAAACGGAGAGCGAAGCGGAGGTGCTGTTCTCGATAGCGGATACCGGTATAGGCATACACCCTGATAAGCACGAGCAGATATTCGAGTTGTTTACTCAGGCCGAATCACATCTAACGCGCAAGCATGAGGGTACGGGGCTGGGGCTGGCCATTGTAAAGAAGATACTAGCACTATTTGGCAGCCGGATAGAATTAGAGAGCAGCCACGGAAAGGGCTCAAGGTTTTTCTTTACCATACCTTTTGTGATAGCGGCGGCGGATGCGAGCAACAACACGCCCACAGCAGGGGAGAAAGCCGACCTGAGCCAGCTGCGGATACTGATAGCCGAAGACAATGACGTGAACCGGATGATACTGATGAAGCAGATGGATAAGCTGAACGTGAAACCGGTGATAGTGGAGAATGGCGAGGATGCTTATGAAGCCTTCATTTCCGGAGACTTCGACCTTGTTTTCCTTGACCTGCATATGCCGGTATCGGACGGATATCAGGCTATAAAGCAGATACGCGCGCTGCCTGCGCCCAAGGGGGATGTGTATATAATAGCCTTCACGGCATCGGTGACGGAGCAGCAGAAGATAACGGACGCAGGGTTTGATGACCACTTGTATAAGCCGGTGAACATGAGCGACCTGCGGGAGAAGCTAGAGAAAATAGCTGTGCGTAATAAGGCATAGCTATACAGTTTTCTCCGCCTGCTTCACGTGGCGCTCTATATGATAGATGAGGAAACGGAAGGTATCGCCAAGGCGGAGTTTCACGAGGTTGGATATGGATATGGAAGTTTTGGTTTTGGTGAGGTTTACCTGTTTTGCCTGTATCAGTAATGTCTTCAGGCGATCCTGCTGTTTCAGGAAGCGGTCTATGGTGGTTATGGCCAGTGCTGAATTTGCAGGGTTTTTATCCTTGGGCGATTTCATTTTTCCCGGTTTGGCCTCCGCGCGCATCAGGTTGGCAAAGTAGTTGCCTAACAGGCCACTTTTGAAAACAGGTGTACTGCTGCCTGTTTTTTGCGCGAGTATGCGCCGCTCTATTTCGGGCAGGTAGTAGTCGCCATATAGGTTCAGGTGCTCTATACATTCCAGCACGCTCCATTTACCGGGGTTTTGTTTATAGTTCAGTTTTGTGCTGTCGAGCGCTTTAAGTTGCTGCACACGGGCTGTGAGGTTGTCGGTGAGCAGTAGCAGGTCGTTGATGAGTTGTTTGCTGTCTGTTTGCATGTTTGTTTTTTATGCAAAAATGCCCCGGCATAAGTTACGGTGCCTTGATCCATATCAAGAATTCCGTACCCTGCTCAGTGTTTCCGGGGTCATACGCAAGTAAGAGGCTATATACTTGAGCGGCACCTGCTGAAACAGGTTCGGGCTGCGCTCCAGCACCCGTTTCAGCCGCTCTGATGGCGAAACGGTGAGCAGGTCTATCTCCCTTTCTATCTGCTGTGTTACCAGTACTTCCAGCATAGCAGTATATTGCTGCAGGTTTTCGGTGCTGCCGTAGATGAGTTTATGCAGTTCTTCTTTGCTTATCACCCGCAGGCTGGTTTTGCGTATGGCCTCTATGTAAAATTCCGATGGCGTACCCTTAATGAATGACGCGAGCGAATTGATAACAGAACCCTCATACCCAAACCTTATGGTCAGCTCCTCATGCTCTGACAAAAGGAACACCCGCACCGCTCCCGATTCGATATAGTACACATTCTTTTCCACCTCACCTTCCTTCAGCAAAAAAGCCCCTTTAGCCACAGTGCGTTCTATCCCGGCATGGCGCAGGGTGTCGATGAGCTTTGTGGTGAATGTTTGCACCGGCATAGGGTAATGCGTGAGGTTAGTTATTTTTATTCAGGTTAGTCGATAAGTTTGCTTAGTATTTCTTTGTCTTTTCCTTTGGCATCGCTGGCGGTTATGGCATCTGCTATCTGTTTCCTGTGTTTGCCCTGCGCATAGAAATATTTTATGGTTTCGGCGGCGGGGCCTGCCAGGCGGCCATTTGAGCTAACGCAGGCATTCATACAGTTGGCCAGCAGCCTTTCATCAAAATAGTTGAGGCGGCGCAACGCAGCCATTGCATTGGTGCGAGTAACAAACTCATATGACCTTGAGGTGAAATTTATCAGTTGGGCAATATCGTCCCTGCCACCATTTTTATTTGCGGCTATCTCCAGCCTTTTTATCAGTACATTGCGGCCATTGGTGCCATCAATACCCTTTGTGGCATTGAGGTATTTCTGCGTATTGGAGGGATAACCGAAACATAGTTTTTCGAGCACGTTGACAATGGTGATGTAGGATGAGTCCTGTAGCAGGGCTTCGTAGTCGGTGAGGAGCGATGGGGCAATTTTCTTTGTATTGGTCACCACGCTTTTTCTTGTCTGCGCGTCTTTATCGTGCAACGCCATGCGTACAATGCCCTCGCTGGCTTTGTCGTCGAGAAGCTGGGTGGCTATTTCGGCCCTAATGGCGTGAAAGCTGTTGGCCTCATATATCTGCTTCAGTGCATCACGCTTCTTATCGGGGGCGATGCCGCGCATAGCGAGTACGGCATCGTACCTGTCAATCATGTGGGGGGCGTGTAGTGCCTGTGCCGTCAGCATCTCGAAAGGTTTATCGAAAGTGGTTGTTTTCAGCACTTCGCTGTTTGGGTCGAACAGCACGAATGAAATGGCTGCTTTGTTTTTGTTGGGTACTTTTACCACGTGCGTTTCTTTTTCTATCCACTCTGTCTTTCTGTCCACGGTGCCATCGGTGTAGTGCACCTCAAAAACAAAAGGCATTTTGAAAAGACCCATAACCTCATTAACCGGCTGCACCTGCGATACCACAAATTGGGAATACCTGTTGCTACCTGTGGCGATGTCATCGAACGTTACTTTATAGGCAGGCTCGCCGCCGCGATACACCCACTCATCCCAGAACCATTGTAGGGGCATACCCAGTTCGTCCTGGAAGGCGTTCATCAGTTCATTGCCGTCCACGTTGGCGTATTTGTGGGCGAGTAAGTAGCGTTTTATCGACCTGTTGAACCCTTCGCGGCCTGTTATAGATTTGAGCATTTCCAGCACTATGGAGCCTTTTTGATAGATGATGGAGGAAGGCGCGTGGCTGTGGGATATGGATTTTTTGTCGGCGGTATTTATAGCGGTAAGACAAGCCTGACGGCGGGCCCAATCGAAGTGGTCTTGCCCGAAACATTCGCGCTCGGCGATGATATTGTAGTGGGTGGCAAAGCTTTCCTGCAGCCATGTGCCGTTGCCCGACCGGGCGGTAACCATATCGCCAAACCACTGGTGCGCCAGCTCATGGGCGTTTACCGATACATAGTTGCGGTCGTTGAAACTGCGGGCATCCACCTCGAAAAAATCGCCGAAGATGGTGGCACTGGTGTTCTCCATGGCACCATACATAAAGTCCTGCACGGGTATCTGTGAGTAAGATTCCCAGCCGTAGGGTACGCCTATTTCTTTTTCGAGGAAGTTAAATATCTTCTCGTTGTACTTATAAGTATAGTTGTACCGTGCGGCCCATTCGGGGTAATACCACTGATAAAGCGGGACACCCGATGCCGAGCGTGTTTCCTTTACCTCATACTTGCCTATGCCCAGCATCACGAGGTAGGAGGCGTGTGGGTGAGACATACGGTAGTGCCACAGTGTATTACCATCGCCAAGGTCTTTTTCCTCCAGCTTTGTGCCGTTGGACAGCACTTTGTAGCCATTGGGGAATGTTACCAGCACCTCGGTAATGAGTTTGTCGTTAGACCAGTCGTAGCAGGGGAACCAATGGCGGTTGTCGATGCCCTGGCCCTGTGTCCATATCTGCTTGCGGGAAAGATTTTCGGCGTCGTTCCATCCTATGAAATAGATGCCCCGGCGTGGGGTTGCCTCATAGATAATGTTCAGGCTGTCGGCCTCGCCATAGTGGAGTGGCTGGCCGGGGTAGAAGACGATGCCATCATCGGTGGTTCTGTATTTTACGTTTTTGCCGTTGAGCGTAGCTGAAGATACCGCTATGCCTGGGCCATTGAGGAAGAAGGTATCCACCTGCTCGCGTAAGGGGGTGAAAAAGTGGGTGATATTACCTTTTACCAGCCCTTTTTCGGGTACGAATGATACGGATAGCCTCATACGCTGAAAGTCGAGGCTGTGGTCCTGCATGTGGATGCCGGGGTCGTATAGCTGTGTTGTATTGTGGTGCTGGGCCTTGCTTTGCAGGCTCAGAGCGGACATTATAAATAGCGTGGAACAGACTTTCCTCATAAAAGATATTGATTGTTTTAAACCCTGCTTGCAAGGTAATAAAGAGCGGGAGATTTTTTTGGGGGAGCGGATGGCGAAAGTGCCATCATTTTTTATATTTTTTTGGATACGAGAAAATATGTGTAGTATATTGACATTCATTATTTTACAAAACTATTTATGGACACTATCTTTACACTTTTTTTACAAATTTTTTACACCTGATGACTTCGCACTTCAATCCCGATAGCTATCGGGATTAAAGAACTTATACCGATTGGACATTTATAATCGGCACATAACTTATGTTCAACCCGCTTCGGGGTTGTGTGCTATGCTCTTCAGACCGTAGGTTTCACCTACGGTTATTCACATTTAAGCCCTCCGGGCTAATTCGAGCTTTATACCGATTTTTAATGTCTAAATGGTATTACCCGGAATTTTTCCGGGATAATGTAAAGTTGCGCAACGATATAGATGCTACCAAATAAAAAAAGCATGATGGTACAGTTTGCTGTGCCGTCATGCCAAAAAGTTTTTCGCCGGAAATGCTTGCCGGATATGCGTTTCGCCGGTTTTTGAGTTTAGTGAAAATATGTGTATGTGATTGGTATGGAGTTGATTGTGGAGGGTGTAAAAAAACTACTTGTTGGAGTGTTGTTGCTAGTGGGTTTCGATTATAGGTATCGCAAGTGGAAAACACTTGTAATTAATGGTCTGATATGAACTAATATGGCCTGAAAGTGCCTATTTTACTGAATATATTGTTCATATTAATACAAGTAAAAACAAGAAAAACCATGAAATGTTGTACCTAAGTTGTACCTTTATATCCTCAGTTAAATAAAGGATTACAGCTTAAACACGTATCGCATGGCTTCCGTAAAGATAGTGCTTCGTAAGAAACAAAACAAAGACGGCACATACCCGCTTGCTGTTCGCATTACCAAAGACCGCAAATCTTCCTATGTCCATGTAGGGCATCATATTCAAGAATCCTTTTGGGACGAGAAAAATAGGAAAGTGAAGAAATCCCATCCTAATTCCATCCGCCTCAACAACCTGCTTTCTAAGAAACTTTCTGAGGCAGAAGATAACCTGCTGGATATGGAAGTGCAGAAAAATGACATTTCTTCTCAGGTAATAAAAAGCAGGTTGAAAACATCAAAGACATCTTCCTTTTTTGCACAGGGAGATATCCATCTGGCCGTTTTGAAAAAGCAAGGAAAATTTAATCAGTACAGCAACGATTCCGGGCGTATATCCTCATTCCGCCAGTTCCTTAATGATTCCGACATCTCCTTCCAGCAGATCACAGTTTTATTGCTGAATAAATACAGGGCATATTTGAAGGCTAAAAAATTAAGCGAACAAACCATTGTTAATTACCTGACAATCATACAAACTCAGTTTAATAAGGCGATTGCCGCAGGTATTGTAGATGTTAAATACTACCCTTTTGGGAGGGATAAAATAAAATTGAAAAGCCCGAGATCGTTGAAAATAGGGCTTTCACCAGAGGAGGTAAAGCTATTGGAAGGATTAAAACTACCAAAAGATTCGACGGAGCACCACGCCCGTAACCTATGGCTTATAGCCTTCTACTTTGCCGGAATGCGTGCATCGGACGTACTGCGGCTGAAATGGGCTGATTTTCAGAATGACCGGCTATATTACTCTATGGGAAAGAATGAAAAACCTGGGTCACTGAAAGTCCCTGAAAAGGCTTTAAAAATCCTCTCTGAATATAGAGGTAAGAACTACGCTCACGATTTGGTGTTCCCGTACTTAGAAATGCTACCTGATCTCAAAGATACATTCGAGGTGCAACGGAGAATTTCGGCCGTCATTCAGAAACTGGATGCATCACTGAAAGATATTGCAAAAGAAGTAGGCATTACAAAGAAATTGACAATGCACATTGCCAGGCATACTTTTGGGAATATTTCGGGGGATAAGATACCTATACAGATGCTACAGAAGCTATATAGACATACATCTATTACTACTACAATTGGGTATCAGGCTAATTTTATTCATAAAGATGCTGATGAGGCTTTGGATGCGGTTATTGAATTTTGACCGATCTCTTAATCAGACGATCCAAGTTCGAGTCTCTGAGGAACTACTAATAAAAT
>CAZBPS010000020.1:0-59965 GCA_964493865.1 uncultured Flavipsychrobacter sp.
CCGACAACCTAAACCCTTTTGAAAAAAATGTCCAAACTAAAGGGGGTTAAGACAAAAATCAAAATCATTCCCGTGTAGTAATTTTTGAAACTCTATACCCTTGTTAAGGTCACTGTACAAAAGCACAAACACTTTTTCATTTGGTAGATAGGAAAAATCCTTCCAAGTTAATTCATTAAGTAATTCTTCATTTATTTCACTCTTTATCACTATAAAACGACCAGTTTTTAAGGGCCGTGGTAAATAAGACGGGGCAGTATTAACTAAAGGTTGGGTAGCAGCATTTCAGCAAGATAAAAACCAGTACAACCAGTCATTGTAAACGTAGATGGTTACAGGCTATACGCAGTGTAAACGGCCTACTAGTCTGTCGGTCTGCACCAGGTGGTGATTTGCTGAAGTGCTACTTGGCAAAACCTAATGGATTTTGCCCGAAATAAAGTTAGCAACAAGCTATACCGTGCCCCCATATGTTATCCTGTCAGCCACGTATATTGGCAATCCTCGTTCGCTTACCGCTCACACTTGCACGATTGCCCATATTTTATATGTATTATTGAGTGCCAAGAATATTCAGTTTGCGCTTAATTCAAAGGCATGAAATGCTACTTATTCCAAAAAAGCTTTTCCATGTTTATCTATGATCCTGAAAATCCAAGGTAAATCTATGGATAATTACTATTTTTTGGTCTTAGCTGGATAGGCCGATCAAACTGACCACCTCAGGCCGAGGCAAATTGACCACCCTTTTTGCTGGCGAAGAATTAACGTTGTCTATTTTTATGGCATGGCAAGAATCATTCTCAGCATCGTTTTTAGTGATAAAATATTTCGGTTTAGGGTGGCCAAACGAAACCGGTTTGACCTAGTCAGCAAAACTGGGTTAGCCTGGTCAAATTGCCCGGATTTTGCAATAAACAACCAGAATTCCAACCCGTAGCCCTATCTTTCTTCTATTTTTTGAGATAACTTTATCTTCCTCGATCAAATTGACACGCCATATTTTCATGGGCAATCTTCTAGAAATAAAAGAAATAGGTCCAAAAACAGTCACACAAATTAGACATACTTTGGCAAGCGCAAATTGAACTTCCTCGGACATGCCCGTCAAAGAGAATTCAATTTGCGCTTAAATCAAAGGCATGAAATGCTACTTATTCCCAAAAAGCTTTTCCAATGTCTATCTATGATCCTGATAATCCGGTCTTCAAAAAATAAATCAATAGTAATTACTATTTTTTGGTCTTTACTTTAGCACCTGCAATTTTGTCTTTAAAATCTTTGCCAGCCTTAAATTTCGGCACTTTTGCCGCTTTTATTTTAATAGTCGCACCTGTTTGTGGGTTACGACCGTTACGGGCGGCTCTCTGTGAAACTGAAAATGTGCCAAATCCTACCAGCGTCACGGTATCACCCTTCTTTAACGTAGTAACAACACCGTTTGTAAAGGCATCGAGCACGTCGTTTGCCTGTGTTTTAGTAATGCCGGAATCTTTTGCAATCTGGTCAATTAGTTCTGCTTTGTTCATATTTTTCGTTTAAGGGATGAATAATGCGAAAATAATGACAATTTGCTATACATTGTATTCTAAATTATGCCATTTTTAGCAAGTAATCGGTTTCTCCGGCTTTACACCTACAAACCGGTAATGAATGATTGCCGCAAATCCACATTCTGAATGTTCGAGGACTTATCTTGATTTAATTGGTCGTTAGTAAGTAACAGCAATTTGTTCTCATCACAGGCTATAGCTTAAGTAAGTTCCCAATTTACTCAGACTACGGTGCTACTCCCGGAAATTTAACGGTATGACCATGGTTTGACGCATTAGAATTGCAAGTTTCCAGAACTTTGAATTAAATTATTTAGCGGTCAATTTCGAATTGGGCGGAGTGCATAACCCTATTTCTTGTTTGCCAGGAATAGGATATCTATTCGAAAGAACGGATCAAGACTGAGAAATTAGGTCCACATTAATAGGCTCCAACTTGATAAAAGGAAGCACCAAAGCTAACGATATATTTAGCGGGATTGTTAAAAATCGTCGGAAAATAGGCTTGTAACAACTTGTATCAAGAAAAACACATCAAAATGCTATATCTAATTTCATATATTTTCTTCACACAATGCAAAAATCTTAAGGCCTGATAGCAATTAAATCTTCCAAAATTTATCTTTGAAGATAATATAAACTTGTTAGGTAACTCCCCTCGCTTGTATATATTTAATTAGTAAATGCCGTGTAAAACAGATAAAATAGATGGCAACTTCATAACTCATAAAAGATCCCTTTCCGGCACGCAAAAAATTTTCGACTCTCTTGCAAACAAAACATCCGAATTACACTCCAAGTTGACAGAACGAAGCAAAGAATATGCGCCTTCTTTTAGAAGAACTGATCGACAACGTAGAAAAACATAAACCCACTTCTGCGCGTGAAAAAGCGTCAATCATCAAAAAAATACATGTAAACACTTTGAGTGACATTACCAAATTTTTGTGCGGACATTTTTATCCGCATCTTTTTCTCATATAGAGCATCCTAGTTAATACTTTTGTCTATTCTTAACTCGAAAGCAAAAAAACACTATGGAAGTCATATGCATAGAGAATGAAGCTTTTTACAGTCTTATTGAAAAGATCATCCAACATATTGATAAAAAAATGTCAGTAGTTGAAGACAAATGGATATCTGATGCGGAGGCAATGAGACTTCTTCGCATTAAAAGTAAAACCACTTTGCAAAAATTTAGGGATGCAGGAAAAATTCGTTTTTCGCAGCCCGAAAAAAAACTCATACTCTATGATAGATACTCCATACTCGACCATTTGGAGCAAAATTCCCGTGATACTTTTTGACTATTTCAATAACCATTTCATCGAATGAAGATAAAATCAGACGACTCAATTTACCCCAAACAAAAGCACAACATTGGTTGTCAAAACTCGTTCATATGAAATCTATAGATTTATCCAACCAGAAAAAAGCGCAGAAAATATATCCGAGTCAGTTAAATACAAAGAGTATTGCCTGTAGGATTCCTATAGCCGATTATGTGAAATTTCAGCAGGAGGCTATTACAATGGGAATAAACCTGAATGATTGGCTATTAGCAAAAATATACCCTGAAAAACAACAGTCTGAATTAGCAACCACTAAAACTGACAGTGCAATAAATAAATCACTGGCCTTAACAGATTGCAATAATATAAATCCACTCACGAGGCAAGTTGAATACACAATGAACTTATTAATTACCATCATTCTGCAACATGATACATTGCTTATTCTTCCTGGTAAAGACTTTTCTAAAGGAATTATTCTCCGTAACACCATGGCTGAAAAAGGTATTTTGCCTATCGAAGAAGATCCAAATTGGGCACTAAATCTTCACCGAAAATTAGTTGAATTTGCAAATAGGTATAAAAAAAGCTAGAACACTTTATTTGTTCTAAGTCTGTGCAAGCTTACGGTGTAAAGTCAGTCAAAATGACCACCCTTGGACGTTTTAAACCAGAATTTCTCTTTTCTCTCAGGTGGTCAATTTAATCCGGCCTCGTAATTATCCATCAAAAGTTCAGATGAACAATTGAGGTAGATAATTCAAATCGTTTGAATCCAAGACAACCTACCCTACCCGATGCCAATAGTACCCTTCAAACTATTTGGTTACCACAATATGGAACATATCCCTATAAGTAGCACTGCTCACATTCAACAGATAGGTACCATTCGCAATGCTCTCTAAAACAATTTCTTCCTCCAGCTTACCGTCTTGTAGCCTCACCACCCTATTGTATACCTTTTGTCCAAGCATATTGAATATTTCAAGTGTGGCCTCTGCATCATCACCAAAATAGCCACTAATCCAGAAAGTACCCGTATTAGGATTAGGCCGGATATAAACTCGTCTCGCAAATAGAGCATAAGTAGATGAATCTTCGGAGATACCCCTATGCCCTGTCGGTGTCACATAAATGACTCTTGTACCACGGCACCCGGTAGGTAAGGTATAGTGTATAGTTGAGCTGCCTAAAGTAACACCGGTAACTATTCCTGTTGAACTGCCTATGGCAGCAGCGGATGGTGTACCGCTTGTCCATACACCGCCGGAAATTGACCCTGTAAGTGTAATGGAAGCCGCCGGTGCTACTGTATATATAGAGCCACTGATCGATGGAACAGGGTTTGCGCTTACAGTGGCTGTACCTGACATGTTTGCTGTGCAGTAGCTACTTATTCCAACTACAGAATAAATACCCGAAGCCGTTACAGTACTGAAATTAAACGCTGCTCCGGTACCGGGCCGCAGACTGCCAACAGCGGAAGTGCCATTATACAATTGATAGTTAACACCCGATTGCGAATTACTCAATCCAACAACTACACCGCCAACTCCCGTACAGAAACTGCCTCCCCCTGTCACGTTGTACACATTAGGCGTAGGGAATACGGTTATATTAGCCCCACCCAGCATGTTTTGCGAGCATCCATTTACCGTACTTGTGGCAATAACAGTATACGATCCGGGAACTGTATGCAAACCAAAACTAAGTGCAGTACCTATTCCCGGCAGTGGACTTCCTGTAAGAATGCCATTTCGATAAAGCTGGTAATTAACGCTGACTGCTGACCCCGGCATGCTAATTGCCAGTCCGGGACTTCCGGCACACATGGTGCCACCCCCTGTGACAGCAACCGGAGCGGGAAGCATTGTTGAGGAAATAACGGTAACAGTGGCACTGCCCGACATAGTAACCGGACTTGAACTTGATGGATTTGCGATAACGGTATATGTACCTGCTGTGGTAAATGTACCAAAAGTAATTGGCCCACCAGTCCCTGAAACAGGGCTTCCTGTTGCCACCCCGCCTATGTATAACCGGTATGTAACTCCTATTTGCGACCCGCTTAGCCCTATTGGCACCGCTGCACCGCCATAACAGTGAACACCACCACCTGTTACTGTATAAACGGTGGGTGTTGCAGATACGGATACCAAAAGCGTGGTTCCACACCCTGACGAAACCGTATAGGAAATGGTGGCCGTACCTGTAGCTACTCCTGTAGCAATACCGCTAACGCTTCCGATGCTGACTATTGCAGTATTGCTACTGCTCCATATCCCGCCTGATGTGGCATTTGTGTAGGTAACAGAACTACCTGAGTAAATAGTGGCCGGCCCTGAAATAGCTGATGGCAATGCCGCAACGGTAACGATCGAAATTGCACGGCAACCTGAAGAAAGTGTATAGGAAATAGTTGTAGTGCCTGATGCCACGCCCGTAACAACACCAGTGACACTACCAATGGTAGCAATCGATAGATTGCTACTGCTCCAGACACCTCCGGAAGTAGCATTGGTTAATGTAACCGAGTTGCCAACACAAAGATTTCCGGTTGTGCTGATTGCGGATGGAGAGGCATTTACAGTAGCAGTTACAGTTGCCCTATTGGAACATCCACTACTATTAGTGCCAGTAACGGTATATGTGGTAGTAACAGAAGGACTTGCTGTGATGGTGGCACCGATTGTAGCAGATAATCCCGTGGGAGGTGTCCATGTATAACTTACGCCGCCGGATGCAGAAAGTGAGGTTGATGAGCCATTGCAGATAGCACCGCCGGATGATGCACTTACAGTGGGTAGTGAATTCACCGTTACTGTTACAGTTGCCTGGTTCGTACAGCCTGTACCATTGGTGCCGGTTACCGTATAGGTTATTGTAACAGCAGGGCTTGCGACAATACTTGCCCCTGTTGATGCTGATAATGCTACCGAAGGTGACCATTCGTATGTTGCACCGCCACTCGCTGAAAGTGTTGCAGATGCGCCATAACAAATAGCCACACCGGGACAAGCAACGATGCCGGGCAATGAGCTTACAGTAACTGTGACGGCAGCCCGGTTAATACAACCGGTGCTGCTAATGCCGGTTACCGTATATGTTCTGGTTGTGGTCGGGCTTGCGACTACAGTAGCTCCTGTTGTTGCCGACAGACCTGTAGCTGGAGACCATGTATAACTGGCACCACCACTGGCTGTAAGTGTCGTTGAGCTACCGCTACAAATCGACACGCCTGAACCCGCACTAATTGTTGGCGACGGGTTGACCGTTACCGTCACAGTAGCCGTATTGCGGCACCCAAAACTGTTGGTGCCCGTAACTGTATACGTAGTTGTTGTAACCGGGTGGGCATTAACAACTGAACCTGCTGTTGAAGTCAGCCCCGTGCCTGGAGACCAGATATAGCTGATAGCACCACTGGCGGTAAGTATCGTTGAGCCACCGCTACAGATTGCCACGCCCGGGCTTACGCCTATAATAGGTAATGGGTATGCAGTAACAGTAGCGCCACCTGTCATATTAGACTGGCAAAGCGTAATCGGGTCTACTGCCCTAACGGTATAGACACCCGGAATATTCTGTAAACCAAAACTCAAAGAAGAACCTGTGCCGGCTAAAGGTGAGCCTACCGGAACACCCCCAAGATACAGTTGATAATTAATGCCTACAGCAGACCCGGGCAAACCAATGTTTACACCCGGACCACCCGCACAGAATGTCCCACCTCCGGTCACAGTCATAATAGCGGGAACAGGGCGTACCGTCACCGTAATTGTAGACGTACACCCGGCGCCAACTGAATAAGTAATTACCGATGTTCCGGGTGATGCACCATATACAATGCCTGTTGCAGAGCCTACTGTAGCAAAGAAAGTGCTGGCACTGCTCCAGATTCCACCGGGCATGGGTGCTATCAATATAGTTGTGAACCCTCTGCACACACCGGCTGTTCCCATAATGGGTCCGCCGGTAGCGGTAACAGTAACCGTCTTAGTAGCATAACACCCGCCACCGATAGTATAACTAATCGTAGCCGTTCCGGAAGCGATGCCTGTTACAAGACCCGAAGGCCCTACAGCGGCAACAGAAGGGTTACTGCTGCTCCAGGCACCGCCCGATGGTGCCCCACCAAGCATTGCTGAAGTAGTGATGCATAAAGAACTGGTACCCGTTATGGAAACTGAAGATGCATTTACTGATACATTAATTGTCGCAAAACAACCCGGGCCCATTGTGTAAGTAATAGTTGAGGTGCCAAAGGATATGCCCGTGACAATACCGGAAGCTGAACCTACAGACGCAATAAGCGCATTGCTGCTACTCCAGATACCGCCCGGTGAACTATGGCTCAACGTGGTTGTTGCGCCGACACAAACTGATGGAACACCGGAAATCGGGGTTGGGGCAGAGATATTAACAAAAACAGAATTAAAGCCAATACCACATGAATTAGCAACGGCATACACAATAGCAACACTACCACCGGATATCCCGGTTACTAGGCCGGACGATGAAACAGTAGCCTTTGAAGCATCTGTACTGTACCAGAAGCCCCCCGGCATGGAATTACTCAGTAAAGTTGTTAAGCCAATACATAGCGACGTACCGCCGGAAATAGAAGGAACAGCAGGCAGAGATAAGACATTGACCGTTGTTGTAGCCTGGCAACTCGCTCCCAAAGAATATGTAATAACTACATTTCCGGATGCAACACCGGTTACAACTCCGGTTAAAGACCCAACATTGGCAATGGAAGTGTTACCGCTTGTCCACGTCCCGCCCGGTGTTGCATTGCTCAGAATAATTGTATCACCTGTACAAACAGATGTAGCGCCTGATATTACTCCCGGCGATGCAGTTACAGTAATTGTTTTGGTAGCCGATACGGCACCGCATGCATTGGTGACGGTATAACTGATAGTTGTTGTACCTACCCCCAAACCGGTAACAATACCAGTAGAGCCAACTGTTGCTACTGCTGCATTTAACGATGACCAGATGCCTCCTGCCATACTGTCCAACAATGTTATAGTACTGCCGATACATACTGATGAAGGGCCGGATATTGAAGATACACTTAATGATGAAAGTGCGATTTTTCGAACCCTATGGTTTTCAATATCACAGAAATAGAGATTTCCCGTAGCGTCAAATATCATGTCATTGGGCCGATTAACCTCTGCTGAAAGTGCAGGGCCGTTATCTCCGCTAAAACCGGGACTACCAATACCTGCTATTGTAGCGATGACACCGGATGGGTTTATCAATCGTATCCTATGATTGTCTGCATCACATATATACACGTTCCCATGCACATCGGGAAGAACGGCGCAGGGGCCCAATAGTTTAGCGGCTGTAGCAGATCCGCCATCTCCGCTAAATCCTCCAACACCCGTACCGGCTATTGTAGTAATAATTCCTACAGTATTAATTTTCCTTACTACATTATTAACAAAATCGCAAAAATAAATATTGCCGGCTGTGTCGCACTTTATATCATCACCTAATTGAATCGTAGCGGCTGAGGCCGGACCGCCATCGCCACTGTTTCCCGCCACTCCGGTTCCAACAAACGTAGTAATTACGCCTGTTGCAGCACTGACTTTACGAATTCGATATGTACCCTGATCTGGAATATATACATTACCGGCATTATCCACCCCTATACCGTAAGGATGCGAGATCTGAGCGGCAGTAGCTGGCCCACCATCACCGCTATAACCAGTTATACCGTTTCCGGCATAGGTGGTTATGATACCCGATGCTATATCCACTTTACGAACACGGGAAGAATTATGCTCAGCAATATAGAGGTTGTTTCCGTAAAGGGCCAATTCAGATGGCCCATTCAACCCTGCCCCTGTAGCCGGCCCACCATCTCCGGATGTTATACCAGCACCCGTCCCTGCGAATGTAGTTATCACACCTGAAGTATCTATTTTTCTGATTCGGTTATTTGTGAAATCAGACACATAGGTATTACCAACCCCATCTCGAGCTAATCCAAATAACCGCCCCATTGTAGCAGATGTCGCTGGCCCGCCATCGCCACTAGTACTAGTTGAAGTTCCGCTACCAGCTATCGTAGTGATAATCCGGCATGAAGCTCCAGATGATGCGGTTACTGTTACCACTTTTGTTGCTACTGCTGTTCCGCAGGCATTAGTCACAGTATAACTTATTGTGTCAATACCCGTAGACACTCCAGTAACAATACCCGTTGAACCGATTGTGGCTATTGAAGGGTTTGAGGATGTCCATACGCCACCTGTTGTTGTGTTTGATAGTGTAATCGTAGAACCAACTGAGACAAATGATGTACCACCGATTGGGGCCAAACTACTGAAGGGAGTTACTTTGCGAATACGATTATTAAAACCATCCGATATATAAACATCATTCGTTGCATTATCGACACAAATCCCCCAGGGAATATTCAATCTTGCTGCAGTAGCTGTACCGCCATCACCGGCATATCCAATTGCACCATTTCCCGCAAAAGTTGAAATCACACCCGACGGGTTCACTCTGCGTACAACGCTATTATTTTGATCTGCAATATACACGTTGCCTATATTGTCTATTGCAATACCTGTCGGATAGTTTAATTGTGCGTTCGTCGCTATACCACCATCTCCTGAATAACCTGCGGTACCATTCCCGACAGATGTAGTAATGATACCGGATAAATCTACTTTCCGAATGCGATTGTTGTATTGGTCTGCTATGTAACCATTACCCAAATTATCAAATCTGATGCTTGTGAGCCCGTCCAACGCCGCTGCTGTTGCCGGCCCACCGTCCCCCGAAAATCCAGCGGTTCCATTTCCGGCATATGTTGAAATAATGCCAGTAGTATTTACTTTCCGAATTCTGTTGTTATTTTCATCAGCGATGTAGACATTCCCGATAGCATCGACAGCAACACCGAATGGAGAAAACAAACTTGCCGACGTAGAAGGGCCTCCATCGCCGGAATAACCTGCTACGCCATTTCCAGCAAATGTGGTTATTATTCCGGATGGGTTAACTTTTCTGATTCGGTTGTTCCCCGGATCTGCTATGTATATATTCCCAGCTGCATCTGTAGCCGTTGCAGCGACAAAACTCAATTGAGCGGCTGTAGCTGGTCCTCCGTCTCCACTAAACCCAGAAGCACCCGTCCCAGCGATAGTCGAAATAATGCCAGCAGGACTAACAACTCTTACAGAATGATTCAAATTGCCACCAATATACAGGTTGCCAAAGGCATCCATATTGACACTTAATGGATTATTAATGCTAGCAACTGTAGCTGGTCCGCCATCTCCGCTGTAACCCGCCGTGCCATTACCCGCAAACGTTGTTATAATACCACAGCCACCACCACTCACTAATGCTGTTACCGTGACTACTTTTGTTGCTACGACGCTTCCACAAGCGTTGGTCACAGTATAACTTATTGTGTCAATGCCGGCAGATATTCCGATTACTATACCTGTCGAGCCCACAGTTGCTATGGAAGGATTGCTGCTGCTCCAGGTGCCTCCTCCAGCTGAAATAGACAGCGTAATAGCAGAACCTACTGAAACAGAGGAAGTACCAAGAATACTCCTGGCTGACAAAGGCAATACTACTTTCCGGATAGCATTGTTTCCTAAATCAGCAAAATACAAATTCCCCAAAATGTCAATATCTAAGTAATATGGGGAAGAGGAAATTTCTGCTGCTGTTGCCGGCCCACCGTCGCCACTATAACCCGACAATCCATAGATACCTGCAACGGTAGTAATGATGCCTGAAGGGTCAATTTGCCGAATTGCAGAATGATTATCAGCAATATACAAATTCCCTGCAATATCTATCGCAACAGATTCAGGAGACACAGATGCTGCTGTTGCCGGGCCGCCATCGCCACTCAAACCTGACATTCCAATTCCTGCGATGGTAGAAATAATACCGGCAGCATTCACAAATCTGACTCTTTGGTTACGCCAATCTCCTATATACAGATTACCGATACTATCAACTGCAAGACCCGTTGGCCATCTCATTGCTGCAGCTGTTGCCGGTCCGCCATCACCATAATAACCATGAGTACCATCACCTGCGACAGTACTGATAATGCCGCCGGTATTAATTTTTCTGATATTGTTACTAACGCGATCAGCAAAAAGTATATTCCCACTTTTATCAATTACTATTTGGGACACTTCCATCAATGTAGCTGATGTAGCAGGTCCACCGTCGCCACTATAACCATGCAACCCAATTCCGGCTATAGTGCTAATAATACCTGTCGCGCTAACCTTTCTAATACGAAAATTATTAACATCTCCTATGTACAGATTCCCACTTGCGTCTATTGCCAGAGCGCGTGGGAAATCCAACTGAGCTGCAGATGCAGGCCCGCCATCACCGCTGAAACCTGCTGTGCCGGTTCCCGCAAAGGTTGTAATAATACCACTATTACTTACTTTACGAATTACATTATTACCTCCATCTGCAATGTAAACATTGCCGTTATTGTCTTTCGCTACTCCCACAGGACCTGAAAGCATTGCAGATGTAGCAGACCCTGCATCTCCACTGTATCCGCTGGTACCATTACCGGCTATGGTAGTAATTATATTACAGGCAGTTGCTGACGATGTGGTTACCGTTACTACTTTCGTTGCTACAGATGTCCCACACGCGGTAATAACTGTATAACTAATAGTTGCTATACCGGAGGATGCCCCTGTTACAATGCCAGTTGAACCAACTGTAGCTAGCGACGGATTGCTACTACTCCACGTGCCACCAGAGGTAATACTTGAGAGCGGAATTGACGAGCCAACTGAAACTAGTGAGGGACCTGCAATTGGAGCCACCGGATTACTTATTTTCCGCACCCTGTGGTTCTGCCAGTCTGAAAAAAGCAGCGTTGAACCGTCCGAAGTCACACACATTCCGATAGGTTGATAGATTTGAGTCAGTGAGGCTTGGCCACCGTCTCCATTAAATCCGCCCGTTCCATTTCCTGCGACTGTTGTAATGATACCCAACGAGTCTACCTTTCTAATTCGGTTGTTGGAGTAGTCTGCAATATAAAGGTTTCTATTTTGATCAATCGCTACGTCAAAAATACCGGTTAACTCAGCCGCTGTTGCAGGTCCGCCATCGCCGCTATAGCCGATAATACCAGTTCCAGCAACAGTATGAATAGTACCCGTAATCTGACTTATCTTTCTAACACGAGCCTGATAGTCTGTAAAATAAACATCCAGATTTTCGTCAACTGTTAATCCCGTAGGTTGACGTAAGCCTGCAGATGTTGCCGGGCCGCCATCTCCGCTAAATGTAGCCGAGCCATTTCCTGCAATAGTGGTGATTATCCCAGCCGAAGATATCTTTCTGATTCTGTGATTAGAGACATCCGCAATGTAGATGCTTCCCATCCTATCAATTGCAATACCTGCCGGGCCATTAAATAGCGCTCCTGAAGCAGGTCCTCCGTCACCGGCAAAACTATTGACAGAATGTGCGCCGGAAAATGTAGATATAATTCCTGCGGCACTGACTTTTCTTATGCAATGTGCATCTGAAAAGTATAAATTACCATTTGTGTCAACAGTGATATCCCAAGGACCTTGTAAAACAGCTGATGTAGCAGGGCCTCCATCACCGGGAAAAATAGTTCCTCCACCTGCTATAGTAGTAATAACACCAATGGCGTCAATCTTCCGAACTGTCAAATCAACATAGTCAGCAAAGTAGATATTCCCATTTCGATCCTGTACAATTCCTAACGGATAAGTAACTCTTGCAGCAGTAGCAGGCCCTCCATCGCCCGTATGCCCTGATACCCCAGTTCCGGCAATTGTGGTAATAATTTTGCAAGAAGAACTTGCTGCGATTGGATTAACTGTTATAACCTTAAAAGAAGATACACTTCCACAGCTATTTGCTATTGTATATCGGATTGTGTCTATGCCTGGTGCAATGCCTGAAGCCAGACCTGCGGAACCTACAGTTGCTATTGAAGTATTGGTACTGCTCCATACACCACCTGTCGATGCATTAGACAATGAAATAGTAGAACCCATGTTGACAGTTGATAACCCTGAAATAGTGTCAACAACCCGAGTTGAATCTATGGTAACGCTTATGGGATAAGAAATGCTTGAACAGGAGCCGTTTGACACCGTTAATGTTGCGGTATAAACACCGGCAAGAGCAGACCCTGGCAATGTTATTGGGATAGGTGAGGTTGGTAATGAGGTATAAGCATTTACCTTCCGAATCCTCATTAACACATTCTCAGCAATAAATAAATTACCAAAAGTATCAACCGCAACGCCTGTCGGTCGCCATAATTGGGCTACAGTCGCCAAACCTCCA
Organism: uncultured Flavipsychrobacter sp.; assembly: GCA_964493865.1. Classification (GTDB taxonomy): domain Bacteria; phylum Bacteroidota; class Bacteroidia; order Chitinophagales; family Chitinophagaceae; genus Nemorincola. The sequence goes on from CAZBPS010000020.1 coordinate 13,214, forward strand.
TCGCCACTAAAACCAGTGGTTCCATTTCCTGCTATAGTGGAAATAATACCACTGGAATTTATTTGTCTGACAACATGATTGTTTTGGTCAGCGATGTATATGTTTCCAAAATTATCCAACCCAATCCCTGACGATCCATTAAAGTTGGCCGATGTCGCTGGTCCACCATCCCCAACATAACCAGTGGTTCCATTTCCTGCAATCGTACTAATAATACCAGTATTAACAACTTTCCTGATGACATTATTATCAGGGTCACTAAAGAATATACTACCTACATTATCAATTGCAAAACTAACCGCTGTGCCTATTTTAGCACTTGTAGCTTGCCCCCCATCCCCACTATAACCAGCCAAGCCGTTTCCTGCTACAGTTGAAATTATTCCTGAACTATTTACTTTACGTATTCGACCATTTTGTCCGTCACCTATGTAGAGATTTCCAAAATTGTCAGATTTCAATCCACTCCATAACTCCATACGCAATTGAGCCGCAGTTGCAGGACCACCATCTCCACTAAATCCCGAAGTGCCATTACCTGCGACGGTACTTATTATACCAACAGAATTAACCATTCGAATAACTTGAGTACTAGCATCTAATATGTATAGGTTACCAAAGGCATCCACGTCTACCGCAGCAGGATTAGTTATATCGGCAGCAGTTGCAGGACCACCATCACCACTGTAACCATAATTCCCATTACCAGCTACAGTAGTAATAATTCCAGTTTTATAGTCAACCTTTCTGACACGGTTATTTCCCCAATCAGCTATATAAATATTCCCAGCTCTGTCAACTGCAACACCATGCGGTGAACCAACAATAGCTGGATTTAATACAAACGAAGCATTAGTAGCTGGACCTCCATCGCCACTAAATGCCCATACCCCATTTCCCGCCACTGTTGTAATAATACCTCCGGGAGCAATATCCCTAAAGCCGCTTGCATTGGCGGAGCTATCCCAATCCATGGTATAGGTGGTGGGGCTGCCAGTAGTAGCTGAGTATGGCAGAACAGCAGTGGTACTTCCCGTGCAGATAGAAGGGTTTGCACCTAACGTGATTGTGGGAGTTGAGTTGACAGTAATAATTTTGGTGGCAACAGCTGTTCCACAACTGCCGGTGATTGAGTATGAAATTGTACTTGTTCCTGATGCAACAGCGATTACTGTTCCCGTGCTGCCAATTGTTGCAATCGAAGTATTAGATGATGACCAGCCCCCACCTGAAACACTGTTTGTAAACACAATGCTACTGCCAGCACAAACATCCGACTGGCCTGCTATTGTTCCTGCTGAAAATGTTGCGCATGCCACTTTCCGGATTCTATCATTGTGAGTATCGGCAATATATAAATCACCTAAAGAGTTCATTGCCACATCACATGGATTGTTCAATTGAGCTGTTGTAGCTAGCCCTCCATCGCCACTAAAACCTGCTGTTCCGGTACCAACAAGAGTACTGATGATTCCAACAGCGTTAATTACTCTTATCCTGTGATGATTTTGAGCGGCAAAAAGTAAATTACCGTTTCCGTCTAATGCTAGACCGACAGGATTATATATGCTTGCAGCCGTAGCTGGCCCACCATCACCACTAAAACCAGTTCCACCATTGCCCGCTATTGTCGTAATAATTCCATTGGTATCTACTTTTCTTATTCTGTTATTCCCAGCGTCTGAAATTATCAAATTTCCGTTGCCGTCTATTACCAAATCATTAGGAGCATAAATACTCGCAGTAGTTGCAGGGCCACCGTCGCCGCTAAAAGTACCAGCAAGATTTCCAACAACAGATGTAATAATTCCATTGGTATCAATTTTTCTTACGACTTGGTTTCCTTGATCGCAAAAAAACAGGTTGCCAATCGCGTCAATTGCTATTCCAGTGGGACTATATAAGGTTGCGGCTGATGCTGGCCCACCATCGCCACTAAAGCCAGTAATACCATTTCCCGCAATTGTGTTTATTATACCCGATGGAGTTACTTTTCTTATTCGTTGGTTATTATGATCTGTAATGAACATATTACCATGACTATCGAAAACCATTGAAGTAGGGTTTTGCAATCTGGCACTACTGGCAGGGCCGCCGTCACCGCTATATCCAGAAACACCAGTCCCTGCAAACATTGTAATGGATCCACCCGGGGTAATTTTTCTAATCCTATTATTGTTGAGATCAGCCACATATAAGTTTCCGCCGTTGTCAAATGTTAATCCAAATGGATAATACATTTGGGCTGCTGTCGCAGGTCCTCCGTCCCCGGTATTTCCAGCTACGCCAGTACCAGCAACAGTGCTGATTATCTGCCCTTCTGATATTAATGGGAAACACAAAATAGCAACAGTAAAAATCAATAAAAACAGACTTCTTTTCATAACGGAATATTTACCAACTTGAGAATCTTACAGCAAAAAATATATTCGGCAAAAAATAGAAAATAAATTTCTTATATTATTAAGCGAAATTTAAAGGTAATTAAAATATTTCGCGATTTATATGCTCTGTACCATCTATAAAGACAAATATTGAAACGACCCAATAAAAATTGAGTCTTCAGCAATTGCATCGGCCAGATTCCGGCCTGCAAGAAAAACACTATGTTGCCTTAGAGGTGCGCAGAGATTGATTAATTTTGCTGGCAATGAATATAGGTCTTGCCTTTTTGTAAATAATTCGCGGCTTTTACAATAGAAGTGCAAAATAAGACTGTAGCTACCTGAAATTCCTACCCGCCGGAAATATCTCCCCCTGCACTACCCTGCTTAATTGCTTCTTCTTTTCCTGCGGAGAAAGCTTATCTCCGTCTTTTTCATCTGCCCTGGATAAAGTGAGTACCGGAGGGGCGTCATTTATCGGTTCAGTAAGCTGATATAACAATCCCGACATATCATAACAGTGTTTAACTATTACGTGAGTCACTTCTCCCTCCCGCTGGAGTTTACCCTCAACCATAAGCAATCTTGCACGTACAATTTCTTTACGGTATTTATCAAACAGCTTTGAGAAAACAACAAGGTTGGCTGTCCCGGTTTCGTCCTCTATGGTCATGAACAAAATCCCGCTGGCCGTACCCGGGCGTTGCCTGACCAGAACAAGCCCTGCAACCCGTACCCAGGCACCATCATTCAGCTGGTTAAGGTCCTTTGCCGCTATTACCTGCGATAAGCTCAGCTTTTCCCTCACAAAACTTACCGGGTGTGCTTTTAAGGATAAGGACATAGCGCTATAATCCTGTACTACATGCTCAGATGGGGTCATTGAAGGCAGCTGTACGCCTTTCTCGGTTATACTTGCTGAGGTTTGCCCCTCATACATCCCCATTGGGCGATCAGCAAGTGCAGATACCTCCCAGAGCGCCTCCCGCCTGTCGAGACCTATTGAACGAAACGCATCAGCATCAGCAAGCCGCTCTATTGCTGCCGGTGATACCCCTGCATCCATCAAGGAATTAATACTTGTATATGCCCCCTGCCTTGCAGCCGTAAGCAATTCCATGTCCTCCTGGCCCAATCCTTTTACCTGCCGGAAGCCGAGCCGGATAGCAAAATACTTACCTGCCTTTTCTTCAAGCGTGTTGTCCCAACAAGAATGGTTTATATCTACAGGCCTCACTTCTACCCCATGCTTTCGCGCATCAATAACTATCTGTGCAGGCTGGTAAAAGCCCATAGGCATGCTATTCAATAAGGCAGTTGCAAATACATCCGGGTAATAGCACTTTATCCATGAAGAAACATATACTAACAAGGCAAAACTGGCCGCATGGCTCTCAGGGAACCCATAACTACCAAAACCTTCCAACTGTTTGAATACACGCCGGGCAAAGTTTTCTGTATAGCCTTTGGCAGTCATGCCATCTACCAGCTTCTTTTCAAACTGGCTGACTAAGCCCTTTGCTTTAAAGGTCGCCATACTACGGCGTAACTGGTCTGCTTCGGCCGGTGTAAACCCCGCAGCTACAATAGCTATTTCCATAGCTTGTTCCTGGAATAACGGAACACCTAAAGTCCTGCCTAATATTTCCTCCAATTCTTTTGATGGGTATTCTACAGGTTCTTCGCCATTCCTGCGGCGCAAATATGGGTGTACCATATCGCCCTGTATAGGCCCCGGCCGCACAATAGCTACTTCTATTACAAGGTCATAAAAGCATTTCGGTCTTAGCCGTGGCAGCATCGACATTTGCGCCCGGCTCTCTATCTGGAATACACCTATCGTATCTGCATGGCTTACCATTTCATATACAGCCGGGTCGTCCTGCGGAATGTTTGCCAATGTCAGGTCAAGCCCATAAAGTTTTTTGGCAAGGTCGAAGGCTTTACGGATGCAGGTAAGCATACCCAATGCCAGTACATCTACTTTAAGAAAGCCTAATGCATCTATATCATCTTTATTCCACTCTATGTTTGTCCTGTCTTCCATCCGGGCATTTAATATCGGGCATAGGTCAGTTATCTTGCCCTGCGTGATAACAAACCCGCCCGTATGCTGTCCCAATTGCCTCGGGAAGCCTATATACTGCCGGGTAAGCTGTAACACTTTCATCAGGTGGGCATCATTAGGATCAAAGCCATCTTCTGTGGTCCGCTTTCCTGCAAACCATTCTTCGTTAAACTCCCATGAGGAATTTGATAGCCTGTTAACAGCATCAACCGACAACCCCATTGCTTTTGCCACATCTCTTACTGCGCCCTTAAAATGCACCTGTGTAACGGTTGCCACAATACCGGATCTGTCCCGCCCATACTTCTGGTAGATGTATTGGATCACTTCTTCCCGCCGCTCATGCTCAAAGTCCACATCAATATCAGGTGGTTCATCACGTGCATCAGACATGAAACGGGCAAAAAGCAGTTTAAACTTGGAAGGATCAACAGAGGTAATGCCCAGGCAATAACAAACGACTGAATTAGCGGCAGATCCCCGTCCCTGGCATAAAATGTCTTTATTTCTTGCAAAACGCACAAAGTCATAAACAGTCAGAAAATATGCAGCGTAGTTCTTCCGCTCCATAAAATCCAGCTCAAACTGAATAGTGTTCCTGATATTTTGCGGGATATCCGCTCCGAACTTTTCCTTTGCACCCTGCCAGGCCAGGTACACTAATTCTTCCTGTGGTGTCCTTCCTTCCGTAGTTATTTCTTCAGGATACACATACTTAAGGCTATCAAGCGAGAATTGGCAGGCTTCTTTTATTTCCTGTGTGCGTTTTATCGCATCCGGGTACTGTCTGAAAAGGCGTTCCATTTCACTGATCGGCTTTAAATACCGTTCCGCGTTCTGGTACAGCCGGAATCCGGCATTATAGATCGTACACTTTTCCCTTATGCAGGTAAGAATGTCCTGCAATTCCCTCCGCTCACGGTTATGGTAGTACACATCATTGGTGGCCACCATTGGAATATCAAACTGACTTGACAGTTGGGATAAGCGAAAGAACATCTTGCTATCATATGCCTGGTATGCCCGGACCGCACCAATGTAGAGGTCTTTACCAAAAGCCTGCTTATACTCATCAAGTTCTGTTTGGAATTGTGGGGGAAATTCAAAAGTGGCATTTAATGTTAAAGGCGGTATGACTATAAATTTCATTCCTTTGGCATATCTGTACACATCCGTTTTGTACAAATGGCATTGTCCCTTCTCTGCACGCAGGTTGCCTGCTGAAAGTAACGCAGAAAGTCCTGCATAAGCCTCTGTATTAGTCGGATATGCAAGCAGGCTTGGTCCGTCAAGCAGGTTTAACCGGCAACCAACAATAAGCCGTATGCCTTTTGCTTTCGCAGCAACATGGGCGCGCACTATTCCGGCCAAGGTATTATGGTCAGTTATGGCAACTTCCTGGTAGCCCAATGCTGCTGCCTGTGCAGCTATTTCATCAGGGTGCGACCCTCCCCGTAAAAAACTAAAATTTGTCGTTACCTGTAATTCTGTATAACTCATCTTCTTTAAGCAAAAAATCCGTGAATAAACCATTTAGGGTCGCAGGTATCATAGCTGCCTGACCGGAACAGCCAATATCGTCTACCGTTTTCATCTTCCACGCAGTAGTAATCCCTGTATAATCCATTTTCTATCCACCATTCCTGTTCTATCCTTTCAGGGCCATCTGCTTTTTTTATGTTATGCAGTTGCCCTTTATAAATAAAAAGCATAGGCGGGTAATCAGGCATGGGCACTGATACCTCAATAAGTTCCGGTTTAGGCAATAGGTGCACAGGCCGTGGCAGATCGGTCCGCCATGGGGTAGTTTCTTTCTCTTCAAATGAGCTGGCTATTTTTAAAGAGCGTTCCGGCCAATAGTGTTCATCCGGCAGGTAACGATGGATCGTATTCATACCTACCTTTCCTCCTATCCTGTCCAATAGTTCCATTACCTCCATATCATCATGATTGCTGGTTGCCCAGAATGCCTCTTGCGCAGCCGGAGCATCCTCTACTACCGGTGCTTCAATGACAAATACCTCAAAACCGAGTGCGGGGATAAGGCAGCCTGTTTTGTTTTCAAATAACTTAATTAGATGTTTTACATTGCGTGTTGCACGGTTAGTGCCGATTTTCAGTTGTTGAATTTCTCCGTCTACCCGAAAGGCTTTGAATACACAGGCCCTCAATCCTTTTGATTCTCTCTCTAATCGCTTACACAGCTTCTCCAAAAGGTTTTCTAAAGCAATTTCAATACCTGTTATTGTCCTTATAGGTTCAAGGCAGGGCAATCTTTCCTGGTAGGGTTCAACCGGGCATATCGGCCGTATCACTTCCTGTTTCTGCCCTATTGCCTCATCTATTCTGTCTAAAAGCGTTTGACCGAAGCGCCTGCGTAAGGCTGTGCGTGGCATATTCATAAAACTGCCTATGGAGTTTAATCCAAGTTTTGCCAATCGTTCTAACAAAACGGCATCCAACCGTAAAGCAACAGGCGGCAATGACATTATTGCTTCTATTTGCCGGTCTGGTTCAACAAGAGGTGTTACTTGTCCATATCTGGATACCGCCCAAGCCGCGCCAACCGTATCAGCAATAGCAGCACGCACATCATAGCCAAACCCACGAAGTTTAATAATGATATCTTTCAGATATGGGCGTTCCCCGCCCCACAGATGGGGACAGCCGCTTACATCAAGTATCAGCCCGTCAGGTGGGTCAATGGCTATGACCGGAGTATAACGCAGGCACCATTCAGCCAGGGCATGGAGTAGTTTTTCGGAAAGCCCTGGCTGGTCATCCAGCACTTGCAGCCCCGGATATACTGCCCTGCAATCCGCAACGACCATACCGGCATGAATGCCTTTGGCGTGCGCTACCCTGCTGACTGCTTTTACTACCATCCGCCCACGTTCGGGTGCGGCCATAACAAAGGCTGTATCCCCTAGCTCTTGCCGACGACGAACCACCCAATCCGTCTTCAGATGACGGAACCATATGGAAATAAAACGTTTAGGCATACTATCCGGTCTTTCGTGTTTGTATTTCGGGGATAAGAATAGTTTGGGGGATATGCCGGAAACTACCTGCAGCCCACTCCACCAGCCAGCTACCGGGTTTGCCGTTTCGGACTTTCTGCAAATGGATGCTCCATCTCGGATAACTTACACCGGGCATGTTGCCTTCATTTATGCTGGTAAGGGATTTGATTTCCCACCGGGTAATACAGGCTACGGTGTTTTTGCCTTTCGGATTATAGCGATGAATAAGCCCGGTAACCTTGCTTTGTTCTACGGCAAGTTGTAGCCGTCTTGATTCTGTGAAGCTAAGTTCACTCAGTTCGCCAACCACGGCGGCCAGAGCTTCGCATTTTAATGCTTCCTCTACAGCCCATAATACATCCTTTTGCCTCATGAGGTCAACAAAAATGATTCGCGCAGGCGCTATTCCAAATACTTTTAACGCCGGAGGGAATATCGTCCGTTTACAACTTATCCATAAACAGGCGCCGCCCCCTTTTTGCATGAGGGTGCCAAGCAGGCTGGCGATAAAGCCATTGGTTGCAGCGGCATTTTCCGGTGCATTGCTTATAAACTCATGCACTGCACCTACAGGGAAGGTATTTTCCGGAAATGCATGTTCAATCGGGCCAAGCCCTGTATTCATGCATTGCCTGCCGGATGCTTTTTTGTAGCCCTGCAAACTGAGCACCTCCTTCTGCAACTCCTGTATTATTTCGTTCGTGCCTCTTGCCGGTGTCATAAGGATTACTTACTTTTGTTTCTATTAGCAACATTTGTTTGTTTTCAATAGTAACAATAAGAAATGATAACCCCAAAACTTTTTTTTAATTCTAATATCCGGTTCCTCCGCGAACGGAAGAAGCTGAGCCAGGAAGAATTGTCACAAAACCTCGATATATCGAGGAATAAGTTGCAGGCGCTGGAGTCCGGGAAGACCATAAATCCTACTGCTGCTGATATGATAAAATTCTCTGATTATTTTAAGGTCAGTGTAGATAGTTTATTGAAAGTAGACCTTACAAAACTGGGGGAATATAAACTGCATGAACTACTGGCTGGCAATGATGTATATATGACAGGCTCAAAGATCAGGGTACTGGCGATAACAGTAGATAAAAATAACAGGGAGAATACCGAATATGTACCCATAAGGGCAAAGGCCGGCTATATGGCAGGACATAATGACCCTGAATTTATCGCCACGCTACCTAAGTTCACGTTACCTAATCTGCCTAAGACAGGCACATACCGCATGTTCCCTACTGTTGGGGATTCTATGTTGCCCATACCGGAAAACAGTGAGGTGATAGCTCAGTATATAGAAGATTGGAAAAGTATCAAGCCAGGAACACCGTGTATAGTTATCCTAAAAGGCGAACAGGATTTTGTTTTCAAACTGGTAACTATACAAAGCGATAGGAAAATATTATTGAAATCACTCAATCCCGATTATCAACCTTATAACGTAAACAGTGAAGACGTACTGGAAATATGGAATTACTATAAGCACCAGACCGGAACGTTGCCGCAGGGTGAAACTGATCTACAGGAACTGAAAGCCCTAATCATGGACCTGGGAAAACAGTTGAAGAATAAAAAGTAGTTGGCATGATTATTTCAAATTATACTGAGGTGTATTCACATTTCCCTAAAATCGATATTATGACACAATGCGGGATTAGTTTCAAATAACCAAATATCTTCAAAGATAATTTGCAATCATCCACACTGAATTTACCTCAGTTTCTCCACAATACTATTGAAATTATTAAGCTCAGCTTCGATATTCTCTATAATATCGAGTGCCAGAACACCGAATGATTTGTAAATAAAACACTATTTTGGTTACCTACTCTTTCAACTTCCACCCACTCCAATTCCTGAAATACCGTAAAATATCTTTTAGCTAAAACAAATGTTCGTATCTTCCTTTTTCTAGCAGAGCTACAATATCATGCTTGTATTTCTCATATTTTTCTAGAAGCGTATTTTAACACCATAAAGGCCTAATATCTCTTAATCTTCAAAAAATCTTGTCTATTTTTCTCATAGTGACGTATCGTAAATATTATTACTTTTGCGATCGTTGTTTATCCTTACGGATAAAAATTATTAACGAAACCGATTTTGAATGATTAGATAAAAGAAAACCATTTACAAGTTTGTATTGTAACATTTAGTTGTCGTCTCTAAATCTGGAAAATTAAGAACCTACGCAACAAATGACTATGGTACGCCGCATGGCGTAACTGTGTCTTTTGCGTAGGTAGGCTTCCAGAGCCGTGAGACGTCAAGAGAATTTCAGTTACGCTATTTTTTTGCTCACAATCATAAAAACAAACCAAAAATGAAAAACACAATTTTAGCAGCACTAATGTTATTAGTCATGCCTTTCATTAGCCATGCGGAAGTAAGGAACAGTTTACAGATTAAAAACAATACTGAAGAAACGGTATCAATAGCATATGCGTGGTATAATAAACAAGAGCAATGCTGGAAAACTAAAGGATGGATTTCGATAAAGCCTTACGGTGATTTTGTAATTGATTTTGGGTGGAAGGGAATTGATTTGGGAAACCACACATGGCATGTATGCGCCAAGAGCAAAAATAAACAATGGCTCGGAAATACAGAATTTAGAATAGATTCTACTCAAGATTTTGAAATATCCTTCGCGAACAATTTTACCCCTAAAATGCAAACTGCTAAATTTAATTCAATAGAAACCAGAAATGGCAATACCATATACACAATTAACCCTTAACCAATAAAAACAAACAAATGAAAAAGACACACACGTTGATACTTACCTTAATGCTTTACTGTATAACAGCTAATTCACAGGATATTATATTCAAAAAGAACGGTGACGAAATAAAAGCAAAGATTCTCGAAGTATCTGCGATTGAGGTAAAGTATAAAAGATTTGAAAGCCAGCAAGCAGCTACGTATGTGTTGGATAAATCTGAAATATTTATGGTCAAATATGAAGATGGTTCTAAAGATATTTTTAATAGCGACCAAGTAACTAACACAGTCATTGCAGCCAATAGTTCTGGTTCAAATGAGCCTGTAAGTGAAAATACCATACGAGCTTTCAAAATATGCAATAAGGCCAATTCTCTTTTTGAAGATGGGCGTCACCTTGCAGCTATAGAAAAGTATCAAGAGGCAATTAAAATAGAACAAGACAATGCTTTAATTTATTTCAACTACGGAACAGCATTAATGGGATTAGACAAAAAGAAATTCAAGTATAATGGGAACAAGGATTCATTCCTATTATACACTGCTGAAGATGCATTTAAAAAAATGACGCGCTTAGAACCTAACAATGCCATCTACAACTATGCTTTTGGCGCATTGTATTTTAACTATGCCACTACTATAAATGATGAAATGAATGTTTTATCAGACACTTCACGTATCGGTAATGCTTATTATGACTTTTTGAAAATAAAAAGAGATGCGTATTTTGAAAAAAGTGTTCGCTACCTTGAAAAATCAATGAAAATTTTTCAACTTAGAGAATCTTCACTAAGTCCATCTGAACAAAAAACATTTGCAAATTCAATACAAGGGTTAATAAATGCGTATGCGAGAGTTGGCAGAGTTGAGGATGCGTTTAATCTTAAAGAAAAGTACAAAGACCTATTTTAAGTGAAATTATTTTAAAATTTTACTCATGGCCATCTCTAAAAAGAAGTCTAAATCGGCAAAGACACACAATACGATACCATTTTGAAATTAGATGTATCCTTCAATGATGCCATTAAAAATATAGTAGCCGATGGAGACAAGAAGTTAATTCCCGGCGCGGAGGTACTGGGCATTTCGGCAATAACGCTTCGAAATATCAACTGGCAGGTATCGGAGCTGTGGTTAGTTGAAAATGAGACAACCCTGTATATGCTGCCAACAAGACCTGACGCTATAGCAATTTGTTCTAAAGGTTATGCGTTATCCGAATTAAAGAATATCCCCTTATTCCAGAAATACCCTCTATATTACTGAGGAGACATGGATGAGGATGGCTTTAACCTGCTTAGCATGTGTCGACAGATGTACGCAAAGTGTCTTTATGGATGAAAACTCGTTTCTTTCCCAAGAAAAAGAAATGGACAAACAACCTGCAATCTATAGAAAACAGGAGCTTCCTGTTCTGAAAGACCATGAAAAAAGGGCCTTTAATAGTTTAAAAGAATATAATGGCCGTATTGAGCAGGAAAAGTTACAGCTTTCATTTGTAGAGCAAATTATTTCAATGTTAAAATGACTAATTGCTATATGACAAGATAATTAATGCTCAGATAGCAATAAGGCTACTCCAATTTCAACGCAAATCGTCGCTGTATCCGCCTTAAAACTCGTCCAAGGAATTTTCTAAGTCCTTAATATCCGGTCGTCCTCATCGGTGCTGGACTGTTAAAAAAGTCCGAAAATAGGCTTGTTACAACTTGTAACAAGGAAAAGCCTCAAAATACTATATAAAATTTCATGTATTTTCTTCATACAATGCAAAATTCTTAAGGTCAGGTAGCAATTAATTTCACGAAAATTTATCTTTGAAGATAATATATCTTGTAAGATAACTCCATTGCTCGAATATATTTAATTCGTACATTACCGTGTAAAACGGATATAATATGGCATCTTCAAAGCTCATCAAAGGTCCTTTTCAGGAACTCGAAAACTTTTCTACTCTTGAATCCCTCATCAACTATATCCAAAACCAAATAGAAATCAAACAAATAAGGTGTTATGTTGCTAATTCTAACAAGGAAGAAATACCCAACTCTACAATAATTGAGAATATTGAAATTGATGCCCTGGATAACAAAACAATTCTTGACTATAAAGAAGATGTCAGAAAAAGAGTTGAGTTTATTTTGGAGGAATCTCTTTATATATCAGGATCATCAAACATAACCCGGTACCACTACTTAGCACTGCAACTTATGAAAATCGAAGAAATTGTGGAATTTTATACCGATCAAAATCCCCTATCTAATCACTTGTCAAAAATCGACGTAATAGAAATATATAATAAAAGTGAAATGAAGTCCAATTTCTCATTCATGATATTTAATAGTTCGCTCTTGGCTAAGGTATTGAATTCATTCAATACCCGGCTGAACTTACTGGGCATGGTACATCGCTTGATTATGACAACTGCTATTAAATTCGGAGATGATATTAATCCAGATGAAAGAAGTTATGGTTGGAAGAAAATCGGAGATTCAAATAAGGCTACCAATCCTGAATATGAAATTTATGAACTTGCATTTGCCCTATCGAATTCAGAAAAGTTAGAATTTTATAACGGCAATGACCGAAGGCTTTTCATTAAGCATTTCCTGAACTTCTTCAATTTACCTACTAATAAAATATCCAAATTACACTCTCAACTGACAGAACGAAGCAAAGAATATACGCCTTTTTTAGAAGAACTGATTGACAACGTAAAAATACATAAACCCACTTCTGCGCGTCAAAAAGCGTCAATCATCAAAAATAAATCGAAGTAAATACTTTGAGTGATATTACCCCAAAATTGGTGCGGACAATTTTATCCGCATATTATTTGCATTAATAAGCTCCAACTTGATACTTTCGGGTATTGTTAATAAATCACAAAAACAATGCTATGGAAGTCATTTGTATTGAGAACGAAGCTTTCTATAGAATAATTGAAAAAATCATCCAACACTTTGACAAAAAAATTATTAGTTGATAGCAAATGGCTATCTGAGGCGGAGGCGATGAGACTTCTTGGAATTATAAGCAAAACTACTTTGCAGAAATTTAGGGATACGGGAAAAATCCGTTATTCGCAGCCTGAAAAAAAACTGATACGTTATGACCGAGACTCAATATATGAGTATTTTGAGAAAAATTCCAAAGATACTAAACTGCGAAACTGGCTTTTTTCATGCGGTCGCTAACCTTATTGATTTTCGATCAGACACAAATTTTAAAAGAAACCAAATTGACATTCTAAGATACAATATAGGAAGCGTGAAATTCTGCCTTCAAAATAATGAGTTAGAAAACGCCAAAAGATGGCTACACCGGATTCTTCCTTAACCCTTATTGTGCGCCCCAAAAATTTGATTATGCCCGACTTGTCCTCAAATAATTATCTAGTTTCAGGGCTTTTGACATCTTTTGGTACTCCATAAAGTGGAGCCGGCGGGAACAGAACCTAACGGCTATTTATATTGGAAACCAATAAGATAGAAGAACCCTGAACCGTTTACTCTCGAATTTCGCTCTAAACGAGTTGTTGCGAAGAACTAGAGAATAAAGGTACAACATTGTGAGATATTTTATTGCGAAAAAATCGATTTATTTAAACTGTTGATTGGATGTAGTTTCGTCAACGTCCAAATCGATTACTTTTAAAGATGATCGATTACGTTAATTAGCATTTGACGGCCGTCAAAGCTGTTCTCCAGAACGTGAAGTGCCTTTCTTTAGACCTTCTAACAAACTATTGCTATTATTGTGCGCCAATAACTATATTAGTGGATAAATTATATACGAGTGTTGTTTAAAGTTATCGCCATTAGACCGCGCACTGGGTGTGCAGATAATTTGATTAAGAACTTACGTCCTAATCGCATTTATAAGCTGTATAACGATTACAAGTATTTACCTACTGATACAGATGAAAACCTCGACTGTGAAATGGTTGAGCACAATGTATCGACGCCAACAAACTTCTACAATATTATTGATATTGACGGTAGAGAACTAGATATCAGTGTGTCTGCTATTGTTGGTAAAAATGGAAGTGGAAAGAGCACCTTGGCGGAAATATTGTTCGCTGCCATATTCAATTTTGCCTTTGTTAATAACCTCGTCCCTGACTTTGATGGTACTGGTGATCGAGTTGCCCGCGCAAAGCGAGTCTTTGTTGAAGTTTACTATCACATTGGTCCAGATATTTTCAAGTTGAGTTGTTTTGGGAAAAAAGTTGAATTGTGGAAACAAGAACTTGGAAGCAATGTTGGTTTTTCTTTAGTACCAATAAATAAAAAGAGCATAACCCTATTCAAAGAAATCTTCTTTTATACAATTGGAATAAATTACTCGTTATTTGGACTGAACCAAGATTATGCCGGGAATTGGCTTCAACATGTCTTTCATAAAAATGACGGATATAGGACACCAATTGTATTGAATCCTTATCGCGAAAATGGTACTATAAATGTAAATAGGGAAGAATATCTAACACACAGTAGATTACTGGCAAATATTCTTTCTGTAAAAGAAGACAAAGGACATGATGCGAACGGTGACATAAAATTGATACCCTCTTATTCCGAACTCGCACCAGGTAGAGTCGTCAGTAACCTAAATTTAAAATTAGCACCCGCAAAGACCCACTTCAAAGACGATGATTTGCAAGCCGCAATAATGAAATTTACCCCGAAGATTGTGAAATATGTCTTGTCATTTTATGATATCAATGATGCCGCATTGGATTCTAAGGAGATTGATGTCCGCCTTGCGTTTTCATATATCGCAAAAAAGCTTTTCACCATTTCCCAAAATTATGAACGATATAAGAGAACAGAGTTTCAATTTCTAAAGAGGCTTACATTTACAGCGAAGGGAAAGATTATTGTAAGGTATCTGTTTATTGAATCTTATTTGAATAATCTCTTACTCAGGCTAAAAAATGATTCCAGCCATATTAACTTCAAGTTGACTCAATCACTAAACTATTTACGCAATCGTAATTTTTATGAGAAATTTCTCAATGAGTCATTCTCGGTAGAGAAATTAGCAATGGAGATTCATTTGAACATCAAAGGGAAGGGGAATTTGATAGATGTATTACCCCCTCCATTTTTTGACGTACGTATCCAATTTACAAATGGAACTTTTTTTGACAACCTTAGCTCAGGCGAGAAGCAGCATATTCTTTCATCTTCTGCATACATTTATCACCTTATCAACATCAATTCAATCAATGAAGGCAGCGAATATTGTAGATATCAGTTTGTGAATATTTTGTTCGATGAAATTGAACTATACTATCACCCTGAATTGCAGCGTACGTTAGTTCAAGATTTTCTAGGAACTCTTAAACGATTATCGGTTCCACATATACGCGCCATTAACTGCACATTTATTACTCATTCGCCATTCATTCTATCCGATATTCCAAACAACAACACAATCTATCTTTCTGAAACGAAAATAGACGGTAAAGTTTACTCCATACCATGTAACGATAAAGTTGAATCAAGTAGTTTTGGTGCAAATATTCATGAACTTTTGACACATAGCTTTTTCATGGTGAATACAGTTGGGGAATTTGCCCTAGATAAGATTAACGATTTATTGAAATTTAGCAATGAAGTTGTTCGCATCAAGAATGATGGTCTGACAGACGCACTGAATAAACTTCGTCAAGATTATATGCAGAAGAAGGATGAGTACAAGTTTATTTATCAAAACATTGGAGAAGATTACCTAAAAGGTATAATCGGCAACCATCTTCAGATTACAGAAGAAGCATTGGACTATGATGATTTTATTGATACAAAGATTAAAAAGTACCAGCAAGAAATAGATAAACTTAAATTGCTCAAAAAAGATGCTGAAAATAAACTACGGAAGTAACGCTATAGCCCAAAAAACAATTGAGGCTAAATATTTGACGTATTTCGATTTGCAGTCATTTCAGTCTGATGTAGACTCTTTTTTTAAGAAACCAAGTAAATATCACGGAATTAAAATAGAAGAAATTTTGTTAGCCCCGATAGACAAGCTTTTGAAACTATCAACTGACCTAAAGAGCTTGGGCACAAAGAAACTTGATGATCTCAAAGCGATATTTAACTATGATAAGGCTGATAAAGCCAAATACCGTGGTAAACAGCAGCCATCTATTGCTCGTTTTTTCTCTGACAACGACGATAAAATCAGTTTATCAACTTGTTATTATTGCAATATTGACTATATAAACGTAACGAGCGACATAAACCATTTTTGGAACCTCAGTGATTTTTTTCAGAACGGAAGAAAAGAGGATTTCGTCAAAATTGCGAGAATTAGTGATAAAACCGCTAAAATTATTGTTAAGGAAAGAAAAAATGGCACGCAAGTGAAAGCCTTACCAATAAAACGTGATCAGTTGTATAATCTAACAAACATGGTACTGAAAGATAAATATTATCACTTCACATTAGATCACGTTCTAGATAAAGCCAATCATCCTATAGCTGCCCTGTCTTTGTATAATTTTGTTCCATGCTGTTACAACTGTAACTCGAGATTTAAGGGATCTAAGGCACTGGTGTCAAAATCCACACAACTTTTTCTAAGCCCCACATCGGACTCTTTCAATTTCAATAATGATGTATCCTTTCAACTACTACTTTCGCCAAATCATCGCACGTTTAAGGGCATTTCAGATATAAAAGATTTTGCCTTGTCCTTTAAAATCTACAACAAAATTGATTACTATGAGCATTATGTCGAAACATTCAGACTCGACAAACGCTATGTGTTTCATAAACGAGAAATACTAAACATAATTGAGAAACGGAAGAAATACAGTAATACCCAGATAAAGGAAATTGCCCGGATCACTCGCAAGTCGGCTAATGAAGTTAAAAAGGATATTTTCGGAGATTTTCTAGTTACTACTGAACTTGAGGCGAACCCTTTGTCCAAATTAAAAACTGACATTGCCAAAAGCCTGGGTTTATGAACAATGTGCTTGTTGTGTATTTTATAAATTAATTGGCATAATGAAAAACGAGTTTTATTTATAGAAAACCTCAATAGTTTTAGTCAGGTCATGTTCAAAGGCTGTGCGGTTGGTCTGAAATTCAGTGACACTGTACTAGCATTATTTGGATGATATGAAGGTACGTATGGAAAATCAATGTTGGATGCATTGGTATAAACCGATTCAATTTTGACTTTGAGGTACACGATTTGACAGTGAGTAGTTGCCTATCAAAATCTATATCCACTATATCAATCGATAGGAACTCATTGGACCGCAATCCGCAAAACACAAGTATACTCAACATCGCCGTGTCCCTTTTCAATGCTAAGGAACTTTTAGAATGCAAAGATACCGCAGCATAAAGCTTTCTGATATTTTCATCAGGTAACGCACAATAATCCTGATACTTCTCGCTTGGAACTCGAATTCGTCTTAATGGATTTGAGTTTATGTATTTATTTTGTAAAAGCCACTCACAAAATGGATTCAGTCTACTCCAATAAGTTAGCACTGTAGACCGTTTAACTCCAACTTTAATCGTATTTCTCCCTACAATTCGTTCTCGTTTCTCTAAACGCCAAAAGAATTCGGTAATCAGTTCGGTATTTAGAAATTGGATACTAGTCAGTTCAGGCATCAACTTTTGAAAAAGATGAAAGAATTCACGATAACCAATGATAGTTTTTGGGCTTAGACGAGTTGAGAATTCTCGTTCCTTCAAAAATTGATTAGTCAGAATTTGAAAACCTGTTTCCACTTAGATATTATCTAAAACAATTTGGCATTAGTATACAAAGACTAAATATTCAGAAGTTGAGATAATTCTCCGTTTCCGAGTACAAAGAAGTTTTGTAGGATAGATGTATGGAGGACTGTTTCATTACACCAATTGGGGTAACCAACTATCGGAATACTTGTCGAAAATTTGGTATTAAGGACAAAGACAGGTTACAGCATATCTATGTTATCGGTAAATCAGGAACCGGTAAGAGCACGTTGCTTGAGAATATGGCCATATCTGACATTGACCGTGGGAATGGCTTGTGTGTTATCGATCCTCACGGTGATATAGTCGAGGACATTCTGAATTACATACCAAAGGGTAGGGCAAAAGACCTCATATACTTCAATGCAACAGACCAGGAGGCACCAATCGCTTTCAATCCCCTGAAAGGTATTCACCCTAAGTATCATCACCTTGTAGCCTCCGGTATAGTTTCTACATTTAAAAAGATTTGGTCGGATAGTTGGGGGCCTAGAATGGAGTACATATTGCGTTTTACCTTGCTTACGCTTCTTCATGTGCCTGATTCAACCTTACTCGATATACAACCTCTTTTAACTGACAAGGACATGAGGCAAAAAGCTTTATCATACATCGAAAACAAAAATATCCTTTCATTCTGGTTCAATGAGTTTGAGAAATATTCACCAACACTAAGAAATGAAGCCATTGCCCCGATCCTCAACAAAACCGGGTTGTTTATAACCTGTGACCCCTTGCGAAACATCGTAGGCCAGAAAACAAATAGCTTCCGGCTACAGCAGGTACTTGATACCGGCAAGATATTGATTGTAAACCTATCTAAAGGGCAAATAGGTGAAGATGCTTCTTCGTTGTTAGGGGCAATGCTCATTAATGCTATTCAGCTTGCAGCTTTACACCGGGCAAATCAAGCGGAAAACACACGCAAACCATTTTATTTGTATATAGACGAATGTCATTCATTCGTAACCTTAGCTTTTGCAAACATTCTGGCAGAAGCTCGAAAATACGGACTGTCGCTATTTTTAGCCCACCAGTTCATCGAGCAGCTTGATATGCGGGTGCGGGCTTCAATTTTTGGCAATGTGGGAACAGTAATTGCTTTTAGAATTGGTGCCACCGATGCCGAATATTTGGCTAAAGAATTTTATCCGGTTTTCACTGACAGTGATCTAGTGCATTTACCTCAATATTCCATGTACTTGAAGCTGATGATTGACGGAACATCTTCACAACCGTTTAGTGCTTTTAGCATTAAACACAAGACATAGGAATAAGACACAATGCAATCTATATTTTAGATTTTGATTAAAATCGATACTTGCTGAGAGATACCTGTCTTTATATCAGCTCATTTTATTCGTCAATAAAGATACTAATTTAGCGCCGGTGAACATGTAATACATCACAAAATATATCTTTATGACCTATTCTCAGTTGAAGGACTTTTTGGGCGAAAAAATGAGAATGTCTCATATCTACCAGCCTGTTATGATTAAATATCTCCTGAGGCATAACGGAACCGGGTGTGATGTTGAAATCGCTAAAGAGATTTCCTTGCAGGACCCGACCCAAATTGAGTACTACCAGAACATTACTAATAACATGGTGGGCAAGGTACTGCGAGGACATAAAATCGTTAATAAGGAAAAGAGAGCGTATCAGCTAAATGGATATAACGACCTCACGGACGAGGAAATAAAAAGCTTGATAGATATATGCAATACAAAGCTTGAAGAATACATTGAAAAACGTGGGGGCGCTATTTGGCAACATCGAAGTAAGAGTAGAGGTCCGATTTCAGGTTCAATAAAATATGAGGTTTTAAAAAGAGCACGCTTTAGGTGCGAGTTATGCGGGTGCATGGATAGTGAGAAAGCATTAGAAGTAGATCACATAGTGCCTAAGAATTTGGGAGGCGAGGACTCGATAAACAACTACCAAGCCTTATGCTATTCATGCAATGCGATGAAGAGAGATCATGACAGCACAGATTTTAGAGATTTAGATAAGTTATACTCCCATAAGGAACAAGGTTGCATTTTCTGCAAAATGGGAAGAGAAAGAATAATTGAAGAAAATAACCTGGCTTATTTAATTTTTGACAATTATCCGGTTACAAAAAATCACATGCTCATTATTCCCAAAAGGCATTTTAAGGACTACTTTGACATGTTTCAGCCGGAACTAAATGCAATTCAGGATTTACTACTAAAGGGTAAAGAAATTGCTATTAAAGACGACAAAAGCGTCCAAGGTTTTAATATTGGAATCAATAGCGGCCAGGTGGCCGGTCAAACAATTCTGCATTGTCACACTCACCTTATTCCAAGGAGAGCAAATGATGTCAAAAACCCTGCCGGTGGAGTTCGTCACATTATCGACGGCAAGGGCTATTATTAAGTTTTTTGTCTTGTATTTGAGGGGTACGGGGATGCTTCCCCGCAAGATTGCATCTCGCAAATAAGAGAGATTACTATCTATCGCCGTGGCGAGATGCAATCTTGCAAAAAGATATTTAATATTTTGAGCCGCAGTATAAAAAGGCAAATGCAGGTATTGGCTAGCAATTTTCAGATACAAAATCAAACTATTTAGTCAATTTTATTTTGAAATACATTTTACGACAGAAAAAAATTATTTTCGCTAAAAGAACAAAATGTCAATTAATTGGGACCAATATATAAATCCGGATAGACTCCAAAAGTCAAAAAGAGTAACTGCTGGAGATCCGCGAAATGAGTTTGAAAGTGATTTTGGAAGGGTAATTTTTAGCCCAGCAATGAGACGAATGCATGATAAAACTCAGGTGTTTCCTCTAACAACTGACGATCATATTCATTCTAGACTCACTCACACTTTGGAAGTGATGGCGATAGGCTATTCGCTGGGTATTCGCTTAGGCCAGGAACAGGGTTTCCAAAGCTTTACTGGAAGAAATGAATTTCAAAGTTTGAGAGAAGTACCCATACTGTTAAAAAATGCTTGCTTAGTCCACGATATTGGTAACCCTCCTTTTGGACATTTTGGCGAGGAAGTGATAAAACAATATTTCATAAAGAAGTTTACTAACCGAAAGTTTGATTTATCTCCATTACATGAAGAAGACTTCAAACTATTTGACGGCAATGCACAGGGGTTTAGAGTATTGACCAAACTTCAGGTGTTAGATAATGCCTTTGGACTAAACTTGACATACGGAACATTAGGTACATTTTTGAAATATCCCAACGCCGATAATATCAATGGTTCAATTCTCGCGTTGAGCAAAAGAGGGGTATTCCAATCAGAAAGGAATTATCTCGACGAAATCGTCACAGGCTGCAAACTAAACAATGGCAAAACTCCATTTAGGCATCCATTAGCATTTTTAATGGAAGGCGCAGATTCAATATGCTATTTAGTTATGGATATTGAAGATGGATTTAACAAAGGATGGTATGATTACGGATATATAAAAGATGCCTTGGCACATATTGAAGGTTTGAAACAGTTTTTTGATGCATTGGAGAATGAAAAAATTGAACACGGTGAAGAAATGACCAGGGTTGTTCGGACTCGAATTCATTTAATGTCCAGATTGGTTAAGTTGGCGGTTGATAACTTTGTAAAGAATTTGCCTGATATATGTACGGGTACTTACAATAACGAATTAATTAAAGATGATATGACTGGACTGCAAAAAGCATTAAACCAAATTTGTATAGACAAGATATTTCCAAATAGAGAGATTCAGTCACTGGAGCTAACTGGGCACTCAATTCTTACTGGGTTACTCGACTACTATATTGATTTTATTTTTGATTCTTCGAAGCATTACCTAAAAAGGGCTCAAGGCATGATTTCTTCAGGTATTTTGCGCGCTGCTTTTATTGAAAATAATCTTCCTGATAAAAGTAAAATTGATGAATTGAACGACTACTTCAAGCTTCGAATAATTGTAGACTATATCGCTGGAATGACAGATCAATTCGCACTAAATCATTATCAAAAATTAAGTGGCCAAAAAATTATCTGATATTAGCAAGCTTATCCATTCCTCCGAAATCTCATTTTTCAATTATTTGAATGATATTTTGGAAGAGGATATTGTTGATATAATCACAAGGGTAAGTCAGAGTTCGGACATCTTCATTTTTAGCGGTATTATTAGAAATTATTTTTTGGGTATTTACGAGTTTAGAGACTTAGATTTGGTTCTCGAAAGAGAAATAGATATCAAAAAATATTTTTACGATTTTGAGATTCATAGCAACACTTTTGGCGGATATAAAATTTCAAAAGGTCAATCAGTAATTGATTTGTGGTATATGGAAAATACTTGGGCCTTTAAAAACCAGCCTATATTGAATTTCGAGCTTCAAAACCATATTCCATATACAGCATTTTTTAATTTTTCATCCATTGTATATTCATACAAGCAAAGAAAATTCATTTATTCTAAGCAGTTTTTGCGATTCTTAAGAGACAAAAAAATAGATGTTGTATACAAACCTAATGCCAATTATACGTTGTGTATTATTAATACTATTTATTACTCTGAAAAATACAAACTTGGGATTTCAGATAAATTAAAGGAATATATTCTTACCCTACATAAAAGAGGGGGGCATGATTATATAAAAACCCAAATTAAACACTTCGGCAAAATTCTTTATAACGAGGAGGAAATTTTTTCAAAATTGGATCAATTCGTTTTATGAAAATTGCATTTGTATTAGCTTGTAAGTTTGCAAAATAGATTAAGAAGCATCATTTCGTTAATAGAACTAGCTGTAGCATTTGCAATGCGAGGATCAGCAACTATTACTGCTAAACATTGAGCGCGCGAAATAGCAACATTGATCCGATTTCTATCCAGAATAAATGCAAGTCCTCTTGATCCATATTCACCATAGCTCGAACAAAGCGATAATATGCAAACCGGCGCTTCTTGTCCTTGGAATTTGTCAACACTTCCAACTCTTGCCTCTGCGGGTAAAGCTACTTTTAACGCTCTGACTTGAGCGTTATAGGGTGCAATAAATAAAAAATCTTTAATGGAAAGAAGCCTTGTACTGCCGTCTGTGGCAGTGTACGACCGTCCAATCAATTCATTGTATATCTCTATGATCTTTTTGATCTCTTCATCGCTTTGTTGAATATTGCCATCATGCTCCACGCCGCTAAACACGATGCCGCTTTCGACTGAGACTGAGCCGCTCAAGTTTGGGGGAACTATTATTTTTTGATTTGCACACTCTGAATATGATCCAAGACGCCCTTCATAGATACTTTCAGAAATAAACCGGCAAACAGATGGATGCATACGGCGCGACTCACCGAGAAACAGTCCGTAGTCGGAAGATACCACCGCATGAAAAATGGGCGCATCCCTTGTGCTTGTTTTTAAGTCCTTCAGGGCATATTGCAATGAAGATAGACCTGCATCACCTGGATGAGTGCCCTGAATCGGTTGTTCCAATTGCATTTGATCGCCAAGCAAAACGATGTTTTTTGCGCTCCTAGCAATTGCAACCGAGTTTGCAAGTGAAACTTGCCCAGCTTCATCAATAAAAAGGAAGTCAAGTACACCTTCCCACTCCGGGCGCGAAAACAGCCAAGCCGTTCCGCCAACAACACCACCTCTAAAAGTAGCGAGTGCTTCTTTATTATCGTCTACATGCTTAAAGGCGCGATTGCTTGCATACAATGGTCCTTCGGCATCTCCTCCAACTTTTATTCCTTGTAATACATCACCAGTTTCTCTAGCAGCATCTCCACACGCTACGAGTAAATTTACAATTGCTTTATGACTATTAGATGCGACTCCAACTTTCTTTCCTGCCGCTAAGAGCATATTAATGACATGGGCAGCCGTGTAAGTTTTACCTGTTCCCGGTGGACCCTGAATTACAAGGCACCCACCGGACATAGAATTTGCTATCCGAATAGCAGCCTCAGTTGTACACTCTTCGGGATCTTGTAATTTCTTCGTAGGTGCCGTGCGATCCAAGAAGGAAGCGATCGATGCCGGAAGATTACCTGATAGATGTTTTTCCCCGACTTCGGTAAGTGCTTTTTGAATTGCAGCCGCAGGAACAAACTCATATGGAATAAGTGACCCATGTTTGGGGAAACGCCCTCCAAATTTCTCATTTAGAACTTTCTTGCCGGCTTTCAATTGCAACAAACCCTCTGACATATCAAGTCCTACGAGAGTAAATTTCCCATCAAGGTTATGCCTGAACATTACTGTTGTTTTGTCCCCAGGAGAAAGTTTGCATTCCTGGGTCGCATCAAACTTGTAGGACTGGATAAACGATTGCTTTTCCGCCACTGGGGAACCAATCGCTTGTACACCCTCAATGCATCCTGAATCATCGTAAAGTTCTTCGGCCATAGCTTGTTCCCGATCAAACATTCGCCACCACATCGGCTTTTCTTCCCGTCTATGAAAGTCAATTAGGTCCCCAAGGACTATTGAAAATGGGTCTTTTTTTTTGCGAAGATTTGCAATTGTTTCTAATCTCTGAGTAACTTCTTCTGATAACTCCTTTTCTGAATTTGAAGTCCCTGAATTTGGGGTGTAAGAAACAGGATACATTTTATTTGCTAATGCAACTTTTCTTAGCCATTGCAATAACTCTGCGGTTGACCTACAGTCGTCCTCATTATAGTCTCGTATGTCTTTTAGAATACGACTTTCCTTCCAAGAGAAAGATTGTTTGCTTTCAAGCCATCGTGCATATTGAACAATGGAGTCAACAGCTGTAGCAACTTCAGTTGAACGTCGTGGTCTATAGAGCTGTTCTACAGACTTGATAGAATAGCTATCTTCACCAATTCGCAATCCCTTTCGCACTATTTTATATAGGTCTATGAACACGTTATTTCGCAAGAGCTTGTCGACTTCATCCTGTCGAGTATCATGAAATGTACTTAGCCTTCTAACTGCACTCACTTCATATGACGCGTAGTGATAGATGTGCATGCTTGGGTTTTTCTTGAAGCGATCGAATACCCAATCAATAAAACTCTCAAATGCAATTTTTTCTTCTTCTCGATTATGAGCCCACCAGTCCATGAATTCAGTTTCTCCTGTATCTTTATTGATTGAAATAACTCCAAAAAGATATTCTAATCCACTTGCCAATAACGGATAGCCTTCCATATCAAAAAATACATCAGCTTGATGATCTGGAGGAAGTGCCGCAAGTCCAACTACTTCACCATTTATCCCAGTTTGGGACAATATTTCGTACCGTGCAGGTGCCTCAGGGTTAGTCATTCTATCCTCACAAGTCTGGCATTGAAGACGCGCTTGAGCAGCTAGCTTGTCTAAAGTTTCGGTAGGGATCTTTTTAATTGATCTTCCGGTACATGCGGCCAATGCAGTCATTGTCATTATTCCCGCTTCTTTAAGTTTTTTAATTTGACCTATTGTAATTCCAGCAACTCTAACAAGATGATCTGTCTTTTCAAAATAATTTTTAGCATATGAATTCCACCTTCCGTGATCTGCACCTGGAATTGGCTCAGGGCAGTCATTCAAATTCCCGGTAAAGCAATCCTGCATAGCAAGGAAACTCGCTTTGACTTTTCGATAATAATGGATGAAATCCTCAACGCGAAATTCCACTCTTTCTTTAGTGCCGAGAATGATACCAAATTTTTCAGGCATGCTTACTCCAAAGGTATTTGCAAGCATTTCTGAATAACAACAAAGTTGGATTGCATAATACGGTTTTGGCGACCGTGCTAGTTTTGTGTCCCACACCTTGTATTTGTTGTTTTCATCGATGATAAGAAAATCAGAATAGCCAGCAAATCGGTCGCTTTCTAGAGCCGCTTGATAAATAATATGTGTTTTAACATTGAAGGCTTCTATTGTTTTTTGTTTTGCGATAGCTGCATCATTTTTAGGAATTTCGGCAATGGATGGATACTGTTGCTTGAATTCTTCAAAGATTGTTTGTTCATGTTGATCGCCTGTTTGAGCTATAAGAATCTGATCCTCGGTTTCTGTGTCTGGAATAATTACAGTGGGATTTTCCAAATAATATCGGTCCATCCACGAAGAATATGGTGATGCCACGTATCGTATAAGGTCACTTGGAGAAAAAATAATTTGATCCGAAGTTTTTTTCATTGTGGGTATTTTAGTGAAGAGGTTAATACACTGTTTTAAGAACAGACGTCATACGGTATCTGCTATTATTCTAGAATTTGTTGAATAATTAAATTTATGAAATTTTGCGACAGTATTCCAATACAATGGTATCATCAATTTCGACCAAACAAAGCCGATATAAATGGGTACTCACAACTTAAGCAAATGTCTATTTTCTATTTCATAAATTTTGCAGGATTGCAAAACATAAATAGGACTCCGCTGAAATTATATATGCAGTAAGTTTCAATAACCAAGTTTGGTCTCTAACACATTCTGGACTGTCCATCCGGACTTTTCAGTGAGGGTTTATCTCCAGTTTTATAGTGAGCAGTTGGATACGCGTAAATTAATGGCACAATTTTTGCATATAACAACATTATGGGCTCTTTTCAATTAAAAACTTGGAAATTAGTTAAATAATATTTATGTTTATGTTGTTAACATTATCCTTACCTTTGCGGACTCAAAAAAAACGCACAAAATCTTAAAAACTGCTTTATGCCTGAGATGATTTTAAAATCAGATATTCTAGTTCAAAATGCAGTGTTGATGGCGATAAAATTAGAGGAAAGCAACGAAATTTTAGAAAAGCTTGAGGAGACACAGCAAAAGCAAGAGGAGGTCTTGAAGCTTAAGTCTGTCGATCAAGATAGCCTCAAGATGGTTGTTCAACTTTAATCGCAAGCCTTGAAAATATTACCCTTTACTGAGGACAATCTAGCCGAGTCTCTATCCAATCCCCATACTGAACCGGATATAATACGGTCTAAAAATCATTTCCGATATCTCAAAGGATATTTAAGCGAGAAAGGGATAAATGCTAAAACAATAGTCGTTGAGCCTGACTACGTTAGCAAAGACTACCTGCATGACTATGCATCCTATTATGCGTATTGTTTTGAAAAATATTCTAAGTTTTGCACACGGGTCCATTTCTTTGATATTGTATTGACCCAACCTGAACTTGAGGAAAAAATAATATCGGCCGGTGCTGATGATCCTATCTGGACTCATTACCTTGGCTTTATTGTAGTAAAACCAATACCCGTAACAGTTATTGGTTACTCAGTACTTAAGACATATTCAGGTGTCGCGGAGTTTAATTCTCGTAACTTTTGGGGTACACGGAAGTATAAAATACATTTGTTCGGTAATGAGGTTGAAATAAATTCTCTGGCATTTCAAGAACAAGACAGTGTTTTGGCAGCATGCGCTACAACTGCTATTTGGTCGATGCTTAACAAAGCATCGACGGATTTTCATACGATACTGAAATCGCCGAGCCAAATCACAAATGATGCCGATACAATTTCCCCGGATGGCAGCAGGCTGTTCCCAAACAAAGGCTTAAATCTCCTTCAGATCTGCCAAGCTATCTTTAATTCTGGACTTGTATCGGAAATTAAGCAACCGGATTATTCAATATATAACGAGTCGGGTGAGATAGTTTTTGGAGCCGTGTCGCACCAATATTTGAAAAAAATACTCAGTGCTTATTCAGCCATAGGCATTCCAATAATACTAATTATCAGAGTACCAAGCGGCGGCGTTCACGGATACCATGCCATAACAGTGTCCGGCTTTAAACAGAAAGGACCTGTAGAGATACCACTGCAAGACGAAATAAGTTGGCTGTCCGACAATATTGAAAAGTTATATGCACATGATGACCAGTGGGGGCCATTCACCCGAATTGAGTTTATGAAATTGGATAGTGAGCTGGAAACTTCATGGACAAGTTTTCATCCCGATAAACTCCCTACTTATGTGACAAATGTGGTCGTACCATTATATCCAAAAATCAGGATTAGTTATGAAGACATCGAAGTCATCGTTTTAGGACTTGATCGTATTATGTCCTTGTTTTTTGATGGGATGATTAAAAGCGATTTGGTATGGGAAATAAAAATTGATTACAGCGAGAATTTTAAAAAGATTGTAAAGGCTTCTCCTTTAAGTGACACAGAGAAGCTTGGAATTAATAGTAGATCACTTCCGAAGTATCTTTGGATAGCCTCATGTTATACCGGTGAGCATAAAATATTCGATTTTACTTTTGATGCAACGGGCGTTAGCAATGCGATGATAGGAATTGATGTGCTTTGCTATATAAAGGACTTCAAGAACGTTTTTAAAGAGTATTTGGAAACAAATATCTCCATCTTCGGTAAGAGAATTTTCAAGCATCCATCAAGTTTAAGGTATTACAACCACTTGATTTCTAAGCTGAATTAACCATTACAATCTTTGTTCTAGTTGATTTTTTCTCGCCTTCTGGAAATAAGAAGACAAACGCGTTGAAGCCGTTATAAAAAAAATCGTAATGGCAGGTTATTTCACCATTATCAGTCGGAAGGATTGTGATTCCATCTTTTCTAAAACGTCTTTTTAAATAGTAGTCCTGGACAAACTCCCAAGTCCACCCTAATTCAAAAGGCACTAGTATTTGACCAAAGTTCCTCTCAAATTTGTTGGAACTAAAAATATTCCTGACAGTGCATTTTGCGACAGTACCTCTTGCGGTAACGTCCTGTAGAACGAGTAGTGCGCAGCGATTCTTTGAATATTCTACATACCTTCTTAAGGAGGCATGCACAGAGGCGCCGAAATGTTTAGCTAACTGCATTGAAGAATCAATCCCCAAGCCTAGTTTATCAATTTCGCTGATAAAACGGTCGTGCTGAAAAAGTGTTACTGATGCAAAGTAATTTGCTTCCGCTTCAAACTCTTCATTAGTATCAGCACTTAACGAATGATCATCATCATCGAGAAGCGTATGAATTTTTTTCTGCAAGGGAAGCACATCATGGCCGACCTCATGCAATTTGACAAAATTCTTTCTTTCCGTTTTTTGGTTTAAGTCAAGGTAGATAGTTTTTTCACTCCGATCCAGCATGCCTCTGACTTTTGATAAAGCACGTTTTAGTACGTCCGTTGCTTTGGAAAAATACCCGGCATGAACCCTTGATACGTCTATATCGTTGCGGACAATTAATTCTGAGTACGATACTATGCGGTCAATGGGTGTAGGAAAGACATCGATGCTTTTACTAGCTAGCAAAAGTTCGTATGATATTTTTTCTATGTCCTTTGAACTAGCTAGCTCCACTTAAGATTTTTTTGAACGAAGAAATTTTAAGTACTGCATCAGTTCTTCCTCTTCTTCAGAGGTAAGACCCTGCGCAGAAAAAGCAACTGTATTTAAAAGTTTGTTCGGTTTAGCAGTGTTCTTTTCTATTATGCCTGAGGCTGCAAGCAAACTGTCCAGTTCTACATTTAATACACTTGCCAGTTTGTATAAAACGTTAGCTGAAGGCTTTTTTATCTTGTCATTTTCGAGTTGGCTTAAATACGCATTTGAAATATTGGTGGCCTCCTCAACTTGCCGTAACGTCAGCGACATCACTTCTCTTGCCGTTTTTATTGTTTGTCCAAGCGATTTCATAGCAACAAATTAGTACACAAAGATACGAACAATGCTTAAAATAGCAAGCTTTGCTAAATTTTTGATAAATAAATTTAGATTTGCTTGGTGGATTTAGATTTTATTATTACCTTTGTATAAACAAACACTATTCCTTTTATGTACGATACATCTTAAAACAAAAAACCCCAACTTTCTGGATTGTAGCAGCTAGTTGGGATTTCAGGGAAAGTTTTGGCGAACCGCTCCCTTGATTTCGTGCCACAAATTAAATGCTTTCTCATGAGATGGCAAAATCTGGACGAAAATAGCTACACTACTATTTTGTCTGCTTCCGGGCATTTTAGCAGTATCGATTGGAGAAAACATTTAAAAAGTTTTATCATGTCAACACAAAAAAACAATGCTGGAAACGGGAAAAAACTCCAGCTTGCAATTGAAGGTCACGATTACGAGTGGTCAAAACAGTACATCACAGGTGCAGAAATAAAAAAGCTTGCTGGTTTACCTGTAGATGCTGAGATTTATTTATCAATTATGCATCCATGGAAAGATGAGCGAATCTTGGACGATACGTCAGTTGATCTGGCACGGCCGGAGATTGAACATTTTTACATGAAAAAGGAGTTAAAACTGATTATAGACGGTAAACACTATACATGGCCTAAGCAGTACATTACTGGTCGGCAAATAAAAGAGTTGGCTGGCATGGTTGGAGACTACGAAATCTTCCTTTCTATATCAGGGCCTTGGCCAGACGAGAAAATTGAAGATGGAGACAAAGTTGACCTTGCACGGCCAGGAATTGAACACTTTTATTCAAAGGAGCTGCCGGTGCATATCATTCTTATTGTTAATGGCCGGGAGAAAGCATGGAATAAGCGCATGATTACATTTCAGGAGGTGGTTGTACTTGCTTTCAATGCTTACAATGATGCCGCAAGGACATGCTATACGGTGACGTATAAAAATGGCCCGAAGGAAAACCCGAAAGGAACGATGGTTTTCGGTGACACTGTATTTGTTCAAAATAAAATGATATTCAATGTCACAGCAACTGATAAATCTTAGTCCCGATTTGAAGCGCCTCCAAGATGAGGGCTATGAGATAGAGGTGAATAGTGGTGGATTTTTATTAATCCACCACATTCCCTATGTCACGAAAAATAAAGCTATAGCATATGGAACCTTAGTCAGCGAATTGACCCTTGCCCATGCGACACGGACAGGAAAGCCTAACACGCATGTAATTGGTTTTATAGGAGAGAATCCATGTAATAAAAATGGCACGCCCATTGCAGGGATTCAACATTCCAATAACCAGGAAAATTTGGGCGGAAACATAGTTATCAACCACAGGTTTTCCAATAAACCGCCCGGAGGTTATGATGATTACTATCAGAAATTTACCAGGTATATCGAAATAATTGGTAGTCCTGCAAAGTCTATTGATCCAAATGTTACCGCGACTACATTTCGTAGAATTGTTGAATCGACAAGCGATTCAGCATTTCAGTACTTTGACACGAACTCCAGCCGAGCCAATGTTAGTTCTAATACCGAAAAATTTAGAGGGAAGAAGGTAGCAATAATTGGCTTGGGTGGTACCGGTTCTTACATATTCGATTTGGTCACCAAGACGCCGGTAGCAGAAATCCATATTTTTGATGGTGATGACTTTTTCCAGCACAATGCATTTCGGTTCCCCGGAGCAGCATCAAGCGAATGTCTAAAGAGAGGTTTGAAAAAAGTTGAATACCTTCTGGAAAAATACTCACATATCCATAAGGGTATAATTTCTCATGCTGAGTATGTTACAGAGGCAAATATGCATCCGTTGCAGGGCATGGATTTTGTTTTTATTTGCGTAGATAGCAACAAAGCCCGAAAAGTTATTACGGATGCGCTGCTGGTTAAAAAAACATCCTTTATAGATGTAGGCCTAGGGGTCAACACTGTTGATGATAAGCTCATTGGTGCTGTTCGTGTTACGGCTGCAACTGCAACCAAGTTTGACCATTTGGAAAAGCGATTGCCCGTTGGTGAAACTGAGAACAACGAGTATGCGAACAATATTCAAATTGCTGATCTCAATGCGCTGAACGCTGTCCTGGCTGTAATAAAATGGAAAAAGCTTTGGGGCTTTTACCAAGATTTGGAAAAGGAACACCATTGCAGTTATTCTATAAACGTAGCAGAAATTACCAATGAAGACTTTACAGCATAAGTTTGTCGAACAAATACCAGACGTAATTTCTCCTGGCATTTTATATGTGTCAATGGACTACGCTACCGCTATTCACAGTTGTGCCTGCGGCTGTGGAAATGAGGTAGTTACTCCGTTATCTCCATCAGATTGGAAGCTTTTATATGATGGGGAAACTGTAACGCTTAAGCCGTCCATTGGTAATTGGAATTTCAGATGTCGATCTCACTATTGGATAACGAATAACAAAATTGTTGATGCTTCTTCTTGGGATATTAATGTTCCTTTAAAGGATAAGAAAAAAAGTAAGAAGAAAAGAAAATGGCGCTGGTTTTCCAAAGAATGATTTTGATCTGCTAGTACGTAAAAGAGCTTTCATTTTTGAAAGCTCTTTTTTTGCTAATTACCGTTTCTAGTTGCTTCGTTATTTCTTTAACCTTAGACTTAGCAATTGCATATCGGCACTCACTTTCTTATCCATGATCTTTGCATAATGCTGAGTAATTTTAATGCTCTTATGCCCGAGCATTTTACTCACGCTTTCTATTGGTACATCGTTGTTTAGGGTTACAGTAGTTGCAAACGTATGCCTTGCAATGTGAAAAGTCAACGTCTTGGTTATCCCACATACATCGGCAATCTCTTTCAGATAGGCATTCATTTTCTGATTGCTGAGAATAGGTACTACCTTATTCTCATTTACGCACCTGGGATGGCCTTTGTATTTATTCAAAATCTCTTGGGCCTGCGGTAAAAGTGGAATCCTTGTAGGGGTTTCAGTTTTCTGCCGACTAGTAAAAATCCACTGTTCGCCATCAATTCCTTTTGCGATACTTGCTGGCGTAAGCTGGAATACATCTATAAAAGCAAGCCCGGTATAACAGCTAAAAAGGAATATATCCCGCACTTGTGATAAACGATCTATTGTGAATTCTTTCGCCGCCAATGCGAGTAGCTCATCCTTACTCAAGTATTCCCGTACGACTTCTCTTTTCGCCATTTTAAATCCGAAAAAAGGGTCTCTTGTTAACCATCCTGTTTTAAGACAATAGTTCACGATCTTACGCATGTTGCCTATGTATTTAATCGCGCTATTGTGATTACATTTCCTTACGCTTTTAAGCCAAAACTCCATGTCGCTCACAAAGTCAAAAGACAGGTTCTTAATTTCAACATCTGGCTGATCATATTTCCATGTAATAAAAGAACGGGTATGTTCTAAAGTCGTGTCGTACCTTTTTACTGTAGCCGGTGCATATTCTGTATTTTCAAGTGCAGCCATTCGGACGTTATGATGCTGAAACACTTCTAATAACATGCGAGGTTTTTCCTCCTGCCCGGTAAGTATTTTTACTAACGCTTCAGCCGTAACCTCTTTATTGTTTTCAAGAAGTTTTAACCGTGCATCCTGCACTTTCCTTTCAAGCGCATCAAGATATGCGTTAATGATTTTACTTGGCTCATTTGTGCCTTTGGCTCTTTGTGTGTAACTGTTCCAACGATCAGGTTCGCTAAAATGCTTGGTGCCGATTTCTTTTCGTGCCCCGTTGACGGTAATGCGCATATTAATTGGCATCTCACCCTTTGTATATCCCTTTGGTTTTTTCAGATAAAACAGGATACTAAAACTTGCTTCTAACATAACTACGATTTAATGGTTACAAATGTCGGTTTGTAGCCCTTCGCAGACAAGATGTTTAGTAGCTAAACATGTTTGTAATCAATCAGTTACGTCGATTTGGTGAGTAAATTTCAAAAAAAATTTTCACTCCCGAATTACGCACCTGAGTTTTGTGCAAAATTGAAAGTTTTGATACAGGATGAAAATGAAAAAAGCCCTGAAATCAATGGTTTCAGAGCTTTTAACATCTTTTGGTACTCAATTAAGTGGAGCCGGCGGGTCTCGAACCCGTATCCCATTAGCTTTTTAGAACATTTAGCTATTTTAGTAACGACATTTTCACCCAGTAAAATGCGATAAGAGCTACCAAAAAAATTTAGATTCAATCTAGGAAAAAATCACGGAAAATTAGCGCCTATTGTAATTCAGATACTTATGCAGACTTGTCGAGTCCCGCTCGGAGTTGTAAACATGGTCAGTATAAAATGCAGGTTGCCGCACTTTATGGTTGCGATATTAAGATTGCGGATCGTATTCACCTCATTGCGCCTTACTCATCCCATCGTAAACAGATTTATCAAAAGCGGATATTGCCTCCATTGATTTGAAAAGAGGCTAGTCGTTTTATGGTATTCGCTATATTTTCAAGCAGCCACTCAAATCATTAGCACTGTTCATGAATACAGATATTTTATGTCGAGTTCTACGGTCTTTTAATTTCTCCTGTTGACAACATGATTGTTGTACCCATGTTGTACCAAAGAAAAAGACCGCACGAAGCGGTCTTTTCTAACTGATTGATTTTCAGTGTGCCCAGAACAGGAATCGAACCTGCACTACCTTGCGATAACCAGATTTTGAGTCTGGTGCCATTCATTTCCATCTACGTATTTGTACTTGATTGCTATCCGTTAATATTTGATGTAGTTATCCGGACAATTCTCCGATACCTCTATGTCTTCAAGGTGTTCAATTTCAATACATTGATTTCTGGCTCCAATAATTTATTTAATGTTTTTGTATTCATGTTTTATTTTCAGTTTGGATTTTTTAAGATAAATATCAGCTTCTACTTTAATTTCATCCCTAGTATTAATCCTCCCTTCCATTTGCCTTGCGATTAATTCACTTTCAAGAAATTGCAGCTTGCCGTCTCTTTTGAAGCATTTAATATCTCCTGCTGCAAGTTTTGCCCGGAAGGCCCTTTCCTTTAACCCTGTTATCTCCAGTGCCCTGGGTAGTAAAATAGGTATTTCCGACACTGATTTCTGATTTTGCTTTGCCTCCGCCTTGTTTATTGCAGCGTTAATCTTTTGTACAAGCTGATTTGGAATTCTCTCTATGACCTTATTTAGCTCATCCAAATTAGTTTTTTTAATATCGCTGTTAGCTGAAGTATTTTTTTGTATCTCCCAATCGAGATGATCAATATGTTTACGAAATAATTTTTCGGTTTTTTCATGAGCAGTAGTTAAATAAGCTTCAACCAAGATTTCCTTTTGTATAGTGGCCGATTGTATTTTTTGGTTCGCATTAAAATCCGGCAGTTTAAATTGTAAAAATTGAGCCATGCTGAAAAACGATACTAAAAGATTACTGTGCTTCTCAGTGTCAAATTCAGGATGTTTTTCAATCATTTGCTTAATACGGATTCCCATCTGCGGCTTGAAAACTGAATCCATAAATTTAGAAATTGCCAATTCCGTAGACAGATCCGCTTTTTCTGTTAATGAATAAAGTCCCGGGGAAACAAAAAAATCAATAATAAATTCAATTACCACATTTTTAAAAGCAATATCTTCGGGTGGAATTGCTTTTTCAATAGCTGTTTCAAACAAAGACTTAATATATTTTAAAAACTGTTCTTGAGACATGAATTATATTTTTTAAATTTAATCTGAAAATATCTTAGTGGCTAAAAATGGTGTAATTCACGTGCTGTTGTTTCCTACAATGTTTCTCTCCTCCAAAACTATCGCGCACATAATTCATTACAAACTTAGTAACATTATAATATACTTTTTTCATTTGTAAAAAAAAGTTATCCACAAATATGCATATAAAGCCGGAAGTGCAAAAACCGACTACATATCTATGACATTATCAAAATAAACAATACGAAATGGTACTACCGATACAAAAAATCAATCTCATAAAATAGTGTTTACACCCCATCCTTTCGAGAGCAATAAAATAAAATCCCTACATTTACTAGTAAATCAGAATAAATTACTTTTGGCTATGCTTGAGATTTGCCTCTATCTTGTACCTATGAGATAGACAAAACGCTGAAAAGCAATACAGGCAAATAATGCAGCAGATTAGTAAACTATTCGCTTATTTATTATAAAAACAAGCAAATATGAAAAAAATCCTTTTGGCCGTTGCATGCATGGCATTTATTACTATCACACATGCGCAAGACCTTCCTGACACAGAGATAAAAAATGTGAATACAGGTAAAAAAATAGCTTTTAATGAAACCTGTGAAAAAGGGAAAGTCACCTTAATAAATTTCTGGGCAACCTGGTGTGTACCGTGCAAAAAGGAGATAAAGAATGTATCCCTTAAAATGGCTGACTGGAAAAAGGAAGTAGATTTCAACTATATAACTATCTCCATAGATGAGGCCCGCGCCGAAGGGCTGGTACGCACCTACGCCATGTCGCAGGGCTGGACATTCCCCTACTATATAGATATGAACGCCGAACTGAAACGCTCACTCAGCTTCCAGACCGTTCCGTTCACTATGATTATTGACAAAAATGGCAAAGTAGCGTTCTCACATGCGGGGTACGAAGAAGGTGGTGAAGTAGAGGTTTTTGCCAAGATAAAAGAACTGGCAGCCGCAAAATAATCCATGATATTTTTCTTATTCCGATGGGCCACAGACTATGTGGCCCATTTTTTTAGCCGGCTGCCATTGCCGCTAAAATCTTTTCAGCAGAACGCCGATAGCTGTACCTTTCCATCAGTTCTTCAACTTTTTGCGGCGATGCGGGTTCTTTTCCCACTACCGCCCTCAGCCCGGCGGCAATGGCATCTATATTTGTAGCATCACAAAATGTAGCACAATCGCCATATATCTCCCGGTACACCGGTATATCAGAACAAAGTATTTTGCATCCGTTATAAAGCCCCTCAAGTAACGGGATGCCAAAACCCTCGTACAATGATAGTGAAGCCACTATCTCGGCTTTGCGGTACATATCTATCAGTTCATCTTCTTTTAATGTTGCATATATCTCAATATTATCCTTAAGTGAGCTTTCGTCAATACCTCCCTCTTTGAAAACCTTGTTCTTGTCGCCAATCAGCACAAGGCGGTATTCATTATTCAGCTCACTGTTCAGGTAGCCGGATATAAGGTTAGGATGATTTTTACGGATATTGAATGTACCTACCGATAATATGATTTTCTCCTTCCCGGCCTGCCCTGCCATACCCCTGTCCAGCATCTTTTGCGACAAACCATTATAGGTAACGGATATTTTACCTGCCGGCAACCGGTAATATTTTATGAGTTCGCCCTTTATGGTTTCGCTCACCGTGAAAACATGCCGGCTGCTTATGGCTATCCTTGGCACCATTATATTATACCACATGGAGAACTTTTTTGAGTTCCATTCGGGATGGTGGTAAAAAGCGAGATCGTGAATGGTAACAAAGCTATTGCCATACCACATAGGGCCGGTATTTGCGAGGTTCAGCAGCGGAGGGGATTTTCGTTTTGTCAGGTAAAACGGAAGGTCTATCTGCTCCCATAAATGCCCCTTGCGGGAGCCTATAACCGTAACGTTAAGCTCTTTTGCAATATCAGCGTGTAATATGTCTTTCGGCGCTAAGAAGGTGACATCGCCATGCAACTTTTTAATTTGTCTGCTGCATTCTATTGCATACCTTTGTACCCCTGAAACAGGCTGCGTAAGAAAACGTGCGTTTACAAATATTTTCATTTTAACTGCAAAAGGCCAATACCCCTGCTGCAAAGTATCAACAAAATCCACAAAGTGCAAAATATCACCCGTATATATGCGCTCAGCAGGCGAAATGTAGTTTTAAGATATAAGAATTCCCTGATGGGTTTTTTCTGGGGCTTTGTAAAACCCCTTTTATACCTTTTCATATTTATTGTCATATTCGCGGAAAATTCAGGCATTCCCAATTACCCTTTATTTGCAACTTCAGGGCTCATACTTTGGTTCTTTTTCTCTAATGTTACCAGTCAATCCATTGGTAGTGTTGTAAGCTCAGCGGGTCTGCTTAAGTCTCTAAACATCCCTGCATATTTCTTTCCTTTGTCTGAAACGATAAGCGAATTGTTCAACTTCCTGCTTTCGTTAGTGGTTTTTCTTATCATAATGAAATGGTTTGGAATAGTGTATTCACTAAAGATATTGC
Organism: uncultured Flavipsychrobacter sp.; assembly: GCA_964493865.1. GTDB lineage: Bacteria > Bacteroidota > Bacteroidia > Chitinophagales > Chitinophagaceae > Nemorincola. The sequence goes on from CAZBPS010000020.1 coordinate 50,998, forward strand.
TTATTGTGCCATGCATATTATTGTTTGCTGTATTCTCGCTAGGCCTTAATTTGTTTCTGTGTTCTATCAATGTATTCTTTAAGGATATTAGCATTATTTGGGGCACCATACAGCCAGCCCTCTTTTTCCTTACGCCCATAGCTTACAAGGAGCAACAGATAGTGGAAAAATACAAAGCAGTTATTGAGTATAATCCCATTTATCATTTCATAAAGCTGGGGCGCAGCGTGCTTTACGACCCTACTCCACCTGCCCTACACGAATGGAACACATGTATAGGCATAGCGATAGTAATGTATATAGTAGGGCATTTCGTATTTTACAAGTTAAAGAACCAGTTTATATCAGCAATATAGTTCCCCGATGAATAACGACTTCATTATCAAGGTTGAGAATGTTCATGTCAGTTTCTGGCAGAACAACGTGGGGATATATACGCTGAAAGACCTCATAGCCCAGCGGAAACGCCCTTTCAGGAACAAAACGATATTGAATAACATATCTGTGGAAGTGAAGCGGGGCGACAGCCTTGGCATAGTGGGCAGGAACGGATCAGGGAAAAGTACACTACTCCGCACCATTGCCGGCATCATAAAGCCGGATAAAGGCACTGTTATCGTTAACGGCACCTTCGCCCCTATCCTCGCCATAGGCGCCGGCCTTGAATCTGAACTGACCGGCTATGAGAACATCAACCTGCTGCTTGCACTTTATGGTACCGCCCGCAGAAATACCAATGCCGTAGAGAACGTACGCGAATTCTCAGAACTATCGGACGAGGTGCTACGAGCACCCGTGAAACAGTACTCATCCGGCATGCTGGCCCGCCTGGCATTCTCCATATCGCTGGCAAACGAATCCGACATCCTTATTATAGATGAGGTAATGGCCGTGGGCGACCAGGGGTTTCAGGGCAAGTGCGTGAGAAAGATATATGACATGAAGGAGCAAGGAAAAACCATATTGTATGTTTCTCACTTTCCTGATGATGTGGCGCGCATATGCAATAAAGCTGTGCTGCTGGAAGGCGGTGAAATAGTGCACAGCGGCGACTCGAAAGAGATATGCCAGAAGTACAGCGACTTATTTTAGGGCGCACCTGAAATTCCGGTCATAATGTCCTATTTTAGTTTTCTCTTCCTCTCGATTAAATGAAAAGAAATACATCCAAAGTATTTGGCAGCGGGCAGGGCAAACTGAAAAGCTTGTTCGGCTTTGTTTCTTTCATTTTTACCAAACCCGGCATCGCACTGATAACGAGAATAATCAAAAGAAAATTCATTAAGGATAAACCAATTGATTATGATGCATGGATAAAAAACAAGCTTGATACAGACAGGAAGAAAAAAGAGTTTGATACCACTTACCCCCTGCTTAAAACCAAACCTTTATTTACAATAATTGCAGCCGATACAGATTCAGAGCCAGCGATTAACACCGTGCTACATCAGCACTACCCCGACTGGGAACTTTTGATGACGGGCAACACAACTGAAAGTGTTACCACCAAAATGCGCACCAGGATAATACCGGTACAAGGGGGCGCATCATTTGCCACCTGCAGCAATACGGCAGTGCAGGAAGCCAAGGGTGATTATATTTTGTTCCTGCGGCAGGGCATGCGCCTCACCCCCGACTGCCTGTTTGCATTTGCAAAGTACATTAACGAAAATCCTGAAGGAACCATTATATACGCCGATGAAGACCAGGCAGATGAAGTTGGGCATTTTTCAAACCCCTACTTCAAGCCCGACTGGTCGCCCGATAGTTTCTTATCGCGCAATTATATCGGCGACTCATTTATTATCAAAACGGAACTTGCAAGGCAATTAACCTTTCACGAGGGTATTGATGGCAGCGAATTATTCGACCTGCTCCTCCGCGCAACTGAATTGCCCCACATTCCCGGACATATCCCCGAGATATTATTTCACTACAGGAACAGGGCGCAAAATGCAACACCTGTCAAAAACACATTGCAATCTGCCATGCAGAGGCGTAGGACACCTGCCATCATTGAAGCTATTCCCACATTACCCGGCTTATTCCATATCAGGTATGAGGTAAAAACCATAGAAAAGGTCAGCATCATCATACCCACCAAAGATCAGGCAGACCTGCTGAAGACCGCTATAGACTCCGTACTGAGCAAGACTACTTATCCCGACTACGAGATAATAGTGCTGAACAACAACAGCGTTTCGCCGCAGTTTTTCGGGCTGATGGAAGAATACAGAACAAAACATCCCGGCAAGTTCCGCTGCATTGATGCCAACTTCCCTTTCAACTTTTCCCGGCTAATGAACCTCGGCGTGGAAGAAAGCAAGGGCAAATACATACTGCTGCTGAACAATGATATTGAAGTAATAGATGCTGGCTGGATGACACAAATGGTGGGCTATGCCCAGCAAACGCATATAGGCGCAGTTGGCGTGAAACTCCTCTACCCCGATGACACTATCCAGCACGCAGGCATAGTGGCGGGCATAAACGGCGATGCAGGCCATGTGTTTGTGAACATGCCCGGCGACACCCCCGGCTACCACGGCTGTGTGCAAACCGCCACCAACTACACTGCTGTAACCGGCGCATGCCTCATGTGCCGCAAAGACCTTTATAAAAAAGCAGGCGGCATGAACGAGGCCCTGCCTGTAGAATACAACGACATTGACCTGTGCCTCCGCTTCCTCCGGCTTGGCCATTACAACGTATATATACACGTTGAGCTATACCATCATGAGTCGGCCACACGGGGGCACCCCTACCGCAGCAAGGCCGCCTGGTTGCAGCATGATAAAGATTTTACTACCTTTAAAAACGATTGGCAACAATACATAGATAACGACCCTTTTTATAATCCTAACCTAAGCCGAAAGGCCACAGATTATAGGTTAAAATAAACGAAATGAATAAAAAACTAAGCTATTATTTATTTTCATTCCTGTTCTTAGGCGTAGTTATTTATGCCTATTTTTTTAAGTGGAGAACAGAAGCTATTTATGGAGATGATCTCAACTCGTTTGTTTCCTACGCCAATCTGAAAACTTTTTCAGAAAAGATAAATCAGACTATTGCATTTGGCAAATTCCGTCCTGTCTATGGCATTGTGTACTCTTCGGTTATAGAATTGTTCAACACAGATACCTCCTACTTTTACGTATTCAATATATTCATTCAGACCATTAATACATTTATACTCGCGCTGATTTTGAATCTATTTCTCCAGTCCTACTGGTGGGCTCTATGCTTCAGCCTTTTTTACGGATTATCCCGATTCTCTTATTTCAATATCTCACAGCTTTTGAATGGTGGTGTTTTAGAAGGACTGGCAATAACGTTTTTTCTTCTGTCGCTATACCATATTATCAAAACACTGATAAATAATGAGCTACAGCCACACCAAAAATCCAACGGAATACTATGGAGTATTTTATATGCAAATCTCAGTTTATACACCCACGAGCGGTATATAATATTATTACCCTTCATCTTCATCATTGTACTGCTATATCCATCCCTAAAGTCGCTGTCAATAAAACACAAGGCTAGCCTTTGTCTCTTATCTATCGGATCAATATTTATAAACGTCGGCATTAAGAAATTTATCTTCAATGTACCATTCTTTGTAGGTACCGGAGGCACTAATGTAGAGTTCTCATTTACCAGTGCATACTCCTTTTTTATTGATGGATTGCTGTCAATTATTCAAATTAACATGGGGCCTGAATATCTTGTAGGCATACCCTTTAATCTGCTACCAGATTCAAGTAAACTACTTGTACTTATTGTAGTGGCAGGCTTATTTGCATTGGCTTTATTATATATAGCCCGAAGCCTGAAGGCATCTGTTATTTTATTCTTATCCCGCATCATAAACGAGTCTGCACTAAAGCAAAAGCCGGATATGCCACAGCACGCCACGCTTTGTTTTTTCCTATGCGGCCTGTTACTGATGGTTCTCGTACCCTCGGTCATTACCATCAGGCTCGAACAACGATGGCTACAGGCCTCATTTATTGTATTTATTATTATCGTTGTCATTCTGTTGAACAGTGTCAGGTTTAAGAATAACCTTTTAAAAACTGCGACCTTTACAGCCTGTATCGTTTTGTTCTTATGGAATGACTTTTACTATCTCAGCAAGGGAATACCAAACATATACCTAACCAGCTCGGAAGACCTCGCATCCATATTTAAAGATGCGATAGATAAAAAGGTAATCGCACCACAAACATCAACCCTATACATATGCGAGCAAAAGCGCGATATAAATACTGAAAATGCAATTTTATGGACTATTGGAAATGGTGATATTTTCAGGATATACCAGAATAACAGTAAAAAAATAGTCTTCGTTGATTCTGTTTATGAGCGAACAGCATCTGCAACCGATACTACATTCTCACATTTCAATAAGCAAACAGACCAAATCATATACACCAAAGGGAATGTTATTGATGTTACGAACGAATACCTGAAGGATTCTTTGAGGACATTTAAGTTTGAATAATCTACTTTATCGCGCAAAACAACGTCTGCCCGCCGCCGTAGTAACCTAGCGCATCGCACCAATAGGTGATAGCGTAGGCATCCCTGAACCCTAATGTCTTCAACTGGTCGAACATTTCCCAGCCAAAGTAGGTGTAGCATAAAATACCGTTATTAGGGCTCACCGGGTCGCCATGATACTCAGGCTCCATGTGGTGCGTAATTGTACCGTCAGGGGCCATTGTAGCCCTAATTATATTCTCATGGCTGTTGGGTGCAAAGGGTACCGTCCAATACATCATGCCCCCGGGTTTCAGTACGCGGTAACTCTCAGCAAACCCCTTCATATAATCGGGTATATGCTCAAAGCACTCAAAGGTCATATAGTAATCCAGCTCCTCATCCCTGAATGACAACTTCGTGGCATCCTCATGCCTTATCCCTTTCTTATTCACAGCGCCCGGTTCATACTCCGGCCCCAGATACTCGCTGCCTATAAGGTTCTTGTACTTTTTATTCAGGTATGTATATAAGGGTGTCAGTTGTTCGGCTATGTATATGATGCTGTCATCCTTTGGTGCCAGCTCAAAATCCATAAAATGTATCGCCGCGCGCAGCCTGTTGTTCAACTGTGTCTTGGGACACACTACCCGCTCCCGCCAGTTCACATGCACATTATCAGAGTATAAATAATCCACGAGAAAATTCACCTCCGCCTGTGCCGGGTATGAAAACCCTTTTACCGTAAAGGCTTTTTTATTTTGCCGGCATAGTTCCTCCTCCATTTCCCATATACGCTTATACACATGCGCATTGCTTTGCGTATGCTGGGTATATTCCTGTAAATTCCTTATTCTCGCAGAGATCATAATTATCCTATTAATTTTTTAAACACACTTACCATGTTTTCCTTACTGAAATTATCCTTTATATACTGCTTCCCGAATGACGAGAGTTCTTCCCACCGTTGCTTCGATGAATATACGGACATTATCTCATTGTACATATCTTCAGGGCTGTTCGCCCCTTTATATAAGTAATCCTCTCCTTTTGGCATACCTTCAAATGCTATGTCCGTGCCCACCACAGGCACGCCTTTTGCCATTGCCTCTATCACCTTGCCCTTCACTCCGGCACCCGATCTCAGCGGCACTATCGCTATCCTCGTGCCTGCGTACAGGCGCTCCAGTTCTTCATTACTTACATCCGGCTTTATGGTCAGCAGCTTAAACTTTTCCTGGTAGTCATAAAGCTCCTGCGGCATTTTAGACCCTGCCACCGTGAGCGGCACATCTTGCTTATGAAGGGCCTCATACACATTATCAAGAAACCACAGCATCCCCTCCCTATTGGGCGGATGGTTGAACCCACCTATAAAAAAAATCCCTTCCCGCTCATCATATCCCGGTGCATTTTCTGCAACATTAAAAAAATACGGCGGCACATAGTGCAGTGGCTTCACAATGTATCTTTTTAGATAATCATACTCCTCCTGGCTTATATACAGCGAGTTGTCCGCATTCTGGTACATAAAGTCCTCAGTGGCCTTTATCTTCTTTGCAAGCTTTTTCAGGTCATTATCATTTTTCAGTATAGCCTCCTGCTCCACACGCAGGTAGCCAAGGTCATGTCCGTAGTAAATAATATTGCCCTTATAATGGTTGTTCCTCAGGTACGACATCAGCGGCGCACATACATGCGACCTGCTCATAAGCACCGCGTCAAAATCACGCAAATGGTCCTTCAGGTATTTCTTCCAGTTCTCGAAATGAAAGCTGTACTCATTCCCGAACAGCACCTCTATCCCTTTCTCCTGGTATGTTTTCTCATATTGCTTGAAAGAAACCTGGTTTTCGCCGAGGAAGTGTACTATGTAACCCAATTCCACAAGCGAATCCAGGAAATTACTTATTGTGCGTGAGCCGGCATCCTTATCCACGGTAGGCAGGTAATGGTCCACTACCAGCACATGTTTCTTTCCCTTGCTCCTGTCCCTTTCAAAGAAAAGGTTTTCGCCATTCCTCGATTTCCCTTTCAATTCGTGCTGCCAACGCTTCACAAATTTTTTCTGGTTCACCACCTGGTATTGTTTTATACCGGTGCTTGTATCTGTGCCGTGTGATACCCCTTCGAAATGCACTACCACCGAAAACGGCTGATACATCACTTTATATCCCTTTTCCCTTACCCTATAGCAAAGGTCAGAGTCCTCGCAATATGCCGGAACAAATGCCTCATCAAATCCACCCAACTCGTCCCAAAGCGATTTCTTAATCATCAGCGACGCGCCTGACACGTAGTCAGCCTCCTTCACATAATTATACCTGCATTTCGCAGGGTCATCCTGGTTGCCAAAATTCCATGCGCTGCCATCCTTCCACATTATACCACCGGCTTCCTGCAGGCTGCCATCAGGGTATATCAGCTTCGACCCTACCACACCCACATTATCAAATCTGTCAAAAATGGCAAGCAGTTCCTCCAGCCAATTCTCCGCTACCTGCGTATCATTGTTCAGAAAAATGAGGTAATCCCCTTTCGCTTTCGATGCGGCATTATTACAATTCCGTATAAAACCCAGGTTGGTGGCGTTCTTTACTACTACAATATTTTCAAAATACTCCTTTAGTACATCTGAGCTTTCTACCGGCGATTTATCATCCGCAATTATCACCTCATAATCTTTATACTTACTATTGCGGTAAATGGAATACACGCAATCACAGGTGAATTCCAGCTGGTTATACATAGGAATGATGATGGAAACTTTCGGATAGGCATTATACGGCAGGTTCACTTTAGTGCCTGTGTCAAATTTCTCTATCTGTGGCTTGTCATATTCCGGCCTTTCTTCGCTTAAAAAGCCCCCTTTAAGGTGTACCTTTTTATGTAAAAAACTCCTGAATCCCGTTATCAATCCTCTATTCTTAACTTCAGCCGACAGCTCCTTTATTATCGTTTTCTTATCCGGGCTGTTTGCAAACTTTACGAGGTAGGTTTTATATTTCCGGAGCTTATGTCTCATTATGGTGTTATCGGGGGAATTCCTGCAAAAGTAAAATAACTTTTCATCTTTAGGTTTACAAAATCTGTTAATAAACTACCGGAAATACAAATTAAAAAAATGGGGAGCAGTTATGCTCCCCATTTCCTATTTTTTAGATATTACTCTATTATTGCTCTACTACCACATGGAACACCTTGTTGCCTGTTTCAGAACGCATGCTGAGTATATACATACCATTAGCAATATTGCCTAATTGTACATTAACACTCACACCGCCACCCTTCGCCATAACCTTATTGTTGTATATGGAATGGCCAAGAAGGTCAGTAACTTCTAATGTCAGTTCCTCGTCAGCGCCTGTGCCCAGGTCTCCGGTTACATTAAAGGTCCCCTTGTTCGGGTTAGGGATAACATTCACGTTGCCGTTAAAGCCGCTGATGGTTTGTGTACCCACATTGCTGCCTACACGTACCACTACAGAACGCATCGTTGTCACCCCGCCACATGTACCGTTGCTGGTCACTGCGCAGGTCAGGCTGTCCCTGTCCCTGAACTGGTTGCTGATGAATGCGCTGTTAGTGGCACCCGCTATGATGAACCCGTTCACATACCATTGGTATGATGCCGTACCTGCATTCGTGGCTGATGCTGTCAGCGTATCAAGCTGCCCTTTTACAATGTTCAGACCAGGTTTGGCCACAATAGATACCACAGGGGTAAGTATCGGGTCGATTGCTACTGTTGCTGTGTCTGTCATGTTATTGAAGCATGATGTACCCGCGTCTGTGCCTACCACTGTGTAGTTACCCGCTATGGTCTGCAGCCCAAAATCTATGATCGTTCCTGTACCTGCCTTTGGTGTCCCAACTGCAGCTCCCCCGCGGTACATCTGGTAATTGATATTTGTATTGGAAGACGACAGTGTAACGTGAACTCCCGTACCGCCTGCACAATAGTTACCGCCTCCGGTCACATCGTATGCCACAGGCAAGCCTATGGTGCTTATAGACACACTGGCTGATGTACCTACACTTGATGTACAACCCGTAATCGTATCCGTAGCACGTGCGGTGTAAACACCTGCGCCGGTCTGGATACCAAAATCAAGCGCAGAACCTGTACCTGTTACAGGGCTGCCAAGCAGTGCGCTGCCAAGGTACAACTGGTACTTAACACTGGTTTCTGACCCGCTCAACCCTACCGGCTTTCCGCCACCTGCAGAGCAGTAGTTACCACCGCCTGTCATTGTGTAAACAACCGGCAATGGGTTTACAGTGATGCTTGGCGTACCTGACATTGAAGTCTGGCATAAACCTCCGGGGCTCGCCACTACATTATAAGATCCGGCTGTTGTCAGCACACCAAAGTCTATCGCAGCTCCTGTACCTGTCACCAAAGTACCTACAGGTGTGGTACCACGATATAATTGATAGTCAATACCGCTTTCTGAGCCTGCCATACCCACATGCACAC
>CAZBPS010000021.1:0-26364 GCA_964493865.1 uncultured Flavipsychrobacter sp.
TTCCACCTCGTGGTAGAAAGATAAAAAGAGAACAACAGACGTGACGAACGGGCTGTCTGCATAGGTGGCCCGTTTTTTTGGAGAAGGGGGATTTCCTGAGTTAATAATTGTTTAGTTTTACCAAGGATGCAAGTGATAAAGCAGTTTCGCAAATATTTCGTACTAAAGGTGCCTCTGCTGGCTTTCGCCATATCAGGCCATGCGCAGAATATCGACATAGACCTGCTGAAGGACATCCATATGCGCCGCGATAAAGGGCTCGACGGCAGCATGAAGGCGGTCTCAGATGCTACCTATCCCATGTGCATGGGCATCCCCCTTACCCAGTTAATAGCGGGCTTTGCCACCCACGACTCCGTAGCCATAATGAACGGAGTACAGACCATAGCTGGTTATGCGGTAAACGGCATCATCACCTATGCCTTGAAGTATGGAGTGAACAGGCCTACTCCGGTAGCCACCTATCCCTACCTGCGCCCCTACGATACCGACCCTTACCATTCGTTCCCGTCGGGGCACACATCTTTTGCATTTAGTGCGGCCACATCGTTGAGTATCTCCTATCCCAGGTGGTATGTGATAGCGCCATCTTACTTGTGGGCTGTTGGGGTAGGGTATTCAAGGCTGCACCTGGGCGTGCATTACCCCAGCGATGTGCTGGCGGGGGCTATAGTGGGTGCGGGTTCGTCTTGGTTGTCGTATAAAGGTACCAGGTGGTTGCAGCGCAGGAAGAAACAGCATTTACATTATCTTCCGTTTTAGCCATGCGCGGAAGCGCTCCCAGCGCATAATGGCGCCTTGGGGCTCCGTCACCGGCCCTGCATACAAGGCACCTGTGCGCCGCAGGTAGTACCTGCTGAATGTGGACTGGTTGATGCCCCACTTCATGAGGAACTGCTTACGCCCGTTGTTCTTCTTCACCCTCAATGTAGACTTTGACTGAAAGTGGTAAACCCGGCTGTTGCCTAACCCCCTGAATATGCGGCATCCGGCGGCCCACATCTTCATGGCAAAATCGTCGTCACTGCTCATGCCGGGGCTCAGCTCTATGCTGTATCCGCCGGTTATGTGCCAGTATTTGCGGTGTACAATGGTGGGCGGCCATGTAGAGCCATACCAGTCTTTCTTTTCGAAGGTATTATATTCTTTAAGGAGCAGAGCCTCGTTGAAGGTCTCTATGGTCTTGCCGTAGTCCTTAGCGATAACGGCATCGTTGTTGTGGTCCGTAGGTTCTATCATGGTGCTGGAAAACATGAAACAGTCGGTATCCAGCTTCTTTATTTCCTCCATTATTCTGGTGTCCCATCCGGGAAGCACATACATATCATCATTCATGTACACAACATAGTCGGTGTTGGCAAGTCCGCCGGCCAGGTTCACTGCCACACAAATGCCCTCGTTGGCCGCGGTATGTGTATGGTCGATCATTTCTTCCCTTGCCCACTGCAGGGTGCCATCGCTGCCGTCGTTGATGTGCAGAATGATCTGGTGGTTGAAAACTGAATGCCTGCGTATGCTGCTGACACATAGCTTTGCAAAAGCGAGGTTATTCCATGTGGGTATGATTATTGAGAACATTTTGCCGACCGGTATGAAAAGTGTGTCAAAAGTAAAATATATAACTCATAATGCACACTTACCGGTGAATGCAGTGTAACTTTATAGAAAATTAAAGCATGTTATTACATATCCATCCGGATAACCCGCAGCCGCGACTTATAAAGACTGTAGTGGATTGCCTGCAGGGCGGGGGAGTAATCATTTATCCTACCGATACCATCTATGGTATAGGGTGTAATATCTATAATGCTGATGCCATCACACGCATAGCCCGCATAAAGCAGGTGGACCCTAAGAAGGCGCAGTTCTCGTTCATCTGCTCAGACCTTAGCCACCTGAGCGATTATGCCAAAAGTGTGGATACGCCTATCTTCAGGCTGCTGAAGGCAATGCTGCCGGGTCCGTATACGTTTATACTGGAGGCCAGCAAGCAGGTACCAAAACAACTGAAGACAAAAAAGGACACGGTGGGTATCAGGATACCTGACAATAAAATATGCCACGACTTGGTGAAAGCACTGGGGCACCCAATAATGAGCGCCTCTCTGCCTATGGATGTGGACGTAGCCTATTACACAGACCCTGAGCTGATGTATGAGCAATTTGGCAAGCAGGTGGATATCGTAATTGATGGGGGTATAGGCAAGCTACAGGCATCTACCGTAATAGACTGCACCAGCGGCGCACCCGAACTGATAAGAGAAGGTGCGGGTGCGGTTGATTGGTTGATAGGTTAAGTAGTAATAACAAATCAACAATTCAGCTTAATTTAGCGGCCTAAATTAAGATAAATGAAACATGCATATGTATTTCCGGGGCAGGGGGCGCAATTTCCGGGAATGGGCAAGGGGCTTTATGAGCAGAACACAAAAGCGAAAGAGTATTTTGAACGGGCAAACGAGATATTGGGTTTCCGGATAACGGATGTGATGTTTGAAGGCACCGATGAGGCGCTGAAGCAAACGAATGTAACACAGCCGGCAATTTTCCTTCATTCCGTTATATTGTTTGAAACTACATCGGGTCTGGTACCCGATATGGTTGCAGGCCATTCATTAGGAGAGTATTCAGCGCTGGTTGCCAATAAGGTACTGTCTTTTGAAGATGGGTTAAGGCTGGTGGCGAAACGAGCTGCTGCCATGCAGCGTGCATGTGACATCAATCCGTCTACTATGGCTGCAGTACTTGGGCTGGATGATACAAGGGTAGAGGAGATATGTAAAGGGATAACAGGCGAGATAGTAGTGGCGGCAAACTATAATTGTCCTGGTCAACTGGTAATAAGTGGCAGCAATGAAGGTGTGAGGCTGGCCTGTGAACAGCTGAAGGCTGCAGGTGCAAAACGCGCGTTGATATTGCCGGTAGGAGGGGCATTCCATTCACCATTGATGCGGCCTGCACACGAGGAGTCGGAAGCAGCTATATCAGGTACTCACTTCAATATCCCTATCTGCCCGGTATACCAGAACGTAGATGCGCAGCCGTACACAGATCCGGTTTTAATAAAGAAGAACCTTATCAACCAGATCACGTCGCCGGTCCGTTGGACGCAGACCATCCAAAAAATGGTGGAACTCGGCGCAACTCATTTTACCGAAGTCGGGCCAGGGAACGTATTGCAGGGACTGGTGAAGAAAATAAATAAGGAAATGATGACGGATGGGATTAATTAGGTTAGTTGTGGAGTATTAAATAGTAGAGCCGCGATGTATCGCGGCTCTACTATTTAATATGAGTTAACAAATTACCTCAGGTCTACGATTTCAACACCGGGGTTTTGTTTGGCGTCCCAAGCGAAATAGCTGTCCGGGATATCAGTATTTGTTTTGTAATTGCTGATGGCAATTTTGTATTGGTTGCCGTTTTTCTCCCAGTAATTGCCGCCGAGTATGGTAGAAGAAGATTTCTCCACCATCAGTTCTATTTTTGATAGCTGTTTGGTTTTATCGTTGGGTATCAGTTCTATCAGATCGCAGTTTTTACCTTGCTCCTTGGTATCGCCTTTGTAGCTGTACTTATATTCTTTGTCGTAAAAATTAGTGAATAGCTTTGCGGGCGACATTGACTGCTCCTGCGGGTTATAATTTGTCACCTGCACTTCTTTTGCGTCTTTATTGTAGCTCCATACTGTTTTTGCGTCACAGATAATTTCCTGGCTGCTGATGGTTACCCGGTACTTCTGGCCCTTCATTGCTATTGCTCCCTTTTTCGAATCTTTTACCTTGCCCCCCTTACCGCCTGTGAGTGTGAGCGTGAAGTTGGCTTTTAATGTTTTAAGGTTGTTTATTTTTTTGCTTACAGCCTCGAGAATGGTCTTTGCTTTAGCCTCATTCTGTGCCATTACCGGTTGCGCAGCACTGCATACACCCAGCACAAATACGAACAATAATTTTTTCATTTTTTCAGAGCTTCGATTGATGTTTTGAAAGAATTTTAAGGAAGGGCAAAGTTAGCTCAAAGATTGCAAATACTGCTCCAATTCACCTTCGGTTTTATAATATACTTCGCGTGGCTTGCTGCCATTGGTAGGCCCTACTACGCCTGCTGCTTCCAACTGGTCCATGATGCGGCCTGCACGGTTATATCCCAGGTTAAGGCGTCGCTGCAAACTTGATGTAGAGCCCGACTGGGTCTGCACTACAAGGCGCGCGCACTGGTCAAACAGTTTATCCCTGTTCTTCAGGTCTACGTCTTTGCTGCCACCGTCTTCATCATCCATTTCGGGTTCTGGCAGGTGATGTGCACTCGGGTAGCCACGCTGGTCGCCTATGAAATTAACAATTTCTTCTACCTCTGGTGTGTCAACAAATGCACATTGCAAACGAAGGAGCTCGCTGCCGTGAGACACGAGCATATCGCCACGCCCGATGAGCTGCTCTGCGCCGCCTGCATCAAGGATGGTACGTGAGTCCACCTTAGCAGAAACCTTGAATGCGATACGTGCGGGGAAGTTGGCTTTGATAGTGCCTGTAATCACATTCACAGATGGGCGTTGTGTGGCAATGATAAGGTGTATGCCTACGGCACGCGCCAGCTGTGCAAGGCGGGCAATCGGCATTTCCACTTCCTTGCCGGCGGTCATTATAAGGTCGGCAAACTCATCTATCACCAGTACGATGAATGGCAGGTACTTATGCTCTGCCGGGTTTTTTATCTTTCTGTTTACTATTTTCTCGTTATATTCTTTGATGTTCCTTGCACCAGCTTCTTTCAGCAATTCGTAGCGGTTATCCATCTCATCACACAAGGCTTTTAGGGTGTATATCGCTTTCTTTGTGTCGGTGATAATAGGCTCATTTTCGTTAGGCAGTTTTGCCAGGAAGTGCTTCTCAATTTTCCGGTAGATGGACAGCTCAACCTTTTTTGGGTCTACCATCACAAATTTTAATTGCGACGGATGCTTTTTATAGAGTAACGATACAAGTATGGCATTGATACCTACCGACTTACCCTGCCCGGTAGCACCCGCCATGAGCAGATGGGGCATTGTAGCAAGGTCTACTATATAATTCTCATTATCAATTTTCTTGCCCAGCGCTATAGGCAGGCTCATTTTATTGTTCACAAACTTATCGCTGGCCAGCAGGGCGCGCATGGATACTATCTGTTTGTTGGCGTTGGGTACTTCTATACCTATTGTGCCCTTGCCGGGTATAGGGGCAATGATACGTATGCCCAGTGCGGCAAGGTTCAATGCGATGTCGTCTTCAAGGTTTCGTATTTTGGATATGCGCACACCTTCCTGCGGAACAATCTCGTATAGTGTAACGGTAGGGCCGACCGTAGCAGTAATCGTTTTTATTTCTATGCCGAAACTCCTGAGTGTATTTATTATCTGGTCTTTATTGCGGTCCAGTTCTTCTTTGTTCAGTGATATTGCCTCCTGAACGCGGTCCTCAAGCAGGTCGAGTGTAGGGAACTTATAGTCTCTCAGGCTCTCTTCAGGCGCGAAAGGCTCATTATCTGCTATGGATATGTGGTCACCGTGTTTTATGGCAGGTTTTTCTTCCTGTTTTACGACAACAGAGAATTCAAGGTTTTCTGTTTCATTGTTCTTTGCCCGTAGCTCTTCTGTTTCAGCTTCTTTTTCTTCAAGGTATTGCCTGTAGGCTTCCTCCTCTTCGTTCGCTTCCTCAGTATCTTCCTCCATTTCTGTTTCTTGCTCCTCATCTTCAGCGGAGGGCATTGCAGCTACTTTCTCTACTACTGCCATATCCCATTGCTTGCCGCTGTTCGGTAGGTCATCAACAACGGGTGCTACAGTATCGTTGCCATAATTCAGCTGGTTGCCAAAGCTATTTGTCGTCGCAATAGTGGGCTGTATAGCCTCCGTTTCGGTTTCGGTATAGGTATCGTTGTCTGCTGTATCGTTTAGTGCCACCGGCGCGGGCGTAAGCGCGTCGGCTACTTTGCCTGCATGTGACCTCATGCGGTTGAGTAACGGGCGTATATCCAGGGCGAATATGGCAAAAACGAAAAACAGCAAGGTTGCAAGCAACAACATACCAGTACCTAAGAAGCCTAAAAGGCCGTTCAGGTACTCAATGGCTATTTTACCTAAAGCGCCTCCCAATGCGAAGCTTGTGTTGGGAACGAGGTAAGTGAAAATAGGTGCAGCTAATAACAGCACAATAGACAGCCAGCGCATATACCTGAAAAAAGGCACAGCCTTTTCGCCATATATCATATGCATGCCAATAGCGGCTATGCCTAAACCTATAACAAAGGAAGCAATACCTGCACCCTTAAAAACAAGAACGTGGGAAAGCGCAGCACCAAGCCTCCCTCCCCAGTTGGCAACAGGGGATCGGTCATGTAATAAAAAATTCCATATGCCGGATGAGCGTATAAGGCTATCCTGATCAGTACTCCAGGTAAAGCAGTAACTAATTATAGAAAAACAGATAAATACGCCAGTAAGCATGAAGAAAATACCAAATCCTAATCGTAGCTGGCGTTTTCTTTCTGCATTTATCGGAGTGGCATCACTCTGCGGTTCGGCTGCTTGCTTTTTATTTTTGGTTGTGGTGGCCATTTTTGGCGATAACGAAGTAAAAATACAATATTATTGAAGCAAAAAAACTTATTCGGGTTTTGAGTGAAATATATTTTTGTAATATTGTAATATATCCTATAAATACTCTATTTTTGATGGATTTTTTAATTAGAAGCAAACGTTTTTTATTTTGATACTGTCTTAAAATTATAGGTGGGTGTCTTAATGGTGCCAAAATGTAACTTGACAGGTGCGTATCCGGAATATTAAATAGAGATAGATGAGAATTTACAGTAGCGCGATTTGGCTGGTAGTTTAAATAAAGAATTTAAATTTATAAGAAAAGACGTTGCTACTTTAATTTATTTCTGTATTTTCAACCGCTGAGGAACCCTGTTTTTCAGTAGGTGGAAGAAATCCCTGAAGCAAATAGGGGGATTTGATTGTTCATATTGAAGATGGGTGACAAATGGTGGCAATCGTTCGAAAAAAAAGGAAACAAAGCATTAATAAGGTAATTTTACAACGATAATACAATTATAAAAATGATGAGGAGAAATATTATCACCCGAATAGGCGTAACTGTTGCTCTCGCACTTTCTGCCCCTGCCGCCTTTGCGCAGGATATTCATTTTTCGCAGTTTGATATGCAGCCGTTGATTTTGAACCCCGCATTTACGGGAATGTTCAATGGTCAGGCACGCGCAGGGGGAATTTACCGTAACCAGTGGGGGAGTGTTACAGTGCCATATGTAACTTATGGTGCTTATGCAGACCTTCCCTTGGTTATAGAAAGGAATGGCTACCTTGCAGGAGGGATTCAGTTATTTAATGACAAGGCTGGCGATGGCAACCTGAATAATTTTACAGGGCTGGTATCGCTGGCATATCATAAGTATATGGGCGAAGGAGAGTATGGCAATGATTTGGCTGTTGGCCTGCAGGGTGGTTATGCATCAAAGAGTATAGATCTGTCAAAGTTGTATTTTGGCGATGAATTTGATAATGGCACGTTCAATCAGGGGGGCTCACAGGAATACCTGTTGGGTATGGGCAATCGTGTTAACTATTTCCTCGTTAATGCAGGTGCCAGTTTTTCTCACGGAGCTGAAAAGTTCAGCTATACAATAGGTGCAGCGGCTAATAACATCAACCAGCCAAGCGATGCTATGCAGAAGAAACAGTCAAGCAAAAATACCTTAGCAATGCGCTATACAGGTGAACTGGGTATTGACTGGAAGACAGGCCCGCGCCTGAGTTTACGTCCTGCAGTATTGTACCAGACACAGGCAGGTGCCAGTGAACTTATAGCTGGAAATGAGTTCCATTACGCAGTAGGTAACGATATAGGCTACAGTGATTTCTCCACTGCAGTTTTCCTCGGTGCGTGGTATCGTACCGGTGATGCTACAATGATAAGCGCAGGTGTGGAATTCAAGGGTTTTCGTGTAGGTATAGCATATGATTATAATATATCGAGTCTTAACGCATCGAGCAATGGCCGCGGCGGTTTTGAACTGGCATTAAGGTATATAGCACCAAATCCTATGAAATTCGTAGGAAAAAGGACTATTCCGTGCTCTCGTTTTTAACGGAAAACACAAATATTTAGGTGAAGGGCTAAAGTTTTTTTTAAAAGCCCTTCTTTTTTTTAAAACCAATTTATACTTTTATATCCATTAACACGCTCACGCACATGAGAAAAAATTGGCTGTTTATTATTTTGGCAACGTTATTGGTTTCTGTTCAGTATGAAGCAAATGCCCAAACGAAGAATGTAAGAAAGTACAGACATAAGGCAAATGACCCAATAGGAAAACTATCGGACGACAGGAAGCAGCGTTATGCAGACGAACTGTTTATGCAGGGGAGCTACTTTAACGCCATTGATTATTACCAGCAGTTAAAAGCCAATGATGAGCGTAATCCGTATCTTACCTACCAGCTTGCTTATTGCTACCGTGCTACACGTGACTATGTTCCTGCTGCACACTATTATTCTGAAGCATATGCACTTGCCAAAAAGGTGTATCCTTTGGCATCGTTTTATGCGGGACAAATGCTGAAGCAGCAGGGGGAATATCTGGCAGCTATTGACATGTTCAATAAGTTCCTTGAGGACAACAAAAAAATATCTGCTGCGGGCCAAAAAGACCCTACAGTGGATCCTGCAATATATGCTGATCCTGATAGGACACAGGCGCCAAAGACAATGAAGGATCTGAAAAAGAGGGCTAAAGTGGAAATTGAGGGTTGTAATATGGCTATACAGTCTATTAAGAACCCTGAAGCGGTAACTATGGTAAATGCCGGACCTAACGTAAATACTATTTACACAGAACTTTCCCCGTTGCCATTGGGAGATACAACTTTGCTTTTCTCTACAATGGGCCGTAATGCAGTTATTGAATCTAACGGTTATGACAAGCTGAACTATAAAGAGCATTTTCTTACTTCTCACAAGCAGCCGGGCTATGTGGATTCGTTCCAGTGGCCTATGCCATTCTATGATGGGGCATTCAATGATGCAAAACAGCATACCGGTAATGGTTGTTTTAGTCCTGGGGGCGACAGGTTCTATTTCACAAGATGCACTGAAGGGGATACACTTATTATTAGCTGCGCCATATATGTATCTAAGTTTGCCGCTCACAGATGGGGGCCTGCGCAGCTTGTTCCCGGTAACGTGAATGAGCCAGGCTCTTCGAATACGATGCCATGGATAGCTAAGGTGGGCAAAAAAGAAGTTCTTTTCTTCTCTACTAACCGTAAGTTACAGAGCCGTGGTGGATATGATATCTGGTATTCAGTGGTTGATCCTCGTAATGGTTCTTATCGCCGTCCACAAAACTGTGGTAAAAAGATTAATACTACAGGTGACGAGATTACACCGTACTATGATTCTCGCGTTAACAAACTTTATTTCGCTACTAATGGTCTGAAGTCTTTTGGTGGTTTTGATATTTACTCAGCCGACGGCGGTCCCTCGCGTTACACTGCATTGAATAATCTGGGTTATCCTATTAATACTTCTGCTGATGAGCTTTACTATGTAAAAGACCCATTAGGCAAGCCGGACGCATACGTGGTTTCTAACCGTATCGGGTCGTTCGCGTTGAAGAATCCAACATGTTGTAACGACATTTGGCGTATTCAGAATGAGCCAAAGCTGATAATCATCGGTAAAGTGCTTAGCAAAAAAACACAGGAACTCATGCCACAGACTGTAGTGAAAATGGTAGATCAGCGTGGTGAAATGAATACGTATAACTCAGAGGATGGTAATTTTACGTTCAATATGTCACGCGGCCATGCTTATGTGGTGACAGGAGATAAGCCCGGTTATACTTCTACAAGGGCATCTGTTAGCACTATGGAGATTAAGCGTTCTGATCCTGACGATACTGTAGAAGTGACAATTTACTTAGACAGCATCAGGAACAGCTTTAGCGTTAGCAACATATTCTATGACTACGATAAAGCTACTCTCCGCCCTGAATCAGTAGCCGCGTTGGACTCGGTAGTACACTTCCTTGTAGACAACCCCTCTATTACCGTTGAGATATATTCTTATACTGATGCCAAAGGAAGAGACGAGTATAATATCGCTCTTTCCCAACGCCGTGCACAATCAGTCCTAGATTACCTTGAAAAAGGGGGTATTGACAGGGGTAGGCTTACAGCGAAAGGATTTGGTGCTAAAAACCCTGTAGCACCTAACTCAATAGATGGTAAAGACAACCCGCAAGGTCGCCAGCTTAACCGTCGTACAGAGTTCCGAATCATTACTGATGTGCCTACGCGCCGTGTGCTATATAACAGCGCATTGCCAGGTACTATGGACCAGCAGGAAAAGAACCTGAGAGTAGAACCTGAAGATGGCGATGAGCCTTCAGCACCGGGCAAAAAGGATAATAACGATGATTAATTAAGTATACTGTTTTAATTTTTTCAGTAAAGGTTGCATTTGTATGCAACCTTTACTATTTTTATAAAAACACATTTTATGCCATTACTACTTGTTGCATTGCCGGATTGGCTTATTGTCCTAATTATAAGTGCCATAGCCGGTTGGCTGGCAGGCATGATTGTTGATTCGGATGGCGGCGGTCTGTTGCTTGATATTATCCTGGGTATAGTGGGCGGCTATATTGCTGTTAACTATATTTTTCATGGTGTGCTTGGATTGTCCGGCATTCATTTGGTTGACCTTACCATTACTGCCACGATAGGAGCGGCCGTCCTTGCCCTTATTATTAAATTAATCAGGAAGGCTACCCGGTAAATTCCTAAGCAGAAAAATTATGGACTATATCAAGGTATCATTTGCCATCACAGGCGAAGAGCAAAGTGACGTATTGATTGCTTTGTTGTCATCTATAGGTTACAATGGCTTTGAAGAAGCAGCGGATAAGTTACTGGCTTATATAGAGAAGCCGACTTACAATGAAGCAGAGTTAAAGGATGTAGCTATAACTGCCGGTGCTGAGTACGCTGCAGAGTTGGTGGCAGGGCAGAACTGGAATGCCCTATGGGAATCTAATTTTTCGCCGGTGATTATTGAAGGTCTTTGTACAATAAGGGCAGATTTTCATCACATTGAAGTTAAGACCCAGTATGATATACTGATAACCCCAAAAATGTCGTTTGGTACAGGGCATCACGCCACTACGCAGTTGATGATGCAGTTGATGAATGAGCAGGATTTAAAAGGGGCGTCTGTACTGGATTTTGGCACCGGAACCGGCGTCCTTGCCATACTTGCGGAAATGATGGGTGCGGAAAGTATATTAGCTATTGATAATGATGACTGGTGTGTGGAAAACGCAAATGAAAACGTGATGCGTAACAATTGCAGGCACATTGCTGTAAAAAAAGGTTCATTAGAAGCATCAGGGCATGGGAGGTGGGATTTTATACTGGCAAATATCAATCGCCATATCCTGCTTGAGCATATGCATTCGTTTTTCGAAAAGTTGAGTGAGCGTGGAATGATACTGATGAGTGGGCTGCTGAAGGATGACAAGGATGTTATTGTTAGCGCGGCTACTGCCGAAGGCTTTATATTTAAAGAGGTGAAGGAGCAGGCAAACTGGATAGCTCTACTTTTCAGTAAAACATGAAGGTTAAGGTTGTTATGTTAAATTTACTGTTAAATCGTAAGATAATACAGTAACAACCCATTAGGATTTTTGATTCAGAACGATTATTTTTGTTTTCCTGATAATTAAGAAACTGAAATGGCATTAGCGATACTTCTGGTTCTTGCGTATTTAATAGGTTCGATTCCTTCGGCGGTGTGGGTGAGTAAGTGGATTTATGGAATTGACATCCGTGAGCATGGCAGTGGTAATGCCGGCGCAACGAATACCTTCAGGATACTGGGTACTAAAGCCGGCTCTGGGGTGATGCTGGCCGACATGATGAAGGGCTTTCTGGCTGTGAAGCTATCATTGTTCTCTCACCTTGTACCACTTAGTGAGCCGTTCGTCAATTTGCAGATATTCCTGGGCCTTGCGGCTGTGCTTGGCCACATCTTCCCTATCTGGGCCGATTTCAGGGGAGGTAAGGGAATTGCAACGCTTTTTGGCATGATACTGTCCATACACCCTATAGTGGCTGCCAGCCTTGTGGTGGTTTTTCTTTTGATGTTGGTTATAACCCGTTATGTTTCATTAAGCTCCATTGCAGCCAGTATAGCTTTCCCTTTGTTATTGGTTTCTATTTTCAGCGCCAATGCGCAGGAGCTTAGTTATCGCCTCTTTGCCATTGCTACGGCATTTCTTGTTGTGCTTACGCACCATAAGAACATCAGCCGCCTACTGAATGGCAATGAAAGCAAGGTGCCTTTATTCCGCAAGCGCAGGGAGAAGAGGGGAGAGTAACAACCTACTTCAAGGAAAATTTCATAAAGCCGGTTTTATCTTTATAAATTTGAACGCGCAATCGTTTTAGCTCACTATTTATCAGTCGTTTATCCGGATACCATTCTACAAAAGAATTCTTAGCTATGTTTACCCCATGCCATTAAGGCGCGGTAAGGGGGCAGACAATAACTACCTTGAGCTTACCCTATATAAAAATCAATTGCAACTGGGTACAAAAGATGTACTCTATTCAGATGGGGACAGGTACATACCTGCTGTGGCTGCAGTAAAACACATGGACGATTTTTTGCCTCACATCCGCACAGTGCTTGTGCTTGGCGCGGGGCTGTGCAGTATAGTGCAGGTGATGCGCAGGAAGAAAGCCAACGCTCATTTTACGCTGGTGGAAAAAGACAAGGTTGTGCTTGAATGGGCAATGGAGTTTTTGGAGCCTAACGGGCCGGATAAAATTAGGCCGGTATGTGCTGATGCGGTAGATTTTATGCAGGCAGATACAGCGAAGTATGATTTTCTGTTCTTAGATATATTCAAAGGGCGCGTAGTGCCGCCGTTTGTCTATACTTCCGGTTTTCTGGCAACTTGCAAGTCGTGCCTGGCACCCGGTGGGCGTATTGCCTTCAACTATATTGTGAACAACAAAGCGGAATGGGAGCAGGTGAAAAACACTTTCACTTCAGTATTTCCTGACAACAGGATTATAGCCTCAAGCGTGAACCGGATACTTATAGGTAGCCGGTAAGCCCATTACCTATCACAAGTGCAGTTTCGCACTCTGTATCCTCAGCACTTTACGGTTCTTCTTCTGTACGCGCATTTTTTCGGGAACGAGCGTTAATATCTCATCCATAAGTGCCTGCAGTATGCTCATGCGAACAAAGTGGCCATTTGTAACGAGGCTTATCTCTCGCACAGGCTCGGGATCTTCAAAGTAGCGTATATTTTCTATCTGGTCTTCGGTGAATTCGAGCGTGGAGAGCTCGGGCAATACGGTCATGCCTCCGTTCTTTTCCACCATGCGGCGAAGGGTTTCCACGTTGCTTGATTCATAGCGGTACGGGCGCTCTGCCTGCATTTTCTGCACCTGCTCGCTGCATAGATTAATAATCTGGTTTCTCATGCAGTGGCCTTCGTTAAGCAGCCATATACGCTCGAGGGAAATATCCTGCGGGCTAACCGTGCGTTTTTTCAGGGCCTTTTCATCTTTTGAAAAGTAGGTAACGAATGGCTCATAAAAAAGCGGGTATTCTTTTATGTCTTTTTCTTCAAGGGGGGTGCTGAGCAATGCGGCATCAATCTCGTTATTGCGCAGCGCCATAATTATCTGGTTGGTTTCCATCTCTGTGACCTGTAGCTTCATAGACGGAAACTTTTTGGAATAATTCTCAAGCAGACCTGGCAGGATGTTTGGGGCCACGGTGGGTATGGCGGCAAACTTAAAAGTGCCGGACAATATCTCTTGCTGGGTCTGGATTATTTCATGTATCCGCTCGCACTCGGCGAGCGCTACGCGGCCCTGCGCCACAATTAGTTCGCCCATTTCAGTGATGGCAATGGGGTGCTTGTTGCGGTCGAATATTTTTACGCCCAGCTCGTCTTCCAACTTCTGAATCTGCATACTAAGGGTGGGCTGTGTAACAAAACATTTTTCGGCGGCGGCTACAAAGCTCTTGTAGGTAGCTACGGCAACAACATATTCAATCTGTGTGATAGTCATGGGTCAGCAATTAGAGGACAAACATACAATTTTAAATGATATAGTCAAAATCTATGGGGATAAGTCGTAAGTCATAAGTCATAAGTCATAAGTCATAAGTCGTAAGTTGTAAGTCATAAGTCGTAAGTCGTAAGTTATAAGTCGTAAGTCGTAAGTCGTCATTTTGCGGCAGATAAATTATGCTTACGCAAATGCTCCGGCAGATAAATAAGTTCGGGATGCCAGGAGTAGAAGAAATCATTTTTTTACATTTTTCGTACATTTTTTGGGTAGGGATTTTAATGTTTAATTGAATGTTAAGCAATTAATTACATAATATTTTTTGCGCACTATTTTCACACTTTTTTACAACTTTTTACAGTCTGAAGTAGAAAGTAAAAAATAAACCACAAAGCAGTCGGATAGTCATCGGAATCAAAGAACTTCTCCGGAATTTTTCCGGCATAACGTAAAGTTCTTCAAGGTTATGGATGCCACCAAATAAAAAAGACGTCATGGTACAGAAAACTGTACCGTTATGGAAAAAAGTATTTCGGCGGGAATGCCTGCGGGTATTATGTTTGGCGGGTTTTTGAATTTAGTGGGAATATGTATATGTGAATGGTATTGAGTTGATTGCGGGATTCGACCTCTCCCGGCCTCTCCACTTCGACTATCGCTCAGTGCAGGCTTGGAGATGTGAAGCGCAGCAGTTTTGCGCGAGTGATAGTACGGGCGTTTCAAACGCCACACCGTGTGATCCTCGAAAAATTTGAGGACCAGAGCGGGGGACATAGGGCAACATCATTTTTTTTGAAACAAGAATACTACGGGGAACGGAGATTGTCGTCCCCCAGAAGTCGGAGACATACGGTCAACATCATTTTTTTCAAACAAAATCACTACGGAGAACAGGCGCAGTATAGTGCATTTGAATTTGACTATAAAAAAGCTTACCTTTGTATAAAGAATAATAATTATGCGTTTATGTCGGGAACTAATTAATGAAGCTTCCATAGCAACGCTAGCTAGATCATACAATATTCTAGATTTTAGACAAAATTTAGAAAATATAGTGTCCTATGCCTTCTACGATAGTTCCCATGTAAAGCAATATTCTAAGAAAGAGTTGCATTCTATAATCAATGAGGTTTTATATACTTATCACAAAGGGGAAAATACATTAAAAGCAAAGCTTGTCGAATTATTTATTAAGAAAAATGTAACCGCTGCTTTTGAAATAAAAGTAAATAACAGTAGGGTTGATTTTTTGACTGTTAACGGAGAAAGTAAAAGTTTCGAGATTAAATCGGAATTGGATAATCTCACTAAACTTTCCAAACAAGTAAATGACTATGAGAAGGTGTTTGACTACAATTATATCGTCATAGATGAAAAACACTATACTAATGCTTTAAAGTTAATACCCGAGCACTATGGTATAATGGTATTAAAAGATAATAGCCTTATTGAAAGAAAAGCATCTACTCTCAATAGTAAATTAGATTGTACAGCACAATTAGAACTCTTTACTAAAAAGGAATTTAGCCAGTTCTTTAAAATAAAAGATATTTCTGTTGAAGAAGTTTTAATAAACTTTGAACCCAACGAAATAAATTTTTTTTTCAAGGAAATGCTAAAGGGTAGATACCGTAAGAAGTGGAACTTTTTACTTTCTAATCTTGACTCTATACTTCCAATAGATTATCAATTTTTTTTCAATCACAATATCCGGCCAGAAGTGATATATGACGGGCACTAGCTAAACTCCCCTTGCTTGATTTTTACTCTCATGCAATGTAAATAGTGTTCAATTGCTATTCTTTTAAACTTCGCCTGACTTTTACCACTATCAGTTTTACTTTGCACGGCTAATAAAGTATTGTATCCCGGATTATCTGTGACATACGCTGGATATTGGTCTCTTAATCGTATTACTACAGCAGAATTTAATACCGCAGGAACTATTGTATCTTCAAATTCCGACAAACTTTTAACCTCTCCTTTATAACCATAATATAAGTTATCAATAGGATCATAAAAAATAAAACCTGGGCTTATTGTACCTCCAGAGTTCATATCATCCTTTTTTATGCCTCCAAAGTCTCCAAATCCATTCATTTTTAGATTAGATTGAAACAACTCTTGCAAGCTATTATCCGCATCAGCAATAACTTCTCCATGATCTAATTTGACGTTTTGAATCTCTGTATTTATTGCACTACGTAACGCAATTTTATATGGTCCGGCTATAGCTTCCAGAGATTTCATTTGTTTCTTAACTAGAGGATTTAGAGGTTGAACTGTATCTAAATCATATATCAAGATGTCTTCGGCAGTAAGATTAGCTCGGATTTCTTCAAAGTCATTTTCAAAAGTATTAGTATAAGTTCTGATTGCTATATTCGGAAACTCGGCACGCAATGCCTGTATTTGTGCGGTAATTGTATTAGCCTCTCCTGTTTTTAACAATAGAGTTGAAATTACGGGTATTATTTTTCGGCTTACTGGTGTTAGTGTTCTAAAGAATGCTATTCTGCGTTCGATATTGGATAAGGTAGTTCGATTAAACGATAGTACTTCATCCTGCATAGAAGATGCATCACGAATATATACAGGTAAGTCTACGAGTATTTTCGCTGAATTTGTATGTTCAACATAGTCTGTCCAAATTTCGACAATAGACTTTGCATTATTAACCCTGTCTTTTTCCTTGATAATTTCGAGGAGCGGAAATATTCTATCCTGAAAGTCAAAAGACTTAAGTACAAGCAACTCCTGTTGTCTTGACCTAAAAACGGGCATATACTTAAAATCAAATGGCATATAATTCTATTTTTAAGCTTTTAAGTTCATCGATAATTTCCTCTGTAGGTTCAAAATCTTCTTGTCTATAAATCAAATCATTAGCATACAGAGAAAGAAATTTGTTGTACTCATTTGCAAGCCACGAATATTTCACATACACTTTCTCCTTCTTTTTATTTACTTCTATATTCTCTAGTATTTTAGTTTTTAAATCCGAAAAATATTTTGCCTTATCTTCCTTTTTTACGACGTGGTAAAAAACATTAAGATAGTAGAACTCACAACTTTCATTAATAATCAAATCACTATTTAAATTTTCAAAGTGACTTAATTTTTTTTGAGCCAGATTCTCTTCCAATAGTTTGTAATAATTATTAGAGACTAGTATTCGAGGATATACAGCATCCTTACTTTCCATTAAATATGCTCTGGCTAATGGCACACCTAATGCTACTTGCTTCTCATCTACAAACTTCCCAATATCAATTCCCCCTCTTAAGAAATATCCTTTTTGAGCAAAAGAGTAAAATAATTCATTTATGGTAAAGAGTACAGTAATTAAAAGTTCGGGGTTTTCAATATAGTCAACTGTAATACAGATATTGTCACTAAATAGATAGTATCTAAAATTGCCATCGTCTAATAATCCAATGACATCCTTTACTGTATTGATAAACTCATTTACTTTTTCAGAAACAAGATACTCTAAGCCTTCTTCTGATTTTTTTGCAATAGCATCTTGTTCAAATTCTATCAGTTTTTCCTGAAAGCCTAGCACATCCAAAAATGCGACTATCCTATCCTGATATATGTAATTTTGAACTGCCATTCTTATGTCTAATCTAACAAATGTAGTGAATATATATCTGGTAAAGGCTACCCCGCGAATTTAGCATATTGACAGTTTTAACCTGATGCCTAAATGCTATACCAATTGACAAATTGTCATTGTAAGTATAGGAAATAAATTTTCCGCCGCTGTTGGTGTTCTTCACCAACAGCCTCGCGCAGGACACTCGTGCAGGAATCACTTTGGGAGGCATTATAAAAAACATGGTGTTACAAAATCCCAATCTGAAGGCAGGCCAAGATAGATTGCTGCAGTACTGTATTTATAATCTTCGGGTTGAAGGCAATATCCCGCTTCAACCGGATTGTTATGTATATATTTCAGCTTCTGCCTTAGTACCTCTTCAGACCATATACCTATAGAGAGCGGATTGCGTTCCCAGATCTGGTGTTTTCTATCTGCAGTGTCTATGAAGTAATCGCGGAGCAGTTCCGGATTATTGTTTCGAAGGTCTTTGATAATCATCTGAGCAGTGTACCGCAGGAAGCTACGTTGAACCTGCTCGCGTGTGTAAGGTTGAAATATATGCCAAATCAGGTGTAAGTGATTATTCATTATCACAAATGCATTTAGTTGGATACGGTTTTCGTTTACAATGAACCGGAGGCTATCGATGATAATATCCTTATAAAGATCGTTGCTAAGGAGGTGTTTCCATTCAAGGATGGTTGCGGTGAAAAAAGTAAGGTCATATGTCCGTGAAGATGGCAGAATGTAGGTGTGTTTTACTCAAAGATAGGCGTTAGCTTCCATTACTTCACCGGGCATAGGTGGGTTGTCAGCTTTTCCCTGCGCGAGCTTGTTGGTGAGGAACACCAACAAGGGCGGAAAGATCGTTGCTAAGGAGGTGTTTCCATTCAAGGATGGTTGCGGTGAAAAAAGTAAGGTCATATGTCCGTGAAGATGGCAGAATGTAGGTGTGTTTTACTCAAAGATAGGCGTTAGCTTCCATTACTTCACCGGGCATAGGTGGGTTGTCAGCTTTTCCCTGCGCGAGCTTGTTGGTGAGGAACACCAACAAGGGCGGAAAGCGGGGAGTTTTAGATTTTGGTACTTGTGGGATGTGCGGGTATTTTTCGCCAGTATTATGTGGTTGTATTTCGTGAGGTTGCTTCGTTCCTCGCAATGCCCCGTGTTATTTAATACATTCGCCAGTTGTGGTAGCATTGTTGGCATGAAATGCACGCTTAATGTAAGTATAGGAAATAAATTTTCTATTACTTTTGAACTGCACTATGCTATATAACAGGATAAATATATTCTTGGCTTCGGTATTGCTCATCATATTATATTTTGTGGTGCCGGCAAATAATATATGGGTGTATAGTAAAGTAATTGACAATAACAGTATCCTATCGCAATGGGGGCGGATGGATGAGGAAACGAGGCGGGAAGAACGGTACGGGTATTCGTATATGGTGTATAAGAGCCTGGCCGAAAAGGTGAAAAACAAACAGGCGGCGCTTGTGCTGCTGCCCCCGCAGAAACAGTGTGAAAGGGTGAAAGAATACAATGTAGTGATGCCCGAGCCATCGGTGCTGTACTATTATACGGGTGTGAGGGCGGTGTGGGCAAGCAGCCGGGACGCCAGGCTGGCCAATTGTGAACTACAGGTAAAGGGCCCCGGCAAATTTGAGGTGCAGCGGGTACAGCCCGCCCGGCTCGACAGCCTCATTACTGTGTATAAACCAATGCTGCCCCAATGAATTTTGCAGGACTCATATTTTTGCTGGCAGCGCATTATATATGTGGCAGGGGGGTGCTGCGCCTGATGAGGATGGAGCTTGACCGGGTTACGGCTTTTTGCGTAGCTATGATGATAGGTGTGCCGGTGGTTTCTCTCGCGCCCTGCCTGCTGCAATTGCTGCATATACCTATAGAGGCGACTTGGGTAATTGTGGCAATCTGTTTGTTAACTGCATTGCTGGCAATTCCATTATTGGTGAGGTTGAAAAAGCCACGCATCAGTTTGCCCCGGCTGCCGCAATTGTATGAGCTGCCTTTCATTGTAGTGCTGTTGCTGCTGGCAGGCATAAGTGTGTGGCGTTGTTTTTATTATCCTGTGTATGCGCGGGATATGCTATCGGGGCCGGAACTGATAGCTGAGTATGCGGTGCGGGAAAAGACATTGATCAACTCCGTGTTTTCGATAGACCTGGAAACAACAAACAATCACTTCAAGTCGCCTTACATCACCACCTTGCAGGTCATTTACAAACTGCTGGTGAGTTCGTTTGGCAGCTTGTGGGTGAGTGTATTGTTCGTCAGTTTTACGGTATGGCTGTATTCCCTGCTGCGGCAGCGGATACACCCAGTATTAGCAGGTTTTTTATTGTTCCTGTTTACCGCAATCCCCGAGTTGTATGCCTACACCTATATGGTGCTGTATGATTACAGCAATATGGTATTCTTCTTTTGCGGCTTTTATTTTCTGATACGGTACACGGAAAGTTACCAGGCAAACCAGCTATTCTTTTCAGCATTTCTTTTCGGGTTGGCCACCTATATACGTACGGAGACCGTAGTGCTTGTGGCCATGACCACCCCTCTGCTGATGGTGTATATGCACAGGCATAGAATGAAGCTAAAGGATAGTGTGTTGAAGCTGGGCATATTCATGGCTTTTCCTGTATTTTTCTACTTTCTCTGTATCCATGTTTTTGTGCGTTTGTTTGTGCCGGTACCGTTTGACCTGGGCGGGCAGGTGAACCCGCACCTTGGCGAAGTATCGGGGTTCTTTCGGCGCTTGTGGGATGTGCAGTCTGAACTTATTGTTTCAAGAAGGGGTGTGCGTTTGTATGGCTATTTCATTTTGTTCTTTTATGCTGTGCTGCTCACCGATATTGCCTGGCAACGGAAATTTAACCGGGAATCGGTTATTGCTTTGTATGGTATCCTGGTGGTGCTGGTGGGGTTGCCGTTGTTAGGTCATTTGCTCCCGCTTGTTGATTTGCAGAATACCACTAAACGGGGTCTGTTCAAAATGTTCCCGCTTATAGTACTATACCTTGCTAACAGCAGCACATTGCAAAGGCTATCGGGGTTGGTAGTGAAATGGGAGTATATGGTGAAGGTAAAGGAATGATTTCTGCCTACGACCGATGAACGTATGTGAGCATCTCCTCAATATATTTACGCTCGTTGCTGAGGCGGGGCACTTTATTCTGCCCGCCGAGTTTGCCCTTATCTTTCAGCCAGCGTTTAAAGCCGTCTTTGGGCATCTCATGAACTATGGGCATCCGCAGTGCCATATCTTTATGGCGTTTCGCCTCATAGTCTGAATTGATGGCCTGGAGGGATTTGTCGAGCAGGTAGGTAAATGTAGCCAGCGGAACAGGCAGGTGCTCAAATTCTATTATCCATTCATGCGCGCCGGTATCTTCGCCGGTCATATATACCGGTGCGGCAGAGTAGTCTGCTACCACAGCCCCGGTCTCGGCGCAGGCTATGGCTATTGCATTGTCGGCATTATCCACTATCAGCTCTTCGCCAAAGGCATTGATGAAATGCTTCAGCCGCCCGGTTACTTTGATGCGGAAAGGCTGTAGGGATGTGAATTGTATGGTATCGCCTACCACATACCGCCACAGGCCTCCATTGGTGGAGATGACGATAGCGTAGTTCTTGTATAATTCAACCTCTTTGAGCGTAAGTGTGCGTGGGGTTTCTTTTCCATATTCATCCATCGGCATGAATTCGTAGAAAATGCCGTGGTTCAGGAACAGCAGCATACCTTCCTCATCTTCCCTGTCCTGCGCCGCGAAGAAACCTTCGGATGCGTTATACGTTTCGCGGTAAAACATTTTAGGGCTGGGTATGAACTGCTCGAACTGGCGGCGGTAGGGGGTGAAGTTTACCCCGCCATGTATATACAACTCAAGGTTGGGCCATATATCGAGTATGTTGGTAGTGCCGGTAATTTCAAATATCCTTTTCAACAGCACAATTGTCCAGGTAGGCACGCCGGCTATATACGTGACGTTCTCTTTTATGGTGCTGTGCGCCATGTGCTCAATCTTTTTCTCATACTCCGTCATGAGTGCGATAGAAAGCTCGGGCAAGTGGAAGAATTTTGCCGCCAGCGGCATGTTTTGCAGCATGACTGCGGAAAGGTCGCCGAAGAAGGAGGCGGCGTTCATCTGGTTTATCTGGTGGCTGCCGCCCAAAACAAGGCATTTGCCAGAAGTAAGGTTTGACTGCGGATGCTCGCGGAGGTACAAGGCGAGCACATCCTTCCCGCCACGAAAATGGGTATCGTCTAATGATTCTTTGCTAACGGGGATGAATTTGCTTTTATCGCTGGTGGTGCCGCTTGATTTTGCAAACCAGGTAATAGGGGATGGCCACAGTATATTCTGGTTGCCTTCAAAAATGCGCTGGATATAGGGTTTCAGCGTTTCATAGTCGTTGATGGGCACATTGGCCTGGAAATCGGCTATACTGTCTATTTTTTCAAAGTTGTATTTTTTGCCGTACTCAGTAAACTGCGCGGAGCCTATGAGGTGATTAAATACCTGTTGCTGGGTATCGATAGGGTTGTGCGTAAAATTATCAATTGCGCTCTGGCGCAACTTGATAAATCCTTTAAATGCCGGGCTTATAATACTCATTTTGCCATTTTCTGGTGTAAGTAGTCCTTTCTCATCAATACAAAATTCTGCCCGAGGTACACTTTCCTCACCTGCTCATCTGCAGCCAGTTCTTCGGCAGTGCCGGCCTTGAGTATTCGTCCTTCAAAAAGCAGGTAGGCCCTGTCTGTTATTGACAGAGTTTCCTGCACGTTGTGGTCGGTGATGAGTATGCCTATGTTCTTATATTTAAGTGTGGCCACTATACTTTGGATGTCTTCTACAGCTATAGGGTCTATGCCCGCAAATGGCTCATCAAGCAGAATGAATTTTGGGTTCACAGCCAGTGCTCGGGCTATTTCCGTTCTTCTCCTTTCGCCACCGCTCAGTACATCACCGTTGCTCTTTCGCACATGGTTAAGATGAAACTCTTCCAGCAGTTCCTCCAGCTTTTTACGTTGCTCTGCCCGGCTCAGTTTGGTCATTTCCAACACGGAGGAGATATTGTCCTCTACCGACAGCTTCCGGAATATGGATGCCTCCTGCGGCAGGTAGCCTATGCCCATCTGGGCACGTTTATACATAGGGAGTTTGGTAATATTCTCGCTGTCAAGGAATACTTCACCCTCGTCGGGTTTCACCAGCCCCACTACCATATAGAACGAGGTGGTCTTGCCCGCCCCGTTAGGCCCCAATAGCCCCACTATCTCGCCCTGGTTCACGTCGAACGAGACGTTGTTCACTACGGTGCGCTTACCGTATTGTTTTACAAGCCCTTGGGTAGTTATTTTCAATTAATATAATTTATGCCCCCGAAGGGGTAAAATGCAAAAATAACGAAGATATTCCACATGGGGCTGCCCGTTATTGTGGCAATTTGAAACGCTCCCGGCGTAAAAAGTGTTTATTTTTAAAAATAATTTGGACTATCTTAGCGCAAATATCGCTTTATGAAAAAAAGCCTCATTACAATATTTGTGTTCCTTTGTTTCGCCTTTGTGATAGCAGGGTGCAGCAAGAACAATCACCAGGTGACCACCCTGAACCCCTATATGACGGCTACCATTGGTACTTATAACTTCAGCGCGAAAACAATAGTGCCTTCATTGGTAGATACTCAGGGATATGATTCCGTGTCTGCTTTATATATAACCGGCAATACATCTGATCTTGTATATGTGAATGATAAGATAGTGCTTGGGGTGAGCAGGTTTCATGGGGTTACGGGCACATTCTCGATAGTGCAGGGGCAGGCAAGCGCAGCATTCATACACAATGGCCTGAACGATATAGCAGTAGGCGGTATAGTGGCCATCACCAGGATAACAGATAACAGCCTGATAGGCTATTTCTCCTTCCAGACGGGCAGTGGGGTGCTGGTGTCTAATGGCTCCTTTAGTGTGGGCAACCCGTGGTATTTTTATTAAGCCGCACTACTTCATACGAAACATAGCCTTTTTGCGTTAATTTTATGAAGTGATATGTATATGAAAAGGCTCATTCTCTGTATTCCCGTATTCCTGTTTTGTGCGTTTATCGCGTGTAGAAAGGCGAAAGGCCCTCCTAATGCGAAAAGCGTACAGCCCAATAACAATCTGGACTCAACGGTGATGATGAGCGCTGCCATCAACGGGGCAAATTGGAAGACCGATTCGGCTTATGGCTATCGTATAAGGTATTCGGGCAACGACAGCAACTACAGTAACCTGATGATAACCGCCACGAAGCACGACTTGGTAAGCCCAACAACTATAAAGTTCAGTATCACCCGCTTTAACGGACCGAACACCTACGCCATAAACCCGCCGATAAACACTGCCACCTACTACGATGCCAACAACGTAAGGCATTACGCTACGAGCGGCAGTATAGTGGTGGCAACCGATACGGCCTACGCGCTGCGGGGTACTTTCTCTTTTGTGGCCGATACGGTGAGCATAACCAATGGCATATTTGATGTGGCGCTACCGTAAAGTGGACGATCTTTGTCCTCATAGCTTGGGCAGGTTTACATAGATTCTCTGATGTCTCTTTTTTGATGGCCAACGGGTACAAAATATAGGAATACAAACAAAAAAGGCTGCCGGGTTTCCCGGCAGCCTTTTTTGTTTGTCAATCAGGATATTATTTAGTGTTTATTATCAATCTTCCTGATGCCTTACCTTGTGTATTTTCAGCAGAAACCATGTAGATGCCCGGAGCAAGTGACGATACATCCATGGATGTAGTGGCGCCGCTTATCAGCTCTATTGGCTTACTGGCCACCACCTGGCCCATCACATCATAGATATAAATCGTAGCACGGCCTTCAAATTTAGGCATTGCGATCCGAATGATATCTGAAGCAGGATTGGGCGTTAAATTGATCTCAACGGGTTTGTTTGTGCGCTCATTTACCATTGCAGGTTTTGAGTAAGTCACACGGTCTTCGCCTTTATGTGCAATGCTGTGCTTTACGGTAGTAAATGTCCATTCGCTGCCCGTATCTATCACATTGAACTGAACGGCATTCATTACACTGTCTGTAACACTTGTTGACAGCTCTCCACTTGGTTCCGTATAGAATCCATATGGCGGCTCAGTGCTTACAGTCACGTCCCAATCGCCTTCAACTGATTCATAAACGAGTGGTAAATAAGACACGGAATCTTCGAAGTCGAGTTCCCAAGGAGACACAACGAGCATTAATGAGCCATGCTCCTGATGAACATCACCCTCCCTGCACCTGCCTGACTGGTCTTTTATTACTGAATGGAAGCGTACTTTAGTAGTTGCACACGCATCCAGGTCGCCATCGCCATCGTCGTCCCTGCCATTCTGGCCACCTTCACATTCGAGATTATTTCCCAGTTTTTTACCGGTATATATAGTGCATGTGCTGCCTCCGCATCTTGTGGAAGATACTACCGACTGGCCAATCACGATGTAGTGCCCTTCAGCCGGAACAGTGATAGCATACCTGTAACATGGCCCACCGCCCATATTTACTGTTACGGGATCGCTGACGGATGCCTCTGTAACGAGACCTGATGTGCCGTTCCATATCGTTGCATAGTTGCTCTGGCTACCGTTCCTTTGCCTTGAAGTGCCGCGTGTGAACACTTTGATGCTTGAAGCCAATGCTGTTTTGGCTATAGACGGGTGCGAACCGGTGCCAACTGTATATAAAGATGAGTAAACGTTTATAGTGGCACTAGGGTTAACTGTCACTACCTTGGTAGCCGTGCTAGTGCAACCCGTTGAGTTGACGGCAGTTACCGTCAAAGTATAGGATGTAGCACTGCATGAACCATTAACAGCGACGCTTGAACCTGTAGATGACCCGGATATGCTGGCACCGCTGCCTACTGACCAGCTATATGAAGCCATACCTGAAGTGGCCGAATATGTATTTGCCACATTTCCAAGTACAGATGCACTTCCTGAAATGTTACAGGTAGTTGATGTAGATGTAGATGTACTCACAGTTGCTGAACCACCAGTTGTGCAGCTATTCGCATCAGTAACAGTTACGCTGTAGGTGGCTGCTGCCAGGCCTGTGCATGTTGCGCCTGTTTGTGAGTTGCTCCACAAATATGTGTATGATGAAGTGCCGCCGCTCACAGAAGCAGCTACGCTACCGTTTGATGAGCCACCACAGGATACGTTTGTGGGCGTTAAAGTCGCAGCCAATGCAGTTGGTTGGCTAACAGTTGCCGCAGCAGTTTTTGAACAGCCGTTAGCATCAGTAACAGTTACGCTATACGTGCCTGCAGCAAGTCCGGTTGGATTTGCCCCGTTTGCGCCGCCTGTCCAGGCGTATGAATAAGAGCCTGTGCCGCCGCTAACTGAAGTAGCGATACTGCCATTGCTGTGGTTGCCGCCATTTGAGCTGTTGCAAGATATATTTGTCGGTGTTGCTGTAACGCTGATTGCAGATGGCTGAGTAACAGAACCCGAAGTAGTAGCAGTGCAGCCGTTAGCATCGGTAACAGTGTAGCTGTAAGACCCTGCGCTCACAC
>CAZBPS010000021.1:26464-55371 GCA_964493865.1 uncultured Flavipsychrobacter sp.
TTGCGGTAACCACAACACTTCCTGTGCCGCCATTGCATGTTGCATTAGTAACTGACGATGAAGCAGTTAAAGCAGTTGGTTCAGTCACGCTGCCTGAAGTAGTGGCAGTGCAGCCGTTAGCATCGGTAACAGTGTAGCTGTAAGACCCTGCGCTCACACCTGAGAAAGTGCCTGTACCTGAAACAGTACCTGTGCCACCACTTGCGGTAACCACAACACTTCCTGTGCCGCCATTGCATGTTGCATTAGTAACTGAGGATGAAGCAGAAAGTGCAGATGAAGGCTCGGTGATAGTACCTGATGCAGTTGCTGTGCAGCCATTGCCATCAGTAACGGTATAACTGAACGAACCTGCGCTCAAGCCGGTATAGGTTCCTGTGCCTGTATAAGTCCCCGAACCACCGGTTGCAGAAACGGTAACAGCACCGGTCGTGCCGCCGTTGCAGAGTACATTGGTTACAGAAGCTGATGCAGATGGGATTGAATTAACGGTAGCAGTAACTGCTGTTCTAGAAGAAACGCAGGTTGCATCGGTAGCATCTACATAATAAGTAGTAGTAGTAGTGACGCTTGGTGAGTAGGAGCTGCCTGACGCGATAGAAGATCCTCCTGTGCTTGCAGTGTACCAGTTAATTGTACCCGCGCTTGCGGTTGCACCCAGGCTGACTGTGCCTGCGCCACATGTAGCAGCGCTCGTTGTAGCTGTAATTGAGGGGGTTGTGCAGTCAGGGGCAAAAGTAGCGGTGATGGTATGAGGGGCAGTTACGTTATGAATGATAAAAGGCGGCGTATTACCTATACTTACGCCATCCACTTGTACGTCCGCTATGTGATACCCTGAATTAGGCGTAATGGTATATGTTTTGTCAGTGCCGGAACATACGCTTGTAGTTCCCACTTCAGAAATAGTGCCATTGGCAGATGTTGTAGATGCAGTTACTGAATACGATGTGAGGACAACCACGGTCACCGTGTCTTTGCTATAGCAATTACCAACCGTACCCGTTACCACATAAGTAGTAGTAGAAGAAGGGCCTGCTGATACACTCGCACTTGTAGCAGAATTAAGGCCGGTTCCGGGGTTCCAGCTATAACTTCCTGCACCTGAAGAGCTTAATGTAGTTGTAGTGCCGGGACAGATAGATACATCGCTGGTTGTTGTAATAGATACAGTGTTGGTAATTACACTTATCGCAGATGTAGTCCCGTTTGCAGTGCAGCCATGTCCGTCTGTAACGGTAACACTGTAAACGCCGGCATGTGTGCTCACTGCATTATCATTAGTAGGGGTTTCACCTGTAGCTGAATATCCGTTAGGGCCTGTCCATACGTATGTAAACGGATCACTGCCGCCGTGGTTGACTCCGGTTGTCAAAAAAAGCGTGTTGCCGGTACACACCGGATTTGGTAAAGCAACCGTGCTCAGGACCGGGTTAGTATATACTGATGAATTAACTGAACTTGTGCCCGTGCAGCCATTGTTATCGGTCACCGTAAGGTAATAGAATCCGGCATCTGATAATGGTCCCGCAGTTACAGATGTTGATGTGGAGGCGGATGATGTGAAACCACCGGGGCCTGTCCAGGAATACGTATATGGGGTGACACCACCTGTTGCGCTGGCTGTCAAAGTGATTATATCCCCAACGCAGGCAACTGATTTGCTTGAGGTTGCTGTTGCTGTGGGTTTTGCAAGTGCCGTTGCAGCTATTGCAGTTTTTGTGGGGGTAGTACATCCCGCATCGGTAGCATCCACATAAAA
Organism: uncultured Flavipsychrobacter sp.; assembly: GCA_964493865.1. Classification (GTDB taxonomy): domain Bacteria; phylum Bacteroidota; class Bacteroidia; order Chitinophagales; family Chitinophagaceae; genus Nemorincola. Next base: position 28,227 of record CAZBPS010000021.1, read on the forward strand.
CGTTGTAGATGCGGCTATAAAAGTAGTGTACGTTGATCCGGAGCCTAAATACGTCCAACTGGCATTATACCAGTTTACCGTACCCGAACTCGCAGACGCGCTTAAAACTATTGTTCCAAAACCACAAACGGTCGCCCCTGTTGTAGAAGTAATGGTAGGGGGGGTGCATGGAGGAAAGCCTGCCATTGCCCTGGTGTTGGCAATAAGCGCGATTGCAACAAACAAAAACAGTGGCTTGCTCACCGTTTTCAAAATTGGGATGCCCGGAACTTCTGCCGGCGCGGCCAATGGTTGATGTAATTGTTTTTTCATTTTTGCGTGTGTTTTTGAGATTGAAAATGTGACCCGTCTTTTTTAATTTATTTCATTCCATTAATATTTTGTTAACAAATGGTTTATGCAAACATATAAAAATGCTATTAACAATTACAATGTAATTCTGTTGTTAATTTAAATATTTATATTTAATCAGTGTATTTGTAAACATTAGTAGCTTATTACAAATTAATTTTAATAGCATTAAATTAAAAAATAATTATCTGATAACGCTAAAATGAACATTTCGCGCTCATTTACTAGCATTTATAACTGTAAAAAAGAAGAGTTTGTTAATGAATAGTAAATGATTTTAGGGAATAGAAAATTGAAGCACGCATAAATACGTGAGCGTTATCACGCTGCATAAGTGATGCAGACTAATCGGATATGCGTATTCTATTCGTGGCGGGAAACCTTTAGTGTAATTGGGTGCTTGAGTGAGCGCTATATAGTGTTGAAAAACAAGATAATCGGCGAAAAGCGAAGAAGATTTGTCCCGGAGCGCGCGGTTTGCTTCAGGTAATATTTGATGTGCAAGCAGTATTCACTGCAATAGGTACACGCCATTGATGCATGACACTCCCTTGCACAGAACCATGTAAGGAAAAAAGTCTTTATTCAACCGTGACCGACTTCGCCAAGTTGCGGGGCTGGTCTACGTTGCAGCCACGCATGATAGCAATGTGGTAGGCAAGCAGTTGCAGCGGCACGATAGTGATAAGCGGGGAGAGAATCTCTTCGGTCTCGGGCACTTCTATTATGTGGTCGGCCAGGGCGCGTATCTGGGTATCGCCTTTATGCACCACGGCTATAATCTTTCCTTTCCGGGCTTTTACTTCCTGGACGTTGGATACTATTTTTTCGTAGGCGCTCTGGTTGGTAGCAAGGAATACTACCGGCATGTTCTCGTCTATTAGCGCTATAGGGCCATGCTTCATTTCAGCGGCAGGGTAGCCCTCAGCATGTATGTATGATATTTCCTTGAGTTTAAGCGCGCCTTCCAGTGCCACGGGGAAGTTGTAGCCCCTGCCGAGGTAAAGGAAGTTGGTGGCATCCTTATATATGGCGGCTATCTCTTTTATCTGGGCATCAAGGAGCAGGGTTTCTTCGATTTTACGGGGTATGTTCTCCAGTTCATACAATATCTCACGTAGCTTGGATGTGGGTATCGTCCCTTTCACCATTGCGAGGCGGAGGGCGATGAGGGTTATAAGCGAGATTTGCGTGGAGAAAGCCTTGGTGGATGCCACACCTATTTCCGGCCCCGCATGGGTGTAAGAACCGGCATGTGCCATTCTGGGTATTGATGAGCCTATCACATTACAGATACCGTATATCAGGGCCTGCCTTTCTTTGGCGAGCGATATGGCTGCCAGTGTATCAGCAGTCTCTCCCGATTGTGAAATGGCAATGATTACATCGTTCTCATTGATAATGGGGTTACGGTACCGGAATTCGGATGCGTATTCCACCTCCACGGGCACACGGGCCAGGTCTTCTATCAGGTATTCGCCTATGAGGCCGGAGTGCCATGATGTGCCGCAGGCAGTAATAAGAAAGCGGTCGGCTTTGTTGATACGGTTAATATATTCGGTAAGGCCGCCCAGCTTAATCCAGCCCTGCTGTGCGTTCATCCGCCCGCGCAGGGAGTCTTCAATGGCTTTGGGCTGCTCGTATATTTCCTTCAGCATGAAGTGCTCGAAGCCACCTTTCTCTATGGCCTCTATGGATAGCTCCAGCTTCTGTATCTCGTGCGACTTTTCAACGTTCCCCAATGTCTTTATAACATAGTTGCCCCCGCGGCTCACCACTACATATTCCTGTTCTTCGAGGTACACAACGTTGGGCGTATATTCAATGATAGGGGAGGCATCAGAAGCAATATAGTATTCCCCTTCGCCGATCCCCAGTACCAGCGGGCTGCCCTTGCGGGCCGCTATAAGCTGGTCGGGGTTGTTTTTATTCAGTATCACTATGGCGTATGCGCCTACTACCTCATTGAGGGCTATGCGCACAGCATTATCGAGCGAGGTGTTTTCTTTCTTCTGCACCTCTTCAATGAGGTTTACCAGTACCTCGGTATCCGTATCTGTATGAAAAACGTAGCCGCGCTTTATGAGCTCTTCCTTAATGGAGGCATAGTTTTCAATAATGCCATTGTGTATGATGGCAATATCGCCCGACTGCGAGACGTGGGGATGGGCGTTGGTGTCGTTAGGTTCGCCATGCGTGGCCCAGCGGGTGTGGCCTATGCCAATGCTGGCAGTTGTTTTTCCGGTTACAATCTTTTCAAGATCGGTCACCTTGCCGGCCTTTTTATACACGGTCATATCGCCGTTCAGCAGGGCAATGCCGGCACTGTCGTACCCGCGGTATTCCAGCCTTTTGAGACCTTTAATAATTACAGGATATGCTTCTTTATTACCAATGTAACCTACGATACCACACATAAATGATTCCTTAGTTCAGTTTCGAATATACAACAAATAATTTGGGCCTGTAAAGGGTATCGGGGTAGTTGCCGCCACCGAGTAATAAATGGCCTGCGCCATAATAATCCTGGGTGCCGTTGAGGTGGAGGTGAATAGTATCGTTGCCCGCTTTGACGGAGGTCATTACCTCGCGGGGTATATTAATAGTATACACCTGTATGTCTTTGCCATATCTGTTTACGGTATGCACATAGCCATCAAGCACGCTGAGCGGAGACAGGCTGCTGAGCGGGAAATAATCGGAAAGGATGTATGCCAGCCCGTTAGACACTCCGCCGGGGAATGTGCCGTTGCCAATGCCCGTAGGGTATATTTTTTCCGGACCGAGGAACTTGCCCGAGGGAAGATAATTGCCATAGCTGCTGCCGGGTAGGATGGGTAGCTGTAATTCGGCCTTGTTGAGCACACCGGCGGGAAGGTTTTTAATGCCGGGTATATAAATATCTATAGCTGCACCAGGCTGATTTTGCAGTGCTATCACCTCTTCGTTTGCAGCAGTAGACGTATAAAGCTTATTTACCGGGTAGTGGCCGTAGTTGCGGGTAATGCTGTTGAAATGGCCGCAAACGGCATTGATTGCTGCCGCATCAAAATAGTAAGGTTCGATGCGGACAGTATCATTAGGATCTGAGGTCTTGTGGTAGTAAACAAGTATGCCGGCCTGGGTGTATATACTGTTGCCATCGAGCTGGAAGTAGGGATATGATGTGTAATATTTGCGGGTATCAGCTACACGCACACAAATGCCATTGAACGCATTGAGGAAATCTTTGGAAGGGGTGGTGCTGTTGAGCATCGCCGAGTCGGCATGCAGCAGGTGGTGCAGGATGGTAGGCAGCTTAAGTTTTATGCGCATACCTGGATAGTTCTGTGCCATGGTCACCGTGTCGTAGGCTGCCTCCATCTGGCGGATATCTACGGTAGTAGGGTCACTGAGGGGGTAGGTGGCATCTATGGATTTCGTATCGTAGGCGTAGTATTCGCCGCGGGTAACGGGCTCTGCAGCATAAAATACCTGGAATGTCTGTAGGCCGCTGCCTGTAGTGTCGCCATAGGTGTAGCCGCTGTAAGGCAATATCATAATGGCGGAGTCAATGGTCATGTTCTCATACACGCCAAAGCCGAGGTCGAGCGGCAAAACCTGGAAAAAAGTGGCCCCGGTCATAGTGCCGAAGTAGGGGTCGAGGATGCTGCCCACACCCTGGAACATGGATATGCCGGGCAGAGTGGTGCTGGTAACAACCGTGTCGTCGTAGTAAGTTTTTGTAATACAGGAAAGCGACGTGGAGTACAGGTTTACGGTATTGAGTGCAGGCGATACTTTTGAGTTGATAAGTGTACCCTCTTTACAGCCTTGCGAAATGGCCGTGAAAAGTAAAATGGCTGCAACAATATACCTGCTGAAAAAGAGATGCTTCACTATTGGTCTTAATTTAACGGCTAAGATGGCAAAAGAAATACTAAGACTCTGTTAAGCTTTTATAAAGCTCGAGGAGGGGGGTAACATCTTCCTTCCATGAGGTCTCATACTTAAGCACCTTTTTATAGCGGCCGGGTTTCAGTTCGTCAGCAACCTTTTTATCAACTTTTTCAGAGCCGAATACTACCACATCGGCACTTTTGCCACCACCAATGGTGAGTGCGGTGTTCGTTCCGTCTTTAAAGGCATCAAGGTCTTTTTCCTTAATCTCATTGCTGATAATAGCCTTCTTTATGAAGTTAGCGTGCAGTTTTTCCTTGAACTGGTTGGCCTGCGCGGTGTAGATAACCTTTGAATAGCCGAAAACAGGTTCCTTCTTATAAGTTGTCTTCAGGAACAGCGGTACAAGAGAGGTCATCCAGCCGTGGCAATGGATAACGTGTGGCGGCCAGCCAAACTTCTTCACTGTTTCCAGCGCGCTTTTACAGAAGAATATCATGCGCTCGGCGTTGTCTTCGTGAAAGTTGTCCTGGTCGTCGCGGAATACTGATTTGCGTTTGAAGTAATCCTCGTTGTCCATGAAATAGACCTGGAGGCGGGCATTGGGTAGTGAAGCAACCTTTATAATAAGTGGATAATCGTCTTTGTCAATAATTACATTAATGCCTGAAAGGCGCACAACCTCGTGCAGCCTGTGCCGGCGCTCGTTGATAACGCCGAACCGGGGCATAATAACCCTTACTTCCAAACCAGAGTCGAAAGTCTTGATAGCCAACTTATTGAGTATCTGCGCGAAATCAGTGAACTCGGTGTAAGGTGATAGTTCGTTGGCAATAATTAGAACACGTTTCTTGGTGTCAACAGACATTTGGTAAGAATTAGTTATTGTAATAATAAATCGAAATAGTCTGCAAAATTACGAAAATATAGAATTCCAACCGTTACTTTGCACTCCGGAAGGCTAAATTAGTTATATGGTCATCTTTAAATATACGAAAGATATAAAGGAATATATATCCGGGCAGAAAGCTCTAGGACGTACGGTGGGCTTCGTTCCTACTATGGGTGCACTGCATGAGGGACATACCTCTTTAGTAGAGAAGGCAAAGGTAGATTGCAGCCTTGTCATATGCAGTATTTTTATAAATCCAACGCAATTCAACGATAAAAAAGACTTTGAAAAATACCCTGTATCCACATCGGACGACATAGAAATGCTGATAAAGTCAGGGTGCGACGTGTTGTTTCTGCCATCAGTTGATGAGATGTACCCCCCTGAGGGAGGCAAGATAAAAGGTTATGACTTCGGCTACCTGGAAACAATACTGGAGGGAGCGCAACGGCCGGGGCATTTTCATGGAGTGGGGCAGGTAGTAGGCAGGCTGCTGGAAATAGTGGAACCGGCATACCTGTACCTGGGGCAGAAGGATTATCAGCAGTGTATGGTAATCACAAAGCTAGTGGAGATGATGAGCCTGAACGAAATGAAGATAATCATTTGCCCGACCGTGCGTGAGGCGGATGGATTGGCCATGAGCTCGCGCAACAGGCGGTTGTCGGAACCTCAACGCTCAAGGGCGGGTGTTATATACCAATGCCTGGTATCGATAGAATCGAAACAGGGGGATGCCGATTTCGGCGTGGTGAAGAAAGAGTGCGAAGACTTGCTGGCGGCAAAGGGCTTTGGGGTAGAATATGTAGCACTGGCCGATGCCAATACGCTGGAGCTATTGGACAATTATAAAAAGGACACGCCCATGGTGGCACTGATAGCGGCGAAAATGGGTGAGATAAGGCTGATAGATAACCTATTAGTTGGCAGTTAGCAATTTACAGTTAGCAGTATGAGCGAGCCATTAGCATTAGGGATAGACATTGGCGGCACCAATACCAAATTTGGTATTGTAGGGCGCAATGGGGCGATAATGGTCAAAAGCAGCTTCGCTACCAAAGGGCATGATACGGTTGAGGATTATATAGCCGCCATGAGGGCGGAGGTGCTGCCTGTGATGGAGCGGGCGGGCCGCGAGAACATAACAGGCGTGGGCATAGGCGCCCCCAGCGCCAACTATTTTACCGGAGAGATAGTGAATGCCCCGAATATGCCCTGGCCGGGGGTAATACCCATGGCCAGGTTGGTGAGCACGGCACTGGGGCTGAAAGCAACCCTGACCAATGATGCCAATGCCGCTGCTATAGGCGAGATGATGTATGGGGCAGCGAAGGGCATGAAGGATTTCATAGTGGTGACCCTTGGCACAGGTGTAGGCAGTGGTTTTGTGGCGAATGGCCAATTGATATACGGCCATGATGGCTTTGCAGGCGAGATGGGCCATGTGACAGCCGTGCGCGAAGGCCGCATTTGCGGCTGCGGGCGCAGGGGGTGTCTGGAGGCATATGCATCGGCAACGGGCATTGTGGCAACAGCCGAAGAATGGCTGAACAATAATAATGATGCTTCAGTTCTGCGGAAGCACAAAGGCGCAATTACCGCAAAGCTCATACATGATGCCGCAATGCAGGGCGATAAGCCGGCACTTGATATGTTTGCCTACACGGGCAAGATACTGGGGCTGACCCTGGCAGATGTAGTAGCCATCACCTCGCCCGCCGCCATCATATTTTTTGGCGGGCTTGCCCAATCGGGCGATTTGCTGCTGGGCCACGTGCGGCGCCACATGGAAGATAATATGCTCCACCTCTACCGAAACAAAGTAGCCTTTCTCCAATCTGCACTGCCGGATGCGGATGCCGCTATACTGGGCGCGAGCGCGCTGGTGTGGACCCCAAACCCCTAAAGGCGCTTCCCCTCATTCTCTAGCTTGTGAGACGCTGAAGGGGGCTTGTTTTTATAGTCATGTGCCTGTGATGGTTCAAATTTCTACAATGATTGGCATGTGATCGCTAAAAGGTAGCCATGTGTCGACTGAACCAATTGCCATAGAGATTATTTTGGGGTGATACTTTTTACTTGCGAATATGTAGTCGATGTGATAGGGTTTTTCTACTTTTTTCTGTAGGTAAAATGTAGCATGGGATTCCTCGCCCTGAGGGTGGTTAAAGTATTCGTGGTAAAGGCTTCTTATGCCAATTTCTTCTAACTCTCTAACTACATCAGTATGGTTCCACCACCTATCCCATTCGTCCCAGATTTTATTGCTATTGAAATCGCCCAAAATAAGAGATCCATCCATTTTGTTCTTATTTATTTGAAGATATTTCCAAAACTGCCCGATGTATCCAAAATTGGGCGAATTGGCATGGTGATTCCATACAGCAATAAGGTCAAAACAGCTATTTATTTTCGCCGAAATAAAATGTTTAGTGCCGCCATGTTCCCAGTCATTTTTTGATAGCTCGACGTGACTGTTACAAAAAATTCCTATTCCCTTATTTTTGTTATCACCGGACCATAAATAATTTGATGCCCAGTCTTTATATTTTTCATCAGAACATTGGGATGGATCTTCACATTCCTGTATTACGAGGATTTCAGCATTAAAACTTTCCAGAGTAGAAAATTTTTTTCTGAAAGCCCCGTTACAATTCCAGGTTATGATTTTCATCGAAAGCAGATAATGTAGTATTTATCGTATAAATCAACTTAACAACCCCGGCCGCTCCCTATACACCTTCCACACAAACTCGCCGAATAAGGTATTGGCCCATGCAAACCAGGGGCGGGTGAATTTTGATGCAGAGTCTTTGTGGAAGGATTCGTGCATGAAACCTGTGCCGGCATGGGTGTGCTGCAGGGTACTGAGGCACATTTTTATTTCATTATCATCGGTGCTGGTGAGGCCGCGCATGATGATGCTGAGCGGCCATATCTGGTCCATGCCCACATGCGGACCGCCTATGCCTTCGCCGGCAGTGCCTTTGAAGTAGAATGGGTTATCGGACGAGAGCGCATACTGGCGTGTGTTTTTGTAGATAGGGTCTTTCGCCATTTCGGGTGCCAGGTAGCCGATGGATAGCAGCGAAGGGATATTGGCATCGTCCATCAGGTTGTGGCTGCCGTAGCCGTTCACCTCATAAGCAAATATTTTTCCGAATTTTTTGATTTCCACTTTTGCGTCATTATTTATTCCTGTTACTATCTGCGACATCATTTCGGTAATGGCTTGATTGTCTATGTCCGCTTTTATCTCGGTGGACAGTGTTTCTAATTGTCCAAGAGCTGCAAATGCAAAAAGATTGCTTGCCACAAGGAAAGGATATATGGTAGCGTCATCGCTGGGGCGAAACATGGAGCATATCATGCCATTGGGCGCTACCGGATAGCCATAGCCAGCAAGCGGCACACTGTCGGTAGCGTATTCCGTCTTGCGCATAAAACTGTATGGGCCTTTGCCCTCAAAACGCTGCTGCTCCTTAAATGTTTTCAGCACCAGCTTCATAGCCTCTACCCATTGCGCATCGAATGGTGATGTGTCGCCGGTCTCTTTCCAGTAGCCATGTGCCAGGCGAATGGGGTAGCAAAGGCTGTCCACTTCCCACTTGCGCTCGTGTATGCCGGGCTGCATGGCGGTTACATCGTTTCTCCACTCGCTTTTTTTGCGTTCGTTTTTATAAAAGGCATTGGCGTAGGGGTCTTTGAGTATACAATGTGTCTGCCGGTTGATGACTCCCTTAATTAAATTCTTTAGGTTTTCGTCCTCTTTGCACAGCGGCAGGTATGGCCATACCTGCGCCGATGAATCGCGCAGCCACATGGCATCTATATCGCCGGTGATGACGTAAGTATCCGGTTTGCCGTCTTTCATTTCAAAATCTACGGTAGTGTCGAGTGTATTAGGGAAACAATTCTCAAACATCCAAGCCAGTTCCTTATTGCCGATGTTATTCTTTATTTCGGAAATTACCCGTTCTACCGCATGGCTTTTGAATTTGCGTTTGCTTTCGGGTGTGCGTACCACCGGAAATTGTGGCGTATCAGCTCCCCAGGCTTTTATATATGGGGCGAGTAAGATGGCCGAAGTGGCGAGCGATGTTTGAGTAATGAATTTCCTTCTTTGCATATGAATGGAGTTATATCCTTCGTAAATCTATAGATTAAAGTTTAATAATTCACCTGTTATTAAAAGCCCGCATTATCTTCGTCGTATATAGTTCTTTTATGAAAAGAAAGTTATTGGCCATTATGGGTTGTTTGCTGGCCGGATACGCACACGGGCAGCATTTGCTGAAATACGTGGACCCGTTCATAGGTACGGGCGGGCACGGGCATACCTACCCGGGGGCTACAGTGCCATTTGGCATGGTGCAATTGAGCCCAGATAATGGCAGCCAGGGGTGGGACTGGTGCAGCGGTTATAACTATATTGACTCTACAATAGCCGGTTTCAGCCATACCCACCTGAGTGGTACGGGCTGCGGCGACTGGGTGGATGTTTCGGTAATGCCTACCATAGGTATGGTGCCGGATACGCAAAAGGACTATCGGGTGAGATTCAATCATGATAGTGAAACAGCCCGTCCGGGTTATTATGGTGTCAGGCTGGGGAATGGTATCAAGGTGTTGCTTACCGCAACAGAGAGGTGCGGATTTCATACCTATGTATATCCTAAAGAAAGCAAGCCGGTGGTTTACTTCAACCTTGCGTATATGATCAATTACGACAGCCCTACCGAGACGCATATCTTTAAAGTAAATGATTCGACCATTGCCGGGTACAGGTATTCTAAAGGCTGGGCAAATGTGCAGCGGGTATATTTTGCAGCTCGCGTGAATAACCCGATAGAAAAGCTACATGTATATACTGTAGAAAGGTTTAAGGATGGTAAAGTGCAGAACGGGCAGTTAGTGTTCAAAGATCTGCAGGGCAAGCCGCTGATGATGAAGGTAGCCTTATCAAGCGTGAATACGGATAAGGCGCTGGATGCGTTGGGTGAAATAAGGGATTGGGATTTTCAGCGTGTAGTAAGCAGTACGGAAAAGAAGTGGCATTATGAGATGAGCAAGGTAAAAGTGCAGACAAGCAGCGAAAAACTGAAACAGATATTTTACACTGCCCTGTACCATACCTGCTTGGCACCGGTAATTTATTCGGATAAGGACGGGTACTATAAAAATGCTAAAGGGCAGATAGCAAAGCTGAAGAAGGGTCAACGATATACTGTGTTCTCGCTTTGGGATACCTTCAGGGGGTTGAACCCATTGTTCACACTGCTGCAAACAGAGCGGAATACGGATATACTGAACAGTATGCTGGCATTCTATGATGAGAACGGATTGCTGCCGGTATGGGATTTGAGCACATGGGAAACGGGCTGCATGAGTGGTTATCATGCAGTACCGGTAGTGGCAGATGCAGTGTTGAAGAATACGACCGGAGTGGATCCGGAACACGCCTATAAAGCCATGCGTGCAAGCGCCTTTCAGAATGTAAGGGGCACAAACGAATACAGGAAGTATGGCTATCTGCCGCAGGATAAACAGGGCTATAGCGTGACGGTGACACTTGAATATGCCTATGACGACTGGTGTATAGCGCAGGTAGCAAAGAAATTGGGCAAGATGGATGATTACAATCTGTTCATGAAACGGAGCCAGGCATATAAATTGTTGTTTGATAAGCAAAGCGGTTTCATACGTGGCAAAAATTCAGACGGCAGTTGGGTGGAACCGTTTGACCCATATATGACATCTACTCAGGGTAAGTCGATGTATGAGGAGGGGAATGCCTGGCAGTACACTTTCTTTGTGCCACATGATATAAGAGGACTTGCGGAGCAATTTGGTACATACAATAAATTTCTGCTAAAGCTGGATTCCTTGTTCACGGTGTCGTCGGCGGTGATGGGAGAAAGTGCACCACCGGATGTGAGCGGCCTGATAGGGCAGTATGCGCATGGCAATGAACCGAGCCACCATATAGCTTATATGTATACTTTCCTCGGACAGGCATGGAAGACACAGAAGATGGTGCGCACTATTATGGACTCTATGTACCACAATATGCCTGATGGCTATTCGGGCAATGAGGATTGCGGGCAGATGAGCGCCTGGGCGGTGTGGAGCATGATGGGAATGTACCCCGCCAACCCCGCAAGCGGGGAATATGTTTTTGGCAGCCCTATGTTTGACGAGGTGACACTGAACCTGCCGAACCATGTGCAGTTCGGGATATTCACTACCAACAATTCGTCAGGCCACCCATATATACAACGAGTGAACCTGAACGGAAAACCCTATACTAAAACATATATAGACCATGCTACCATAATGAGGGGCGGGGTACTGGAGTTTGTGATGGGGCCGGAACCAAACAAAGCATGGGGCTCAAATCCCCAGGATTGGCCATCGTCTGTGAATAATTAGTAACTTTGAAGGGTGATACCCAATCTTTCAAAAACGGCTTTCTGGGACGTTGATTTTTCCAAAATTGATTTTGAGGAAAATGCGAGTTTTGTTTTGGAGAAAGTATTTAATTACGGGTTATGGACAGACCAGATAGCTGTGGTAAAGTATTACGGAGAAGACAGGATAAAGAAAGAAGTAATTAAAGGGGCTTATTTCAAAAAGAAAGTACTATCCTTTCTTTGTGTTATATTTGATTTACAACCTTCAGATTTTAAATGCTACACACGCAGACAGTCGCTCCCGCTACACTGGAACTATTAGTAAACCTTTTAGCGATTCCCGAACTAAGCAGTTTTGCATTGGTGGGAGGAACGAACCTCGCACTGCAATTAGGGCATCGCATTTCTGTGGATATTGATCTGTTTACGAATGAACCGTTTAAACCGGAGAAAGTAAAGCAAGCTATTCACGATAATTTTCCTGGGGCAGTGAGGCTTGATGAAATGAAGCAAACTTTATGGTATCAAATAGATGGTGTAAAAACTGATCTGGTGCTTCATGAGTATCCTTATTTGAACCCTGTAATTGATGTTGAGGGAATCAGGATGCTTTCCATGGAAGACATAATACCTATGAAACTGGGGGCAGTTTCGGGGAGAGGGGCTAAAAAAGATTTTTGGGATATTGCAGCTTTGTTAGAACATTATTCGATAGTAGAAATGTTAGATTTTTATAAGAGAAAATATTCGTCGGATGATATCGGTATGGTCATACGATCGCTTTTGTATTTCGATGATGCAGAGTTGCAAAGTGACCCTGTATCTTTAACTAAATTATCGTGGAAGGATGTGAAGGAGATGATTGAAATCGAGGTAAAAAAGTACGTGAGAAATAATATCAAGTAGTGCCTTTTTAGTTTTTCATTCGTTGTTGTTATCGTCAAAAGTTTAATGACACTATTCTACAAGATTTTCAAAAGGATACCAAGGCTGATAATTTTATTTTCGTTCGTAGCTTTTTCGTTGAAAGCCCAGCAGCAGTATGAATTAAACACCGGTTGGAAATGCCATGCTGCCAACAAATTGCCAAAAGCAGTAACAGGGGAGGCAATTTCGAAAACAACTTATCAAATTACCGGTTGGATGTCTGCCGTGGTGCCTGGTACTGTGCTTACATCACTGCTGCATAATAAGAAAATACCCGACCCTTTTTACGGGATGAGCAATAAGCAGATACCGGATATATATGATGTGGGACGGGAGTACTATACTTACTGGTTCGTAAAGGATTTTGATGAAACTTTTCCCGAGAAAGGGGATAAAGTGTGGTTGGAGTTCAGAGGGATAAATTATAGCTGCGATATTTTTATTAACGGCGCAAAGGTGAATGATAAACCCGACAAAGGAATGTACCTGCGGCAGAGTTATGATATTACTTCATTCCTGTCGAAGGACGGGCATAACAGGCTTGCCGTCATAGTGTACCCTCCGGAACATGTGGGCAATCCGAATGGCGGGCAGGGTGGCGATGGCACTATAGCGCGTGGCTTAACTAATCAGTACACTGCGGGATGGGATTGGATACAACCTGTGCATGACCGTAATACAGGCATATGGGACAAGGTGTTTGTCAAAAAAACGAAACAGGTGCATGTAGAGCATACCCATGTAGTAACCCTGGTGCCGGGGAAACGAATGCCGGATGGAGTGCAGAAACCCGCTACAATAAAAGTGACAACCGAAGTAGAAAATCCGTATGATGATACAATAAGTGGCGCGGTGCAACTGGAGCTTGACGGGAAGGTAAGTACTGTGAAAGTGCAGTTAGCGCCGCAGACGATGGAGTTAATCGAGTTCCCGGCAGTGACAATGGAGAACCCGCGGCTGTGGTGGCCCAATGGCTACGGGGCGCAAAACCTGTATAAGCTTAAAGTGAAATTTCTAATTAACAGTAAGCTGGTATCTGATGTGGAGGAGGTAAATTTTGGTGTGCGCGAATTAAAAGCTGTGTGGAATACACAGACCAACAGCAGGGAGATGCGCGTGAACGGGCACAGGATATTTATTAAAGGGGGCAACTGGATAGCGAGTGATGCGATGCTGCGGTTCTCGAAGGAGAGGTACGATGCTGAGGTGCGGTATCACAGGGATATGAACCTCAATCTAATCCGTGTGTGGGGCGGTGGGCTGACGGAGCGTCCTGAGTTTTATGATGCCTGCGATAAATACGGGCTGCTGGTGTTCCAGGATTTCTGGGTGTCGGCTGATTGTAATGGCAGGTGGCATGATCCGTTCAAGTTGGATGATACGCTCAGGCGAAGGAAGTATCCTGATGATCACGGACTGTTTACAGCAGCAGCAGAAGACCAGATAAGAATGTTGCGGAACCATCCTTCGCTGGCTATATGGTGCGGTGGCAATGAACTGCGCCCACCCGCGGATATACTGACAATCATTAAGGATTCTTTATTGCCCACGCTTGACGGCACACGTTATTTCTTTGAGTATTCCAATCATGATAGCATGTCGCTTCATGCGCATGACGGGCCATACACCATACAGCCGGACAAATACTTCTGGGAGCACCGTTCGTTTGCTTTTAATTCAGAGGTAGGTTCGGTAGGTATAGGTGATTATGAATCGCTGGAGCGTTTTATACCTAAAGAAAATATGGTGTTACCGATGTATGATGCTGCAACCAGAAAATGGAGGGCAGATACTGTATGGCAATACCATAAGTACAGCAGCTATGATTCTTCGATTGAGTTATATGGCCGCCCAAAAGATGTGAGGGATTTTGCGAAGAAGGCCCAGTTAGTGAATTACAACCAGTACCGCGCATTGACGGAAGGAGCGAGTGCGCGTATGTGGGATTGGTACACGGGTATCATTGTGTGGAAAACACAGAATCCATGGACGGCAATGGTGGGGCAGATGTATGATGTATATCTGGACCCCAATGCTGGATTATATGGCCTGCGGACAGGGAGTAAGCCGCTCCATGTAATGTATAACCCGGTGGCAAAATCGGTGATGGTGGTGAACAACGGGTTCAAAAACACAGATAGGTTGAAGGTGACAGCCAAAGTGTATGATAGTAAAGGAAATTCAAAACCACTGGCAGAGATGTATTGTATAGTAGGAGCAAGCAAAGTAAATACCTGTCACCGGTTCAATAAGACACTTGATTCGCTGAGCAGGAATTCAGGTGCGTTTCTTTATATGACATTAAACGATTCTGCAAGTAATAAATTAATAGATGAGAATATTTATTGGTTGCCTGATGTACAGGGATATTATACAGCCTTAGGGAAAATGCCCGAGGCTGAAGTAACGGCCACAGCCAGGCATACAGGCAAAGGAAAGGTGGAAGTAACCATATCAAATCCGCAGCAGGGGCCATTGGCTTTTTTTATGCATATAACGCTGATAGATACAAATACCTATGAGCGGATATTACCCGTTTTCTGTGATAATAACTATCTTACACTGCTGCCCGGAGAGCGGAGGACCATACACATAGACCATTTCGCCAAAAAAGAACAGGAGCCGATGGTGGTGATAGAAGGGTGGAACGTGGAGGAGCAGTATATTGAAATAAAACAATGAAATTATGAAGAAGATATTTTTAGCGGGGTTAGTTGCATTTTCGGTGAATGTTTTTGCGCAACGTGATGCTAATATGGGGATAATACCTGCACCTGTTTCGGTTAAGAAATTCAAAGGGGAATTCAATTTTAATTCAGAAACAATCATACTCACAGATTCGCCAAACCATAGGGCGGTGAAATTTTTCGCGGAGTATTTGCGCAAGTCGGGGATGGGTAATAGCATTACAGATATGAGCTTCCTTGATGAAAAGCGCAGGAAAGTAAGGAACGTAATTACGCTCTCAGTCAATCATAAGAGTGATATGCCGCTCGAAGGTTATGAGCTGAACGTTGATGATAATAAAGTTACCCTTGTGGGCCGTAACGGTGGACTGTTCTATGGCGTGCAAACGCTGATACAACTTATGCAGGCCAATAAGTATGGCTTTACTATTCCATCTACTTCCATCAAAGACCATCCCCGTTTTGGTTACCGTGGGATGCACCTTGATGTGGCTCGACATTTTTTTGATGTGGAGTATGTGAAGCGGTATATAGACCTGATGGCCTATTACAAGCTCAATCATTTTCACTGGCACCTTACCGATGATCAGGGCTGGAGAATAGAAATAAAAAAATACCCTAAGCTCACAGAGGTGGGCAGCAAGCGAGCGCAAACGAAAATAGGCAGCCAGTCGAAAGGGGATCCTGAGCTATACGATAATACACCTTATGAAGGTTTTTACACACAAGAGCAGATAAAGGAAGTAGTGGCTTATGCCGATGCACGGTTTATAACTATAGTGCCTGAAATTGAAATGCCGGGCCATGCGATGGCAGCTATTGCATCGTATCCCGAACTGAGTTGCGAGCCGGGTAAGCCCTATGCTGTGGGAGAAAAATGGGGCGAGTATAAAGATGTGTATTGCCCTACTGAAGAAACGTTTACCATGCTGAACAATATACTCCTCGAAGTAATGGACCTCTTCCCAGGTAAGTATATACACATAGGTGGGGATGAAGTGCCGAAAGATGCGTGGAAGAAATCTGATTTCTGCAAACAGCTTATTGCCGACAGAAACCTGAAAGATGAGGAAGGTGTGCAGAGTTATTTTATCAGCCGGATGGAAAAGTTCATCAATGCGAACAGGCACAGCATCATCGGTTGGGATGAAATACTTGAGGGCGGGCTTGCCCCCAATGCTACAGTAATGAGTTGGCGTGGCGAGACTGGCGGTATAAAAGCCGCGCAGATGGGGCATGACGTAATCATGACACCGGGAAGCGGGGGCATGTATTTCGACCACCTGCAGGCAAAGAACCCGCAAGAGCCCCTGGCGATAGGCGGCAACGCACCACTGTCAAAGACTTATGCCTATGACCCGGTGCCTGCTGTACTTAGCAAAGACCAGCAGAAATACATATTAGGCGTGCAGGCTAATTTGTGGACAGAATATATTAGCACACCTGCAAAAGCGGACTATATGCTGCTGCCCCGTATGATGGCACTGGCAGAGGTGGCATGGACGCCTGTTGCGAATAAGAGTTACGACAACTTCTCGAACGAGCGATTGCCGCACCACCTGGCCCGGCTGGATGCAAAAGGGTATAACTACCGTGTACCCGTAGCTATAGGTGCCAGCGATACCACGCTGACCGGCGCTAACTTCACTTTCGACCTTGCACCCTCAGTGGAGGGGGCAAAGGTGCATTACACTATCGACGGCTACGCCCCGCGTGAGACCGACCTGCATATTACAGGGCCTGTGAAGATAACTGTGCCCGCGAAAAAGGAAATTGAGTTCAAGACAATCGTCATCACCCCCACCGGTAAACGGAGCAATGTGGCAACAATGAAACTGGTGAATAAGTGAGATGTCAATAAATATATACTTTACATAAAGTGTAAGTGACTTATTTTCAATTAATTTATTTTCCACATGCTATTAAAATTTCCTTCATTTTTATTAGATTTGTAGCTTAAGGCATCACTTTATTTACACATTGCCAACCATTGTACTAAAACATTGGTCTTAAGTGTGTATTTGACTGGCATTTAACTATGAAGCATTTACTTACTCGTGTAGTAATTTTTTTATTTTTCCCCCTTTCACTTAATGGCATTAAGGTGTATGGTCAGCAGCCTATGGCAAATACCGGCACCCATCTTAATTCAACTCCTAATTACAGAACATTCACCTCACCCGTTAAGCAGTTGACAGATGAGGCGGTAAATAAAAATCAGGGTTATGAAACGCATCCTGAAACGGGGATGTTGTTTGCAGAAGCTCCCTGTACCGATTGTTATGAACTTATTGGCAATAGAACCGAAAACACAAAGACGTTTATAAAATCCGGGACCAATGGCCGCGATATTATGCAGCAGACCTCTTCGGGGCCGATGCACTATAAGGGTCCGAATGGGGAATGGCTTACGATAAAATCAAAGTTGCAACCGGGCAGCGGTAGAGGCATATTTGCAGCACGGGAGCAAGAGGCACCTGTGGAAATAAGTACAACAGGTAAATTCTCTTCTTTAGGAAAACCGGGACTGTCCATCCAATTCAACCGAAACCTGGAACTCGTGTATGTGAAGCCTGATGGCACGAAGCAGTTATTGGGTGGCGCGGACTACAGCCATTATACAGCGGGCAACGATGGTGTGTATGTGACCAATGCATGGGATGGGGTAGATATTGAAATGCTCGTGGTACGTGGTGCTGTAAAAACTAACTTCATCATCAATCATGCGCTGCCAACATATGCCGGTGGCAGCCTACTGGTAAGGGACCATATGCAGCTTGCAGAAGGGCTGGAATTGTATGTGCCCGGAGATAACCGGCAAAAGCATACCGGCGGAATGGAAATAAGAAAAGGCGGCACGCTGATGTATGCCATATCGGCGGCGGTGGCTTTTGAGAAGGCCGAGGGCCGTGGCTCACTAAAAATGCTGCGGTATGAGATTGAAGGCAATGATGTGGATATTGTAGTGCCCGGTGACTTTCTGAACAGGGCAGCATCGGCTTACCCGGTTATTATTGATCCATTAGTGTCTTACGCTACTTCGTCAGCTGTTACAGGTTCTACTTACAGTCCTTCGTGGACCACGGGTTGCACCTATTCTAACCCTGCAACCGTGCCTGCGAAAGTAACCGTGACTGATGTGCAGTTCACATTCCAATATATTGCCAGTGGAGGCGCACTTACCAATAATGGTGCTTACGATTTTAAGTTAGGCACCTGCCGCAGCCCGGCACCTACATCGCTTTACTGGAATTGCAGCAGCGGCCTTCCCGGCACATGCGACGCCGTGGGCGCAACCATATTTGCCGGACAGATAGCGCCCTGCGTGCCCGTGCCGCAGTGTACATCGTATAACCTGAACCTGAACATGAATTTTTACCAGAACTACTCACCGTCTTCGGGCTGTAGTTCGGGTTACATCGGCGCAGGTACGCCCCTTACCATTACCGTATTTGGCCACACTGTTGAATCTAATACTATTCTTGCTACTGCATCCAGTGTATGCCAGGGTCAGTCCACGGTGCTTATCGCGTCATCGCTATATGGTGTTGGACCATATACATACGTATGGTCGCCCACAGGAAGGGTAGGTGCCTCAGATACAGTGAGCCCCACCACCACCACCACCTATACTGTCACTTCCACAGATGCGTGTGGCTCGGTGACCACCACAGCCAGAACTATCAACGTAAATCCCGTGTCGGCAATAGTTGGCACCACCACTATATGTGCCGGCGGAACATCGTCATTAATGTGTATCCCTTCCGGGGGCACATGGGCGAGCAGCAATCCGTCCATCGCAAGCGTAGGGGCGTCGAGTGGTGTGGTAACCGGAAATGCCCTTGGTTCGGCAACCATTACTTATACAACACCGGCCGGCTGTTCCAATACAGTTACAGTGAATGTTATTGTTCCGGTTGCGCCGATAATCGGGTATATGATTGTGTGTGCAGGCAGCACAACGACACTCAGTAATGCCACACCCGGCGGTACCTGGAGCAGTTCAACGCCATCTGTTGGTGTAGTTGCTCCTACTGGAATAGCTAGTGGCGTATCAGCAGGCACTACTACTATTTCTTACACTACCAATTCAGGGGCAGGTTGTTTTGCTACCGCAGTTTTGACCGTTAACCCGCTCGCCCCCATCACAGGCACCACGAATATCTGTGTTGGTGGAGTAACGACATTGTCTAACAGTGTACCCGGCGGCACCTGGAGCAGCAGTAATCCTGCGGTGGCAACTATAGGAGCAACAACAGGATCAGCCAGTGGCCTCTCTGCAGGGACGGCAACGATTACTTATACAACACCAGCGGGCTGCAGAGCCACTACATCGCTGGTGGTGAACCTCCTTAGCCCGATAACAGGAACTGCCAATGTATGTGTGGGCAGCACAACGATATTGAACAACGCGGCAAGCGGTGGCGTATGGACCAGTGCTAATCCTTCGGTGGCTACTATCGGCTCTTCATCAGGTGTGGTTTCCGGTATTTCAGCAGCAACGGTGGCTGTGACTTATACTATTCCGGCGGGTTGTTATACCACGGCGGTGGTAACGGTGAACCCCATATCTCCTATCTCGGGTACAACCTCGGTTTGCGTGGGCGGCACTACAGCCCTTAGTGATGCGGCCGGTGCAGGCACCTGGACCAGCAGCCATACTGCAGTAGCCACTATAGGCGCAACAACAGGATTGGTGACCGGTGTAACCGTAGGCATCACGGGCATTACCTACACTTCCGCTGCAGGCTGCTCTGCAAACACTATCGTAACCGTTGGGCTGCCTACACCTATTACCGGACCTTCCTCTGTGTGCGAAGGCAGCTCGATAATACTGAGCAACAGCACCACCGGCGGCACATGGACAAGCACCAATCCATCTATTGCTACCATAGGACTTTCCAGCGGCTTGCTCACCGGTACATCCGGCGGTGCCGTGGTTATTTCTTATACTACTCCTTCGGGCTGTTCTGTTACTACAACCGTTACTGTTGATGGTAATCCGCCGATTACCGGTACGCTCATGCTATGCGCAGGCGGAACATCCACATTGAGCAGCGCAGTAAGCGGTGGCTCGTGGAGTTCTGCTTCTTCCGGTGTGGCTACTATTGGTGCAGCCACGGGGTTGGCTACAGCAGTATCAACAGGTACTTCGACTATAACTTATACCACACCGGCGGGATGCGTGGCCACAAATACATTGACTGTTACAGTACCATCGCCTATTACAGGGGTTGCTTCAGTATGTCAGGGAAATTCAGCATTGCTGAGTAATGCTACACCCAGTGGCACCTGGAGCAGCAGCAATCCATCGGTAGCAACGATTGGTGCCACAAGCGGCATAGTGAGCGGTTTAGCAGGAGGGACTATCACCATCAATTATGTAACGTCAGGTGGCTGTAACGCTACTACTAATTTTACAGTTAACCCGATATCTCCTGTTACGGGTATCGGGGCTATCTGTGCAGGCAACACTATAGCATTGAATAATGCCACTCCCGGTGGCACATGGAGCAGCACAGCACCGTCTGTAGCTACCGTAGTACCCGGTACTGGTGTAGTTACGGGCGTAACCGGCGGCATAGTGAGCATTGAATATACCACTGCCGCAGGGTGCATAGCCACAGGTGTGGTTACGGTTAACCCTTCGCCATCTGCCATAACGGGCGGTACGCTGGTGTGTACGACAACGACACTGAGCAATTCTGTACCCGGTGGTATATGGAGCAGCAGCAGCACGTCCATCGCCGTAGTAACGCCCGGAGGTCTTGTTACCGGTATATTGCCCGGCACGGCTACAATCACTTATACTTTGCCTGCCGGCTGTTTTTCAACGGTAGTTGTTACAGTTGACCCGCTTACGGGCATTTCAGGCACACCTATTGTATGTCAGGGAAATACGACTGCTTTAAGCTATCCTCAGCCTGGTGGCACCTGGACGAGCATGAACCCGGCTGTTGCTGCAGTTAGTGCGAGTGGCGTTGTAACCGGTGTTTCGGCGGGTACAGCCCTCATTAAGTACACAACTGCTACAGGTTGTGCAGCATCAGTTAACGTGACGGTTTATCCACAATTACCGGTGACGGGACCAACAACTGTGTGCCAGGGAAATACGACAACATTAAGTAATGGTGTGCCTGGTGGTGCATGGACCAGTAGCAACCCATCTGTAGCAACGATAGGTGCCGGTTCAGGTGTTGTTACCGGCATTAGCGCGGGTACGGCTACCATGACCTATACCACATCAGCAGGTTGTTTTACTACAGCTACAGTCACAGTAAATCCGCTTTCGCCTGTTACAGGCAGTCATATGGTATGTGTGGGTAGCACAATAATGCTCAGTAATACAACCGCAGGTGGCGGCACATGGAGCAGCACCTCGCCGGGTATAGCTGCTATTGGTGCAGGCTCGGGTATAGCGAGTGGTATTGCTGCCGGGGTTACCGGCATTCAATACACAACACCATTGGGCTGTGTTGCCAATTTTGCTGTAACGGTTAATCCATTGCCATCGGCAATAGGAGGTGTTCCTAAAGTTTGTGTTGGTAGTACGACCATATTGAGCAATACGCTCCCGGGAGGCGTATGGACGACCGGCAATCCGGCAATCGCAACGGTATCAGTTTCTTCAGGTATCGTAAATGGTGTGACAGCAGGGACAGTAACTATTACTTATACAACTGCCGCGGGTTGCATTGCAACCATTCTTGTTACCGTTAATCCGCTTCCCGCTGCAATAACAGGCATCACCTCCATTTGCCAGGGACAGACCTCGATATTGAGCAATGCTACTTCCGGTGGTACATGGAGTTCATCAGTTGCAGCGATTGCTTCTGTGGGTGCATCTACCGGCCTGGTAAGCGGTTTGCTTGCCGGCTCAACTATTATCAGGTATACTACACCTGAAGGCTGTTCTTCGCTTACGCCATTTACTGTTAATTCTATACCGGGTGGTGTAACAGGTGTTGCAGTAGTATGTGAAGGAGCTAATACTACATTATACAATGCATTGCCGGGTGGCACATGGAGCAGCGCGAATACGGCTGTTGCAGCCATTGGTTTTACCACAGGGGTTGTTGCTGGTGTATCTGCAGGTAATGCTGTTATTACGTACATCACTTCGGCAGGATGTTATGTAACTACTACTGTAACGGTTAACCCTACACCCGTCATTACAGGTACTGTATTTACTAATCCAACCACCTGTGTTAATGCTGACGGAACAATCACGTTGACCGGATTAGTGTCAGGCCAAGCCTATACAGTGGATTATGTGGCATCAGGCACATCCGTAACAACTGTGATGACGGCGGACGTTTCCGGTAATATAACGATTACAGGGCTTGCTGCAGGCAGCTATACTAATTTTAGCGTCACCACGGCATTGGGCTGTACATCAGCTATTGTTGCCGGGCCTGTAACATTAAGCCTGCCACCCGCGCCACCGGCACCGGTCGTTGGTACTAACAGCCCCGTATGCGAAGGTTCGATGTTGTACCTTACTGCTAATAATACAGTAACCGGAGTCACCTATTCATGGACAGGTCCGGGTGGGTTTACATCCACCATGCAGAACCCGATATTCAATCCGTCTACGCTGGCACATGCAGGCACTTATACGGTAACAGCTACAAAACTAGCGTGTGTTTCTGTGCCTGCTATGATAGATGTGGTTGTGAACCCAATACCATACATTACCGGTATGACGGGTAAAAATCCAACCACTTGTGAGGGTGTCAATGGCACCATTACACTTAATGGATTGCTGGCCGGGGTATCATACACAGTTAATTACACGTTTAATGGCAACCCCGCATCTGCAACCATTGTGGCCAATGCCACAGGTAAGGTGACAGTATCGGGCCTGTCAAAAGGGGTGTATGATGATTTTAATGTGAGCTCTTTCACTTGCCTGTCCAATTCAATAGGCCCGCTCACATTAAGTGATCCTAACTCGCCACCTGCACCTGCTTTGCAGAGCAACAGCCCTGTGTGCAGCGGAAAAAAATTGTCGCTTGATGCAACCAGTATTATTTCCGGCCTCACGTATGAATGGAAAGGGCCGAATGGATTTACATCTGATTTGAAATCTCCGGTGATTTCTGAGGTTACCATGGCTGATTCAGGATTATATACATTAGTCATCAGACACCTGAATTGCCCAACTACTGCGACTATTGACGTAATAGTGCGTCCGCCGCTAAAGCTGACCAATATTACCCAGGATCAGGTGATACCGTTGGGCAGTAGTATCACATTAAGGGCAGAAGGCGCTGCAATCTATTATTGGTCGCCTAATGATGGGTCGCTTAACAATAATAATATTGATAGCCCTGTTGCAACCCCTCAGCAGACGACGCAATATACTTTGCGTGCAATGAATATATGGGGCTGCGAAGATGTGGCTCAGGTGACCATCAGTGTGGATGACAACATTAATTCAGATGTGCCAAGCGCGTTTACACCTAATGGTGACGGTAAGAACGATGTATTTAAAGCAGAAAATACAAAGTATCACAAGTTGGTAGACTTCAGTGTATTTAACCGTTGGGGGCAATTGATTTATCACAATACCGGCGACATTAGTCAGGGATGGGACGGCACATTCAATGGTATGCCGCAAGACATCGGAGTGTACAACTACATTATGATACTCAGTGAGCCAAATGGCAAGCTGAAGCATATAAAAGGCACAGTGACATTGTTGAAGTAACCGAATTTAACCACATATTCCCGGCTTGTTGCTTAGTGGTCTTCTTTATATGGGGGCTTAGTAACCATTCTATCACATCTTTTCAGGGCTGTTCAGGTTTTCCGCTACAGGCAGGTATTTTCTATAAAATAATATTAATATCACTATAATTATTGGATATTAATGAGTATTTTCGCTCATATATTTATGAAAAATTATAATGTGATGAAGGGACTGTTTTTTACGGTCTGTGCTTGCTTATTCATTGGGTTATCCGGTGGGGCAAGCGCGCAGATTATTTCGACAATTGCGGGGACAGGTACCGGGACTTATACTGCGGACGGAGTGCCGGCGACTACTTCGGCGTTGTTCAACCCTACTACATCGGCTGTGGATGGCGCGGGCAATGTATATATTGCTGACTGGGGCAATCACCGTGTACGCAGGATAAATACTTCTGGAATCATCAGCACCATAGCGGGTACAGGCACAGCAGGCGGCACGGGTGATGGCGGTCCCGCTACGGCAGCCACATTGAACCTGCCCAATGGTGTAGCGTTTGATGCGGCTGGTAATTTGTATGTAGCAGAGCAGGCAGGCCACAGGATACGAAAGATAAGCACTACGGGCATCATCACTACCATTGCAGGCACGGGCACATCAGGCTATCTGGGCGATGGCGGCCCCGCCACTGCCGGGCGGCTGAACACACCGGGCAACTGTGTGATAGACGTGGCGGGTAATGTTTATGTGGCTGACTGGGGAAACAGTGTTATCAGGAAGATAAACACATCGGGCATTATCAGCACAGTAGCAGGCACGGGTATAGGTGCGTATGCAGGTGATGGCGGGCCTGCGACGGCGGCGCAACTGAACCATCCGTACAGCGTGTCGTTAGACCTGTCGAACAATCTCTACATATCAGATGAATATAATAACCGCCTGCGCAGGGTGAACCTTACTACGGGTATCATATCGCTGGTAGGTGGCACGGGCACTGCGGGCAGCGCGGGCGATGGCGGCCCTGCTACGGCTGCGGAATTCTTTAGGCCTGATGGTATCGTAGCAGATGCGGGTAGCCTGTGGGTCGCCGATACGCGAAACAATAAAATACGCAGGATAGTGTTATCTACCGGGATTGTGACTACTTATGCCGGCACTGGTACTGCGGGCAGCACAGGTGACGGCGGCCCAGCCACAGCGGCATTGTTGAACACGCCAAGTGGTGTGGTGCTTGACCTTTCGGGAAATGTGTACATCACCGACTTTAATAACCATAAAGTGCGGATGATAAACCGGAACAACCATGTACCGAAGTTTGACAGCGGCACGGGGCAACGCTTGATTCTGTGTCGTGACGCGGCGGCTACTGCCATCAATTACCTTTTGCCTGTGACCGATTCGGATGCAAGCCAAACGCTCACCTGGATACTGAATACTGCACCATTGCATGGCACCATTCACCAGACGGGTACACCGGTTAGCACGGGCGGCACTATGTTTACCGCTGCATCTACGGGATTATCAGTAAGCACTACGGGATTGACCTATACACCATCCACAGGTTATAGCGGGCGCGATTCATTCATGGTGCATGTGAACGATGGCATTTCGGTAGACTCCATAAAGATTACGGTGAATATCATGCCATTTCCGGTGGCCGTGCCTATAGGTGGTCCATCAACAGTATGTGTGGGTTCAAGTATCACGTTAACGAATGATACCACAGGAGGCACATGGCTGAGCGTAACAGGAAATTCAACGGTTTCTACCGGAGGTGTAGTGACCGGTGTGACTGCAGGCCCCGATACTATTTTGTATATCATTACAAATAGTTGTGGTGCTGATACCTCAAGTAAAATCATCACTGTAATATCCGGGCTTCCGTCTATTACAGGGCCATCAGCGGTATGTGTTGCCGCATCCATCACTTTATCAAATTCAATGCCGGGCGGCGTATGGACAAGCAGCACGCCATCCATTGCAACCGTGGGTTCGGCATCGGGTATTGTAACCGGTGTTTCTACAGGTGTTGACACCATCTACTATACAGTTGGTTCCTGCTCAACGTTTACGTTAGTAACCGTTAGCCCCAGCCCTGCTGCTATCGGCGGCCCCGGATCGGTGTGTATGGGCGCAACTATAACATTAACAAATTCTGTGGCCGGTGGCACCTGGACAAGCGGTAACACGTCAGTCGCAACAATCGGTTCGTTGAGCGGCATTGTTAGTGGCGTGGCTGTAGGTTCCACGTCAATAACCTATTCTTTGGGTGCAAGTTGCACGGTAATGCGAGGAATAACAGTAAATCTGACACCATCAGTTTCGCCACTTACGGCTTCTGTGTGCGTGGGAGGTGCCACAGTGTTGACAAGCCCTACATCGGGTGGCACATGGAGCAGCAGCGCTACAGGTACGGCTTCTGTTGTGGGTGGTACGGTGTCGGGTGTGGCCGCGGGTGTGGCAACTATAAGCTATACACTGGGTACGGGTTGTTTCGGCACGGCAAGCGTAACTGTAAATGCGCTTCCTGCTGCTATTACGCCATCGGGCGCCGTGAGTGTTTGTGTTGGCAATACGGTCAGTTTATCCAGCACAACTTCAGGCGGGACATGGAGTAGTGGCACTACATCAATCGCTACCGTGGGCAGTACAGGTGTGGTCAGCGGTGTGAGCATAGGAGTCGCAAACATAACCTATACAGCGGGTGGTTGTTTTGTGACGAAGACGGTGAGTGTTATCTCTGCGCCAGCTGCTATATCTCCTGCATCATCGGTTATATGTACCGGCGCATCTTCTACTTTGACCAATAGCGCAAGCGGTGGTGTGTGGACGAGCAGCAATACATCAATTGCAACAATCGGATCTGCAACAGGCACACTGACAGGTGTTGCGGCAGGAAGTGTGACGATAACTTATTCGGTTGGCGCTTCTTGTTTTGTAACGGCAACAGTGACAGTAAATACAAGCCCCGCTGCTATACTTCCTTCTACTCCGGTAACCATTTGTGTTGGCAGTGCAGTAACATTGTCGAGTGCTACTTCGAGCGGCTCATGGAGCAGCGGCAGTGTTTCGATAGCATCAGTTAGTGGCTCGGGAGTTGTTTCCGGAGTGGCTGTGGGTACTGCGGTCATATCGTATACAGTAGCCGGATGCAGTGTTACCAAAACGGTAACTGTGGCGGCTCTGCCACCGGCCATCACCCCCTCTTCATCCGCAGTCTGCATCGGCACCACCACCACGCTTACAAACGCCACCCCGGGCGGCACGTGGACGAGCAGTAATACATCGGTAGCGACGGTAG
>CAZBPS010000022.1:0-54162 GCA_964493865.1 uncultured Flavipsychrobacter sp.
TAAAATCAAGAAACACTATCTAACAAAAAGTCCACTTTAGTTTGACTACATACAAATTACACCACCGACTTTAATACCTACATGACTCGGAATGAAGTTGAGAAGATCTTTGAATCGGCACCCGATACTGTAGTTGATCCAATTTCTGGTAATTTCATAATAGTGAAATCAAGAAAACTACTCGCTGATTCAATATACAGATATAAGATTTATAAAGAATGGGAGTTTGACCCATCTATCGGTAAAATCAGTGCGTTGATAAAGTACGTTGCTCCTGTAATAGCAGTTTATGGTGATGATGGCCTTTACAGAGGAAAGCAAAAACTTTTTTGGCTTGGATACCACGATTTATCGAATGCGTTGGCCGAGCATAACGCTACTCGACAGTTTTATGCATTTAATGAATCTATATGGAAAAGTGGATTCGGATTCGAAACGACCAATCAGAGAACTATGGGGCCTTGGAAACGTAGTGCAATAAGCACTATTGATATTCGGGACATTGCAGATCAATTAGATCAATCAGGCTTTGATGGTGTGAATGGTAATGAAACACTTTTGCCAGAATATATCATAGACCAATTCAAGCGAGGAAAGATTACAGCGTGGAGTGCAACTGCAGCACCTTTTTCAAAAATTTTATCTAAAGAAGAGTTTATGGACTTAATCACATCAAAGCCTGATACGTCTGAAGTGACGGACGCTAATACCGGTCAGACAGCATTGACGATTATGGTAACAGATTTTAATCCTCAGTCCATAGTCAGATACCAGATAATGGAAAGCTGGACGTTAGATCCAACTACTGGGAATGCTGAGATTGAAATAAAAGGTGTAGCTCCCATACAGACTGTAGTCGACAAACACGGCATCGTTGTTGGCTCCAAGGTATTATTTTGGGTTAACTACGCCGATATTCAACCTTTTTTAAGTCGGTGGGATCAGTACCACCCAAGAAATACCTTCGCTCTACACATTTGGGATAGCTTTTTTACGCCGGAGAAGACTCTTGTTTGGCTAAAATAACACAAATCCAGTCCATAATGAGAGTCTTGGCAACATTTGGCGAAATTGCAGTCAATGATTTTTCGCAGCATGCTTATTTATCTCTAATAGCCTGGATATGAATTCCGTAAAGGCTTCATCTACTAGCTTAGAAGAACTCTGTTTTTGGGCTTCTTGAAAACTATTATAGGCGTTAGAATACATTTTATGGGATTCATAAGTCGCCGCTTTGAGCAAGTGAAAAAATACTCCTGTCCCTACATTGCGATATTCACTAATTGCACGCAATTCATTTGTTACTTGTGCCAGTTCATCGGAGTGGGCAAACCGAAACTCCAGGAAATATGGATTACTCTCATTATCATATTCCGATAAAACAATCCAATAATAGCCCTTTGAGTGGTCAAATACTGAAAAATTTGGGCACAGTTTAGCACTCTTGAATTCCAGAATTGTGTCCTTAACATGAATTCCATCACATATGAGATTAGTTGTGTTGCCTTTTTCTTGTAACCATATTTTACAAGCAAGGCCATCATTTTGCCATCGAAAACAACGTTGTCACCTGTTAAAATTTCATAGTCCGCCGGCAACATCGGGGTGCAGTTATTTCCTTTCATCGAAACAGTAGCACTATTTTTGGCATGATGTTGTGAAACTATCATGTTCAGAAAAACCTTCAAAATTCCATTGCCAATACCGTCTGTCTTTTTAAATGGTAGTTCTTTTATCCTTTTACCGTTGTAGATCGTATTGTCAATTATTGCAATTGTGTTTTCTTTTTGCAAAACATACTGTTGCGCCTTAAACTCGCACTAAAATGTTTTCTAAACTGCTTCCTGCAGTAAGGAGTCAACTCGCTTTTAGACCTTTTAAAGAAGAATTTGAAGCCAGTAATAGTATAATTCTATGTACAAACACAACTTTCTTAAAGGATGGTATTCAACGGTCCGTAAACTTGTTGTCCATGCTTCCCAATATTCAAATCGTTCATGACTAGCCAAAACTCCTTTTTTTACAATCGTTCGACACAATTTCAATAATTCAACATCCAGCCCAAGTTTCTTGCTTTTTTCGATGTACTGTTGCAACTCCTTTGTTTGGATCTCTGTGAGTTTTCTACCAACTGTTTCTGCTTTTAGGTGGCTTCGAAAAGCTATCAATTCGTGATTGGGCAAACCCATATTTCTAAAGCCAATCAGTGATTCGATAGGCGTGTAAATGTTGTCCGCTAACATTTCCAGATCATTCACAAAAGTATCATTGGGATTTGCTTTCTTTTGTTCAATTCTTAAGAAACCTTCAATTGTTAACTTAAGGCGTTGCCTATCTTTTAACGTACCAAAACCGTTTTGGTTTAACCTATAAAGTTTTGGGATTAATGCTCGCGCCCTTTTGGTGAGATACCATTTAAGCGGACGAAATAAATGACTTTTTGATAAATACAACATGTTTGTTACTTCGTGAGTCAATAGTTTAAATTCTATCTTCCCATTGCTTGGCAGATGTCGCCTCTGGAAGTATTTAGCTTTGTTAAAGAACAACAGTCCGGATATGAAACAACCATATGTAAGCAAACAACCTGATTGGGTGTATAGACATTTCAAGTAGCTTTTGGGATCATTAATTCTATTCAAATTCCTACCGGATTTTGCAGCTACTTTGAACGCTTGCATATATTCGCCCCTATTACGATATGCATTCCATAACATTTCATCATAGTACGATCTGTTGATTTTCCCTTCCAACGCAGATAATTTCTCAAACCCAAGGGATGTACAACACAATCGATTTAGGACCGACAATTGCCATAAGCGACGTTGATCATCAGTTACATAGAACCTAAATTCAGAATAACTATACTTTAATTTATCTGGACCTAAAAAAAATATCCTGACAAATTGAACAATATCGCCTTTGATAATACAGTTATCAGCGCCCAATAGACTACTAGTAACTAACAGGTCTTCTGCATATGCACTCAAACGTTCTACTTCACCACTTGCCCGATTCCTATAGCTCAGCCAGCCGATGCCTTTATACTTGAACACTTTGAGGTTTTTTATTACCGGACAAATATCAAAATCCCGACCACTATATCCCAGCACAATAATTGTCTTGTCTTTTAGTAATTTTTTCAGCATTTCCTGTTTCCAATTAGGTAGATATTCCTCTTGTGTTAACGTGCAAATCGGCGGAGCGACGTCACTTATGCTACAACCATGTATTTTAAAATATGCCCCATCAATTATTTTCGAGGCGTCATCCTCAGTTTTTACAATTTGGGAAAACCCTTTTTCAGTTAGATATGTATCAAAAGCAAGGTCATAGTTGGTTGTTATTATTGAACTAATTTGACCACTAATTAAATAGTCTGCGATAGCCGCATGTAGTAGATTGTATTTAGTAGTTGAATACTCCGCTTTTATTTTCGGTATTAAATCTTTATAAGACGGGAAACACTCCATTAATCCTTCAAAGGGAAGCCGATTATACTCATTTTTTAGCCATTGATATCTTGGATGAGTGTATTCAGAAAAGATAGACGAATACAACAGTTCAGTAACAGCACTACCGCTAGGTAAATTCGTAGGTTCGAAAACTGAGATTGCGGATCCAACAAGCACCACTGGCTTGTCCCTTAGCAACGCCCCTACTTCGGTTAAACTGATGTAGTCGAGGTCAAATGTTCGGATCTGGCTCAGCATTAAACTTCGCTTTATTAAAATACAAAAATATTAGATAAATAATCATGAACAATATTGCTGGATTTCTATAGACCCATACATTATAGTAAAGCCTTCCAACTGGTCTGAGTTTTCTTTGTTCTTACATACCAAAACCTCTCCCACTTCACCGAATACAAATATCCGCTACACCCACACACTTACACAATAATAAGATGATATTTAGTAAATTGTTGTTTTTTACGCGAATTTCTGATGTAATACTTAGACCCGATTCTACTTGGCGCAAGGTCTGGAATGTTTTATTGCGGGGTCAATATTGACACCAATGTGCAAATCTTCTTTTGTTTGCCTATTTTGTTTTTTGCACAAAAGAATTCTGTAACGGCATGCCGATTGAAAGTCAGGTGGTCTTATAAGGAGCCGCATCTTAGCGTTACCTGACTAAACCTTTTGACATAGATAAGAGATTGATATTTTAAATTGGGTACGCAAAAACTCTAGATATAGTTTGCTTTCGAATCGAGTGTTTTCTCTGAAACAATTCTTTAATTTTTATTTCGCGTCCCCAAAGCATTTGTGTCACTGCTTCATCCCGGCGTTCATTTTTCTCAGCTTTGCTAAAAAGTCGTTCAATGCATCCTTGGCCAGTTCCGATGACGTGGACGCGTTCATGGCGTCCACATAGCAGTCATATGCCTTAGTGTACATTTGATGCGATTCATAACAGGCGGCTTTCATTAAGTGAAAAAGCGCCCCAGTGCCTACGTTGCGGTATTCGTTCAGTGCCCGCAGCTCATTATTTATTTCCGCCAGCTCGCTGGTCCGAGCAAACCGGAATTCAGAAAAATAGGAATCCTTGTTATTGTCATAGTCCGACAGCACGTTCCAGTAATATTTTTTCGACCGGTCAAGCGTCGAAAGGCCGGAGCAGGTTCGTATATCCTTCAACAGCACTGTTGTACCGCTGACCCTGATATTCTCACAAATAGGCTTCGGGCCGCTGTTGCTTTTTTCCCGCAGCCACATTTTACAATGGCCATCGCTCTCCCACCTGAAGGTAACATTATCATCTGTCAATACTTCATAATCTGCCGGTAGTATGGGGCTGCAGTTAACGCCCTTCCTCGTTGTGGTACCCACCCCGCCTTCTTTATGGTTCGAAACGATCATGTGCACAAAAACATTCCAAATGCCGCTACCCACGCCATCTGTAGGTTTGAACGGCAGCTCCTTTACTTTTTTGCCATTATACATACCGTTATCAATCACCGCAACAGCTTTCTCTCTGGCAAAGCAAGCTGTAGCGCCCGGTGATAAACGGATGATCGCATAATCTTTTATTACATGTTGACCATCTAGTGTTTCCCATGTCTGCCCGTTGCTGCTATACTGCACCCTACCTTCAATATTGAATACACGTACCGTGTTCTGCGCAATAGAAAGCAGTGGAAAAAAAAGCGCTATAAGTAAGGTCATTGCCGACGCTGACCTACGCAAAGAATCACACATTTTTTTCATGATATGCAATGAATATTTTAGCGATTTTGTAAGCCCATCCGGATAATATATCATAGAGGGGGATGATATTGATAGATAAGATGATGGGCATAATATAGTCCATCGGCTCGATAAGGATATGACGGCCGAGGCCTACGACACAGACGGCCAGGAAAAGAAAAACGAGAACGGCAAATATTCCGTGCATGATGAGGTGATGCGACTTGTGCCACCTGTTGGCCACCCAGGTATCGATCTGTACGACCAGCAGGCAGCAAACAAAGATGAAGAGATATTTAAGAGCAGAGTGCAAGGGCACCAATTGTTCGCCATTCAATATCATTGATATTATCTGTGCGTGATATTCAACCCCGAACATGTCTGGTCTTCCCAGGCCGAAATGGCCATTCAGTGGAGAATAATGTTTATCATTCTCCGATCTGTCGGACATCGTTCCTATCAGTACAATCTTATTCCGGAAAATAGCGGTATCATCTGCCACAGTTACAACGTCGTATCTGGACCGGTCGCCGGGGCCTATTTTGAAGTCGATAAGTTCTCTTTTGCTGGCTTTGGGGTACATTAGCCATGGTAACTCGCTTTCTTTCTTTACTGCCAAGGCCACCTTGACAGAAAAGAAAGTGTCTATCGTATTCTCCTCAGTTTTTCTAAAGGGCAGGAATGTGCGCAAGGTGCGGTCTTGGGGCTCTATGATGATATAGCCTTCCCCAGGGCTGGCGCCATCAAGAGTAAGCCTACAGTACAAGGGGTTATGTTCGGCGCTAACAAGGGTTATCTTGTCTTTATGAGTTTCTAGGGCCTTGATAAGTGCCGCATTTTTTTCTGGCGCTGCAGGATCATCGAATGTTACATCCACCCCGATAGCCGCGGGCGAGCATGCTGCAATCTTTTCTATCTTGGCTGCAATCTGGCCGCGGTCATCTGTAGAACAGTCAACGATAAGTATACGTGTGTCGTAGGAGCTTCCCCGGCCATATGCCATGCACATATCGGAGAGCTGAAGGTCCTCGATCTTGTTATGAGTAGGCATTACTCTTTCCATTATGTGAAGCAAGCCTTTTCCGGCGGTCAGGATAAAGACAGATGACATGAAACAGAACAGTGTTATCAGAAATAGGTTCGGGCGTCTGTGATTGTCGTGATGATTCATCTTCAAAAAGAGCAATTTAAAAAAAAATTACCATAATAATATAGGATAGCAAGAAAGTAATTCAGATATTTATATGAACTTAAAAAGTATTGGCAAATTTCGTTCAGGACAATGAATAAATATCTATTTGTTTTATGCTGCCTAATGTGGCCGATGGGGATATATGGTCAAGCTGTGCGCCTTGTAGTGCCGCTAGGGCATGAAAGGATAGAGGTAGCGGTATTCAGCTATGATAATGGTAAGGTGATTACCATGGGTGATTCAACTATTAGGGTGTGGGATGCGCTTTTGGGCAAACTGTTGGGCAGTATAAAAGGCACAATATCGGAAGACGCGTTCAACTTCAATAATAAAGATATACTCATCCGCGCCCGCAATGGTAAATTGCGGTGGTTAGATATCTCCACACTGAAAGTCACAGACCTACACTGTCCGGTCGATAAGGTGGTCGGTGTGCAAACAAACACGAATGGAGAAAGGATAGCAGCCTTGAAAGAGGGCCGAATAGAGATATGGGATATTAAAAAAGAACAGCTTGTTGCCACACTTCCAGATGGTGTCCGTATAAATTCCATGCATTTTTCTGCGGATGGCAAATCGGTAATGACCGTTAGCAAGGACACCCTAAAGGTGTGGGATGTAGATAAGGCGACATATCAGCCCTTTCCGGTCCAATATGGAATGAAAGTGGCGGGACTGAGTGCCGATAAAAAAAGATTATTAATCTATCAGCCATACTTTAGTGAAAAGATGACGCTATGGGATGTGAGCAAAGGAGTACGAATCCCATCGTTTGGCAAAGGTGTCAGCGATGCGCAATTCTCAGCGGATGGTAAAAGGGTTATCGCACTGGCAGATGGCAGACTCAAAGTGCTGGATGCCGCAACAGGTAAGCAGATTAGATGTATAGCTACCAATATACCCGTAGGCGGGCATATGTGCCTGAACAGAGCGCAAAACAAAATACTGATAACATGCGATACGACAGCGGGCATATGGGATATGAGCACGGGCAAGGTTACGACTATGCTTTATGGGGCGCCAAGCATAAGATATGGAGGTCGTTACTCCAGCCAATCCTGTTTCAGCTCTGACTGGAAAAAGCTGCTTACTATTGATAAGAACGTTGCTTACATATGGGATACAGAGAGTGGACAGGAGCTAGCGAAATTGGAAGGGCGGTCTCAGAATGTTGGTTTCTCCAACTATAGTCCGCGAAGCGATAATATGGTAAATACTTATGGAGATAAAGCATGGTTCTGGGACGCAAACACGGGTAATTTGATAAAGGCATTGACATTCGGGCATGGGTTCGGGGGGTACGATGCTACAACCGGCCATCTATACGCTGTGGTGAACGGCGCCAGCGCTAAAGTATATACAAGCCCATCCGGTAGCAGGGTAGTTACTACATATATGGATGATATGCGGAAGCCAACATTGTGGGATAGCAAAAGAGCAAAAGAGATCAACGAACTGAAGGGCCATTTACGTATAGTGACCGATGTGGCATTCAGCCCTGATGAAAAATGGATCGTTACCTGCGGTGAGGATGGCTTCATGGCTCTTCATGATGGCCATACCGGAGAATATATCAAAAGGGTCATAGCTCATCATTCATGGATAAATTCTGTCTCGTTCAGTCCTGACAGTAAATTGGTCATTACAACATGCGATGATGGGCTGGCGATGGTCTGGGATATTGAGACAGATGGTATCATAGACCTCGAACAACATACGGACCGTGTCACCGCTGCAAGGTTCAGCCCCAAATGTTCCCGTGATCCTCAGGGTGGCAGGTGGGCGGTCACAGCTTCGGTCGACAACACTGCCGTAATATGGGACCTAGAGACAAAAAAAGTGCGTGATCTTTTAGGGCATACCGCAGACGTGATATCCGCCGAATTCAGTCCGGATGGTAAGCGGTTGGTCACTGCGTCGTCCGACCGCACGGCGAAGGTTTGGGATGTAAATACCGGTGCCCTGTTATTTGAGCTGAATGGTCATGAAGATGAGGTGCATTCGGCCTGTTTCAGTTCTGACGGGCGTAGGATACTAACCTCCTCCGGCGATAATACGATGAAGATATGGGATGCAAGGAATAAACAGGACGCGAAAGAAGACAGGCTGGTCTACACTTTTTTTATTATTGACTCCAACGACTATTTCAAGATATTGCCTAATGGATATTACCAATGTTCACCTAACGCAGCCAAACTGTGTCACTTTGTTACAGAGGATATGAAGGTCATATCGTTCGAGCAGCTAGATGTAAGATATAACCGTCCGGATAAAGTGCTTACAAGCATCGGCTGCACAAATACGGCGCTTATCAACACCTATTACCAGGCATATGCTGACAGGATCGATAAGCTTGGAATAGATACATTGGCCTTTAATAACGATCGCCTGTCGGTACCTACGCTTGAGATAGTGGACCGTGATGGTATCAATGAGCACCACCTGTCTAAAGTGAGGTTACATGTAAAAGCGGCTGACGCACGGTTCGATCTGAAGCATTTCAACGTGTGGGTAAATGAGAACCCGTTGTTCGGATTAGCTGGCATATCTATAAAGCACAGGAACAGTAAGAATCTTGATACGACGATAACGGTAGCACTTTCAAAAGGAGACAATATCATCGAGGCCTCGGTGACGAATGTAAATGGCATCGAGAGCTATCATGAGCCGTTCGTAGTATTAGGACCGGCCGTTTCAGCAAAGGAGCAGATATGGTTCATTGGAATGGGTATCGATTCTTTCAGGGAAGAGGGTCACACTTTGAAATGGAGTACATCAGATATAATCAACCTGGAGCAGGGATTCAAAAGCAAGTATAAGGATGGTTTTCATTCATTTGTATTACTGAACAGGCAGGTAACAGTAGATAGTATCAATGCTATGAAACAGGTGCTGAAGGATTCGGTGAAAATCAATGACAAGGTAATAATTGCTTTTTCCGGCCACGGCGTACTGAGCGAGGACAGCAAATACTACTTATCTACCTATGACATGGATTTCAAGTTTCCAGCAGAGAGCAGAGGTATGCATTATGATATGCTTGCCGGGCTGCTGGATGGTGTGCCTGCCCGGAAGAAACTGCTACTCATAGATGCCTGCCATAGCGGAGAGCTATATGGGTCGGATACGATGATCTATTATGACAATATTGCTGGCAAAAAGGGAGACAGGCAATCGACAGGCCGCAGTGTCAAGGATAGGAAGAAATTATCTGCGGCTGTGATACAGGAGTTGTTCGTGAATGTTGCTAGGGGTACAGGCACCACCGTGATAGCCGCATGCGCCGGAGCACAATATGCGCACTGGGACGATGACCTTAAGGCTGGGATATTCACATATAGTATACTGGAATTGCTACGCAATCGGGCGTCGGTGACCATAAATGAGTTCAAAGACCATGTGATCAGAACAGTAAGTACTTTTACAGATCAGGGCCAAGTACCGACCACCCGGGAAGAGGCAAGGAATAACAACTGGAAGGTGTGGTGATATCCCGCACTAAAACTCGCACTAAAATGTCTTCTGAACCACTTTCTGTAGTAAGTTTAACCTGGCGCATCAAAACAGCAACTTTTGTCAACAAAATACTATCAAAAGCAGTCTGGATAAGCATTTGAAGAATTCTAACATTCCGCTTAATGCATCAAAAAGAAGGCTTCCAAGGCCCACTCATAATCAGGTGGTCCCAAGTTCAAATCCTGGTGGTCCCACAAATACAAACTATTGATAAACAAGCAGTTGCATTCATTTGTAGCTGCTTGTTTATTTCCCCTGAAAACTACTCGCATTGAAACCCGCAATATTCGTTCCACAACCTGAGAGAGCAGTTTAAAAAAAAAACAGTGTTTTTACTCTTTTTATTTGTTATATTTAGTACGTTTATAAATATAAAATTACATCAGATCGTAAATGAATTATAAATCTATCTACCTTGGTATTAAATAGCTTTATTTTCAAGAGCGAAAACAGCCGTTACTGGTGGATGCTTCTATACCTTTTACTTGGTAGAGGTATACCATTAGTTCTGTTTTCAATTGATTTAAACAACGGCTACGCCATTTTGCTGACCAATATTGATTACTGGGATCTTTATAACAAGGTAATCATGGTGTATTCACCATTCTTCATCTACGGCATAATAGCGGAATTTTTAATGCCCAACTACGTCATCCCCGCTTATCAGTATTTCAAATCTCTTCGTTTTAAGTATAAAATCCATCGCGCAAGGAACTTGGCGGTAATTATCTGCATATCGGTTTCTATCACTGTTGCATTCACAGATTTCAATGGAGGGGCGGCCGCAATTTGGGAAATGAAGCCACCATATTAAGTACTCTACGAAGTCACTTTGTTCAGCTAACAAATCGACATCAGATGAAGCGAAAAGACATTATAGTAGAAAATAGTACACTGATTACTAACTATTTCAAGATATGGCTAATTCTGAATTGGGAAAGAATCTTATTATCTTAGTCTAATGATAAGGTGTCTTTTTCTTCTTATTGTTATTTTTTCTCTTCATGCTCAGGCGCAACAGCTAGTTGTTCCTAATGGTCACAGTTCGTCTTTCTCTTCGATCTGCTCGAAAGATGGGCGCTATCTGATTACATGGGCAAACGACAAAAAGGTAAAGGTGTGGGAATGCCGCAGTAATCATCTCTTTTCGGAGTGGAACGTTATGGCAAATGTTAGGACAATGGTCTATTCCGATCGATACCACACATTATATTGCATTACTTCTGATGATATGCTGCGTGGATGGGATATTGAAAAAGAGGAAGTAACACTAATTACTCCTTTAGAAGTGGCTTACAGCAACCTCGACATTTTTGATGAAGAAGGTAAACTAATCATTTCGTCTTTTGATTATCAG
Source organism: uncultured Flavipsychrobacter sp. (assembly GCA_964493865.1). Lineage (GTDB taxonomy): Bacteria > Bacteroidota > Bacteroidia > Chitinophagales > Chitinophagaceae > Nemorincola. Next base: position 11,258 of record CAZBPS010000022.1, read on the forward strand.
TTACTGGTGATTCGCCTGAATGACCATACAGTTGAGAAGCGCCTGCAATACAAAGAAAAAGCAGTAGATGTGAACATGCTTCATCAAGTACTGGCATTGCGAAATACAGAAATATTAGAGTGTTTCGACGATACTGCTTATGTCGTAGATTTTGAAACGGAACATATTTCTGCACGATATTTTTTGGGTGGGGCAGACGGGAAACGCGACCAGTTTGTCCTAATGATTGACACTTTTGCAAACTCATTCTGGACATATTCCCGCGGCAAAAAGAGTATTATTCAAAGAAGCTTGTCAACCGGGAAGGAAGTCACACAATGCGATTTCAGCGATCAGCCGGCCAGTTGGACAATGTGCGGAACTGGCCATCTCTTGGTTCATGGTTGGTCTAGCAACTACCTTATTGAGATCACAACAGGAAAATTGAAAAAAGTAGACGATGTTATCGGCACACCTGAATACGGCCAATTCACTTCAAATCGTAGATGGCTTGTAAAGTCTGGGGGATATAACAATTATTCTACAGGAGCCAGGACTACGTTTATTCGTATTTATAACCCGGACAATTTTTTACTGGTTGATTCCGTCTCATTTGTGGATAATGCCGATTGCCGGGATGGACATCTATTTGACGAGGTATTTGTCTTCAGCGCAAACTATTCTGTAAGGAATAAAAGTGAAACAATATACTCCCCGCTAATAATTTACCCGGCATTGCTCTATGAAGGCGTTAGTGAAGTCCGGTCCCAAACGCCTTCCAGTTTAATGTTGTCGTATTTGTCCTTACAATTGGACGGGCATAGCAAGAGAGAAAAATTCATTTTAGAGAGGGTTTTCAATAATTATCCCAAACTGCAGAAAAATGCAATGTATCTATTTTCAAAGTCAGCCAAACATGCATTCTCCCAAAGTTATGGTTACCCTAAATGTTTAATGACCATTCGTAGAAAGGAAGATGGGATAACTTTTGACTCAACAGGGCATTACGAGAATAGTTATAAAATGGTACAGTTCGCAGGGTTTTCAGACGATGAACAACACCTTGTCTTCAATTGCGATTCCGCCCTTTATGTGATAGAGACAGGAGATGGGAAAGTTATGGACAAGACATCAGTCATTCCTTCGTCCTATCGAAATAATGCTTATTTTGTTAGCAATCGCTATTTTCTTTTCGCCAATGGAGATTCTTTACTACAATGGTATACCTATAACTCAAAAAAATGGCAGCACGCTAGAATCCCCGACATCATTAAGAGTATACAACAAGCTAATAATGACGAATATCTGGTTACGACAAGGATAGGTGTTGTGAAAATAAATCTAAACACTGGGAGAATTACTGCCTTAGTTTCAATGTCACCCCCTTTACATGCTTTTTATGATAACGATAGCAAACGCGCTTATATACAAACGCGTGACGGAATCATTCAGGTGATAGATATCAACAATCGGAAAATCATTTCAACATTGAATTTCCCGGCAGTGAAAGACTCGGAAATTCCGATTTTCTCATTTGATATGATCAATGACCACACAACAACACATTTCTTTTCAACAGAAGACAAGAACTTCCTGGTATCACATTCTTACAACGATATTATCAACATATGGAATCTAAAACAGAACAAACTACAATTTCAATCTCCGAGGTTACCTTTTGTTAATGACATATACCTGTTGCCAGAGAAAAACTATTTAGTCGCACTCCAAAGAAATAGCCTTCAGATGAGCAACAGGGTCGACTACAAGCGAGTATGGATATTTGACTACCGTTTGGGAAAGCTTGTATTTTCCGACTCTATGCATATTGAGAAGCTGCGACAAAACCCACCTTCGTCCTTGGCAAACGACGATGACTTCAAAAGAATGATAACGCCTGATACTCCATTCTCCGCTAGTAAAAACAAGAAGGACATTGAACACTTAATCGATCCTTACCACTATTTCTATATTACAAGAACTAATAAAGGTAATATGCTTTTATTGTCCAATATGGGAATGAATTGGACCTATGATCTCAACATTGATAAATTGGAGTGGCACCAAATACCCCCAGCCAAATCTGCCCGGCTTTCACCAGACGGCGCGTACATTTTTAGCGATGAAGTACATTCCATGAATGTAAAGCGTCTTAAGGATGGTTATATGTGGCAAGTTGATACTCTGCCATATATCAGTGACTATAACAGCCTAGGAGAACAGAACTATATAGTTTGTGGTGGTTATGGAGATACCGGAAAGGTGATTATTTATAACCCCCAAACCTATAAAATTAACATTAAGAAAGATGTAGCATCTACTGACAATTTGATCATAAGGAATTCTGTGAACGAGAAATACTATTACATAGCGGACAAATCACTGTGTGAACTTTACAAATCTGAAGAACGGAAGCCTTTTTTGACCATAAAACGGGGGTACGGTGACCCGCAATTTACTAGTGACGGGCTATTTTTAGTTTTGTATAATGAAACTCACGACACCATTACAATCGTCAATTTGAACTCTACTGTCATTCATAAACTGAGGTTTTCTAAATTTTCCTACTCTTATGCCGGTAGCGGTCTTTTCTTCGAAAATGGCACACTTTTCAATGCAAATACCGGTGAATACAAGTACCTAAATATTTCTCAACCAATTTCAATTCAAAACGATACCATAGTCGCTTTTTTCAACAACGAACTGATAGTGAAATCGCAAAAAAAAGGTAATACAGCTTTTAGTATTCCATTTCAACATTTACAAGGCTTCTCTACCTCATTTATAAGTCCTGATCAGAAATACTTGTTGACGCTGGGCGATGACCCCTATTTGTTCAAATGGGATATTTCTACGCGAACTGTTGTTGATAGAATTGTCGTTGGATACGATATTGAGAGGGATATTTGGTTCAATTCGGACACTACGTTTATGCTGGCCCATCGGGACGCATCCGCTCAGGAATTTAGCTTGAAAACCATGACCCAGAGGTTTACATGTACTCCATCATCGAAGAACGGTCTGAATTTTTTTCTTCCCAATGGAGAATATTCTGTTGACAAGGATGATGTTAAAAAGTACTACTTTAAATCGAATGGCTCTTTATACGATTTTGCGCAATTTGATGTAAAGTATAATCGGCCCGACCAGGTTTATGCAACGCTTTCGTATCCGGATAGCAACCTGGTACATTTGCTAAGGGAGTCATTCTACAAAAGACTGCATAATATTGGCCTAACGTCAAACCAGAAAAATACTTATAACAAGCCGCCGGTTATTTATATTGCAAATAGAGAGACAATCTCCTCGACGACTAGTAATGCTGAAATCCGGGTAGAAGTTGCGGCAATGGATACATTTTCGGGCATTCGATCATTTCAAATGCTTGTAAATGATGTACCTCTTTACGGAAGTGCCGGAAAACATATGCGTGTTAAAGCCGGAAATTGGTTCAAGAGTCTCGAAACAATAAAGTTATCCCAAGGGCGCAATAAAATAGGCGTATATGTTACGAACGAACTCGGTATAACCAGCTTGAATGAAAACATCTATGTGACATACAAACCTACATACCAGGTCAAGAGTAAAACTTACTTTGTCGGCATTGGAATCTCTGACTACGAAAGTACCTCCCGGAATCTAACATACGCGGTGAAAGACATAAAGGATCTGGATTCAGTAATGAGGTCAAGGTATGAAAGCGACTATATAGATACTGTGTTGACGGATGGGCAAGTAACAGTCAATAATATTGCCTCGTTAAAAAAGCTACTTAAAGCTACAGATATTGAGGACCGTGTTATCATTGCCGTCAGTGGCCATGGTGTTCTTGATGATAGTCTGAATTTCTACCTGGCAACTGCTCTCACCGATCGTAGCCATCCAGGGGAATACGGAGTAGCTTATGACTTAATTGAATCATTATTAGACAGCATCCCGGCGAGAAAAAAAGTTCTATTAGTAGACGCATGCTACAGCGGCGAGACGGATAGGGATGCCACTATTGAACAACGCAACCTTTCTGCCGCAGATGTTCAGAAAGCGGTACAAGTTGCAAAGGACAAAGTGAGAAATAGTAAATTAACTGGCGGCGCAGAAACCAGTTTTGAATATATGCTTGAATTATATGCTGACACCCGGAAAGGTAACGGATCAATCGTTTTTAGTGGTGCAAGGGGGGACGAGCAGGCCAATGAAGGCGACCGGTGGCAGAATGGCGCCTTTACACATAGCATATTGGAAGTGTTTTCAAATTGCAAGCATAATTCTCTTTTAATATCGGTGTTTCGGGATGCAGTAAGTCAAAGGGTATCAGAAATTACAGACGGGCGGCAAAGACCCATATCCCGAAAAGACAATTCTAATTATGATTGGATAATATGGTAACCGAAACAGAAAAAATAAATACTAAGCCTAAGATCAGACGGCTACTGTGGGTAGTGCTGCATGCTATTCTCCTAATAGTATTGACGATTTGTTTGCAGCAGGTAACGTTAATTAGGACCGATGAATTTGCTTTTTTGAACACGTTTGGCCTTATTAAACACAACCTGCTTTCGATAGATAAAAAGCCTGTCGGCGATAGTGTTGTATTCATAGACGTCTCGAAGGATATTGCTTTGGTTGATGACACGTTATACAACGGCAACGTGCAAGGGTTGGGGAATGCAAAAATATCAATTACTGACCGGGCCAAGCTTGCTAAACTATTTCATTTGCTTAATCAACATAAAGGTGCCTATAGGTATGTATTATGTGACATACAATTTAGTCTACCCTCCGCTGACGATTCAATGTTAAGAGCAGAAATCGAAGCGGCAGACAATGTTATAGTGACTTCCTACCTGGATGGCAACCGACATGTGCTACCTATTTTTAATACGAACAGCGGCATTGTCAACTACTTCTATAACGGTAAAAAGTCTTTTGTAAAAATTCCCTTCCTTTATGGTGATTCCCTAAAAAGTTTACCTGTAAAGATGTGGGAAGATCTTACGGGGGCAGAGGTGAAATTACGTAAGGGCGTCACCTATATAAATGGTAGCCTAGCCTTTAATAATATTATTCCAGAGTTTTTTTACCGCAACTATGATCTGAGCAGCCGCTATAAAATATACCCACTTTACAGGGTATTAATGAATGAAAGTCAGTTTAACAAATTCCTTGAGGACAAGTACATCGTTATTGGGAATTTTGTTGAAGATATACACGACACCTATCAGGGAAGCATGCCAGGTCCACTAATATTATTCAATGTTTTTCTAACGCTCAGAGAGTTTGATAATTCAATTTCTATTTATTGGATTATTATGCTTTTGGCCTTCTATATTCCAGTTAGCTACATAATTTTCAATCCTCTAAAGAAAAAAGATAAGGGGTTGGATGGCATCAGTAATCAATTCTTAAAAAAGTATGCAAAAAAGTACATTTCCTATCTAGGATTGTTCATAGTGATAAGTGCTATTTCATTTTTCGTTTTTCATAGAATGATCAATGTTTTTTATATCATCACTTACCTTACGTCCCTTGAGTTCGTTATTAACAATGCCTCCCAATTTAAAATCCCCAACTTCCTAATACGTAAAAAATGACCAAGATATTACTCTTGTTTTGTATCGCCTTTCCCATTCTTAGCGTGGCGCAGCAGTGCCCCTGCACCATTCTTACGTCCGTTAATGCTTCTAAAATTATTCAGGATGGTAAGACGCTGAAGGCTGGTGATCAGATTGCGAGTACCAAAAATCTTGCGGTGGACAACAGAATCGCTATAGTAAAAATCGATGATTCCAAAGGAGATATTTTCTACTTGATGCCTTCATTAAAAGAAGGCATAAAAAAAATATCGTCTACAAATCCGCATTCAGAATTATATGGGATTGTTTTATCGAAATACTTACCTGACGTTCTAAAAAGCGGATCGGGCGTTCTTACAACAAAATCAGTTGACTTTGATTGGTTTAGCTATTTTACTGATTTTGATTCCACAGAATCAAGCTGCCGTTTACTTATAGTTGAAGGCGAACGAATACCTTTGAACTCCCGATTCTTTCCATTACAACCTGACCAGGAACTTTTTGCTTGTATCTACCAAGGGAAAGATAGTGTTCTAAAAAAATTGAGAATTAGGGATAAGTCACTGATTCTTGATTCTTCAGTTTTCGGGAACAAAGCAATTGATCATGGCTTTGTAGAGTGGAAATTAAAAATAACTGGCACTGTGAACGACAAGAAAACAGTCGTAGACATTTCTCCCCGGCTACATAGCTTAATTGTATCCTTTACAACGTTTGAGAAGATTGCAAAATTTGTGGACTTCGATGCTCAAAGTCGCGAAAAGAGAAAGAAGATAGTTCAAGCTTTTTGGGAATCTAGTTATGGAAGATTCAATCCCATGAATCTTGACCAGGTAAAGTTTGAGTGATCCTTGCAATAAATACAGCTTATGTTCAATGCGTATGCTGGATATTTTTCATGTAACTTCGTGACTTTTCGTCATTTTACAAACATATTTCTTAATCTATCTAATTATCATAGTTGGATTTGTAAAGCGAAAAGCCTAATGATTTCGCTTTACCTAATCCATTTAGGACCTTGGTGGAAAATTGGTGAAGGCCTTTGAACCTTTATTTGCAAAAAACCACTTACGGGCAACTTATTATTCGGGGAACGTTTCATTGGTTCGTAAAGTAGCAGATCCACTTTACGAAGTCTCAAACTCTCAAACCAATGGTGTCGGCAGTATTATGGACGTTGATGTGATCGGTTCAGGAGACTTCAAAATAACCTTCTTATTAATGCCGTTCTCAGTGAAATGGGATAAGTAGATAGGGTGGTAAAGGTAATCAAGAACACATTTACCGTTCTAAACTTAAGTGGGATATTTGCCTGACATCACCCTGGAAATGCAGCCTAAGAAACAATCCTTAAAAACCTGGGTCTCTCCATACTCCAAATGAAGAGTAATAGCCAACGGGGTTACATCATCCATCTTATCTCCTGTCAAAGCATTAATGAGAGTGAATTTCTTACTGGCTGAATTTCTTATCTTTGGATCATGCCTGTTTTGATTACAAAGACCATTCCCACACCCAAGGGATTAATTGAATTCCGGTTTGAGCCGTTGCATGTCGAAGACATAACCATATTTGCAGTCTATTGCAGTTATAGCGGTATACTGCACTGTTTTCATCTCGCGAAAAAAATGGATAACTGTGATTTTAAGATCCTGGACAAGCATAATTGTCCGTATAATTTTCAAAATTTAGAACAGTTGTTATCTGAGGCGATTCTTTCGCGCTCTGAGAACGAGGTTAATGAGAATGTTGATAGAAAATAAGAAAGCCAGCCTGAGAACAGGCTAGCTCCTATGTGGAAAGAAATTTAAGCTAATGAAATTTTGTTTGCTGCTTCTTGCTTTTTTGAATCTATCACCTTTGCATAGATTTGTGTCATACCAACATTTGCATGTCCCAGTAACTTTGACACAGTGTAAATATCAGTTCCTAAAGTTAATTGTAGGGTGGCGTATGTGTGCCTGAAACAGTGAAATGTTATGTGCTTGTTTATACCAGCTCCGTGTATCCATTTTGATAAGATTGTGTTCTGCCAACCCCCGTAGGCTAAATCCTGAAAAACAAGCTCTTTCGGGGCTTTACGCTCACCTAGTAGCTTATAGGCCTCTGCTGAAATGTGGTGATTTTGAAAGTGCTTTGTTTTCTTATTGGTAAAATCTATTCGGTAATTCCCGTTGCTTTCTGATAATTCACCCCATGTTAATTTTTTTATGTCCGAAAATCTTAATCCAGTCATTGCCGAAAAGATAGCCGCCTGCTTCAATACTGCCAAACCACATGGGGCATTTGCTGCGGCCTTCAATTCGTCATAGGTCAAATATTCCCGTTGTACGTCTTTAAATGCGATTCCCGGTACTTTCTCGGCGTTATTCTCCTTAATGATAGAGGCCTTACTCGCTTTTTTTACAACCATCTTAAACAGGTTGAAGTACGCCCTCATTGAATTATTAGTAAGTAAATCCCTTGTGCTAACCTGTGGCTTGGCTGTTGTTAGGTATTCCTTAAACCCTTCACAAAAAGGAACGGTTAATTTTTCCACCGGGCAATAATTATTGCAATACTCTTTCAAATGATTGTAGGATGCTAGAAAATTGGTGTTGCCCTTGGCGTTCGCTTCGTCTGCTATCTTCTTAAAAAACGCTAAAAAATCGGCTTTTTTGTCTATGGTAATAAAACCATAATCTTCTTTTTGTATTTGTAGCTGTCTTTGCGCTTTTATATTTTCGGCAAGTTGTAGAGTTTCCCGGTTGTGAGTTTTTTGGAGTGCATCTAATTTCACCTTTTTTGGGTTACCCTTACTGTCTAATTCTGTGAGTATGCGAACGGCTATATTATTGTTTCCCGTAGTGTATGTTTCCTCCTTATATTCAATTTCAGAATATAGATATAAATCAAGAAATTCGCGGCGGGTCTGCTTACCTGTATCAGGGTTAGTGATGGCGGGGTAATAATCTAAATAAATTCGTATTTTGCCACCCTGAATGGGTTTTGTTCTGATTGTAACTTTCATACTATTATTTATTTTTGTACCCGAGAATATTTTTGCTAATCAAAGGTACAAATAAGTAACAAGTAAAGCGTTAAAAGGTACACGAAATTGCATAAATGTGCATAGACGTGCGAATTAGTTACCTGTGTAAAGCGTTGGTACAACTGCATTATGGTGCATTGGGGTGCAAAAAGTTACAAGATGTTAACTTATAAGCGAAAACTTTGCCAAATTTACTTGAAGGGACTAATTTCGGAAAAACTTTAACAATAACAGCATTTAGATGAAGAAATCGGCATTTTTATTTTTGTTACTATGCATCTCTGTCAGGACTTTAGCGCAAGGCACTTTTTCCGGAGACCTGATGATGTCCCTGAATTTTTTCCAAAGGGATACGAACATTAAGGCATCAGGCAATCCGCTTTATGATAACTACATGAGTGGTAGCCAGGGATGGCTTACGCTTCGTTATAATATTAAGGGCTTTACTTTTTTCGTGCGTGCCGATGCCTTTAACAATTCAAACCTTAAAAACCCCACCGCCGCCAATACCGATTATGGCTTAGGCGCGTGGAACATAACCAAAGACCTGAAAGACCTCTCAATGACTGTAGGCACAATTTACGACCAGATAGGTTGTGGCTTGCTGTTCAGGGCGTATGAAGACAGGGGGCTGCTGATAGATAACGCATTGGTGGGCATACGGCTCAAGTACAAGCTCACAAACAACATCAGGCTAAAAGGTTTTACCGGCCAGCAGAGGAACAACAATTTTGTGAATAATATCCGGTATGGCCCGGTGATAAAAGGCCTGAGCATAGAGGGTGACGCGAACATTGGAAAAGTGCAGCTGGCTCCGGGTGCCGGCGTACTGAACAGGACACTGGACAAGGATTCCTATAGCACTGTAGCGAGCGGCGTAGTAAACCAGGTGGCCCAGGACTCGACCGCGCCCAGGTTCACCCCACTGTACAATATGTATGCCTTTACAGTGTATAATACACTTACCTACAAAAATCTGTCGTGGTATGTAGAGGGTGCATATAAATCTACTGAGGCCATCAGGAAGGATAGCCTGATTTACAACAAGCCCGGCAACGTATTCTTCACCTCTATCAACTATGGTATGAAGGGTGTGGCGCTGAGCCTTGTGGGCAAGCGTACAGAAGATTTTGTGATGCGTACCTCGCCCAACGAAATACTGCTCAATGGTATGATGAACTGGCAGCCCATTGTGGCCGTGCTGCGCCCTGAGCGCCTCATTTCAAGGTACACTCCTGCCTCGCAAGACGTATCGGAAATGGCAGGCTCGGCAAATTTGCTCATATCTCCTAATGAGCATACAAGTTTCACGCTGTCTTATACGCACATCAATACGCTGAAGGATGATAAACTGTATCGTGAGGCATATGGTGATGTGTCGTACCATGGGGCAAAATCATGGATATTCCATTTTGCGGCGCAGTACCTGGAATACAACATTTCGCTGTACCAGAGCAGGCCCGCTACAATATTGCAATCCATAACGCCAATGGCAGAGGTTACCTACCGTATCAATGAAACAAAATCGCTCCGTGCCGAACTGCATTATATGAATACACAGCAGGATTACGGATCGTGGATGTTTGCACTGCTGGAGTATAATGTAGCGCCTAAATGGTCTGTAGCGTTGTCTGATATGTACAATACCAATGTGAACAAGAACTATGACAACCCCAACTCCGGCGACCCGGGTTTTGGCAGCAAGCAGGGCAATCATTACTACAACGCATTTGTGGCCTTTACCAAAGGTGCTAACAGGTTCACCCTCGCTTACGTGAAGCAGGTAGATGGTATTAACTGCACCGGCGGTGTGTGCAGGTACGAGCCGGCGTTCAGTGGCGTGAAAGCGACGATCAATTCAAGTTTTTAATTTTTTGTTACAACCTGCAATACCTCAGTGCTGATAAATGCCGTGCATTCACTATTACGATATATAATACTGGTGTATGCTTTGCTTGCGCTGCATGTAAGGGCGAATTGTCAGGTACAGAGGAAGGCATTGGAGGCAAAGCAGATATCCTCCCAGGTAGTGCTGGATGGCAGGCTGGACGAGCCTGCATGGCATGAGGCGGAGCAGGGCAGGGATTTCGTGCAGAGTACACCGCTGCCGGGAGAAAAGGCCTGGAAAAAAACAGAAGTAAGCATACTCTACGACAATGATGCCATTTATGTAGGTGCCATCATCTATGATATTGCCGACAGCGTGCTGAAACAACTCTCCCCGCGCGATAACTTTGAAGATTACAGCGTGGATGCCTTCGGGGTGATATTTGATACCTATTTCGACCAGCAGAACGCTACGGAATTTGCCGTCACCGCTTCTGGTGTGCAGATAGACGCAATACTGAAATTTGGCAGCAGAAACCTCTCATGGAATGCCGCCTGGCTTAGCAAGGTAGCCCATACCGATAGCGGCTGGTGCGTGGAGATGAAAATACCTTATTCTGCTTTAAGGTTTTCAAAGAAGAAGGAACAGCTATGGGGTGTGAATTTTTACCGGGTCATCAGGCGGCTGCGCGAACGTTCCCACTGGAGTACCGTGCTCCCCACTATTCCCAACAGCCTTAGTCAGGAGGGCCTGCTTACAGGCATCCGCGATATTGAGCCGCCCTTGCGCCTCGCTTTTCTGCCCTATGTATCTGCTTATGTCGAGAACTATGATGGCGCAAACGCACAGGCACTGAATGGCGGGCTGGATATTAAATACGGCCTCAATGAGAGCTTTACCTTGGATATGACGTTGGTGCCCGATTTCGGGCAGACGATATATGACAACCGCGTGCTTAACCTTTCGCCCATAGAGGTGAGGTATAACGAGAACAGGTATTTTTTCACCGAGGGGCTGGACCTGTTTAATAAGAACGACCTGTTCTATTCACGCAGGGTAGGTGGCGCACCGGTAAACTTCAATGCGGCAGCAGGTGGCCTGCAGGCCAATGAGGCAGTAACCCGTAACCCCGTATCTACCAAGCTCTACAATGCCACAAAGGTATCGGGCCGCACAAAGAAGAACCTCGGTGTAGGTTTTTTTAATGCCATAGCCGCCCCCGCTTTTGCCACCATAGAAGATACGGTACGGCACACGATAAGAAAACAGCAGACCGCCCCGCTTACCAACTACAATGTGCTGGTGCTGGACCAGGCGCTGAAAAACAACTCTTTTATAAGCCTGATAAACACTAATGTGAACAGAATGGAGAACAGCTATAACGCCAATGTAAGCGCTTTGCTGTTCAAGTTTACGAATAAGGCCAACTCCTATGGGGTGAACGGATCGGGCGATGTCAGCCAGTTGTATTATACAGCAAGGAATGATGTGGGGCACCGGTATTATCTCAATGCCGGTAAGATAAACGGGAATTATACATGGTCGGTAAGTACACGGTCCATAAGTGATAATTTTAACCCGAACGATCTGGGCTATCTAGACCGCAACAACATCACCTCCTACGCGTTCGACCAGTACTATAATTTATACGAGCCGGTGGGCCGGATACGAATGTCTTACAATCATGTGGGCATAAACTATAACCGCATCTTTAACCCCGATGCTTTTTTTAAGACGGAGGTGTTTGGCTCGCACAATATTACCCTGATGGATTTTACCACCATTGGTGCCTACTGGACACTGCAACCCATCACCAGCTACGATTACCTGGAGCCTCGCAAGCCCGGCAGGTACTATACATACCCCATCAACTATATGGCTGGGGGCTTCTATTCTACTGATTACCGGAAACGCTTCGCGATTGATGTGCAGCTCACTAACCGCTGGTTCTCTGAGCGTGCGCGGAATACATTTTCATGGTCAGTATCACCAAGGTTCCGGTTCAACGATAAACTCTCAGCCATATACAGCCTGTCGGCGCAGAATGCGATAGACGATGTGGGGTTTGTAGCCAACAGGAACGATTCCATCTACTTCGGGATACGGAACGTGAACACGGTAACGAATTCGCTGAACGCTGCTTATGTGTTCAACAACAGGATGTCGCTTACGCTGCTGGGTAGGCACTACTGGTCGCAGGCGGTATATTCCGACTATGCCTACCTGAAAGCCGATGGCGGGCTGGATATCACTAAGGCGTATGCCGTGAACCGCAACGTGAACTTCAATACGTTCAATATCTTTCTGAGCTATGTATGGCAGTTCAGGCCCGGCAGCGAGATGTCGATAGTGTACCAGAACAGTATCTTTTCTTCACCGGCATCGCCGAGGTTCATCTCCAACTATTTCGATGACCTCGACCACACTTTTCAGGCACCCCAGAGCAATAGCCTCTCAGTAAAAATTGTTTACTTCCTAGATTACCTGCACCTGCAAAGGGCGGTGAATGGGAGGGGGTAGATGGGGGCATTAGTGCGACAATACATTTGCCGTATTGCTGTACATAATTGGTGTAATTGCACCATCATCTAATAGCAAATAATCGGCTACGGCAAGGTCATCTTTATGTTGTTTATAACAACTTTCGCATGATTCCCTGATAAACCTGATCTTTCGCACAGGTAACCGTGTTGAATAATTTTCCGAATTGACAATAAAAAGCGGGTATTGTAAGAATACGGTTTTCTGTAATCGCGAATCCATAATATCAGGCGTATTGCGAAGAGATACCACTATTACATTTTCTCCTTTTTGTGCGCAACTATCAAGCACGCGGATGCTATTCAGGGTATGTGAACAAGCCGGGTTCCAGAAGTAGATTAAGTAACGCTTTTTTGATGCTGCAAGTATGCGTATATCAGATGGGCTGATTAGTTCTACTACTCTTTTGCCATTTTTATGAGTTGTCTTGTTGGTATGGTCCGCAGCGTCAAAAGGGAGTAGTATGTATTTATTGGTATCCAGACTGGCTATGCCTCTTTTGTCCTTAGGAGGAAATAACTGCCTGTGCTTTCTGCCATCGCCGGTTACATAAGTTTGGCAGCTATTGCAGCAGATTAGAGCAAGGAATAAGTAGGTAGTTAGTGTTTGCTTCATGGAGTAGAGGCGAAGTTTTTTTCAAAACTAATTAACAGTGTCCCAACTTTTTAAGTAACTATATAGCCTGTTTTTGCAATACCCCGTCTAACTTTTCTCTAAAATATCTTTAGTTGTTTGAGTACCTAATTGTTCGGCTAGTCCGATTAGAAGTCCTTCCACACCACGGATATAACAGAGCCTATAAATGTTGTCATAATTAACCACTTCTCCTACCACCTCAGCGCCTTGTTTCGTAAGCCGCGACAGCAATTCATCAAGATTGTCAACTCTGAACATGATACGAAGATACCCAAGAGCGTTTACCGGGGCTGTTCTGTGGTCGGCAATAGTAGCCGGGGTGTGAAATTGTGAAAGTTCAAGTCGGCTGTGTCCGTCCGGGGTAACCATCATGGCTACCTCTACCGACTGATTTCCAAGTCCGGTTACCTTTCCGGCCCATTCACCTGCTACCATTGCTCGCCCTTCAAGGGTTAGTCCGATTTCTGTGAAAAAGGAAATGGCTTTGTCAAGGGATGCTACGACGATTCCGATATTGTTCATCTCCATTAATTTACTTTTTGCGAGCGGCAGCTTTTGCTCTACTATCTTTTCCATTTCATAAAATTAATACTATTCCTCAACAGACCTGCCGGATGTTATATTTTAACCTTTAATTCGCGTATCCTGAAAATTCCCAAAACATGAAAACCCTGCCCAAACCCTTGCGCCTTCTGCATCGCAAAACCGTAATGGTACAGTAACTGTACCGCCATGTATTTTTTATTTGGCAGGTAAACCCACCTTGGCGACCTTTACACAGTTGTCTCTTTTTTCCTTCGCGAAAACGCAATACACTTTGTTTTTACAAATAGTGAGCAATGATTGAGCAAGAAGTGAGCAACGGAATTTTTATAAAATTTTAATAGTCAATACGTTACGTGTTTTTTGTATTTTTTTAAACAAAGTGGGCAATGGTGATGATTGTAGTATCAATTGGCTATGCCCCTGTACTTAAATGTGGTTATGCTGAAAACAGATTTTTTGGTCATAGGGTCGGGTATAGCGGGCTTGTCGTTCGCTATCAAAATGGCTAAGCGTTTTCCGGATAAGTCGGTGACCATACTCACCAAGGCGAATACGGACGAAACAAACACCAAGTATGCGCAGGGCGGCATAGCGGTGGTAAACGATAACGAGCGTGATAGCTTCGACAAGCACATAGCCGATACGCTGGCCGCCGGCGATGGGCTGTGCAACGAAGAGGTAGTGAATATAGTAATAAAAGAAGGGCCTGAAAGGGTAGATGAGATAATAGCATGGGGCGCAAAATTTGATAAGGACAAGGAAGGTGATTATATGCTGGGCAAGGAAGGGGGGCATTCAGAGTTCAGGATACTGCACCACAAGGACATAACGGGCTATGAGATAGAGCGCGCCCTGGTAGAGGAAACCAAACAGTACCCTAACATCAGCATTTATAACCACTGGTTTGTGGTAGACATCATTACCCAGCACCACCTCGGTTACCTCGTCACCAAAGCCACACCCGACATCACCTGCTATGGCGTATACGCACTGAACCTACATAACAATAACATTGAAAAGATACTGGCCAAATGCACGCTGATGGCTTCGGGCGGGGCGGGGCAGGCATACCGCACTACCACCAATCCCCGTATAGCCACAGGAGATGGTATAGCGATGGCCTACAGGGCCAAGGGGCGGATAGAGAATATGGAGTTTATTCAGTTTCACCCTACGGCATTGTACGAGGCCGGTGTGAGCCCGTCGTTCCTGATAACGGAGGCAGTACGCGGCGATGGCGGTATATTGAGAAATAAGCACGGGAAAGCCTTCATGGCCGGCTACGACCCGCGTGCCGACCTCGCCCCTCGCGATGTGGTGGCCCGGGCTATAGATAACGAAATGAAGATAACCGGTACAGAGCACGTGTTCCTCGACTGCCGGGAAATGGATAAAGAAAAGTTCATGGGTCACTTCCCCAATATACATGCAAGGTGCAAGGCGATAGGCATAGATGTATTTGAGCAGATGATACCTGTGGCGCCTGCTGCGCACTACTGCTGCGGGGGCATAAAGACCGATGAAGCGGGGCGATCTTCGATATTGAACCTGTATGCCTGTGGTGAATGTGCCAGTACTGGTCTGCACGGGGCCAACAGGCTGGCATCTAATTCGCTGCTGGAAGCGGTGGTATTCGCCCACCGGTGTGCCGAGGATATGGCCGCACGCATTGACAGCCTCGCATTCAATGACGGTGTACCTGACTGGAATGCATCAGGCACGAATGAGCCAAAGGAAATGATATTAATTACCCAGAGCCAGAAAGAGCTACAGCAGGTAATGAGTGATTATGTAGGTATAGTACGTAACGATACACGCCTGCAAAGGGCCATGAACCGCATAGACCTGCTGCACCAGGAAACGGAGGAACTGTATAAGACCACCACGCTTTCGCCTCATCTGTGCGAGCTGCGGAACCTGATAACCATAGGTTACCTGATAGTAAAAGGGGCGCAGTTCAGAAAAGAGAGCCGGGGGCTGCACTACAATACGGACTATCCCGGAAAGAGCGTGTTGCTGCAATATGTGGTGCTGTAGTAGGGTGCCAATTTATTTTTGACAAAGATGAAGTCTGGCACTTTATTTGTTAAGTTTTAGGGTATGGGCTATAACTAACATTTTTGTATGTTATTTATCTGTAAATTTGTTAGCAGGTTGTCAACACTCACGGTTATTTAGATGCATTTGAAGAAGCGGCTGATATATGGTTTTGTTTTTATGTCAATTGTATTGATAGCGGGGGCCTGTACCCGAAAGAACAACCCTACTTCTATAAGTGATGTAATGCCGGGGAAGTGGCTGTTGACGATGACCGGATCGGATGATAACCTGAACGGGGTAATTGATCATTATGAGCGGCACAATGTGCCTGCAGGAATGATTTATGAGATGGTATTTGATGAGGATGGCACTGGTGTGCAGAGCAATACAAATAATGGTGTAAAGTCTTTAGACCTTGCCTTTAGCTGGCGGTTCCTTACCTATGATTCTTTGAAGATAATGTATGCGGCCAACGATACCATCACTTATTACGTGTCTAACAGCTCATCTGTGACGTTGGGGCTCATAACGACTAACCAAATCGAAAACTCCGATAAGGTAGGCAGGGAATGGCTGTATTTCCAGAAGAAATAAATCTCTTAGCCCTTTAAAATATCGCGTGATATTACCAGCTTTTGTATCTCTGAAGTGCCTTCACCTATAGTGCACAGCTTGCTGTCACGGTAGTATTTTTCAACAGGGAAATCTTTGGTATAGCCATAGCCGCCGAATATCTGTACTGCATCTGTAGAGATGCGCACTGCGGCTTCTGAAGCATAATATTTTGCCATAGCAGATTCTTTGGTCATCTTCTCGCCGCGGTTTTTCATATCAGATGCCTGATAGATAAGCAATTCAGACGCTTCGATCTGCGTAGCCATATCTGCGAGCTTGAACGCAATGGCCTGGAAGTTAGATATGGGCTGATCGAATTGCTGGCGTTCTTTCGAGTATTTAAGTGATGCTTCGTAAGCGCCTTTAGCAATGCCTAATGCAAGTGCTGCAATAGATATCCTACCGCCATCCAGTACCTTCATGGCCTGATAGAAGCCATCGCCTACAGGGCCCATTCTTTGCGCATCGGATATGCGGCAATTATCAAAAACAAGTTCAGCAGTCTCACTGGCACGCATACCCAGTTTATTTTCTTTCTTGCCTGCTGTGAATCCCGGAGTGCCCTTTTCGACAATGAACGCAGAGACGTTGTTCTTGGCGCGCGGTTCGCCGGTGCGGGCCAGCACAACTGCCACACTGCCACTGATGCCATGCGTGATCCAGTTCTTGGTGCCGTTAAGTATCCATCCGTCGCCATCTTTAGTCGCAGTGCAGCGCATATTGCCAGAGTCGCTGCCGGTGTTTGCTTCCGTAAGCCCCCATGCGCCTATCCACTCACCACTTGCGAGTTTCGGGAGGTATTTCTTTTTTTGTTCTTCTGTGCCGAAATAAAGTATATGGCCGGTGCATAATGAGTTATGCGCGGCAACAGAAAGCCCAATGGAGCCACAAACTTTGGCTATCTCACTGATAATAGTAACGTATTCGAAGTAGCCAAGGCCGGACCCGCCATATTCAGCAGGCACAAGCACACCCATAAGGCCGAGTTCACCCATTTTATGAAACAAATCCACAGGGAACTTCTGGGTTTCATCCCATTCCATCATATTCGGCCGGATGTGCTTGTTGGCAAAATCGCGGACCATCTCTGCTATAGAACCCTGTGCTTCTGTTTGTTTGAAATCCATTTTATTATATGTATGTGCGTTATACACGCAATTTTACAACATTTTTTTTAAAGGGTAATAAAAATGCGTCAGAACTGAGGACTGAACTAACAAACAAAATAAAAGATGCGAATATGTTACCTGGTTTCGTTGATAATTAAATGGGTTTTAAGCATTTCGAAAGTAGCTGTATCGAAACGGCCCAATTCCCTGAGTTGGGATATGTGAGTAAAGGGGCCTTTTTTTGTTCTGCGTGCGATTATTTTTCCGGCAATCACGGGGCCAATGCCTTTCAGGCGAACAAGGGTGGCAGAGTCGGCGGTGTTGATGTTGATGATGGCAGGCAATGAGGTATTGTTATCGCCTATGGAATCTTTCACAGCAGGTTGTTGCCTTTTGAATTTTTCCCAGGCAGCGGCGAGTTTCGTTTCTTTTTCCGAATCGGTAACCGGGCTTACCCAAAACGGCATGGAGAAACGAATGGCAATGAGTATGACCAATATGGCGCACAGCACGGCCAAGCCGATGCGTTCAGTGCGGGTAAAAGTGATAAAAGACCTGAATGCTTTTTTATTCATTTTCCATGGCAAAATAAAATATTTTATGCAATTCGCTTAGTATATTTATTGCTCTTTACTTTGCAGCATGTACACCCAAGTGGATGAAAAGCGCCTGTATGAGCAGGCCAAACATTTATTGAGCAATGACGCAGGAAACGCAGAGGTAACCATAGCTCAACTGCGTGAAGCAATACTTTATGCAGACTGGAAATATTATGTGCAGAGCGAGCCGGTGCTTGCCGATGCTGAGTATGATGAACTGTTCAAAAAGCTGAAGCACCTTGAGCAAGGGCATCCTGAACTTGTAACGGTGGACTCACCTACACAGCGTGTAGCCATAGGGCTTAGCGAACGTTTTCCTACAGTGAACCATCTGGTACCAATGCTGAGCCTGGACAATACGTATAACGCAGAGGACCTTACCGACTGGGACAGGCGGTGCAGGGAACTGGCAGAAACAGATGATATTGAATACTGCGTGGAGCCGAAGTATGACGGGGCCAGCATATCTATTATTTACGACAGGGATAACCTTGCACGGGGCGCTACCCGTGGAGATGGTGTGATGGGTGAGGATGTGACAGCAAACATCAGGCAGATAAAAGCCATTCCTTTATCTGCGCCGCTAACGAAACAAGGGATAAACCAGATAGAGATACGTGGTGAGATCGTGATACATAAGAAAGTGTTTGAAGCGTATAACAAACAACGTATAGCTGAAGGGTTGGCCCCCTTGGCAAACCCAAGGAATGCCGCATCGGGCACGCTGCGGATATTAGACCCGGCGGAGGTTAGAAAGCGTGGGCTTAATGCAATATTGTACCACATAAGTTATTACACGCAGGAACCCGGTACACCCAGGCCGGAGGCACTGAAAACCCATTACGGTTCGCTGCAATGGCTGTATGATTTGGGTTTTCCCACACCGGCAAGGGAGATGAAGGTGTTCAGGCATATAGATGAGGTGATAAAATACTGCAATGATTTTGAAGAGAAACGCGATGACCTGCCCTTTGAAGTAGACGGGCTGGTGATAAAGGTGAACGACCTTGCATTGCAGGATACAATGGGTATGACATCGCATCACCCGAGGTGGGCGGTGGCTTACAAATTTAAGGCGCGGCAGGCAACGAGCAAATTAAGGCGCGTGGAATTTCAGGTGGGAAGGGTAGGGGCAATTACACCGGTGGCGAAGATAGACCCGGTGCCGATAGGTGGGGTAACGGTTAGCTCTATATCCCTGTTTAATGAAGATGTGGTGCGGGAAAAAGATGTGCGAATAGGTGACACTGTGTTGGTGGAAAGGGCGGGGGACGTGATACCCTATATAGTAAAACCGCTTACGGAATTGCGGACAGGTGATGAACAGGAAATAATATTCCCGACACACTGCCCGGCCTGCCGGAGCGAACTGGAAAAACAGCCTGAAGAAGCTGCATGGCGGTGCATAAATGTAAGCTGCCCGGTGCAGGTGGTGGAGCGAATGATACACTTTGCGAGCAAGGATGCTATGGATATACGCAGCCTGGGCAATGCCAATGTGGCGAAATTCTATGAATTGGGGTTGCTGAAAGATATACCAGGTATATATAGTATTGATTGGGAACAAGTGAAGCAATTAGGCGGCTTTGGTGAAAAATCTGTGACTAACCTAAGGCAGGCCATAGATAATTCAAAACAACAGCCGCTGAACAGGCTTATCTATGGTCTGGGTATAAGGTATGTGGGAGAAACAACAGCGAAGACACTGGCTAATGCGGTAACGCACATCACTGATTTTTATGAATGGGATATTGACCGGCTGCTAACGCTTGAGGATGTGGGGCCGAAAGTGGCTACTGCAGTAAAGGATTTCTTTGCAAGGCCGGAGAATAAGAACATGATAAGCCGGCTGAGCGAAGCAGGCGTGAACCTGAAGAATGAACACAAAGGAAATATGCGGGGTAGTGGGGAACTTGCCGGCAAGACATTCCTGTTCACAGGAACGCTCAGCCAATTCAAGCGGAGTGATGCTGAAGCTATGGTGGAAGAGAGGGGCGGCTCGATACTTGGAGGCGTGAGCAGTAAGCTGAACTACCTGGTAGTGGGCGAGGATGCTGGTTCTAAACTGGAAAAAGCAAAAAAATTAGGCACGGTGAGCATATTGACAGAACAGGAGTTTTTGGCGTTGATGGGGTAGAGTTACCGTATAAAAAAACACCGCGATTATCGCGGTGTTTTTTTATACGGAACTGTTTAGTATTAATTAAACTCGCTATCAGGTATATTAGTGTTCACTTCTGCCGACTGTGTTTTAGCGGTGAGTACACCGGGCATACCTGCCCCCGATTGCATAACCGTATAAGGCACTTTATAGCCATTGGCACCTGATACTTCTTTGTAGTCCGAATAGTCGGATGTTTGCGTTTTATCACCCTCTATTTTTATTTTCCTTACGAGGAGATTCGTTGCAGCATCATAGTATTCAACTGATTTCTTGCCTTTGGCGTCAACAACATCCAGCTTGTAAGCATTGGCGCCATTAATCTGCTCCATACCTGCCAGTGTGCGTTTGATGCCATATTTTTCAGGGTGCAGGTCGGCTGCAATATCAGCTTCTTCTTTTGCTTCATTAATATCATCTTCAGTCATGTCTGCGCGTTGGCCCTGTGCTTCCTGGTAGCCTTTTGTGCCGTTGAACACTTGTTTTTGCGCTGTCATTTTTTGACCGCCCATGTTCAGGTCTACTGATTGTTTAGACATATTCGGCGCTTTTTTCAGGATAGTAATGGTAATGTCCATTCCCTGCATGTTGCTTGTCATTACTATCTTAAGGTCTTTAATGCCGGTAAGCGCTTTCTCACCACCTATTGCCGCTACGTATTTTTTAAATACATCGCCGGCTGTCATGCCTGCGGGCGCAGCTACAGTTTCAGTAACTACAAGCGGTTTGCCCGCATAGTCGTAATAATCTACTTTACCGTCAGCCGAGTACTTGGCCAGTTTGTTAGCTACTTCTTCCCTGCTGCCGGCCACTATGATGTTTGCCTTATCAGGGGTGATGTATTTTTTAGAAACGGACATGATGTCAGAGGCATTAACTGCACTCAGGTTTTTCAGGTAATTCTGATAATAATCCTTTGGCATATTGTAACGTTCTGTATTAATGGCAAACTGAGCCACGCGTTTTGGGTCTTCAAGGCCGATGGCAAAATTGCCGGACAAATAGGTGATTGCGTTCTGCAGGGTAGTGTCGCTTACCATCTCGGTTTGCATCAGTTTCATCTGGTCAAGTATTGCTCCTATAGCACTGTCTGATACCGCGTTGCGGCATTTTACCGTAGCCGAGAAGCTGCCGCCAAGCGGGTCTTCCTGAAGAGAGGAGTATGCCCCGTAAGTCCAGGCATGTTTTTCGCGAAGGTCGAGGAATAGACGGCCCTGGGAGCCACCGCCCAGAACGGTATTGGCTACTTTTACTTTGATAACATCGGGATGGCCGGGGTACAGTATCACCGGATAGGTAACGCTCACTACGCTTTGCACGGCAGCAGTGCGGGGGGCGAAGGCTACTTTGGTCACTTTACCAGCCATGCCCGAAGCAGATAGACCGGGGGAAACGTAAGTGGCAACAGGAACAGTTGACTTTTCCCATTTGCCAAAGAATTTTTCTACAATTGGCTTTATCTCTGCCACTGTTACATCGCCCACTATTGCCATGTAGGCAACATTTGGGCGGAAGTATGTTTTATAGTATTTGGTACACTGCTCCAGTGTTATTTTCTTCACACTCTCTTCGGTTGTTACTTCTCCGTAGGGGTGCCTGTTGCCAAAATTCACTACCGAGCTAACGTTGTTCACCATTGCATCCGGTTCGTTCTTTTCGGTCTGGATGCCGGAGATCATTTTTTTCTTCGTCTTTTCCAGTTCTTCGTTTGTGATGACAGCATTCATCGCGATATCAGCCATCAATTCAAATATTCTTTCGCTGTATTTCTTTAAGCCGCCGCCGTACATGCCCTCATCGCTAACGTTGATACGCGCACCCATCTGGTCTATTTCGCCATTCAGCTTGTCTTTAGGCCTGCTGGTGGTGCCTGACAGTAACAGTTCAGACATCATTTCGCGGTAGCCGGCCATATCGCCCTGCAATTCGGGTTTTACATCGAACTGTATGCTGCATGATATGGTGGGCAGGCGGTGATTTTCAACCACGAACACCCTGAGGCCATTGGCGAGGGTGAAACTTTCAGTTTTTCCCAGCGAGATGGTTGGTGCCGGGCCGGGCTTAGGTTTTATGCTCCGGTCCAGCTTTTGCGCAATGGCGGTAAAAGCAAGCGCAATGGTAAGTATGGATAATGTTATCTTTTTCATTTGAAGATTATTTTTTTGTTTGCCCCGTATTGTTGCGGGAGAACGGTTATTTCATTTGGATTGTTACTAACCTTAGTGTTTGGGTTGTGGTTTAGCCCCTTCCGTATTCTTTTTTTCTTCCGATTTAGGGAGGTAGTGAACGACAAGGCGGTTTTCCTTGGTCAGGTATTTATTTGCCACCCTTTTGATGTCGTCTTTTGACACTTTTTTATAGCGCTCCAGTTCGGTGTTTATGAGGTTGGCATCGCCCAGGTAGGTATAATACGTAGCGAGGTTGGTAGCTACGCCTATGTTCTTCTGGTTCTGTGAAATGAAATCGTTCTCGGCCTGGTTCTGCAGTTTTGAGTGCTCTTCATCTGTAATGCCGCCTGTTTTCACCTTCTCAATTTCGTCAAGCATGGCTTTTTCCAGTTCTTCAGGTTTTACGCCCATATTGGCAATGCCCAGCATGATGGCCATGCCCGGTTCTTCATTGCCAAGGTCGAACGCGGCTGCCTGCACGGCTTTTTCCTGCTTGTCCACGATCTCTTTATCAAACCTTGAGCTTTTGCCCTGAGAGAGCAATTGTGTCAGCATCTGCATAGCATAATAATCGGGAGTACCTTGCTTGGGTATGTGGTAGCCCAGTATAACGGCAGGCAACTGAATGTTGTCGTAAAAATTCACGCGTTTTTCGGCGGTCTGCACTGGCTCTACTTCTGTAGGGCGTGGTATCGCTTTTGTGCCTTTGGGTATCTCGCCAAAGTATTTTTTTATGAGCGCAGTTGTATGGTCTGTCTGGATGTCGCCCGCAATAACGAGTACCGCATTGTTGGGCACGTAGAACGTCTTGTAGAAGTTCATGAACTCATCGAGTGTGGCCTGGTCTATATATTGCTCCTTGCCTATGGGGCTCCAACGGTAAGGGTATTTTACATAGGCGTTCTCAAAGATTACATTGATAAGCTGGCCATATGGGGTATTGTCATAACGCTGTTTCTTTTCTTCCTTTACTACTTTGCGTTGTGTTTCCACACCTACGGCATCTATTTTTGCGTGGGCCATACGCTCAGATTCCATCCACAGGGCAAGTTCCAGTTGGTTTGACGGAAGCACTTCGTAATAGAAAGTGCGGTCTTGTGTGGTATTGGCATTGAGCTGGCCACCGGCAGACTGTATGAGTTTCATGTATTCGCCGCACTTGATGTTGTCGCTGCCTTCGAAAAGCAGGTGCTCAAAGAAGTGCGCGAAGCCCGTGCGCTGTGGGTCTTCGTTCTTGGAACCTACGTGGTACATGACAGAAACCGCTACTATAGGTGTAGAGTGGTCTTCCTGGAGGATCACATGCAGGCCGTTTGGCAGTGTGAATTCCTTAAACGTGATGGTGGCAGCCGCTTGCTTCGCGCTGACCAGCATAGATGCGCCCAGCAATAAGCTGTAAAAAGCGTTTCGCTTCATAAAAAAATCAGATTTGGCGCAAAAATAGCATTTGAGCGCCGATAAATATGTTTTTTTAGCCAAATTTCACCCAAAAAATCACATAAGATAGTCATAAGTCGTAAGTCATAAGTCGTAAGTCCGGGTGTTGCATATGATATATGGTACGAATTCAGGCACAAAATGCTGCAGTTCCGTACTTTTGGGCCATGAGTCATAACCTTCGACCTGCGACTAATATAAATACGGTTTTATTTGATATGGATGGGCTGCTGCTGGATACCGAGCCGCTATGGGGCGAAAGTATGCTGCGGGTAGCCGAGAAGCACAAAATACCTATTACAAGGACACGGTTTAAAGAAACGACCGGGCTGCGAATATATGAGGTAACCGACCACTGGGCGATACACTATCCGTGGGAGGGGAAGACATCGAAGGATGTGGCCGATGAGATACTGGATGATATTATAGCCTCATCAAAGACCAGCGGCAGGGTGCTGGATGGGGTGGAAAAGGCGTTAAAGCTTCTGCGCATGCATCATTATAAAATAGGACTGGCATCTTCCTCGCCCAGGCATATGATAGACGCACTGGTGGAGCATTTTGATATAGCGAAGCATTTTGATGTTATTACATCTGCCGATGCCGTGGAGCTGGGCAAGCCCCACCCGGCGGTATTCCTGCACTGTGCTAAAGAACTGGGTGCAAAACCCAATGAATGCCTTGTGCTGGAAGACTCCGTGAACGGTGTGATAGCAGGAAAGGCGGCAAGGATGAAAGTAATAGCTATACCCGATGAACTGCATTTTGATGACCCACGCTTTTCTATAGCCGATGCCAAGTTGAAGAGTTTAGAGGATTTTGATTTGGGGATGGTGTAGGATTATTTCTTCTCCACCCACTCATCCGTGAAATCCCTGTTGCCTTTCTCTTGTGCAAATTTTCCAGCATTGTAGTCGTTTGACTTATTGCGGGGAATGGAGAGGCTGTTCCATTCTTTAGTACTGCGCAGTTTAGAGATATACACTATCTGTCCTACGTGGTAGCAGTAGTGGGATACCTGGCGGTTAATGGCATCCAAAACGGGCATGCCATCGTTGCGGATGTAGATGGTCTTTTCGAGGTCGGAATCGGTTATACTGTCTAATGCATTGAACAGGCATTGCCAACCTTCTTCCCATTTTTGTATTAGCTCTGCTCTGCTCATTGCCCCTTCAAATTCCGCATCACGCTGTCGCCAGGGCTTTTCTCCATCGGTGGTGAGAAAGTCTGTCCACCGGCTGAGCATATTGCCCCACATATGTTTTACAATTACAGCGATACTGTTGCTCTCATCATTTGCCTGCCAGTTGAGGTCGGCATCACTTACCTGCGCTATAGCTTTTTCGCCAAGCTGCTTATATAGTTTGAATTGCCGCTTTGCGCTGTCTAAGTATTGTAGCATAAACCCTAAATCCCTAAAGGGACTTCCTCCGTTTTATAATAGTTTAGAAATAAGCCTGTTACTAAAATTTTGTGATAGAGTTTAATAGTTGGTTCCCCTTTAGGGGTCAGGGGTTTAATTTCATATAACGTTCCGGGTTAGGTATTTCTGTAAACCCGAATTGCCTGTAGAGGCCGTGAGCATCGAGTGTTGCAAGCATCACAGCCCGCAATGTACCAATCCATTCCAGCCCCATCAGTATTTTTATCATTTCTTTTCCTAATCCCTTGCCTCGGTGTTCTTCCAACACGTATACATCGGCAAGGTAAGCAAAGGAGGCATAATCGGTTATCAGCCTGCCAAAAGCTACCTGGGCGCCGCCCGAAAGTACACCTATACAGTATGAATGGTCAAATGCTGTTTTCACTTTTTCAAAGGTGATGCCGGGAGACCAATAGGATTTTTCAGACAGCCATGTATGCACTTCATGAACGTTCATCAGGCTTTTATCTGTGGTAATGAGGTAGCCATTGTAATCTATGGTCAATGGTTGCATGTGGTTATATTATGTCGTTCCATTGATGAATATCCGGGATGATGCCTTTGCGTATGTCGTGCAGTTCTTTTTGTAGCTGATACATCATGGCGTCCGGTTCGATATAGCATTTGTACTCCTTGTGCCCGATACCGATAACTTCAATTGGGGCAACAACAGCCGCGGTGCCCGCACCAAATGCCTCCACCCTTTTGCCGCTTTCAAAAGCCTGCACCAGTTCGAGGTAGCTTATCTGCCTTTCTTCTACTCTCATCCCTTTGGCGCGTGCGAGGGTAAGTATCGAATTGCGCGTAACTCCATCAAGTATAGTGCCTGAAAGTTCGGGCGTTACCAAAATACCATCTATAAAGAACATGGCATTCATGGTGCCGGACTCTTCTATATACTCGTGACGATGGGCATCCGTCCATAATACCTGGTCATAACCTGCCTGCTGTGCTAGATGGGTAGGGAATAACGCGCCGCCATAATTGCCCCCGCATTTGGTGTTTCCTGTTCCTCCGGCTGCGGCGCGCACATAGTCTAATTCTATTTTTACTTTCAAAGGCTTAGAATAGTAGTTAAAGGCCGGGGAGCAAACTACCATGAACAGGTATTCATCAGATGCTTTTATGCCTATTCTTGCCTCGGAAGCAATCATGAACGGGCGTATGTATAATGCGCCATCATTGTCGCGTGGCACCCAGTCAGCATCTATTTTTACTAATTGTTTTATGGCATCAATAAACAATGCTTTAGGCACATGTGGCATACACATCCTGTGCAGCGATTTGGTAAAACGCTCGTAGTGCTTCTCTGTCCTGAAGACATTGATGCGGACATCCAGCATGTGAAAAGCTTTCATTCCTTCAAACACCGTTTGCCCGTAATGGAGGCATAAACTGAGCGGACTAAGTGTCAGGTCCTGGAATGGTACTATACGGGCATTGTTCCATTTGCCATCTCTATATTCAGCCACGAACATATGTTCTGTAGGTATCTTTCCGAAGGGGACAGATTTGGTATCTGTAACTTTTCTTTCGGCCTGTGTGGTAACTAAAATTGAGTGCTCCATGCAATTCGTTTTTTTAAGTTATTAATCAACGGATGCGGTTTCCGGGAAAGCCGCTCCGAGTTTTGATACGTCTTCGGGTTCTTGTTTATGCTGGTTTCTATAGCCCCTGTTCACCAGGAATACACTTATGACAATAGTGATAAATGCCATTCCTATATAAATATTCAATTCCTCTTTCAGGAACAGGTAGCCGGCAAGTACTGCTATGAGCGGATTGACATAAGCATATAATGTCGCAACTCCAACCGGCAGTACATTGAGTGCAAACATATATGCAGCATAAGCAATTGCGGAACCGAAGATGATGAGGTATATCAATGACACAACTCCTTCAGTATTCCACAGTTCGAAGCCACTATAATTATCTACCGCAGGGCTGATAAGCAACATGAAAATGCCACCAAATAGTAATTGCAGCCCTGAATTAAAAAAGGGATTTACAGCATTAATGTGTCTCCTGTTCACTGTTCCCCCAAGGGCCCATCCGGCAGTGGCTACAATGGTAGCTATTATGCCACCCATATATGCGGGCTGTGTAACCTCGGCAATATTGTGTCTGAATATGAGCGCTACACCGCCGATACCCAACGCCATGCCCAAACCTATAGTAAGATTAAAATGGTCTTTTTTTGAAGACATCATATTGAATAGTACCGCGAACATGGGCATAAGGCTACATATGAGTGCGGATACACCACTCGGGATAAACTTCATCCCGAAGGTTACCAATCCGTTGCCCACAGTAAGCATCAGGAAGCCTACCAGCATCTGGCGCAGGATGTTGCGGGAAGATAGGTCGGTTTCCCTGCTCCTGTATAAAGCAAAGGCCATCAGGATTACCCCTGCCATCAGTTGTCTTATGCCCGCAAAGAGGAAAGACGGATAGTGTTGTACCCCAATTCTTATTGCAAGGTAAGTGGTGCCCCAAACGATGCAGACGTATACCAGTGCGATGTAGGCTTTTGTGCACTTTGTCATGATTACGGGACAAAATTCTGAAAAAAAAGTAAAACAAAACAGATACAATTTACGTAATTTTGACCATAACAGTTTTTTTATGCCCAAAATAAAGAACGCGAAGAATGATCATTTATACATGCGAATTGCAGAGACTTTCGAGCAACAAATTATGAATGAGGTACTTAAGATTGGCGATAAGCTGCCATCTGTAAGATTGCTCAGTAAAGAACATGGCAGCAGCGTAAGTACTATACTGCAGGCATATTATCATCTTGAAGGGAAGGGGCTGATAGAGTCGCGTCCACAGTCGGGGTATTATGTGCGGTTCAATCCTTCCCGTTTCCCTAAGAAGATAGAGAAGAGTAACCCATTGCAAACAATTAAGACAAAGAATGTAGAAGCGATTATAGGTGAGGTGTATGATGATTTCTCATTGCAGGGTGTTACGCGTTTTTCATTAAGCGTTCCCGCACCGGAGATATTGCCGCTTGCAAGGCTTAATAAATCTATGATGCAGTCGCTGCGCAATCTGCCGGCAAACGGCACATCGTATGAGCAAATACAAGGTAATGACTTGCTGCGCAGGCAGGTAGCAAGATGGTCGGTGCACTGGAACGGACACCTTAAAGCTGACGATATTGTAACTACTGCGGGCTGTATGAATGCCATATCATATTGTTTGATGGCGCTGACGAAGCCTGGTGATACGATAGCAGTAGAAAGCCCTGTGTATTTCGGGATGCTGCGTTTTGCGCAAAGTATAGGGCTGAGAATACTGGAACTACCAACCGACCCTGACACAGGTGTAGATCCTGATGATGTAAAGAAGGCTTTGCAGAAACATGCAGTTAAAGCCTGTTTTTTTGTCACCAATTTCAGTAACCCATCAGGCTATTCCATGCCTGACGAACAGAAGGAAGCAATGGTTAGGCTGTTGTCCAGACATGGTGTGCCGCTAATTGAAGATGATCTGTATGGTGATGTGTATTTTGGGAAGACACGGCCAAAATCATGCAAGTCGTTTGATGAAGAGGGTAATGTGTTATGGTGTAGTTCCATCTCCAAAACATTAGCCCCCGGCTACAGGGTAGGGTGGGTAGCTCCCGGTAAACACCTTGAGCGGATAAAGCAGTTGAAGCTATACCACAGCATTACTAGTGCTACGGCTCAGCAGGCAGCAATAGCCAACTTTCTTTCTACCGGCAGATATGAATATCATTTGCGGAAACTAAGGCAGACACTCCATTCAAACAGCCTGCAATTCACGCGGGCAGTTGGTGAGTACTTCCCGGAGAATGTGAAAATGACTTCGCCAAAAGGCGGATTTATTTTGTGGCTGGAACTGGATAAGAAAATTGATACCTACCATTTGTACCAGGAAGCGATGCAGCATAAGATAAGTATAGCACCGGGTACCATGTTCACCCTGCAGGAGCGTTATCAGAACTGTATGCGGCTGAGCTATGGGATGCAATGGACGCCAGAGGTGGACAGGGCTTTGAAAAAATTAGGGAACTTGGTAAAAGGAATGATGTAACCTCTAGGTCTTTAAGTTTGTTTAAGAATTATTGTATTTTTTTATCATTAAATCTATTCACTTTTGAGATGATAAAAATGTACTTCTCATTCTTAAACAAAGTGTATGAAAACTTTTACAAAACTACTTGTCGCAACGATTCTGATTCTTTCGTCTACCGCACAGGCCCAGTATTGCATGTTGGTAGGGCGGGTACCTTACAGCAATCTTCAGCCGGGTATTTCCAATTTTAAGTTGAAAACTATTAACAGGACATCCTTGCCTGTAGAGAGCATGTCGAAAGTGCTGGTGGTGACAACCGATACAGCATCGCTGATAGCAGGACATACATATACTGTAACAATCAGTCACACCAGAGACTCTATCTCGTTTCCTACTTCAAGAAACAATATAAGGGTATGGATAGACTATAATAATAACAAGAGTTTTAATGATGCAGGAGAAGCAGTTATTTCTACCGACTTTCAACCGTATGGCGTTTTTACCGGAACCTTCACGATACCGTCTACTACGACTCCCGGCATTATTAGATTAAGGGCTACTGCCAAAATGAGTAGCGATGCGGGGCATATTATTCCTTCATCGTGCGATAGCCCTACTGTTGATCCTATCGGCTATCATGGCGAAATGGAAGACTACACACTCAGGATACTATCACCGGTATCTGTACCTGAAAATAGTGTGGCAACAAACGACGTTTCAATTTTCCCTAATCCCACTAATAATTATTTTACTGTGACATTTGGTGGGATAAGTAATTTGCCGGTAACAATTGAGTTGCATGATATGGCCGGAAGGGTGGTAGGGAGGTTGCTTGATAACGAAGCACAATCATCAGCCTCTTACGGGTTTAGTTTGAATGATTTCGTTCCCACTCCCGGAATCTACATGGTAAAAGTAAATTCCGGCGGAAATACCACCTATAAGAAAGTAGTAAAAGTGAACTAGCATTTTTCTGAGTGCAGGCCTAACGTACATCTAGGCCTGTACTTTTTCTTTTCTATTAGAGGTTATCTGTAATGAGAACAGGAGTGTTGTTTATTGTTTATGCTATTTATATTCTCACACTAGTTGTCGTTTTACTGAACTCATGTACGCACACAAGCAGGTACACAGACCCGACAGGCAGCAATTATCCTGCTGACGTAGCTGCTATCTTTCTGAATAAATGTGCGGTAAGTGGATGTCATAATGATCTTAGTTATGCTAACGCGGGCGGTCTTAACTTGTCCACCTGGGACAAATTATTTAATGGGAGTAACACCGGGGCTGTTGTTATTCCCTACCGCCCGGATTTCAGCTCTATATGTTTTTTTACTAATACCGACAGCAGCCTCGGCATTGTTTTGCGTCCCACAATGCCTTACGACAAAACACCACTATCAAAGACGGAATACCTGAAGCTCAGGGACTGGATAGCAACAGGTGCCCCTGGCTATAACGGTCAAGTGAAATTTACTGATGCCCCGGCAAGGAAGAAATTCTATGTGGCAAACAGATTGTGCGATGTGGTTACAGTGGTTGATGCTGCTACAATGATACAAATGAGGTATATAGATGTAGGAAGCCCGGAAACAGACCAATATCCTTATTGTGTGCAGGTGTCGCCCGACAAGCGATATTGGTATGTGTCCTTTTTTTCGCAATCTAACTATGTTCAGCAGTTCAGCGCGGAAAATGACAAACTCGCCGGGAATATTAACCTCGGAACAGGTATGTGGACATCTTTTGCTATTTCATCTGATTCGAGATATGGATGGTTTGTAGATAATAGCAGCGTGGGCAAGGTGGTTTATGCCGACCTGCAAAGCAGGGCTGTACTGGCAAGCTATACATTTGGTGGCAATTTTAAGTATCCTTCTGGCATTGCGCTGAATGAACAGCTAAAGAAACTATACGTGGGTACCACAAACGGTAACTTTATATACAGTATTGATATTGCCGACCCGATGCTTCCGATTGTGCATGAGTTGCCCATAGATGGAAGCAATATAGTGAAGCAGGAATCTGCGCTGGGAGCTACTGAACTGTTATACAACCGGCAGACAAACCGCTGCTACATAGGCTGTGTAGCTTCGGGTGAGTTGAGAGTGCTGGATATGGTACATGATAGCCTGATTAGTACGATTAGTCTAAGTTCATTACCCGCGGGTATGGATATATGGTCGGATAAGTTGTTTGTTGCCTGTCCGGACGATGTGGCCAGCTTTCCGGGAAGCAGGGGGGCGGTAGCCGTAATTGACTTGCATACGAATACAGTTGTGAGGAAGATAAAGACCGGTTACCAACCATATGACATAGCTGTTGATAATGAGCGGATGATAGCTGCCGTTGTAAATGCGAATATAAGTTCCTCCGGCCCTGCTTCTCATCATGTTTCGGGCTGCGGAAATAAGAACGGAAATGTCACTTTTATAGATCTGAATACAATGGAATTATTGCCTGGGAAGCAACTGGAAGTAGCCGTATTCCCATGCAGTGTTTCCGCACGGTAGTTGCATATTTGAATATTATTTTATTATTTTGTGATTGATATATGACTTACAGAACGATTAAAAGACTAAAAGATGAGCAATTACTCAAAAGAAAAACTGCACCAGGCATTACAGCACTTCTTTGGCTACGACCAATTCCGCCTCACCCAGCTTCCCGTTATTGAATCAGTATTAAGTGGTAGAGATACTCTTGCCATTATGCCTACGGGTGGTGGTAAATCTATTTGCTACCAATTGCCGGCCATGCTGTTGCCGGGTATAACTATTGTCGTGTCACCGTTAATAGCGCTGATGAAAGACCAGGTGGACGCACTTACCGCAAATGGTATTCACGCCGCTTTTCTCAATTCATCGCAATCGGCAGATGAACAGCAGCGGGTAATAAAGAACGCCCAGGCAGGAAACCTGAAATTGCTTTACATTGCCCCGGAGCGGATACCGGCAAACAGCGATGCGTTCATTTCATTTCTGAAAACACTTAACCCCTCTTTGTTTGCCATAGATGAGGCGCACTGCATCTCGCAGTGGGGGCATGATTTCAGGCCGGAGTACCTGAAACTGTCTATACTGAAAAAGCAATTTCCGGGCATACCTGTAATAGCGCTTACCGCCAGTGCTGATAAGCTGACGCAGAAAGATATAGTGGAACGGCTGGAGCTGAACAAGCCAAATGAATTTATCTCCAGCTTCAACCGGCCTAATATTCATTATTACATACAGCCTAAGCGCGATGTCTTCGGGCATATACTCGAGTATATTAAGAAACATAAGGACGATAGTGGTATTATTTATGCATTGTCGCGCGCATCAACGGAAGGGATAGCCGGGAGGCTGCATGAAGCGGGCGTAAAAGCAGCGTACTATCATGCAGGTATGGACACCGCCGAGCGGAGCAGGGTGCAGGAGGCTTTTCTGCGGGATGAGTACAGGGTAATTGTGGCGACAATTGCCTTCGGGATGGGGATAGATAAATCGAATGTGCGTTTTGTGATGCACCATGACGTGCCAAAGAACATAGAAGGTTACTACCAGGAGACCGGGCGGGCAGGCCGCGATGGGTTAAGGAGCGATGCTATACTGTTCTACTCTGCGGGGGATATCATGAAGTTGAGAAAATTTGCTCAGGTGGAAGGTAATCCGCAGCAGACGGCTATATCCATGAAGAAGCTGGAACTGATGCAGGAGTATTGTGAGGATGAGGGTTGCCGAAGGCAATACCTGATGGCGTATTTCGGGGAGCCATTCCCGTCTTATTGCGGCAGTTGTGATTATTGCCTGAGTTCATTAGAAGAGAAAGATGCGACCGTTGACGCACAGAAACTTTTGTCAGCCATATCCCGGACAGGAGAAAAGTATGGCGCAGGGTATATCATTGATTTTATCCGTGGCTCGGCGAGCGAAAAGATAAACCCGGCCCACAAAGAGTTAAAGACATATGGTATAGGCAAGCATCTGAAGAAGGAGGAGTGGCAATGGATGATACAGCAATTGCTGCGTAATAAATTCCTTACCAAAACGGATGACCAGTATGCTACGTTGAAGCTGAATGATAAAAGCTGGCAGATACTGAAAGGTGAATCGCAACTGATGCTGGTGATGAAGAAGGAGAAGGTGCAGGTTTTTGACAATGAGGAACTCGCGTATGACAGCGGGCTGATGAAGGAATTGAAAACAATAAGGCAGGATATGGCCGACCGTGAGCATGTACCCGCATATGCTATAGTGGCCGACAATGCGCTGGTGGAACTGGCTACCTACCTGCCTCAGAACTTTGATGAACTGAAGCATATATCCGGGTTCGGGGATTATAAGATAAGCAAGTATGGTGCCGGTTTCCTGGATGTGGTGAAGCAGTATGCTGCGGAGCATAAGCTGGAATCGAAGATGCACTTTAAGAAGCCAAAGAAAGATAAGAAGGAGCGTGGAGCAAAGCCTGCTGTAAATAGTACCATGCAGGCTACATACGATATGTACAAGGACGGTAAGACTATAACCGAGATTGCTGAGCTACGCAAATTGTCGCCGATAACAATTGAAGGACACCTTGCCTACTTTGTTGAATCCGGCGACCTTGAAGTGACACGGCTCGTACCGGAAGCAAAGCTGGAACAGATAATGTCTTTGATAAGGAGTACCGGGCAATCAGTTGCGGCAAAGCCGATAAAAGACCTGCTGGGCGATGATTTCAGCTATGGTGAGATCAGGCTTGCTCAAGGTTATTTCAGACGGTTAAATAATGCGTAGAGACACAAGCATTGTGTCTCTACGTGGTGTTGTTTTGAGACGCAAGCATTGCGTTTCTACGCGTCTACACGCTAAATTTTATGCCCTGTGCCAGTGGTAGCTGGTCGCTCCAGTTGATGGTGTTGGTCTGGCGGCGCATGTAGGCTTTCCAGCTATCGGAGCCGCTTTCGCGACCACCGCCGGTTTCCTTTTCGCCACCGAAGGCGCCACCTATTTCTGCGCCGCTGGTGCCTATGTTCACATTGGCTATACCGCAGTCGCTGCCTATGTGCGAGAGGTATTGCTCGGCCTCGCGCATATTCAGTGTCATTATAGCTGATGAGAGGCCCTGCGGCACATTGTTCTGCATGGCTATCGCTTCCTCGAGGGCTTTATACTTCATTATGTACAGTATGGGGGCGAATGTTTCATGCTGTACTATTGGCCAGTTGTTCTGAGCCTCGAAAATGCATGGCTTCACATAGCATCCGCTTTCGTATCCTTTACCTGTGAGTACGCCACCTGCTACTATTTCCTTGCCGCCCGCTTTCTTTACCTCTTTTATAGCGTGTAGATAATGCGTTACCGCATCTTTATCTATCAGGGGGCCTACGTGGCTTTTCTCATCCAGTGGGTCGCCTATCACTAATTGCTTGTATGCCGCTACGAGTTTTTTCTTGAATGCATCATAAACTTTCTCGTGAATGATGAGGCGGCGAGTGGTGGTGCAGCGCTGACCTGCGGTGCCAACCGCACCAAAGATCGCGGCACGCAGGGCTATGTTGAGGTCGGCATGTT
The DNA here is from genome assembly GCA_964493865.1 of uncultured Flavipsychrobacter sp. Lineage (GTDB taxonomy): Bacteria > Bacteroidota > Bacteroidia > Chitinophagales > Chitinophagaceae > Nemorincola. Next base: position 46,525 of record CAZBPS010000022.1, read on the forward strand.
CAGAGACGATGATGGCATTGTTGCCGCCTAGCTCCAGGAGCGAACGGCCAAGCCTTGCCGCCACCGCAGCGCCTACAGCCTTGCCCATGCGGGTGGAACCTGTGGCCGATACGAGCGGCACACGAGGGTCGCTGCTCATCCATTCTCCGCAATCGCGGCCACCTACTACCAGGCCGCAAACGCCCTCGGGCACATTATTGGCCTTAAAAACTTCGGCTATTATATTCTGGCAGGCAATGCCTGACAATGGTGTTTTTTCCGATGGCTTCCATACACAGGTATTGCCGCATATGAAGGCTATCATGCTGTTCCAGCTCCACACGGCAACGGGGAAGTTGAACGCGCTGATGATGCCCACCACACCCAACGGGTGCCACTGCTCATACATACGGTGTTTCGGCCTTTCGCTGTGCATGGTGAGGCCATTAAGCTGGCGGCTCATGCCCACGGCAAGGTCACAGATGTCTATCATCTCCTGCACTTCGCCATAGCCTTCTTGCAGGCTTTTGCCCATCTCGTAAGATACGAGCATGCCCAGCGGTTCTTTATATTTCCGCAGGTTTTCGCCTATCTGTCTCACCACTTCGCCGCGCTTTGGGGCGGGCCACATGCGCCATTCATTGAAAGCTGCCTGTGCCTGGTCTATAACTTTATCGTATGACTTGCGTGTAACAGCCGTTACCGTACCTATTTTTTTACCATCAACCGGCGAATAGGAATCTATCTTTTCTCCGCCGGCTTTCAACCATTTGGTGCCCGTGGCAGCTCCTTCATTTATCTTTTTGATACCCAGTTTGTCTAATACTTTATCCATTTTCATCTTAGAATGTGTTTTGACCGGTTGCGAAATTAGCTTTTATTATGATACCTATGTTTTTGCGCCCGTTTTTACACTTTTTTGGGTAGCACTTTTCATATGTATCTTGTTAGTTTTCTGTTTGATTTAAATATTTTTTTGCGCACTATTTTACAACTGCAATGCCGGTTTTTTACTGCGGGAATGCGCTATAAGTAAAGTTACAACAGCGGGGTGGTTGCTTCCAAATCTGTTTTCCTTGATGGAAAATACTTCCCGCCATGGACGCGGGTTGTAGCCGAAACTGGTGTTTGAAAAATTTATTTTAACAGAACGTTGCTAACAATTGTCTGAATCAGGATTTTCAGAATTAAAGAATTAAACAAAATGCGGGTGTTATGGTATGTTGTTGCTCTTTATTCGACTTTTTTACTGCGATGCCCGTAATCACGTTTTAAACGCTTTTCCATTGCATCCGCGAAAATATTCGCGGGATGCGGGATAAGTTTCCAATTAGGCGGACTGCCAATGCTCAGGGGATTTCTCCTATTGTCGAAATGACTACTACTATTGGCCTATTTTCTTAGCAACCCCTTACAGATATTCTTCGCTATCCCCGGGCCTTCATAGATGAAGCCCGTATATACCTGCACCAGTTTTGCACCTGCATCCAGTTTTTCCTTTGCATCGGCGGCGGTGAATATGCCGCCGGAAGCGATGATGGGTATTTTGCCCTGACTGTTGGTGTGTATGTACCTTACCACTTCGGTAGAACGGCTGGTTACCGGCTTGCCGCTGAGGCCGCCTGCGCCTATGGCTTCTACCTGTGCCTGCGGGGTAGCCAAACCCTCGCGGCTGATGGTGGTATTGGTGGCCACTATGCCTTCAATGCCTGTGGTGCGCACTATGTCTATAATGTCGTCCAGTTGTTCGTTGGTAAGGTCGGGGGCTATTTTCAGCAGTATGGGTTTGTTGGCACGCTGGTGGCGGTTCAGTTCCTTCAGTCGGCGCAGCAGTTCGGTAAGGGGGGCTTTGTCTTGCAAGGCGCGGAGGCCGGGGGTATTGGGGCTGCTCACGTTCACCACAAAATAATCCACCACCTTATGCAGCTCCATGAACGATTTTTCATAGTCTTCGGTAGCTTGTTCGTTTGGGGTGTCTTTGTTCTTGCCTATGTTGCCACCTATAATGATGCGTTCGTGGCGGTTGCGTAGGTTGTTGGCCGCATTAGCAGCGCCATGGTTGTTGAAGCCCATACGGTTGATAAGGGCTTTGTCAGCCGGTAGACGGAATAGGCGTGGTTGCGGGTTGCCGGGCTGGGGGCGAGGGGTTACGGTGCCTATCTCTATAAAGCCGAAGCCAAGACAGGCGAGGGAATCTGTGTATTTGGCATCTTTATCGAACCCGGCAGCAAGGCCCACGGGGTTTGGGAAGGTGATGCCGAAAACGGTAGTCTCCAGGTCGGGATGCTTTATGACGAAAAGGCTTTTTATGATACCGCGTAAAAAGCCGATGGAACATGCCATAGTGAGCCACCGCATGACCATATGGTGTACTTTTTCGGCATCTATCTTAAAGAGGAGGGAGCGAATGAGTGAATACATTGGGGGCAAAGATAATGCTCAATGGCTGAATTGCTCAATGGCTCAATGTAATTTGGAAATGTGAAGAAATGTGATAAATGTGGAGAATGTGATTTTGGCCGTAATTAAGCGGATTGCAAAGGCCAGTGAGAGAAATGATGGACCTGGTCCGCTTTTTAACAAATTAACTACGGAGGGAATATAGTTTACGTGTAATTTAGCGGGGTAATGCGTTTGAGAAGCCTGATCCTTTTATTGTTTTTGCTGGCCTGCCGTTTCCCGGTGGTGGCACAGGCTATAAAGGGCGAGGTGGTGGATGAGGCCAGGCAGCCGCTGAGCGGGGTGAGCATAGAGAACATACACACATCGCTTGATATTCAGAGCGGCAATGAAGGGGCATTCATCATAGCGGCTACGGGCGGGCAGTTGCTGGAGTTCAAAAAGCAGGGGTACAAGACCACAAGGGTAAGGATACCGCAGGGGTATATGCCATCGTACTTCCGCATCATAATGATGAAAGGCGTGACGGAGATAAAGAAGGACGTAATAGCGGGCAGATATGACTACAAGAGCGACAGCCTGCGCTACAATGAGCTATACAAAAACATACTCGACTTCCCGAAGATGTCGGCGATACAAACCATATCGCACCCGTTTACGGCTATGAGCAGGGTGAACCAGCAGAAGTGGCATTTCCAGGATGTGTATGTGGATTTTCAGCAAGAAAAGTATGTGGATATGACGTTTAACCCGGACATCATTACCAAGGTTACCGGCCTCACGGGCGACAGTCTGCAGGCCTATATGCGGCGGTTCCGGCCATCGTACCAGCAACTGCGCATGATGAATGAGTACACTTTCTTCACGTATATAAAGAACACGGTACGCAGCTACCGATCGCCCGACAGGCCAAGGGGCTCGCAATAAGGTACTACGCCGACTGCCTGTAATTGTTATTAAAGTTGTTTCCGGTCTTTGCGAAAACTAAGTATTGTGTGGACATGGCATCGTAAAAGTCCTCGGCATAGCCTAAATTCTGGAGGTCGTTTGAAACGCCATAGAGGTTGCCCTCTATATTGAAGTAGCCAATTGCTTTGCGCGGTGTATTGAACAGGTGTTTGCCATCCTTGATGCTAAACCCATCGGTATAAATCTTAATAGCCCCCAACTCGAATCTATATCCTCCCTCCTCTAACTTCACTATCTTGAACTGGTACATTTTTATCCTTTTTGGAGATATTACTGCAAAAACCGCGCAAATTTTTTTCGTGGGGTGCGGAAAGTGAGCCGTTTTAGGGGTGGGAATGGGTATAATTATGATATAACACTATGTAAATCAATATTTTAGCATATTGTGTTTTTCTTATAAAAACAGCCAGAACAAATGATTTGATTGTACATACATTGAATTTTACGTCTTTAGCATTCCGATTTGTGGAAAAAAATACTCAAGTTGATGGAATATGGAACGTTACATATTTGCCGGAACCCGATTTCAGGAGGAGCGGGAGCGCAGCATTTTGTAGAGCCTGATAGCGCTCATGAGCAGCACCATAAGCAGGACGAGCCCCAGAAGACCCCACACAAAACTGAGGCTTTGTTTCACCACGGCAAGCATCACGATGGCAATGAGGAAGATGGTGGCCACCTCGTTCCATACGCGGAGCTGGGTAGACGTGTATTTGAAAGTGCTTCTTGATTCCTGTTTATAAATAGCGTGGAGGCTGAAATGGTAGGCGTATAGCCCAACTACGAAGCAGAGTTTTATGGCCAGCCAGCTATCAAGGTGCCAGTGGTACAGGTGAAACCAGAGGGTGGGGCCGAGGATGAGGGTGATGATAGCCGAAGGCCAGGTGATGCCCAGCCACAGCCTTTTTATCATGATGCTGAACTGGCGCTGCAGGATGGTCTTCTCGGGTTCGGGTTTTTCGTTGGCTTCGGTATTGTAGATAAAGAGCCGCACGATGTAGAACATACCCGCAAACCAGGTAACGATGAAGATGATATGCAGTGCTTTTAAATAGTAGTACACTGGTTAATGTGGTTAATGCGGTTAATATGATGGAATGTGGGTTAATGTGATGTAATGTGGTGGAATGTTGTTAATTTCTCTGCATTGTCGCATTCAATCACATTAATCACATTTTACACATTTAGTAATTGGGCCATGGCGTTTATCCATGAGGGTTGTGTGTTCATGCAGGGGATAAAGGTATAATTTTCGCCGCCGGCAGCTATGAAATTCTCTTTTTCGCGGATGGCTATTTCTTCGAGGGTCTCGAGGCAGTCGCTGACGAATGCGGGGCAAACCACTGCCAGATCTTTGATGCCCTCCGCGGGCATTTGCCCCATGCGCATAGTGGTGGCGGGCTTCAGCCATTCGGCGCGGCCCAGCTTCGACTGGAAGGCAACGCTGTATTGGTGCTTTTGCAGCCCCAGTTTTTCCACCACGAGGCGGGTGGTCTCGAAGCACTGGTGGCGATAGCAGAACTTATGTGCCGCCGACGGGGTGGTACAGCATTCAGCGCTTTTCAGGCAGTGGGTGCCTGTGGGGTCGCGCTTGGTAACGTGGTGCTCGGGTATGCTGTGGTAGCTGAACAGCAGGTGGGTATCAGCATTTGCAAGGTGTGGTTTTATGCTTTCGGCAAGGGCGGCGATAAAGCCGGGATGGTTGTAAAACGGCTCCACGAAACGGATAGCGAAAGGGTAGCCGCCTTTTTTGTGGGTTTCTTTGGCATGTTCTACCGCGGTCTCGTAGCTGGACATGGCATAGTGCGGGTAGAGGGGCAGCAGCACCACTTCTTCCACGGCGGGGTTTTCTTTCAGCAGCTTGTCGTAGGCATACTTCATGTTGGGGTTGCCGTAGCGCATGGCTACTTCCACGGGTTCGCTAACGAGTTGTTGCAGCGCTTTTTGCTGCCGGTAAGTGATATTGACGAGTGGCGAGCCTTCCTTCGTCCAGATGGTTTGGTATGCCTCGGCCGATTTTGGTGCGCGAAAGGGGGTGATGATACCCTTCACCAGCATGGCGCGGAGGAGCCAGGGTTTGTCTATCACCCGCTCGTCCATCAGGAATTCGTTGAGGTAGGTGCGCACGTCCTTTACCTGTGTGGAATCGGGTGAGCCGAGGTTCATTAAGATGTAGCCGCGTTTTTTGGTTGCCATGTGTTAGAAATTGCTGCAAAGAAACTAAGTAAATTAGCTATTTGCGGCAAAGATGATAAAAGTCAGGGGTGAAAATGACAGTTTTGTGAATAATTGGAGGGAATGGGTAATTTTAGGGCAATGGGTTGTATTAGGGTATTATTGTGTATCTATGTCATTCTTGTGATGACGAGGTTAAATGCGCAGCCTCCTGCGAATATTAATTCCTATTTAAAAAACCCGGGAATACCCAAAGCTGCCAAACTTTTTTATGAAGGAAAAATCAAGACTTCGGACGATAGCATTACTTATAGTTTGATTGATAGCTTGAATACAAAAATCACGCCACCCGGCCTTTTTATATATTGCTTGTTTCGAAAATGATCTACATCCATTCACTATATATTCCTGAATGAAGTGGTTGTTTTAGAACTACGGATTAATTATTGTAGTTTGGTTAGAATAAAAACCGTTTTATGAAAGAAATTATCACTGCTGTTCTAAATAATTTACCAGTTCTAAATAAGAAACTGTTTATAGTGAATTTTTGTACTTGCCTATTTGTTTTAATGACAATGTGGGTTGCTTATTTTTTTATGTTTAATAAGCCATTCTTTAACCACACTCCACTTTGGATAATTATTTTATTCGCTTTCGTTTTATCAATCGTTTACCTAATGCTGATGTGTTTGAACTTCATTTTTGTGTTCAGGGAAAAGTTTTTTACTGATTTGAATGCGTGTGTTCTTGCTTCGGGTATATTGTCTATTTTTATTTTCGCTGCGTTTATTGGTTTGGATAAATACGCTATTACATACCCGCAAATGTTTATACCTAAATTCAACTTCACACATTCTATTTTGCTGTTCTACACAATTTTTGGAGTTATCACGCTGTTTATAAGTTTGATTACTCACCGTAAAAAAGCAATTACTACCAAACCATAAAAGTTATGCTGATTACTGTACCCCAGTACAGGTAATAAATGAAAATTGCGCTCTGTGGGAGCGCACACCAGTAAAGGAATTAGCTATTTTGAACGGTTCTGGTTGTGTTAGTATGGAGTGGAAATAGTTGATAATACTGGTTTTGAGTATTACAGGTTTTACACAACTAGTTATAATTTGATACCTTTATAAAAACCATTTTTTATGTCAGATGTTTCTTTGAACAATGAAAACTTTGCTAGTGTAGCTCATACCGGATATTTAGGTACCATTGCAGTGGATAATGAGGTTGGAAAGTTTTTTGACCAGCACAACATACCCGATGGTTATGCGGTAGGTGGTGCGAAAATATATTTAGGTAACATCGGTGACCTGAATGAGTTAAAAAACTACCCAGTTGAAATAGTGTTGTATAAAATGGGTGAAAGTAATTGGGAGTATTGTTATATAACCCGTAATGTGGACTTACAAAAACTATTATCAGCTTCAATCAACATAGAAATTAGGCTGGCTAGTCGTTCACACTTTGAACGGGATAGTATTAATTGGAACAATTTAACCGAGTTAGACTAAAGCAATTAGGATACTTAAATCCAGTTTAAAGTCTTAAATCAGGCGTTCGGTTAATTCTGGGACTGGCTTACCGATCCAAAAATCAAATTACAGTAAACCATCAATCCAATCCATCCACCATATCACCACACTGCCAAGAAAACCGACAATCCACTGCAATAAAAAACCACTCTTATATTGAGTGGTTTTTTATTATGTTTGTGTGAATCTGACTATTTATGAACAAACGCACATTTTTAAAAAGCAGCGCGATGCTGGGGTTAGGTAGTATTGTTAGCTTCAGGGCACTGAGCAAGATAGTTGAGGCTGTAGAGCATTTGCCCGCAGAGGCCGTGGCAAGTGATGAGGACTTCTGGCAGCAGATAAGGGCCGGGTATAAGCTGAAGCCCGATTACATAAACTTAGAGAATGGCTATTACTGCATTCAGCCGCAGGAGATATTGCAGCACTATATGGCGCATATAAACGAGGTGAATATGCAGGGTGCGTACTATATGCGCACGGTGCAGGCCGATAACAAAAAGGCAGCGGCAGAAAAGCTGGCGAAGCTGGTGGGCGTATCGGCAGAGGAATTGATCATAACACGCAATACCAC
>CAZBPS010000023.1:0-48439 GCA_964493865.1 uncultured Flavipsychrobacter sp.
AACCGCTATAAAACAAAAAAGCACCTGGCTGAACAGGTGCTTTTTATTTCGTACCCCTACGGGGCAAATTATCGAACTTTTATAATGACCTTTTAGCTATTGATTTACTTCACCGAAAAGGTGGCAACAATTTAAGATTTGGCTAGGTATTAGCCTTTTTAACGAAGTTACATCGGCGAGATTTAAAGGCACCTGGATGTAACTATAATGCGCTACAGGGGGAATCGCACGAAGCGCGGCGGTGGCACGAAATTGACGAGCCGGAAGATGCGGATTGCAGCCGAATATGCAAGACAGTTGGTCGAAAGGGCTTTAGGCACGGCGCTTTAAAGCTCGCTGAACGGGGGGGATGGCTCCATATGGCCTGTCTTAACTCGCAAGGTGTGTGACGAAGTATGCGAATAATCGTGTGCTTAGGAAGACGCACTTTGCATCCAAAGAAGGAATCTCCACTAGCCTATCACTGGCTGTTAAAAAAGAAAACAATTACCCTAAAACAACAAATAATATGTACTAATAGGCAAAAAACGAAAAAAATTGGTTAATCAATTTTTGATACAGCAAAGTGGTAGGAATTCAGCCCGGTTTGTTAGATTTTCACTTAAAAAACAATTACTGTAGGGGTATTTAACAGTTGCTCTATCAAAATTTGACAGGGCAAAATTTTTCGCTGTGCTTTCTGTGCAGCCAGTGGCCTTACTAGAATTCATCTATTATTTCATCCTTTTCAAAGTCAAACCCTATATAGTGCAGCGGAATATTTAGCGCCTTTCTCACATGCTCAATATACTTTTTCGAAGCAGCGTCTGCTTTGTGCTGTGATACTATAAATAATTTATCCGCCAGCTTCTTATCCGGATAATAGGCATATTCAACCAGTTGTCCCAACGCCTCGCGAACGCACGGCTTTACGTGACCGTATGTTTTGATTTCATAGAAGTATATCTCTCCCTTGTGTTCAGCTACCATATCTATGCTGGTTCCAAAGCCTGTAGCGTGTTCAGGAAAAACGCTTTCATACTTCTTCTTTAGCAACCGTTCCAAACCTTCACTCACGCGGTTGTGTATTTGAGGTATTTCAATACTTCGACTTTCAAAGGTCTTCCGAACAGATTTTGCAGAACCTCTTCCTTTTGCTCTTTTGCCTAATACGAATTCCCCATTCGCCTCAGTTACTGCTTTTGGTTCGGCAACTTTGTTTAGCAGAATATATCTCGGACTTGGTATTGCTCTGTCGTTATCATCGACTAAAACCGGTTGCGGCAACGGTTTATAATCTTCCTTGCGGAACCGCAAATTGAATAAACTCTCATCGAACCATTTTCTCAACGACTTACTATCTGCTCCAACGTCTGACAGTTGATTCACCATCTCATCCAACCATCCCTTTTTTCGATACGTTTCAACTACGTCTAAGGATTCTTCTTTATACGGGATATAGACATTAGATATTTCACCCAGCCAGAATTTCTCTTTAGTGTTTCCGTTTACCGTATAGAGTGAAATATTAAACGTGCTGCCTTCATACTTCTCTCTGAACTTGTGTATTGATTCCAGAAACCCATAGTGGTAACCGCCAACCAGCTTTGAAAAATCAAACAGCCATTCTTCGTGTCCATATCCATACTGTCGCTCGTATGATTCTTCGAATTTACTTTTGCCTTTCCAACCCGAGGGTTTTAGCCAATCATTTTCATTCCAGCAAACCCGAGATACTTTGTTCTTTGAAATTGCCGTATCGTCCTCAAACTGAATATACTTATAGACAGGTAGCAGCACCTCGAACTCATCAATCATGAAGTCAATATCCTCGTCAGTAATGTCCTCCGAATATTTAGCCAGTATCTTTCCTATAAAGATGAATGTGCTACGCATCATCAAATCATCTGAAATAGGTTTTACTTTGGTCGTGGCACTTCTCTTGCCCACAAACCACGTCCACATTTTGTATCCCTTAAAAAAATCAGGATACAACTTCAAAAACTGGTTAAACCTATTGATATATGGTTCAAGAGCTGTTTCAGGATCTGGGTTACTTCTGCTTGCTTCCACTGAAAAGGCAACTCCATATCTAAATACAGGATTACCATCCTCATCCTCATCCTCTTCACTTATATTAAACTGTAACTCCTTCTGTCCTCCATGATGATATGCATATAAATCGCGCTCAAATTTGGAGTTACTCCCCCAGAAATTATAGTTACTTACATTTTGTCCGTAGTGCTCAGCCCGGAATGTTTGGAAATGCTTTAGTTCAGAATCGCTCTCGAAGATGCGTTTATTAAACCTAGTTAGTAATTCGCCAAAAGCGCCCATGTTGAGAGATTTGTTTATTGATAGTACGCACTTGACCCCCAATAATAAATATTTTTCGGAACTTCGGAATCAATTCTATCTATCAGTTCTTCATTGATAAATTCGTATTCTTTTAGAGTCCCCTTAATTGCATCTTTACCAGCTAAAATGGTCTTTACTGTGTTTTGCTGAGCTAAGAAAAAGGAATCTCCTTTTGCAATGTAATTCGCATACAGTAACGCAAACACAAGCGCATAATCCACTTCTATAGGCCAGATGTGAGATAGTACAGCCTGATTCTTATTACATAAGCTTGCACCAATTCCAATATCATATAGAGCATTGTATGAAGCTACTGTTGCTCCATCGCAAATGTTTAGAAACAATAAGCGTTGGTGTGAAACTTTCGGCTCGGCATCAAAAATCTCCCCTACTTCAACATGAACACCATTGAGTATTTCTATTCGGGATCTATGCGGAGCAAAATGTTCATACTCACCATGTGTTGCCACCCAAACAACATCGTATTCAGCCGATGAATACTTCTGCATAAAATCATATTTCGATACACTAAGAATATCTACGGATTCAACCTGGATACCTGCTTTATGAAAAATCCTTTCCACTAATACTCTTTCTGGGTCGCTCGTTCTTGTGCCAAAACACCACAATAAAATATTTTTCACAGCCCTTTGTGGCAAAGGCTTTTCAAATGAAACAGCGATTGGTAATGAAACACCTGCCTCCTTTGTCAACAGAGCTTGTATCGGGTGTTGCACGCCGGGTAAAATCACCAAAGATTCCAACACGGATAAATCACATGCTGCCAACAGTTCGATCGAATAATGATTGTGAAGCGAATTTTCGAAATTTGCGCCTTCATCAATATCGGGAATCCCCATCTGTTTAGGTTCAACAAGCACGAATTCAGGAACGTCATTCATGGTTACAGTTGTTCCTAAAAAAAAGTTTGACTGCGATACTAATTCGCAGTATCCTTTTACGCTTGTTTTATACCCCTTTGTAAATCCTTGGTTTGAAGCGTAAGCAATGGAAGGTGAGTAATTGACAATGACAAAAAGTTGGCCTGCATCAAGCCGTGAAACATCATCCACCTCCTTGAAATCGGAAATAAGAACGGTTGCTACATCTACTAAACCGTTTTCTAGACATTTTAAAATTAATCCAAATAGGACGGAAAAAATACGGGCCTTTTCATACTTGAGAATTAGTCGTTCCCCGCCGATATGTTTCATGTAATCCTTTATGGCCTTTCTTATCTCAGGGAGATGCTTACCTATCTTTTTTACATCATCAAGGCAATAGTTGTTTAGGAGTTGCAATTGCTCGTGCGCATACAGTTGGTCACGATAGACTTCAAGCCCTATTTGTGCCCATTCAGTCGCGGATTTATCTGTCAACTGAAACCCTTTGCCTGATAATTGAATCACTGCTAATTTTTTTGATTCCGCATTCTCTGCATTTTCATAAACATCAACTAAGGCTAAGGCAAGTTCTTTTTGTTCCTCCTTTCTATTGTTCATAGCCCAAGTTAATGCGTGGCATAATGCCTTTACTTTTACAGATTCATCATAAAAAGGAAACTTATTTGAATAACCCGTTGCTAATTTCCAATACTGATTAAAAACAATTTCTGCTAACTCTTTGAGTCCACCATTTTTTCCCGAATAGTAGAATAATTCTCCCATCCAAAACAACAATTCATTCGTCCGGTTGAGCACTATGAACTTCTCACTACTTTCGAGAAAATCCACCAACCGGTCTGGCTCTGTTTGTCTTTGACCAGCATCAAGCGTATCACACAATGAAAATTCAAGCCAATCGTGACTTTCAAAAAACAAACCGTTACTACTACATATTCTTACAACCTCTATCGCATGGATGAACTGAAGGAAATTTAGTGAGATTCGTAGACGGGGATCTGCATTTTGCTTAGCACGAATTATCCCTTCTAAATAGGCTCTAGATGCTTGCATAAAATTTTCTCTGCTTATTCTGGATTGCACTTCCATTTCTATCCCTTTCAACTCGTCCAATGCCCAAAAATCAACACGGGCAAGGTCTTGCCCCCATATTGGATTTGCTTTGTCGTGGCTGACCTCATAAAATTCACTGAACGCTTCCTGAATTGTCATTTCGTACTAATATTTGTAGTTATCAATTTTTCATCCCACTTATTATTCTCCGCATGTAAATATTGACGATTCGAATTTAATGAGCTTCAAAAAAATGAAATTTGAAGGGGTTACTAATTTGTTGGCCAGCAGTTTTCATGAAAACTAATTTTAGTTAGATCTAACGATTTACTCAATAGGATTTTATTTGACAACTTCTTTAAGGAGGATGAAAACTTTACATTGGAAATAAAATGAAACTCATCTATTTCCTTATTCTGCACGGCATTACAAATGCCTGTTAATACATTTTCTGAGATACGCCCAGAATAGATTTTTGCTATACTAAATTTTGTATCAATTCCAATTCTTCGGCCTGTTTTAAAATGGATCATAATATCTGCTTCCACGGTTTTTCTTTTGATAAGCCCAGGATCGAGTTTGATGCCGAAATCTAATCTGTCATTATTGCTAATTTGGATTGAATGGCCATTTGTGGCGGTTGACCCGTTAGTGATGAGCAGCCCGGCAATAATTAGTTCGGCAGAGAACGCTTTACCGTGAACTGAATGCGCAAGTGTTTGCAATAAACTGGAGGTTCTTAATCCTGAATAATCGGCTGCAGAAACAATTCCTATCGCATCTGGCGTGTTTTTTAAGATGTGAAATAAACTATCCGAAATGAATTGAATGAAATGCCTTGGTATTGACGCATTCCGATCTATCACCTCTAGAAAAGGCTTGATAAATAGTTGGTGCATCGGGTCTTCAATAGAAGTGGGAGGGTAATCCACACCATCTCCACAAACATAAATAGTCTTTCCCTTCACCAATTTTGTGTAATGAGATTTTGTGTCAGGATGCTGTTGTGGCTTTAATTCTTTCATACTAGATATTTACGACCAGAGGGCAAATATCGATAAACTCCCACAACTAAATATTATCGCTTTCATCTAATCCAAAAACAAGAAAATACATTGTTGAATTTCAATTATTGTAGTTATTTTATAAATGCACATTAAATGCATTATGATGAAAAAAACAGAAATACCTGAAGAACATCAAAACGAATGGGAATCAGAGCGAGTTTTTGAAGAACTATTTACGCCTTGGACAATAGTAGGAAGTTGGAATCGAAAAGATTATGGAATTGATGGGGTATTCTCAATAAATGACAGGATTGATGGTACAAAAATGGCAACTCCGACGGGACTAAATTTCTTTGTTCAGTTGAAATCTGTGAACAGTGCTAAGGTGAAAGGGGACATCCTAAAATACGTGGTTGAAGTGCATAAAATTCAAGAATGGCACCAAAATAATCTACCAGTTTTATTAGCTGTATATGACGTTTTGAATAAGTTTTTCTATTACCAATGGATAGATACGGATTTAATTACTTACCTCAACAAAGGAAAGGCGGATTGGTTAACGAAAAAGTCAATAACGCTTGACATACCAACATCAGCTAGCTTTTCCGGAGATTATAAAAAGGCTATCAAGGCATACGTAAAAACCATTTATCCCGCAAAAAAGCAAAAAGCACAGCCAGGTATTTATTTTGAATTAAAAGGGAAGACTAAAAATTTAATCACAAAATACGAGAGCCTCACTAAGAAGTTTCAATTTGAATCGCCAATTAACAAAGCGAGGCAGCTACAGGATGACATCGAATCATCCATTTACAGAGTTGCTATAGCTGGGCCTTCCCGAGCGGGTAAAAGTTCTCTTATCAATGCCCTTGTTGCTAAAAATGAAGTATCTCCAACAGGGATTTATCAAACAACTGGAGTTCCAATTCAAATTATTGCCGGAAAAGAAGAGAAAGTAGAAATTTATTTTCAGGATAAGGAGAAAGGGGAATTTAAGTATACTTCGTCGATCGTTAAGAAGTACGCTTCACAGGCAAAAGATTGTAATCCCAAAAACAGAGAAAAAGTCACACTTATTTCAATTCACCTAATAAATACACAACTGGATAAAGGAGTATGTTATTATGATTTACCGGGTTTGGATGATCCAAACGAAGTCGTAGCAGGCTATTCTAGAGATTCGCTAAAGAATGCGAATGCTGTTATCTACGTAATTGACGGTTCAAATGCTGCAACCGGAGGTTATAGTTTTCGAATGGATTATAAGAAGGACTTAGAGAGTTTTTCGAAGGAAAATCAAAGGCTTTTTCTCGTATTCAATAAGGTTAACTTCCTCAAAACTCCCGTAAAAAACAGTTTAAAGGCAAGAGTGATTGAAGATTTAGTTGAACATTCTCTATACGATAAAGTAAATGAGCGTGTATATTTTGTTAGTGCGGAACAAGGTTTGAAAAAGCGCTTAGCAAACAAAGTTGATAATAGCATTTCAGAGTTTGAGAATGAACTTTGGAGTTTCATTCTTTCAAATAACAAATACGGGATATATAAACTCAATGATTGTCTAAAAAAACTTTCCCTTGCATTGAATGATTTCCAAAGCATCCTGAATACAAGGAAATTAAATGGCAATGAAAGCCTTCGATTATCGAACGCGCTGCAAACTCTTCAATCAAAAATACCATCACTTCGGAAGATATTTAACCTCCAAATGCAAGAAATGCAGAGATCTCTATATATTGAACTAGAGTCACGATTGAATGAAGGTTTAGGCAATCTCAGAAATGAGCTTAGCAATTGGCCTAAGCACTATGATCTGCCCGGAGGCAATTATATTCGGGACAAATTAACCGAATATGCTATTGTAGCAATAGAACAAAGCAATCTCAAACTTCAAATCAGCGCTCAGAATTTAAAACTTATTTTGGATAACTGGCTTACGGACAACCTGCGGGAAGTGAAAAGTATAACGTATAGCGACCGAAACTATGTTATTGACTTTACTGAACTTGAAAATATTGCCACCCCCGAAATCGATATTTCAAGGTCGTTAGGTATTGGTTTAGCATCTACGCTAATAATGTTTCTACTTAACCCTTCATTTGCCGTAGCTACTTTCTTTCTGGCAGCTTTCGGCAGCTGGATTATGTCGGCAGAAAGCCGGAGGTTTGAGAAAATAAACAATTTAATGAAGCAGGCAGAATATAGCTATTCCAAATTTTTAGAAAAAAGTAAGGAGCAATATTCTCTTGCATTGCATGAGTATTCTCACAAAATGGCCGACTATGTTAATCCCCAATTAGAAGGGTACATGAAAGACTTGAATTCGCAAATATCCAAATTAGGAAACCCTTTATCAAGTAAAGACGAGAAACTCTATTTGGAATCCATTGCCAGTTTAACGAGCTTTAGGGATGAGATAGAAGATCTAAAAGAAGAAATACAAGTATTCTATCATAATAGTTAACTAGATTCCGATACTTCCCCTAATTGCCTAAAGATGCAGCCTTATTTATAACAATTCTATAGATACTCAGTTAAATATTAAGCCCATATGATTTATCTAACATTTGACACTAACATCTGGGTCTATCTCCTCGACGATTCCTGGAAGGATTATAACCCTTTGGATACGTTAGAACATTGGCTTGATGAACGACTAGTAACGATTTTATTGCCCGAAATAATTGTTGATGAATGGGAGAGAAAAAAAGATGAGCATAAGCTTGAAAGAATTAAAAAATTAAAAGATTTTTTCAGTATGGCAGACGAAGTATTACCGTCTGCATTCATTGGCGATAGAAGAAAACCTGAAAATTTAGAAAATGAGGTTGGCGAGCAATTCAAGAGAATCGAACATATTATTCAATCAAAAGCGAAACGATTGCATCTTGAGGATACACTAAAAGATAAACTGATTGAATGGGCCGTTTTAAAAAAGGCACCTATGCATAGCAAGTCAAGTATGGCTGATACCATAATTGTTCTGTCATTACTAAAATTCGCAATTGAAAACCCTAATGATGAGTACTACTTTGTATCTGCGAATACTGACGATTTCTATTCTAAAAAAGAGGGACAATACTTTCTGCATAAAGATTTAAAGCCTGAATTTGATGAAGCAAAAATACAGGATTTTAAAAGTCTCAATCTTCTCATTAAAACTCTTAAAGAAAAATTACCTATAACGGTTGACCTTGATAAAATCAGAAAAGAGCGCAGGCAGAAAAAAAGTAGACCAGAGATTTATAATCCTGAAAAACTAAGAAGCTTGGAGGGCATACAAGATATTTTCCTTGAAAACACAAAACAAATTGACTTTATTCTTTCGAGTAATAGCCCCACCAAGCAGCAAATACTTTATATCTGGGGAGTAATAGAATCTAGCGAACAGCATAAGCACTATTTCTATAATAATGTTTCAAAACCTATTTGGTTTCCTATTCTGGAAACCCGTGATGCCTTTAACCCTGATAGTATTCCCGCACCAATCATTGTACCCAACGGTTTTCAGATGCCTTATTGGGATGTTCTTAGTTTCCTAGAAAAGCTATCAATACAGATTGAGAAGGGAGAATCATCAGAGTTTATAGACCCAATAATTGCGATAATCAAAACTGTATCACAGCATTCAAAGGACAATTATAGAGTGTGGTATGCCTTTATTCGGATACTTAGCAATTTGCCAAATGATAAAATACCTTTCGAAATCTTGAAGTTCATCCCTCTTTGGATTTCTGATGGCTCTAAGGCCTCATTGCAAACCGGTGAAATTTGTGAACATCTGTTGCCAAAGTTTTTAGGAGCTAATCCTACCACCAGCGATATTCAAAAAGCTGAACAGATTCTTAATTGCCTTTTTGAGATTGAAAAGGATGAGACCGTAGAACTTGATTCGTTAGATATGGAATCAAGCCGCTATCGATCAAAAGCTCATTTAAGTCATTTAGCAACCAATTTTGTAAGGAAAAAACTAATTATTAAAGTTGTTCGATATTGCTCTCATGGTTTTATTTTAGATTTAGGCAGGACCATCAAATACCTTTTGCTAGACCATCCCAATGGAATCAATACAAGAATAAGTGATGGCCAAAAGGAATATGAAATCAAAACTTTAATAGAAAAAGATAACCTGATTGTTGCTTCCAAATTAAAGGACAATGAACTCTATACAGAGAAATCTGCTATTTTAAATTTTGAAGACTACAACGATACCGAATTAAAAGAAAAATTGATTGAGATATTTAATGCTCAAGGAATCAAATATAAACCTGACAACAGCGATTTCGATTCATTTAAACGAATTAGCTATTCAATAAACAATGATTTTAACTCTGCTACGGGCTTTAATGCTATACGCAAATTAGGGGACAGATACTATAATAATGAAAAGGTTTTAAGTGTATTTGCTTTGATATTCCGTGAGTTGTTAATGGAATTGTCAATACAAAAGCCTGACGTAGCAAGGTCGCTGCTTGAAACTCTTTGCTTCGACAAAAAATATGGTATTCCTTTTTTTAGACGAATGATCATTTATGTTGTTAGCGAAACTTGGAGCGAAACCGGTTCTGTTTTTTGGAATTTAGTGAAAAATGATGATCCGCTCCACATCTTCTCCAACCATAAATATAAAAAGGAGTTGTATGATTTACTGGAGAAGAATCAGTCAGTTTTTAGCGAAAACGAGAAAAAAATTCTCCAAACAATTATTGAACAGGGAGACAAGGAGAATCCAAGAGATGAGGGCGAGAATCGCTTAGAATACTGGCAATTGCAATGGTATTCAGCGCTGCGAAAAATAGAACCTTTTGATAAAACCTATAAAGCCCTATCTGAGAAATTAAATCTTAAGCATGATCACTATGAGAATTTGGGGGAACTTCGTTTGCGTAGCGGTTCAATAACCCCAATTGCAAAAAATGACTTGCTAGAGAAATCAAATCCTGAAATTGCAAATTTCTTGAAAACATTCCATCCTAAAAACCGTTGGGAAGAACCAAACATCACCGGCCTGTCCGATACATTGAAAATTGCTGTTGAAGAAAATCCCGAGAAATTTGCCAGCGAAATACACCTTTACAATGAGATAGCCTATATATATTCCTATCAAATGCTAAATGCTTTTGAGGAGGCATGGAAAAAGAAAACAACATTTAATTGGGAAAAGGTACTTACCTACTGTCTTACTTACATTCAAGATCCCAAGTTTTATTCAGGACGCCTTAAACTCGAGAATGATGACTACCATGCAACAGCAGATTGGGTTGTAGGGTCCATAGCTTATCTGTTAAGCAATGGAATGCAAAATGATGATCATGCTTTTGATCCCAAGTTGATGCCTTTAGCAAAAGAAATCATTCAAATCCTTACTAAAAACCTTATACCTGTAGATGATTTTGATGGAACCGAAATGGATTACGTGATGTATTCTTTCAACTCAACGGCAGGAAAAGTTTTGAGGGCGTTACTTTATTATTCACTTCGTATTGCAAGAACCAATTCAAAAAATGGGAACATACGAAAGTGGGAATCTGAAAGCAAGAGGTTGTTTGAAGAAACTTTAGAAAAAGGAGTTTATGACAGCTACATAATGACGGGTTTATACTTTGAACAGTTTTACTTTTTAGATAAGGATTGGATAATGGAGCAAGCGAAAAAATACTATGACAGTGAGGAAACTAAATGGTTGCCATTTATTAGTGGTTATGTTTTAGGTAATGCACTTTCAAGCAAAGAACTATACGATTTACTTTATCCACACTTTGATAAAGCTATCGAGAACAAAATTGTTGTTAAGCACTTCCATCATCATGGCATAATTCGCCATTTAACAGCCTTTTACTTTTGGGGCTTTGAAACGTTAGCAGATGAAAAGCTTCTTTGGAAATTTTTAAAAACCGCAAACGCGGAGCATATTCTTGAATTTGTAAATTTTATTTGGCAGCAACAAAATTACGCAGTAGAGTTGAACGACCAGGAGCGAAAAGATTTTCAAAAAATCGTCTTTCAGTTATGGAAGTTTTTGGTCACCATGTTTGAGAAATCAAAAAGTGGGGAAGAACAAAAGATTTTAGCGGCGCTCTGCAATTGGTTAGTGTATGCCCCGGAACTGAATGATACATATACAAGGTTGATTTTAAAGTCTTGTAAATATATTCACAGGACCTACTCAACGCATGAGTTGATAGAAAACCTTGTCGCTTTCAAAGGCAATGGCGATCCAGCTATGGTAGCTAAAAATATAGATAAGGTGATTTCTTCGATGGACTTTAGCGACTATATTTCGGAAGATGACCAAAATAACATCAAAGCTCTACTTGTATTTATGAATGCGAATGGTCAAAAAGAAGCCGCATCTTCTTTTTGTAATAACATGGCTTCGAAGTATGGGCACTATTTTTTAAGAGATCTTCACGATAGAGATTTTGAAAGTTGAACATTTATGGATTCGAGGAGTTAGGCTTCCATAGTTTTGCAGTAAATGCATATTTAATACCATATCGATGAAAGAAGAATTGATCTCCTTAAACTCCGACACTGTAAATAGGCAGAATATGGTATTTCTAGCCAGTGCCTTAGTTGACGCAGTTAAAAATAATTATGACATGGGAATACCTCAACTAGTTGGACATGATATACATAGGCCAGTAGGATTTGTTTTCCCCTTTGCAGTTTATATGGAGCCGCATATAAGTAGAATGCTAGGAAGAGGAATAAGTCCTACAAATGAATCAGAGCATAACCATATAAATGCGCTTCATCAACAGCATATATTAAGGAAGTATAAGAAAGGCTTTGAGCTGTACGAAAAGGACTTTCTCCAACTAATAGACAGTCAACTTACCGATCAACATATGAGAATTGACGCGGGTTGTGCCGCCGTTTATGAAAAAGATGTCGCTTCCAGGTTATTCCCTGAATTGTTCGAAAAAAAGGACGACGCTGGACTAATTCACTTATCTATCCTCTTGAAAGATTTTATTTATCAAGGGCAGGGAATCTTTAAAAGCCGAAATTCCAAATTATCAGTGTTTGCAGATGTTAATTTCAGAAGAAGACAGTCAATCCACAATAATTTTCACTTTTACTTTTTAGATGAACTAATCCGATTGTCTGACCTGTCTGATATTACTATCAAGATTTCTATTGATCAAGATTTGATAGGATATGCGCCTTCTTATCATGATTCAATAGAACTTGAATATCACTGGGGCCCTAAATTTAATGATGATGTAAGTTCTATAAGACCAGGACTTACAAGGCATGAATGTAATTCCTCAGACCGATACTTTTATGGTTTGTCTAGGACAGAGTTTTATTGGAAAGAGGATGAAAATGAAAAAACATTTGAGGTAGAGGAATTAAGAGACCAAACAGCGCCCCATGATGGAGATGAGCTTTACAATTGCAGGTATATCCATTCTATATATGATACCGATAGGAAAACATTTTTTCATTTTGATGGAGCTATACGTTCATATGGACTAGAAGAGATGTCCGAGCGATTAGATAAAACCTTCATCGAGTATGGAAGAAAAGCTGCATACAAAAAGCTATTCAGAATTGATGGAAGCCTTTCGCTCGCTAATTGGAAACTACTGACAATTCACTATATGCAAGGAAACCCATTAGTGTATGAATATTTCGGCTTGGGTGAAGAACGCCAGTCTCAAAGAACATCATACAAGCCGATAGAAAAGATTAAAGAAATTCTTCCATTTGATATAGATAAACATTCAGGCTTGAGATTGCTCATTTCATACCAGGCAATTCCTAATGATATAAATGATGGCAGGCATATAGAAGGGTATGATGTGTTAGCCACTGAATCGGAAACCATTAAATGTATTGAGCATACTGTATTTGAACTCAAAAAAGCATTGCAACAGCTAGGTGAAGACATAGAAATATGCCCAAACCTAAAAGTATTGAAGATAGAAGATAGATATGTCAACATTCCTTCGATAATCCATAGTGGCTCCAATGCTGAAGAATTATTAAGAACTACTATAAAAGCATATTACAATCTTTTAAGTGGAATGTCAAGAAGGGGCTTTGATAAAGAAATTGCCTATACCCTCGGAATAATTGTAAATGGCCAATTGCTTAAAGTTTCCATTTATGGAAATATAGAAGCAATCTTATCTTGGAGCAAGGACAATTTACCGTTTCCTACTCATACCCAACAGTTTGATAGCTGGATAAATAAGCAACGAAAATATTTAGAACAGTTTCCGGAGAACCTAGATTCGCCATTGATATCATCACTGGTGCAATTCGATGGTGCGTTATATGTAAAGCGAATGCCTGTCACCTATCCACATAAATTCTCCCTTTCTTCAAAAGGGTTAGATTTTGAGATATACTACCCTGAAAAGGAGGATGAAATATTCGACATGGTTCAAAATAATCTGATAAAGCCTTATAGTTTGATATGGATAAAAGAGATGGTTTGGTCCGATACTGGTGAAGACTATTTTTCGTCAGCCCGGTCAAATTGGCTTGATTCCAATACGGAAAATATTCCTATAAGCATCTCGAAATGGGAACCGTTAGGCTTATATTGGTCTAAGGCATAATAAAAATCTATACTATGGAAGCTATGCGCGTAATCTTCTGAGGGTTATAAATTTTTGTCGGGCCTTTTATTAAAGTAATCTTGTTTGACCAATAAAATTAGATTTGGCAAAAATAAACTCAATGATTGTCTTCCAAATTATAATAACGGCGATTCTGGGGATTCTTTTAATGTATATAGGATTTTTCCATGATCGACATAAGATAGAAATGTTTGATGAAGTAAATGGCATAATGACGCCAACAAAACACAATAAGATATTTAAGGGGTTAGTTGTTTTAGCTATAATTTTATCTATGGTATTAGCCTGGGCCCAATGGTGTATTGCGGATAGTAGTAGTGATGAAATTGGCGAATTAAAAGCAGGAATAAAAATATGCAATGAAGAAAATGCAAAAACCCAGATGGAGATAAAGAGTATTAAAAATTCGATTCCGGCCCAATTTAACTATGATAGTATAAATCAAAAAATTGTCACCAATACAACTTACGAAACGCAGAAAATTATTAGGTCCATTAAACAAAGGTATGCTACGAATGATGACATTTATAGAATAAAGAAGACTTTTAGAGATGAAAAATTACCTGTTGATATAACCTATGATATGGCCGAGAAAGAGGCAATGGTTTATGCAAACAGTCTTTATAGTGAAATGACTAAAATAGGTTATACAAATGTAAAAATAACGCCTACGCAAGGAGGTAATACAGGAATGGGTAATATTCCGTTATTCGATACCATAGAACTCTATAATTCCGATAAAGATAGAGTTATAATGATTCACACGGCTACAAAAACTGAATAGATGTAGTCTCTTTGATATATTATTCGCTATAGCTATTTCATCTTCACATTTTTTGCGATTAACATAAGCCGAGGTGAGCTTGAGAGTCCAGAATTGCTAATCTATTGGATATAAGCAATGATTAGAGCTATTAAACTACTAATTCTATAGCTTCTAAATGAAGCGTATTTAGTATAACCACTTACATTATGTAAAGTAAAACCGATATCATACTTTCGGCTTCGAAACAAAACTATATCTATAGACATAGCGAAGGATACTAACATACTATAAAAACACAGCGTTAGCTGTATTTTCTCTCAAACCCGAAACCGCGAATTTCATTAGACAGGGAGAATATGCAGGAACGCCCCATTCGGGGTGCTTCCTCATTATTCTTATCTGTCAAGGTGCTTCGCGGTACCCGGGTCTGGTAGGGTAGTGAGTTCTGGCACCCTTCTCTTTTTCTGTGGGTAATAAACCAACTAAACCCCTTCTATGAAAAAGACCCGTTACCTCTCCACATTGCTGTTTTTAGTCTGTCTTACTGTTTCCGGCCAAGTTCCACAGGCTTTCAACTATCAGGCTGTTGTCCGAAATTCTGGAGGCACTATAATAGCTAATCAAAACGTTGCCTTTAGAGTATCTATCCGACAAGGAACCGCAACAGGAAATGTTATCTACAAAGAAACCCATAGTGCCACAACCAATCAGTTAGGGTTAGCTGCCTTCGAAATAGGCAATGGAAATGCCCTGACAGGAGTTTTTTCTATGGTTAATTGGGCATTGGGACCATACTTTCTACAAATCGAATTAGATGCCGGGGGTGGCACGAATTACACCGACATGGGCACTAGTCAACTTTGGAGTGTTCCCTATGCCCTATACGCTAAAACATCAGGGAGTGGTGGCGGAGGAGGTAATGGCGCAACCGGCCCTACAGGCCCGACTGGTCCATCAGGGGAACAAGGCGAAGATGGTTCTGCTGGTGATACAGGTGCAACAGGTGCAAATGGGGCTACTGGAGCAACGGGCCCAACAGGAGTACCGGGAAGCGGTGGCGGAGCAACGGGCGCGACAGGCCCAACAGGTGAGACAGGGCCAACAGGCAGCGGTGGCGGGGCTACAGGAGCCACCGGTGCAGATGGCCCTACCGGTGCTAATGGTTTAGCAGGGCCCGTTGGCCCAACAGGGCCAACCGGGCTGACAGGCAGTACTGGTATTACGGGCCCAACCGGCGGTGTAGGCGGCTGGACAAGCTATGCCACTTATACTGAAACATTGTTAAGCGGTTCTTTCCCGGCAACTACTTTAATTGATTCTGCCTGGTCTATACGTAAACTTAATACTACAAGTACAGAAGTAGGTTCCGATATAACCCGTATTGGAAATGTTCTCACATTGCAACCAGGCACATATTATGTAAATGCAACTGCTATTTGGGCGTGGAATGTGGCTTATCTTGCTAGTTTTAACTACAGCTATATAGTAGCGGGTGCAGGCCTTCGTTTGCGTAATACAACAAGTAACAGCAATCTTATTCTTGGCAATACCCAAAAGGTTACCGATGTGTGCCAACCTTTAAACGGTTCTGTTCTTCAAAAGCCCTATGGGCTTACACTCCAAGGCGTATTTACGATTACAGCAATAACCACTGTCGAACTTCAGCAAAACGTTAACTATAACACTAGTCCACCTGGAAGCGTAAGTGTAAACGCTGGCAATCCCGCTAATTTGGGTATAGATGAAACCTATTCAACCCTTCTTATCCAAAAAATAAATTAAACCTCCAATCTCCATCATAAATCTATTCCATGAAAAAAATATTCTCGATAGGAGTGTGTCTCCTTATGGCGGCTGTAAACCTGTTTGCACAAGTTGGAAGTATAACCGCCTCTATTAGTAATTCGAACAACGACCCACTGACCTTTATTCAAGGCTCAGATGGTTTTGAAAACACCTTAACAATAGAGAACGAACCGGCAGGTACTGTTTCTATATGGTTATGTATTTTAGATGATCAGGATGAGATAATGGATTCAGTCGAAGCAAGTCTGAATGGAAGTGATTGGGAAGCTGTAGTAAATATGGGTGAACTTGATCCTGAATCAGTAAGAATCGAAGCTCACTATTATGATTCCAATGATGATCTGCTTGACGTTTCATATCCTTATCTATTTACCATTGTGTCTGAACCGGCAGCTATCACCAGCGAATTAGTAGAAATATCGGTGGATGACATTCAGGATGGAATCGCTTCACTCCTAATAACGATTAGTATTCCTGATTCCTCTCAAGAAGTAGAGGATGCTGTAGTGGGGATTGGTGGTAAAGAATTTGGATTTGAATACAACAACATAGTATTAAGCAGGGATTTTGATATGGCAACCGGAACCTTAGAAACTACCGGCAATAGTATCTATGAATACCAGTTAAAAGCATTTGGTATTGATGTTGGCTCAGATGAGATTGATCTAAACGCTTCTCCAAATCTTAATGTAATTATCGATGCTCATTTTAATCCCATCATTGAAGGTCATTATAGTGCTTTCCGTAACTTCTTTAACTACAACTTTAAGGATGTTAGCCTACCAATACCAATAAAGCCTGGCGACATTTCGATAGGAGCAGGCTTAAGCGTCAATGGCGGTCTTTCAGCAAATTGCTATATGGGTTTAGATAACAACGGAGAATTTGGCTTTATTGAAAATACCTCCGGTGAAATGAGCTCAGTGAGTATCGGTGCCAGCGTAAAAGGCCAGGTGCGCGTTACAGGTAGCCTTGTAAACAAGCATATAGCAGGTGTAGAAGGTTCTTTAACGGCTATTGGAAGGATAGGTGCATCCTACAGTTTTAAAACGGAACCTGCCTTTGAAGATGAATTAAAGATAGGTGGTGAATTACTTCTAAAAGGTAAGGTAAAGCTAACGGGGCTGATAGGTAAAGCAAAGCAATGGTTTTGTAATTTCTCGGGAAGATGTGAGCCAAATGGCAATGTGTTGGACGGCGTTATCTGGCCAAGAAATAACAACGATTTGCCTTTTGAGTTTGGCGGAGGCTTGCCATCGGGATTAGACACCTTACTTCCTGCCGGAATGAATATCAGCTACAACGTAAACTCTCGTTCACTGGAAATAGACACTGATGACTTTTATGATGTGCCGGACCAGTCCCCTCAACCAGCCTTTGCAAACCGCGGTTCATCTGTGGCCATTGCATGGATAGAATCTGATTCGACAACAGCCCATTTACTGTTTTCCGTATTAGATACCATCCAGAATAGGTTTACGGCCCCTATTGAGGTGACACATAGTGAAGTCTATTTAGCAGACCCTAAAGTAGCGATTGGGCCGGATGGCTCCGGCATTATCGTATGGACGCAAAGCAAGTTGGATATAACGGTCATGGATGCTACTTATGATTTAGACAGCATATTCAATAATCTAGAAGTGGGCTATGCTGTTTATGACCCTGTCAGCGGGGCTATAAGCACTAAGAGTGAAATTTATGATACAGAATATTTACCGGCCAGCAATCCTGGTATAGCTATTAGTGATTCCGGTAAAGCCTTAATAAGTTGGTTAGCACAGGATACTTCCGGAAGTACAGATATATGGTATTCAGAACTGGTTAATGGCAACGGCATCTGGTATCAATCTACACCGGATATAATAAACGACCTGCCGGGTAACAATTACGAAGTTCAGATATGCTTTACCGATTCTGTGAACGCTATAGCA
The DNA here is from genome assembly GCA_964493865.1 of uncultured Flavipsychrobacter sp. GTDB lineage: Bacteria > Bacteroidota > Bacteroidia > Chitinophagales > Chitinophagaceae > Nemorincola. The sequence goes on from CAZBPS010000023.1 coordinate 18,400, forward strand.
GCCTGGATAACAGATAGCGATGGAGACGATTCTATAGGGGGCAATAAAATAGTAGTCAGCTATTATGATGGAGATAGCTGGAGTACCACAGTAGATATCAGCGATGCAAGTAGCGAAGAAGAGTATAATGAACTTAGCATGGATTTTAATGGCGACTATGGTGCTATTGCTTATACCAGCACTACGTATGGTGAAGATGGAGAAGAACTGAATAGTGTAAAAGCTGAAACTTACTACCAAGGCCAGTGGGATGAGGTCAACTATTTTGAGTTTAGCGATTCACTAAGTTTTGTAAGAATGCCACGAATCAGTATCAGCGATAAGGAGTTTGCAGCTATATCCTATCAGACTATGGATATTTATAACGAAGACGGTGAAGCTGATGCCGGTGAAGTTCACATGGCATTAAAAGACTTAAACGCTGGCAGTAACTGGCAAGATGTTGATTTTAGTAATCAAATAGCGCAGGATACTTCAATTTTCGTTTGGGAAATGGATGTGGTGTTAGGTCGCGATAATAAGCTCTATACATTATCGCAGGAACAGGATACCGTTTCAGATGAGTTAGGGGGAAGTAATTATATTCCTTTTACAGGCGTATTGTTTGGGGATCCCAAAATGGGTTTAGTCCTGCGTGGTTTGAAAGTGAACGATGACTTAACGGTGGATGATGAGTCCCTTTCCAGTTTGCCTGAAGTGCCTACAGGTTTACCCGATTTGGTTAGCTCCAATAAAGAAGGCCTAAAGCTAATAGCCTATCCAAACCCTTTTCATGATGAGATAACTTTTAGTTTTTCAATTCCTGAAAACGGTTTTACTAAACTCGAAATTTTAGATTTCATGGGAAGGACTGTTGCTAAACCGATAAGTGGGGATTTAAGGTTAGGAGATTATACAACTGTTATCCATTTATCCAACTTAAGTCAGGGAGTATACATTGCTAAACTTTCAAATAAGGATAAATCGGCAATAAAAAAGCTGATTTATAAATAAAAGTAATTGCTACCTACTTATGTAATGTTCCGTGTTTCAAGACTATTCCCAATAAGGAGCTGGTTGAAGCTGCGTCATAGGCAAATCTAAACCAGATATATTAGTTGGTTTAAAAGATTAGCATCTCTAAATAAGATTCTGTATTTTTGTTCACCCAACTCAATGTAAGGCAACATACCCCAATATACTTAAGCAGGTTGAATAATAATTTATATCACATGCAGGAAACTGCTTGGGATTATCATTTAACTAAATCTATAAAAATGGAAAATATACTTAAGAAAGTAAAAGATGCCTTTAATCGTTTTTGGAATAGCACGGCGGTAAAGGTTGTAAAAGTTGTGGCAGTCGTAGCTGTCGGGTTATTTGCAATTTCTGGCTTAATGCAGGTATTAACCTATACAATCATTTCCTATAAAAGCTTAACTAAAGCTATCGCTAAATAGCCCTGAAGAAGCCTCGTTACTAGCCTCCCTAAAAGGAGGATAGGGGAGCCTGTGCCTTGCGTAAGCAAAGTATGGGCATAAGGCGTTTATATACATAGCAGCTTAACTGTAGGGAAGGACGGCTTTATAAATTTATTAAGTTCTTAGTGGGCTTACCTTAATAAATTTAATAAATTCATGGGTGATAGTTATTACTTAAAAAATCATTGGAGCAGCTTTCCTGTTCACAAAACGGAAACAGCGATAAGTTTTCATCAAAGTTACTCAGTTATTACTCAGTAATTCTGACACCATAATATCATCACTTTTTATAAATTTATAAAAACGTACTATCGCAGTTAAGTATAGTTAATGTCACGCTATGTATCGCAATTATGACATACGAAATACCATACTTAAAATGATGATTTCGATACTTAACCGATACTTGACAATACTTTAAGGGAAGTAACAATCACAAGCCAATTATCTATTCCATTTACTTAAACCAATGTGTTGTGGCATCTGCAAATAGTGCTTAAATAGTACGACGTATTGAATTAAAAAAGCGTTTAGCGAGATTGAATAGACGGTGATACCTGAAAGCGTTTTATAAAAGGGCTCAAGTTCTTGTGCTAAGGAATTTTTTCAAGTTACTTACAATTATACTCCAGTAGCAAACCAAATATTTTAGCCTCATCTATTTTTATTTTTAGATTAGTCTAAATATATTTTTAGCTTTGCCGCATGAAATGGTTGCTTCTTCATCTATATTTAGGAATTACTATCACGCTATCTGTAAGCGGGTGCACTAAAACACCTGCGGATAATGAAATTCTTGATGGGCCGGTTGAAGGTCTTTCAGGCGAACAAAGCCAGCGATTTTTGGCCGGAGATGTAGCCTTTAACGATGATATTTTTACTAAGGAAAATGGCTTGGGCCCATTGTTCGTTGCAACTTCTTGTGGAAGTTGTCACGCTGGTGATGGTAAGGGGCACCCATTTACAACCCTAACTCGTTTTGGACAGCGTGATGGCAGCGGTAATCACTTTTTGAATATGGGTGGTCCACAGTTGCAAAGCCGCGCATTGCCTGGCTTTAACCCTGAGCAAATACCCGCCGGAGCACCTTCCGCCAAATTCATTGCGCCTGCCAATACCGGCCTTGGCTATATAGAACTCGTGTCTGATGCCGATATATTGGCTATGGCTGACCCAAGCGATGCAAATAACGATGGTATATCCGGTGTAGCCCATTGGAAAAGTATACCTGCTTATCTACCAGAGTTACCCGGTGCTATTGAGCAAGGTGGTCTGTATATCTGCCGCTTTGGAAAAAAGGCTGGTGCTTATAGTTTATTGCACCAAACAGCAAATGCTTATAACCAGGATATGGGGGTTAACTCCATATATGAACCTATAGATGTTTACAGCGGCTTAGAGGCAGACCCAGAGGTGCCAACCCAAACAATAAATAATGTGGTGTTTTACCTGCAAACGCTCAAAGCGCCACTACCGCGCGATGTAGATAATGCAGATGTGATGGCAGGTAAGCAACTATTTACGAGCAGTGGTTGTGAAAATTGCCACCGTCAAACATTAAAAACAGGTTACTCCCCAGTCAGCGCATTAAACAATACGGAGTTTAGTCCTTATACAGATTTGCTATTACATGATATGGGGCCTGGCTTAGATGATGGGTATACCGAGGGCAACGCTCTAACTGCCGAATGGCGCACACCAGCTTTGTGGGGGCTTGGTCTGTCACCAAATTCTCAAGGCGGACAATACTTTTTGCTTCACGATGGCCGTGCTCACAGCATACATGAAGCTATCGTATTACATGGCGGTGAGGCAGCTAACGCAAAACAGAAGTATGAACAATTGACCGAAGGAGAAAGAAAACAATTGCTAAAATTTCTTGAATCGTTATAAATGAAACGCAAACACTTTATACAACAATGTGGGTTAGCTTGTGCCGGTGGCGGTATGTTAATGGCTTTACTGCAAAGTTGTGCAACACAAAAATCTGTAACAGCAGTTTACGCAAATAATAAACTGACTGTTCCGCTGACAGCATTTTATAGTGGCAGTGCAGAAGAAAAGAAATGGAATCGAACGACCATTGTTCGCCACGAAAAGGTTGATTTTCCTATTGTGGTTTACAGGCTTAAGGAAAACGAATACCGTGCTTACCTGCTGCGTTGCACGCACCAGGGTAGCGAGTTAAATGTATATGGTGACCTCATCACCTGTAATGCTCACGGAAGTGAATTCAGCAATAACGGGCAGGTATTGCAAGGACCAGCCGAATCCCCATTACAATCATATACGGTAACTGCTGACAACCAAAATGTTTACATAAGAATATGAAGCGTTATATACCTGCATTGATATTTCTGTTGACAGCTATGTTTTGCGCTGCACAAAAAAAGGAAAGGCCCAAATGGATACATCGCATTAAGCCAGATACATCGGCTAATGTGATAAACATGGATGCCATATACAACCGCCCTTTTTTGCAGTTTGGCAAAGTGCCGGTTTCTTTGGGCGGGTATATTGAAACCAATACATCCTATTTCCGAACGGATGGAGTAAGCGATGGATGGAGTTTTCAGATACCACGGCTTACTCTATTCGTATCGGCCAGCATTAAAAACCGGATTAAGTTTTTAACTGAAATAGAGTTTGAAGAAGGCGGCAAGGAGATAAACATCGAGTTCGCCTCTATTGATGTTGAGTTTCACCCATTGGCTAACTTTCGCGCAGGTATATTGATGAATCCCATTGGCTCCTTTAATCAGAACCACGACGGCCCGAAATGGGAATTTGTAAATCGCCCGCTTTCTTCAACTACTATAATACCCTCTACATGGAGTTGTGTAGGCATGGGATTGTATGGTAAATATGCGCGTAATAACTGGGTATGGGCATATGAGTTGTATGCTACCAACGGCTTTGACGATAAAATAATAAGCAATGGGCAAAACCGCACCTGGTTTCCTGCCAGTAAAGGAAATGGTGAACGGTTTAATGAAAGTTTTAACGGCTCTCCATTAGTAACGGCAAAGATGGCCGTGAAGCAAAGACAGATAGGCGAATTAGGCATATCATGGATGGGCGGCATTTACAACAAGTTTAAAGACGATGGCATTGTGCTGGATAGCAAGCGCCGTGCAGATTTGTTGGCGCTGGATTTCAATACTACCCTACCTAAAATAAAGACCTATATAAACGCCGAATATGTAATGGCTTTGATAAACGTGCCTAATACATATTCCCCGCAGTATGGCAACCGCCAGCAGGGGTTTTATATAGATATTGTGCAGCCGGTGCTTAAACGCCGTATATTTAGCTGGGATAATTCAACGCTGAATATCGCGTTCCGCACTGAGTATGTAGACTATAACGTAGGTAGGTTCACATCTACCGGTGGCAATATAGCCGACCATATTGTTGCAATTTCGCCGGCAATCAGTTTCAGGCCGTTTTCCCAAACTGTCTTCCGCTTGAACTACCGTTACGAGTGGCATACCGACCTCATAGGCAATCCGCCATCGCAAACCATGGGATTTCAGTTGGGCATTAGTTCATATTTTTGAAAATTCTTGGTTTAAGAAAAAACTTTACATTTGATTTAGTGAAACAGTTCCTGTGCATCCTTCTTGCTTTCTATTGCCTCAGCATATCGGCGCTTCCCTGCCGGGATGCCTGTGAGAGCCATGAGCACGAAACACCGGTGACTATAGCGCAAGCCGATAGCCACCACCAGGAAGAGCATGACCAATGCTCACCTTTTTGCTACTGCGCGTGTTGCTCAACAGTAGCTTTAGTAACACAAACAGTTAATTTTTGTTTCAACGAAACATATTCAGGCGGTGTAAGTCTTACCGCTCCTGACAATAACTTACCGGATATGTGCTTTGCTATCTGGCAACCTCCCAAACTCGGTTAAGAACATCCTTTCAGATTAGAGTTTTAGCCACGCTGTAACTACAGCTATGGTTAGTCATGTTCATTTAACCGACAATACATGTTAGATAAGATAATTGCGTTTAGCATTAAGAATAAATTTATTGTGGGCATATTCACCCTTGCTTTGATTGCATGGGGTAGTTGGAGCGCTACCCGCCTGGCTATTGATGCAGTGCCCGACATTACCAATAATCAGGTACAGATAATAACTACCTGTCCCACTCTTGCTGGCCAGGAGGTTGAGCAACTGGTTACATATCCTATAGAACAAAGCATAGCAAATCTACCTGACCTTATTGAACTGAGAAGCATTTCAAGATTCGGGCTATCGGTTATAACAGTAGTATTTGATGATGATGTAGATATATACTTCGCCCGTCAGCTTATACTTGAACGTTTAAAGGAAGCGCAGGATAAAATTCCACCGGGTGCAGGAACACCTGAACTCGCACCTGTCAGTACCGGGCTTGGTGAGGTATATCAATACGTCATACACCCGAAGAAAGGCAGCGAAGATAAATATACTGCCATGGACCTGCGCACCATGCAGGATTGGATAGTAGCGCGGCAGTTATACGGAACACCCGGTATTGCAGAAGTAAACAGCTTTGGCGGGCAACTAAAACAATATGAAGTAGTAATAAGCCCAAACCGGCTTATTGCTATGGACATCACAATTCCTGAAATATTTGCGGCCCTCGAAAAAAACAATGAAAATACCGGAGGTGCTTATATAGATAAGCGCCCAAAGGCTTATTTTATACGTGGGGTAGGGCTAATAGGCTCGTTTGACGATATAAAAAGTATCGTAGTAAAAACCAATCCTAATGGTATACCTATTTTAATTAAAGATGTTGGCGAAGTGAGATTTGGCAGTGCTATTCGTTACGGTGCTATGACCTACAATGGAGAGGTAGATGCAGTAGGCGGTGTAGTAATGATGCTGAAAGGTGCCAACAGCGCCGATGTAGTGGAGCGTGTGAAAGCTAAAATGGCTACTATTCAAAAGTCTTTACCGACTGATGTAATAATAGAACCCTTTTTGGATAGAACTGACCTAATAAAACGCGCAATGAAAACGGTGGAGACAAACCTTATAGAAGGTGCGTTGATAGTAATTTTTGTATTGGTTCTTTTTCTGGGAAATTTTCGTGCTGGCCTTATTGTGGCTTCAGCCATACCGCTGGCCATGCTCTTTGCGCTTGGTATGATGAACCTGTTTGGTGTAAGTGCTAACCTTATGAGCCTTGGCGCTATAGATTTCGGATTGATAGTAGATGGCGCTGTAATTATAGTAGAGGCTACGATGCATCACCTATCATTAAGCAGCAATACAGGAACACTCACACGAGAACAAATGGATAAGGAGGTATATACGGCCTCATCGCGCATAAGAAATAGCGCAGCCTTTGGTGAAATAATAATTCTCATTGTTTACCTCCCAATTCTCACCCTTGTGGGGATTGAAGGAAAAATGTTCAGGCCTATGGCGCAAACGGTATCGTTCGCCATAATCGGTGCGTTTATCCTTTCGCTTACTTATATACCCATGATGTCGGCCTTATTTCTAAGTCGCAACATTACCCATAAGCGCACTATTAGCGACCGCATGATGGACTTCTTTCAAAGAGGATATTCTCCCATGCTGGATAAGGCTATCCGTTTCCGAATCGCTGTGGTTAGTTTTACGGTTGCGCTATTTGTAGTGGCAGTTGTTCTCTTTACACAAATGGGGGGCGAGTTTATTCCAACATTACAGGAGGGTGACTTTGCGTTTCATTGTATTCTTCCGCAAGGCAGTTCCCTTTCGCAAAGTATTGAAACATCTATGCAGGCATCACGCATTGCCAAAGAAATTCCAGAAGTAAAAATGGTTGTAGGCAAAACTGGTGCAGCAGAGGTTCCAACCGACCCTATGCCACCTGAGGCCACGGATATGATGATTATTCTAAAGCATCCGGATGAATGGAAACGGGACATTTCTTACGATGAAGTTGCCGAAGAAATAGAGGAAAAGCTAAGTGTTATTCCCGGCGTATTTTTTGAAAAAAACCAACCTATACAAATGCGATTTAACGAACTAATGACCGGTATACGTCAGGACGTAGCCGTTAAAGTTTTTGGCGAAAACTTAGATACCCTATTAAATTATGCAACACAAGTGGCTAAGGTGGTTCAGAAAGTAGAAGGGGCTACACAGCCAATGGTGGAAAGAGTAGAGGGGCTTCCACAGATAGTGATACGCTATAACCGCTCGCAAATTGCCGGCTATGGGTTGAATATTGAAGACATAAATCATATTGTAAGTACCGCTTTTGCAGGTGGTAAGGCCGGTGTGGTATTTGAAAACGAGCGAAGGTTTGATTTGGTGGTACGCCTTGATAGTGCTAACCGCAGCAGTATGGAAGACCTGGAGCAGCTATTTATACCTACCGGTAAGGGTGTTCAAATTCCATTATCACAGGTTGCTGAGATTAAAATGGAGCTGGGCCCTGCTCAGATAAGCCGTGAAGACGGTAAGCGCCGGATAGTTGTTGGCTTTAACGTGCGTGATAGAGACGTAGAAAGCGTTGTTACTGATATTCAAAAGAAACTAAACGCCGAGGTTAAACTGCCTGAAGGGTATTATTTTACCTATGGTGGAACATTCGAAAATCTAAAAGCTGCATCTAAACGCTTAATGATTGCTGTACCGATAGCGTTGTTGCTGATATTCTTGTTGCTTTATTTCACCTTTTTATCGGTAAAGCAAGCCGTGCTTATCTACACGGCTATTCCTATGGCAGCAATAGGCGGCGTATTTGCGTTAATGCTTCGCGACATGCCGTTTAGTATTTCGGCTGGAGTGGGTTTTATTGCGCTATTTGGTGTAGCGGTGCTTAACGGTATAGTGCTGATAAGTACATTCAACCAGTTAGAAGCAGATGGTGTCAGTGATGTTATTGAACGCATAAAACAAGGTACTAAAATGCGCTTACGCCCGGTTTTGATGACAGCAACCGTAGCTTCTTTAGGATTTTTCCCTATGGCACTATCGAATGGAGCTGGTGCAGAAGTACAAAAGCCATTAGCAACTGTTGTAATTGGTGGATTGTTTACTGCTACTTTTTTAACCCTGTTCGTGCTTCCGCTTCTCTATCTGTTCTTTTCGTCTGCAAAGATTAAAATCACAAAAGGTATGGCTACCCTATTTATAATTGCTTTTACGGTATTGCAGGCAACTGCCCAAAGCCCTAAAGCTATTACTGTAGATGAAGCCGTATCGCTGGCGCTTAAAAACAATTTAGCAATACAAGCGCAGCAATTAAATGTGCAGTCGTCCCAGGCATTAAAGAAATCCGTATTTGAATTGCCTAAAACGGGCGTGTCTGTTCAATACGGGCAATACAACAGCATCAATCAGGATTTAGGTTTCCAGGTATCGCAATCAATTCCCTTTCCTGGTATTTATGTAGCCCAGGCAGGATTGTATAAAGCACAATTGCAAGGCAGCCAGATTAAGAAGCAAGTCACAGTAAACGAAGTAACCGCTCAGGTAAAATCGCTTTATTATCAGCACATATATCTGTTGCAAAACAGGCAGGTATTATTGCAGTTAGATAGTGCCTATGGGAACTTTGCAAGCGCAGCTGCTTTACGATACAGTACCGGCGAAACTAACCTGCTTGAAAAGACGTCTGCCGAAGCAAAGCAAGGACTTTTGAAAATTCAATTGCGCCAAAACGAAGCGGACATTGCCGAAACATATAACATACTTAAAGCAATACTCAACGCGCCGGAGGATTTTAGTATTCTGTCGCCAACAACTTACGAACCGTTGGCATTTTCAGAGATACCCGATAGCGCAAAGCTAAACACCAATCCCTCACTTCAACTGCTTTACCAAAATGTAGCGGTGGCGCAACAAAACAAAAAGGTTGAAACAGCACAGGCATTGCCTGACTTCTCTATAGGATATTTCAACCAATCCTTAACCGGTTTTCAAAGCATAAACGGCCAGGATGTTTACTATGACAGGAGTAAACGTTTTCAGGGCTTAACAGCCGGTATTGCCGTGCCGCTTACCTTTATGAGCAATGCATCCAAAGTAAAATCTCTGGAACTACAGAAGCAGGTAATGCAGAAGGAGGCTGACAATGGAAGGTTATTTTTACAGGTACAACTCCAAAACGCGGTAACACAATATAACCAGCAACTTGCCCAATACAGTTTTTATAAAAATGCCAACCTTAGCAATGCTACTGTAATTATAAATACAGCTAACCTTAACTATCGCAGTGGTAACATCGCCTATATGGAATACCTGCAAGCCCTGCAAACAGCCAGCGATATTCAATTGGGCTATTTGCAGACCGTGAATCAAATCAATCAAAGTGTAATTACCATTAACCTCATTATCAATCAATAATCATGAAATATCAAATTCTTAAATCAACATACTGGCTTTTGCTTTTTGTAATGGCCTGCACTGTAACCCTGCAATCGTGCGGTAGTAAAAGCAAAACCGCTACAGAACAAAGCGAAGTAGAGCATCATGAGCATGAAAACACCAACACGGTAAGCCTTACCGCCGAGCAAATGAAGTCAATCAACATACAGCTTGGTGGAATTGAAAAAAAACAACTCACCGCCTCTATAAAAGCCAATGGTATTTTGCGGGTGCCCAACCAAAACCGAGCTACTGCTACAACATTGGCCGGTGGCGTCATCAAATCAATTCTCGTGCAAACCGGCACTACCATTCGTAAAGGCCAGGCCATTGCTACCATTAGCAATACCACGTTTATATCGCTTCAGGAGGATTATTTGAATGTAACATCGAAACTCAGCCTTGCCGAATTGGAATTAAAACGCCAGCAGGATTTGCAGCAGGGCAATGCCGGTGCTTTAAAAACATTACAGCAGGCAGATACAGAACTGAAAACGCTGAAAGCGAGAAAAGCCAGCCTGCAAAAACAATTAGAACTGATAGGAATAAATGCGCAGACGCTTACACCGGACAATATTCAATCAACAATAAGTATCATCAGTCCTATTGATGGGTCTGTAAGTAATGTAACGGTGAATATCGGCAGTTATATTGATGCCAACACCTCAGTAGCAGAAATAATAGACAACAGCCAGCTACACCTTGATTTATACGTTTATGAAAAAGACCTGGCCAAGCTTAAAGTCGGTCAAACCATCCATTTTACTCTAACCAACAACCCAGGTAAAGAATACGATGCTGATGTATATGCCATTAGTAACACATTTGAGAATAACACAAAGGCCATTGCAGTCCACGCCAATGTAAAAGGCAATAAGCAAGGCTTAATAGATGGAATGAACATTACGGCGCTTGTAAGCCTTGAAAATGCAACGGTAGATGCCGTGCCGGTAGATGCCATTGTAAACCATGAAGGGCAAGACTATATTTTTATAGTGACCGATGCACACGATGAGGAGGAACATCACGAAGAAAAAAAAGCTGAAGGACATAAGCACGATGAGCATGGTCACGACCATTCGGAAAAAGCACAATCTCCAGTTGAAGAGGAAACATTTTTTGAAAGAATACCTGTGCGCAAAGGCACCACTGATGTGGGGTATAGCGAGATTACCTTATTGAAGGATATACATGCCGATGCCAAGATTGTAACCAATGGAGCATTCTTTGTGTTAGCTAAAATGACTAATCAGGGTGAAGCACATGAGCATTAAAAAAATGCATAAACCAATTCTATGACAATGTTTCTAAGAAATATAACTCTAAGTAGTATACTTATTTTCCTTGTATGCTCTTTTAACCCTGTTGCTACTAAGTATACGGTTTATATATTCTATAGCCCTGATTGTCCTATGTGTGTTAAATATGTCTACACCCTAAATCAGCTTAATAACAATTACAAAAAGCATGGAGTGAATATAGTGGCAGCTTGTAGTAACTATTTTACTACACCTGCCGCTATTGCAAAGTTCAAGGTGAAGCATAATCCAAATTTCACCTTGTTACATGATAAGGACGCAATACTGGCACAAAAATATAGAGCTACTATCACCCCTGAAGTTGTGGTGGTAGATAAACGTGAACAAATCCTTTATCGAGGCTTGGTAGACAACTGGTTTTACAGTCCTGGTAAATATCGTCCGGTAGCAACTCAATTTTATTTAAGAGATGCCCTTGATAGCTTGATAGCAAACAAGGAGGTGCTTATCAAATCAACTGATGCTATTGGTTGCTATCTATTACCTGATGAAAATTACAAGCCCGAAAAATTTAAGAAATAGACAGGATGTATATGCATTCGTGTGCCTCAATTCGTTAATCAAATAAACTAAAAACATGAAACTGCCTTTAAAGGATAAAAAATTTGTAACCCTGCTGGTAGCTATCCTGATTGTGATAGTCCTTGAGATACTCTCTTTAGCAGGTATACACATACCAATGCCCTACGCTCCATTTATCTTTGGGGCATTTATTGTGGGTATAGGCTACGAAGTAATATGGCATGGTATAAAAGCATTATTCACTTTTAATTTTAGCAGTATCAACTTGCTAATGGTAATTGCGTGTATTGGGGCTTTTTACTTAGGTGAATATCCCGAAGCGGCGGTGGTAATAGTGTTATATGTATTAGGTGAACGGTTGGAAGAAATAGGAATAGAAAATAGCAAATCTGCTTTAGATGATCTCGTTTCCAAAACACCTAAAACTGCAATGATTAAGGGACAGGGCAGCGAGACAGCCATTGACAAGATACCAGTGGGTAGCATTATACAAGTTAAGCCGCACGACATGATACCTCTTGATGGGGTTATTTCCAGCGGAGACACATCAGTGGACGAGGCCGCCATAACCGGTGAGCCTATACCTAAAGATAAAGCAGTGGGTGACAGTGTGTTTGCCGGTACATTAAATAAAAGCGGATTTATTGAAGTTAAGACTACGAAATTATCTGCTGACACCACCTTTTCCAAAATCGTCCAATTAACTTTTGAGGCAGCAGCAAATAAGAGTGATTCGCAAAAATTCATTCAGCGGTTTGCAAAAATTTATACGCCAATTATTATAGTGTTGGCGCTGGGCATGGTTATTATCCCGGTATTATTTCTAAAACAGGATTTTAACCATTGGCTGCAGCAAGCGATTACATTGCTTGTAATTGCCTGCCCTTGCGCGTTGGTAATAAGCACCCCCGTTGCAATTTATGCGGCTATAGGCAACGCCTCTTCTAAAGGAGTGTTGGTAAAGGGAGGCAAGTATATTGAAGCTATAAGCGAAATAAAAGCCATCTGCCTGGATAAAACACGCACTATCACTTATGGCAACCCAGTTGTAAGCGATGTAATACCATTGAATGGGACTAGTAAAGAAGAACTATTGGCCTGTAGTGCAGGAGCGGAGATTTTCAGTGAACACCCCTTGGCACAGGCTATTGTTGATGAAGCAAAGAAAGAAGGCTACAATATTCATAAGGTGGAAAAATTTGAAAGTATTGCAGGGAAAGGAGCTACCGCGCGATGTCTGGTTTGTGAAGATGAAACGATATTGATTGGTAAACTAAATTTCATCCGCGAGCATCAGCCCGTAAGTGCAGAGGCTGAGGAAATAGTAAAAAGACTTTCTGCACAGGGTAAAACAAGTGTTGTGGTGAGTTTTGGAGATGGTGTTGCCGGAATTATAGGTTTAACCGACGAAATAAAACCTGATAGCGTTGATGCTTTGAGGCAACTTAAGGAAATGAATATTCTTCCCATCATGTTGACCGGTGATTCGGAACAATCCGCAAAATTTATAGCTGATCAAGTAGGTATAGAAAAAATATTTGGCGGATTGTTACCCGAGGACAAATCCCAGCGTATGGCCGAAGTATTATTGCAATATCAGAAGGTTGCCATGGTTGGTGACGGTGTAAACGATGCACCGGCATTAGCTAAAGCAACGGTTGGCATTGCAATGGGCGCAGCTGGTAGCGACACCGCCATAGAGACAGCTAACATAGCGCTTATGAACGATAAACTATCACTCATTCCATTTCTTATAAGGCTGGGTAAGAGAACAGTTACAACTATTCGTTTTAATACCGGTGCTGCCATATTGATTAAGCTGGTTTTTATCACTTTAGCTTTTTTAGGATTCAGTAATCTTGTATTAGCCATTGCTGCTGATGTAGGCGTTACGCTGATAGTTATCTTGATAAGTCTTCGGTTAATGAGTTTTGAAAATGAGAAGATGAAAATTACCGGGTCATCTTCTACACCACCAAGCTTTGGTAATCTTAAACCAGGCGGGAGCAAAAAAGAATGTTGTGATAACTGTTAACCCTTATTTCACCTAAGTAAACTGATATTTTATGAATACATCTGTTGCAGTTAAAATAAGTGCCTTTCTGTTTACCATAGCCATCCTTGTCTTAGGCTATATCGCATTCGGTTTTTGGACAGCGCTTATATTTACGTTTGGATTCCTCGGAGGTTTTCTAATCTGGCTATTTACAACGCACCAGGTTCCTTTTGAGCAGTTTAAAGTAGCATACTGGGTAACGCTTGTTTTGTTCCTCCTTCACAGGGTGGAAGAAAAAGTAATGGGGTTCTTTGCGAAATTGTCTGCTATAACAGGAGTGACTACGCCTGAAATCACATCAGCGCCTGTAATTCTTCTGGTATTGGCATCAGTAGGGGCCTGGTTAGCAATACCAATATTGGTTAAACGAAACTATGCGTTTGGCTATTATCTTGCATGGACATTTTTTGCCTCTATGGGCATTACGGAGTTAGCACATTTTGTGTTCCCATTATTCACAAGCGAACCATATGGGTATTTTCCTGGAATGGCGAGTGTTGTAATTTTGGCTCCTGTAGCCTGGTGGGGCATGTATAAGCTATTAAAAAACAATAAACTGAAATCAATCAATGGAAAACTTTAAGCAAATTTTTGATGAAGTATTGATAGAATCTCTTGGCATTAAACCGGAGCAAATTGTAGGTACGGCCAGCTTCAAAGATGATTTAGGAGCCGATTCACTGGAAATGGTAGAAGTAATTATGGAATTTGAAAAGAAATTCAACATAACTATTCCTGACGAAAAAGCAGAAGAAATTAAAACCGTTGCAGAAGCTGAGAACTATCTTAGGCAGCGATTGGAAGTTCCACAAACAAAGTAATCAATGTTCAAATTAGTCCTGCATATCTCTATTGCATTTGCAATGCTGATTCAGCAACTGCAAATGCTATTGGTATGTATGGTGTTTTTTAGCCAACAGCCTTACCTAATCAGGAATGTTTGTATAAACAGGCACGACCCACAAACAAAATGCAAGGCACATTGCCAGTTGAGTAAACGAATAAATGAACAGGAGCCAAATCGACAGCAGTCCAAATTCGTCTTAAAAGAAGAAATGGATTTTATAGTGGGTTTTGAAAAGCGGGTTATTAAAGTAATCAAGCCAGCACAAAAAGATCCACGAGCATTTTGGGAGGACGTTACGCTTTTATACGGTGTTTATGATGAACTTATAGACCCGCCGGAAATTATATCCTACTCATAACATGGATCTCATCAATTTATAACCAAAACCTTAATCAATAATGAAAAATTTATTTCTATCAGTGGTAATTCTTACATGTATTTTATCATTCGTTTCTTCTTGTAAAAAGGAATGCAAAGGTGGGTCAGGCGGCTCACTTACTATCGTAGCATTTCCAAAACATCATGGAGCAGATACTAAACCATTGTGGGCGTTTGTGAAATTTGATACTCAGGAATTCCCAGGTGCAAGCCCCTCAAATTATGATTTGCAAATTGCCGGAGATACTACTGAAAACCATATTGAAATTGAAAATGTAAAGTGCGGTAGCTATTATATTTATCAAATTGCAATTGATCCGGCAATAAACGATACTGTTGTTGGAGGTGTGCCTTTTTCTACCGAAGAGACATCAGGAGAAGTGAATGTAAACGTGGCAGTAACTGAATAACTTCATTAGCATGGGGCAGGCCTAAACCTGCCCCTTATTCTACTCATATGAGAACACCTATTAAGCTCCTTATTTTCATTTTGTTTTTTACGGTTTCTGGCTGTACAAGAGACAAAACACAATTGCCAAGTACATCCTGTTATCCTGATGCAATTGCAAAAATTATCGACACAAAATGTAGTCTTCCGGGCTGCCATAACACTCAAAGTTCCGGAGGTGCGGCTGGACTTGATTTAAGTAGCTGGCAGAACGCAATGAGAGGTGATAGAAATGGAAGCGTTATAATACCGCACTTCTATAGCCAAAGCACGGTATTTCTTTTTTCAAACACTTATGACGACTTAGGTGCCAAAGTCTTACCCACGATGCCACTGAATAGCAATCCGCTTTCAAGAGAGGAAATAATGTCAATACGGGATTGGATTGAATCAGGTGCCCCGAACTGTCAGGGAAATACTGCATTCGAAAATTATACTACTCGAAAGAAGATATATATATCTAACCAAGGGTGCGATCTGGTAAGCGTAATTGACCCGGAAACCAGTTTGATAATGCGTTATATTTCAACTGGCGTGGCTCCTGGAATTGAAGCGCCACATATGGTACGTGTTTCTCCCGATAATTCCTTTTGGTGCGTTACATTTATAGGTGGTAGTTTTATCCAAAAGTTTAGTGGTGCAACGGATGAATTGCTTGGACAGGTGGATATTGGACCAGGAAGTTGGAACACGTTTGCAATAAGTAACGATGGCACAAAAGCATACTGCATAGATTGGAGTCCCTCAGGGAAAATGGTGGTAGTTGATCTAATAAATTATCAGGTATTGGGGAGTATAGGAGGAATGTTCGTGCCGCACGGTTCCGCACTTAGTGCCGATGAAAACTACTTGTATGTAACAGCTCAGACAGGCAATCATCTTTACAAAATTGATGTAAGAGATCCGCAAAGTTTAGATTATGAAGAAAAAACCCTTGATGGAAGCCCCTCTTCAATTCCCTCGTCAATTTACGATGCGCACGAAATATTATTTGCTCCGGATATGAGCAAATATTTCTTAACATGTCAAAAAAGCAACGAAGTGCGTGTCATGAATGCTGCCAATGATAGTTTGCTGGCGGTGATTCCGGTAGGGGTTTATCCCCAGGAAATGGCCATTTCCACATCCACAAATTATTTATTCGTAACCTGTACGGAAGACAACACCACCTATCCCGGTAAGCGAGGCTCCGTTTTCATTATTGATTACAGAACTTTATCTGTAGTAAAACATCTTTTTACAGGCTACCAGCCCCATGGGGTAGCGATTGACGAAGCACAAAAAAAAGTTTTTGTATCACATCGTAATGTAACTGCTGATGGTCCTGCACCGCACCATAGTACGGAGTGTTCAGGACGCAACGGCTACTTCACAACCATTGATTTAAATACACTTGAAAATATACCAAACAGTAAACGCGAAATTTCTGTTGACCCATATTCCGCTGCATTTAAAAACTAACAATTATGAGACCTAAAGCAATCCTTTTATTGATTCTTTTGACAGGACAACTAATCTATGCCCAAAACATTTACCCTGTTTTAAATATTAGGGTAACTAAAAATCAACTCCCCCTGAGACAACCGTGGTCTGGCGGCCTGAACTCACCTCAATTAACACAGGGCGATATTGATGGAGACGGGTGGCCTGACCTTTTCGCATTTGATCGCGGAGGTGATAAGTCATTAGTTTTTATAAATAACAGAACACATTCCGATACATCATTTGATTACAAACCTCAATATGATAATACTATTCCTGAACTTCAAAGTAACGCACAAATAAGAGATTATAATTACGATTCAATCCCAGATATATTTACATATACGCCTACCGGAACTAAGCTATATAAGGGGAGAAAAAATGGAAATACTATTTCATGGGATATAGTCAGCCCATTGCTTTTATATCAGGATAACCTTACTTACAGCAACATGTTTTCTCTTCCCGATGATTTCAGTCCTTTCGTGGATGTAAATAATGATGGCGACCTGGATTTTCTAACTTTTGGTTTAGGTTCTTCAGTTCAATATTTTGAAAACCAAACTATTGAATTTGGATTACCATACGATTCTATCCGATTTGCTTCTCCTATAAATTGTTGGGGACATTTTATGGAAGACGCGGCTGTAAGCTCCATACACCTGGTTAGTTGTAAAACGGATGAAAGCAGTGCAGATTCAGAAGAAGACCCGTCGAGACATGCAGGTGGCTCAAGTATTTTTGCATTTGACAATGGCTATGATAATGATAAGGACTTAATTATTGGCGATTTCGGTTGGGAAGCTCTAACATATCTCGAAAATTGTGGTTCTAACTTGAATGCCGATATGTGCTCTATTGATAGCATATTTCCAAGTTGTGATATTTCAAATGATGGAATAATTTTTCCAACTGCTTTTGGTGTAGATGCAGACAATGATAACTTGATGGATATATTAGTTGCTCCAAACCCACGTGCAGGGACGAGCGATGTGAGGAATATCAATTACTACAAAAATACAGGGGATACTTCTTGTCCTTATCAGTTCATTTCCGACACCTTTCTGGTAAATCAAATGCTGGATTTTGGAACTGATTCAAAACCTGCGTTGTTTGATTATAACTCCGATGGCAATATTGACATCGTGGTAGGCAATTATGGATATTTCAGGCCTTTCCAGACTTATCTGTCAGAATTGGCTCTGCTGGAAAATACAGGGACTAATACAGAGCCAAAATTCAATCTGAGAGAGTTAAACTATTCTAATCTGTCTCAATATCTTTATGTGGCCATACACCCTGCATTTGGTGATTTGGATGGAGACGGTTTTAAAGATTTGTTGGTAGGAGAGCTAAATGGCGTTTTGCACTTTTTTAAAAACCCTGGAACAAATATCGTTTCCTTTAACAATCTAACCGCAGGTCAATTCATGGGTATAGATGTCGGGCAATATAGTGCTCCATTTATTTATGATATAAACAATGACGGCTTGAATGATTTACTATGTGGCCGCAAAGATGGCAAGATCTCTTATTTCTGGAATTATGGAACATCAACCAATCCGCAGTTTAGCATGGATTCATCAAACAGTTCTTTCGGGGCTATAAATGTTACAGCCTCTGGTTCTCCTGAAGGGTATTCACAGCCGTCTATTATTCGTGATACATCCGGAAACAACTTTTTATATGTTGGCAGTAACCGTGGCATGGTATTCAAATACCAAATAGATCCAACTAAACTACGATCCGGCGCATTTAATCTACTTAGTAACAATGTGCTTCAATTTGACCTTGGAACAAAGGCTTCCGTTGCAATAGGTGACTTAAACAACGATGAGAAAAAAGACTATATCGCAGGGAACTCGAGAGGTGGACTAATGTATTTTTCCGAGGCGTTATTAGATTCTTCCGTATTGCTATCAGTTAAAGATGACATAAAAGAACAGGAGAATTGGGATTTCAAAGTATTTCCTAATCCAGCCTCTTCAAAAATTACAATTGCTTTAACCCAAAATAAACAGGTTGAGATAAAGTCGTTTACAATGCATGACTTGCTTGGTAGGACTTACTTCATGCAGCCTACATCTAATGGAAATAACCAATGGACTGTTGAAACAATGGATCTTCCCAATGGATTTTATGTATTAACGCTTAACAATGATTTTCGCTCGGTAAAGAAAATCCTGATTAACCATTGATTGAAATAAAAACAAGTTTTATGCGCATAAAACCACTACTCGTTCTGACATTACTAATAATACTTGGATACTCGTCTTGTAAAGAATTAGGGCCGGAAATTATTTTAAAAAATAACGTAAACATTGTTGACGATACTTCATACATTGAAATATCATCCATTACACCCGAATCTAAGAATGTTGTGGTAGAAGAGTTTACCGGTGTGCGGTGCCCTAATTGTCCTCAAGGGCATCAAATATTGGCGGGAATAAAAGCTGCGAATCCAAACCGTATAGTTGCCATTAGTTTACACCCCATCAATTCTCTAGGGGCGCCTTATAGCTTTAGTGCCCAGGATTTCAGGAGCCAAAAGGCGCAAGACCTCTTTGACTTTTTAGGCCAAATCGGTCTTCAACCAGCAGCTGGAATTGACCGAAAGCTATTTTCAGGCGAAACCAACATTGTTTTAGATAAAAATAAGTGGGTCAGCAAAGTCAATCAACAACTTTCCGTTCTGCCACCTGTGAACGTTGGGATATTTACTACGTATGATTCTGTTTCACGGCTTTTAAAAGCCACTGTAGAGTTGCGCTACACACAAAATGTTTCAGAGACAAACCGATTAACTATTGCTTTAACTGAAAGCGACATTATCACCGCTCAATTAAACGGCTCAATTATAGACACTTTCTATACACATAATGATGTATTGCGCGATTTTCTGACTGCCACAACCGGTGACTTAATTAACTCAACGACCGAGCAAGGCAGAGTGATACGGAAAACCTACCAGCGAACTTTACCATCTCAATGGAATCCTAATAATATGCATGTAGCCGCCTATATACATTATGGCACCAATGAAAAAACTATTTTACAAGGAAAGGAAAAGAATTTTTTTTAACTAATGAGTTAAAGTAGCAAACATGAAATTCAATACCACCATGCCGGTATCTCTAAAACCTTTCTTTGAAAAGGAACTTCAAGATGCTGAAAGTGCATTCTCACAAAACAACCTAACTGCCAGTTGGCGGCATCTGGAAGAGCGCATGTCATAGGTCAGCCTTATCCATATGAGCATACGCTGGTGCATTGGAAAATGCTTATGTTTGGAATTAAGGTTAAAAACCTTCGGGAAATTATAGGACAAATCCCTCGACTGCTGGTAGGTGGTGTTAAGTCATTTGTGGGAGAAATACCTGTTGGAAATACCGGTGGCGCAAATGTACCGGGCTTAAAACCGATGGAAATACCAAACGACTTATTATCAACTATACAAAACAATACAAAATGAAAAACATGCTACTGGCAGCTATCTTCTCTGCCTTTTCAATTTTAGCCATTGCCAAAGGTGGCGAAGTGAAAACCGTAACCATTAAAACACAGATATACTGTAGCCATTGCATGCAGTGCGGCAGCTGCGGCCCTAACATAAATGACCGCATACGCGAGGGAAAGGGCATAAAAAAGGTTTCGGTGGATTCAAAGGCCAATACCATTACTGTAACGTACGATGCGGATAAGACCAATGTAGATGCTATCCGCGCAGCCATCAATAAGGCTGGTTTTGATGCGGACGATAAAAAGGCACCAGCAGAAGCTGTGAATAGCTTGGATGGATGCTGTAAGAAGCATTAAATCAATCTAAATTACAATTGATCTGGTCTGATGAGAAGCGCTGAATAAAAGTTCCACCTCTCCTCTGCTTCTTTAGTATCGATGCCATTTTCTTTCTGCATTTGGATTCCTTTTAATTCTATTTCCAGCAATGTGGGCATGTTCCTATATCGCTGCATTTGTTCTTGTATAGTTTCCACTTTGGCGTTAATCTCATTACGATGCCTGATAAGAGCTGCATATTCCAAAATATAGTCATTGTTCGTTTTGGACTGGACCTTTACATTCGGCTTATCTACAGGTTTTTCGGCTACTGCTATATTTGCTAATGTGGGTTTTACTAGTGTTTTTCTAGCTAACTCTTTAAATCCGAATGCCATCATACTTTCATTCAGATTAGTGGGCAAAGCGTTTGGATGCAATAATTTTTCATCTTTAACCACTTTCTCCAAAACAGTAATCAAATTTTGCAGTTTGCCTTGTTCATCTTGGGATAAAGAATTGCCTGCCTCGTTCTGTAATAAATTTTGGAGAAAGCTGTAATAACGAACTATGTCTTTATAGTGCCCCATCCTTAGATGCGATACAAGACCCCTGGCACTTACTTTTCGCCCGCATAACTGACAGGTTTTTACTGTAGCTGATTTGCGCAATTCAGGATAATCATTCTTAATTCCCATGTTTTAATTTTTGCTTAAGTGAAAATATTTAATATTTTCGTTAAATAAGTATATTTATAACAAAAATGTTAAGCTTGAGAAATGACGATTTGAATTTTATTTATGATGGAGTTGAGGCTCATCCAGGTAAAATATTTTTTGCATTGAAAGAACGTAGGTTCGAGTTGAAGGATTTATCCGTCGATATCAAAACCTATCGGGATTGGTTAGCGCAAAAAATACTTCCGGCAACAATAGACAATGAGAAGAATGCAGGTAAAAAAGTAATGTTGAATTATTATGAGGCTATCTGGCTGATGCTCATTGCAGATCTAAGAAGCTTAGGCATACGTTATAATCCACATCTTCAGTTTTTTAAGGAAAATGCATGGCGGGATAGCAATTCATCTTTCCCGAAATCTTGGCTATTAGCTTATCAAGAGTTTAAACATCCAGGCAACTCAGATTTACAAACGGTTATAACAAATACTAAGGATAATGACATTGAAAACTTAGCCAAAGATATTCCCGGCTTTAAAGTGTACGGATTTGAGTTTCGGATTTTTCAGGATTTGTACGAAAGCCTTACCACTCGATTCTTTATCCGGTCTGATAAGAAGATAGGCATGATAGTTACAAAAGATACAGAACAACTTTTACCACCATATCTTAATGAGAAATTTAACACAACCTTCAGTGATGAAGTATTCGTGGAAATTCCGTTAATGAAATATATAAATCGTTTTATAAACGATGATTTATTGATAAAGCGGCAAAGAATCACAAACTATTTGTCTAAAGAAGAAGAAGAATTACTTAAAGTAATAAGGAGTGGGCATATAAAGTCATTAAAAATTCATTTTGATAATGAAGGGAAAAAGCCTCGTTACTACCAGATTGAAAAGGATAAGGATTTATCACCCGAAGAATCAGTCGCCGTAAAGAGAAGTATACTCTTGAAAAATTATGAGCAAATAACTTATAAAGCCAAGAAAGGTGGCGGAATTTACTATACCAAAGAAATTGTAAAACATTTCAAATGAGATTTAAAGTAGCATTAAGGAATCTGATAGCCTCAGTTCCATTCTTGAATAATTGGAATAATACCCTATGCATGGGATTGTGTTCGCTGATACCAATGGTATATGTCATACACTCAAAATCAGACAGACTTAACTGTCGAGGAACTGAAAAGTATGGAGGGCTTTCAGGATTTTTCTGAAAAAGAATGTCTTGAATACATACAACAAGTTAAACATATCGCACTTGTTTTCTTTAATCTATTTGAACAAACAAAGCATAATATTTAGTAAATCATATAATATGAAAACGGATAAAAATTTGGAACTTCTAAGGCAGTTCATTCGTCCGGAAAACCTACCAATACAAAGCAAAGGAGATGAAGTAGCAGTCGCTTATTCAAGGGTTTCATCAAAAGAACAATTTGAAAATAACGGCAGCCTCGAATCGCAAAAAAAAGCGATCCTTCGTTTTTCTTTGAACTCACGCATTCCCATTACTGCCGAATTTGGTGGCGTGTATGAATCCGCTGCCAATGACGAGCGGAAAGAATTTCAGAGGATGTTAAAGTTTATCAAGCAATCTAAAGAAAACATCCGCTACATATTTGTTTCGGATCATGATCGATTTAGCAGGTCAGGTGCCGAAGCCATTCATATAGCGGACAAACTAAGAAAACAAGGCATAAAAATAGTTGCTGTAAACTCACCTATTGACACTCAAAACTCGTCAGGTATATTCCAACAGAACTTACAGTTACTGTTTGCCAACTTCGATAATCAACAGCGCAGCGAAAGGACAATTCGCGGAATGAAGCAAAAGTTTGAAAAAGGATACATAATAGGTAAAGCCCCCCTCGGTTATGACCAAGCAAACATTGATGGAGAGACTGTATTGACAATTAACGACACAGGTAGGGCTATAAAGCAAGCTTTTAAGTGGAAAGCGGAGCGAAACATGAAATCCTCGGAGATTGCCGTAAAGTTGAACAAATTAGGCTTTAAAATACGTGAGAAGCAATTAAGCCGGATTTTTAAAAACATGGTCTATTGCGGCAAATTATCTAATAAAATGCTTGGGGATAATATTGTGGACGGTAAATGGCCTGCTTTAGTGAGTTTAGAGACTTTTTTAAGAGCAAATGAGGTTTTGGCTGAAGCAAAACCTAGCCATTACGACTATAAGCGAGAAAATGACAACACACCCTTGAAGCACTTTATACTTTGCGATAAATGCGAAACAAAATGGACAGCATATCTTGTAAAGAAAAAGGGGCTTTACTATTACAAATGCAACACCAAAGGCTGTAAATGCAATAAGAGCGCGAAGATTATGCATGAGGAGTTCGTTTCGCTGCTATCGGCATTTGAAATAGATAAAAAGCATTTTCAACCTTTAAAGAAGCAATTAGAGTATGTATTTAATACCGCTTACAAGGATATGCATACTGAAAGGAATGAATTAGAAAGAAGATTGGGTGCTTTAAACAAGCAAGTAGAAAGTTTGGAAGAAAAGTTTATTGATAATTTAATTGATAGCGCTACTTATCAAAAACATCGAAAAAAATACGCGGAAAATATTTCGCAAATCCATCGTGATTTGCAAAAGACGCCTACCGAATTATCGAACCGTGCAGAATTTGTAGATTTTTCGTTGAAACTTTGCCAGAATCTAAGCCAGGCTTGGGTTTCAGGGGATTTGCATAGTAAGCAAATTCTTCAAAAAGCAATTTTTCCTGAAGGATTAGCGTATGATTTGAAAAACGGGGCTTATCGAACCATTCGGGTTAACACTCTAATCTTCTCAATCGCAAGCCAGGCACGGGCTTTAGAGAAAAAGAAAACGAGGAATTCTTCTGCAAATGAGAAAAATTCCCCGTTGGTACCGCGTAGGGGAATCGAACCCCTATTACCTCCGTGAAAGGGAGGCGTACTAACCGTTATACGAACGCGGCGCGTTTTGGAGAGCGCAAATGTAGCGTTTTTTCCGAACTGTCAAACTCCTGCACCAAAAATTTCGTAAAATATTGTGTGCCAGTTGTTAGCCGGTAAAAAGCGGCTGGTTGCTGCGGGTTTATTTAGCCCTGCGGGCTACCGGTATTTCATACTTTTACAGCATGGGTACTACCTACGGGCAACTGATAATAGGGGCGGGTTTTGCGGGCCTGTGTGCCGCTATTAAACTTAAGCAAGCCGGCGAGCATAATTTTGTACTACTGGAGCGCAACGCCCACCTGGGCGGCACCTGGTACGATAACCACTACCCCGGCGCTGCCTGCGATGTAGAGAGCCACCTGTACTCGTTTAGCTTTGAACCCAAGGCCGACTGGAGCCGCAACTTTGGCCCGCAGCAAGAGATACTGGCCTACATGGAATACTGCGCCGCCAAGTACGATGTGGCCCGCCACATACAATACAATAAAACAGTAACCGGTGCGGTATTTAACCAGGCTGCCGGTATATGGGTGGTAACCACCGCCACGGGAGAGGAGTACACCGGCAGGGTGTTGTTATCGTGTTCGGGTAGCCTTAGCCAGCCGGCGCTGCCGGCTATAAAAGGGTTGAATGATTTTAAAGGCCCGCTGTTCCACTCGGCGCAGTGGGACAGGGATTTTGATTACCGCGGTAAAACCGTAGCTGTAATAGGCACCGGTGCCAGCGCTATACAACTAGTACCGGCCATAGCACCCGATGTAAAACAGTTGTTGCTGTTTCAGCGTACGCCACCGTGGATATTGCCCAAGCCCGATGCTGCGATAGGTAGCATACGGCGCTGGCTGTATACCAACCTGCCGTTTATGCAACGCCTGTACCGCTACCGGTTGTACTGGCAGCACGAGGCACTGGCGCTGGGCTTTTTAAAGCTACCGGTATTAATGAAAATAGCCGCACCGGTAGCTAAGCTGTTTATTAAACGCAGTGTGAACAATAAAGCGCTGCAACAAAAGCTGGTGCCTAATTACAGCATGGGTTGTAAGCGCATACTGCTATCTAATAATTATTACCCGGCGCTTAACCGCAGCAATGTGCAATTGGTAACCGATGGCATAGCCGAAGTAAATGCCACCGGTGTGCGTACTACCAATGGCGTGCAGCATAACGTAGATGCTATAGTGCTGGCTACCGGCTTTGCCGCTGCCGAGCAGGTAATACGCTACACGGTGAAGGGCTTAAACGGCAGAACCCTGAGCGATGACTGGCGCAACGGGGCCGAGGCTTACCTGGGTACTATGGTAAGTGGCTACCCCAATATGTTTATGGTAATAGGCCCTAACACGGGGCTGGGCCACAGTAGTATGCTACTAATGATAGAGGCACAGGTAAACCTGATAATGGATGCCCTGCGCACTATGCAACAAACCGGTGCCCGCTATGTAAACGTAAAGGCCGGTGTGCAACAGCAATATAATAAGCAGCTACAACAAAAGCTGGCCAACACTGTGTGGCAGACTGGTGGTTGTGTAAGCTGGTACCAGCTACAGAATGGTAAAAACATAATTAACTGGCCGGGCTTTACGTTTACGTTTATGCAGCGCACTAAAAAGTTTGAAGCTGACAATTACGAGATAGTGGTGTAGTAAACAGCTAATACAGTATAACCATTAAGTTCATTAAGAACATTAAGGTTTATATTGCACTACGCTGGCAACCGGTAACTAACCACCAACAACTGATTATGCAAACTCTTTACGTTGCTCTTCTACGCGGTCGCTGTTAATGTAGGTGTCAAAATCCATTTCTTTATCCAGCATGCCTTTAGGGAATATCTCTATAATGCGGGTGGCGATGGTTTCAACCAATTCGTGGTCGCGGCTGGTGAATAGAATGGTACCGTTAAAGTCTTTCATGCCGTTGTTAAGGGCGGTAATACTTTCAAGGTCTAAGTGGTTGGTAGGCTCATCAAACAATAACACGTTGGCACGCATCAGCATCATACGGCTGAACATACAACGCATTTTTTCGCCACCCGATAATACACTGCACTGTTTCAATACCTCTTCGCCGCTAAATAACATACGGCCTAAAAACGAACGGATAAACGTTTCGTCTTTCTCTTGCGGGCTGTACTGGCGCAGCCAGTCTATCAGGTTAGCATCTACACCTTTAAAATAATTGGTGTTATCGTTTGGTATGCTGGCCTGGGTAGTGGTTACACCCCAGTTAACGCTGCCTTTGTAATCGGTATCGGTACCGCTTAGTATATCAAAGAAAGCCGATATGGCCACACTGTTGTTACCCAGCACAGCAATTTTATCGCCCTTATTTACCGTAAAACTTACGTTGCTGAAAAGTGTTTCGCCGTTAACCACTTTGCTAAGGTTACGCACTTCCAGTATCTCGTTACCGGCTTCGCGCAAAAAGCCGTTAAACACTATACCGGGGTATTTGCGGCTGCTTGGTTTAATATCCTCCAGGTTAATTTTATCCAAAGCCTTTTTACGGCTGGTAGCCTGGCGGCTTTTGCTGGCGTTGGCACTGAAACGGCGGATGAACTCCTGAAGCTCTTTAATACGGTCTTCGGCTTTTTTATTGGCATCGGCTTTTTGGCGCGCTACCAGCTGCGAGCTTTGATACCAGAACGAGTAGTTACCACTGTAAATGGTCATTTTGCCAAAGTCGATATCTACTATGTTGGTGCACACGGCATCTAAAAAGTGACGGTCGTGGCTTACTACCAGAATGATACCCTGGTAATCGGCTAAGAAATCTTCCAGCCAGTTAATGGTGTGTACATCCAGGTTGTTGGTAGGCTCATCCAGAAACAGAATATCGGGGTTGCCAAACAGGGCCTGTGCCAACAGCACGCGCACTTTCTGGTTACCGTCCAGTTCCTTCATTATTTTGTAGTGCAGGTCTTCTTTAATACCCAGGTGGCTTAGTAATTCGGCGGCGCTGCTTTCGGCATTCCAGCCGTCCATTTCGTTAAATATATTCTCCAGTTCGCCGGCGCGGTTGCCATCCTCTTCGGTAAAGTCGGCCTTGGCGTACAGCACTTCTTTTTCCTGCATTACCTCCCACAGGGTTTTGTGGCCCATTAGTACGGTTTGCATTACGGGTGTTTCGTCAAACTCGTTCTGGTTTTGTTTAAGCACAGCCACGCGCATGCCTTTGGTAAAAGCTACGGTGCCGGTGGTGGGGTCAATATCGCCCTGCAGTATTTTAAGAAAAGTAGATTTACCGGCACCATTGGCGCCAATAATACCGTAGCAGTTGCCACTGGTAAAGTTAAGGTTTACGTCTTCGAACAATACGCGCTTACCGTAGCGCAGCGATAGGTTATTTACTGTAATCATGCTGTTGCTTTCTGCTCTTTTTGTAAAAGAGGTGCGAAAGTAAGATTTTAAGGCAAAACGAACAGGGTAGGAGGTAAGGCGGGGCAACTAAGGGTGCAGCCTTACCCCAGCGTAAAGCTAAAGGTAGCGCCCTGGCCGGGGGCTGCGGTAGCCCACACATGGCCACCGTGGCGGTTAATGGCTGTTTTTACCAGTGCCAGGCCTATGCCGCTGCCCTCATAGTCGGCGGGTTTGTTAAGCCGGCAAAAGGCATCGAAAATTTTAGTGGCAAACTTTTCTTCAAACCCAATGCCGTTATCGGTTACAAAATAAGTTTTGCCGGCAGGGGTTTGGGTAGTGCCTATGGTTATAACCGGTGCGGTATTTTTGCACGAATATTTTAGTGCGTTGCCTATCAGGTTGTGCCATACCTGTTTTATAAGTATAGGGTCGCACAGGGTGTGGCCCAGTGCCGAAACGTGTACTATGGCAGCAGGGTGGTAGCTGGCGGGCACCAGTTCGTCTATTACCTGTTTAACCAGTGCGTCCATATCTACAGTGTTGTAGTTTAGCTGCTGTTGGCTGGCCTGCGAAAACACCAACAGGTCAGATACAAGCTGGCCCATATCGTTACTCTTTTTAATAATCACCTCCAGCAGTTCGCGGTCATCGTCGCTTAGCTTATCTTTTGCCGAGCTACCCAACAGGTTGGCATAGCCCGATATGACACGCAGGGGGGCTTTCAGGTCGTGCGCTACAGAGTACGAATACGATTCCAGCAGTTTATTGGCCGTTTGCAGTTCTTGGGTACGTTGCAGTACTTTCTGCTCCAGTAGTTGGTTTAGGTTTTCTACTTCTTCGCGGGCTTTTTTGTTGTCGCTTACATCGCGAAAGTTGGCTACCACACCCCGCACAGCCGGGTCGTTTAGCTGGTTGGTAAGTATTACTTCTACCCATACCCAATGGCCCAGTTTATGTTTGGCGCGCGCCTCGGTGCGTACAGATGCACCGGCTTCTGTCAGCAGTTTTTCCATCTGGTTGTAAACGGGTAAAAAATCATCGGGGTGGCACAGGCCACCGGCATAAATGCCCAGTAGTTCGGCCGGTTCGTAACCCAGTATGTTTTTTACCGATGGGCTGATGTAGGTAAGCGTAGCTGCATCGGTAGTTACCGCAATTACATCGCTGCCTTTTTCTATCAGCGCGCGGAAACGTTGTTTTTCCAGCTCCAGGCTTTGCTGCGCCAGTTTGCGTTCGGTTACATCGCGGCATACCCCATCGAAACGGATAGGGTAATGGTTTTCATCCATCAGCGGCATAATGTCCATCTCTATCCAGCGTATAATTCCATCGCTGCGTATAGCCCTGAAATAATCGTGTGCTTTGTTTCCGGCCATCAGCACAGGCCTGTTGCGTTTCAGCAGGGCTTTCAGGTCATCGGGGTGTACTACGCGGCTCCACAGTTCGGGTGTTTGGGTAAAATCGGCAGGGGTGTAGCCAAACACGTTGGTACACGATGGCGATACCAGTATAAAGCGCGGTGTATTAAGGTCGAACGAAAAAAACACTTCGCTTACACGTTCGAAAATAGTTTCCAGTTCTTTTTGTGCGCTGGTAAGTAGTGCAGTACGTTCGGCTACTTTAATTTCCAGGTTAGTGGTAACAAGTGCCAGTTGGTGTTCGGCATATTTGCGTGCGGTAATATCGTTGCGGATAGACAGGTACTTAAACGGCATGCCTGCATCGTCGCAAAACGGAACAATGGTGGTATCTACCCAATAGTGGGAGCCATCTTTAGCCCGGTTGCGTATTTCGCCACGCCAGATTTGGCCACTGCTGATGGTTTGCCACATGGCCGCAAAAAAATCTTTACCGTGGTAGCCCGAGTTTACAATTTTATGGGTGTTGCCCAGCAGTTCATTACTGCTGTATTGCGATATGTGGCAAAAATTCTGATTGACATAGGTAATTACGCCGGCCCTGTTGGTAATGGCTACAATGCTGGAGGCATCGAGTGCGTATTTATAATCGCTTACTTCTTTAAGCGTTTGGCGTAACTTTAGTTCCATTTTTGCGGGGTGTGGGTAGAAAAAAACGGACCACGTAAAGTTATTTAAAATTAAATAGCCAGCGTTAGTATTTAATTAAAATACAGCAGGCCCCTACCCCCGAAGGGGACTTGAAAGGCAAATAGCTAATACCAACAGCCAATACAAAAGATTGCTTCGTCGCTCGCAATGACGACACCGGTGGGCAATGACGATGAGGGTAGGTAAGATGAGGGAGGGGAGTTGAGATTTGTCAACTTTTATAAAGTTGACAAATCTATTTGCTACCCGCAATGCGATGCTAAGCGCCGGAGCACTTACTGACGCACCAGCATTTTAACGGCCGATTGCTGTTGGTTTTTAATAGCAACA
>CAZBPS010000023.1:48539-52858 GCA_964493865.1 uncultured Flavipsychrobacter sp.
TTACTGACGCACCAGCATTTTAACGGCCGATTGCTGTTGGTTTTTAATAGCAACAAAATACACACCTGTTGCCAGTTGCGAAAGGTCTATCGTTTTACGGCTTTCGCCGGGTTGCAGCGTGGCGCTTAACTCAGCGGAGCCGTTTACATCAGTAATGGTTATTTCAGTAATCTGGCTTACAGGCTGGCTTACCATAACAGTTACATTGTTATGTGCCGGGTTAGGTACTATTTCGGCGTTGAAAAGGCTGAGGTTTTCTACCGCAAGCGGTTGCTGCAAGGTTACCACCGCATCGGGCTGTGCCGGCAGGTCTTCTACATTACCGGCGTGGTCTATAGCGCGGCTGTAAAACTTATAGGTGCTGCCGTATTTGCCTATAACACCAACCGAGTCGAGCCTTGTTTTGTTTTGCAGTAAATAGGTAGCAGTATCGTTTACGGTTACAAAAATATCGTAGGCATCTACACCGGAATGCGCATCGCTACCGGTCCAGCCGATATAGAAAACGGTATCGGTTAATGTAGCGGGCAAGGTATTTACCTGGCTAACCGGCTTCTGTTTATCTACGGTGTTTATCCAGGTATTGGTAACTATTGGTGTATTTGTATCAAACACTATAGTTGCTTTATTGCTAACCTGCTGCAAATGCGGGCGGTTTGGTTTAGGCGCTATGCTGTAGGTTACATAGCCTTCTCCTTCGGGCGAGGTTACATTAGGGTTCAGGAAACCATCGGTTATGGTAGTTACCAAATCGCGGTTGGTGGGTTGCAGGGTGTAAAACCTCCACAGAAGGGAGTTGCTTAGTGTATCTACAGTTGCCTCCATACGCAGAATGGCATTTTTAGCAGGGCGCAGGTCCATTTCCTGTGCATAGCTAAGGTTGGCATTTAAAATCTGGTACGAGCTATCGGCAAAGCCAAAACCCGTAAAGCGCACCGATGAAACATCGTAGAACGAAGCATCGAGCGTATCGGTAATAACTACCTGTACGGCTGCGGCAGTAGCTGTATCAACGTTTTCGAAACGGATACGATAGTGCATTACATTTTCGCCATTAAAATAATTTTCGGCGGTAATACCCCTTGGCCCAGTTTTATCGTTAGGGTCTATAGATGCAGCATCTTTAAACAGCCAGGGCTGGGTAACAAAATCATCCAGCGACTTAAACTCGCCCAAAACGCCCCCCTTGCGGAAAGCATCTACACAGGCACCGGGTATGTTAAAACCACCGGGAATGCCCAGCGGTATGTTCTGTGTTTGATCGGTAACGGCTGCACCTGCTATGCCAAAGGTTTGGTTAACCACGGTAGCCATTAGTTCGTCTTTTACTAATTTATCGTAGTCGCCTCCCATTTCGCAGCCCAGTGTGCCGGCCAGGTCGGCTAAAAAGTTGAATACATCGCCTATATATTTAGTGGTGTTTCCGCTCTTGTTTCTGTTTCCTACGGCATCTCTGCCCAGGTTTCCGATGGAGCAGCCCATGCTGCCCACATTACCAATACAACCCAGGGCAGGTACCTGCCCCAGCAAATCATAAACACAGGCTGCGGGGTCGGCAAGAAAATCGCAAGAGCTACGCAGGTCCAGCAACTCCAGTTGGGTAGAGTCGTACATGGGCCGGCCCAGCACTGCATACATTGGCTTATCGCCAATGGTAGTACCGCGCACCGTAAACTCTATTACCTCGCTGCTATTGGCTGCTACAATAGGTATTACAAATACACCCAGTTTAACCGAATCGCCGGAGAGCGAATCGAAGGCCATGGTAAAATCGTGTACAAATGAACGGGCGCGTACCACATTGCCCAGCGAATCGGTAAGTACTTCGTTGGCCAGTTGGCGTATCTGGTTATCGGGGTGCATAACCATGTACACCGGTACCGCAAACTGGTTTATGTTACCCGGGTTGGTAACTATTACCTGATGGCGGGCATAGTTATTTACCAGCCTGAATACCGCACCCGACATTTGCAGGGTAAGCGGTAAGTTGTTTTCCGGTACCATTTTTATACCATTAAACAAAGTATCGGCAAAGTTGCCGGGGCCGGTAACTATTACATCGTAAAAACCAAGTGGTGCATTGCTTAGCATAAAATTACCCTGCAGGCTGCTGCTATCGTTTAACGCTACCTGGTCGGCAAGTAATACGTTGCCGCCCTGGCGTAGTTTAACCTGTATGCCGGTGGCGTTTGCAAACGGAAACCCGCCTTTAATAAACAGCATCTGCAACTGGTTGTTGGCAATTTGCGCCGGTAGCACTTTTTGTATGCCCCTGTGCAGTATATACACGGTATCTTTTCGTTGCAAACACTCTTTTTGTGTGGTAAGCACCAGCGCAAACACACCGGCAGTAGTGTACACATGCGTAGGGTTTACTTCTACATTGGTAGAGGTACCATCGCCAAAGCTCCACGATACAAACTGTGCACCGGCCGGTATAGCCGCGCTGCAATATACTTTGCGCCCCTCGCGTATGGCTTTAATAACCGGTGTGGGTACGGTATCTTTTATACCGGTAAACTGCGATAGAAAAAAGCCCTTGTTGTGTACATAGCTGGTGCAGCTTTGCAGGTAGTTGGTAAGGGTGCTTACCATGCCGCTTACATAGTATTTGCCGTTTTTGTTAGACGACAGGCATAACGGGTAAGCCTGCAACTGGTTAGGCAATACCGATGGCTTAGCGCTTGAAAAAGCATCGGTGTAATTTCCATCGGTATCCAGTTTTACAATGTAGCCTTTACCATCGTTATTTCCGTTAAGCGCAAAACTGCCAAACGTAGCTGCGCCCGCGTAAACACCGCTGGCATAAATGCCGCTGTTATCATCGGCCCATGTTACTGAGTATGGCGTAGAAGAAAAGCCCGACTCCATACTTTTTATCCAAAGCGGGGTGCCGTTTCCATCTAGTTTAAAGAATGCACTTTTACCATTCACCAGGTCGAAATTTTCTACGGTGTCGGCCCCCATAGTAATCGACTCGCTAAAGGTAAGTTGGGCTACTGAATAAACATTATCGGCAGGGTCGGTACAAATACCAATAGGAAAACGGTACTTAGGCATAAAGCTGCCAAACGAGCGGTACCATACCAGCTGTAGCGATGGGGTGGTGCGGATAAAGAAGTAGCGGTCTCGGTTTGCTTCCTGCGAGGTTAGTGGCAGGGTATCGGTACCAAAGGCAAGTAGGCCACGGTGCTGGCCTACAAAAACAATATCGCCATTGTTAAGTGCAACAGCATTTTTAAAAATAATACCGGGCTGTGCGGTGGTAGGTGAATAAAAAGGGGCCGAGAGGCTATTAAGCAACTGGCCGCTGGTATCTATACTGGCAACGGTAAGTGCTGCTGATTGAAAATAAATTTGCCCCGATTGATATTTGAGCAAATTGTTGCCAAGGCCACCGCCCCAAATAGAAGGCATGGTGTATTTGCTCCACACAAAACTACCCTGTGCATTTAGTTTTATAATATGATACGAGTTGGCAGGGCATGTAAAAACGGTATCGGTAAGCTTTATACTATCGGAAGGTGTTTGACCCAATACATATACGCTGCCGGCATCATCTACCTCTATAGCATGCGGGTTGAAGTTAACACCAATGGCTTTAGCCCATTGCAGTACACCCGAGGTATTAAACTTGTAAACAAAGGTGTGTGTTGGGTTAGAGGGGCTTAGCATTTGTACCGTATCGCCCTGGCATTGCTGGGGCAGGTTAGCATCGTTAAACAGATACATATTGCCGGCAGGGTCGCGGGCAATATCGAATGCACCGTTGTAGGAGTTGGCAGTGCTTATGTAGCCGCCGCTGGTGCTCCATTCAAAATCCTGCGCCTGAGAAGTGAAAAAAACAAACACACAACATAGCAGGAGTACATATTTATTCATGGGTAGTTTATTTTCGGGCTAATATATAAAATAAGATAATTTGATAAAGCTGTGTTTTGTCAGCTTTTATAAAGTTGATGCATGTTTTTGCTAGCCGCAATGCATAAGATTGCTTCTTCGGTTTCGCAGAGCCGGAACATCCTCGCAAAGACGGTAAGGTGTGGTTGGATGAAGGAGGGGAGTTGAACAGCCAGCAGCCGTTGCTATGTATAGTAGTTGTGGGTGAATGGGTTTGTATTAGCTCCCTTCCACGAATAAGGAGGGGTGACCGCGCAAGGCGGTCGGGGTGGTGATATTAATAGTTGCAGAAGTCAAAGACTTCTGATTATTAAAACTTCGAAGTGATCTTTCGGAACACTTCGAAAAACGGGTATACTGCTTATTTGTCACGAGCGGACGCTCATATCTTTGCAATGTAATCAGAAATCTAAGGGTAG
>CAZBPS010000024.1:0-49907 GCA_964493865.1 uncultured Flavipsychrobacter sp.
AATAAGACCTAATCTGTTTTACAAATTTTGTCCAGGCTTACAGGGGGTTAAGACATTTTCGGCTTCTGAAAGAAGATGGGACGGATAGACATATCATAGAGATAGAGTTTCTCCCGTCACATTACGTAATGAGGTGGGTGAGCACCAGAACCGAAGAAACCTACCCGTTGAGAGGTAGAATTGTAGAGAATGGCGTAAGTTATCTATCCACTGGTATAGATAACCCTGACCAGAAAAGTGGTGTTTTATTTGACCCGAATGTAAAGAAGATTGATTTACATTTAGGTGGTCACTTGAATAATTAATCAGTAAGTACACATTTTGGAAAGCCCTGCCACCGTGCGGGGCTTTCCTATTTTACATAAATTTGAGTATGGCTGGTTTTGGTCTAACTATAAGAATGAACATTCTTCATACCTCACTTTGTATTGAGGGGTTAACATCGCAATTGTTGGCGCACCTTTTAGATATTAAGGACTATGAAAACAAAATTACGTTAGGTAATAAAAGCACGGCACTTTCTTTTTCTCAAAAAATAAACCTGTTAATAGATATAGGTGCTTTGGACAAAGAAAAACGCACCAAGTTTGAAAAGTTTATGAGTATCAGAAACCAGTTTATGCACAATCTGGATGCTGACACTTATGAAAAGTGTGTAGGTTATATTGACGGCTGTAAGAATTGGTTATTGAAAACCTACCCACAGGATAGTAGTGATGAGGTGGAAATACAATTACAAAATGCAATACGGTCGTTAGGCATTGACGTAATGAAGTACACTATGGATATTACCAATCCGGTAGTGGCTAAGGCTGCGAAAAGGGCCGAAAATCAAGTGTACAAGAAAATGTTGAAAGTCTTTACTGATTCAGTACAAGAGTTACGAGAAGATTTGGATAATAATCCAGAACTATATGGCGAAAATATTGGCACACACGTACATAATGTTCTTTACATTTTGGTAGAAAAAAACAGCAAGGATATGAAATACGAAATGTAACTATTTCTGCTCTTCATAAACCATCTCAACAAGTCTTATCTTGTTATCATTAAGAGGCATTTTTACTCTGTGACCAATTAAAGATATAGGACCACTTTTATCAGGATCAATATGTAGTCCGAACACCTGACATTCTTCTTCACAAAATTGCTTCTTATCCCATTTGTTAAGAATATAATTTTTGTCATACACTTTTATGTCCTTCGCATCCACAGCTCTTTTGTAAATGGTTTTGAACTTTTCACCGTTAATCTCAATGTCGGAAATGAGATACTCAAATATATTAATTGTGGTGTCTAGTGCTGCCAATACATGGTTAGTTGCAAAGCCAAAAGTTTGTGTTTCTTTTATGTTGTCATAATATCTAAATCTATAACCAAGGCTGAGTAGTTGTAAAAAACTGGGGTCTATATAATTAAATAACTCTAAATACTCTGTCCCGTCAAAAGCTTCTCTTAACTTGTCAAGGTTATCAAGATGTACTCTGTGGTTATTGCGACCTGTTCTTAATAAAAATGCCTTTAGATATTTCTCAATAGCCATACTACTTAAAATTACACCATTTAGATGGTAGTTATTGATAAGTAGAAAACGTCCCGCTGTATAATCATCAAACGCTGATGTAATAAAGTCTATTACTTTCTTATGGTTCATCATTAGGTAAAAATAATTATTTACATTCGCTTGAACTAACTTAAAATATATGCTTGCAGAAGGATTGAATATTTTTACGGACTATGTTCATAATGACGTAGCAATTTTTGAAGCCCAAAAGGCTGTTGAGCAAAATGAAAATGCAGTAGCCAAAATAGAAAATGGTTTCGGAGAAGAAGTAATTATTGCGGATTTAATGGATTATAATAGAGCTATTTCTGCGTTAAATCAGACGAAAAGTGTGCTTGAAAATCTGACACAGGAAAAGGAAAGGCTTGCAGGTGAAATCAAAGGTTTCTTTGGAAGGTTTCCACGAACAAAACGCATTAGTTTTAAAGGACGACCACCATTTGAAGGTAAAGAATGGTTTGTAATTGACTTATACAACAACCAGGTTAGAATACAGAGTGTAAAGGCTTAGTGTTCAAATAGGTTTTCATTATTCATCATCCACTCGTTCAGTCTGGCCCACATATTCCAGCTCGTGGTGCTAAAAATCTCTTTTAATAATGCTTTAAAGCCAGCTACTTCTTCGCCAACAACATCCCAATCTGAAATAAAGTATGGAGCACTGCGGTGAATGTCCTTTTTAATCTCGTATACTTCCTCAAAAAGCCATTCGATGTTGTAATTCATTCGACGATAATCTTTAGTTATCCTTTATTGGGTATGACTAAGTATTTCTGTGGAAAAATCCTTTCTGGGATGCTTTGTTCTAAGGATTTGCCTTTGCTTTTCTTTGTTGACTTGGGTATAAATTTGCGTCGTCATTATTGAACTGTGACCAAGCATTGATTGAATGTACTTTATGTCGACGTCCTTTTCGAGTAGCAAGGTAGCGAACGAATGTCGGAAAACGTGGGGGGGTAACATGCGTTTGTATCTTTGCTTTGATTGAAAAAGCGTCACGATATTCCTTATAGACTGATCCGACAACTTACTATTAAACCGATTAACTAAAAAGAAGTTATCTGCAGCTTTAATTCTGTCCACTGATACCTTCTTATATTTTTTTAGAAGCGCAATTGTGTCTTTATTGCAAATCTGGATTATCCGTTCTTTATCACCTTTTCCTCTTAGTATTACTTGGCCGGATTGTAAATCAATTTGATGATCCTTTAAGTTCGATATTTCAGACACCCTCCCTCCGGTTGCAAATAGCAATTCCACGACGGCTATGTTTCGTATTTCAGCAAAATAAGAATAACAATTCTTGCTCTCTGGGGTTGTGTTGGCCTTATAAACTGATTTGAAAATGTCGCCGATTTCTTTTATGTTTAACGCCTTGGGCAACTGCCTAGATTCTTTTATTTTTATCCTCATTTTCCTCAACGGATTGGTAATGATAACATCGTCAAACTCTAAGTAGTTGAACATTGCCTTTATCGTTGCTATTTTTCTTTTTATTGATTTAGGCTTTAAAACCGATATCGTTTCCAGGTAATTTCTCAGTTCGTTTTTTGTGATTTTGTCGATTTCTAAACAGCATTTTTCTTTTGTGAGAAATTTTTGAAATTGATCTAGGTCTGTTTGGTACGCCTTAATCGTTTTTGAACTCAAGTTTTTTTCGAATTTACAATGACTAATAAATCCTTTAATTTCAATTTGTAGAACGCTCATTATAATATTTGTTTGGGTTAACTATTAAATTTCCGTCACTAATATTATATGGTAAAAGCGGACCTTTCTAATATCATTTGTGCTACTTAGTTATTGCTTTTAATATTTCCATCACCACTGCGCAGACGGTTATTGCATTTTGCTAAAAATGGATTTCAGAACAATCGATCCCATAAACCTTTCATAATGAATTATTTACAAAAAAAGAAAATGACTTCCCCTATTTATTGGACAGGTCAAATTAGAGTTTCAGGACCATTAAAACACTCTTTCGCCTGCATCAGGAATGATGCTTTTTCTTGACTTGACTTGTCAATGTTCTCTGATTCAAAAGGCATCATTTCAGATGCAGGGGCCACCGACAGTTTTTTAATTTTACTCATATTCCCGTGACATTGTTCGATTAACTCTGCAGGTGTTAAATCATTCAATGAACTAGTTGGTATATAACAGTTTTACTCATCTCTCCAGCTCTCAATTTTCTCAGATGCGTCTTCCAAAGGTAAAAACCAACGGGCATTTAAACATTCATCCCAAAAACTGCCATTAAAAGATTCTACAAAAGAGTTGTCTGTAGGTTTTCCATGTCTGGAATACTCCAGTGTCACATTGCTTTCATATGCCCAATGGTCCATTTCCATAGAAATAAACTGGCTCCCATTATCTGTTTGAATCCTTTGAGGAAATATCCCTCTGTTTATTTTCAGATTATCCAATGCACTCTACAATATGTTTGAGAATTTTCCCGATTATTTCAGATAATTCTTCGGTTTTTAAAGCGGTTTATAGGACATCTATGGTGAACCGGACTCGGTAATTAATGTTACCTGTATGGCAGGGAAAAGCCATAATATAAAAAAGTATTTAAAAAAATATAGAGTTTAAACAAGTATTTTTTGAAAGAAACATTTTTTATAAAAATAATGCCAACTATTTGCAAATATAAATTTTGTTCAATAGTTTAGATTTCAGAAATTAAACCTTGAAATATGCCCACGAGTAAGAAATTCATTTTAATAGCTACTGTTATATTTCTGTCAGGGATTTCTCTTGTTTGTTTTATATCCTGGAAAAAGTCGACTGTAGACAACTTAGAGCAATTTAATGAATGGCTGAATACTCCAGCCAATGGGTGCATGGGTGTAAGGAGAATTGCAGGTGTCAGGATATCTTGTAAATACCAACCTCCACAATATATTTCCTTAAAAGATATGAGTAATCCAAGTATGTCGACGATGAAAGGCGGCGCTAATTTCGAGAATAGTCTTGCGCGCCAGAATAAAATGTTAACTTTTTTGTTAACTATTGGCCCTGACAAAGAGTTGCCGGAACAACGTCAAGCGGGCTCTGTTATGTACGAGGGAGTGGCGAATAGGGAAGAATACGTCGAAAGAGTTTTTTCTACAAACTTTTACATGGAACAGAATCTCACTTTGTATATGGATAATGAAATGTACAAGCCAGCATTGTGCATTCTTGAAAATGTTTACGAATTATCTGACCAGAGAAATTTCATAGTAACGTTTGTTGGCGACAAAGTAAAAAACATTAACGATGGAGAAGAGTATATATTGGAATATGATGACCCTTATTTCGAGATGGGCAAAGTGCAATTTCGTTTTGCGTCGACTGATTTAAAAAATGCAAGGAATATTAAGGTAATTAACTGAAGCAATCACTATATAATCAAACGCGTATGAACCGTTATGAACCAAAATCTGCAGGTGTTAAAAGGCAATCCATTATTGGGCGTTTTCGGAAGTCTAAAAAGTTGGCAGTTATCATCGGCAGTTCCATGTTGCTGCAAATTATCTACCCAAATTATGCATTAGCGTTGACTGCCGGTCCCTCCAGTCCAGAGTTTTCCAGTTTCGAACCTGTGGCAACAACTAACATGGTGAACGACTTTACGGGGCAATTTATTTACAACTTACCTGTGCTTGAAGTGCCGGGTGCAGCGGGCGGCGGCTATGCATTGTCGCTTTCTTATCACTCCGGTGATGGCCCTGAATCAGAAGCATCATGGGTTGGTTTTGGTTGGACCTTAAATCCGGGGTCAATATCCAGAAATAAACGTGGTTTGCCGGATGATTATAAAAACAAGTCTATAAAATATTATAACTCGGCACCCAAAAATTGGACTGTTGCGGCAACAGGTAGTTTTGGGTTGCAAGCAACCAGCGTTCTTGTAACTGTATCAGCGACGGCCCGTTACAATTATTATAAAGGTTTTGGGATTATTACAGGCGCGGGGCTTAGCCTATTTCGCGGTCTTTTGAGTTTGAACTACTCCTATAGCGATGGAAGTGGTACTTTCTCTCCCAGTATTAATCCTGGTGCAGCATTAAGTTACTTGAATAAAGGGAAGAAAGAAAAAAACAAGGATAGTTGGTCTCTTTCCAATTATACATGTAAAAACGATAAAGGTGAAAGAAGTGGCTTTAATGCTCGAAAGGCAGGGATGAGTGTATTGGGTTCCGGAAAGGGTCATACCTCCGGCGTACTTAACTCAGTAGCAAATGATTACATTCATTATATGCTATCATCGGTTTCATTGCCGATGAATGAAACGCCATATACCGGTGAGAGTTGGGATGGGTATATTTCAGTGACTTTGGACCCCGGCCCGGTTCCGGTTGGTATGAATATGGGACTAAATGTCAGTTATGTAGGCCAGGAGAATGTTAAGGTCCGGGATGTAGCAACTTATGGATATATGTATTCTGGCAACAACATTGATACTAATGTTAACGATGTTAGCAACAACGAGGCAATGTATGATTATACACTGGAGCACGCGTCAACATTTACCAAGCGAGACAGATATCTGCCCGTGCCGACCAGTACCCCGGATGCCTTTTTCGTTTCTGGAGAAGGGTTAAGTGGAGGGTTCCGAATGTATAATGACAGGATTGGTTTGTTTTCTCCAAATTATGTAAGCAGCCATACTAATCTGCATACGTTTGGAGTCGATATTCATCTGGGAATGGATTTTGGCGCGGGAACAGATTATACTGATGGTTTTCATACAGTGACGGTTCAATCTTCCTGGCCTGAAAACCCGGGCGGAGATGGGAATACGGACAGCCTCTGGTTTGTACCTTACGATTTTGTTGATACAGCCCATGAGGTATCTGAAAATATGTTCTTCCGTTTTAATAACGACATGGGTGGGCAGGTACTTTATGATGACGGACGGCCTAACCCTGTGCCCCTGGCCATTCGTTCACGGGAACCGTATGTGAAATTACCTCTGCAAATTCAGGAAGACACTACGGTTCCGGGGC
This sequence comes from uncultured Flavipsychrobacter sp., assembly GCA_964493865.1. Taxonomy (GTDB): domain Bacteria; phylum Bacteroidota; class Bacteroidia; order Chitinophagales; family Chitinophagaceae; genus Nemorincola. Next base: position 6,562 of record CAZBPS010000024.1, read on the forward strand.
AAAACAGGAGAAGTGCCAGGGCTTCGAATATTTCCTATCATACAAACCGCGAGATAAATACATTTATTAATACGGGAGGCACACTTTACCGTCCACAGGCTTTCGAGAAAAGGTTGCCAATAAATAAACTTGCAGGTAGGGAGGATACGGTTGTGAATTCAGAATTGGCAGATGAAATAGGTGAAGTCTCGGTTGTGAATGAAGGTGGCAATCGCTATACCTATGGGCTGCCTGTGTACAATGCCGCTGAAAAGAATTTTAGCAGAGGGATACAACAGGATCATTCGACTGTTACTGATAGATTTTGGGTTCATGCTAATGTTGGTAACCTTAATGACGGGATAACAGTTGGAGAAGAACTGACAACTCCGTATGCGTCTCAATTCCTCCTAACACAAATTACAACCCCTGATTACCTCGATATTAATGGCAACGGGCCAGATGATCAAGATTTTGGTGGTTATACCAGGTTTAGCTACAACCGGGCATATGGTTCGGATGATAAGACACCTTCAGGCTATACCAATTGGTACAGGTGGCGTACGCCTTTCAATGGCATGGCGTCCAACCCAAACAGAATGTCTGATAATACCGACGACATGGGGTCATACCAATCAGGCTACAAAGAAGTCTATTACCTGGATACCATAGAAACAAAAACACACTTCGCTGTATTCAAAAAGCATTCGAGGACCGATGGTAAAGAAGCATCCGCCAATGATGATGATGCCTGCAATAATCCTACGGCAACAGGTTCCCATACAACGGATTACCTTGAAAAAATCGAACTTTTTGCCAAACCCACGATTCCGGGCGGAACTAATACTTTGATAAAGACCGTTCATTTCGATTACAATTATGAGTGTTGGCCGGGCACAATTAATTCAAGTAGTGGCAAACTAACACTAAAAAAGGTTTGGTTTGAATATAACGGTGTTGTCAATGCATACATCAGTCCCTACAAATTTGAGTATTCGTATCCTACCGGGGTGACGTATCCAAGTCAATATGCTTATATCCAGACTGAAATGTCAGGGGCGCTTATACAAAATCCAAGTTACTCGCCATACATAGATTGCTGGGGCAATTATCAGGATGATGGCAATGCAAGGAGGCAATTGCTGAAGTCGTGGGTAAGTCAAGTTCCCGACGCAGCGTTTGATCCTGCTGCGTGGCAGTTGAAGCGGATTATCTTGCCCTCGGGAGGTGAGATACATGTACAGTACGAGCAGCATTCCTATTCTCACGTACAGGATCGGGAGGCCTGCGCCATGGTAAGCCTTACCGATGGGGCGAACACGGTTGCGTCCGGAGGCATATTCACGCTTAATTTAGCTGAAATTGGCGTCAGTACGCCTACCGAAAAGACTGCATTGGTTGACCTGATGAACAATTCGTTCGTTGGGGATCGTGCAAAAATGTATTTCAAGTTCTTTTATACATTGAAGAGTGGTGATGGGGTAGCGGATTTCGGCAGTTGTAATGGAGAGTATATTGATGGCTATGTGTTGTTTGATACTGCTTATGTAGATGGAAGCGGTAACGTAAAAGTGCAAATCCAAGGCTCTCCTCAGCAGGTGTGTAAAGATTTCGTAAATATGGAAGTAGGGGGGAAACTGAAAGGAGGCGATTGCAGAACTGCCTCCTTCCCAGGAGATCTTGGAGTTGGTAGTGTTGAAAGTGAATTAACAAGCCTGGCAACCATGTTTATGAACAAAGTACTCTTGCATATACCGACATCTCCGACCTTTTGCCTTCAGGCGAAACCAGATCGTTCATATTTGCGGATACCTATACCTAAAAAACTTGGTGGCGGAATAAGAGTGAAAAGGTTAATGATGTACAATAAGGGAATAGATGCCGGGAGTGAAATGCTATATGGGACCCATTACATTTATGAAAATGAACAGGATGGTACAAGTTATGGAGTAGCCACAAACGAACCTGCGGAAAACCGTGACGAAAATCCATTGGTGACATCCATAGTCAAGCGTGATGAACAAACTGATTGGGAAAAAACAACAGCCGGGAAAGATAAGGAACAGTTCGAAGGCCCGCTAAACTGGAATATTTTGCCTTCTGCCTCGATTGGATACAGCAGGGTAATTAAGCAAAGTATTTACCAGGCACAGGCCACGACAACGGGATACACAGTCGTAGATTATTACACGGTAAAGGACTATCCTTTTGATGGGGTATACAGCGCTTTAGGCGCTGGAGTAAGGGGGGTAAATTATAATCCGATTTTACGAACGGATGACGGGTTCCGGATTTGCTTTGGGATGTTCAGCTATGAAACAAAAACAGGTATACGGGGGGCACAGTCTTATAGTTTTCTGCAGAATGACATGCATGGTCAGATACGTGCTATTTCAGATTATAGAGGTGTCTACAAGCCGGTCGAGTTCAATGATTTAACCGCCCCGCCTGTACCGGTTGCGAAAAAAACGTATGATTATTACAAGCCAGGTGAACAGGTGCCAATGTATGATTTTTTGAACTGGCGAACATACTATACGATTCCCGGGAGAGAGAGTGATATTACAATAGATAGGCGCGCAGTATGCGAACATTCAGAGGAAACAAGGACGACAGGCGATTGGACATTTGGGGTTTACGGTTATTATCTCATACCTTTTCCAATAACCATACCTATTCACAATGAATGTTACCAAAAGATGAGTACAATTTCCGTTAGTAAGGTCATACATTATCCATGCATTTTAAGATCAACATCTGTAATGAAAGATGGGTATGTCCAGCTTTCAGTTAATCAGGCGTTTGATCCTTTGACCGGAAAACCTGTAATCACTTCGACTTTTGATGGTTTTCATAGATTAAACCTCCCTGAAGATGGTCAAGCAAGACATAACGGAATGTATACCGCATATAACATTCCGGCTTCCGCTTTCTACCCGGCAATGGGCCAGAAGTCTTGGAATGACCGGTATTGCTTTTATGCATCATGCCCGTCTACTTGTTCACTGATCTATTCAGGGCCAACGAGCGGGCTTTATTCTGTTTCGGGAGTAAATGTCAATAATACGTTTACTCCGGGTGATCTGATAGCTTTACATTCCCGCGTTTCGGGATCTACTTATGATAATGTCGAGATTGCGCATGTAATGAATGTTTCCGGTTCGAATATTAATGTAGCTCCGACGATAAAGTATAATTCAGCATTAACGCTTTCCAATATATACAAAGTAGAGATCCTCGAATCCGGTTATACTAACCAGTTGGCAAGTACGATGGACGGCTTTACCGAATATGGGCAGGTAAATGGTATTGAGAAACTCATAGCGGACCTTAACGCCGCCATTTGGACAGTCACGCATACTTCTACCACAACAGTGACAATTAACATGCGTAACTATGTTCATATTTCGATAGATTCGGCTCATGGCTATCAGCCTAGTTGCAAGAATCAGGATTATCAGCTTTATAAGATGGTTGTAAGCTACACAAGTGGTTTATTGCAGGTTGATGCACACTCCCCGTCAGGAATTGCACCGTGTTACACTACATGGACTACCCCTGGCTCCTTTACTGTAGACGGCGGGACTATAGGGTGTCCCGAGCCAGATAAATGTCAGCATATGCTATTTGTGTGCGATATGTATAAAAACATAATCAAGGCACAGACGACAACGTATTCCGATAGATGGGCTTATGATACAGTGGCTTATGAAATAGATACGACACCAACCGTTCTTAACTATTATGAGTCTGGTTTAAGGGGTAAGTGGCGTCCATATGAAACCTGGGTTTACAGGGACACAACGGTAAAAGGCAATAACCCTTCAGTCGGCCAAAGGAATTACAATTACGCAGGTACGGTGCCGTTTTATTTATTCCGGTGGGATACCATTTTCAGGTCTCAGCCTTCAAAATGGACACGGACAAATCATATTGAGGCGTATTCACCTCATGGAAATGCGACACAGGAATTTGATGCTGAAAATGTATATAGTGCCGCCAAGTATGGCTATAATGGAATTATGCCCTATATGGTCTCTCAAAACTCAAAAGAACCTTCTATACATTTCGAGAGTTTTGAGAATATTTATACAACACCGTCAGCACATGCTGAAGAAATGATGTCTGTAGCTTCCGCCGACGTGATCCAAGATGCGCACACCGGTAAATATGGATATTCAAGGGCTCCGTCAGCTACTATCGTATTACCACCGGTGACTGACTATAGCGGCAATGGAATGGCGGTCAGATTTTGGGCGAAAATCCAGGGGTATACAACTGCACCATTTAATGTTACAGCATCCGGAGGCACTATGGGAACACTTCAATGTTTAGGAAGGTCCGGTGCCTGGGCGCTATATGAAGTGACGTGGGCGTATGGTTCAATGTCTTTGCCGGCTACGGTAACATTCACGATTACTAATTCCGGAGCAATACGGTATGTGTTTGATGATATTCGGGTGCAGCCGACCGATGCAAAGGCTACTTGCTATGTTTATGATGCAAAAACGTTGAAGCTTTCAGCTGTATTGGATGATCAGTTATTCGCGACTTTCTACCAGTATAATGGTGAGGGCAAATTAGTGCGGACGATGGTAGAAACGGCCAAGGGGATTAAGACTGCTGAAGAGTCAGAATACCATATACCAATGATTCCGAGATTATAATATTTTTTACGATAAAATATTCACCTATGAAGCATTTTGCTCGCCTTGCTACTTTATCGTTTACGCAACGTAGAGTAGTTAAATATGCCAAAAAAGTTTTGTTTATTGCAGCCTGCTGCATCACAACATTTGTCAATGTACATGGGCAATCAGTTTTTCCTGTTGGGAGTACCCCTCCTGAACTCACGGAAGGGCAGATTATACTGGATACACTCAGGATTGATTCCGTTACAGCGTTTACAAATGATACATTTTTAACCAAACCCAATATTCTGCTTGCCAACCATTTTTTTCCGGGTTATAGCGGGACAGATCCGGAAGTTTGGGGGCCGCTAGTTTACTTCGGGCACACTTTTAATATCACTTTTGAAGGTGATCCTGATTATTTTGCAACTTTCCCCTCCCAACCGACTTTGCTAAAGCGGCAATACTCATTGAAGATATTCGCCCCGGGGGATACGCTTCTCGGTACACCGGTTTTTCAGGACGATAGTATTTTCCTGGTTATGAATTCTGCCACTCCGCGGGTTGATTATCGCGTGGATCTGAGTGGCTTATTTGCGAAATATCTTCCGATAAGGGCCTTGCATTGTGTGGACAGTTTGGACAGTACAGCCTTTGTAGCAGACCTCATAGATAGCATATCATTAGCAAACCAAATTGGAGAAGATTCACTTAATTTTGGAGGTACGCGATTGGCCATATACCAGGCACTACAGATACTCGATTCGGCGAATATAGCAGCCCGGGGGATTGGCGCATCGCTTACTCACAGTCAGCCAATGTTTTATACGCTCACTTATATTACAGGTGGGAGTTCAGCCTATGGAGGTTTTAGTGTTGGTTCGGTAATGATGGAAGTTACTACCGGTTTTGCCGTTACTCCCTCGGCGTATGGGGGAGGTATATTGCCTTCAACCTATGGGTCAGGCGGGGTTCCAAATACCTCCACGGTAAATACCGGTTCGGTTATCGCCATCCCTTATTGCCCTACGTGTCCATGCAGTCTGTCAGTTACCTCTCATGTTTTGAGCAATCCCGTTCAGCTAAACTGGTCAGATTGCCCTTTTGTAAATTATGAAATACAGGTATTGCGTCTTTATAATACAGATGCAGGGTTGACTTCTGACCCTCATGATATCGAGGCAAAAATAGACTGGAGCCAGGCACTTGACATTGAAACAAATAACGGGCAAACCTCGGTGAAGCTAACCCTTGCTGAAGGTAGTGGGTACTATGTTTGGCGTGTCAGGCGGATTGCTGATGCGTTTCCCAATACGATTGGAGATGACCGTAACTGGGGCGCTTGGACAAGTACCGGGCCCTTTGTTGATGGCGCGGTAGTTTCAGTTGATCCTACATCACCTACCGCTGCCCCTTATTTCTTTTATTATGATGTATTTGATGATACTTTGAACTATATATATTACCGCCAGTTTGTAGAGGGGGAAACAAAGCACATGAGCCAGTTCAGGGTGGGGGAGAAAACGACCTTTGCCAATTATTTGCTGATGCCCGTGCAGGAGCAGGTTAAGGCTCAGACCGCCGATAGTATATTGGCAAGCCAGACATTACCTGATAACAATGGCCGGCCAATGATGCAGACTATGTCGGCAACCGTAGGAAAGAATGGATTTGGTTATGAGTACGACTACATAAAAAATAGTGTTGGCGGACTCTATACATCGGCAGATTTTGACGAACCGGCAAACTACAAAATTCCCAGCCTCGTTAACGGTGCCAGCAAACTGGTGTGGTATTATTCAGATGCGAATCCGGAAGCCCAAGTACCTGCGTGTGACAGCATACCGTTCTCCCGAACTTTGAACTACAATGACCCGTTGAACAGGCCAAAGGAAATAGTTAGTCCCGGCAAGTACCATAATTTCGGCAGCGGGCATACCATCAAAAAATACTATTGTGGGACAACCACAACGGAATTGGTTCGTATTTTTGGTGACGAAGCGCCAAGGTCTGAATCTGTGCTGAAGACTTACACATTGGATCAGAATCAGGTGCTTAGTGTAACCTACACGGATAAAGTGACGGATAAGGTATTGGCCACCTGCCTGAGTGCGCCGCAGTCCGAGTTGCTGGATGAAATAGAAAGCGACCCGTTTACGGTATATGATACGGTAACGGCCAAGACGCCGGGGTATATGCCCAGCCGTCTTTTAGAAACAAAAACTTATACTTTTCCGCTGCCTACTACGCTTAGTTATTTATATACGATTACAGCCGATGTCATCGGAGACAGTTGCGCAGGGCTATGCGCTACCTGCGATTATATTGTAACGCTTAGCTGTCGCGACATTGAAGATTCCAATGCCAGCCATATGTTTCGCGATACCCTTTTGCTCACGCCCGTCTGGGATACTTCCGGTTCTATGGCCTGTGGCCCGGTAGTAAATACAAAAAGTGGTGTCTATTCAGTTACTCCTATCGGATTAGGATCAATACCATCTACCTCACTTGAAGGCACCTACGTAGTCTCGGCTACAATACTGCTTGGCAACAAAAATCCACTAACAGGCAGGACGTACCTCAGGGAATTGGATACATTGCTCGTACGCAAATTGCATAATAGACTTATGACTACAGGTGGCTCTGTAATAGGGGGGTATTCAGGCGTAACGCTAACCAACATTTATAGCTATCTGGCAGGCAACAATATGGACGGGCTTCTTACCTATACAGGTGCTGATACCACCCAGCCTACTTTTGATCTGGTTGTGGGCTGCGATACGTTTACGTTGCCTACAGACCATTGCCCTAAGCATAGCTGTACCGTGATTGATTTTGCCGAATACATGGTTGCTCAATTGGCACAGTATGATGTTGATCATGGCACATCGACGTATTCCGGGGTAAGCGATATTAATGATATTGTAGACGCTCCGAATCACTTGTTTTGGGTACAGGACGATGCCCACTTCAACCAGGTCATCTTCAACATGATAGACAGCGGGTATAACTGCGACACGTTATGGAACTGCTGGGTGAGTACGGTGGATTGGTTTGCCGCGGCCCAGCATCATAATGTAACTACATTTCCCGGTGCGCCTATGATGGACTGGTGGCAGCATTTTATGGATTTGGCGGAATATAAGCTGCCTTTCACCCCCAGGCCAACGTCTGAGTTTGGGAGCGGAGCCCCTACTACTACCTATATACATCAGGCTCCATTCCGTTATTTTCCGTATAATCTGGGGTCAAATACTACCGCTGAAGATGCCTTCTGTTACCTATATCATACAGAATATCTATCCGTAACCCCGGGTCCTTCCTTTACGTGTACGGTCTCTACAACTGCCTGGATGGGTGTAATTGATAATTACCCAACACACCTGGCAACCTCACCCTTCCATATGTATAATTTTTATCTCAGCATTAAACCGTCAAGCACCACTTATATGACAGCGCTGACGGGCACTGGTCTTGGTTCTTTTGGAGGAGGCACACCCGCAACCTACGCATCAATGTCTGATGCTTGCTACCGTATGTGCGACAGCCGGTATAACCTGATAGCAACCGAAGTCGCCGATAAGTACATGAAAGAACGTGGAATCTATATAGAGGGGCCGCCATACATGGGTTGGTATCCCGATCCGCCACGTGATACGATGGAGTTGTCCCATGTTTACTGTATAGCCTCGGCACTGGTGGGTAAATGCAAGGAAGGGTGTGTGCTTACGCCGGATCCGGCTACCGGTGTTGTGCCGTCTTCACAAATGCTGGCCTACCAGAAATCCATGACCTACAGCATGAAATTCCTGGTAACACTTAGCGATACTTCCGGGCCATGCGGTGTTTCTTACGGCGGAGAACATGATTCTGTAATTAGCGTCACTAGAGATAGCCTTTATTTTAATGGTGGAGGTTGGGTGACGCATTACTATTCTGTTGACTCAATTATTATGGTAGTTGGTGATAGTTCTATAATAGACAGCAGCTATGAGTCTGTATGCAATGCCGATACCAACTATAGTTACAACCAGGCAATGCTGGACTGGCTCAACAACAGGTATATGCAAATATATGACTCTATGCGCGCGCCACACACTTACGATCCTTACGATTGGTACTTTATGGCATCACCTGGCATGAGTTCATTCGGAGGTGCCGGGTTTGGCTGTGCGGGTGACTATGTACGAATACGAGCCCTTTCTCCCCCCGGTCATTTCTCGTACGATACCTTGCGAACCACCACCACCACATGTACATCTCAGAACTTTACCGTAACCCGAACGAAGCCACGGAAGGCATTTATAAACAGCACCATGCCGATGGAAGTAGATGTGGTACTCACAAGCGGGGGAGCGTTGGCCTCAGGTGATTCGATTGTGGTGATTGAAAATATCCCGGCCACGGGCACTGTCGTCAGCACCAATGGCCAGAAAGGCACAACTACCATACGGTTTGCTGCAGGTGGGCCTATGGCTGTGGGGGGCGTTATTAAATTCAGGTACGATATCCTGATGCCGTCTGTAACGGGAACCGATGTTGTATTCGGTGGCAGCGTGGTAAGATATACGTATAGTGTTACCCCATCGTCCTGTGCTATGGTGGCGGATACTACCACCGCCGATACCTGTATGGACTTATTCTTTGTTCCTGGCGGCACCACTACCGATCCCATATCACCGCTGTGTACTTCCTGCTGGTCGCCAATGGACTGCCACGCCTGTATCTGTTTCCATTACGAGCATCCCAGCCCTACTGCGGCCACCGATTCGGTACATGTGTTCACCTGTGCGGAAACGGTGTGTTCCACTTTCGTTAATTCACTGAACACACAGGTGCGAAACATAAAGGACAAGCACTGCGAAATACTGAAGATAGATTATGAAAGAAAATGTAACGACCCGGACAACATCAAAGATATGTTCGTGAATAGCTTTGAACTCGACCATTTCCAATATACCCTATATTATTACGACCGTGCGGGAAACCTGATACGTACTGTGGCACCTCGTGGGGTGCTGGATACCGGTACAGGCAGGTATGCGCCCGTTGGGCATTACGATTATGATGTGACTAAGTATGAATATAATACCCTGGGGCAGCTGGAACGACAGACAACACCTGATGGCGGAACAACCGTCTTTGCCTACGATAAACGAGGTAAGGTGCGCCTTTCCCAGAATGCCAAGCAATTCACAAGCACGCCGAGCAAGGTCTCTTATACAATGTATGATCCGTTGGCGCGGGTGGTGGAAGCAGGGCAGTTATCTAATTATGGTATGAATGCACTGTATCCATATGCCGATACTTTGAAACTTAACGACATTACTTTCCCGCTGCCCACAGGGTCAGGCGGCATCACCTATAGTAAAGAGTATATTACTAAGACGGTGTATAATTCGCCATGTACAGTTACATTCCCCGGCGGCAGTTCGCCTGTTCAGACATTCATTAATAACCGAATCAGCTATACAGTAACCGACCGTGATGGATCATGGGGCACTACGGCGGATCAGGTTTATAACATATACAGCTATGACCCACATGGTAACGTCAAATCCATGTGGGTGTATATTGTTGCGGCACCCAATGCAATGGTTGTAAACTATGAATATGACTTGCTGAGTAACAAAGTAACCCGCGTCTGGCATCACAAACTATATGCAGGCTCGGGTCTTTCTTTCACTATGCCGGGGATAGAGGATTATCTGGAAACCCAGTACAGGTATGATGCTGATAAACGCCTGATGCAGGTATTCAGTGCCTTCCAGCCGGGAGGGGTTAATTGGTTGCATACCAGGTATTACTATTATACACACGGGCCGCTGAAACGCACAGAGCTGCATGGCCGCACACAAGGCGTTGACTACACTTATACCCTTCAGGGATGGCTCAAAGCCATCAACCACCCACGCCTTCTCAATCAGTATGATCCAGGGGGGGACAGTGTTGCCGGTGGAACTGGTGTGTATAGTTTTACGTCCAGGGGCAAAGACATCTTCGGCATGGTACTAAATTACTATCCGGGTGATTTTAATCGCACCGGCTCAGCATTTAACAGTGTTGGTACTAATAACCTGCAGTTAAACACAACCTCCGCCGGGTCGCTTGGTGGCGGACCGCTATATAACGGCAACATCACCTCGCAGGCGATAGGCTTCTGGATGCAAACACCCGGCACCACCGATATGCACGATTCCCTCTTCTATCAAAACATGAGCGGCAACACCTATCGTTACGACCAGCTCAACCGCATCACCAAAAGCCGCTTCTGGTACTACAACGGCACCTGGGCACGTCCTGCAGGCACTACAAAGCCCTACGATGAAACCTTTACCTACGATAAGAACGGCAACCTGACTTCACTTGGCCGAACCTTCAAATCACCCAGCTCGGGTATAGCAGTACTCGATGACCTTAGCTACGACTACAACTGGAGCGGCATACAAAGCAACCGGCTGGAAGGGGTAAATGACATTGGTGGCATCCACAGTCCGTTGAAAGACAAAGGCGGTCTCACCACCTTCACCTACGATGCCATTGGCCAGATGACAAGCGAGAACACCACCGGTGAGAATTACAACATAGCCACCAACTGGACACCCTACGGAAAGGTAGACAATATAAGCATCACCGATGCCGCCGTTAGCACATATTATTCTGATCATACGTACCTTTATGATGCTATGGGCAACCAGGTATATGACGTTAAGGCAAACGGCGACGAGATGTATTACCTCTACGACGCCCACAACACCATGCTGGCAAAGTATGAGAAACAAAGTGCCTACGGGCCCGCCGGCACCATGGCTGTAAAAGAACGCTATGTATATGGCACGGAGCGACTGATGACCTGGTATGACGAGAACACATGGACCACCTCATCCACCGGAGGCGGTACTTCATACACCATCATCGGCCCGCCCTCGATAGACAAACGCCAATTTGAGTTACACGACCATCTGGGCAACGTACGTGCCGTACTTGAAGCTCGCCGTCCTACGCCATGGGGTTTTGCCACACCGCTTAAATATTACAACTACTACGCCTTTGGCAGCCCCCAGCCCTACCGTGTATACGATGGTGGCAACGCTCACACTTTTGGCTTTAACGGCCAGGAGAGGAAAGATGACTATAAAGGCAAGGGCAACCACAACCATGCGCTGTACTGGGAGTATGATACAAGGATAGGCAGGAGGTGGAATTTAGATCCTGTTGACCAGATCAGTATAAGTAACTATGCTGTAATGGGGAATAGCCCGATATGGCATAGCGATGTTTTGGGCGATGATTTTCGAAATAAAAATAAAGCATTAAAAGAAAAAACTAAAGGAGAACTGGATGGTGCTCAAAAAGATTTGGCATTAGCTCAGCTCAAGTTAGATGATGCCAAGAATAATGGTGATATAGCGAAGAAGGAAATAAAGCAATTGGGAAGTCAAATTAAACAATTAGAAAGAAAAGTCAATCGTTTGGAAACCGAATATAATAATCAAGTGAAATGGGAGGCGAAGACTGACCAAGTATTAAATGACTTTAAGAATACTAATCCAACAGAATATGCAAAATGGGATAAATTTAATCCGACTGGCAATGGAATATTAGACATAGATGTATCCTCACAGGATGATCCGATTGTAAGGCTTGATGCGAACGGGTTTCCTACTGGAGAAACAACTCCTGAGGCTATATCCGCGAGTTGGGGAGGGAAGAATGGGAATGGTGATTTTGTTAGGTTAAGATTGCAAACACAACCTCTCGCTAAATCGTCTGCCCTTGAAATTGAACATATGACGAGCGTCCTAATTCATGGTTTAGGGCATATTAATGGAGCTGTGGAAAGAGATGAAAACAGTGCAAATCAGTATGCGGAAGATCAATATGAGTCAATGAAAAGGCAGTTACGAAAAGCAGGTAAAATTAAGTAAATGAAGATTATATTTTCAATAGTGCTCTTTTTTTCTATTTGTTCAATATTTGATGCACATGGACAGGAGATATTGAGGAAAAGAGCAGCGTTAATTGCGATGACTGACTTTATGGACGGCAATTTTATTGAGGCCGACATAATACACATTGATAGTTTGATGAAGTGGTGTTCTGTTTCAATTTTAAAAAGCGATTTAATTTATGAATGTACATTTTTAAAAATTAAGTTATCAAGTTGTAACTGTCACTATTATATGGTTTACGATGAAGGTAGTAAAAGGTTTTTTAAGTTATCAGGATTTAAAAACAGTGAGTTTGGCGAATTTTACAATCGGGTAATCTTGAGTGGCGGGATTTCCTTTCGAAGAGGAATGAAAAATAAAGAGAAACAAAAATATGTATTCGACAACTTCAAGATCGAGAACATAGATTTGCAAGACTATTATAAAAGGTATTACCATAATCATCGCAATAGTGCTTTTGATACGAGCTCATGCTATAGGAAGTCTATAATTACAGCATACTAAGGGTAATGTTCGGTATTGTTCTCAATTTGTTGTTGTAGTAAATGCAGAAGGTAAGAAGCAGTAAAATCAAGTGGTTTAAAAATATGCGATTCAAAAACGGGGCAGCCATAGGATGGTAGTGTTCTCAATTTGTTGTTTTGGTAAAAGAGGAAGAAAGAATGCAGTAAAATCAAGTGGTTTAAAAATAAGCAAGTCAAGAACAAGGCAGCCAAATGGTTGCCTTGTTTCGTTTTAGGAGGGGTAAAACGCGCTGCAAAAAGCAGCATAGCATATTTTTGCTTTAAAATCGACATAATTATTTATAATTCAGTCTGTTGTGCAGCTTTCGGGTGGGACAGCCTGTCCCCTATTGTGTAGTGTTACAGGAACACGATAGGAGGTAACGGGGCAGATACAGTCCGGGAGAGTGGTTGAGGCGGGTTTGTTTCAAATCCGCTTCAATACCCATAGGGAAAGTAAAAAATGATTAGAAAATAATAAGAAAATCGGGCCTGCTGCATACTGTCCTAAAACGACAAACTAAGCGTATGCTTTACGGGCTTTAGCATCCCGCAGCAGTGCATCTATGGTGGTCATGATATGCCTGCGGTCATCCTCGTTGAGCTTTTGTATATCCAGTATCTTATTGAGCATGGCAGCATCCACCTCATTATCAGTGAGGCCAGCCAGGTAGTCCAGCGATACACCCAAAGCAGCAGCGATCTTTGCGGCAGCTTCCAGCGGTGGCTTCACCTCATCCCGTTCATACCTGCCAATAGTTATAGAAGTTGAATCTACCATGTCGGCCAGTTCTCCCTGTGATAACTCTTTGTCCTTTCTGGCTGCGATCAACCGTTTGCTGAAACTCATACGTAAGTGATATTAAAAGCACACCCTTTGAGGGTGTTTATGCAAATGTAAGTGTCATACCTGTATGAATAAAATCAACCTTGTTTTGGTAATATCCTTCACTGCTGTTACATTTGTATCACCTCTGATACAGAAAACTATTTTTCCACATGGCAAAGCTGCAAACAGACACCCCCGAACAACTTACGTACAGTAACGGCCTGCTTACGCTCACCGTGCTGGGCGGCGTGAAGCTGGAAGGGCTGGACAGGCTTCGGGTAACGTTAAAGATAGAACTGCCCGACAGCCCACAACCACCACTGCGGCATAACCTCGACCTGTACAATGATACCCAGGTGGAAAAGCTGGTGCGCCGGACGGCGGAGCGGCTGGAAACAGGCACAAGCATTATAGCTGCCAGCCTTGCAGAACTTACGCAGGAACTGGAACTGTACCGCCTGGAAGAGATAAAGCAGCAGGTAACAGCGCCACAGGCACGGCCATTAACGCCGGGAGAGCAGGAAGCAGCAAAGGAACACCTACAGGCGGCAAACCTGATGGAGCAAACCATCCAGGACTTACAGGCCACAGGCATACAGGGCGAACAGGACAACAGCATGATACTGTACCTGGCCATGACCTCACGCAAATGCCACGACCCGTTAAGCGTTATCTGCCTGGCTAAGAGCGGCATGGGCAAAAGTTACCTGATGGAGAAGGTAGCCAACTGCCTACCCGGTGAAGACAAGAAAGAGCATACGCAGTTCACAGGCAACAGCTTTTATTACTACAAGCGGGAAGAGATACGGGGCAAAGTGTTTTTGATCGAAGACCTGGACGGTGCGCAGGAAGTATTATTCCCCATCCGTGAACTGCAAACAAAGAAGCGCATCAGCAAGACCGTAACGATAAAGGATAAGCAAGGGCAGCTACGCACGGTAACGCTGGTAGTGGAAGGCCCTGTAAGCGTTATCGGCTGCACCACCAGGGAAAAAGTGTACGAGGACAACGCCAACCGTTCCATACTTATCTACATAGACGGCAGCAAGGAACAGGATGCCAGGATAATGGACTACCAGAAGCAACTACGTGCCGGCATAGTAGATGATGCCAAAGAAAAAGCCACCGTGCAGCAGCTGCAAAACATGCAAAAACTGTTACAGCCCGTGCGTGTCATCAATCCCTACGCTACACTCATAGAGCTGCCGCAGGAACTGTTTAAGCCACGCCGTACATTACCCCTGCTGTTATCCTTCATTGAGGCGATAACCTTTTACCACCAGCACCAGCGGCCATTACAGGCCGAGCCATCCACCGCCGAGGTGTATATCGAAACCACTCCCCGGGATATAGAATGGGCGTTTAAGCTGCTCAAAGAAACCCTGTTCCGTAAGAGCGATGAGCTAAGCGGCAGCCTTCGTGAGTTCTACGAATGGCTACGCCTTTGGGCTAAAGAGCAGCGCCTGGACAAGTTCTATGGCAACGACATAAGAAAGCACAGCCGTATCCATCCGCGCACCTTGCAGCGATACCTTGGAGAGCTTGCCGAGTATGGATATATCAGCTTTATAGGCGGCAGCAAGTATAGGAGCGGCTACCAGTACGGCATAGACCAGGCAGCCCCGCAGGAGCAGCTACAGGCCAATATAGAAAAACAAATAGCCGATACCCTGCAAAAGGTACAGGAGGCGCACCAGGCCAGGCAGCAGGATAGTGCGACAGTGCGACAAGGTGCGACAAAACGCAGGGTGTCGCACTCAAAGGCAGCGCAGGCAGGCATTACGGCTTAGTGCGACAATCACTCCCAAAAGCAAGGCTGATGCAAAAATTACCATTGACCACCCCACAATATGAGTACCTGGAAAAGGGCTTTAAAGAATGGCTGGACATACTCGGCTACAGCGCAGGCCAGGTAATCAACCAGCCCAGGCATGTGCGTGAGTTCCTGCACTTCCTGGAGGGCAGGGGCATAAAGAACATACAGGCCGTGCAGCATAAAGACATAAGGGCATACCACGACCATGTGAGCGGCAGGGCTAACCAGCGTAACGGTGGCGGTTTGAGCAACCATTCTTTAAATTACCACCTGTACGCCGTGGAGAAGTTCCTGGAATACCTGCACCACAGGGGCATGCAAAACCTGCCGGTAAGCGGCATCAGGCGGGAGAAGATACCGCAGGGCAATATTACGGTGCTTACCCAAGTGGAGGTAAAGCTGCTGTTTGCGGCCACGTATAAGGAAGCAACGGCCAGCAGCTACAGCGAGGCCATACAGTCCCGGGACAGGGCAATGCTTGCGGTGTACTACAGCTGCGGCCTTAGAAGGAATGAGGGCGTACACCTGCACCTGGGCGACATCAGTTTTGACCAGGGGATACTGCATGTGAAGAAAGGCAAGAACTATAAAGAACGCTTTGTGCCGTTCAACAAAACCAATGCGGCCTATCTGCAAACTTATATCTATGACTACCGCCCCGTGCTGGTAAAGGATAAGCGGGAAGGAGCTTTGTTCATCTCCGTGGGCGGCAGGCCAACCAGCGGCTGTACCATGCTGGACAGGTTGCATATGCTACAGCAGCTAACCGAAGATACCCCGCTGCAACAAAAGGCCGTAGGGCTGCACACCCTGCGCCACAGCATAGCTACTCACCTGCTACAGGCAGGCATGAGCCTGGAGAAGATAGCGCAGTTTTTAGGTCATAGCAGCCTGGAGAGCACCCAAATATATACGCACTTAATAAACTAATGTCATCGTGAGCACAGCCGAACGAAGCTTTGAACAATATCTTACAGGCAAGGGGCTGAGCAAAAGCACCGTGAAGTGGTACAATAGGTATGCGCTTGACTTTATCGCCTGGCTCGACCGGCAGAACACCGACCCCGATAATGCCACGGCAGGCGACATTATCGCCTGGTTAAGCCACCTGAAACAAAAGGGGCAGGCCAATATTACCCGCAGCAGCTACCTTATTGCAGTCAGGCACTTTTTATACTGGAGAGTGGGGCAGGAAGCCAGGGCAGACAATCCCGCCCGGCATATAAAGATCAGGGGCGTTAAGCATAAGATACTGTACCCCGTATTGAGCGTGAAGGAACTGGAAAGCCTTTACCATAACTACCAGGTGCCCGCGGATAATGACAGTAAAGCCAACTGGTCCCGGGTATCGCGGTTGAGCAGGCAGCGCAACAAAGCCATCCTGGGGCTGATGATCTGGCAGGGGCTTACCACGCCGGAGATAGGAAATCTTACCACCACCGACCTGAAACTGCGTGAGGGGACTATTTACATAGCAGGCGGCAGGGGCAGCAATGAGCGTACTTTAGAGCTAAAGCCTGCCCAGGTAATGGAACTGATGGAGTACCAGTTACAGACCCGTAAAGACCTGTTGCAGTATGTTCCCGGGAAGACGGATAAACTGTTCTTGCCCGGCCCGGCAACAGGCCAGGCACAGGTAAAGAGCCTGGACACGGTGAACATATGGAAACGGTTGCAGCAGGACTTAAAAGAGCAATGCCCTAAGTTCATCAACTTCTTACAGGTGCGCAGCAGCGTTATCACTCACTGGCTCAAGCAGTACAACCTTCGGCAGGTGCAGCACATGGCAGGCCACAGATACGTGAGCAGCACCGAGGCATACCTGGTAAACAACATAGAAGAGCTGCAGGAGGACATCAATAAATACCACCCGGTGGGATGATGTTTTTTGTTAATGGGTCGTGGAGTTGTGGAACTATTGATAAACCAATAGGGGAGCGCATGTATTTATGGATCTCTCTGCCGGAGAACCTACTGCCGCGCACGGCAACAAAGGAACATTACCTGGCTTTTGAATATGCTTGCCGCATCCGTTCTGATGGGTAATGCGAAAAGCTGTCATCCCTGTCTGAACTTATCAGGTCGCATTACCCATCAAACGGATGTATGGCCTCCTCTTGCATTTTATCCCTGAACCGATACGGATGTTAAGGCGAATTTTTACTTGTAAGAATCGTAATGGTTGCAGAACCCCTATGTATGTAAAATATAGCTTTTTACCTGCCGGAAATATCAAAAGAAAACTGCCTCATGTTGCGGCAGTTTTTCCATGTATACTGTTATGCCGACAGACCTTTGAGCTGTTATTAACCCTTGGGAACCGGATAGAAAAGTAGGGGGTAAATATAACTTTTTGCATACCCTGAAATATGAAAAGAGCTTTGCCCGGGGAAACAAAGTGAAAATGGGGATACCACTGTAAACCTATATGAAGTCGGGTACTTGACTTTTTTTTGAGTTTATGGTACAATAGGAAACAAAAGGGGTGTTCCTGAGTATAATGATACCAATGTGCCGTTTTTGGTGCCTTGAAACCTTAGACCGGAAAGCTCTTTAACATTAAAAAATTATATTATGAAAAAGGATAGTAAAGAAGAACAGGTTAAAATCAGTTTTTGTGGTATGAAACTGGAATGCAGTAACCCGACGAATAAGACGATAGTTATTATTGTCTTGTCATTGATATTTTTTGTGGTACTGGTGGTATTAATATCAAAACTTTCCGTAGCCGCAACGTTGATAAAATGGTTATCTAAAACAAAATTGCTGTCCGGGTGATATTGCTATAAAAAATATTGTACTTTGGCAGAAAGGTGCTTTAAAGAGGTAGTCTTTGAAAATGAACCAAGCCATCGCGACATATGACACCACTTCAAAAAATTGTAAAGAGGCGTATCCTTTTGGCTTTAACGGGCAGGAAAGAAAGGATGACTATAAAGGCAAGGGCAACCACAACCATGCGCTGTACTGGGAGTATGATACAAGGATAGGCAGGAGGTGGAATTTAGATCCTGTTGACCAGATCAGTATAAGTAACTATGCTGTAATGGGGAATAGCCCGATATGGCATAGCGATGTTTTGGGCGATGATTTTCGAAATAAAAATAAAGCATTAAAAGAAAAAACTAAAGGAGAACTGGATGGTGCTCAAAAAGATTTGGCATTAGCTCAGCTCAAGTTAGATGATGCCAAGAATAATGGTGATATAGCGAAGAAGGAAATAAAGCAATTGGGAAGTCAAATTAAACAATTAGAAAGAAAAGTCAATCGTTTGGAAACCGAATATAATAATCAAGTGAAATGGGAGGCGAAGACTGACCAAGTATTAAATGACTTTAAGAATACTAATCCAACAGAATATGCAAAATGGGATAAATTTAATCCGACTGGCAATGGAATATTAGACATAGATGTATCCTCACAGGATGATCCGATTGTAAGGCTTGATGCGAACGGGTTTCCTACTGGAGAAACAACTCCTGAGGCTATATCCGCGAGTTGGGGAGGGAAGAATGGGAATGGTGATTTTGTTAGGTTAAGATTGCAAACACAACCTCTCGCTAAATCGTCTGCCCTTGAAATTGAACATATGACGAGCGTCCTAATTCATGGTTTAGGGCATATTAATGGAGCTGTGGAAAGAGATGAAAACAGTGCAAATCAGTATGCGGAAGATCAATATGAGTCAATGAAAAGGCAGTTACGAAAAGCAGGTAAAATTAAGTAAATGAAGATTATATTTTCAATAGTGCTCTTTTTTTCTATTTGTTCAATATTTGATGCACATGGACAGGAGATATTGAGGAAAAGAGCAGCGTTAATTGCGATGACTGACTTTATGGACGGCAATTTTATTGAGGCCGACATAATACACATTGATAGTTTGATGAAGTGGTGTTCTGTTTCAATTTTAAAAAGCGATTTAATTTATGAATGTACATTTTTAAAAATTAAGTTATCAAGTTGTAACTGTCACTATTATATGGTTTACGATGAAGGTAGTAAAAGGTTTTTTAAGTTATCAGGATTTAAAAACAGTGAGTTTGGCGAATTTTACAATCGGGTAATCTTGAGTGGCGGGATTTCCTTTCGAAGAGGAATGAAAAATAAAGAGAAACAAAAATATGTATTCGACAACTTCAAGATCGAGAACATAGATTTGCAAGACTATTATAAAAGGTATTACCATAATCATCGCAATAGTGCTTTTGATACGAGCTCATGCTATAGGAAGTCTATAATTACAGCATACTAAGGGTAATGTTCGGTATTGTTCTCAATTTGTTGTTGTAGTAAATGCAGAAGGTAAGAAGCAGTAAAATCAAGTGGTTTAAAAATATGCGATTCAAAAACGGGGCAGCCATAGGATGGTAGTGTTCTCAATTTGTTGTTTTGGTAAAAGAGGAAGAAAGAATGCAGTAAAATCAAGTGGTTTAAAAATAAGCAAGTCAAGAACAAGGCAGCCAAATGGTTGCCTTGTTTCGTTTTAGGAGGGGTAAAACGCGCTGCAAAAAGCAGCATAGCATATTTTTGCTTTAAAATCGACATAATTATTTATAATTCAGTCTGTTGTGCAGCTTTCGGGTGGGACAGCCTGTCCCCTATTGTGTAGTGTTACAGGAACACGATAGGAGGTAACGGGGCAGATACAGTCCGGGAGAGTGGTTGAGGCGGGTTTGTTTCAAATCCGCTTCAATACCCATAGGGAAAGTAAAAAATGATTAGAAAATAATAAGAAAATCGGGCCTGCTGCATACTGTCCTAAAACGACAAACTAAGCGTATGCTTTACGGGCTTTAGCATCCCGCAGCAGTGCATCTATGGTGGTCATGATATGCCTGCGGTCATCCTCGTTGAGCTTTTGTATATCCAGTATCTTATTGAGCATGGCAGCATCCACCTCATTATCAGTGAGGCCAGCCAGGTAGTCCAGCGATACACCCAAAGCAGCAGCGATCTTTGCGGCAGCTTCCAGCGGTGGCTTCACCTCATCCCGTTCATACCTGCCAATAGTTATAGAAGTTGAATCTACCATGTCGGCCAGTTCTCCCTGTGATAACTCTTTGTCCTTTCTGGCTGCGATCAACCGTTTGCTGAAACTCATACGTAAGTGATATTAAAAGCACACCCTTTGAGGGTGTTTATGCAAATGTAAGTGTCATACCTGTATGAATAAAATCAACCTTGTTTTGGTAATATCCTTCACTGCTGTTACATTTGTATCACCTCTGATACAGAAAACTATTTTTCCACATGGCAAAGCTGCAAACAGACACCCCCGAACAACTTACGTACAGTAACGGCCTGCTTACGCTCACCGTGCTGGGCGGCGTGAAGCTGGAAGGGCTGGACAGGCTTCGGGTAACGTTAAAGATAGAACTGCCCGACAGCCCACAACCACCACTGCGGCATAACCTCGACCTGTACAATGATACCCAGGTGGAAAAGCTGGTGCGCCGGACGGCGGAGCGGCTGGAAACAGGCACAAGCATTATAGCTGCCAGCCTTGCAGAACTTACGCAGGAACTGGAACTGTACCGCCTGGAAGAGATAAAGCAGCAGGTAACAGCGCCACAGGCACGGCCATTAACGCCGGGAGAGCAGGAAGCAGCAAAGGAACACCTACAGGCGGCAAACCTGATGGAGCAAACCATCCAGGACTTACAGGCCACAGGCATACAGGGCGAACAGGACAACAGCATGATACTGTACCTGGCCATGACCTCACGCAAATGCCACGACCCGTTAAGCGTTATCTGCCTGGCTAAGAGCGGCATGGGCAAAAGTTACCTGATGGAGAAGGTAGCCAACTGCCTACCCGGTGAAGACAAGAAAGAGCATACGCAGTTCACAGGCAACAGCTTTTATTACTACAAGCGGGAAGAGATACGGGGCAAAGTGTTTTTGATCGAAGACCTGGACGGTGCGCAGGAAGTATTATTCCCCATCCGTGAACTGCAAACAAAGAAGCGCATCAGCAAGACCGTAACGATAAAGGATAAGCAAGGGCAGCTACGCACGGTAACGCTGGTAGTGGAAGGCCCTGTAAGCGTTATCGGCTGCACCACCAGGGAAAAAGTGTACGAGGACAACGCCAACCGTTCCATACTTATCTACATAGACGGCAGCAAGGAACAGGATGCCAGGATAATGGACTACCAGAAGCAACTACGTGCCGGCATAGTAGATGATGCCAAAGAAAAAGCCACCGTGCAGCAGCTGCAAAACATGCAAAAACTGTTACAGCCCGTGCGTGTCATCAATCCCTACGCTACACTCATAGAGCTGCCGCAGGAACTGTTTAAGCCACGCCGTACATTACCCCTGCTGTTATCCTTCATTGAGGCGATAACCTTTTACCACCAGCACCAGCGGCCATTACAGGCCGAGCCATCCACCGCCGAGGTGTATATCGAAACCACTCCCCGGGATATAGAATGGGCGTTTAAGCTGCTCAAAGAAACCCTGTTCCGTAAGAGCGATGAGCTAAGCGGCAGCCTTCGTGAGTTCTACGAATGGCTACGCCTTTGGGCTAAAGAGCAGCGCCTGGACAAGTTCTATGGCAACGACATAAGAAAGCACAGCCGTATCCATCCGCGCACCTTGCAGCGATACCTTGGAGAGCTTGCCGAGTATGGATATATCAGCTTTATAGGCGGCAGCAAGTATAGGAGCGGCTACCAGTACGGCATAGACCAGGCAGCCCCGCAGGAGCAGCTACAGGCCAATATAGAAAAACAAATAGCCGATACCCTGCAAAAGGTACAGGAGGCGCACCAGGCCAGGCAGCAGGATAGTGCGACAGTGCGACAAGGTGCGACAAAACGCAGGGTGTCGCACTCAAAGGCAGCGCAGGCAGGCATTACGGCTTAGTGCGACAATCACTCCCAAAAGCAAGGCTGATGCAAAAATTACCATTGACCACCCCACAATATGAGTACCTGGAAAAGGGCTTTAAAGAATGGCTGGACATACTCGGCTACAGCGCAGGCCAGGTAATCAACCAGCCCAGGCATGTGCGTGAGTTCCTGCACTTCCTGGAGGGCAGGGGCATAAAGAACATACAGGCCGTGCAGCATAAAGACATAAGGGCATACCACGACCATGTGAGCGGCAGGGCTAACCAGCGTAACGGTGGCGGTTTGAGCAACCATTCTTTAAATTACCACCTGTACGCCGTGGAGAAGTTCCTGGAATACCTGCACCACAGGGGCATGCAAAACCTGCCGGTAAGCGGCATCAGGCGGGAGAAGATACCGCAGGGCAATATTACGGTGCTTACCCAAGTGGAGGTAAAGCTGCTGTTTGCGGCCACGTATAAGGAAGCAACGGCCAGCAGCTACAGCGAGGCCATACAGTCCCGGGACAGGGCAATGCTTGCGGTGTACTACAGCTGCGGCCTTAGAAGGAATGAGGGCGTACACCTGCACCTGGGCGACATCAGTTTTGACCAGGGGATACTGCATGTGAAGAAAGGCAAGAACTATAAAGAACGCTTTGTGCCGTTCAACAAAACCAATGCGGCCTATCTGCAAACTTATATCTATGACTACCGCCCCGTGCTGGTAAAGGATAAGCGGGAAGGAGCTTTGTTCATCTCCGTGGGCGGCAGGCCAACCAGCGGCTGTACCATGCTGGACAGGTTGCATATGCTACAGCAGCTAACCGAAGATACCCCGCTGCAACAAAAGGCCGTAGGGCTGCACACCCTGCGCCACAGCATAGCTACTCACCTGCTACAGGCAGGCATGAGCCTGGAGAAGATAGCGCAGTTTTTAGGTCATAGCAGCCTGGAGAGCACCCAAATATATACGCACTTAATAAACTAATGTCATCGTGAGCACAGCCGAACGAAGCTTTGAACAATATCTTACAGGCAAGGGGCTGAGCAAAAGCACCGTGAAGTGGTACAATAGGTATGCGCTTGACTTTATCGCCTGGCTCGACCGGCAGAACACCGACCCCGATAATGCCACGGCAGGCGACATTATCGCCTGGTTAAGCCACCTGAAACAAAAGGGGCAGGCCAATATTACCCGCAGCAGCTACCTTATTGCAGTCAGGCACTTTTTATACTGGAGAGTGGGGCAGGAAGCCAGGGCAGACAATCCCGCCCGGCATATAAAGATCAGGGGCGTTAAGCATAAGATACTGTACCCCGTATTGAGCGTGAAGGAACTGGAAAGCCTTTACCATAACTACCAGGTGCCCGCGGATAATGACAGTAAAGCCAACTGGTCCCGGGTATCGCGGTTGAGCAGGCAGCGCAACAAAGCCATCCTGGGGCTGATGATCTGGCAGGGGCTTACCACGCCGGAGATAGGAAATCTTACCACCACCGACCTGAAACTGCGTGAGGGGACTATTTACATAGCAGGCGGCAGGGGCAGCAATGAGCGTACTTTAGAGCTAAAGCCTGCCCAGGTAATGGAACTGATGGAGTACCAGTTACAGACCCGTAAAGACCTGTTGCAGTATGTTCCCGGGAAGACGGATAAACTGTTCTTGCCCGGCCCGGCAACAGGCCAGGCACAGGTAAAGAGCCTGGACACGGTGAACATATGGAAACGGTTGCAGCAGGACTTAAAAGAGCAATGCCCTAAGTTCATCAACTTCTTACAGGTGCGCAGCAGCGTTATCACTCACTGGCTCAAGCAGTACAACCTTCGGCAGGTGCAGCACATGGCAGGCCACAGATACGTGAGCAGCACCGAGGCATACCTGGTAAACAACATAGAAGAGCTGCAGGAGGACATCAATAAATACCACCCGGTGGGATGATGTTTTTTGTTAATGGGTCGTGGAGTTGTGGAACTATTGATAAACCAATAGGGGAGCGCATGTATTTATGGATCTCTCTGCCGGAGAACCTACTGCCGCGCACGGCAACAAAGGAACATTACCTGGCTTTTGAATATGCTTGCCGCATCCGTTCTGATGGGTAATGCGAAAAGCTGTCATCCCTGTCTGAACTTATCAGGTCGCATTACCCATCAAACGGATGTATGGCCTCCTCTTGCATTTTATCCCTGAACCGATACGGATGTTAAGGCGAATTTTTACTTGTAAGAATCGTAATGGTTGCAGAACCCCTATGTATGTAAAATATAGCTTTTTACCTGCCGGAAATATCAAAAGAAAACTGCCTCATGTTGCGGCAGTTTTTCCATGTATACTGTTATGCCGACAGACCTTTGAGCTGTTATTAACCCTTGGGAACCGGATAGAAAAGTAGGGGGTAAATATAACTTTTTGCATACCCTGAAATATGAAAAGAGCTTTGCCCGGGGAAACAAAGTGAAAATGGGGATACCACTGTAAACCTATATGAAGTCGGGTACTTGACTTTTTTTTGAGTTTATGGTACAATAGGAAACAAAAGGGGTGTTCCTGAGTATAATGATACCAATGTGCCGTTTTTGGTGCCTTGAAACCTTAGACCGGAAAGCTCTTTAACATTAAAAAATTATATTATGAAAAAGGATAGTAAAGAAGAACAGGTTAAAATCAGTTTTTGTGGTATGAAACTGGAATGCAGTAACCCGACGAATAAGACGATAGTTATTATTGTCTTGTCATTGATATTTTTTGTGGTACTGGTGGTATTAATATCAAAACTTTCCGTAGCCGCAACGTTGATAAAATGGTTATCTAAAACAAAATTGCTGTCCGGGTGATATTGCTATAAAAAATATTGTACTTTGGCAGAAAGGTGCTTTAAAGAGGTAGTCTTTGAAAATGAACCAAGCCATCGCGACATATGACACCACTTCAAAAAATTGTAAAGAGGCGTATCCTTTTGGCTTTAACGGGCAGGAACGAAAAGATGACTACAAAGGCAAGGGTAACCACAACCATGCGCTGTACTGGGAGTATGATACACGGATAGGGAGAAGGTGGAATTTAGATCCTGTTGACCAGATAAGTATAAGTAATTATGCAGTTTTTGCCAACAGTCCAATATGGGTAGTAGACCCATTAGGCGATAGAATTACAGCAAAATCAGACTGGACTACAGAAGGCAAAAATGGAGGCATGTATAGCCATTTGAATAATTTTATGTTCAATGCTTGGATGGGTAAAGATGATCCAAAGAGGAATTGTGCTTTATGTTGTTTAAATGCACTTACAACTAACTTAAATTATTTGTATGGTGCAAAAATGAAAGTACAAAGTAGTTATGATTTGGCAATGAAACAAGTTGGCAGTATGGGTTATCGAGGAGATCGAGAAATCGCTAAACCTACTTTCAATGGAAAAGTAGTAACGAGTAGTACTGCGCCATTAAATAAAGCAGATTGGAGTTCTGCCAATTTCAAAACAGGAATTGTCGATAATCTGCAAGATCAGATGAATGGCAATAGTGGAACCTATATGTTTGGAGTTGGAATAGCGCAAGGTTATCATAGCACCATTGTGATGGGAATGAATAATGGGCAAGTTGTTTCAAATGTTATAGGGGCAGATGGAAAAGTAATCGAAGGAGACCAAACTGCTACAGGAGTATCTCCTATATTCGGATTTATTGAAGATGGTGGTGGCGTTCGTTTCTTTAATGCAGAAGGCTTAGAGAATAAAATGAAAGAGTATGTTATTGGGGCTGCAAAGTATTATTCTGGGAAAAAATCGGTTGATGGAAGGTCAGTTAGCAATACACTGCCCAAAGATATAAGTTCTACGGTTGACAATTTAGAGTATAAAAAAGAATGAAACTAAGGACTGTAATAGGATTGGTATTCGTAATTTCTCTGTTCTTTTCGTGTACTGCGAATGTACAAAGATTGAATAAAGAAAGGGGTTACGATACTGCTGCTTATGCCATGTATTTAGTAGACTTGAAAGACAGATATAAAGAGTATAGGTTTGATATTGATAATCAGGTCGAGAGGCCAATAGAATTTATTACATTGTATTCGACATCTTGTTTTCACAATAAGTCAAAAATAGGGGAAGAATACTTACTTATTAATACTTGTGATGTCTACGGCAAGATAAACGGGAAAGAAGAGAACCTATGCTATTTAGAACTGTTGCTTTTCAATCAGGATTCGTACATAGATAGCATTGTGACAAAAATCAGGAAGAATAATTGTATAGATCCATACAATTTAAAACTCCATAGAGTATATAAGTTTGGGAGAAGAATGGCGCTGTTTGCCAATTTCTATCCAACCTTTGACATTGTTAGCTTCGAAGACTTTTTAGCGTCAGAATTTAATGGAATACTAAGTGTGGAGATTATTAATTCATCTAGGTAGGTAGTGTACCAAAAGGGTAGTGTTACAAAACTGCGGATTTACTTATGAGCGTTGGGTAATGTTCTCAATTTGTTGATTTGGTAAAAGAGGAAGATAGAATGCAGTAAAATCAAGTGGTTTAAAAATAAGTAAGGCAAAAGTGGGGCAGCCATATGGTTGTCCCGCTTTGTTTTAATGGGCTAAAACAGCCTGAAATGAGATAATTTAAAGCTAAGTGTTCTCAATTTGTTGTTAGAGAAAAAAGTAATATTTATCTTGTTCTGAAAAAATGTGCCCATATTGTTCGTCTGCCTGTACCTTGTTTGGCAAAAGTGCCACCGGAAACCAACGTTATCGCTGTAAGAATTGCAAGAGGACTCACTCGAAAGCGTATTCATATAACGCATGCAGGCACTATACAGGAAAAAGGGTAGTGCAGCTAACTTTAGAAGGGCTGGGTATCAGAAGTATTGGCAGGGTGTTAAAAATATCATGCGCAACGGTTTTAAGAAAGCTCATCAGCAATGCACGCAAGGTAAAAAAGCCATTATTGCTGCCGGGGCAGGAATATGAACTCGATGAATTATGCACCTGTCTAAAAAAGAAGACTAGTCAGATATGGGTCGTTTACGCCATCAGCAGAGACACAAAAGAATTTGTTGATTTAGCAGTGGGTCGCCGTAGCCTCAAAACACTCAAAAATGTAACTGATACCCTTACCCTATCAAATGCCCGTATGGTATATACAGATAAGTTGACGCTTTATAATTCACTTTTGCCGGCCGAAATCCATAGCACAAAGCGATTTGGTACAAATCATAAAGAACGCAAAAACCTGTCTTTAAGAACTCATTTAAAAAGGCTGAGCAGAAGAACTCTTTGCTACAGCAAGAGCATCTTGGTGCTTACATCTTGCTTGAAGTTATATTTCTGGAAAACGGCTGATTCCGAAAGTCTGGAATTCGGTTTAGAATAAATTTGTTATTCAGATTGTTTTATTATCTTGTACCTAAATAATAGGACGTACCATGAGCAACATACCCTCAAATAACAGGCTTGTTTTTCTTATTTTGATTTTGCTGATTTTCGGTGCAGTTTCCTTCGGTATTTATAAATCTTATTCTACGCCGAAGTTTGCTTTTGTGCGTACCGAAGAGTTAATTTATAACTATAATGGCATGCGCGATGCCCGCGAAACATATAAAGCACAAACAGACATATGGCAGTCAAACATAGACACATTACGTGTGCAGTACCAAGGTGCTGTAGCCGAATACCAGAATTCGTATAAATCCCTATCCGATAAAGAAAGACAGGATAAGCAGGCATTAATAAAAAAACTGGAGGAAAACCTGAAAAATTATACCACTGTCATTCGCGAACAGGCACAGAAGAAGGAGCAAACAATGACAGAGGGGGTACTCAACCAGTTGAACAGCTATGTAGAAGAATATGCCAAAAAGAAAGGGTACGATTTTGTTATTAGCGGTTCTGGCGGCAATTTGCTTTACGGTGCTAAACCTTTTGACATAACGGATGAAGTATTAAGTGCTATCAACAAAGAGTATAAGATACTTCCTTCTCCACCAGCTTCATCTCCACAACAGCAATAGGATTATGGCCAGCACAATATTTAGAATATCGACCCTTATCCTTATTTGCTCTTTATGGACCGGCATTACATCCTATGCTGGCCCTAGGGTAATGCCTTCCTGTATTGGCCAGTTGAAAGAGGTTTATGCACTTGAGAGAAAGTTCTTATCTGACATATTCACGTCAGGTAAAGCATGGCATCTTAAGTATAGTGTATCAAGTGTTACCCTGAACCCTTATAATAAAAAATATGAAGAAAGTATATCAGAGGGGGAGGTTATCGCGAGCGCAGGCACTCGCTATAAGAAAGCGAATGACGTGGAGATTTTCATGGATAAGAAGGATGTGTTTACAGTCAGCAATCTGAGCAACACAGTGATGCGTACTAAAAGCGATACAGGAGCTTTGAAAATTATTGATGAAGTGCAGACTTCGTCTATTCAAGACACTATTTTGAAAATGATGAAAGTTACTGACTGCAATATTACTAAGGTGGGAAACCGGGAAGTAATTGTGTTTAACCTTCAATCAGATGTCTTGCGTTGCCCATATTCGAGGATATCGACCTATGTAGACCCCAAAAGCAAGGCAATTGTGAAGATATATATCCAGATGAACCTAAAATTTCAGGAAGACGTAAAAGAACAAACCATTATTATTTTAAAAAGAGAGGAAATCAACGTACCCGATTACCTGAAGAATATAAAGGATAAATTTCTGGCCTCCAATGGTAAACTCAAACCTAAGTACGCTGCATATAAATTAACCGACCTGACGTTGCCGCAATACCAGTCTAAGAGAAGCGCGAACAATGCATCAAAGAAGGGACTAAAACGCAATTGAGTCTATTCCTGAAAAAGGCTTGTAATAACATCCGAATCGCTGGCAGTGGTATAATATTGCAATAACTGTTTGCCGCTGCTTTTTTCGGAAATATACACTTCCCAGAAATAAAATGAGTCAATATATCTACTGCTCACAACAGTGTTGCTCCCGCTGTGGGTACCATTGATCTTTGCAGTATCGAGGCTGCCATTTTCTGATTTGAATGAAGATAATTTCATAAGCAACGCAGTTTCAGGTACAATCCGCCGCGAAGAAAAAAGTTGCCCGAGCAACGAAGAAAATAAAAGAAAAGCAATCAGTATGAGCAGCGTAGATACAATAACCTCCAATAGGCTATGCCCTTCAAAAATAATCCGCTTAATTTTAAAATTCAGGTTCATTCTACAAACGAAACGATTTTTTTTCTTCCGGGATAAGGATAAAGGTTACTATAAGAAAATATCCTTGAGATTGTATCTATTTCTGAATTTTCTAAAAAGTTGGTTTGTAGTGCCCCACCATTATAATTTAGCAACCTCTCGCAAATAATAGCTCCGTTACATTTCCCTTCCCATGTCAGGCTCCCGGTAGAATACATGCTACCCATAATCCTTGATCTTTTACTCAGCGAAACAAATATGTTTTTTGATACGGAATAGCTAAACGCGTAAGCATAAAGTTCTCCATAGAGTTCAAATGCGTCAGCAGCATTGATATAAGAATGGCCGGCTGTAGAAGAAACTCCCGGTTGCATTTCCGGTAATAATGTCAATGTACTGGGATAGTCAAATATGGAACCGCTACCAATATCGATATAATTCGCTGCAAATATTTGCACTCTGCCATAAAACTGATCTGGGACAGAAACGGAGTTCGCTATGATAATTGCTTCATTCACCTCCGTACCTTGTTTAATAACTACATGGTCTGCCCGAACAATCACATTCCCGTGTAAAGAATTATTTATGAATACCGTGTCGTAGCTAAAAACTTTAGTTGGACTCTTAAAGGAAGCGCTGATTGTATCCTCGATAGTAAACTTCCCCTGGTTCTCAATTTCGTATGACTTTAACCAGGACAATACTGATTCTATATTTCTCAGACTTACTATTGTATCTACACTGTGATGCAATAGTTCTTTATCTATGTTCCGTTGCCCTGCAATGTTCATTCCTTTAACAGTGCCCATAGGCAAGTAGCAGTTTGATGTAATACTGACGCTATCGCCTATTTGAAGTCCTACATTATTTCTGCGCAGATAAAGGGCAATATTTGTTGTATCATTTTTTTGTTGGCCAACCAACGCTATTTTGGAAAACAGGGTATCATTGGGCTGTCGCTTGCAAGTTGAATAATAGAGATCATACAGCCCCCATTTTTTTACCTGAAGAAACAACTGTATACCGTCCGGAAAATTAATTTTATGTTCCCGGTCATCCGATATGTCTGAGTCCAATAAGTAGAACCCGTCATAGCAATAGTTGGCTGCTTTAATACCAAGTTCCGCATTGTTAATGTAGAAATAATTAATCCGGAAATAGGATAGAAATAAGACCGCTATACTTGTTATTACAATGATAACAACAAGGGCAAGCATTAAGGTATAGCCCTTCAATTGCTTCATTTCGCTTTTTTGTATAAATGCAGCGGTCTATGCCAAAAACCTTTTTTGTTTTTGGAGTTTGGTTTGGTGCTACTTTTCATATTATTAGGGGATGCACCAGGTTTGTTGGGTTTTTTTTTGTTCGGTGAGGCGTTTTTTCGGATTGGCGTTTGGCCAGGAGATTTAGTAGTCGGTACTTTGGGAGATTGTATTGCGGCCGACTTTTTCGCTGTTTTTAAATTTCCATGTTTGTAATGCGAAATTTTAGTCGAATCAGGAGTATAACGTACCGATTTGCCATTTAGTTTACCGCTTTTGTAGTTTTCGACTAGTACAAGGTTGCCATTTATGTCATATGAGTATCTTTTCCCATTCAGTTCTCCGTTTTTCCAGAATGACTTTTCTTTTATGCTATGGTTCTCATTCCAGGTAATCCACTTACCATTTTTTAGGCCATTTTTAAATTGACCGGAGGCAGATAATTCATTGCCGGGGTATGTGAATTCTGTATATTCACCATCAAGCAGATAGCCGGAGTAACCGCCATAGGTTTCATGAATGGATGAGTTATCATACCAGCAATATCTCCTCATTTTAATTTTTCGGGATTTTTTATTGTCAGTGTTAATGACTGCCCTTATTTTAGACGAAGGGGTATTGACTGAAATATTCTGGTGGTTGGATATCTCAAACTCTTTCTGGGCAATAGAAACTGAAGGCAAAAAAGCTATTGAAAAAGTCAACTGTAACAACCATAAATATATACGGGCATACTTCATAAATAATTGGTATTTTTCAATAAACTTATTTAGCTTTACGAAGATGTAAAATAAACTCTTTTAATGAAAATGAAAAATAATCGATTATTATTTCATGCCTTTACATTAACAGAATTGTTAGTAGTGTTAGTAATCATTGGCATCCTGGTTCTTATTGCGTATCCTAATCTTATGCCTTTGATATCAAATGCTAAGAGTACTGAAGCTAAATTGCAATTGGAGCATGTATATAACCTTGAAAAATCACATTTTTATATGCATTCTAAATATTCCTTGGACTTAAATGAGATTGATTACATACAGGAAAAATTGGTGACGGAAGAAGGAGGCAGGGCAAATTACAAGATTGAGGTAATTTCCGCAACCAATAACATGTTTAAAGCTAAGGCTACTGCTGTCAGTGATTTTAACGGTGATGGCAAGTTTAATGTTTGGGAGATAGATCAGGAAAAAAACCTGAAAGAAACAGTTAAGGACTAATGGGAAAGGTAATTACAGTATTGATTGTTTGTTGTTGCCTGCATATTTTATATCAGGATCTTCGATACAGACTCATTCATGGGATTACTATTTTGATTTTGTTATTGGCATTAATCGGTTCAGCCTTAATTCACGATAATAATTTTTGGTTACATTTTTTGATTAATGTTTCATTCATGGCTACTTTATTTGTAATGCTCCATATCTACTTTTGGTTTAGAAAGGGTGAAAAAACGCTAGTCAATAAATTTATTGGCATGGGGGATATACTGGTATTATTAGCGTTTGGGTTCGGGTATAACCTGTATAATTTTACGCTCTTCATCATAGCCGGATGTGTATTAACCTTGCTATATTGGGCTATTCAAAAAATTGTTTTCGACAAAAAAATAGTAAGATTACCGCTGGCCGGTTTTTTGTGTGTTGCGCATCTGATTTCAATTTTTGTCTGGTTTAGATATTCAATCAATCCAATGTCTGATGAGTATATAAAGCTATAAAAGTACGAATCCTTAGAACGATACCTTATGAATACCCACAATATAAACCATTTGATAACAGCGGACATTGCCTGGAAGTACAAAGTGGTTCCATTGTCTTTTGACGATGACGTTTTTACTTTAGCAATTGATGAAACCCAATATGACCAATCGCTGCAAGGAGAATTGGAATTGATCACAGGTTATAATGTAGAATTAAAGAAGGAAAAGAAGGAAGTCGTCCACCAGCAGCTCAGTAAGTTGTACAGAAAAGATGCCGACAGTGGTAAATTGCAGTCATTGAATGTGGAGGACAGCAATTCAGACGATTTCCTTTCAAAAATCATCAGAGAAGCAAAGGAATTAAAAAGCAGCGACATTCATATTGAAGGTTATAGGGAGAAGTGCCGCATAAGGTTCAGGATTGACGGGAAACTGGTGGAACGCTACCAGGTACCCAAAGAACAATATGCCACTTTCATCAATAAAGTTAAGATTAAGGCCAATCTGGATATTGCGGAAAAACGGCTACCACAGGATGGCAGGATACTGATAACAGGACCTAGTGACAGGACTGACATACGGGTGTCCGTTTTGCCGGCCCTGCATGGTGAAAAAGTCGTATTGCGGCTATTGGGCACGGATTCATCACATATTAGGCTGGAAGAAGTTGGATTGAACTCCGTTCAGTTGGATGTTTTTTTAAGGGTTCTAAAAAAGCAGCAAGGCATAATATTAATTAGTGGGCCAACGGGCTCTGGAAAAACGACTACTTTATATGCAACATTAAAAGTGCTGAATAACGAGCATTCGAATATCCTAACCATAGAAGATCCTATTGAATATACTTTAGACGGGGTCAATCAAGTCCAGTTAAGAGAGAACATCGGGTTGACATTTTCCAGCGCCCTTCGTACTTTTTTGCGCCAGGACCCGGACATAATAATGCTTGGAGAGATACGCGACGTTGAGACCGCTCAAATTGCCATCAGGGCAGCTTTGACCGGCCATCTTGTACTTTCAACCATTCATACTAATTCCGCTTGGGGAACCGTCTCGCGTCTGGTAGATATGGGGGTGCCCACTTATTTATTGGCGAGTACGTTAAACCTCACGGCAGCGCAAAGATTAGTGAGGAAATTGTGTCCAAATTGTAAAGGCAAGGCAACTGGAATCGGAAAGGAATATAGTGATGTTCCTGGTTTGAGTTCTAAGATAAAGACCCATTTTGAAGCTGTCGGTTGCGACAGGTGTTTTTATACCGGCTATTTAGGTCGTACTGCAATATATGAGATTATACCGATAGACTTTGAATTGGCAACTGTGATCAAAGAAAATGTAATGGATATAGCCACAATACTGCAGGCACGCAATATTAATACTTTGCAAGATAGTGCCATTGAGCTGGTTAATGAGGGGGTTACATCACTTGAGGAAATTTATCCTATATTGTTAAACTTTTAGTTTTCATGCGAATACTCGTCGTCATATTTTATGTGTTGTTCCAATCTTTAAGCGCGGTCGCTCAGAATAGGTTTGACCGGATAGAAGAGCTTAGGGAAAGGCTTGAATTTGAATCGACAGATATACCCAGGCTTCACCACAAAATATCTGTCACAATTTCGGCTGTCTCATTGAATGAATTTCTTCGTGGGGTAGCCATTGAGAATAAATTGAACATGAGTATAGACCCATCACTTGATACCCCTGTCTCGTTGAATTTTTCTGACATAGAAATACTGGACTTGCTGGTATATGTTTGCAAACAATACAATGCGGAAATAATCCTTACAGGGAAGAATATTTTAACGATTACAAAATTTTATGCACCCAGAGTTGAGTCACCAACAATTCTTCCAAAGCAAGTGAAAATTAGTTACGATAGCACTACGAAAAGTATAAGCTATGATTTAAGGAATGATACATTGGGCAATGTAATCAGGCGCATTGCCTATTTAACCAAATACAATATTATTGCCCCACAGAAAATTCAGAATACACTTGTAAGTGGCTATGTGCAAAATTTAGAATTGAGCAAAGGGTTATCGGAATTAGCCCATATGAACGCACTTCAGTTTTCAAGCCGCGACAGCGCTGTATATAACTTTGAGGAATTGTCTTCAAAACCACTCCAGGAGGCTCAAAAGGTACCTGCAAATGTAAACGGCCTTAAGGTATTGACTAACAGCAAGGACAGTATTATCAGTATTTATGCAAATAATTTGCCAATCAGGGAAGTGCTGGCAAATGTCACAAGCAGGCTGAATGTGAACTATTTTTTAATGGCCGAGTTGAAAGGAAATGTTGATGTACGTCTTGATCTCATTGATTTCAATTCTTTTCTCAGGTATTTATTTAATGGTACAGATTATACCTATCGGTATAGTAACGGAATATACCTTATTGGCGAGCGTAAACAAGAAGCAATAAGGACGTCTGATGTGTATAAGCTTATGAACCGTACAACGGTAAAAATACTAGAGGCTATTCCCGGGGAATTAAAAAAAGGAATAGAGCTTATTCCGTTGGCTGATTTGAACAGCATTATTATTTCAGGATCCGCGCCTGCTGTTGGGGAGGTTGAAAATTTCCTCCGACAAATTGATAAGAGTGTCCCCGTGATTAATATTGAGATGACTATTTTGGATGTTTCTAAGTCAAGGGACATATCCACCGGCATCTCTGCAGGTATTGATAATAATGGGCCTGTTAAAAGTAGCTATGCAAATGTCTTTCCTGAAATGGACATGAAAATGGGCGCTAACACAGTTAATAGTATCTTAAATGCTATCAACGGTACAGGTATGGTGAATTTGGGAAATGTGAATTCGAATTTTTATTTATCACTTCGCGCGTCGGAAGATAATGGGTTGATTAAAATACTGTCAACTCCGCGTCTTGCCGCTTTGAATGGGACTGAGGCCGTTATGACAATTGGCGAAACCCGGTATTACGCTGAGACCAGTTCGAATATTATAGCCACACAAAGTACGACAACGACAAATGCTATCGTATTCAAACCACTTCATGCGGATCTGACAATTACCGTCAAACCGATAGTTTCGGGTGATGAACAGATCACTATGGATGTGACTGTTGATCAAGGTACTTTTACGACCCAAATTGCGAATAATGGTCCATTCGGGCAGACGACCAGGACATTTAAATCCTCGATTAGGGTTAAGAATAATGATATTATTTTATTAGGCGGTTTAGAACAAAAAAGTAAATCAAATAGTGGTAGGGGATTACCTGTACTATCGAACATACCTGTATTAAAGTGGTTGTTCAGCAGCAGGGATAGTAAGAACGCAAAAAGTAAGCTGGCAATTCTGATACACCCCACAGTAATCTATTAAGTCTAAGTTTATGGTTGGAAAATTTGAAGAGTTTATTTGTTCAAAAGTCATCAAATGTATTCTGTCCTTAGAAGCGGTTGAATATAGGGAAAA
Organism: uncultured Flavipsychrobacter sp.; assembly: GCA_964493865.1. Lineage (GTDB taxonomy): Bacteria > Bacteroidota > Bacteroidia > Chitinophagales > Chitinophagaceae > Nemorincola. Next base: position 42,720 of record CAZBPS010000024.1, read on the forward strand.
TGGCGTTGGGAAGTTCTATTTTAACGCTATAGTTTTTAAAAATGTAAAAGGCAAATTGACAGTTGATGCCCACGAATCGCACTTTTCAGATAAACAACTCGTTGAATGGATAGGCGAAAATAAGATCTCAGGAGTGCCTATAGTTCTTAACTATAACAGCGACAAAATTGTCCACCATGTTGTTGATAGCATTGACGCGGAGACCACAGCATCCCGCATGGTTCCTAATTTTAGTCAGGATATTTTTTACATTCAAAAATATTCGGTTTCCGAAAGTAAGAGTGTTGTTTCTATTGTAAGAAAAAGCGGAATGGAGAAATTGCTGGAGGTGCTTTCTCCATTAAAAGCTTGTATCATTTCCTGTTCTATCGGTCCATTTTTTGTACTGGAAGTTTATCGGCAGATTTTTGATTTAGGCGAAAAGGGAATTTATGAAGCGGTTTTCGAGAATTATGTTATTGACATTAATGATGATGGAATTGTAGGGTACAAAATTGGGGCCTACTGGATGCCAATTAACGGAGAGAAAATGTATTCCAGGTCGGGAGAATTTCCGTTGAGTTGCGTACTTGCGTATTCTTATGGCGTACACTTTTTTCTATCTGGATTTGCGCCGATAGGATTGCCCATTGATCGTGTCAACAATGTTTTTAAAGAATTTATATTCTCGCGGACGAGTAAGGTTTATACCTATGCTGCCGGAATACTACTATTGGTATTATTGATGGTCAGCTCTATATGCTTCACAATCTTTTCTACTAAATACGAAAATTTAGAATCGGTAGTGGCACAAAAGCACCATAAATGGAAGGATTATTTAGCTAGAAAAGCAGACATTCAGAGGAAGAGAGAATTCTTTCGTGCAAACGGATTAGTGGAGAACAGTAGCATATCCTATTATGCGAATGAACTTACAGTAAATATCCCCGAAACAGTTTACTTGACAAAAATGATAATTCATCCTGCTGGTCATGCTGGCTATGGTGAAGATGCAGTATTTGCTTTTGATAGGATTCACATATATGGACTTTGTAATAGCCCTACTGATTTAAATACCTGGGTAAACGAACTTAAACGTTATACTTGGATAAAATCATTACTAATCAAAAACTATAAAGAAGGGGAACAATTAGGAAATTTCAACCTTGAGATCACTAAAAATATATGAATATTATTTCAGGCTGGAAGTCGTTGACATTGAGATGGCGGAAAAGGTTGGTATTCGCTGGTATAATAGTCGTGTATACTGTGGCTTACCTCTTGAATTTCAGCAAAACGGCCAGTGTTGTTAGTCGTTATTATAGCACCAAAGGCATGGCTGATACGATACCAACGTCCATTGGTCAAACTGACTTCAACTCCGTTCCAATAAGTACAGTAGAGCAACTTGACAGCAATGACCTTTTAATAAAGGACCTAGCATATTATAGCGACAGTTTCGATTTGAGTATCAAGGAAATAGCGCAAAGTTCATTTAAAAAAGATAGCTTTTCGATTGAGACAAATAAAGTTATTATTTCAGGCACTTTTTCAGATATATTGGAATTTATACATCATCTGGAATACGAAGAAAAAAAAATTCCTATAAGTTCTGCAGCTTGGGAAATGGTTAGGGACGAAAATAATATCTACACGTTAAATTCAGTATTATATATAAAACGAGTTTCATATGCAAATAGCGATTAAGGGATTATTGGGTGTCATTGCTGTATGCTTCGTGCTTTCCTGTAATGATATTATTGACAAAAAACTAGATACCAGTACCGTGAAAATATATAATCCGGCGGATAGTTTTGTAACCAGCAGTTATAATGTCGTGTTTATGTGGGAGCAGGTAAGTGGTGCTTCGGGATACAGGATACAGGTGGTGCAGCCGGATTTTTCTAATATCCAGTCATTAATACTAGACACACTTGTCAATGCCAGCAAATTTTCCTATGTCTTGTTGCCGGGTAACTACCAATGGCGTCTAAGGGCGGAGAATGGGAGTTCCTCGTCCCTTTACATTACACGCAAATTAAAGGTCGACACAAACAGTGATCTGAATGGTCAGAATTTCAGTGTCATTTCGCCAATCAATAATTACGCAGTAAATAGCAGCGTGGTCAATTTCAGTTGGAGCGCATTCCCATATGCGAATCAGTATCAGTACGTTTTAATGGACACCACCGGTATAGCGATACATAATAGATATTCATACGGGATATTACTGACAGATACAATTTACGAAGGAGTTTTTTTATGGAAGGTGCGTGCGATAGACACAGGACGCAGTACTGCCACCATGTTTTCAACACCGAACAGGCTGATTATTGATCTTACCCCTCCAGCCCCATCTGCCCCGCTGGCTCCGCTCAATAATAGTGTTGATTCAAATGTTATTACTCTGACATGGTCTGCTGCTACTGGTGTTTATGGTGATAGCGTCCATCTAGCGCTAGATTCTCTATTTCAAAACTACGTTTACAAAACATATTTAGAAAAGGCATCCAGTTCCGTATTGCCTGTTTTGACAATTAATAAGACCTATTACTGGAGGTTACGTTCGAGAGATCAGGCGGGAAATTGGAGCAGCTACAGTAGTGTTTATAAATTTCTGTTGCAATAAGTTATGCAAAACAAAAGAGTAACGATATTATTGTTAACCGCCGTAGTGGTCATTTGGGGTATTCTATTCTATAAGATATATATGACAGTATATAGCTCTGGAAATGCACCACTATATGCTCCCTCCCAAAAATTTAAACGGCAAGAACCCAGAAAAAGATATGAATTGAAACCATTAGCCAGAGATCCATTTCTATCTATATTAACTGATACCATAACTGAGCCTATCCCGATACCTGTGTTTAAGCCAAAACCACCTGAGATAAATGAGATAGACATGCCAATTTTTTGTGGTATTATTAAAAGCAATAAGAAGAATATGGCAATATTGAAGAAGGATAAAAAGGTCTTTTTTGCTTACGAAGGCGATATGATTAAATCAATAAAAATAAAAAAGATTACCACAGATTCAATGGTTACCATGGTGAATGGCAACGTTAGTATTATTTATTTGAGCCATAAAAAATAATTTTGGTGCGGAAGAGATTTCAAGCATTTACTTTATTGGAGATGATTATTTCATTGATTATTGCCGGTATTATTGCTTTCATGACCGTACTGATATTTTTCAGGGTACAGGCCTCGTGGAATGCATTTTACTTAAGTCAGGATAAACTGAATTCTACATTGCTGTTTAAAAGAGTATTTGACGAGGAATTTCGCAAAGCAAGAATTGTCGGATTCAATGATGTCGATCAAATCGAGTTTATATATGCGGTGGATACAGTAACCTACAAATTAAGCAATAGTATTGTTCGGCAACAAAAAGGTATTGCTGACACGTTTTTAATTTCTGTCCAGAATTTGGGAGTTCAGTATGTAGATGGCCTGCCGCAAAATAGAGTTGTAAGAAGGTTCAAGTTTGATATCATTGAACCTATAAAGATTGAAGGGGTTGAGTTTCATAAGTTATATACTAGTCGTGATTTGATTACACTTCTAAAATAGCAAGCGCGTGAGTTTGGATTTAAAGGCATTAAAACAACAGAAACGTCAAACGGGTAGGCCTAAGGATGGTAGCAACTCACTTATTGCGTTATTCCAGAAAAATTATGAGCTAAATATATTTAGCGGCGTTGGTATTAAGCAAAAGGAAAAATATTATTCAGAAATTGGTATTTTATTATTGGCAGGAGTGGATTTGCAAACAATCCTAAAATTGTCAATGGAGGCTGTTAAGCCCCAAAGTAAATTACATAAAATATATACTCAGATTCTTGTGGATGTGACACAAGGAAAAAGCCTTTCAAAGGCTATGGAAAATACCCGCCAATTTGACAATTTTGATTGCTACAGTGTGCTAATAGGAGAGAGCACCGGAGAACTTTCTTCCGTTTTTAATAAGTTGAGCAGATACTATAATAAGCAAATCATTCAAAAGCGTAAGATAGTCAGCTCCTTAAGTTATCCGATAATTATTCTGTTTTCTACGGTCGGTGCTATCTATTTTATGCTCAAATTTGTTGTTCCTATGTTTGCCGATACCTTGCAAAAATTTGGAGGCGAACTACCGCCTTTGACTAAATTCATAATTACCCTGTCAGAGCATGTTTCAGTATTTTTTTATTCTGTAGTCATTCTCGCTTTAATACTTTTTCTATTCCGCAAACAATACAAGAATAAGGAAGTTACTAAAAGATACATATCGTTGTTTATTCTCAAAGTTCCTTATGTTGGAAAGTTGGTTTTAAAAATTCAGATGGCCCGGTTTTGTCAGGCAATGGATTTATTATTAAGTGCTAAGGTTAATATTGTAGAAAGTGTAATGATAATTGAAAAAATGATTGAATTTTATCCGCTTCGAAAGTCTTTGGCAGCTATAAATGGTGATCTACTAAAAGGTGCGTTCTTTCATAAGACTATGGCCAGTCAAAAAATCTTTGATCCACAAATGATTGCGCTTGTGAGAATTGGTGAGGAAACGAACCAATTGGACCGGATATTTACCCATCTTACTGCTCAATATGAAAATGATATAGACTATCACTCAACAATTCTTATCAGTATTATTGAGCCTGTAATGATTCTCGTTTTGGCTGTCGTAGTTGGTCTTGTTTTAATTGCAATGTATTTACCCATGTTCAAAATTGGTACAGTTATACATTAAACGTATTCCTTCTACTAAGTACTGTGAGCCTCTATATCTACACCTATTTGTTCCCATTTAGCTGCTATGATAATCAGTAGCAAATAAAATGCATACTCAGCAAAAATGGATAACACGATAGTTAGGAAAATTTTGAATAATGGAGTACTTTCACTAGGTTCGGATCCGCTTTCGACCTCAAAAACACTCCTCTAGCGCAGTATTGACGGGGTGTTTGTTTTTTTGCGGTACACTTTGCGGTACAGTTCGGTATTTAATACTATTATATACTGAGCAAATCTATGAAAAAACATGTTACCATAAAATCGCACAATTCATTATTTTGATCTGTTAAGGGAACACTTGTTCTGATTATCTTTAATATTCTATGTCCCAGCCTAATTTTAAATTAGATTGTGCCTTCCTCCATTCAAAGCTGGTTATCGGGTTATTGAATCAAATCGAAAAATCCATATTACAAAGCAGAATAGATCACATAAACAAAACGAATACTGGGAATCTTATAGATGTTTTCACAAATAGCCTGCTAACTGATGCTGTTTTGAACATTATTAAAAGGAATAAGGTCGAATCCCTTGAATCAAAACTCCTGAAACAGGACTTAAAAATTGGAGAATTAGTCTGGATTGAACAGGGAATTTATTTCAGAGGAACTATAAAGGCGGCTACTAATTATTCCAAGGGCAAAATTTCAAACGCTGAATTTCATTTTAGCCTGGAAGGATATGACAATTTGAACGTTAAAGGTGTCTTCAGTCCAGAGCATCTTTTTGGGGACTCATCTGTTAGTAGGCTATCTGGAAAGGCAAAAGTTTTCATGCTGGCTTATATAAGCGACAATACACCAACTGATCTGATTCTTCGCCCAATTTTTATTGGAGGTCGCATGATTGATACAGGTACTCCTTTCGGTATGCTTTCTGAATCGCTCCAGGTAAATATTGAAGATATTGATGAATTTAAGGAAGCCATAAAGGTTAACCGGCGCAAACTCACATTGGATGTTCTCAAAGAAATTCCTGAAAAACAGATAAAGACTTGGTTCGCTGAAATTATACGAGAGGAGAATGTTCCTATTGATTGGGGAGGTGAAAATTCCGATTTATTTACTAACCACCTTCATTTGAACGGGCATAGGCTAAATGCTGCTTTCTTGCTAAAAGGAATGGCTAAGTTCCATAAGATGACACATAAAGACTTAGGAAAAAATGGTGACCAAATTGTCCGACTATATCAGGAACCTGCATCCTTATTTATTCTTCAGCATTGTCATACCGTTGATCCCTCTCTCTATCGGACTATGAGGGCTCATTCAAGCGATTTCAATAGAATAACCAGGTATTGTGTTATTGATGGGTATGACACTCTAAGAATTTTGAAAGCTTATAATAAGATATAAACAATCGAATTCTCTAATTCTGAATCGGAGAATTCGGATTTTGCAATCCCATCACCTTATTAATTTCTTCAAGTTCATTGAATGTCAGCTTGAACCACTCGCCACGAACTCTTTTCTCTTTGAACTGGATATGTAGCTCTTTTTCCCTTTCCAAGGATGCAAGCCAATATGCAATTAACACTACTTCTGGCTCTTGTCCTTGAAGGGTCTTTTCTCTATACTGCGGGTTCTTACTTTGACCAATTTTGATTAAACCAGTTCTGGTATTCAACATTAGGTAAACGTAATCGTGACCCTTAGCAATAAATTCAAAATCATCATTGCCAAAAAATGATCTATAAAATTCAATTTTATTAATAAAATTGATAGTGATACAGTCTTTAAATCGAGGTGCAATTATCAAAGCTGACTTAAAATCAGAGAGGTTATTTATAAAGCTCGAATTGATTGTAAAAACCTGACACCTTTCACAAATGTGTCGAATCTTATTCTGAAAGGTATTAAATGTATTAATTGGATCAATATCTTTATAGTTTCTTGACACGAATAGTGAGAACAGATAAAGTAATTCATCTTTCTCTGGCATGTCAATATTTATAGTGATGTAATGCCCCTCAAGCATTTTCTCACCATTGATGTAAAAAGCTGTAAAAGGGATGGGTGTAACATCATCAGTAGAACCGACACCAAAGCAATGCCTTTCAAGCCCAGTTACCACACTATTTACTTCGATATTATGTCTTAATGACAAGATTATTTTCTCGTCCATTTTGGACAACATAGACTTGAACAATTCTTGGATTTCATTGATGTCATCCGTCATACTTATACAGACTATTCTACTTTTTATCTTGGTGTATTATGTAATCAGAGAATTCCCCAGGCTCAATTCTTTCCTCATTTGAATCATCTACTGTTCGGTATTTTGTATTCTTCTTTATTTCTGGAATGACATGGACTATTAGTTCTCCAACATCCTTAAAATCTTTTGATATTAATTTCCACTTAATGATAATTTGATGTAAATCGTCAGCATAAAGTGGACTAAAAAAGACCTTATCTTTAGATAGTGTTT
>CAZBPS010000025.1:0-49675 GCA_964493865.1 uncultured Flavipsychrobacter sp.
GTTGGTTCCATTAATTACACTTTTAAAAGTGTAAGGTTTTTTCAGGACTAGACATCCTATAATTATAAAAATCCTGATCAGCAATACGTCTCGAAAGCCTGTATCAGGTTAGCGGCTATCATCTGCGCAGGGCGGCCTTCTATATTGTGGCGCTCTACCATGTGCACTACCTTGCCATCCTTCAACAAAACAATAGCAGGTGATGATGGCGGGTAAGGCAGCAAATAATTGCGGGCAGCTTTTACTGCATCCACATCAAAACCGGCAAAACTTGTAGTGAGCCTGTCGGGCTTCTTATTGGTATTATTTACGGCCATTATCACACCAGGGCGGGCAGTACCTGCCGCGCAGCCGCATACGCTGTTTATAAATAACAGGGTGGTACCCTCCTGCTTCATGGTATTATCTACATCTCCCGGGGTAAGCAATTCCTGAAAACCCTGGCTGGTCATCTCAGCCTTCATCGGCGATACTATCTGTTCTGGATACATTATACTCTATGAATTTTATTTACGCAAAGTTACGATAACTCAACCTACCACTCCCAACTCGTTCATAATTAATATCAATGCCGCCAAAAGCATTTATTATCGGTAACTTTGTATACTCATATATAATAACTGAAAATACACCTTGAATGCCTCGTGATAACTCCATAATTGCCAAGATTGGTTCCTTTATAAGAAGGAAAATATCGCAAAAACACCGTTTCAACCAGCAATATGAAAAAAATCTATGGGGCGGGCTGAGAGCTATTGAAGACCTTGGACGATACAGCCTCATTGTTGGGTACTCAAGATTCTTCTTTACTAATGCACGAATTCTGGACCTTGGCTGCGGCGAGGGGGTATTGCTGGAACGCTTTACCCCATCAGACTATTCTTATTACCAGGGCATTGATATAAGCGATGTGGCTATTGACAATGCCCGAAAGAACGGGAAGAGTAAAGCCTTTTTCATGACCGGAGATTTGAATACATTATACATTGAAGAGAAATTCGACGTTATCATTTATAACGAGAGCTTGTATTATCTAACTTCTCCTAAAAACGCTGTAAAATCAATACTCAAAAACCTGAATCCTGACGGCATTGTTATTGTCAGCAACTTCAACAAATATGGAAAGGAAGCCACTACCCTATGGAGTGATTTATCGGAAATACTTGACCTGAAAGGAAAATCAAACGTAAGTAATATTAATGGAGACTCCTGGACGGTGCATGTGTACAAAATGAAAGAACCGGGAACACCAGGGTTAACACCCATGCATGACCTCAATCAGTTTATTTCCCGATAACAATCATTACAATGACCATACATCCACTGTTATTTTACACTAACAATGTAAAAGAAAATGCAAAAGCTATTAACAGCACAGGAAGTAAGAAATGAATGTGACCTGCTTTCTCTCAATATGCTACAAACGGCCAACAATGCCGGGCATAAAGAAATAATAGGTCAGGAAAGGGCCATTAATGCCCTGAAGCTGGGACTGGGCATAAAGGCGCACGGTTTCAATATATATGTAGCTGGCGCATCCGGAACAGGGAAGCTGACGGCAGTTACAAATTATGCTGAAGACATCGCAAAAAAAGAACAAGTGCCGGCAGATTGGTGTTACGTGAATAACTTTAAAGATTCTTACATAGCGCAAAAATTGAAACTCCCTTCAGGAACCGCTGTTCAGTTCAAAAAAGAAATGAAAAGCCTTATTCACGATATATACAGCTCCCTGATAAAGGTATTTGAAAGCGAAGAGTTTGCAAATAAAAAAGAAAAATTAATTAACGAATTCGAAAATGAACAGGCAAAAATTTTGGGTGTGATTTCTGAACATGCCGAAAAGGCGTCGTTTATGGTTAAACAAACTCCCGGAAGTATTGTCACCATTCCTATCATTGATAATAAACCAATTACTGACGAACAACTTAAAAAATTATCGGAAGAAGAGATAGATAGTTTAAACAAAAAACAAGACCAGCTACAAGAAGAAATCAGCGCTGCCTTGCGTGAGATCCGCAAACGCGAAAAAGTTATCAACGAAAAATTGGACAAGCTGGAAAAAGAGATTGCGCAGTCTGCTATCGGTAATCTTATAGACGACCTGAATGAAAAATACATAGCTATACCGGAGGTAAACAAATATCTGGTTCAATTGAATGAAGATATTATGGACAACCTTCCGCAATTTATAAAATCGCAAAACACCCCGAACCCCAAAGACAATTCCGGTAGTGCCTTCCTGAAACGATATGAGATAAACACTCTTGTGGAAAATACGGCGACTATTGGCGCACCCGTTGTCTTTGAAAGGAACCCTACTTATAACAACCTAATGGGGAGAGTGGAAAAAGAATCTTACATGGGCACTCTTTTCACAGACTTCACTATGATACGTAAGGGATCGCTCCACACAGCCAACGGCGGGTACCTCATTATCCGTATCGAAGAATTGTTAAAAAACTACTTCTCCTGGGATGGCCTTAAAAGGGCGCTGAAAAATAATGAAATAGTTATTGAAGATGCGACAGACCAATTAGGGTACATAACCTCAAGGTTCCTAAAGCCTGAACCAATACCATTAAACGTGAAGGTTATCCTCATTGGCGAATCCATTTATTACAGGCTCTTATACGAGTACGACAGTGATTTCAGGGATCTCTTTAAAGTTAAGGCTGATTTCGACAATGTTATGAAACGCGACATGGTCACGGTGAGGGATTATGCTACATTCATACGCACGATATGCATCAATGAACACCTGCTTATACCGGATAATACAGCGATAGCAAAGATTGTTGAGTACGGATCGAAACTCGCCGACGACCAAAATAAATTAAGCACACACTTCGGAACAATTGCTGATATTTTAAGAGAAGCTAATTATTATGCCGTGCAGGAAAATGCCCTGTCATTAAAAGACACGCATATAAAAAACACAATCGAAAGAAAAGTTTATCGATCCAACCTCATCCAGGAGAAAGTCACCGAGATGATAACCAGTAAACAAATCTTTATCGACATTGCAAACAATAAGACCGGCCAGATCAACGGTCTGTCTGTATTAGATATTGGCGACCTTTCATTTGGTATTCCCTGCCGGATCACCTGTACTGTAAGCCTCGGAAAAGAAGGCATAATCGCCATAGAACGGGAGGCCGAATTGAGTGGCCCAATACATACCAAAGGAGTGCTTATTCTAACCGGCTACATCTCAGGAAAATTCATGCAAGACAAACCCGTAAGCCTTGCCGCGCACCTGGTATTTGAGCAAAGCTATTCAGAGGTGGAGGGTGATAGCGCATCCAGCACGGAACTATACGCAATTCTTTCCGCATTGTCCAATCTCCCAATAAAACAGGGAATTGCGGTGACAGGATCGGTTAATCAAAAAGGAGAGATACAACCCATTGGTGGCGTTAATGAAAAAATTGAAGGTTATTTTGAGATATGCAGACGTATTGGCCTTAATGGCGAACAGGGAGTCATTATCCCCATGGCCAATATGAGAAACCTGATGCTGAAGGAAGAAGTAACTGAAGCCGTGAGAGAAGGAAAATTCAAAGTCTGGGCAGTGGAAACGATTGAAGACGGCATCGAAATACTCACCGGCATAAAGGCAGGAAGCATATGGGAGGAAGGTACCGTATTCTATTACGTGAACAATACCTTGAGCATGTTTGCAGAAAGGGCAAAACAGTTCTCAATGCCTGAACAAGGGCTCTATCTTGAGGAATAAGAGTCGCTAACCCGTGGCAGGAGGCGCACCTAAAATAGCGTTGGCAGCAATAACATCAAACACCTTCATATTTATTTCGTGTTTGATGTCGTTTAGTTTCGTATGTGCCGGCAGGGGATGCGGCAGGTGATAGGAAACAGCCAGCTGCAAGGTTTCTTTGTCAAACGACTCTATAGTCACCTCCACAGGCTCTTTTACAGGTGTGCTTTTCAGCAATTCATCCCGTAGTTTAGCCATAAGCAACATCAATGTCTCGTGACTGACACCATACCTGATGTGGGTTATTACTTTCATTACCCTCAGGTCGCGCATAGAAAGGTTCACGAGGTTCTGGCTCACCAGTTTCTGGTTCGGAATAATATGCGCTGACCCATCAACTGCCCGCACCCTTGTGCTGCGAAAACCTATCCGCTCCACCACGCCCTCTACCTCCGCCTGTTTTATGGTATCCCCGGTGCGGAAAGGCTTATCTGACAGGATAGTAAATGCCGCGAAAAAGTTCTCAAGCGTTTCCTTTCCGGCTAATGCTATGGCCACACCACCGATACCCAGACTTGCCACAAGTGTAGGGATGTTCACGTTAAATACTTCTCCCAGTATCCAGAATACGCCAACAATCCACATCACCAGCTTTATTATCTCCTTGGTGAGGGGCAGCAACTGCATCCGGGCGTAATCTTTTTGCAGGTGGGCCTTACCCATTCGCAGATAGTAGATAAAATCAACGAACTTGGTTATTACCCTGATAAGAAATATGATGAAAAGAAAAAGAAAAACATGATCAAGCACATTGCCCAACTTAATGTTCATCTTCTGCTTTATACCTATGAACCTTTTGATACCAAAGTGGTCCAGAAAATTATCTATCTGGTGTATGGCTACATAGTACAAGATAACTTGCAGTAACCGGTCTATGGGCTTTACCAGCATAGAGCGTATCTTACCCCTATACTTTGAATAGCTAAGCCGTGTAGCCAACGTGCTGCTGATACGAGTCAACAAGTTGGCCATAGGCCGCTTCAGCAGCAATGTACCCACAATAATCCCTATACACCAAATATAATCCGAAACTTTATCGCCCATGTACACACGGTCGAAAAAACTCAAGTCAATATCAAGTAATAGCGGCATGGGGTTATGGAATTCGGAATTAGTAGTTTGGAATTAGACGGAAACATTAAATTCTCTCAATGCATCATTCAGGCTTGTTTTCAGATCGGTAGATGGTTTTCTTGTGCCTATTATCAATGCACAGCTAACACCATACTCCCCGGCAGGAAAACTTTTGTTGTAGCTGCCGGGTATCACTACGCTCCGGGCCGGCACTCGTCCTTTGTAGGTAACAGGCTCGGGGCCGCTCACGTCTATTATCTTGGTAGATTGTGTCAGCACTACATTAGCACCCAGCACGGCTTCATTTTCTACCACTACGCCTTCCACCACAATACAGCGTGAGCCTATAAAACATCCGTCTTCAATTATTACCGGCGATGCCTGCAAAGGCTCCAACACCCCGCCAATGCCTACCCCTCCGCTCAGATGCACACCCTTGCCTATCTGGGCGCAAGACCCTACCGTAGCCCAGGTATCCACCATCGTGCCTTCATCCACATACGCGCCTATGTTCACATACGAGGGCATTAACACCACATTACGCGCCAGAAATGCACCGTAACGCGCTACCGCATGGGGTACAGCCCGCACACCCAGTGAAGCATAATCTTTTTTCAGCAGCATCTTGTCATAAAACTCGAACGGGGCCAGCTCCCATGTCTGCATTTGCTGCACGCCAAAGTAGAGCAGTATGGCTTTTTTCACCCACTCTTGCACTTCCCATCCGTTCTCTACAGGTTTTGCTACCCTCAGCCTACCCTTGTCCACCTCCTCTATCACAGCCCTTACCGCCGCCACATAACTTTCATTTTTTAGTAATTCCCTGTTGCTAAAGGCTTCTTCTATCGCCTGCCGCCATTGCTGTTCCATAAGTAGTAAATTCAAATGTCAAAATTAGACCAAAAGTAAATCCGAAAAAATAAATAATAGTCCTGTTATAATAAGACCTATTAACCCTTCAACCTTCCTACCTGCCAAGGCCAAAACATATTGCCTGTCATCAATCCCCTCGCCTGTCTGCGTTCCACAAAATGAAACAGGAGCATGGCTGCAAATAACGCCAACGGAATACCTACCCCCCTGGTAAGGATACCATAAAGTGCATTCCGCCCCGGGGTAAAATGAGAAACAATATTATCGACCAGATAAAAAACAGAAAAATGTATGAGGAACAATGAATAGGAGCGCTCCCCGAGCCATATCATTATCGGTTTGCTCAGAAAGTCTTTTAGCGACTTTAAATTGAACGCGAGCACAATAACCCCTGCATACAATAATCCATATCCGGAATGCATGAAAGAAAGATATATCCACGCAGGTTGTAGCTTGCCATTCTGAACAACCTCATACCCGAGATAATTACCTGCAAGCAAAGTGGGGCCGTAACGAAACATAACCAATGCACCCATTATCATCACAGCCCCTGCCAACAGAAAATAACACCCTTGCCGTACGTTGAAATCCCTTAATGCAAGAAACACACCCATCAGAAAACAGAGCATGTACTCTATAAACTTGCCTAGGGTAGCCACCTGGTAGGTATATGAATAAACCTGCGGCAAGTAATCTGTAAATAAGTGTTGCAGCAAAAATATCACGGCTAATGTAACAACAACTGACATTACAAGCTTTCGCATCGATACTTTATCACCCGCAGGGAAAATAAATACTATGAACGGAACCAACAGATAAAAGAACACTTCAAGTTGCAGGCTCCACCAGGCAAGGTTATAATAAGTACCATTAAAGCTAAAAATAAACAACTCCTTAACCGTTTCCGGCCAGGAAAATTTCGTACGCAAACCGTGTTCATTATACCACGTTGGGAATACGTTATTCAACCATACTACCAGCGCACCAAACAATAATGCAAAAAAATAAGGTGGGTATATCCTCTTCAGCCGGCGGTAAAAATAGTCTGCCGTGTGCAACTCCCGCTGCCCCCTGAGGTAAGGCCGCAAAAGCACCACACCACTGAGCACGAAGAAAAGTGCTACGCCCGACTGTGTAAAGTAGGCGACAAAATCCGTGAGCACCTTTATCTTCAAAGGGCTGACCAGTTTAATGATGTGGGCTGTGAACGCGTGATGAATAACAATCATTATCGCGGCAATTCCCCTTAACCCATCTAAAAAATGAAACCTTTCTTTTGTATCAGCAACTACGTTCATGGATGGGTACAAAATACACAAATCATTTAAAACTGTCTATTACAGCAAATATCCGGGCCATATCACCATTAGTAAGATTGGAGCCTGATGGCAGGCACAAACCATTACTGAACAATTGTTCTGCTGTGCCGTCGCCATAAAAGGGATATTCCTGGAATACCGGCTGCATGTGCATTGGCTTCCAGAGCGGGCGGGATTCTATGTTCTCTTTTTCAAGCGCCAGCCGTAAATCTTCCCTAGTAAAGCCAGCTTCCGAGCCGTTTATCAGTATCGTGGTAAGCCAGCGGTTACTGAAGTACCCGCCGGGTTCTGCTACAAAATGTATTCCTTTCCGGCCAGACAGGTGGTTGTAATATTGCGCATGAATATCCCGGCGCTGCTGTACACGTTTAGCCAATATCTGCATTTGCCCGCGTCCTACCCCGGCGCATATATTACTCATGCGGTAATTATAGCCAATTTTTGAATGCTGGTAATGCGGGGCTTCATCCCTTGCTTGTGTGGCCAGAAAACGGGCATCTTTCACCAAATCCGAACTATGCGACACTAGTGCGCCGCCACCCGATGTGGTAATTATTTTGTTACCGTTGAACGACAATACCCCAATATCGCCGAATGTGCCGCATCTGCGCCCGTTAATAGATGACCCCAAGGCCTCTGCTGCGTCTTCAATTACCGGTATGTTGTATGTCCTTGCAATAGCCATTATCTGCTCCATTTTGGCAGGCATACCATACAAGTGAACAGGAATTATGGCCTTTGGTGTTTTCCCTTTGGCTATCCGGTCTTTAATAGCCTCTTCCAGCAATGCCGGTGAAATATTCCATGTATTTTTTTCACTGTCTACGAATATCGGTGTAGCGCCTACATAAGTTATCGGGTTGGCTGTTGCCGAAAAGGTCATGCTTTGGCATATCACCTCATCGCCGGCCTGCACGCCCAACAGTACGAGCGCCAGGTGTAACCCCGCCGTGCCTGAACTAAGGGCAGCCACATGGCAGTCGTGGTCGAGGAAAAGTTCCAGGTCCTGTTCGAAGCCATTTACATTGGGCCCAAGAGGAGCTATCCAGTTAGTCTCAAATGCTTCTTTTACAAATTGTTCTTCGCCGCCTCCCATATGCGGAGAGGATAACCATATCTTAGGCTTCATTCTATCGGTTCTTTTACTTTAATAATCCTTGCAGGATTACCTACTGCGGTAGCATAATCAGGTATATCCTTTATGAGCACGGTGCCAGCGCCTATAGTGCACCATTTCCCTATCCTTACTCCCTGTATCGCAGATGCACCAGAGCCTATGTGCGTGCCTTCGCCTACATGGACATCGCCACTGAGTGTAGCATTCGGCGATATGTGGGCATAATCGCCAATGACGCAATCATGATCTATAGAGCAGTTGGTGTTGATAATACAATGTCTGCCTATCTTAGCATCAGGGTTCACAGTTACACCTGCCATCACTACCGTCCCCTCACCTACGCTTGCTCTCTTTGATATATAGGCAGTGGCGTGTATTGCCGTACCGAAATCCACTTTATCCTTCAGTTTTTCCGCCACCTTTTTGCGGATAGCGTTTACGCCTATGCTGATTATTACTCTATCTTTAATATCATCAGAAGGCAACACCGGCTTCCTCACCGGGAACTCCCATACGGGATCTTTATCCGCATCGTCCCATATTTCTATAGCAGGCTCATGCATACTTTCCAGTATATCGATGATGACCTTGCCGTGGCCGCTTGCTCCGTATAGAATCATAGATAAATGCCTTTAATGCATTAATTTTTTCGGATCTTGCCGTGTATCCCAAAACAACAATAATTCAACTTCTTTTTTGTGCTGTCTATGCCGGTAATATAATGTCGTTTGTTTGCTTATAACAACAATGTGTTTGTTCTTGCCTTTTTCAGATAAGCGAAACATTGAGGGGTTCTGTGTTATATGCTCTAAAATACTGAGTGTTCTGCGCACGAATTTCTGTATTTCTACATCGCTGAATTTTTCTCCAATGTAATCCAAAATGGCATTATAGGATTTCAATGCTTTGGGAGACCATATAAGTGAATATGCCCCCTTCGTCATAACCACTTTTGCAGTTTTTTCAATACCTGAGCATGTGGTATTCCCTTCCCTGCATCAAGTTCAGCTTCGGCTTCTTTGATAGCGGCTATTTGTTCTTTGCTAAGCTCATCCCACCAATCCTTTTTTTCAATAGCAAACGTCTTCACTACACTCAAAACCGCTTTCTTTTGATTTGAGTTTAGTTGGTGTACATATTTAGCGATTTCTTTTTCAATAGTTTGCGCAGTCATTAACTCTGTTTTTTACAAATTTACTAATCCCCCCTGAATTTCTCCATCGTGGCACTCGTCTCCGAGCTTATCCCTTCCGACTTCGCCACATTCCTGAATGTCATCAGCAATATCCTCAGGTCTAATGCAAAACTAACATTATTTACATACCACACATCGTATTCAAATTTTTGCTTCCAGCTTATCGCATTCCGGCCGTTCACTTGTGCCCAGCCAGTGATACCGGGGCGCACATCGTGCCGATGCTTTTGTGTTTCGTTATAGAGCGGCAGATACTCCTCCAGCAGTGGCCGCGGGCCAATGATGCTCATATCCCCCTTCAGCACATTGAGCAACTGAGGCACCTCATCCAGCGATTTTTCACGTACCCACTTGCCTATCGGGGTGAGGCGCACCGCATCGGGCAGTAGTTCACCGTTCTTGTCCCTGCGGTCGTTCATGGTCTTATACTTTATCACCCTGAATATCTTTCCACCTTTACCCGGCCTACGCTGCAAAAAGAAAGGCTTGCCGGCATTGGCAAATGCCAAAAGTATGGTGACAATAATAAACAATGGTGACAATATGGTAAACATTATAGCCGCTACCAGGAAGTCGATAACGCGTTTTGTAAATCGCTCATATGTAGAATCTGCTGCCAATACCTGTTGTACGCTAAAGAAATGCTAAGATAGCTATACAAACCTTACATTAGAAAGTGCTGGCATGAAAATGCTTAATTTTGCATCGTTATGAAAAATAAAACACTGGTATTGGGCGCCTCCGAAAACCCGTCACGCTACAGCAATATGGCCATATTAAAGCTGCGCAACCATAAACATGATGTGGTGGCGATAGGCAGGCGGGCAGGCAAGGTGAACGATGTGGAAATAGGAACGCAACCGGTGAAAACCGATGATATAGACACCGTGACCCTGTACCTGAACCCCGACCACCAAAAACCCTACTACGACTATATTGTTTCGCTAAAGCCGCGCCGCATCATCTTTAACCCCGGCACAGAAAATGACGAACTGGAAAGCATTGCCGCAAAGGCAGGCATAGATACGCTGGAAGCCTGCACACTTGTGATGCTGGGCACAGGGCAGTATTAGTAATTGATCGAAAATCGTTACTTTTAAGGGCAATTAATGCCCATGCGCATATTTTCAACAATATTTATCGCATTTTTCCTGTTCACCACCTCCACCCAAGCCCAAGACGACGGAGTGGGCAACATATCAGGCAAACTCACCGGCAACCTGCAACCCGTGGCGGGAGCAGAAGTAGTGGTGATGCAGAAAGATAAGCTATTTGACAAAACAATCACTGATGAGAACGGCGGCTACCGTTTCGCCTACCTGCGCCCCGGCTACTATGATGTGCGCGCCACAATGCCCGGCTACCGCACCAGCATCATCGTAAAAATACCCGTAGCCGAGAACAAGACCACCAGGAACAACTTCTACCTCCCTAAATTCAATACTGAAAACATGCCTAAAGCCCCATTGATAGAAGATTACGAGGATAACTGCCGCAATTACATGCGCAACCGCTACCGCCCAACAAAAAAAGAACGCTGGCTAACAAAGAACAGGTAGAGTATTTACGTCTATAATAAAGAAGGGAGAAATGAAAAAGCCAATTCACATATCAAATTTCTTTAAACTGCTCCCATTGACCCTGATACTTAATCTATGTGGAATGGCGCAACCAATAAAAAAAAATGGCTCAATTTGTAAATATCAAACATCCCAAACTCCCGCATCTTTAAACCTAACAATGCTACCATCTTCTTCACTCATGAAAATGCAGACATTCTCATCTACCTCGAAGAATCTTCCCATAATCGAATATTCTTTCATTTATGGTTTATATAGCAAAACACAAGATGCAGATAATACTAGTAAATTAATAATTGACAACCCCTCAAAACGCACCTACACCCGAGAAGAAATAAACCAAATGCCTTATTAACCACATTCAATCACATTGTCGCATTAAGAAATCCACAACGCCCCACCCACACTATCCCTGCTCGCTCCCGTCACACTGCTCAGTACATTCACTTCCTCACGCCATCTAAGCGTACCTATCAATGCCATTACCAGTGCCTCTTTATACTTCACCACATTAGCATCCGGCATTACTACTGTTACATTATATGGTGCTAAAGCTTTTTCTATTTGCATCATCAGGTAAGTATTAAAGACCCCGCCACCCGTAGCCAGTAGCTTCGCTTGTTCTTTACCATGTGGGTACTGCTTCACTGCGTTAGCTACCTGGTCGGCTATATGCTGCGCCATGGTATGTAGCAGGTCATACGTGCTATGTGCCGCCTCCAGCAATTTCGGAAACACCAAATCCCGCGCCGCCTCATTACTCAATGATTTAGGTGGTTGTAGTTTATAATAATCCGCGCTATTCAGGTTGTCCAGCACACCGGGCAATAGACTTCCCTGCGCGGCCATGGCCCCGCCCTCATCCATTGTTTTTCCTTCCCGCTCGGCCAGTCCGTTCAATATCTGGTTTGCAGGGCAAATATCAAACGCTGTTGAACCTGCTTGCACCGTAATATTCGCGATACCACCTATGTTCAGCAGATAATCAAAATCGCCGAAAAGCAACCTGTCCCCTATCGGCACTATGGGCGCACCCTGCCCGCCCAGCGCCACATCCATCGCCCGCAGGTCGCTTATCACGGGCAGGCTGGTTGTAGCAGCAATTGCCGCACCATCGCCAATCTGCCCGGTAGTGGCATTCTCCGGCTCATGAAAAACCGTATGCCCGTGCGATGCAATAAAATGCACCTTATGCCCCAGATTGTATTTTTCTATGAATTCGTTCACCTTCATACCGAGGTGCTTGCCATACCTCGTATGCAGCTTCAGAAATTCCCCCACATTCATATCGCCGGCATGCCGCAGGCCATCCGCCCACTCCGCACTATACGGCATACACTCTGCATGTATTATCTCATAACTCCATTTCCCGCGCACCTCCTCAAGTTGCACATATGCTATATCCAGCCCATCCAATGAGCTGCCCGACATTAACCCTATAACTTTGTAAACCATACCTTAAAAAAATCCAAATCAAAAAATTCCAGATCCCAACCACCTTACCACTCCATCACATTCTCCCACATTATCGCATTACTTCCACATTAAACAAAATCACTCCACTCCCCCTCCATCCACTGTTTCATCCGCATATTCGTAAAATCTATGGTGATAGGTACTATAGATGCATAGCCGTTCTTCAACGCTTCCACATCCGATCCCGGATCTGTGTCCATGTTGATGAATTTTCCCGTCATCCAGTAGTAGTCCTTCCCCCGCGGGTCCACCCGTTTGTCAAATTCTTCCGCCCACTTCGCATAGCCCTGCCTGCATATCTTCATTCCTTTGAATTCGGCTGCTGTGGTTATCGGCACGTTCACATTCAGCAGCATATGCTCGGGCATAGGACCGGCCAGCATACGTTTAGCCAACTCATACGCCACTGTCTTTGATACGGTAAAATCTGCCTCAAACTTAAAATCCAGCAACGATATACCAATTGATGGCACCCCCTCAATTGCCGCTTCCATAGCGGCGCTCATGGTGCCGGAATAAATAACGTTAATGGAATGGTTCGCGCCATGATTTATGCCACTCAGGCATATGTCCGGTTTCCGGTGCAGTATCTTATCGCGTGCCAGCTTCACACAGTCGGCGGGCGTACCGCTGCACTGCCACGAGTCCACCCCGTCAAAAACATCCACCTTGTGCAACCTCAGCGGGTCGCCTATGGTTATTGCGTGTCCCATCCCGCTCTGCGGGCTATCAGGCGCCACTACTATCACCTGCCCCAGTTCCCGAACGGCCTCCACCAGCGAGCGTATGCCCGGCGATGTTATGCCATCATCATTAGTAATAAGTATTACAGGCTTTTCTTTCATAAAATACTTGTTCTGCACCGCACATTATTTCACATTAACCACATTAACCACATTAACCACATTCTCGCATTATCATTTTACTCCACCACCGGCACATAAGGCATGGCCATCATTGCCCTGCCATTCATCTTCCGCAGATCCTGTATCTTTTCATACCACTCATAACCTCTGCCCATTTCCTCTTTTATCGCATTTTTTATCGCCGCGTTTGCTTCCGTGCTATTGTCAAACCGCTTGAATAGTTTCTCTAATTTATCCACCGGCTGCGGATAGGTTACTACCTTATAGTCCTTCACTCGCGCCATGGTAGCCGCACTGGCTATTGCCCTGTTCAGGTCGCCTATGCCATCCACCAGCCCTATTTCATGTGCATCAGTGCCTGTCCACATGCGGCCCTGTGATATAGAATCCACATCGGCAGCTTCCAGTTGCCTGCCCTCGGCTACCCTTCTTTTAAAGAGTGCATAGATACTATCTACCGATGCCTGTATGCGTTTTCCTTCTTCCGGTGTTAGCGGTCGCACTGCCGTAGGAACATCTGCATAGGGTGCGTTCTTCACTCCATCAAATGTTACGCCCAATTTATTTTTCATCAGCTTGTCCATGCTGAACATCATCCCGAAAACACCTATGCTGCCCGTTATCGTATTGGGCAGCGCAAATATGCTGTCGGCCATAGCAGATATATAATACCCGCCCGATGCCGCATAATCGCCCATAGACACCACCAGGTGTTTCTTCTCCTTTAGTAACATCAGTTCGCGCAGTATCACCTCTGATGCCAGCGCACTGCCGCCGGGTGAATTCACACGTAGCACCACTGCTTTTATTTTATCGTCCTTCGCCACTTTGCGTATGGCATCACTAAAGGTTTTTGAGGCTATCTGGTTATCGTCCCGCTCTTCGCCGTCCACTATGCTACCCTCAGCTATCAGAACGGCTATTTTGTTCTCGCTGGCCTTGCCTTCATTCTTATGTGCGCCTGCATAGTCTGTGATTGATACATACTTCACTTTAGTGGTTGCAGACTTACCGGTTTTAGCCTGTACTCTTTGTTCCACCTCGTCCCAGTACAGCAGTCCTGCCACCAGCTTGCTCTTCAGCGCATCTGCCGGAAACTGTATGCTGCCATTTACTGCCCATTGGTGTATCGTGTCCCTGCTTACCCCTGTGTACTTCGCTGCGGCATCAAGGTACTGGCCCCATATCCCGTTCTGGAATGCCTGTATCTGCATTCTGTTCGGCTCACTCATTTTATCTGCCCTGAATGGCTCGGTTGCGCTCTTGAACTTTCCGGCATAGAATATCTCCGGCTCCAGTTCCAGCTTGTCTAATGTGCCTTTAAAAAAAGCGAGTATAGTAGCAAAGCCTTTCAGGTCTATATTTCCTGCGGGGTTCAGGTAAATACTATCTGCCGGGCTTGCAGCAAAGTAGGCTGCCTGCGTTATATTCTCGCCATAGGCATAAATGAATTTGCCGGATGTCTTGAAGTCCTGCAAAGCTAGCCTTAGCTGCTGCAAAGTGGCCCATCCGTTGGGTGTAGGGGCCAGCTTTATCAGTATGCCTTTTATTGCGCCATCATTCTTTGCATGAGCAAGTGCTCTGGTCATATCATACAGCCCCGGCATATAGTCACTGCCATCGCCCAGCGCCGCCAGCGAGTTCACTTCTCCCTGCTCATGTATCCTTTTAGACAGGTCAATTACCAGCACATCACCTTTTGATTTTGTGCTGTCCTTTTCCGAAAAGCTGCTCGCTATCCCCATGATCACCCCTATGAATATCACAAAACCAATAATACCCATCACTATCATTGCCAATGCCGATGCAAAAAACATCTTAAAGAACTCTCTCATATACTTTCGCTTTATTTAATTGCAAATATACATTGTCGGCATCTATCGCTACGGGGATTTTGGCGTTAAGTTTCTTTTATGACATAACCCGGCATACGGCCTAAAACCAATAAATTTGCATAGTGCGCAATAAAATACTTAAGACGCTATACCTGCTATCCTGTATCCTGGTCTTGTGGCACAGCTATGTCCGGGCCATCACCGGACCATCAATTCTATGCGTAGGTTCAATTATTACCTTGAGTGATACCGCTACAGGAGGCATATGGAGCAGCAGCGACACTACCATAGCCACCATCGACAACCTGGGAAACGTGAGCGGTATATCGACAGGCACAGCTACCATATCTTATACTACAGGCTCGGGCACATCATTTGCTACCGTTACTGTAGATGCCTTCCCTTCAGCCGGAACCATCACCGGCCCTGACAGCATCTGTGCGTGGTCGCAGGCGCTGCTTACGTGTACCGTTCCCGGAGGCATGTGGGCCATCAGCAACACAAAAGCCTCAATCGACAGCACCGGCCTTTTTGTTGGCATGTTTTCCGGCTTAGATACAGTATATTATATTGTCTCCAACACCTGCGGCACCGATACCGCCGAAAAAGTGATAAACATATTACCCCTCGCCGAGGCTGGCTACATCGTCAGCCTCGACCGTGTTTGCATTGGCGATACTATTACTGTTACAAACGCTATTCAGGGTGGGACATGGTATCATACGAATGCCACTACGCTATTCATTGATAGTATTGTGGTGGGATTATCCACAGGCATAGATACCATAGTTTACCGGGTGGTTAATTCCTGCGGCACAGATTCTGCGATCAGGTATGTCACCGTCACCGCTTATCCCGATGCGGGAAAGATAACGGGCACATCTACATTATGCGTGGGGCAAACGATACGTCTCACAGACACATCAAAAGGAGGCGTGTGGAGAAGTACCGCCCACAATACAACAATATATGACTCCCTATTAGTTACCGGCAAATCACCCGGAGTAGATACCATCACCTACCGTATCACAAACGTTTGTGCAACTGATATTGCGCTATGGCCTGTTACCATAAACCCGCTCCCTGCCATTCCCGCCATCACCCGAAGCGGCAATGAATTGTCGGTTCCCTTCGGTTACACATCTTACCAATGGCTGCGCAATGGCGATGTGATACCCGATGCCACTACCCGGTATTGGATTGTGGACTCACTTGCCAATTACTATGCCGTGGTGAGCAACGATTTTGGCTGCTCTGCACAATCATTCCCCCAAACAGTAACAGACCTCTATTGCGACATAGATGACCTGCACCTTTATCCAAACCCTGCTGAGTCTATAATATATATCAATTGGTGCCGGAAAGTGGATGTAACGCTGCTGAGCATGGACGGCAAGGAAATAAAAGCCACGCACCTGAACCAGTTAGACATCAGCCATTTACCCAACGGCACCTACCACATTTCCATATTTGATGAGCAGGGCAATAGGCTCAGAACGTCACGTATCACCAAACTGACTCAATAAAAAGCAAGTGTCACGGTGAGCTAGCCGAACCACAACATATCATAAATTGCGAACGAACACCACATATCTTTTGTTAGGCAGCAATCAGGGTGACCGTATGAATTGGCTGCAGCAGGCAGTCTCATTGCTTTCTGCACATTGTGGCACTATTGTGCAACAATCCGGCACCTACCAGACTGCAGCCTGGGGCATTACAGATCAGCCCGCTTTTTTGAACAAGGTCGTTCATCTTCAAACCACGCTCACCCCCACCGAATTACTTGCCGAGATACACGATATAGAGACTGCACTCGGCAGGCAGCGGGACTTAAAATGGGGGCAACGCACCCTGGATATAGATATACTGTTATATAACAGCGAAGTCATCCAAGTTCCTGATCTTATTATACCGCATCCTTATATGCAGGAACGGCGGTTTACCCTCATCCCTTTGGCCGAGATTGCCTCCGGCTATATGCACCCCAAACTACACAAAACGATTACTGAATTGCTTGCCATTTGTCCCGACAAACTGGAAGTACACAAAATAGATTAATGAATGAGTTGGCCTCAATCAATCAAGTATCAAGCATCAAGTACCGAGTATCAAGTACCAAGCACCCTTCAATATTATCCATTAAAAAATATATTTTATAACAAAATCCTTGCATACTATTTGAATTTTTATTACCTTAACTTTCGTAAATTCGCAATCTATTAAAAATCCCTCCTATCTTAAATTTCAGAAGCGGATAGAATATAACTTTTTAGTTAATAATTTGTGTATGGGCGCTGCAAAGGCAAATGCTAAAGTGAATCTTAAAAAAGAACTCCAACAATATTTCGGTTTCGATACCTTCAAAGGTGAACAGGAAAAAATAATCAACAGCATCCTATCAGGTAAAGACACCTTTGTAATCATGCCGACCGGGGGTGGCAAA
Organism: uncultured Flavipsychrobacter sp.; assembly: GCA_964493865.1. GTDB lineage: Bacteria > Bacteroidota > Bacteroidia > Chitinophagales > Chitinophagaceae > Nemorincola. Next base: position 17,560 of record CAZBPS010000025.1, read on the forward strand.
TCGCTTTGCTATCAGCTTCCTGCCTTGCTCAGCGATGGTGTTGCCATCATTGTTTCGCCGCTTATCGCCCTTATGAAGAATCAGGTCGATCTCATTCGCGGTTATAGTTCCCGCGATAATATTGCGCATTTTTTAAATTCCACGCTCAGCAAAGTACAGCAGAAAAAAGTCAAGGCCGACCTGACTGAAGGCCGTACTAAAATGCTCTACGTGGCACCGGAAACCCTTACCAAGCAAGAGAACATCGCTTTTTTCTCCGATCTGCCGATATCGTTCATCGCTGTTGATGAGGCACACTGTATATCAGAATGGGGACATGACTTCCGTCCTGAATATCGCAAATTGCGCGATATGATAAACATGATAAACCCCGACCTGCCTATCATTGCCCTCACGGCCACAGCCACTCCGAAAGTACAGGATGATATAGTAAAAAACTTAAATCTGCAATCACCCAATATTTTCATTGACTCCTTCAACCGCGCTAACCTTTATTACGAAATAGTGCCCAAGGGCAGTAAGGAACAAACCCTGAAAAGCATAGTGAAGTTCATAAACACTATGAAAGGCAAGAGCGGCATTATATACACCCTTAACCGTAAGACCACCGAAGAACTGGCCAATACGCTACAGGCAAACGGCATAACAGCGGTAGCCTACCATGCCGGCCTTGAAGGGCCGCTCCGCTCACAACGTCAAGACCAGTTCCTGATGGAAAAAGTGGACGTGATTGTGGCTACCATTGCCTTCGGTATGGGCATAGATAAGCCAGATGTGCGCTTTGTGATACATTACAATATTCCTAAATCACTGGAGAATTACTATCAGGAGACCGGGCGGGCCGGGCGGGACGGAATGGAAGGCAAATGCCTCCTGTACTACTCGCACAAAGATGTGCAGAAGCTCGAACACCTAATGCGTGATAAGCCCCTTAGCGAACGCGAAATGGGTGGTCAACTCATATCAGAAACACTCGCATATGTAGAAAGCGGGGTATGCCGCCGCAGGTTGCTGCTCCATTACTTCGGGGAAGAATACAAATCAGAGAATTGCGGCCATTGTGATAACTGCCTGCACCCTAAAGAAAAACTGGATGTAAAGGACAGCGTAAAGATAACCCTCGACACTATTTCCGAACTTGATGAGCGATTCGGAATAGACTATGTAGTGAACATCATCCTCGGCAGGGCAAACCCACAGATACAAACTTTCCGTCATGATAAACTGAAATCCTTCGGCAAAGGGCTGGTGATGAAAATGGATGCCAACTTCTGGAATTCACTAATCCGCCAGATGATGCTGGAAGGCATGATACGGAAAGACATTGAAGAATATGGTTTATTAAAAATAACCGACCAGGGACGTAAATTCCTTAAAAAACCATTTTCCATAAAGGTAGCGCTCAACCACCAATATGAGGATTCAGCCGGTGATGATGATGAGGTGAGCGGCAGCGGTGGCACCGCCACTACCGACCCCGTCCTCTTCGAAATGCTGAAGGACCTGCGCAAAACTGTGGCCCGCGAAAAGAACCTGCCACCGTTCGTTATTTTCCTCGAAAATTCGCTGGAAGATATGGCGACAAACTACCCCACCACACTTGAAGAACTAGAGAAGATACAAGGCGTAAGTAAAGGAAAAGCAATACGTTATGGAAAAAAATTCATAGAATTGATTGCCAAATACGTAGACGAGAACGACATCGTAAAACCTGACGATTTTGTGATGAAAAGCGTGGTGAACAAAAGCGGCATGAAGGTATTCATCATCCAGAACATAGATAAAAAGATACCATTGGAGACCATTGCCAAAAACAAAGGTCTATCCCTCCCTGACCTGTTGGTGGAAATGGAAACCATAGTAGCCAGCGGCACCAAGCTGAACCTTGACTATTGCTTAGAACAGGAACTGGATGAGGACGAGCAGGAAGACATCTTCGACTACTTCCGCAACAGCTCAGACGACAATATGGACAGCGCCTACGAAGAGTTTAAAGACCAGGACGTAAGCATCGAACATCTAAAGATGATGCGCATAAAATTCATGAGCGAATACGCCAACTAATTGAATATCATACATATTACAAAGCCCACCGAAAGTGAGCTTTGTGTTTTTATACGCTTTTGGCCGGCAATCGGCCATAATAATAATCATCATGCCTGTGAAGGCGGTACACTTGCCTCTCCAGCAGGCTTATTCCCGTCAGGTCTTGGAGGCCTGTCACCTTGCGGACGGTTACCCCTGTGCCTGTTATCCCGGTTCCGTTGTGACGCGCCTTGTGGCCTACCGCCTCCACCATCCTGCGGCCGCTTCTCTGGCTGAGATTGTCTATTTTGCTGATTATCAGCATTTTGCTGCGGCTTATTACCTTGTTGCTGTGGTCTGTTCTGGTTGGGCTGGCCTCCCTTGTTTTGCTGCGGCCGGTCTCCCTGTGGCTTGCCACCTTCCGGGCGTGGCGGCCTATCTCCTTGCGGTCTGCCACCCTGTCCCTGCTGCGGTCTGCGATCGCCTTGGGGCCTGCTGCCTGCCTGCTGCCCCTCACCCTGAGGTTTGTTTCCTTCATTACGCGGAGACCTGTCACCCTGCGGTCTGTTACCTACCCCTTGCTGCTGCCTCCTGTCTCCCTGTGGCCGGTCGCCACCTTTTCCTCCACCACCGCCAGATTTTTTCTTCTTGTTGCCTTTTTTCTCTAATGTCTTCAGCGTTATAGACCCTACATCATTCACATAGCCCATGTCTGCCACCTTACCGCTCTTGCTTTCACGTGTTTCCAATTCAACGGGATGCAGCTCATCTGCTTTCTGCCCCTGTTTATTTAACGCTTTTATCTCTTTTACCCTTTCTATACTCAGTGGGTACTGCTTATTGTTATCCGAATAGCTATACCACATCAGATTTTTAAAAATATCCCGCTTTTGCAGGTGGGCCACTCCTTTCACAGTTTCCAGGTGCTCGGCATGGTCAGGGAAGCCTGCAAGGGCATCCATATAGGTATCCAGCTCATAGTTGAGGCAGCATTTCAACCTGCCGCACTGGCCGGAGAGTTTGGTCTGGTTGATAGACAGGTTCTGATACCTTGCCGCCGTGGTGTTCACAGATTTGAAATCAGTAAGCCAAGTGCTGCAGCACAATTCCCTGCCGCATGAGCCTATACCGCCCACCTTACCACTTTCCTGGCGGGCGCCGATCTGCTTCATCTCCACCTTCATCTTGAAGTCGGTGGCATATACCCTTATCAGTTCCCGAAAATCCACCCGCTGGTCGGCGGTATAGAAGAAAGTACCCTTTTTGCTGTCTGCCTGCAGCTCCACCTCACACAGTTTCATGTCCAGCTTCAGGTTTCGGGCTATGGCCCGGCTGCGGGTTAGTATGTCTGCCTCGCGCTCTTTTTGTTTGGTGGCCAGCTCCAACTCTTCTTCTGTGGCCGGGTGCAGCACACGCTTCACCACCTCGTGCTCCTTCACTCCATATTTTTTCAATTGCAGTTTCACCAGTTCGCCAGTCAGGCTCACCTGACCGACATCATATCCACCCACCCCTTCCAGAGCAAACCACATGCCTTTCTCGAGCACATGGTGTGTATTATTCTTGAAAAATTCCTTACGGCTCCCCTTATTGAAAGTGAATTCTACTATCGGGTAAGGTTTTGCTGCATCGTGCAACGGAAGGGTGCTGAGCCAATCGAAAACATTGAGACGGTTACATCCGCCCGTACTACAGCCCCCATTTCCTTTGCAACCGGGTGCCGCGCCACTAGCGCCAGACCCGCAATTGCCACATCCCATCTATGAAATACGTTTATATAGAGCAGGCGAAGATTAACTATACTTTGTCGCCATCCTTCGGCATGCTCAGGATGGCATAATATATTACTAACACCGGGCTACCCACCCCCTACTACACAGTTATTCTTCGCAAGCCAATTGTTAAAAAATAATTACCAAAAAAACTTACTGATGGCGAAGTTAAGAAAAAGGATGGGAATTTCGAGACATAAAATAATTGCGTCATATACCAATAACTGCAATAAATATTAACTATATCACTTAAGAATAAATATACATGCTATACCTGATAATATTGTTTCTCACTACTAAGATTCGCAATCCGAAAGCAAATAACACAGAATTAACAATGTAATAAAACCAACTACCGCCGTTTTTCTAAGTACTATGAAGAGACTAAGCCTGATTTTTTATTGCCACTGACATTTATCGCCTGCAAAAAAAGAAATGTGACAATCTATGAGTGTAGATGCACATGGGTGCGCACATCAACCAACGCGGATACCTTTTTAACAGTTTCATACGCTGATATGATAAAAGGTACTGCAAATCCTCCTGCAACAATCAGGAAACAATGATACCGATGGATCTTGATGTGAAAGACTCGGTGACATGTAGCCTACTCTGAAAACAGCAACAGGTATTACATCTGGTAAAAAGACCCGGGCGCTAATGGTTCCGGCACATCCTTTTCGCCCAACAACTGGCGGATGTTAATCTCGATATTGCGGGCAATTGTAGTCATTGCAGTATCGCTTGGGTTATTGCCGAACGGGTCTTGTATTTTGTTCGCGCTCTTGTCAACCAGGAAAAAAACAGATGAAATAGCAACCAACAAGGGTATCTCAAATACCGTTGCAATAGTATTCAGGGCCAGCGACAGCGTGATGACAAACACATAAACAGCATAATGCAGGAATATCCGGTAAGAGGCCGGGAATATGGTAGATTTTATGCGCTCTGCACGGCCCAAAGCATCCACCAACCTGCCAATGGTGTTATCAAGCTGCACATGATAATAGGTATCTATCTGTTTATGTTCGTGCATTTTTTTTATATCCCGGGCATTCAGGTTCAGTAGGGCAAGCGGTATATTTCTTTGCACCAATACTTCCTGCAAATCCTTGCCGTCAACAAATTTTGAAACAGTTTCGACAGGGTTAAGCCCCCGCAATACCTCGCCAAGGGCGTAGCAAAATGCTATTTGCCGGTAAGCAATAGTTTTGATATGTTCTTTGTTATGGCCATGAGTAAGCGATTCGAGCTGAATTACAAATATGCGCGAATCGTTTACGATGGAACCCCATATTTTGCGTGCTTCCCACCACCGGTCATACGATTGGTTCATTTTGAAAGACAGCAGGATGGATATCGACGTACCTAACAAGGTAGGTATATAGGGCGGCATTACAGGCACAAGTTGATCGAACGTGGTAGCAATGTAATGGGTACCCAAGGCTACGCAGGTAACAATCAGCAGATCAAATTTTACGTCATTTAGCGTATAGCTTAGCGGTATTCTTTTATTTAAGAGCATATTACCATCAAATGTAGTATATGAAACGAAAACAAAAAAGAAATATCAAGGTGCGGCCGATGAGCCTGCAATTTGTATTAAAAAACGCACCAAAAAATTGGAGGTGGCTTTGAAGAAGGGCTTCTTGTTTTGTGATATGGCCTACCCTCATACGGCACACCATCGCACCGAACCGGGGACTAAGAAAATTATGAGTATAGAAGGATCTTGGAGTTCATTGGAGTGCAGATGACGAAAGAATTTATTCAGTAACAAAAAAGTTTGGCACAGAATTTTCTTACATATTAGTAGAGAGGAACTAAAGAATAAAGAGGAGGTAATTTATGTGCGCAGTAATCATACTATTCGCTTTCATCATGTCGCTGGTAATCAATCTGGCAGAAAGAACGATCATCCACCATAACAGGCAACACCAGGATGCAATGCCGAAGGATGCATTTGCAGCAGAAAATACAGGTGAAACTGAAACGTAAAATTTTTGAAAAAGAAAGGTGGATTTACCCCTTATTTCCCTTTCTTGGCCGGAGCAGGAGCAGACTTTTGAGTAGCCTTGCTGTTACCCTTATCAAAGCCCTGTGGCTTAGAGAGGAACATAACTGAGATAATACATAGCCCGCCAATAATGCTGATAACCGTCCATGTGCCTTTCTCCATTACATCGGTAGATTGCTTTACACCCATTACCGCAGAACTCATGCTGCCAAAAGTGCCTGAAAGCCCGCCACCCTTTGGGTTTTGTATCAATATAAAGAATGCCAGTATCACACAGGCCAGCAGAATAAGTATTGTCAAAAACGGTATCATGATTGTTTGTCCTTTAAGGCTTCTTCTATTTTGCGGGCAAAGTACGCACTTTTTTGAGGATTTCGCAAACTTAATTTGCGGTACATCTCAATAGCCTTGTCATATTTTCCCTGCTTTATATATATGTCGGCCAAGCTCTCGCTCACCAGGCCTTCTTCCTTGCTAATAGAGTTTACGGCCATTTCAAATACGGTTTCAGGTATCTCCTCATTCTCCTCTTCCATTGCCGCCGCCAGTTTCTCCTTCTGCCACATGGTCTTCAGGGCTTTCTGGTCTTTGGTCTCCTCTTTTTGTTTTTCCGAGGTATTTTTAAAATGCAGCAGCCACTCCGAAAAACTCATCACCACCATCAGCGATTTATCTTCTTCGCTCATTTCCCCGGCATCCTTAAGCTCACTTATTTCCAGAGGAATCTCCTCCGATACTTTTTCACCCTGCTGCAGGAAATAGTCCTTAGTATATATCGGGAAAATCAATGGGTCGTGATCTACTTCATCATCCGTTTCCGTTACGGAGACCGCTGGCTCTTCTTCATCCATTATGCTGATAGCATCCGGCGTATTGGCAACAGGCTCCTCAGCCTGCGATTCCATTTCGGCCCAAGCCTTTGCAAAATCAGATTCTTCTATAGCTTCGCGGGTTGCATCAGGCAGGGTTGCCGGATCTTCAGGGAAAATCACAACATCAGTCTCAGGCAATGCTTCAGTCTGCACTGTCTCAACTTCTGTCTCCGGCGTGGCAGGCTCCTGTACGACCTCTGTTTCGTATTCAGGCAATGCCAAATCAGCATCCGAAATGACCACCGGCACAGGGGCTAATGGTATGGAACCAAAAGCAGCCTCTACAGGCACAGAAATAACCGCAGGCGCTTCCGGTGGCGTAGCAGGGCCTTCTGCCTGCTGCGCCACCGGCCATGACGGTTGTTGCGGTTCGGGTGTTTCGATTACAAAAGCCACCGGCATATCAAATATCGGGGGTTCTTCTTCAGCCACCACAACCTCGTGGGCAGGTGGTATGACAACCGGGGGGGCATCCGCGGCCACAGGCCACTCAGGCTCTGCTGCAATTTCCGCAACAGCCTCTGCTACATGAGCTGCGGGGATGTTCACTTCAGGTAGCACTGAAATTATTTCCTCTTCAACGGCAGCAATTTGTGGCACAGGGGAACCGGCTGGTATGCTCGCGTCAGGCAATACTGATTCTATTTCTTCCTCCACCGCAGCAATATGCGGCACAGGGGGGATATTGGCAGCAATTATTTCGGGCATCACCGGCTTTACTTCTTCCGGCACCACTACCGGGGCCGCAGGTTCTGGCCGCTTTTGCTCTTCCTTCACCTCAGGTATTTGTGATACCACCACTACGGGTTCCGTCTGCGGCTCCACCTTTTTCTTGTCTGTAACTTTGGGCACTGATGCCAATTCGCCAACACCTTTTTCACTCGCCTCAAGAAATTCGCAGAACCTTATCCAGTCGCCAAGGTAAGGCTGTATGCCGGTGAGCATTTTAGGAGCGTACCGGGCTTTCTTATGGGTTTCTAATGCCACAAGGTAGCGTGCAGGTATAAAGTACGGAAACGTCTGCCGAAACAGGGCAATACTGCTTTGGTCCCCGTCAGTAATAGTCTGCGGATTTTCCAATAAGGCCGAAATGTACTTTATGGAGGTCTGGTTATTCATGCTGAATCCGGCTACCAATTTACAAAAGCTTTATTAAAAATATCATCCGCAAGCTGATTGCCTATATCTTCTATCAATTTCCCTTCTACAGATTGCAATAATTGCGATGCATCAAAGTCGGCAAAACGGGTAAATGTCTGGTTAAAGCTCGACTTTTCAGTTATACGGTTCTTAAAATCCACCTGAATACTGATAGTAAGTCGGTTCTTGGTGGCCACCTGTACGCCCGACGCGCCGGTGATGGACACCGCATACGTAGTAATAGATCCGGCAATATCATAGTCGGCATCATCCTTTGTTACCGAGGCAAGGCCGGTTTGCGATAGTATCCGCCCCCTTATCTTCTGTGTGAGGGTGGAACTAAGGCTGGGCATAACATTGGGCGCCTTATTCTCCAACTGGTGGATATTGATATTCTTTCCTTCGATAGTGGCCCCGGAAAAACTATAGACACCACAACCCGAGTGAAGCAGGAGCAGTAACGGCAGTAAAAAAAACAAATATGGTCTGCGGCGCATTAATTGTAAAAATACGGCAATAAGCCGGTTAACCTATCACTCACTAATATCATATTCCTTTATCTTCCGGTATAATGTACGTTCAGAAATACCCAGTTCGGCGGCGGCATCCCTGCGGCGGCTTTTGTGCTTACGCAGTGCCTTGGTGATAAATTCTTTTTCACGGTCGGCAAGAGAGAGCGTTTCCTCCACATCCTCATGGTGGTCATGAGTATCAAGCAGGATGGGGGTACTGCTGCTGCTGTATGCCGGAGAGGGTGCGGGTTCATTGTCCTTATACATAGGCAATATAGTACCCGAAGGTTCTACAGGTGTGTACCCCTGGTGCTGGGCCACATCAAATATCATCTGCTTCAGGTCGTTCATGTCCTTCTTCAGGTCGAAGATGATTTTATACAGTATATCTCTTTCGCTCTTGAAATCGGAAGTAGAAACAGCAGGGCCTCCGCCGGAAGTGGCCACTAACGCCATACTTTGCGATGCGCCGCGCTGCGGCAGGAACCGCTGAAGAACATCGGAAGTAATATGCTTATCGGTAGAGAGTACGGATATCTGCTCGGCAATATTTTTTAGCTCACGCACATTGCCCGGCCAGTAATAATTTACCAGCATTTGCAATGCCACAGCATCGAGCTGAACGGATTGTGTTTTATATCGTTCGGCAAAGTCGGCAGCGAATTTTCTGAACAGCAGCGGAATGTCTTCCTTCCTGTCGCGCAGGGCAGGCACACGTATCGGCACTGTGCTCAGGCGGTAGTACAGGTCCTGCCTGAAATCACCCTGTTGTGTATATTCCAGCAGGTCGCGGTTAGTAGCTGCTATCACACGCACATCGGTCTTCTGCACTTTCGACGACCCCACACGGATAAACTCACCGGTCTCCAGCACACGAAGCAAACGCGCCTGTGTGCCAAGGGGCATCTCGCCAATCTCATCCAGAAATATGGTGCCGCCGTTCACCGTCTCAAAATACCCTTTACGGCTATCTACCGCGCCGGTAAAAGACCCTTTCTCATGCCCGAAAAGCTCACTGTCTATCGTACCCTCGGGTATAGCGCCGCAGTTCACAGCAATGAAGGGGTTATGCTTCCTTGGCGAGAGAGCATGGATAATACCCGAAAACACCTCCTTACCTACCCCGCTCTCCCCAACTATCAATACCGATAAATCAGTATTGGCCACTTGTACTGCTGTATTTAACGCGTGGTTAAGCGCAGGTGAATTACCTATTATGCCAAACCTGTTTTTTATACTTTGAATATCCATGTAAGTTGTAAATCATAGGTCCCGAAAACTGACAAAATCAGATCATATCATTTCACCCAACAACGTTGCTGAGGTCGCCGAACTAATCCGCACATGGGTATAATCTCCCTTTTTCAGGTCTCTATCCCCCTTGGGGAATACGATCATTTTGTTTTGCGAATTCCTGCCGCTCCAGTGCTGGTTACTCCTTTTGCTTGTAGCCTCTATCAGCACTTCATATGTCTTACCAATATCCTGCTGGTAGTTCTCTTTCGAAATCTGGTTTTGCAGTTTAATGATCTCTTCAAGCCTGCGTTTCTTCACTTCGTCCGGCACATCATCTTCATACCTGCGCTCGGCCAGTGTACCGGGGCGTTCGCTATAAGAGAACATATACGACATATCAAAACGGCACAACTCCATTACCGACAGGGTATCCTTATGTTCTTCCTCCGTCTCCGTACAAAAACCTGAAATAACATCTGTGCTTAATCCGCAATCAGGCATTATTTCGCGTATGCGTTTCACCTTGTTCAGGTACCACTCACGGGTATAGGTGCGGTTCATCAGTTGCAGTATACGCGTATTGCCGCTTTGCACCGGCAGATGAATGTATTTGCATATATTATCATAACGGGCCATGGTGTGCAGCACGTCATCAGTAATATCTTTTGGGTGTGAGGTGCTGAACCTTATCCTCAAAAGCGGTGATATGAGCGCAACCTTTTCAAGGAGCCGGGCAAAATTTGTCGGCTCGCCATCCATTGGGGAATAATAATAGCTATCCACGTTCTGCCCGAGCAATGTTACTTCTTTATACCCCCGCTCAAACAGGTCCCGACACTCGTTTACTATACTTTCGGCATCACGGCTGCGCTCCCTGCCACGAGTAAACGGCACTACACAAAACGTACACATATTATTGCAGCCACGCATAATACTCACAAAAGCGGTCACCCCATTACTGTCCAATCGTACAGGTGATATATCGGCATAGGTCTCCTCGCGGCTTAGCAGCACGTTTACGCTTTTCTGCCCGCCCTCGGCTTCGGTTATCAAACCCGGCAATGTACGGTAGGCATCCGGCCCTACTACAATATCTACCAGTTTCTCTTCTTCCAGGAATTTTGCTTTCAGGCGCTCTGCCATGCAGCCCAACACGCCTATCAGCATACCAGGCTTGTTATCCTTCACTTTTCGGAATGCCTGCAGTCGATTGCGTACTGTTTGTTCGGCTTTTTCCCGTATCGAGCAGGTGTTCAGCAACACAAGGTTGGCCTCCTCAAAATTTCGGGTAGCCCCAAATCCCTCATTATGCAGTATAGAGGCCACAATCTCGCTGTCGCTGAAATTCATCTGGCAGCCGTAGCTCTCTATGTAGAATTTTTTATTAAATATATTCGGATCACCGGCGAAAGGCTCGTAAGCCTCTCCCTGGCGCATCTCATCTACCACTTTTTGCAGTACCTCTGCCATAATTTCCGATTTCGGATAGCAAAGGTAAAGGTTTGTATTGTGAAAAAGGTGCTAATAAGCAAAAACGGGCCACATCTCACCATCTGAATTTTTCTTTATCAGTTATCTTGATTTTAGGAATTATGAATAATAGCTGTAATTTTGATTTCTACTCCCTTACACTCTTTTGCATATATAAATTATCAGCATGAACACCGTTTTTAATGGAAATAACAAATAAAAAAATATTACTGCTTACATTAGTTCACCCCGATTTTCTTCCACCGGTATATGCTACAGGACAAGTACTCAGAGACTTAGGCTTGAACGTACATATATTAACATTCGACTCATTTGTGCCCGCTGAATTAGACCTGGGCAGCAACATTACCGTAGAACTTGTAGGGAACCACTATAAAGCAGGGATGTGGGAACGAATAAAATTGAGGTCAAAATTTATTGCACGCGCACGTGAACTGGTCAACGAGAACCCAGTGGCCATTATTACTTTCTGTCCGTTCTCCTTTACCTGCGGATTAAAAATAAAAAAAAATATACCAATAGCTTATTTGGTACTTGAAATAGCTGATTTCATATTACCTGTATTCTTTAATTCCCCGCTTTCTAACCTCAGAAACTTAATGGCGCTTAAGTACTTGTACAAAGCTGATTTTGTGGCTACACCTTCTGTACAGAGGTCCGCGTGGCTGGCTGGCAGGTGCCACTTAAGCAATATGCCTTATACAATACTCAATACATCTTATTTACCTGCTATAGAAGAAAGCAACTATTTCGAAACATTCAGGACAATAGTACCAGAAAGTTTTCTTGACAAAAAAATTATCCTTTACACAGGCGCTGTCAACGAAGAACATTGCATACTGGAACTTGTCAGAGCGTTCGACCTGCTAAATGACGAAGGCAGCGCATTAGTTATTACTGGTATAAAAGATAATGATTATTGTAACCGCATTCGAACAGTAGTTCAAAAAAGCAATAGTGAAGATCGCATTAAACTACTACCGTATGTAACCCGTGCGCAAATGCTTTCGCTGCAGGCAAACGCCCATATTGGAGTGTGCCTTTCTAAAGAATACCAAGATAATGTGCGTACAAAAATGATTGCTCCTAATAAAGTGGGCGAGTACCTATACAAGGGTCTATATATACTCGCACTTTCGAGCGACTACTTTAAACCACTTGAAATGAAAGGGCTTGCAGCACTTTCTTTGAGCAGCACACCAGTGGAAATAAGCAAAGCCATCAGGAAAGCATTGGCTGTAGTGACGCAGAAAGACCTGAAAGAGAGAATACGCGTGTTTGTGAAAGAGGATTATTGTATGCAGGAGCAATTGAAGCCGCTTATTTATTATTTAAATGAAACGATAAGCCTGAACTGAACTACCTGTAAACAGGGAAGTACCAAAAATTGATAGGATAATAAACTTATGTGCGGTATAGCATGCTATTTAGGTGGTGAAAAAAGTAAGCGGGAGCAATTCAGTACCCGGACAATTTCTGTATTGAACCACAGGGGGCCGGATAGTAATGGCACATACAGTGACGATGATGTAACACTCACACACAACAGACTTTCAATACTTGAACTTTCTGAACTGGGCCACCAGCCCATGTATTCTTCCTGCGGCAGGTATATAATTGTCTTCAACGGGGAAATATACAACCATCTCGAACTCAGGAAAAGGTTTTTGCCCAATTATCCTTTTAAAGGACATTCTGATACAGAGACTATTATTGAACTTTTCCGGCTGCAAAAAGAACAGATACTTAAAGAAATGGTAGGCATGTGGTCTATCATTGTGTGGGATAAGGATGAAAAAAGATTGTTCATAAGCCGTTCTCGACTGGGCCAAAAGCCATTATACGTCCGCTATATAGATAAATCATGGCTGTTCGCAAGTGAGATAAAACCGCTGCTTCGCGAAAACGAACAAATGGCCTACGACCCGACAGCTGTAGTTGAATACCTCGCCTTAGGCAATTACGGGCATCTTGGCGCACATACTTTTTTCAAAGATATCCAGCTTTTTCCCGAAGGCAGTTACGCATGGATAAATCCCGGACAAGCCGACCTTAATGCAAAGAATTTCTGGAAACTACCGGAAATATCCCCTAAAGACAAAGTACCTTTTGATAAAAAGGTAAAAAACGAGTTGCATGACGTAGTAGTAGAAGCCATATTGTCCGTTACACTTTCTGATGTGCCTATAGGACTAACCTTATCAGGGGGGGTAGACTCATCAATAATTGCCGGCATTCTGGCGAGTTACTACGATAAGGAGATACATATTTTCACGGCACAATCGCCCCACAGCAAGTACGATGAGACCCGCTATGTAGACTCGGTAATCAATAAATATCCGAATGGCAACTTCATCGTTCACCGCAAGAACTTAAATGATGTTTCTATGAAGGATACATTGGAGCAATATATTGGTATCCAGGAAGAGCCTTTTGGTGACCCATCGATTATAGCCCATGGTTTTTTAATGAACATAGCCGCTGACGCGAATATTAAAGTAATTCTGAATGGACAGGGAGCAGATGAACTGTTTTATGGCTATAACAACATGGCACAGGCCGTATTATCCCACCAGTTCAGGTCGTTTCAGCTGAGTAAGTTCAGGAAGAACCTTAACTCGATGAAATTGGGCAGTGGTTATATGCTGCGTACGCTGCTGAAAACTTTGTCTCCTGCCCTCGAATACAATTTGCGGAAAAAATCGCGCATAAACAGGCGAGACATTATACGCCCTGAGCTTCTGAAAAATATTGACAATGAACTCATCAGCCTATACAAGTACGACAATATGTATAATGTATGGAGAGAGTCTTTATATGGCCTGCACCTTCCTCACCTTGTGCATTATGACGACCGCAACGCAATGGCGAAAAGTATAGAAGGCCGTATGCCATTCCTTGACCACAGAATTGTAGAGTTCGTGGCAAAGATCAGGCCCGATGATTTTCTGAAGAACGGGTTGCGAAAATATATTTTGCGGGAATCATGCAAACAATACATACCCGATATGGTGTACAACCGCAGGGATAAAATAGGATTTTACACCCCGCTAATTAATATGCTTGATAAAGATGTAGACTGGGTATCAGAGAAACTGCGAAGCAATACTTTATTGACGGAATCCTATACCAACGAGCTATTAACCAAACTGAACGGCAGAAAATTGAATGTGAATGAAGCTTTGCAGATATGGAGAAGCATTTCATTGAAGATATGGAAAAAGCAATTTAATATCCAGACCAGCTAAGTTAATCACCGGTAGCCTGCTATATCCGTGCAACTTTTTTTATAGATTTATTTGTTTTTTCTAAGTATCGCCAAATGCTGTTCAATTCATTCGCCTTCTTAGTTTTTTTCCCGGTTGTCACTATCCTTTACTTCATCCTCCCCCATAAGCTGAGGTGGATGCTGTTGCTTGCTGCGTCTTGTTTTTTTTACATGTTCTTTAAGCCGGAGTATATTCTTATTTTGGCTTTTACCATAGTTATTGATTATTTCGCTGGCATTTTAATAGAAAATGAGCAGGAGAAAACTAAAAGAAAAAAATACCTCATACTCAGCATTCTTTCCAACGTCGGAATACTGGCAGTATTCAAATACTACAACTTCATCAATGACAATATTACCGGCCTGGGCCTGTTGTTCGGGCTTAAGAACCCTGTCCCGTACCTTAGTTGGGTGCTGCCCATCGGCTTATCGTTCCACACCTTCCAGGCCATGAGTTATACCATAGAGGTGTACCGGGGCACCCAGAAAGCCGAGCGACATTTCGGGATTTACTCTCTTTACGTCATGTTCTACCCGCAGATGGTGGCGGGGCCCATTGAGCGACCTCAGAACATGATACACCAGTTTTATGTAAAGCATAAATTTGACTACAATAATGCCGTCCTCGGGCTGAACCTCATTGCCTACGGCCTGTTTAAAAAAGTAGTGGTGGCCGACAGGCTTGCCGTGTACGTAAACCAGTTGTACATAAACCCCGCCAATGCAAATACAGTTGCTGCTATATTAGGCATATGTTTTTTTTCAGTACAGATATACTGCGATTTTTCAGGCTACTCCGACATCGCCAGAGGCTGTGCAAAATATATGGGCTACGACCTGATGATCAATTTTAACAGGCCCTACCTGGCCAAAACGATACCTGAGTTCTGGACACGCTGGCACATTTCCCTGTCCACTTGGTTCAAGGATTATGTCTATATACCCTTAGGTGGCAGCAGAGCGGGAAAATGGCGCTGGTACCGCAATTTTGCCATTGTGTTTCTTATCAGTGGCATATGGCATGGTGCAGCCTGGACATTCATTATATGGGGCGCACTTCATGCTTTTTATGCAATTTTCGGCATAATGACCAATGATTTCCGGAACAAATTGGCAGAAAGAACAGGACTTGCGAAGTTGCCAAGTCTGCATAAATTTATTAATCAGATTGTTGTGTTCATCCTGGTCACTTTTGCATGGATATTTTTCAGGGCGGGGAGTATGGATAAGGCTAAAGCAGTTATTGACCGTCTGCTTAGTTTCGATATCAGCCTCAATTTGAATGAACTGACCATGCACAAGGGGCCTATGAACTTGCTGGTGTCGTTTTTTGTTATCGGCCTGCTGGCATTGAGCTACTTATTGCCCGTAAATTTAAAACTCAGGAACAACCTTCTATTTCTTATTGTAACATCATTGATCATTATCATTTTAGGAATGAATGGAGAAGCAGAATTCATCTATTTCCAGTTTTAAGCGATTTATCGTAAGGATACTCGCGCCATTCCTCATCGTCGTCGGTGTTGCAGGATGGATATTTAATTACTTTTTCGAGCAGCAGATTATTCTCAAAAGCCAAATCAGCGGCGCTTATAAAGTAAACCGTATCATCTCCGAGACTCACCCTGCTGAAATACCCATCTTTGGCTCCTCGCGCGCCATAATGGGCCTTATACCCGACAGCCTGGGCAGCGACCACTTCAACTACGGTATTAATGGCGCTTACTTCAATGTTACCCTTTTCTTTCTGGAGGAAGAATGTAAAAAGAAAAAGGAGCACCGCCAGATCATCATCAATCTCGACCCCTTTGGGCTAAGAAACGGCATTGGCGACATTTCGTCTTACCTCTATAATGCCGGCAAGCCGGAAATTAAAGAACTGCTGGATACCGTTTACAAACCATACTACCACATTCCTCTACTAAAATACTATGGACATTATGAGAATTATTACCGGCTTTACCTTACAAACAGGGTCGGGTCTGACAAAGTAGCTAATAATGGCGCGATGTATGAGCGCAACCAAATGCCTAAAAAAGACTTCGATAAAATGGTTGCAGACCGCAATGATGCAATGCCTCTTTATGAAATGAATGATGTACTGAAGAACAAACTATTCAGTATTATCTCCTCCCATCCCGAACGCTACTTCATCTTCGTCATTTCACCGTACCACAGCTCCTGCCGCATGGCCGATAGCTTAGATAAATTAAACAAGGATTTATGCAGTCAACTGGTATCATACAAAAATGTGAGACTGTTCGACTGCGGCAAATTACCTTTGACAGATGATATGTTCTTTAACCCCAGTCACCTGAGCTACAAAGGAGCAATAGTTTTCACAAAGGCCTTCAAAGACTCATTAATTTCCACCGGTTTATACTGAATAAAAGCTTTCCCCGAAATATTTTATACTTTCCTACATTTGTAAATCAGAAAAGCTCAAAGAACCAACGCATGGCCGATAAATACTACCAGGAATTAAGCAAACTAACGCGGACCCAAAGAATAATCTCTCTGCTACCATCGCGTGCCCGGTTCAGGATAGCTAAAGCACTCTATGATTATCAATCATCAGCCATAAAAGGTATAGATCTTGTAGTACCATTACAAAACGATGGCTTGGTATGCCTGATCAACACCAAAGATCTCATAGGCTGGAAAATATTCTTTTTTGGAGAATACGAAGCCGATACAAATAATATACTCGCCAAATATGTAAAACCCGATGATATAGTGATAGAAGCAGGGGCTAATATGGGCAGTGAGACCTTGCTCATAGCTCACATACTGACCAAAGGGCATGTATATGCATTTGAGCCAAACCCCTACACTTTTGAGCGGCTGAAAATTAATGCCTCTATAAATGATCTGAAGAATGTGAGTGCTTACGACTACGCGCTAGGCGAACAGGATACCAACATACAGTTCAACATCTACCCCAAGGATTTCTGCAATTCCGGAATGTCGAGCAAGTACATGGAGACCTCAAATACCAGAAAGATCGATGTGGTACAGAAAAAGCTGGATACCTTCCTGAAAGAAAACAACATAAATAAGGTCGATTTTATAAAAATGGATATACAGGGTGCCGAGATGGATATGATAGCCGGCGCAGCCGAAACAATAGCCCGTCATAAACCTACCATTTTTACAGAGGCATGCGAACCCTACAACGATACAAAGGCGCTTTACGAAACGCTGAAAAAAGCAGGGTATAATGTGTACCTTATCGGAGCTAAGGACACAACGCTAATGGCATCTGTATCTGAGGTAAAAGACGGCAACTGGCTGGCGGTCTGCGAACCGAAAAAATATTTGTAGCTATTGAATAGCAGTTCAGTAATTTTGATACGAACTAATGTTTAACATTGTATTTCTTGTAATTTATGTAGTAGCATCGGCCTTTTTCTCGGGGGGCGAGTTGATGATATTGTTAACCATCCACTTCGGCATGGCTGTAGTGAAGCACTTGCGTGAAAAGCAGGTATTGGTTACCCCGCTTTTCCTGTTCTACGTGGGGGTCATCATTGTTAACATAGCCAACCTAAGCCTGATAGGCCAGGTAGAGGCCGGGGACATCCGCACCTACAAGTATATAATACCCAAATATATCGACCAGGCATCTCTTATCTGGTGTGTGTCCAGCACATTATGTGTTGTTGGCTATCAACTTGTGAACCAAAAAAGCCTGCCGCCCATTAATTTCGACCTGAATAAGAAGACTGTTTTACAGTACTTATTCTGGATACTGCTTATAGCTAATGCACTCTCCATACTGGGCTATGGTGCCAGCATGAGGGGTAACCAGCTTGCCAAGGTCTTTGGCCTTATCAATACTATCGGAATCCTGTTCTTTGCACGGCTGTGGGGAAAACAGGAGAATAAGACCTACCGTACATACGCCATCGCCCTCTTCGCCATCGAGACTTACATAGCCCTCCTCACATCCTACCTGCGTTTCGAACTTATATTACCCACATTTTATTTGTCAGTAGGATACTTCATCGGGAAAGGGGATATGAAATCTGTCCTCAGCTACCGCATTCTTCCTTTCCTTGCCATTGTTTTGCTGTATTCCAGCGTATTTACCACCCTGCAGCACAACCGGACCAACTTCATATCAGTATTCAAGGGAGAAACACCAGAGGAGGAAGTAGAATTAGAAAATGACAGGTCGCGCGGAGGGCTGTTGGACAGGAGTGCCAACCTTGCGCAAATAACCAATGTTGTGAACCTGGTAGAGCGAAATGGCTTTTACAATGGTACTGCCTCTGCACCTATCATTACCGCCTTGATACCCCGAATACTCTGGCCCGACAAACCGCTTATCCAACTCGGTGCATGGTTTGCCCTTGAAATAGGTGTAGGTATGCGCACATCGTATGGCACGGCCAACAACTCAATAAACATGACTGTTGCCGGTGAGCTCTACCTCGATTTCGGCTGGATAGGGGTAATACTGGGCAGCCTTTTATTTGGCGCTTTCCTTGCTTTTTTATGGAACGCAACAAAATTTTATTCCTCTGAATATAATCTAACAGGCACCATTTTTGGTGGCTACCTGTTCATCATATCAGTTGGCGGTTATGCCGACCTTCAGGTTGTGGTAACCCTCCTGTCGCAATATCTTATTTTCCTCATCATCAAAAAAGTAGCAACGCATTATGCGAATCCTGGCTATAGGGCCGTTGTGGCGCGGAAGTAATGCCGGCGGGTTGTTCCGTGCACTGAGCAGAGCTGAATGCCTTATAGAGGTATTGGATGAGTTTTATTATCTGAGCCTGCAAACCAAGACCACTTCCACGAAAGTGCTGGAGCGGGTCATACGCCCGCTACAGGAAAAGGAATTCAATATTGCCATTAAAAAGAAAGTGGAACTGTTCCGGCCTGATGTGGTATTTGTGTATAAAGGTGCTTTCGTTCAGCCCGAGACGCTTCAATTTGCGAGGCAGAATAATTGTAAGCTCGTTTTGTTTTACCCTGATGTGAGCATGAGTGCCCACGGAGATAATATTCCAAAATCTATACCGCTATATGACCTGATATTTACGACCAAAACCTTCGGTATACGTGACCTTGAAGCAACCTATGGTGTAAAAAATGCTGTGTTCATTCCTCATGGGTTTGACCCCGAAATACACCGGAAGCTGAACATTAGCAATGACGACAAGCACAGATTTGGCTGCGATGCATCGTTCATAGGCACATGGTCACCCAAAAAAGAAGCATGGTTGACCGTGTTGAAAAAAAGGCTCTCTTCCATCAACCTGAAAATATGGGGCGAGCAATGGTTCAAAGCCACTACCGACGAGTTAAAGACAAGTATACAATATACGGGCGTGCATGGCGACCTGTACGCCATAGCCTTGCAATGCTCAAAGATTAATCTGGGCATATTATCTGAGCAGGTACGGGGCGCATCATCCGGCGACCTTATTACTTCCCGTACCTTTCATATACCGGGCTCATCGGGCTTTTTGCTGCATGAGCGGAATGAGGAGTCAGTATTATATTTTAAGGAAAATGAAGAAGCGGGATTTTTTGGCGATGCAGATGAAATGGCAGCGCAGGTAGCCCACTTCCTGGCCAATGAGAGCGCACGTGAACGGATACAATATGCCGGCTACCAGAGGGCACTTAAAGACCATTCGCTGGACGAGCGGGCTAAAACGGTCATCGCCCACATGAAGAAACTGATGTAGCTTAATGAAAATTGACTACAACAGCGATTCCGGCTCCAACAGGCGTAACCGCAGGGAACATGTGCATACTGATATCCCTCGAAATGTCAAAGTTCTTCAGATGAGCTGAGGTAACGGCATCTACTATCTGCAATACATAGCCCAGGCTGCTTAACATGACCGTCATATCAAGGTATTTCTTAGCCTCATTCTGGTTTTGCAGTAATTGGGTATCATCCCATACGCCGGCATACTTATCATTTGGGTATGGATTATTTATTCGGCTGATATACGCCTGCCGGAAAGAGCGATAGTCATTATAATTCTTAAAGTAAAAGTAACCCGCAGCAGCAATACCAGCATACACCACCGGTATCTTCCAGTAGTTCCGGTTATAGGCCTGCCCAAGACCGGGAAATATAGCGGCATAAAGGCCAGCTTTTTTAGGATTGGGTTCAAAACGTTTGGGCTTGCTTGCTGTTTTTACCGTATCGCTTATGAAGGATGGTGCCGCACCGGATTGTTTTGCGGTATCCGCCGCGTTGCGCACCGTGTCTTGCGCTGTTTGGGCAAAAGAAAACTGCGATGTGGCTATAAGCATAATAGCCAAGGGTAGAAATAGCAGTCGTTTTTTGAATTTGTCCAAAGAAAATCTTTAAAAAATGTAAAGTTAGTAATTTGATTACATCGCCAGCCAATACTTTCTCAACAACCACTCCCCTGCTGCCAGTGCCAGAATAATAAAGAAATACCACTTCCGGTCCACCAACGGCACCGTTTCTATGCTATCCTGTATCAGGGGCTTAACCTGCTCATTATGAATGACACTGTCATACAAGGAAGATATGTTCTTTGCAGGTACGAACCCACCATTATACTTCCTGGCCAATGCAAATAGTAATGGATAATCTGCTCCGGTTTCCATCAGTTCCAGCGGCATGCTCTCAACCACAAAGCTACCTGCGGCAGTATATACCTTGTCATTATAATTGGTTTTGGCGCTCCATGTATAAGTGCCGCCCGCCCATATGCCAATATTCAGATTGTAAGCGCTGCCCGAACGTTCAAAAGAAAAATCCCGCTTACGGCCCGCGCTGTCTGTGATAGTTATTTGCGCATCGGGCGTGTTTATCTGTTCATTATTAGGGTTGCGGAGGTACGCGTTAACCGATATGTTCTCCTGGTCGCTCCATACATGCTTGGGCAATACTACGCTGAACGGCTTCTCGGCATTATTGGCCGCAAGAAAAGCTATCGTCTGCCGGATGCACTCATCAACTACCTCATGGTTGCCAAAGTTTTTGTACTCATACAGCCGCCAGCGCCAGATACCCTCCCCTAATAATATGGCTGCCGGGGTGATACCTTGCTGCAACACCCACATCGGAAACTGTGCATTGGCTGCCGATGCTTTCTGCATGAACAACACATTTGCGCCAGGGGAAGGCATGATATTTCCCACCCTTACAGACAATGGCGGCATTTTATCTGCAACGGCCTGGATGTTTTGTGGAAGGATAAACGTGTTGAAAGCCGCATTGTACATAGTTACCACATCCCGCTGCCCCGAGGGGGTAAGCGTGGTATGCGTCATCTGGTCAAGCGTATTCAGTGCAGTAAGGTCGGTCTGGCCGCCAATTATGAACCATACGGGTTTTTTAGCTGCAAGCAGCTGTGCGGCGTTCCTGTTACGCAAAGACGGCAGGGCGTGTGCCACAATTACATCATACTCGCTGAGCGAAGAAGGTATGTTATCCGCACCGGCAATGGTCACTTTATAAGTTTCCACGCCTGATAATGCCTCCTTAATGGCATTAATATCCGGGTGGGGCGCGGCAGACAAGATGAGTACTTTCTTTTTTTCATCTACTACCTCCACAAAAATATCCTTCCGGTTATTAGCAACATTCACCTCACCCTCAGCTTCCGGAACAGTGATAATGTAATGATGCAGCCCGGCTTTAACCGCCTTTATGGTGAACGATACCGAACGGTCGGACTTATTGTTGCTGATTGCTACCGGCACAGACGACAGCGTTTCCGTACCTTCTTTAATGGAAATACTGTTGTTATACCCTTTGCAGAGTTCTGCCACCATATCTGATCGTATCTCAAAACTGCTGTTGAGTGCGGCCACCTTATTGGCATAAACGCGAGTCAGGCGAATATCCTTCTGCTGTGCTGTATCTCCAATCCCCACCGTGTACACAGGACTATGCAGCGACAACTGCTGGTAGGCGGGGTTCATACCTTCATTATAGCGTCCATCGCTGGCAATGATAACAGCACCCAGGTTCTGCATCCCGAAATACTCCTGCGCGCGGGCAAGCACCGCCGAAATATCAGTGGCCGGCTGGTGATATTGGAATAAACTATCTTTCTGCACCTTATTCCCAAATCCCCACTGAACCACTTTGTATTGGGCCGAAAGCCTATCGGCAAGCGAGGTGAAATCTTTACGATAGGCAGAAGAGTCTGCCCCAAGCGCATCAGCGATACTGCGCGAATTATCCTGCAACAGCAGCACAACTGGTTTTTCTGTAATATGCTTGGTGATGGTAATGGTTGGCACCAATATGAGCAGCAGCGTAAAAAAAACAACCAGCCCGCGCAGCAGCGAGGTGATAAAAGGATATGGCACAGCACGTTGTTTATCAGCACGATAAACCCAATAACCTGCCCCTGCCGATACAATAATAGCTATGACCCAAAAAATCCACTGCATTAAGCGGCAAGCTAACGAATGTTGACTGTAATTTGAAAATTTGGGATTTTGAAAATTATGTGAAAATTGAAAAATGGGCGATTTTAACTTAGATGGGCACTACTTTCACATTCCTTTCACAAAATATACGCATATTACATTATTATTTTTTCATAGCTTTATTGTATGGCTGTATAAATTTTTCGCTTATGAAAAAGCCTTTACTGCTCTCTTTTATTATTGCGTGCGTAGCCGGCAATGGAAGTATTGCCCAGATAAATCAGGTGGTCGCCAATACGAGTTCGTATAACGCCGTAAAAGCCGATGTGCCTGCGGGCAACAGTTACAGCAACAATAGCAGCAGTAACAACAGTTATAATAACTTTCAGGCCAATATACAACGACCGGAAGCCGGCACCGCACGGAATACCTACGATGCCGCTGTGCATAATTATGCGGCAGTAGAAAGAACTAATTATTCTGCACCGGATAGCAGGTCCGATGCTTATAGTAAGGCAACCGGCACATCAAACCCAAATAACCAATACAGCAGCAGCAGAATTTGGGCATCAATGGCACCTATTAGAGGCATTGCATCTTCAGGCCCGTATGGCTCAGGCTGCTTGGGCGCACCGGCGGGCTCAAGATATAACCATGTAACAAGATACTGCTACCCGAGCTATTGCTCATACTACACTAAAGAAAAATGCGACAACTTTCACTGCGACAGCGTACGTATTAATTGCCCGCCACTTGCCGATGATATTTTTATGTTCCTGTATGGATGGCGTATATATGGCAGGATGAATATCTTGACGCCTGTTTATAACCAGTATCTTTTTAATGAAGACCTTGCCAAGCCCGACCGGACTGTACATTACAGTTCTTATAATGGGTACATAGTATATGGCTCGGATACTATGCATGGCATCATAACAATGGACCGGTCTTCCGTTCACCTGGAACAACCAATAAATGACAAAAAAGAATTGGCATCCACCACGGCATACAGCAATAAGCAACTTAAAGATATTGTACTCTATAAAGGCAACCGCACCCTGCACCTTACACGGTTTTCAAAGGATGAAAGGGAACTCTGGCGGGTGGTACATACAGGAAAATTGAACATTTACGACCCGATATTCAGCTTCCTCACGCCACGAAACATTGAAAAATCAATGCTGAAAATAGCCTACCACGGGCAGGGAACCTACAAAGAGGTAAGGAATAAAAAACAACTTACAGACCACCTTAATGCCGCTTATGGCCTGAAACTGGACGCGAAAAAGTACACATGGCCGGAGTTGTTTGCCCTGATAGACAAACTGGATTAATGTACAATAAAATAATTATATAATCCCCTTCCAAGAGAAGGGGATTATAATTTTAAAAACTCATTACATTTGCGCTTTCACACCCAAATAAGAAACACACAATAATATGGCAAAAATAAAAGTAGCAAACCCCGTAGTAGAACTTGATGGCGATGAAATGACCCGCATCATCTGGAAGTATATAAAAGAAAAGCTGATACTCCCCTACCTCGATATAGACATTAAATATTACGACCTGGGCGTAGAGTACCGCGACCAGACCAATGACCAGGTGACCATTGATGCGGCTAATGCCATTAAACAATATGGCGTAGGCATTAAATGTGCTACCATTACTCCTGACGAAGCCCGTGTGGAAGAGTTTAAGCTGAAGCAGATGTGGAAAAGCCCGAACGGTACAATACGTAATATACTGGACGGCACTGTATTCCGCGAGCCGATAGTAATGAGCAATATCCCACGCCTCGTACCAAACTGGACAGCCCCCATTTGCATAGGCCGCCATGCATTCGGCGACCAGTACCGCGCTACCGACTTCGTAGTGAAAGGCAAAGGCAAGCTCACCATAAAATTTGAAGGCGAAGATGGCAAGACAATCGAACATGAAGTATATAACTTCAAAGGCGATGGCGTGGCCCTGGCCATGTACAACACTGATGAATCAATCATGGGTTTTGCACGCGCCTGCTTCAACCTCGCGTTGCAGAAGAAATGGCCACTTTATCTTTCTACAAAGAACACCATCCTCAAAAAATACGATGGCCGTTTTAAAGACATCTTCGAGAAGATTTACCAGGAAGAATTCAAGGCAGACTTCGACAAAGCAGGTATAGTTTACGAACACCGCCTGATAGACGATATGGTGGCCAGCGCACTGAAATGGAACGGCAACTTTGTATGGGCGTGTAAAAACTACGATGGCGACGTGCAGAGCGATACTGTGGCGCAGGGTTTTGGCTCACTCGGCCTGATGACCTCTGTGCTGGTAACGCCCGATGGCAACACTATGGAAGCAGAGGCCGCCCATGGCACTGTGACCCGCCACTACCGTGAATACCAGAAAGGCAAACCAACATCTACCAACCCCATAGCATCCATCTTTGCATGGACAAGGGGCCTCGCCTTCCGCGGCAAACTGGACGGCAACCAGGCACTGATTGACTTCTCAAACGCACTGGAGCAGGTATGCATAGAAACCGTAGAAAGCGGCAAAATGACCAAAGACCTGGCAGTCTGCATACACGGAAACAAAGTGAACCATGGCGAACACTACCTCTACACCGAGGAGTTCCTTGACGCGCTGAATGAAGGCTTGAAGAACAAGCTCGGATAATATCCGGGGTAATAATAATAAAAGGCTTTAACCAAATGAGATAATAGCTTATTTTTGGTTAAAGCCTTTTCTTTTTCATACAGGCACACTATAACATTTTCGAAATGCACAAAATCAACTTCCCACCAGACTACCAGCAAGTGATGCCTTATCTCATTATAACAGGCGCTGCGGGCTTCATGCAGTTCCTGAAAGATGTGTTTGAGGCGAAAGAAAAGTCGATGCACATGCGCGACGAAAAAATAGTGATGCATGGCGAAGCGTTGATAGGCGAAAGCGTCATCATGTTTGCCGATGCAACAGAACAATTTGGCGAAAAAAGCGGCGGTTTCTTTGTTTACGTAAAAGATGCCGACATCACCTACATGCATGCCATGGCAGCGGGCGCAACCCCAATAATGCCCGTATCAGACATGCCCTACGGCCGTAGTGGCGGTGTTACCGACCCATGGGGAAACCAGTGGTGGATAACAACGCACGTTGAGCAAAAAAGTTAAGGGGGTTAGATTTCCAGCAGTGTCTTCATCGGATCCTTCCCGAACAGCAGTAATTCAGGGCTCTCCAGCAATTCCTTCACCCTCACCAGGAATCCTACCGATTCACGGCCATCAATAATACGGTGGTCATAGCTCAGCGCCAGGTACATCATCGGGCGTATCTTCACCTCGCCGTTCACCGCTATGGGGCGCTCCTGTATCTTGTGCATACCCAATATTGCCGATTGTGGAATATTCAATATCGGTGTTGACATCAGCGATCCAAACACACCACCATTGGTTATAGTAAATGTGCCACCCGTCATTTCATCAGGAGTTAATTTATTATCGCGTGCTTTTGTTGCCAGCTTCACTACTTCTTTTTCCACGTCAGCCATGCTCAGGCTTTCCGCATTGCGTATGATAGGTACAACCAACCCTTTTGGTGCCGAAACCGCTATAGATATATCACAATAATCATGGTAAACAAGCGCATCACCATCAATATAAGCGTTCACCGCAGGCCACTCCTGCAGTGCTGTGCAACATGCCTTTACAAAGAACGACATAAAGCCAAGGTTCACACCATGCGACTCTTTAAAAGTATCCTTGTACTGCTTGCGTATCTCCATGATAC
Source organism: uncultured Flavipsychrobacter sp. (assembly GCA_964493865.1). Classification (GTDB taxonomy): domain Bacteria; phylum Bacteroidota; class Bacteroidia; order Chitinophagales; family Chitinophagaceae; genus Nemorincola. Next base: position 44,061 of record CAZBPS010000025.1, read on the forward strand.
GTGTCATGTCCACCTCATTAAATGTAGTGAGCATTGCCGTGCTGTTCTTAGCCTCCACCAGCCTGCGCGATACCGTCTTTCGCAGGTTGCTCATCTTCTCCCTGCGCTCCCCGCGGCCAAAAGCCTCATCCCCACCCTTGCGACCGGGATGCGCTATAGCCTCCAGCACATCCTGCTTCATTATCCTGCCTTTTGAGCCTGTTCCCTTCACTTCGGTAGGATTTACCTTCTTATCGCTCATTATAGCCTGAGCCACAGGCGTGGCTTTCACATCAGCCTTAGGTGCTTCTTTAGCAGGTGCTGTTTTTTCCTCTTTCTTTGGCGCTTCAACTTTGGGTGCTGGTGCTGCCGCAGGTGTTCCTTCCGGTTTAGCTGCTTTCTCGTCTATTTTGCAAACAAGGTCGCCAATGGCCATAGTGGCACCTTCCTGCGCCACTATGGTCAGTGTACCCGCCTGCTCTGCATTCAGCTCAAATGTTGCCTTCTCCGATTCCAGCTCACACAGTAGCTCATCACGGTTCACATAATCACCATCTTTCTTAAGCCATTTTACCAGTGATACTTCACTTATCGATTCTCCTACGGTCGGAACAACTATATCTATCATATATCTATACTATGGGCTGCAAAATTACCAAACTGCACAGTATAAATCAAAAAGGAAAATGGGGAAATACTAACCGGTGAGCCAAATACCCACCCTGCACAACAACAGCCCAACAATTACACTTAAACCAATATATATAACTGCAGTAACAGACTGCCCTTTCTGCATCAGGTTCACATTCTCCAATGCAAAAGCAGAAAAAGTAGTAAACCCTCCACAAAACCCCGTTGCCAATATCAGCATACCACCCTCCTGCAGCCATTGGTTGCGGCTCGCCAGCCCGAATAACACGCCAATGAGCAATGACCCTACTATATTGATAATAAATGTGCCGAACGGAAACGGATGCTGCACATATTTATTCATAGCATAGCTCACAGCATATCTCAGCATACTACCCACCGCGCCTCCGGCCCCTACCAGTAATAGTGAACGAAACATTTGTATTGGCTTTGTGCCAAATTACAAAATAATCCCTACTTCCCGAACTTGTTCTTCAATGCGCTTAGTGCATCGCTCATACTCACTTCTTTAGTTTCTTGTGGCTTGGGTTTACTGAAGTCTTTCCGCTGTTGTGGTTTTGCTCCTTGAGCAGGAGGCTCCTGCGCCTGCTTAATGGAAAGCGCAATACGCTTGCGCGCAATATCCACTTCAGTCACCATCACCATCACTTTCTGGTTCAGCTTCAGCACCTCGTTAGGGTCAGTAATGTATTTATGTGCTATCTCCGATACATGCACCAGCCCGTCCTGCTTCACACCTATATCCACAAATGCGCCAAAGCGGGTAATATTGGTAACCGCACCCGGCACCACCATGCCCACCTTCACATCTTCTATGGCGTAGATATTGGCAAACTCAAATTGCTGCACCTCGCTGCGCGGGTCAAGGCCGGGCTTTTTCAACTCATTTACTATATCCTTCAGCGTATGCTCACCCGTTTCTTTGGTTATGTACTTTTTAATTTCCAGCTTCTTCACCAGTTCCTCATTACCTATCAGCGATTTCACATCAGCGCCTATATCTGCCGCCATCGCCGATACCACTGCATATGCCTCGGGATGCACCGCGCTTGCGTCCAGCGGGTCATCACCGTCCTTTATACGCAAAAAGCCGGCGCATTGCTCAAAAGCCTTATTACCCAAACGTGGCACTTTCAATAATTGCTTGCGCGATGTAAACCTGCCCAATTCATTCCTGTAGTTCACAATATTCTCTGCTATCGATGGGCCAATACCGCTCACATAGCTCAGCAAATGTTTGCTGGCCGTGTTCAGGTTCACGCCTACTGTGTTCACGCAGCTAATCACAGTTTGATCAAGGCGCTCCTTCAATCGCACCTGGTTCACATCGTGCTGGTACTGCCCCACGCCTATGCTCTTGGGGTCTATCTTCACCAGCTCTGCCAGCGGGTCCATCAGCCTCCGACCAATGCTCACTGCACCGCGCACAGTAATATCTTCATTCGGGAACTCTTCCCGTGCAATTTCTGATGCCGAATAGATAGATGCACCATCCTCATTCACCAAAAATATAGGTAACCCAAGGTTCAATTTCTTAATGAACTGTTCCGTTTCCCTGCCAGCCGTACCATCACCTACCGATATTGCCTGTAGCTTATATTCCTGCACCAGCGCTCGTACTTTATGTTCGGCATCCATCAGCCTGCCGGGCTCGTGTATGTATATGAGCCCTGTTTTCAGCAACGCACCTTTTTCATCAAGGCACACAGTCTTGCAACCGGTACGGTAACCGGGATCTATCGCCAGTATCCGCTTACTGCCTAATGGCGAACTGAGTAACAACTGCCGCAGGTTTTCCGCAAACACATTTATCGCCTCTTCATCTGCCTTTGCTTTCAGCGCCGTGCGGAATTCACTTTCCAGCCCCGGCTGCAATAATCTGCGCCATGCGTCCCTTACCGCCTTTTTCACTTGCGCACCTGCATCATTGTTAGCCTTCACAAACAGTTCTTCTGCCAGCATCAGGGCTTCTTCCTCCTCCGGCGATATGGCCATCCGTAGCATACCTTCCATAAAGCCGCGCATAATAGCCAGCATCCTGTGCGATGGTATTTTGGATATGGGCTCCGAGAAATCGTAATAGTCTTTGTACTTAATGGCTTCCTGCTCCTTATCTGCCAACACCTTGCTTTGTATGGTTGCCTTTTTCTCAAATAGATTACGCATCCTTGCCCGCACCTCCGCATGTTCGTTCACCATTTCGGCAATAATATCGCGCGCACCCTGCAACGCCTCATCCGCACTTTTTACCTGCTCATTTATATAGCCGCCTGCTTCCGCAGCCACATCAATACTGCGCTGCTCCAGCAGTAGCAATGCCAGTGGTTCCAGTCCATTCTCCCTTGCGGTTTGTGCTTTTGTTTTGCGCTTGGGTTTGTAAGGCAGGTAAATATCTTCCAGCGTGGCAAGGGTTGTTGCGGCATTTATTTTAGCCTGCAGTGCCTCCGTCATTTTGCCTTGCTCGGTTATGGTCTTTTCTATGAATGCTTTGCGCTCCGCAAACTCTTTCTGGAAGTTAGCTTCGTCCTGTATCTGCTGCACCTGCACCTCATCCAGCGCGCCGGTTTTATCTTTACGGTAGCGGGCAATGAACGGTATCGTAGCACCTTCGGCCAGTAATTCCAGCACCGCATTTACATCCTGTTGTCTTAAATTTAATTTGGCAGATACACTGCCTGCATACTCCATCATACTCTTTTTTATTCCGACTGCGAATGTATGTTTCCCGATGGAATTGAAAAAAGAAATTCTTTAGTAATGTTTATAACGCATTATATAAAGCTGAAAATAAATTTCACAATCAGCTAAAAGAAGAGTGTCATGGTGAGCTTGTCGAACCATTGTTCAGTATTTGGAAACAGCTATATCATGGAACCATTTGCAAGTCCCAACAATCCTTCGACAAGCTCAGGATGACATTATGTGTAATTTTTTAGAATAACCCCCTAATCCACCCAATCGCACACAAACACATTAGTGTCGTGTCCACCCTTATTATTGCGGTTCGAGCTGAAGATGAGCTTCTTGCCGTCAGGCGAGAACATAGGGAAAGCGTCAAATCCATTATCATGCGATATACGCTCCATCCATGTACCCTCCAGGTTGGTCATATACAGGTTAAACGGGAACCCACGCTCATACTCATGGTTAGATGCAAAGATGATTCGTTTGCCATCCGGCATAAACGATGGGGCCCAATTAGCTTTGCCTAAATGTGTCACCTGGTGGGCATCGCTGCCATCAGCATTGGCTACAAACACCTCCATTTTAGTAGGCATCACTAATCCCTGCGCCAGCAGGTCTTTATACTCTTTTACTTCCGCCTCTGTCTGTGGGCGGCTTGCACGCCACACTATTTTCTTACCATTGGGTGAGAAGCATGCACCACCATCGTAGCCCACAGTGTTCGTTATCTGCTTCACATTAGTGCCGTCTATGTTCATCGTGTACAGGTCTATATCACCATTGCGCATACTCGTAAAAATTATTTTATCCCCCTTAGGTGATACCACCCCTTCCGCATCATAACCCGGCGTATTGGTCAGTTGCTTGGTTATCTTACCATTAAAGTCGGCCACAAAGATGTCATAGCCATCATATATCGGCCACACATACTTTTTTATCTTAGTTCTATCCGGTGTTGGCGGACACGTATCCGCAGCCTTATGTGTAGATGCGTACAGGAAATGTTTTTTATCCGGCATCAGGTACGCGCAGGTAGTGCGCCCCTTGCCCGTACTCACCAACTTAAAATCAAACTTGCTTTTCGCAGATTTAGGTATCGCTCCGTAAAATATCTGGTCGCAAGGCACGCCATCTTTTACATTCGTCCGTTGAAAAGTTATATGCTCATTATCAAAACCAAAGTATGCCTCCGCGTTGTCGCCACCAAACGTCAGTTGGCGCATATTCTTAAAATGCTTCTCATCCTGGTAGATAAGGCTGGCTGTATCCTGTGCTTTGGCAATTACAGATAGGGAAAAGAATAGTACTGTTAGCGTTCTTACGGTCATATTAAAAATATAAGCCGCAAAACTAATTCAACCCCAATAGATTAAGCCTAATGGCACCAGCCGAATTGTCAGTAAAGTGTAAAAGATTAGCTTCTTAATAACTTTATATAATCGTGCTGAGATAATTGGATCTGTTTCAATATATCCATTAATAATGGACGGCTCAAATCAGTATTCCCGTGGAATGGGATAGTGGTATACCTACCATCCTGATGACGATAAAACCTATGACTACCTTTTTGCCTGACGAAAGCGAAGCCAAGTTTTAGCAGAATTTTTTCTAATGATTTTGCATCAGTAAGCGGAAAACGGCTCATTTTTCTACCATTATTTGCTGAAGGCCAACAAACTCTGGTAGTCCTGCCAATTCTTCTTCAGTCAGTTCTTCAAGACAAAGCTCAATAACCTCTTTAAGATTGGCATGCAATTCATCAAGTGTTTTTGCTTGGGTGTGAGCCCCGGGCAAAGCAGGCACACTCCCCACGTATAACCCCGATTCTATATCCCGCTCTATCTGCGCTGTAAACGTATGTTGCATATGTCAAATTTACAATAAAAAAGGCAATGATATACTTTTTTACACTGAAGTTCAATTCATTGTTTTTATATTTTCGCCGTTGCAGGTCTTACCTTCTGACCTGCAACACTCGCACAGGGTTTCTCGCACAGAGTTCCTTTCTTCAGTTGGGCGTAGATACCCACTAATCCAAGCCGCGCTTAGTCTTACAAATTACAAGCCCCTCTTGCGATGCTCACACATGGTAAGTGATTTCTTTTGTAACGGGAATAAACTATTTACTCAAGCATCCTGCTAATTCTAAAATTCTGCTAATTCTGATTCAGACAAGCTTATTTGGCACAGATTTTGCCGCATTTTTCTGCTTGAAGTTCTTTGACATTCTTATGGTTATTTACTTTGTCTAGTCCTGAAAAAACCTTACACTTTTAAAAGTGTAATTAATGGAACCAACA
>CAZBPS010000026.1:0-44671 GCA_964493865.1 uncultured Flavipsychrobacter sp.
TGTTTTTAAAGTTCCACTTATTTGTGGACTTTGACACAGTTTAATTTACAGCCTCTCATATAGTTTTTGATAATCCACATGAAAACTTCTGCTTACCGATATAAGTGTTTCTCTCATTTCATCTATATCATACTTACTACATCGAGCGACCTCTTCCGTCAATAAATTCAAAACCAATCCTCTAAATTCAGAACTCAAATTCTCAATAAATTCATCATATTCATTTGGGAAAAAGTAAACGAACTTTTCAAAAATCGCTAATTCCGACAAATTTGACACATGTTTGAGATGCTCTGCTATGTAGGTACGTCAGACCTTGCTGCGCCCCTGGCAGTGTAGTCGTAGTATCTGTCTGATCTTTATCATGCTTATCGGATTGCTCGGCATTCTGTTAAGTTTGATCGAAACTTAATCAAGAATGCTCCTCAAAGCATAAACTATTTACTTCATGTCAGCATGCCGAAAACGGCGGAGGGGGTGGTCAATTTGCTCCGGCATAGGGTGGTCAATTTCGTCCGGCCTGCCCTGGTCAGTTTAAATCGGCCTAAGTGGTCAATTTGACGGGCTTTTCCACATTATTAAGCCAGAACAACTTGGAAGCTTTTTAATCCCGATTTTATCTTGTCTCCGGAAAGTATCATAAAGCCATCGACAATATCATCTATGAGATTAGGAGCGAAACGATATACCTTGTTTCTTGCAAATGTTGCTAGTTGGTATTTATTTGTCTGCTTAGAGTTCAATTTGTAAAATGTTCTGTAGCCCCTCAATTCCATGGGTGCTCCGGCGAATTCTATTACCGGTTTATCAAGCAGTATTGTAATGATATCTTCTAAATTTCCCTGACCTGGTATATTCTCAATTAACACCCACTGCCAATACCAATTTAAAAATCTATTCATAGAACGTATTTGTATTAGACTAAGCTCTGATCCCGTGTCAACAAAACTCCACATGGTTTCAATCGCGCTTTCTATAGCATTGCAAAAAAACTCTTTAATGCCGTTTTTCAGTTTTTTAGATTCATAAATAGAGCAATATTTATATTCGGTTAAGAGTCCCCAAACGTCAGCCTGATAATCCGCTTCTTCGATAACTTTAGGAAATTGACCGATTCCATTCGCAACCTCTTTCGTTAATCTGTGGCCGTCTTTACTGTAATGCAAAGCTTCGTGAAAAAAGAATAGCCTACCGGCCTGCATAATATCTGTATCAGATTTTTTCCTCAGCCTTTTATTTAGTCCAAACAAGAAGCCATCATCAAGGAGCCATGTATTTGACTTTTCTATGTACTCAAATCCATCCTCAACATCGAATGTGCCAACGTCTATTTTATCGTATTTCAAGGTGGTTTTATCGATATCGGTAACAGAAGACCAAGGGTATTTTAAATGCTTCAAGACATTTTGATATTCAGTATCTGTTGCGCAGACCATTTGCAACCAATTATCTGATTTTTTGCCTGCAATGTTCTGAATAAAGGGTTTGAGATTATTTTCTAGTTGATTTTGCCAGTCTGATCTTACCTTATCGGCGATTTTTCTGTCTTCATCAGACAGGATCACTCTGCTATCAATCTCCTTTGTAACTAGAATGGCCTCTTTATACTTAGGGGATTCGTTCTTGCTGAACTGATATGTTTGAATGAAAGGATAGATATTGGGGTTTATTCGAGTCCCTAATGCAAATGGCAATCCTGAAGATGAGGCGATAAATAAATGTATTTTGCCTCGATCACTTAGCTTATTGGCATATGCATCTAAAACAGTCTGAAATGCAATTACAACATTTTGAATGTTATCCTGGCTGTATAATGAATCGACATTGGGACTTTGCAATGCAATATCAAATTCATTCGAGGGATTAGGCACTACCTCGTATGTAGCCTGCTTATCAATGTTAAATGATGTCGCAACTCTTATACTGATGTCACCCTTTCCTTTTTGCACTTCAGTGGGTATTGCGAGCGGCAACATCGAAAATGCATATACTGGAGAAGGCTTATCAGCTTCCTTGGACCATACATGTTTAGTATGATGAAGCTGATATATAGTGTATCGATGGGTATTTCCCACCAAATAGCCAAAATGAAAAGCTATTGGAATGGGGGTAAGTCCGAAATATGCAATGCTTGCATCAGGATTGGCATCCAATACTGGCTTTACAATTTCTACAAACTTTCTTTGCTGAAATAGCGCGAGATTGTCGAATGAAAGCGCATATAGTTCAGTTAGCTTTGCATTTCCTGCTTCAAATTCAATAAACGTAACATTCGTTCTTTCATCTTTATCTAATGCGGAAATGCATTCTGCTTCTGAAATTTTTCTATCAAGCCCATAATGGGCAATTACAATGGTCAATCTGTCCTGCATGGTAATTATTTTATAAGCGGCGATGGCTTTACTGTTTTCAAAACTTCCAGATATACCCCTTTGGAGAATGGCCTGTTTGTCTCTACTGCCAAAAATAATGCTTGTTTGCCAACCTTTTGAATTAAATCAGAAAAGCTGTATGGTGTAGCCTTATTTTCACTGGCCTTGACCAGTTCATTAATTTCACTCGCTTTAATTTCAACGCCTTCAAAAAGGCTCTCAAAGACCAATTTTCTCGCATGAGAATCTGGTCTTTCAAATTCGATAACCTGCGTTGCTCTCCGTATAATGGCTGGATCGAGAACCTTCAACCTATTTGTAATTAAAATTACGGCCAGTTCTATCTTTTCACGAGATACAAGATCAATCTGCTTGATCAAAACATTCAGACCGGCACGATCCTCATGATGTGCCTGGTTCTGGTCGCGGTCAGTTGCAAGGTCATCCGCTTCATCAATGATAAGTATCCCCATCTCACCATCTTTTATGCTACTTTTAACTTTTGTGAACGCATCAGTGATCCTGTTGCTGATCTCACCAACACGGCCACCACCTCGTATATTGGACGGCGTCTCATAGCAAATAATACGTTTTTGGATTTCTTTTCCTAGAGGTGTAGCTACGCTATGAGCCAAAGCGGTCTTGCCGCAACCAACATCACCAGATAAAATAATCAGTGGAGTACCTGACAGAATATTGGAGAAAAACGCCAATTTCTTGCCATGATGCGTTTTATGCCATTTTTCAACTTTTTCGTAGTTGAAAAATAATTCTAGGGAATTGAGCAATGCCGACTTTTGCGCGTCAATAGCGATTAACTGGTCAAAAGCTTTCTGCGCAGCATTACTAGGGTGCGTATTTTGTTGTAGTTGAACGTCCATAGTTATTTAGTAATGAGTGACCTTTGAAGTTGTAAGTTGTTGCTGATATAGCTTCTTTCAGCTAATTCATTTCCTGCGAGAGGAGAGCCATTAGTGTTCCAACCTCTACGCATTAATTCTTCATTAACTGTACTGGAATTAGTTAAGCCAAAATTCATATCTGCAAATAATCCTGCTGTAGAACCAGCGGGAATGGAGTAAAAATTGATTCCACCTGACGCACTTCCAGTAGATAAATAGCCGCTATTGCTCACGGTGTATTTATAGGATTGGAATCTTTCGCCTGTAGCGTTATATAACTGTATCTCAAAAGACTTAAGTACTTTCTCTTTCATCATATATGTAATGTCGTTGATCCAGCTCTTGGCTTTTTCATAAGTTATCATGCCTTTGTTGGCAAAACCTATAATATCCTCATAAGTGTTTTGCATGACGGCCTTTACATCGGCTTCAGTGTAGGAGTCAGTTCCTGTAAATGTATATGTACTCATATTGTATTGTTTAATCGCAATGTGATGAAAATATTTTCCCAAATAAAAGCTGCAAATGCTCTAAGCTATCGCTATCTCTTCCGTCTAGATCGGCTACAATAGCACGGTTGATGATCTCGCCGGCTTCCTGTAGCCAGTCAGCTAAGTCCTTAATTTCATACCATGTCCAGCTTTTGACTATGTTGTTGCCAGGCATTACAGGATCAAGTACGATCCATGTATGCGTAGTGTCAGGGGCTATGTTTTTATAGTAGTCTTTAAACCATATGGTCTCTTTGTTTATGACTATGTGAGCCAAATATGAAAACCAATTTGCCAAGGTTTGTGGATAGGTCGTATCATCGCCGCATTCTTCATAGGCCTTTGCGGCGAGAAGGTTAATTAAAAAGCTTGGGATGCTGATCTTATCGTTAGTTTGCTGTTCTTTTACGAGCCGCCACCATTTTAGTAGCCGGATCATATCGTTAAAAGTGATTATGCCATCGCTTTCTTTTGTTTCAGCGGTCCGAGATCTAATGAACTCCCGGTGATGCTCAATACAGGTAGTGATCTGGTCGCCATTTTTTCTAATCAGCGTTTGCTCACCCTTTTTGCTACCTTCAAACATAGGCACCAGGTCAAAGGTTAATTTTTCGTTGGCGAAGGTTATTTTGATAGAGCTTTTAGTTTCTTCAATATCGTCATCTGGATAACATTCTTCAGCATACTTTTTAAATCGGCGTATCAGCGGGCCAAATTCCGTTTCCTTGTCTTTTTTGACGACAAAGGGCAAATCTATATCCTGTCCTTCTGTTGTTGTAAGGCCAAGCATATGCCTGCGTAGGCCTGTACGAGTGGCAAAAGAGCCTGCGTACGGCATCTCAGTAATAGTAAGACCGTCTTCTACGGCTTTCGCCTTAATTTTTTCTCTTACCTGGTCGGATTTCTTTTTAATAGCCTCGCGGCTTTCTTTGGGTGGGGCGATCCACGCTACGAAATTTTTTATTCTTACATGCAAGGTACTTTGGTGGCTATATGAACTCATATTTTGTGTACGTTATACTACGATATGCTCCAACAATATATTTTTTGCCAAATGGCTGAAAAATAAAAATTTAGAGCATATATTTATGAGTACCTAAATCACGCTATTCCATGATTGACCAATGGACACTCGAAAAACTTGAAGCAATTGATGAACGAACATGGGGTGTGATATATAAGGAAATTGTAAGATACGCTCAGTTTAAATTGAACAAAGCTGGCTTTGAGATTCGAACTGAAAGAGATAGCGTGGACGCGGAACATTTTGCTACTTTGGCAATTGAAAAGATTTTTGATGGAACGAGAGATTGGGATTTTATACGTTTCCCTGACTTGGCTATTCACCTCAAAGGAGTTGTAAAGAGCCTAATATCAAGTCACTTTAAATCTTCTAAGAAGTCTGTAGTTGAACGGAGCAAAGAAAGTACGATTTTGATCGGTGCCTCAGAAAATGAAATATCGGATTTTGAAGATGCAAACGGCGACATAACGATTTCTGAAAGCCCGGAGGAAATACTTATTTCAAATGAAAACTGGGAAGCGATTGAAAAGGCTTTTGACCAATCTAAGGATGAATATGTTGTTTTCTCCGAATGGCTGGACGGGAACCCTCCAAGGGTTATTGCCGAAAGCCTTGAAATTCCAGTGAATGAGGTTAATAATGCGATTAAAAAAGGAAAGCGTATTGTAAAAACATTATTCAAAAAGCAATCATGAAGAATTCTCACTTAGTCAATGTAGATAAGCTTAACGACGATTTATTCGCGATGATGCATGACCATCCTGAATTACTGGATGATTTTTTACTTGAAGAAGGCTATGATCCTAAGAAACTAGAAAAAGATGGGATTAGTAAGGCAAAATCGCTTCTTTTTAAGCATAAAGTTACACTCAAGAGGAATCAGCAGGAAACGCTCTATGCCAAAGCAATTGCAGTCTTTGAAAGCGCCAAGGCGTCAACTAAAGAGGCTATTTTGCAGCTATTACAGCAACGTGCGCCGCGTCTTCAATTCCGAAATCTCGAAAAAATGGATGAGAACGACCTGAAAGAAATCCTAAACGAGTCCGATTTGCTCGATCTTATGGATAAAATCGAGCAAAATGAGTTGCTATGACAGTCAATCCCAGCTCTGCCGCCAAAAGATTAATTGACGATTTAGGAATAGCCGACCCTGCTTCCATTGATATAGAGGACTTAATCGTCTATCATAACGGGATTGTCCGAGAAGTTCCGCTTAAAAATTGTGATGGCAGGATGGTTATGAAAAACGGAAGATCCATAGTTTCAATAAATTCAGAAATTGAATTTCCTCAAAAAAAGAGATTTGTGTTGGCCCATGAGCTTGGGCATATGTTATTGCATCCTGATAAGGAGGCTTCTTTCGTAGACGACGATTCAACGATCAATGGATATAAAAAAGGGCCCCAGGAAATTGAAGCAAATAATTTTGCGTCTGAATTACTGATGCCGGACCATTTGTTTAGGGATTTCTGTTTTAAAAAGAAATTTTCGCCAGATTTAATCAGAAGTTTGTCCGACCGTTTCAATACCAGTTTGACATCTATCGTATATAGATTCGTTGATTTGGGGAATCATCCGATCTGCGCTTTTTATAGCAAAGACGGGAAGATTCAGTATTGGAAAAAGTCGAATGATATGAAGCTCTGGATTCCAGATAGAAATAAGCTGAGCGTTCCAAGCGATTCGGTGGCTAATGAATATTATATACACAACCGAATATACAGGCAAGAGGAAGCATCACAAGAAATAGCAAAATCTACATGGTTTGAGTTGGATAAATATGATGAGGATGGCCCTATGTACGAGTTCTGCATCATAACTCCTGCTTATAATACGGTACTAAGCGTCGTATGGGGAAAATAAATAACCCTTACTGTGGAGGGTAGCAAAGGTTGTACCTATGTTGTACCAAAGAAAAAAGCCTATCAAGTTTACGGCTTGAAAGGCTTTTCTAATGAAAGCCTCAACCTCACCATTTTCGATGGCATTTCTTATTGTTTTAAAACTTTCATCTGCATTTGGGAATTTTGATGGTGAGACTATTGGCCTCCATACGTTTGAGTCAAAAATTACTTTCATGGTTTAATGATTTTATGCAAATTAATTCAAAATCCTAAGTATACATCAACTAAAAACTCACTACTTGCACAATCTCGTTTATCTCTGCCTGTATAAGCTGGTCTTGCTTTTGGCTACCTACTTTCTCAACAAAGTTGGCTATTATTGCCGCCTGCTTTCTGTTTCTTCCCTCTTTGTCCTTGAACACCTTGTAAGAGATGGGGCCGGAAAAATCAACCCTATCCCCTTTAATCAATTCCTGTGCTAATTTAGAAGCTGTAGGCCGGAACACTAGCACATCATGCCATACCGTTTCTTTTTCCTTCCAATTTGTCTTATCGCCCTCTTTCACCGGGTAATTGTCATTCGTTGCCACCTTTAGAACCGTAAAGCTTTTATCTCCCTTGGGATAACCTTTGGCTCTTGCCCTAAATAGCCTGATAGTTGAACTTTATTATTGAACAAAATCACTCCTTATTGTTGCTAATAAGGAGAGAATATCATTAGCTAGTTAGTCGGGGGAAGCACCTTTTACCATGAATGGAAAATATCATTTAACTGGGTTATTCTCCAAATCAATAACTAACTATTTACAAAATACCGCTTTTTAACGGTTGTTTTATAGCCTTTTATTATTTTGATTTGTTCTCAAATTATTCTTTTCACCTTTCCTATAACACCTTTTTTCGCCTATACAAACTTGTCAGTAACATAGGCAATCACAATGAAGCAGCTAATAACAATATTTTTTCCTTTTACTAATTACTTTATTGGGAAACAATTCTCATTTCCAATATGGAACACCCCAAAAAACAGATAGTGTTATTGCCAATCCAGAACAAAAAAGCTTTACGTTGAATAGAGAGGGGGAATTTATGTCCTAGGAATTTGCATACACCAAGCAAAAGTGGTATGTTAGATTTACAGGCATCTTCTTGATATTTCTTCCTTTTATATTTTTCCCTTTAAAAAACATTTCACCAACAGACATATTGAATTAGAATATATACTTAGATATCAGCAAAACGATGCATTAGGAAGAATCATGACAGAAAGCTTTAATGGTCACATCTTCAAACAAAATATATTCAATGAGTTCAACAAATAAATACCGCTTGGGAATCTTAGCTTATGGCTCACTGATAGATGACCCAGGAGAGGAATTGTCGAAAGTTATTGTAGATCGTATAAAATGTACGACGCCATTTACTGTTGAGTTTGCACGACTTAGCAAAAGTAGAGATGGCGCACCTACTTTGATTCCAATGTCCGACGCTGGAGGAAACGTAAATGCACAAATATTGGTCCTTTCTGACGAGGTTAGTACGAATGATGCAGAAACCATGTTATGGCGCAGAGAATCCAGAAGCTCCGCAAAAGGCAAGAAATATTCACGGCCCCAGAAACCTTCTATTGACAGCATTGTTATAGAATCAATCGAGGGATTTCAGTCTGTCGCAACAGTCCTTTATACCTCTATTCGTTCTAACATGGGCATTTTTTTGAAGGCGGAATATCTGGCAAGTTTTGCTATACAATCAGCGGTTTCTATAGCTGGCGAAGGCAATAAAGATGGAATTAGCTACTTAATAGCAGCAAAACAAAATGGAATAATCACGCCTCTGATGAAAGATTATGAAAGCGAAATTTTGAGGCAGACGCAAGCAAAAGACTTAGAAGATGCACGGCGAAAGCTCACATTGTCAAGACCGGATGCGCTAGCGGAAGTAAAAAGGCAAGCTGCACTTGAAAAGCAACTTGTTGAAATTGCTGACCTCGTTTTTGAGTACGGGATAATTACAACAATCGGACAAAAAGAAATAGACCCAAAGGAAATACCCGCTTTCCTAAAAGAAAATAATAAACGGTTTATCGCCAATTGCCACAACGGGTTTAGAAAAGCTCAAGATAAAGTTTTGCCAATGTTAATTTCTATTCAGGATGAAATATTGGCAAATAAAGAACGCTTAAAGAATGCGCATCGTAGCAAAAACAAGCGCGAAGTCGCGAAGTTTAAAAGTCGTATCAAGCGAGCGGAGTTTGAGGAGAATATTATTAGACACCTTATGGATGGTATAGTGTGGCAAATGATTGGCCGTCAGCTTTACATTTCCAGACGCCTGTTCCAAGGTGTCGAAGGGACAAAAATATTGAAGCACTCAAACATTCAGTCTGTCGTAGACGTTTCAAACGAAATCAATGCAAATGAGATGGATTTTGCCTTAATATCAGATTTGACTGGCTATGTTCAGTCGGGCGACTTATTATGTATCAAAGATGGTGCATTGGTAATCGCAGAAGTCAAAGAGGGTGAAAAAAATCATAAAATGTTAAACATACTCCATCAAATGCAGTTAGATAACGCTGCAATGGAGGACGTTCAAGAAAAATATGCATTAGACAAAAACGAATTGGCTCAGCTACAGCGTCAATTAAGGCAAGTAAACGTCATGTCTAATATTACCGACATTATAAGCAAGGATGAAGGAATCGACAATGCAACCGGCACCAAAATGAAGATTATTACGCCGAAAGAGCCAACTCCAATGTTTATTGAACGACTCGCCGCGCTGAGAAAGCAGCTTGATGAAAGAAATTTATTCGCATACGATGTTATCGAAGATTGCTTGCACATCGGATTGTATAAGGGATACTTTCGGAATATTGGTTCAATAGTATTAAAAACTCTTGCTGAGCAATCAACGACCGAATACATCTTGGTCGATTTCCTGTCAGTAGTAGAATCACTAAATAAACCACTTTTCACTCTACCATTCGAAAAGGAATTCATTTTTGACATTCTATTCGGCAGAATCAAATTGTATTTCTTGGTTGATATAACTGCGTATATGAAAATTTATTCAGAGTATGGCATGAAGGCGGAATGGGGATCTCGGAAAGAAACTATGAGAGCGAAGGAACTTCATAAACAGGAAGGAATGTTTGTTATGAACAATAGGGGAGTTAAAATAACAATGGAGAGTGTTAATGAAGAAATGTGGCTGTTTTACGGAACATTTCACAGAATGATATTCGAGCAAATATATCCTTCTTATACGGCATACTCATCGTTGTATCATTTTGAAGAACTGGCGCTTAAAAAAAGTGAAAATAAAAACCAACAAGAGGATAAAAATCCTGCCAAGTAATTTATCATACAAATTCACAGCAAGGATATTCCGACTTTAAATTTCTTTTTTGCAAAACCTAATGTAACATGGGAAACGAGCATCTGCTCACACCTTGTCAAATTTTAATCATCTGTAATGTTGTCAAGATTTACCTTTCTAAACCGGCTAACCTGAACGCTGTGAGAGTCATAAAAATATTCAGCAGCCTTGACAATATGCACCTTGAGTGATTTCATGTTTATAGCTAGCGAAGGAAGACGCACATCACTATCCTCTACTGGATGATATTGAGTAGACCTAGACTCTGCAACACTCAATAGTTCAGATGGATTTGGTGTTTCTTCGAAAATTGTGAATGCAGGATAACTTCCTCGTTCATCATATCCCTCCAAAATGGCTGTAACATCTGTTCCGGATGGTAATTCGTGTTCTTTGACACGCGAAGCCTTAAAGAACAGAACTATGTTCGAATGCTTGCCTGACTGAATAGAAGGATAAATAATACCGTCTATCTTTAGCCTTTTGTCCATTGCTAGAAAATCCGCGATAGCTTGCGTAATAAGGTACTCACTTTCTTCGTCGGAGGGCAATACTGGAATTGTTATTCGTTCACACAACTGGCGCAAAAAGCCAATGCGTGCTAATTGGTCGGCGTGCTGTGGGTGGAATATACTAGTGGTAGCTTTTAGATGATTTAATGATTTCAAATCCAAAAGCCGCAGGTTCCGAATAAATTTAAACTTAGCAACTACTACCTTGCTACCCACAGGTGGCCGGGTTTCCGCAATCGCAGCACTCTCATTATCTGCACCATAAAAAACGGAAATCCCAGCGGCATTCATTCGGCCAGCGCGAGCTAGGGAGATGGGCGGTGGGCCCATATGCTCTACAGCATTCTCCAAGGCTTTTTCTAAATCATAATCCCTTTGAAAAACTCTCGCTCGGAATATTGATTTTATTTGGCATTCAGACCCAGCCCCAACAATTACTGGTTTGCCATTTGTCGTGCACAACGATTCAATGTCATGAAAAATTTCTGTTAGCTGCTTTTCTCCAAAACTGTTAAAGAACCTATTTTCTCGTTTCAAAGAGTTTTCAAACTTTGTCCACTTCTGCTGCAATACTTCACTTGACCCACCAATATATTCGTATTGGGAATCCTCATCGAAGTTACACTCCTCTCCAATTTCCCAGGCACTTGGACTCCAATACTTTAAAGACAGTAGCTCGCGGATATCTGTTGCCGCTGCGGATGGAATTTCCGCTATCTCTTCAATGGCTAACGTAACATCCGTTCCTTCACGATACCAGACATAAGATGACTCGCGGTCTGCTAGCATTGCTGCTTGAAAGTCATCTGGTTGGTCTGGAGTACGTTGATAAAACTTTTCAAATACAGCATCAATTTTCTCTGCGATCAGCTCTAAAGCGTATGCCTTTCGTGTTCGTTCACAATAGGAGCACTTTTTTTTATGCCCCTTTTTTTTTATTTCATTCGAGAGATACAGCTCTCCCACACATTCGTGGCAAATGTGCTTGATTTCGTGTTCTTCCATTTTTGATGCTATTTGCTGCAACAAATACTTTTGTAGTTCCCCAACTCCAGTCAGATAGTTGTCTACCTTGACATTTAAAATCCCCGTTCACGCCTCTGTTGATACATTATCTCCAACGCACATGCATCAATTTCCAATAAAACCCGTGTGTAAATTCATGAGCAAGTTAAGAAATCGCACCGACATACATAATTGAACATTGTGTTTGTCAGCCATATTCAATAAATTGCAATGATTTATGGAGTGATGATATGCTTTAGGGCAAATCATCTCCAGAATGATTTTATACAATACAACAATAAGTAAAGGGATTATGTTAGCAGACCATACGGCATCGGGACAAGCACTTGGATACTATTTCCAATTGGAACGAGCTCTATCATGGATATCCCAGATGCCTGCCGATTCTGTAGTTGGAATCGAAACGGAAGATGATATAGTTGTTTCATTATTGAACGGAGAAAAAATACTAGAACAAGATAAAAGTTCAACTACCACTCATCCTTTTATCCCTTCAAGAGTTGACCTATGGAAAACACTATTCATATGGATCGATGCCTTGTCAAACAAAGAAATTGAAATCGCTAGCACAACATTTTTTTTGGTCACAAACAAAACTGCGACAAATAGTATTGCGGAGCAGTTAGGTAGCTCCACCAGCAGCAAAGAAATAGCCGATTCGATTGCTCTGCTAAAAGAAAAGGCCGCGGCAGTCTCAGGAGACGCTAAAACTTATGCAGATAAAGTTCTGGCATTTGGGGATACCTTGTTATCGCAATTAATAACTAAGATTAGATATAAAGCAGGCAGCGGATTGTATGGCGAAGCTCTTAGAAAGCAACTATACAGTGATTTGCAACTTGACGTAAGTAATAATGCAGTAAATGACGCTGTAATTACTCAATTGCTGGGGTGGCTATTTTTGCAAGTTACTGAAGCATGGAGAGATAAACGTCCCGCATTAATTGGCAGAAACGAGTTTATGAGAGAAAAGCTCACCATTCTAGCTTTTCATCGGCAGAAAATTCTAGATGAAGTTATTGTTGAACTTGGTAAAATTCCTCAGCCGGAGGAAAAGCAACAATGGAATAGCAATTATGTAAAACAACTCCAGGAAATAGAGTGTGATGCGGATGAAATAATTGGCGCAATCCACGATTATCTAAATGCTGTTGCAAAGCGTACAAACATGGCTATGGCGGGCTACCTGACTTATCCTCAATTAGATCAGCTTGACCAAAGTCTACAAAATAGATGGGAAAATATTTTTAAACTGATCCAGCTTAAGCATAAAAAAGATACAGATATCGAAAAAGGAAAAATTTGCTTGTATGAAACAATGCAGTGCGATACCGCAATTGGAGAATATCCGCTGAGAAATCACTTTGTAACACGCGGTAGCTACCATGCACTGTCCAATGAACTAAAAGTTGGATGGCACCCACAATATAAAATTTTACTGAAACAACTCTCTATGGCTAAAGAAACAAGCACAGATGCATGAATTTTTAATAGTCCAAAATAGCGCACTTGGCGCACTGGCACTGTATTCATTTGTAAGAGAGTACGCCAAACAGAAGAATGATGAAAAAGGGGCAGAGTTGTCGCTAATTATGCCTGTCTTACCATTGGTATTTAACCATCGGAGTTGTGAATGCTTAGTAGATGTTAGACGAATAACGCTTCCTCGCTTTCTAACTACCTTATCAGACTATAGAGATATTCCAGCTGGACTACAGCAGCGAATGGTTGACATGTCCAGCCAAACATTGAAAGCTCTAAACTTGGCTCTTGCTTTAAACTTAATCTCAATCAACACAGATACGGGCGATTTTTTGCCGGTAAAGTATCAACGTAATCTTCCTGATCTTCAATATGGGCATAATCAAAATGTAATTTACGCCGCCAAAGTTCTCGGAAATTGGTTTTCAGGTTTTACAATAGAAGAAATTTGCATGTCATTAAATATCACGTTCTAATGAAGTTAAAAATAGAAAAAGTTATCCTTTGGCCTAAAAAAGCAAATTTACCTTTTAAGGAAATTTCTTTTGACTTAGATAAAATAAATGTAATCGTAGGCGATAGTCAAACAGGGAAGTCTTCAATGATACCTATAATCGATTATTGTCTTTGCAGTGGCAAATGTACAATTCCGGTTGGGCCGATTAGAAAGGCTACTCAATGGTTTGGAATTGTCGCTGTTTTAGGAAATAAAAGAATACTATTAGCTCGCCAGGAACCGGGGGCGCAGCAGTCAACTAACCAGATGTACTATGAAGAGGGAGTAGCAATTGATATTCCAAATCAAATATTAACATCCAACCGAACCGCTGAGCAGGTTACAAATCGGCTTAATCAACTGTGCAATCTACCGTCGCTTGACTTTGCCGAAAAAGCTGAAGAACGCAAACCATTCGAAGGTCGTCCGAGTTTTAAGGACATGCTTGCGTTCTGTTTTCAATCACAGCATATAATTGCGAACCCTTATACTTTATTTTATCAAGCGGACACGATTGATCACAAACTAAAGCTGCGCACTGTTTTTCCATTGGCCTTAGGACTTATTCAAGTTAGCACTTTAGAGTTACAACGTCGACTGTCTTTGTTAACTGAAGAGCTGCGCGAAAAACAGGGCATCTTGGAATATAAACGAAAAATCAGAGACGCTTGGGAAGCTGAAATAAAAGGAAATTATCTGAAAGCATTAGAGTATGGAATATTGAAAGACACGCCATTTCCTGAGGAAAATTGGGTATTGGAAGATTATGTTCTCTATCTGCAGCGAGTTCCCGAATCAGCTAAAGAAATGAAGTTTCCAATATTATCAGAAGGCATAACTGCTCGCGTTGTCAATTACACGGCTAAGATCCAAAAAACGGAAAATCAGCTGATTAACGCCCTTGAAGAAAAGAGCTACCGCTTGAGTTTATTAAAGTCATTTAAAAACACGTCGTCAGAATATGAATTGGCAATGCATCACCAGCAAGCGCGATTAGAACCAATTAATAACGGTTGGTTAGCTTCAAAACTGGAAAAATTAAACAGCTGTCCGGTTTGTGGCTCTGACAACGACGATGCAAAGGAAAATGCCGAAGTGCTAATTAGCAGTGCAAAATCAATTCACGATAAGATTTCTCAGGTGCGAGACTCGAAAGATATTCTAGATAAGGAAGTTATGGAGCTTGAAAAAGAGATTTCTGAATTAGAAAAGCAACTCAATAGTATTCGCATACAGTTAGAAACGCTTGGACGAGAACATGACAAAATCGAGCGACAACGAAAAACCATTGAAGACATTTACCGCTATGTTGGCCGTATAGAGCAAAATTTAAAAAATTTGTCTGAAATAAAAATTGAGAGTACTCTGCTTGAAAGCATAAGTAAACTAGACAACGAAATCCGCATAATACAAAAACAGCTGTCAACTACAAATAACCAGCAGAATAGAGATTATGTTATGAAACGCATAAGTCAAAGCATCGTTGCCTATAAAGAAATCTTAAAAGTTGAGGATGCAGATAATCCGACAGAGATCGATGAAAGGCAATTAACATTAAAAATCACCTCAAAAGATAGCCGTTCGGACTACCTATGGGAAATAGGTAGTGGTTCAAATTGGATGGGATACCATGTCGCTACTTTACTAGCGTTGCACGAATTTTTCTTGACATTGAAACCGGAAAGCCACGTGCCTACATTTATTATTTTTGATCAACCCAGTCAGGCGTATTTTCCAGAAAGCATTAAGAACAATGAAGATGCACAAAAGAATAGAAATTCCGATGATTTAGAACGAGTAAAAGCAATATTCCAAGCATTCTCCAAATTCTACGATAAAACAAATTTGCAATGTCAGATAATAATATTAGAACATGCCAGCCCAGAATTCTGGAACGACGTTCAGCACACTCATTACGTTGGAAACAAGCGGTGGACAAAGTATGATGCATTAATACCGGAAACTTGGCTTTCATAAAAATTAAGAATGGAATATCTAATTGAAGTACCCGATAGTCCGCGAATGGTGAGCAACCGGTTTAAAACCGACAGGCTCATTGCTTCGCGTGTGAACATGATTGATAAATATCTGCGGATCCATGTTGCACCGACGGCGAAAATTACTAAGCCGCTTACCATGCATATAGCGCGGCATACTTTTGGCAATATTTTTGGCGACCGCATACCGGTTCAGATATTGTAAAAGCTCTACCGGCATACCGTTATTAAGACTACCATTGGATATCAGGCGAATTTCATCCAAAAGATGTGGACGAGGCACTGGCGGCGGTGGTCGGTAGTTAGTGGTTGTTTCGTAGCATAGGCAGAAAGTGATTTAAAAGAATTTATGTCCACTATTCTACCCCGCCCTTTAGGCATGAGCATAATAAGATTAAACGATGGCGATAGAAAAGGCTTAAACGTTGGGCATGATGGCGATAAAGTAGTATATACAGATCCAGTCAAATACTACTAACAGGCATTTATTCAACACAGCAGACGGAAACAACGAAAGGCACTCTGTTTGGATTTTATAATAGTATCACTGGTTATTACCAAAACGTGAAGGAATACAAAACTGGAGAGGACAAACTAAACTCTATACTATTTGGTACAGGATTGCTCCGCTCACAGGCTGCATTCAAATTGTGTGAACAGGTATATAGGAATGGAGGCACTATGCTTAACTAAAATACCACATGCATATCGCCAGAGCGCCACACCGTAAAAAACGGTGTGGCGCTTGATTTTTTAAAATTTTCAAGAATATACTTTGCCAAGCGAAGGCTATGGCGCTTTAACTGAAAAACTGCCGCTGGTAATTTTAGAAGAATCAAGTGCGGTAAATTGGAATGTTCCAACAATGTTAGGAGAGCTTGAACTGATGGTAATAGTACCGTAGTAACCCGCATGTGAACTGGTGGTGTTCGGCGCTACACTTCCTCCGGCTTCCCCTTTGGCGATATCATAGGTTTTATTGCCGGTGAAATTTAAAATGTTCAAAATACAAATAGGATAAGTGGCGGTAGTACCGCTAAATGTAGATGCGCCGGTAATATTCAATATCGTTCCTGATTTCTGTGCAAGCCCAACGCCGCTGAACGGAGTGCCGTCGATAGTGTACTTAAACGTGGAAGCCGAACTGCTTGAACTGGCTTTCTTTGTGCATCCTGCAAACAGAAAAAGGCAAGAAATACTTGCGAGAATTGTTAGTTTTTTTAAGTTCATGTGTGTGTTTAAAATTTACGATAATACTACGAAAATAATGGCTTCGGTTTATGTTCGTTTTCGACTCCACTTCTGCCTTTTTTTTTGATTTGCGTATTTTCAAAAGCCTGATTTTACTGCATTTTGTTTCTGTTATTAGCCAAAACAACAAATTGAGTACACTACCTTGCCTGTCCAATAATATAACCTAATCGTTTCTTTAATACTATCTTTTCTTCTTTATTAAATTTGGCTATAGAATTAATATGCTTGATATATGCCACATTATAGTGATATGCAGGATGTTTGAGAGATTCTAAATAAATTTCACACACACAATAATCTAACTTAACCTTCCATACTCTTATAACATACTCACCATCTTTGTCTTTTATTTTCAAAAGCACTGATTTTCCATTTTTCAATTTAGTCTTTAGTAAATTCTCATCATTGTAATCTTTAAGAATATTGGATGAGTCTTTAATATAAATGCTGATACCTTTTGATACATTGCCATACTCACAACAGCCATATGTATATAACGAAGAAAAAGCTTCTGGTACATAATATCCACCGTGCTTAGTAATATAATAAACTAAATATGGTGGGTTTCTCTTGATAGCCATATCACCAATTTCATTATTAATATATATATTATTTGTTATACAATAAGCTGTCTGTGTACCATGAAGATAATGATTATCATATCTGTATGCGATTTTGAATAATAAAAATGAGGAATCTTTATTTTCAACCTGAGCATT
Organism: uncultured Flavipsychrobacter sp.; assembly: GCA_964493865.1. Taxonomy (GTDB): domain Bacteria; phylum Bacteroidota; class Bacteroidia; order Chitinophagales; family Chitinophagaceae; genus Nemorincola. The sequence continues at coordinate 17,504 of CAZBPS010000026.1, forward strand.
GCAACATAAAGACACAAAATAAACTAAAAAATTGCTTATATATTTCATAATTATTTTGAGTTAGGGGGTGCCGGTGGTGCTGGTGGTGTTGCTGCTGGCGTTGGCGACGAGCCAGGTGGTGATGAAGATTCCGTTGAAGTTTGATCCGGAGCCTGAGGCAATGTACTTAAGATTGCGGTAACATTCCCCTGATTCACAGGTTGGGTCGGAGTTGTTACAACGCCATCAACAGTTTCTTTATAAACAAATATACCACCTGCTTGAGAATGCATTTGTGGAGTGCTTGGGTTAGCACTTGGATTATAATTCATAAGTACATGTCCTACTTCATGTGCCTGAGTATGACCAGGATCAGACGCTTTTTTACCAATAGTCACTAAATTCAAGTTTGTTTCACCTTCAGGGCGAACTCCATTGGCTAATGTTGTTTTGCCTTTATCAAGAACCATTGCTTTTTGAGCTACCATTCCTTTTGAATTTACTGCGTCTGGTTTATAATTTGTAGGGTCTTTCCTTAATTGATTAGCAAAATCCACTGGCGATGTCTTATCTGCATCAAAATGTTGAACATCAAATTTAAATACAACATCATGGCCATTATTATCTTTATATCCTTGATTGTATTGATTATTTAGATTGGATTTAATTGTTGGGATTTGTGAAGCCTTATAATGGTCAGTTCCTCTATTATTGGTAACGGCAACATAAATAGTTAGTGCAACTACCCTATTTGTAACAACAGTGCCATTTGATTTCTTTATATGTTCAAGATACTGATAACCTTCTAAACCGTCATAATCAAGATTTAAAATGGGGTTATTACTATAAAATTGATATGGTGTTAATGATGGATATTTTTTAGTTAGAGGATCAATACAAATAGGACGTGCAATCCTCGTATCATACAACCTTGCTCCATAGTTATAGTGATTCCCCTTCCCAGCCCATTCGTTATCCTTGTATTTACCGTTATATCCATAAGGATACTTCTCTCCGCTGCATACGCTGGTTAATACATTCACGGTATCTATGCGTGGCGTAACATGCCAGTGGCCGGGAAGAGATAAAGTGCCAGCCCCGCTGGTAGTACCCTCAATGCCTACGGAGATACTGGTGACACCGCCCGGCACCGTGAATGGAACAGCGACGATGCCCGTGGTGCTGGTGGGTATAGTGGTGGAAGCCAGCAGGTTGTTGCCTTCGGTAATGGTGAGCAGGTAGTCGGCTGATGAGCCGGCTATGTCAAAATCAAACTCATGGTCGCCCGGCGATATGCTCATGGCATAGGCAAGGCCATCGCCGGTGGTAGTGGTGCTTAGCGTTACGCCACCGCCCGGGTATGGCGAGATGACACCACCGCCCACTGTGCCTAGCCCACCGGCGGTATGTGTCCAGCCCACCCAGGTGCTGTCATATACGCGTATGGTCTGCGCCTGCGTAAACCAGTTGCAGTGTGTGGCGCTGTCTTCGGTGTGCCTGCCCGGCATGTACATGCCAAAGGGGTAATAATCATATGCAGAATGCACTACGGGGGTGTACACATCTATGCTATCCGGTGTTGTCGTATCTGATGCATTTCTCGCGTCAGAAAGTGTCGCAAGAACATCGCCCAGATGGTCGGTCACCTCATACTGCCGCTGCCCGTTTATGTGCTTGAACTGGAATGCCGTGGTATGGGTGTTGTCATATAGCTCGCGGGAGGTGTCCTTTATCACGTCCTGGTATTCGGCGCTGTACCATGGTTTGCGCTCCCACAGCCGTATGGTATCTGCGGTGTGGTGCACCATATCCCAGATGGCCCCTACCTGCCCCGGCCAATAGGTCTTTATGCCCAGCCTGCTGCTGCCGTAGAAGTCATGCTCCGCCAGCCCGAAGCTATATCCATTGAGGATGGTGTCGTAGGTGGTCCAGAATGCAGGCACTGAGGGCATACCGGTGGAACCGAACAAGCTGCTGGCAAAGGCCATGGGCGTGCGGTGTACCCCGGCTTCCGCTATAGCGCTGTCTAATGCGGCACTGCCTACTATGGAGTCGAAGGCGGTGAGGAAGGCCGGCAGATCGGCATTGTAGCAGATGCGCAGCAGGTCTTCCTCCGTTGATACCGTGGCCAGCAGGTTGGCCGCGCCTGAATAGGCATCAAAAAATGCGCGCATCTTCGCGCGGTCCGCATAATAGGCCCCCGAGGCCTGCAGTATGGCCTGGTAGTCGCTGCCGGGGTCGGAGTACATGTTGTAGTTATAAATGTTGGTATCCGATACCAACCATTGGCTATAACCGGCCAGCGGTGCGCCCGGCTGGCGTATCAGTTCGGTAAATGCACCCGATATTACAGGCGGGGCCACGTTGTCGGTAAGGTAGGCGGCCATGCTGTCGCACCCAAGCAGTGTATCGTCTATACCCACTGCCAGCGCCAGGTGGGCCATCAGGGTATCGCCGGGGTCGCCGGTACGGCACACAAGGCCAAGTGCATGTGCATCAACTGAGGCATTATCCAGCAAAGTGAGCATCATACTGTTAAACACATTGGCGTGGCTGGCCCCCATTTCGGCAACTGCCGGGCCCAGCAAGGTGTCTGTCCCCGCCTGTTCATATTCCACCAGCGGCATCACATAGGTCACATCGCCATGCACCATATTGTTATACAAGTTATTGCTGTGCTCCATAAACCACGATACCGGCTTGCTCAGCATATAACTCTTGAACGTAGGGTTTACCATCGCATAGGCCACTGCCCTATCCTGGAAACGGCTGTCATGCCCGTACACCGGTGTAACAAAGTCGTCCAGATAGCGGCGCGTGGTACCACCCTCCGCAATAAATCCTACATGAATGACCGGGATCCACGTATAGGCATTTATCTTAAAGTCAGTTGTTTCGCGGTAGCGCGCCAGTATGTTGCCCTGCGCGTCATGAACCCAGTAGTCATTGCGCTCCGTTATGGTGTCGCCGTCCACCTGCTCAAAGTATTTGCCCACACGGTTGCCCGCCCCGTCATAGTCGAATGACATCGTGTTATCGGCGGTATGGTTCTGTGTCTCCGTCACTTTGTTATACAGGTTCCACTTTATCGTGTCCTGCCCGCTGATGAGGTCTTTGGTCGTATTTCCTATAGGGTCGTATTTGTAATGCACGGGAAGGACATCACCCGCAAAGTTATGCCTTATGTCAAGGTCATACACATCTGCCGCTTTTTCAGATACCGTTTTTAATTCATTGGGGGTATAGCCGCCGATGCCGGTTCCATAGTAATAGGTGAGGCTGTCCATCACCGTGGCCCCCGAGCCCAGGTCATTGCCATATCGCAGCATACTTTGTATGTTGCCATCCATATCATAGGCATAGTTACTGTGATAATCAGTTACGGGAATCAGGGAACTGTCCGTTGCGTTCACTCTCGAATAGTCAGCGGTAGATATCCGGTTAAGCTGGTCATATATATACTGCTTGTTCAGCCGCTGGAAGTTGTGCATAGCCATCGTCTGGCGGCTTATGTTGCCGTTATACAGGCTCCTGCTCTCATCCTCCACATGCTTCATCTGCCACGAAGTGATGGGCTTATAATCATCCTTAAAATAATCAATACTGTAAAACGCCGCATCACGGGCATTGATGCGCACACTGCCATCCTCGCCCATATCCATCGCCACGTTCATGGTGTCGCCATTCATCGCTTTCAGCCACCCCTGTATCGTATAGGCAAAATCAATGCCCTGCACCCTGTGGTCACCTACGTCTATCCGCGCCAGAGGGCCATGCTGGTAATAGGTATACTCCGCGTCACGCTTCCAGATGATACCGTCATTGCTGGTCTCCACCTTGCTGATGCGGTTGTCATCATCGTAGGCATACCGCTGGTAGAACTGGTCTGCAAAACTGCGGTTATAGCTCAGCAGGTTCACCTTGCCGCTTATCAGGTCATAATCATAGTCCACGCGCTTATACCTTTGCCTGTGTACCTCCAGTGCCGGGTATTCCTGCACCAGGCTCTTTACATTGCCCGCTATATCGTAGCTGTAATGGTTGGCATAATGGTAGCTCCTGAAAAAAGTATCCAGTACCGACAAGGACTTAAAATACTTTACAGCAGCCACCCGCTTTCTCAGGTTGAGTTGCGCATCAAGGCCGTAGCCGGCAACGGAGTACAGGTCTTTGGCTACTGTATCGTATATTGTCATCACCACATCGCGCCTGTCCATACCACGGATCATAGCGTATATACTGTCATACGGGGTTTCTATGTATGTGGTAGTCAGCATTCTGCGCACAAAAGGCGGTGACGCAGAAATGGTAACACCAGATAGGCTGAACGGTCCGCTAGCGATGAATGGGTAGGAAAAATAACAGGCGGGGAATATCAAGGGTGGCCCACCTACATACCAGGGGCCGGTGATAGAATAATCAGCAAAATATGGACAGGCTAATTTGGCTTCACCTGTTTCAATTATCCTGTTCTGTTTGTCATATAGGTTGTAGGTAAAATAGCCCGTTGTTTTTTGCTTCTCGTTCTGCGAGAAAATAAGCCTTCCCGCCGGATCGTAGAAGAAACGGGTTTCCCCTGCATCGGGGGTATTCTGCTTCACCACCTGATTTATGGAGTTGTAATTATATGTGCTGGTCTTGGTATGAGCCGGAACATGTAGCGGGTCGGTAGTGCACAGCATCCGCGCGGTATCTATGGGGTCCCAATAGGCCGAAGGAACGAAGTTAACACCTGCCGGAGGTACTGTCTTGGTCAGGTTACCTGCCCGGTCATAATAGTAAAGCGTGTAGTTGAATTCCTGGTTCCAGTAACCGATGTTCAATTTTTCCTGTGCGGCGGTCAGCAGGTGCGGAATGTACCTAGTGCGTATGGCGGCCACTATGGAATCCATATAATTCTCATACATCAGAGTGCCTTCCCTGATACAAGAACTCAGCAGGTCGCGCTCACAATTATGGAAAGTGTCGTGCGCGGTACGGCCGGCATAAGTCGTTATAGGGTTACCCAGCAGCACATCGTCCAGCTCAATATTCTTGCCGATAACGAAAGTGGTCATACCCCTTGCCTGGATAACGGTCGGGTCACCGGTCTTGTGCAGGTTTAGTGTAAAATAACGGGTAGTGCTGTCGCCGAGGCCGAGCATTATGCCTGGTGGAGGCCCTACGGAAACCAGCTCATAGAGTGGGTGCTCATGATCGGGTATCCATGGCGGCATCGCCACAAAAACATTGAACATCGTATCCCTGTACCCGAAATAACGATACCAGTAGGTGCCGTCCGCGCAGCGGTAAGCAATGAGCGGAGAATCAACAATTGAACGCACCACCACTTTATTGGTGTCGAAGAATAGATGTCCCGGGTTCACGGTATTCGTATCCTGGACCCAATTCAGTATCTTGACCAGCGTATCAAAGTATCTGTTTCTCATGGTAGAGTCCGAGATATACAGGTTGGTCACCACGTTTGGGTTGAATGGCTGGTTATAAGATACCTCGCTGTAAGAATAGCTGGATATTCGTGATACAAGGTGATTTGCTTGCAATGAGTCAAGCACCCGGTAAGGCGGCAACTGCTGGTAATTATAGGTATAGCGCAGGAAATCTGTTTTCTTAGGCTTGTAATAATCCGCATTTACCGTGCTTAAGTAATTACTTACAAAATTAGCTGGCAGGCCGTGGTTAAAGAAATAACGCGGCAATTCATAGGCCGCCCTTGAAAGCTCATACGCTGTTGTTATCGTACTGTCTATGACGTAATAAAAATCCTGTACATAATAAGCCCCGCCAATCCATACTTTTCTCTCATGGGGCGCGGACAGCCTGATCGAGCCACCCGAGCCAAACAGCGTATCCTCATCAGGTATGTGCGTCCCGGGTTCAGCATATACAAAGCCAATCGTATGGGGTGGCTGCAGATAGGACAAGGCGGTATCAACGACCTTTTGGGTATACGTTCCCGCAAAAGAGCGGATTGCGTTTCTATACAAATAAAGCTCCCATACAGGTGGGATGTGAAAATCAACGCAAAGGGTAATACCTGATGAAGAGCTGTCACGGTAGGTGCGCTCGAAGGTATAATCCGTATCAATTGCGTTCAGCATCCGTATAAATGAATCCGCATCGGCTACAGTCGGGAACACAAGATTGCTGTAACCGACATACTGCGGGATCCTCATACTGTCAGCAAGCGCACAGCTCGTGATAAACGTATTATAATGGTCGGCCGTATAGGATTGGCCGAGCCGGTAATTCATAAAATGCATCAGCATGACGTCGTAGAAAGGATGGTCCGCACCTACCATGCCATAAGCGGCCATGGTATCCCTTACTTCCAGATACAATTCCCTCATCTGGGTACACGGCACGCAGGCTGCAATATCGGTATTCCTGTCAGCCATTGTGAGTACGCTGTCCGACCATCCCAGCATGTTACAGGTAGTGGAAGAACTACCGAAGGATTCCGTTACACGGGCGAGAAAACTGAATTCATTGACATATCCCATTACCCCAGGGGGAACGGTATTAACGCAAAGCACGTTGTTAACGGCCATGGTATGGCCTGGAATTGCGCCCCCACTGAAGAAGTTCGCGCAGGAACCAGTGCCCCGGAGATAAATTTTGGCCGTATCCGTCAGCATAGTTGAAGGATCAGGGAAAACACATAACGTATATAACGACTTTGTCGCATCGTAGGCGGAATTGGCAATAACGGATGTTGTGCCAAGTAAACCGTAAATGTTCCCCTCAAAAATTTTGGTCGTCGAAAGCGTGCCTGAATAGTCTGTGCCGGGATTGATCAGCGCTGACAACACATAACTCTCGTTCAAAAATTGCGCGACATGCGCGTAAAAGGTATCGGAAAGACAGCCAATGTCCCGGGCGGTGCCGCCCGACATCGATGCATAATCAATAATGTATGGATTACAAAAGTCATCCATTGTAGCCCCACTCGCTAAAATGGCATACCTGATCTGCTCCGGCGTGAATTCGCCCATATGCACAAGACGGGCCGCACAAAAGCTATCCAGTATCTCATGGATACGGTTGTAAACCACCGTATCCCCTGCGGCGCAGTTGATAAGATGGGCTACAATAGTGTCTGCGCAACCGGTGCAGACCATTGAATCAAAGGCGGTATAAATGTAAGTGGCGCTGTCCGCGTAGCCGGCAAGTGTGGCACTGTCCAGGGCCGAGCCCCCGATACCTAATAACCAAGAACCCGGGCGTGACGCAAAACTATCCAGGGCAATGCTGGGGAACGTACCTATACCTCTGCGCTCCAGACGAACTGAGTCACATTGGGCACAAGAATCGCCGGAAGCCATAATCACATAGTTGTCAACGAACCGTTGCCTGTTCTGTAGGTATAGGTTGATCATATTTTTAAAATACAGGCCTTTGACATAATCATTGACCAATATTCTCCTGCTTATCTCCGAACCAAACATTCCACCTATGCATTCTCCAAACATGACTGTATCTACACATCCGCAATATATGTTCAGTAGTAAAGGGGAATCCAACCGCAACCAGCCGCCCGGAAATGTCGCCAATGAATCAGCCCCGGAACCAATTATCAGGTCCCTGAATGGATCGTGCGCGATGATGCTATCCAAGTAGAGCAGGTGCATCTGGTCTGCGATTGTCGCGTTTGGAAGGGCGAGAAGCTGGGTCTTGAACGTATCCGTAAAGCAGGCCTTCAGCATACAGTACTCAGGGTGCAAGGGCAGCAACGCCTCAGCAATCGTATTGTCCCCGGCAGCGACAGCCCTGCTGTAGACATATATGAATGAGTCACGTGGCATCGCCCGCAGGTTTGTAAATGTATCTCCAAGGACAATTATCGTATCGGGAAGGTCCATAATGACACAGCTATCCTGATACAGGTAATGCCCTCCGAGAATGACATCTATCATGATTGTATCCCCAGCTATCCACTTGAAAACCGAATTGGTCGTATCCGGCCCGGTATAGTCCCCATATTTGCCGCCCGGGTAAAGATCTTCAAGCATTGCAGCCCTCTTTTCTTCACAAGGGGTCCTTTCGGGCGTACAGGGGAATTTTTTATCCCTTACCGCCTGGCGGATGTAATATGGGAGCGAATGCAGGCAACTTGATGAAAACAGTGAATCTAAAGCGGGGTCGTTCATTGCCGTCACAAAAGAATCAATCGCGTCATCAAGGTCCTCGGTGCTGAAATGCAGCTCCTTTCGTACATGATGCTCCCCTTCGCCCAAGTGTACTATGCCGACAGGTCCGACAAAATTTACATCGGCACTTGTAGCCATGCCATTGTCCCCAATAACGCTGTCCTTTGCATATACCGTGTCTCCACAAGGATCAATTATCTGATAGTTAAAATGGGCTTTGATTTTCAGGTACAAGGAACCCGGGCAAATTGCAAAAGGTGGGTATTTGAGAAAATATTGCACAGAGTCATTAGCTGCGGCCTGGTTAAAGAAATCCTTATGCGCGATACGACTGGTGCCCGACCGTTCCTGCGGCAGGCCCATCAAAATGTTTTCGTACATAAAAGTTGCACTTGGCACGCTTAATGTCGTGATGGCATGGGTTAATGGGCTCGGGCCTGTTCCGATGAGTGACGATGCTATCTGTTTGCCCTCATAGTTTTTTATAGACATGGACAATTGCAGGTTGGGGTCCCGTGAAATAGTCTGGTTATAATAGCTGTTCCACCCTATATCCTGTCCGAACAACCGGTTGATATTGCGTTGGAATGTACTCACATAGTAATTGGATATAATGTTTGAATCTGCAATCTGGAGCCGCGGCCCGGCACCGCCCTGTTTCTCTATCCGGTCATTGAACGCAGGGCTATAAATAGTATGCACCAGGGGAAAGCCCTCAGCGTCCGGAACAAAACGCTGTACACCTGTTGTGTCCGGGTTCTGGTTGGAATAATAGATGCTTGCCAGGGCATTGGGCGCAAGCGGTGAAAGCGCAGGTACGCCTGGGCATATGTACGCCCCTGTGTCGAAGTCTTGCGCTCTATATGGCAAAGAGGTGACTGAATTAAGGTCAACGTTATGCTGGAAAGAGAACGCACTTGAAGATACGGGTGCCGGGAGGGTTTTTATAGATGGTCTACCCTCGAAATCATAAACATTCTTGGTAACAATCAGCTTATTGAGATTACTATTGAAACGCGTTATGCTCTCCCTGTTTTTGAGCAGCCCATCATAAAAACTTAATACATGCTTGTACTTTCCCCCTTCCGCGAAGCTGATCGTATATTGCCAGTTAAGGCTATCATTCATATACGCACTGGAAATATGGTAGACGGCATCAGGATGGGCGGAAGTCAGGCTACCCACATTCCCTGCATCACCGATAGAATAAGACCAATCACTGTATATCGGATATTTGAATAAAACAGTATCGGGCCGCACTGTACGCACACGGTAAACAATATAGCCGTTCTGATAAACAAGGGGTATCTTATAATTACTGGAGTCTAGCCAGACACGTGTGCTGTTGTTTTTAAAATTGTAAGCAAGGTCTGAGGCAGACAAATGGCTGATCGTTCCCGAGGAAACATTTCTTTCGTAATCATCAACGTAAGTCCATTCAAGCTCATAATTTACAGGTGTTAACTGTACCGGGGCCGTACCGCCGGTAAGGCTGAAATAAACTTTGAGGTAGTTATCGGCGGCATGGTCTTCCTGCTCTGTGACAAGTGATGTTCCTGCACCGTAATAGGTCTTGTCATACCGCTGGGTCTGGATGGCGCTTTCGACTGTGAAATTCCACCGCAGGGAATCTGAAAGGTCGGCAGTCACAGGCGAGCCGCTGTTATAATCATAAAGACCCGTTATGACCACCATGGTCTTATAGTAATTGCTGTATTTCGCGAGGTGTATATCCTGGAACGCGTTATGCTCGTCAGTATGGTTAAAGTTGGTTATGGTCAGGGTATCACTGGTAAGCACATAAAGGGTTGAATCCACGTTCGGGTCCTGGTAATATCCATAAATACTATAGGAAAGCTGGTATGTATAAGGACGCTGCGTGATGGGATAGTAATGATCAATAGCAAACTTAACGAGTGCATTATTGCTTTTTAGCTTGATGAGGTTACCCCAGGTACTGGGATTGCTGCGGATTGTATTCCACTCATTGGACCATACGGTGATGGTGTCCGGGAGGGTATGGACATAGAGCTGTCGCGCCGTCTTGATACCTGAGGCCTCCGAGGATTTATAATTGAAAGTCTGGGCACGACCGCTTGCCGTTATTAAAACCGACAATAACAAGATGCAGCATTGGCGCATCAGCCGGCAGCGTTTTTCATTAATGCAGTTAACCATAAAAAGGTTTTTTATAGTTTTGATGTCAGATTATATGAACCATATTTTTTCAGGGTCACTTTGTTCTTTTTTATTACAAAGAATTTATCCGTGCCAAAAGCCTTATTGTCCGATATTCTTTTAAAATTTTTGCAGGTGACCACCTCGGTCGTTCCCTTGTCCTTCCCGAACTCATCGTTATGCCAGGGCTGGAATACGCGCATGGTATAGCTGATCAGGATTTTTTCCTTCTCATTAAATTCCAGGCTGATCGTTTTAATCTGCATATTGGCCGGAAATGCCAGCTCCATACGCACAGTATCCCCGCTCCTTTTGAGGCCCTTTACCGTCGCGTACCTCTGCACCAGCGAGTCGAGGTAGAGGCTTACCGTATTCTGGGCGAACAGGTCCTTCTCCATCTGGAGCTTGAAATCTTTTCGGAGATGCTTGTTCAGGTTGACAAGGGCAATGGCCTTTTCCCGGTGGTCCGCTTTATAGAACCATACATCCGTATACAGCATCGTAAAAGCGTCGTTGCTGTTGTAGAATAATTTCCTGTCGTTCCCCACGAAAACTTCCCCTTTCAGCTGGTCTGTCTGGCCATTCGGATAGGTCTCAGCCATGTGGTATTCATACCTGAGGTTATGCATTTGCTTCAATGCGGATGAAACCTTTACCAATTCACCGGCATAAGGGCCATTCCGTTGGGCAAGTACATATCCCGGCAAAAGCTGGAGAACAAATAAACAATATCCGGTTACAAATTTGCGCACATGTTATTTTTTAGGGTTACTGCTTCTTGATTCAGATACGGTCATTATGCCTTTCGCGGTCTCTTTTTTCACGCGTACCAGGTTGCCTTCCTGGTCGTATTCGTACAATGTCGCAAAATTATTCTCATCAAGCGTGGCCATCAGTTTTTCATTCACCGGATGGTACACAAAGGATTTCATATTTGCGTCAACAGGGAAAATGCGAACATCGTCCACATAGCAACCCGCAGGCAATTTGAGTGAGACGGAGAGCGCGCCGGCAGGAACGGTAAAGGCCGCTTCGACCTGCTGCCATCCATCGATAAGATTCGATCGTTTGACCAACGGATACAATGTGCCGTCCACATCAACACCACACCCGGCCCCAAGACTGTAATCCGTTGCGTTTGCCGAAGGGGATGTTTCCCTTACCCAATAGGACAAGATATATTTTTTGCCGAGATTAATCTGAAACGGCAGATATTCATTCCTCGATGAGAAAACATAGTACGAGGATGGGAAATAGAAATCATAAGCATGGGAAACTGTGCTGTAAACAAAGTTATTAAGTGGTAGCGCCACCGTAAACTCCGAGCCTCCTGATCCGGGCACGGAGAGCGAATGCAGGCCTGTATGGGCTGCATCCGGGCTGATGGTCAGCATAGACGGTCCCGTAAGGTTGAAAATATCATATATTGCGGAAGGAGGTGTCAGGTCCGTACTTGGAAAATGATAACGGAACGGACTATAATTGAACCTCATTAAATTATCCTTAACCTGAAGGACACCATAATCCTCAAAACCATCACCAATAACTTCGCCCTGTTGGGCATTGGAAGCCACGGCAACCGGAAGGTCTTCGTTGTATCCGTAAACAGCTGTTGAAAAATTACCTATGGCATCCACGTTCTCCACCTCCTTGCCAAAAGGAGACCACTTGGTGATGGACCGTGCAACACGCCAGTTAGGATCCGAACTGGAAAGTACCATATAATAACCCGGGAAACGATAGCACCCCACCTGGTCGTAAATGGAATCTACGAATATGGTTCTCGCTTTGAACAACCCGGCATTTCTGCCCGTCGTCATATTGTAATTCCTGTTCGCGATATAGGCATATTCGTCCTTTATACGGAAGATTCCCCTTTGTCCGATGACATACGGGTTAATTGTGTCGCTTCCACGTATATACCTGGTGACACCGCGGGTATTAGAATCACAGAACGTTTTCGCCTTTATGGAGATTACGCTATCCAATGAACGCTTCATATTTCCCGCCCCGTCTATAGGCGAGCTCAGCATAGTATAGCTCTGCATGGTTTCATTCAGCATATTTTTAGCTCCGGAGTTAATGACTTTCAAACGCACGTTTGTAACAGCCGTACTGTGGACCCACCCGGGTGTGTTCAGCGGGAAACGTGGTATCAAATATTTGGAGCAATTAGCTGCTGTAAACCAGAGAATTGTTTTGCGTTCAGTACCCCCGGCATCCTTAAATTCACAATACAGCTGGTCGCCAACTTGCAAGTTTGTTGGCGTAGCAGATGGAGTTCCCCTGTATGAGGCATCAATCGATATTGAGGAAAGCTGCATTTCATATTTGATGTTATTGTAGGCGGTCGCCATCCCTGCATACCCCCAATAGGCAGGGATATTAGTAGTATATTCCCTGTCCTGAAACTCATTGTTGATCGAAGTGACAACTACCTGCCCGGTCTGGGGGTCAAAAAGCTCATTCTGCTGGACTGTGACAGCCCCTTCATCGTAGGCCTCCACATTGTCCAATATGCCGTATTGCTGCACTACTTTAGTCACCGTAGCTGCCTTGAAGGAATTATCATACTCACCGTGCCATGGAAATGCGAGAAAAATCGGAACTGTAAAAAATAAAATGGCCGCCACGTTCAAATTGGAATTCAGGGTATTATTCTTCGTCTTTTCTTCTTTTTTTCTGGAATCAACTATCACATCTGCTTCAATCCCCAATTGCCGGTTCTGTACTTCCATCCTTTCTGTCGTCGGATTACTTACAAGACATGGTACATAATTATCCAATTGCCCGTCCTTCATCCGGTAGTTGTACTTCTGGTAACTGATCATCTGGTTATGGCCACCCGAAAGCACATTGTAATGCTCCACGCTCTTGGGCTTGCCGTGCATATCATTGAAAACGTACGCAAACCCCTGGGTAGCAGTCATTCCATTTTCCTGTCTGAAAATACTGAACCGATGCTGGAAGGATGAATTAATAGCCGACGTGGTCACTTTGACCGGAAAATCCCTGGCTGTATAGAATTGGTATACATCGGCCCCGCGCGACGATTTGCCATACGCACCATTGATACTGGTCACCAAAACTCGCCTATAACCGACACTAGGCGGAGGAAACAGGGATTCACCAATCGGGGTCTCCTGATACAGGTCAACAGGGTCATTGGGGGGCCAGCTACTTCCCGAAGCCACTATGTAAGGTGCCGGCTGGCGGAAAGGGTTTTCATCGCCGCCCACCATTGGCTCATAGCTTGCCACGCCGCTGCTTATCCTTCCGCGCCCGTCCTCATCAATCTCATAGTAATATTTCTTACCGTAAGAGGCGTTGTGCTCATTTCCACCGGTAAGCGTATTCCATGCATCATGGAACGCCAGCTGTTTTACCCGCTGGCCACCGCCTTTCTTGTACATACCGGGACAATTGAGCCGTATAAAAGATTTCTTCAGGTCAATATACTTTGCGTAATCTTTCTTTTTGACCATCGTAACTATAGGGTTATTGAAAATATTGACAAGTTCCGAAAAGGCGCTCCTCAGCCCGTCGAGCATAGAAAAACCATCATCCGGGTCAGCCTCAGAGCCCGGATAAATAACCCCTGGCAAATGATACCTTCCATAATTTAATGCCGTATAGGTAGCCGGGTGAAGATTTATCTCACTGGCTGCGCCCGTGGGGTCAACATGTTTCAGCTCTATATAACCGTAACTGCTGTTATTAGGACATATACCCGAATTAACAAAGTTCGCATAACCCTTTATCTGCTCATATGACCTGCTGCTTGTAGTCAGTTGGGTATTAAAATTATAGTAGAGCACGTCCGTCGCGCCCCCACCAAAGTATTTGTCAAAAAAGGTCGGTGCGCCTCCTTCGTTTGTGCTTCGTTTGAAATAAATATATAAATAGGGGGTCTCTTCATCCCCATAGAGCTGGTCGGTATTTTTGTAATATGGTGATTGGCCAACCCCTTGTACCATAAACATTTCCTGTACCCGCTTATCCTGCACATAGGCATAATCATCAGATTCATATTCAGTCGTTATCACCCCTCCGGACGGTAAATGTATTTCCGTCAGTGACCATGCGGAAGCATAGGTATTATTACTGGTATCATTCTGGTTGACAAAGGGGAATTCGTAATTGGTAAACGTATCATTATTTGGTTTGTAACTGCCCCACCTGTCCTTACAGGCAAGGTCATAATCGGGATTAAACCCATAGCCAAATTCATAAGGGCTGATCAGGCTCCGTTGTGAATTGCCATACCGGAAATATATTTTGTTCAGTGTCAGCTTGCCCCGCGTACTGCCGGTTGAGACCGCATTGGGTATGCCTTTACACAAAGTGTCCGTATAGGCAAAGAACACGGTTTTAATAGGTATGGCATTGGCCATGTTAATAAACCGGTCATGCTTGTTATATAATTTTATGGAATCCAGTTTGTATGATCTGGCTGCGGTTGCTGTGCTGCAATAAGGGGACAAATTATAACGTCCGCCTGTTACAACCGGTTCTGAACTGCCGATACCATCATTCCGTTCAGAAGTATAAAATTCCGCAACGAAATTTCTTGTTTCTATTGAATGAAGCAACCATTGTTCACGTGAACCGCTTACATAACTGCCCTTGTCATCTTTTCTATCACTCCAGAAGCCGGGGTTATATTGGGCCACCCCTGAACCGTAAGGCGCTTTCCAGCGGTAATCGGTCGATTTTCTTGAATAATTCAGTTTGGTGTAGGATCCTAAATCATCATCTGTTGGGCCATTCCCGGTAACATCAACATAATCATTAGACAGCACGGAGGTCAGCAGGTAACTATGCACATAGGACGGCGTCATCGTAGCGCTGTAATATTCATCCCTTCCAAGATTATTACCGCCTACAGCATCCGTAGTACCCGGAGTATAGGTGACAGTCCCGGAATTCAGGTTTGCTAAAGAAGGATTTACGCTGAATGTTGCCTCTTTCTGTATATGGTTGAGTGCCGGTATCCCATAAACATACTTTCTACCATCTTTCTGAAGTTGCACAATCTCGGACACTTCATCCTTCTTGTGCCCAAGGCGGCCTGCTTCGATCCGGTCTATATATGTCCTGTCCGCGTCCGGGCCATCCTCAAAGCCATTATTATCATAGCTGACAATCTTCGTGCTGGTCCCTACACCAGGAAAAGTATCTTCCTTTGCAGTAAAATAATAAATAAGATTGCCACGCGCATCGCGTTTTGATGCCGAATTGGCTTTTCTTCCCGGCAGGTACCTGGAACGTTCCGGGGCAATGACATTATAGCCGCTTATATCCAGGAAATACTGCGAATCTACTTCGGTAAGCTCACCTCCCTGCTTCATATATACGTCCTCGTAAACACTGCCCACCGTTTTACCGGTAAATCCCCTGACATAATCTTCCCAAGGCCCCGATGTCATTTTTGTTTTAGATTCTGTAAAGTCACCACCGAATTCGAACCAATAACCGGCACCAGCTTCTATAGCCAGCGAAAAATATTCTTCCTGGCTTTTAGTAACCGGATCGTATACACAGCCAATGTCATTCCTGTATGGGCGGAACATCCCCCCCGTTCCCTGGCCGTTCACAGCATAAATGTCATAAGTAAGAGCAGCAGGCGAAAGATATTGCATGCTCTTATTAAAATTACCGTCTTTGTCCCGGGTAAAATCCAGGATGCTGCGGTAGGGTACCGCATCTGCAGTACCGGACCGGTCCAGGTACATATAACCATATGCATTCCGATCCCCATCATTGAAAAACCGGTTTTTGCTGTACATGCCGTTAATTGTTGCATAACCAAGGCACCAGAATGCTTCTACACCCAATTTTATCCTCCCGTAAAATGACCGCATCATATTACTATTGGTGATAACCGGCACAAAATTTCTTATCCCGATTGGAATAGTATTAGTAACACTCCCGTGTGTAGAACTCGCGCCACTTCCCATGTTGCCAGAAAACGAAAAATTCAAGTCCTTTAACCCGGACCGGCTGGAATAACCCTGCGTGACACCTACACCTATACCGCCGGAAACATCATTGCCAACTATTTGTGAGGACGAAAGTGATAATCCGGCGTTGTAATCGATAGATGCCCCGGTAGCTGAACCAACGCCTATATTCACGCCTGCAGAAGCGCAACGGAATAAGCTAACGCCTACACCCAGGTCGAAATCGCAACTTGTTCCCCTGTAGTTATTGAAAGTAAGATTTGCGCCTAAACTTGCAGATAAGGTTAATAACGGATCACCAATACCCGCAAACTCAATACCCCCACCAATGCCAACACGTAAGGTCTTTTCGTCTTTTATGTGTAATTCCTTGGAAAGGGTATCTCCGTTAAAATCGTCAGGTATACCACGGACGGTACGGTTGACCACACCTGGATTGATATTCCAACCAAGGCCTACCCAGCTCGCTTCCTGTTCCATTGTAACGCCGCCATGATAGGAAATATTAACCGGGTACCCCTCAACATCCATCAACGGGATGTTGTAGTTAAAATCCCCGCTGAACATATCCACCATGTCAGTTGTCCCGACCGGCTCAAAACTCTGCACCTCCGGCTGCGTGGGCCCGGTAGTCAGCGCAAGCGCGATATTCGGGAATACCAGTTCCGATGCCAATACGAAAAAAAGCAACATTGCTGTACGTTTCTTTGCCTTTTTACTGTACCTCATACAATATCATTTATCAGTTATAAATAAGGTTGGGGACCTTCTGCACATCGTCACCTTTATACGCCACTTTTATTATCCCGTTTTTAAAAATTTCATCATGGTAGCACAACAGCATATCCTTCGCCGTTTGATCGGATTTTCCCGGTAGTTCAAATCCCACAACTATCGTTTCCTGCGGCGCAAGATTATAATTGTTCTCAAACAGGTACCCGACCGGAAAAAGAGTATCCCGCTTGTTATAAATGAGCCGGATATTACTTTGCGCGCGGCCCAGAAAATAATTGAGCCGGGTGTCATATTCCTCCCGGGAAGCCAGGTTATACCGCATTGGGGAAACACGCCCATCAGATACACGGAAAGAGATATTGAACCATGCGGTGCCTTTCAGGTCGGCTTTTCTTTTTTTAATGTCGAATGACTTTGCATTCCCTCTGTTTTCAAGCAAAATGATGTAGTCATGCGGTTTGTACTGCACCAGGTACTCCCACTCTCCAACGCTGACCGTCTTTTTCAGGCCGTTTTCCTTATCCTGTATATATTGGATGTATGCAACATTATTTAACCCGCGCTTGCAGGAGAAAATAAATATCGCACAAAGCAATATCACCAGAACCTTAATTGCCTTCGTCATACTTTTTGTTCACAAATTTTATCAGGTCATTGGTCAGGTCATAGTAATCATCATTGTACAAAACGCTGCCCATTCCGTTAGCACCGATGATCACATGCAGCCCTTTTTTCTTTCCATATTCTTCTACCGCCGGATTAAGGCGCTTCCAGACCTGTTCATTAATATCGTGGTTACTTTGTTTATATACCCGTTCGAGCTCTGACTGCATATAGCCATAGGCATAGGAAAGCCGTTTAGTCCCCTCCTCATCCTTGGACGCCCGGGCCAGCTGCAATTGCCTGCTGATACTGTCTATTTGCTTTTTTATGCCTTCCAGCTTTACTTTTTCTTCTGTTTCCAGTTCCTTTTTCATATGGAACTCGTCAAACAAACGGATGGCATCCGCAACGCCAATCTTCCGGTGCTGCCTTTCCCCCATATACCATACGGTTGCCCCGGTGGCTACGCACATAATGAAACAAATAAATAATATTCTCGCAGTACTCATTTTTTATTTCTTTTTATTCAACGAAATCCGGGTTCAGGTATTTAAAGGGCAGTGAAAAATGCTCCCCGTTTTTAGTGGCAATCTCCAGCCTGTAAGTATTCAGGTGCTTCAGGCTGCAACATTCATCCAGTTTTAATTCGTAGCGGTTGTCCCCATACCTTGCCTTCAGCTTTCCGGGAGTAACATTCATGTCCTTTCCGCCTTCATTTACCAACCGGAGGCTAAGCTCATCGGCTTTTGTTTTTTCAAGCAGGTATTTTATTTTAAGGGAACCTACAACATAAAGCTGGGTGGTCCCGTTCTCCCTGCGAATGTCGATATATGACCTGTTCGGAACATATTTTGCAGGTAACGTATCATTGGGAATAATGAACTTCCATGCCTCCGCGCCGCCAAGTAATATGTCTTTATAATAGGCATCTACTGTCCATGCGTAGTATTTATTGGCTTCAAGCGGTTTCGCAAATACAGGGTACACCTGACTATTCTGCATCAGGTTGCCCTCGCTATACATGGGCTGGTTACGCATAATGGCAGTAACGGTGTTCTGTCCTTCCTTGATCTCCGCTACCCTAAGTCGGTAAGTAAGCTCGTTGGAAAAAGAATAGTTGGCAACCCAGGCAAGCATTGGATTGTATTCCTTCAGCTTGGAATTATTTTCCGGGTGAATGAGGTTGATCAGGAAAACACCATTAGCCCTATAGTACAGGCATTCTTCAAACACATTGCCACTATTCTCCTTAATAGCCGTTGCGGGTGTTATGGTCACGCAATACTCAAAGGTACCCTCCGGCAGCACATTGTAATTGAAAAAAAGTTCCCGCAAGGCAGACGAAGAAAACTGCCATTGCGGATGTGTTTCTTCCGAAGAAAATGTATTCAGCCCGGTCCGCATCATCCATGGAAATGTATAGGTGAGGCTTAGGCCGCTGCTCCGATAACGGATTGTACCTTTCACATCAACTTTCCCGGCATCCGATGAGTGCACCTGGTAGTTAAAAATATTCCGAGGGGTGATAGGGATGCCATCTATCGGCGCCAGATTGATAATTATGGTCTGCTGTGCCAGTGCCATGAGTGGCATGAAAACGAGCGCTACCAATAAACTGGCCTTGCTATGTGTTATAAAATTTGCCTTGCCCATTTTATATCTCTTTTAATGACGGAAAATTTCTTAAAAACGGTTCTTTTCATTTTTCATTTTAAACCTGTACACTATATCCAAATTGCAACTGTATAATTCCTTCCAGCTTGTTCCTTTGTTAAACGCATATGTGTTGTACCGGGTATTAAGCCGGAGTATCAATGGTATTTTTTCCATGCGGTACATTCCCCCGACCCCGGCAGCATACCTGCATAACCCGAAGAAAGCAGCCCCAAAATCCTGTGTTGCAGAAAGCGTGAATTTTTTACTGAGATTATAGCTTACGGACAGGTTAAAAAATGTGGTGCTTGCAGGCATACTCATTACAGAATCAGCTATCCCGGCCACGGCTGACCGTCCCACAGTACCGGTTATGGTCATGGTTTTATCTGAATAGATGACCATGGCCTGTAACAATGTGCTCCCGTACCGGGTGGTATCCATAACCGTACGGCAACTGTTATACAACAACATAAAGCGCCATGATTGCTCATGCTGCCGGATCTGGTAGGTTGCCTTTCCCGTCCATACGGAACCGAGCAACTGCCGTTGAGGGATGTTCAATGTGTCGGTATAGGAATGTATGGAAGTAAATGGTTTGTATGACACAGCAAGGTTGGGATACCTTTTGAAATTCGTTTTGACATCAAACCCCCACCGGGTAATATTGCCGCCGCCAGAAAAACTTGCCTGTGCCATCCGGTTATAATCTACACCAGCCACGACCAGCGATTTGAAAAATTCATTTTTCGCTGCGATCCTGAATTGCTCCGTGCCCCGAAAGGAAACAGGTAATGTATTATTCTCAAAATACTTGCCGGTCCTGTCGTACGAGCTTTCCAGGGACAGGTTCGTGTGCGGTATGCTGCCTTCCGCGTGAATATTGTAGGCCATCCTGTCGTTTCTGGTTGGCTTCGGGCTATTGGTATTATCTGAATTTTTAAACGAGGTTGCGGCCTCCCCGCCAATGGTAATAAATTTGGTAACAGTGCCTGAATAATTTATTGAGCCTATATGTACCGGCTGGAAAAATCCCGGTGCAGAAATACCTGCATTTTTAAAGAAACCATCCGAAAAGACTTTTTTATCTGGTGTGTAGCAGTAATAGATGACCGTTATCTTCTGGTTCTTGGCCGGTTTAAACGTAGTCCGCTCAGAATAGCAAGTATATCTGTCTAAACTGCCATCACGGCCAACATACTCCGTTTTGCCTACGGTCACAGCTGCTTCACAAAATCCAAGGTCATACCCGAAGTCTATTCCCTTGACCATTTGGCCAGACATAGTATAGCTGGATTCATCTTTAGAGAACATCCCTGCATCCAGTGAAGTGAGGCCGGCGATAAAACCCTTAGCTTTCCCGTCAGGCAACAAATTGACGCCTTTTTTTGCCAGTTGCTTATAGCTTAGATTATCTGTATTCCCCGCATCGTTTGTTTTACTGTGCGCAAGCAAGGAATCAAAATGGTTCGTGTTCTCGTATTGATTAAGCAGCGTTTTATATTTTGTAATCTTTTTATCCATTTCCTCCACCTGCCTGCGTTTATTATTGAGTTGCTGTTCCTTTTCAGATGTTTGTTTCCTAACGTCTGAACCATCAACCTCCCCGGTTTCTATTTCTATGTTGCCAGGCATTTCTTTTCCAATCTTATTCGCCCCTGATTCACGCCTGATATCGGTTAACAGGTTTGCTTTCTGCATCTCCAGGTTATTAATCGCTGACTTGTAAATCTGTTGAAGGCCGATACCTTTTGATTTTGTTTCGGCAAATTTTCCGTTATAGGAGCGCATGGATTTATTCAGTCCCTCCTTCATTTTGTCTACGTTGTAATGCACCCTGAAATAGCTGGATTTAATCTGCCTGTCCCTGTCCTGGGAAGTATAAAGCGCCTCAATCTCAATTGGGATCCCGCTGACAAATGTTTCCATTCTGCCGCGTAATTCATAGTAGTTATTGTCAATCCCTGAATTTTGTTCCTGTCCCGTTGCCAAATTAGTTGCTAAACCTATCTCCCCTTTTGTTTCTTCATTATCTTTTTTATTCTGTTCATTCTTTTTATACTGGGAGAATAACGATGGAGAACCGAGCTCATTTGAAATCCCAGGATCAGTGGAATTGACCTGCTTGTTTTTGCGGGCCTGCTTTTGCCTAGCTTCATACATTCCGGCAAACCAGTCGTCATAATATAATTCTATATAGCGCTTGCCCAGCCTTTCAGTATGAATCGTTGTAAGTCCCCGTTTGCGCATGTTTTTATCCACCTTCTTCCTGAAGTGACCGATTTCGCTTGCCGCATGTGCTGAACGGGTGTTTTTATCTACGGTGTTTTTTACAAAAACTCCCAAGAAGGATTTCTGCTTTGGAATAAGGCTGTTATTGATGTCTTGCGTTACTGATGAATTGGGTTTTAGCAGACTGTCAATTTCATGCAGGTAAGTGACCTGTACTGTATCAATCAGTGTCGTAACTGCAATCGTTGCTTTATAAGAACCCGGGGGTATATTGCCGGTCCTCTTTATGACCTCCAGAAATTTTTCATGATAATAAGTGCCGGAATCAGAACCAGTGAATATTACTTTTATCTTATTAGCCCCTTTTTTAAATAAGGTATTGCGGCTTATTTTACCCAGCATTAACAAACTATCTCCCGATGCGTCAAACTTATAGAGCGCTATCGACAAATTTCCCCTGAATGAGCTTTCGTTGTGATAAAAAATGTCAAGGAATAATTTATCATCTTTAAATGAAGGAAGGTCGGCATGTGCCTTGAACAAGGATGATACACCTTGGGCGTTAGTGTTTAGAGCACCAAAAAGGAAAGACGCTACAATAAAAACTATGCCATGGTGAAGCATAAGGAGAGGTCTTGGTGTAATAGGTGACTTAGATAGTTTTCTTACGGTGCTACATTGAAATATTGATTTTTTATAAACGATTATAATTTAATGGGGAAAACAAACTTAATAAGTATTTTTTAATTTACAAACGCTTTTTTAACATTTTTTTTTGATTTTTTCATTAACACTAAATCAATCGGGAAAGTAACACAATTGATTTATTTTTAAAGTAGTGTCAGTAAATAGCTTTAACACTTTACTCCTCAAGTAGAAAAAGAATTCTCTATTAAACAAAAATCGAGGAATTTGCCGTCACCTACTTTTCAGCCAAGAATTCCAGCCTTGCTCTCTATGTTATGGCACAGATTTGCTCATTGTCGATTTATTCGTCCGAAGGCTTGGCCTGTACCGTGCCTTAAGCGATGCCGATCGCCAAGCTTGGCAAATGGAAATTGCTAAGGAAATGAAAGCCGCAGGATATACCGTAGATATGAATAGGCTTTGAGCGAATTTGAGGAGTGTAAACCAAGAAACCAACAAAATTCGATTAGTAGTTAATTGGCCCACGACCAGATTTTTATACGTAATGCTTAAAGGGCAAGATAGTTGTTACTACATTTTTTCCAGCTGTCAGGACTTCTCCAATAGAGTCAGCGAATCTTAAAGTCACAGGCTCCCCATCCGCGAAAATGCAAGCATTATAGTTTAATTTGGTTAAAGCAAGTACATCCTTACATACTTGATCTATTGAGGCAGTTCCCCTAGTTATCTCTACGGAAACGGGATTAGGTGTTTCCAATCCTATTTGCGTTTGCAATCGTGGAATAAAGCCCTTAGTCCACAAGAAAGCTTTATGTTCTGCAATTTTCATGAACATTCCTCTTGGTACGCAAAATGCAAAACTTCGATACAATTTAAATTCGTTACTCCCCTGAATTCTAACTCCTATTATTGAAGATTTGCCAGCCACAGCTTCCCAAAACCCCTCCCATTCAGAATCATCAAAATATGTTTTTGCATGAATAAATATCTCTTTCGGGTATTTTCCTTTGCCAAGTTTTTCCTTAAAAGCTTCCAAAGAATGGTTAATCAAATTAATGGCATCATTTTTCGAAATATGGAACTCACTCGTATCGGGATTAAACCAGTCTCCAATATTACCACGGAATACCATTCCGTCTCCCGAGTCGATAAACATCTGCGCTGCACAACAGGCACTGCGGTTGCTTGGGTCGTCATTCAGCTTTTTGTACACCAATCCCAGATAGCACACCTCCTCTCGAATCTCCCCTAATCGCCATGGCAGTCCGCCATTTTTGTAATATAGAGTTGTTGAAATATTCCAAGCCTTTGCACTATCGAATAATCTTTGCCCATTAATTTTGCCAGCATCCGTCCAAATTTTATCATAAGCAATCGTACTTTCTTTGATAATTTGCGTTACTATCTTGTCATTCAGCAACTTCGCTTTAACCTGATTATGAAAGTTAATTTCATAATCATAGGCATCCTGAAGCTCTGTGAGATCATTAAACAGGAATGGTTGAGCACGATTTCTATCATTTCTTTTAAGTCCAAGTTTGATATTTTCGCTGGATTTAGGAAGCTTGGACTTTGGTCTGCCAAATTTGAAAATATCATCCTGAATAACAACAAACCATACGGTCACAGGTCTTTCTTCCTCTCTAGCGTATTTAATCAATTCATCCGCGAATAAATTCGAAAGATTAAAGACTCGTTGATGTCCATCCGAATAATGGAGAAATTTATTTACTTCATTTTCAGAAACATTAATTTCTACGATATTTTCAAAATTAATGTGAATACCAAACACTGATTGTAGTCCCGGAAAGAAAGGCCTTGCAACGTCATCTTCTCTACTAAGAATCGGCGAATGAAGTTTTTTCAAGTAATCTTTTAAATAACCCCTTTGGGCCTCGCAACCGATAATGCCAATATTAATCTGTCCCTTTATTTTTTCTCGATCGAACGGACCATAGAGCATCAATCCATCCCTTGGGTCAGCCGTTTTTTGATTAAATCCGAAAGAAAGTTGTGGCTCAGGTATGAAGCCCAGCTCTGGTTCTATCCAAAAATGAGCAGTGTTATTCAATATCTTGGTCCTCCTCACCGTCATTTATTGATAAAATTGATTGACGCTCTAAATCCTTCGGGTCAAGGTATCCGTATTCTGACCAGTACATTTCTACCATTTCCTTCATCACCAATTTTTGTTCGCTATTTGTAGGAAGCTCGATAACTCCATCATAGTTCTTCAAACTATTAATGAATGCAACTAGTAAATCGCGCCACTCCTCGTTAAACATTCTTCTGCCCTTTTTTCTTCGATATGCATGTTGTAGGCTTTTATCTTCTAAGGCCTTAGAACCATTTTTGGAAAAAACAACATGAGTTTTTATTCTAAATCCGATGGATGGGCGCAAAACCGCCCGCACTGATAAACCGTAGTGCCATTTCCCTATCGTTAGATATTTTCCAAATAACTGCTTCTTTTTCGTTCTTTCTGAAAAGGGGTACGTGAAATTCACCTTTGAGGATGGCAAACTAGCTGCCGTATGATAATAAGCAAGATTTCTATTTGCCAGTTCATACCATGATAATTGTTTGCCCTTAAGATAGTTATGCAATGCTCGCTTAAACAGTTTTTTAAAATGATTTTCAGCATCACGTTGAGTAGGAAAAAACTCGCTTTCATACCCTTGAATTAAGTCGTTTATTTTGATCTCAAAAATCTCAGTAGGCGCTATGGAAATAATGTCAATATCAGTTTGATGATCAAAATCAAGGTTTTTTGTGAAACTTACTAAACAATTGGAATTGCATACGAGCAATACTTGAGGATTATTTGAGTGTACCGTTGAAGCTTGTTTTTCGTTAGCAAATCTCAATATAAAAAATTCGCTTGGCATATTTTCGACCGTCCACCAATTAGTATAGTATAATTCCTTCCTTTGAATTATCGGATTTTTTATCAAATAGTGTTCAAGATACCATTCAGCAGCATTACTCGAAACAATGTCCTTTAACTGAGGCACGTCATCCTTTACTAACTTTTTTGCGAGTAATCCAAATCCTTCAGCCCAATTCTCCCCAAATGATATTTGGTTTAAATCACTCGAACTCGGAAATAGGTCGTACGGGGCATCATCTATTCTAAGAATTGTAAAAAAGTCCTTTAATTCCGGATTGTTTTGGATTATCCAATTCGCATAATCCATTTCCTTTTGTATGCCATTCTTTATCTTCTTGGGCTCATCTTGATAACAGATGCTTTTAGAATATACCAATAGAAATTTAACTGCATTCTTTGTAATTGCGGTTTCTATATCTTGCCAAAAAACTTCTCCACCCAATAATTCCTTCTTATCAATCCATACTTTATATCCCATTAGCTCCAACCTAGACGCAAGCCAAATGGTAAATTCGTTGTCCTCCGGTGTGGCGTGACTAATGAAAATAATATCTCTCATCTTTGAATTATATGGACGGTTTATTTTTTAGTGCCTTTTATCTTTTATTAATCTGGGATCATTACCTGGCTTAACTGTGTCGCTGTCCCTAATCGGGCGACCATTGGGTTTATGTACTCTGACCTCACCACCGCCATTGTTTCCTGAGAATTGTTTAGCCAACTTTTCAGCTTCTTTTTGGGTGTCAACAATCGCTGACGCTTTTTGCCCGTGCTCTTTTTGTACATTCCAGCCTTCCTGGCCCTTCTTCTGCGTTACATGATAATTTGCCATAGTACCTAATTTAAATTTTGATATTTGGGATAGTGGTTATTACGATACCTTGAATTTGAAATTCACGCTCTAAAATAATTGGCTTATGTTTTTTGTTTGTTGATCGTGGCAATAAGGTTACAACTTCACTTGTGTATTGAAATTCTTTGACCGTCGTCTCATCGTCAATTAATGCAACTACTTTTTGTCCATTTTCAGCAAAAAATTGTTGTCTAACAAGCATTAAATCACCTGGATTAATTCCTGCATTATTCATTGAATCTCCAATTGCACGCAACAAAAAATATTTTGAATCGCCTTTAACAAGTGAAGTTGAAACAGGTATCATCGCTTCTATATTTTCATTTGCAAGCATCGGCAACCCACAAGTGACATTACCGACCAATGGTACTGAAACAGTTCTCGTCATCGAATCAGTTCCCAGGTCTTTAATCATCCTAAAACTACCTTCAGGTTTGCGCTCAAGAAAACCGTTCGCTTCAAGCTCCTCCATTAGGAGCATAGCCGATCTCGGAGATTTATAGTCCATTGCAGTCATCAGGTCCCTGACAGATGGAACTTTACCATATCTCACCAGCCAATTTCTAATATGCTTAAGAGCTTCTTTTGCTTTTGAGCCCAAATCGCCCTCACTCATAATACAAATTGTATAATCATGTATAAAAATACGGAAATGTTATGAAATGGCATTATGTAAATTCATTTTTTAAAAAATGTAGGCTATTGGCTACATCAAAGCAAAAACTATCAATGCGATCAGATGTTTCATCGTCTACACTTAAACGTCCCTTCAATAGTGTTCCAGTCCGAAGCTTAACAAAAACCAATCTATCATTTTCGTGTTTCAGCTCTTCCTGTGCTGGCAAGTCATCCTTCTTGTCAAAAAAATAAGGTTTGCAAAAAGTGAAATATCGCTAGTGGATTCTTCTTCTATAGTTTCAATATAGTCATAGAAGTTCTGAGCGTGGGAAACCAATCATAACGAAATATTATACTATCTTAGCTGAATGATTTCAGAAACAATGCTGAACCTTTTTGAGAAAGACCCCACAGTCAAAAGACATTTGGTAAAAACAGTATCCTGGAGGATTGTTGGTACTATTGATACAATTTTACTTGGATGGTTTATTACCGGAGAAATAGGCATGGGCGCTAAAATTGGAGGGCTGGAGTTAATTACTAAAATGACTTTGTATTTCCTTCATGAAAGAGTTTGGCATAAAACCTCTTTTGGAGTTCCCACAAGATCTAATACTGCCGAAAGAGTAAAAAAAGAGAATGCGGCAAATTTATTCTTGCAGACGA
>CAZBPS010000027.1:0-44388 GCA_964493865.1 uncultured Flavipsychrobacter sp.
AAAGTTAGATACTTTTTCTGTTAACAAACATTAACATTCAAACTGAGACACTACCTTATTATCCGCATATGATTTTAATTTGGGCATAGTCCTTATAAAAAATACATCAAAATTACAAACGGTATATGGCTCACATTTTTTAAATACACGTACTATATAACCTTCATAAATTCTGTTACATGTATCATTCGTTTGAGCAGAGGAATACTTCTGCAAAAACATGCAGATTCCGAAAACAAATATGAGGTACCTTCGTGTCATTTATTTTTTTTCTGGCGGTGATGGTGGAGTTTGAGTAGGTGCTCCTTGTGTCGCTTGATTTGGCGGGGTCCCCCCTGTCGGATTTGTCTGAGTACCCGTACCAGTTGGTGTAGAACCATTAGCAGGAGTACCATTCGGAACTGTTGGATTATTACCGGCACCCATTCCAGTAGGATCTGCAACTAACTTAAATTCTGGTGCATTTACTATATTCTGCATGTCTTTTTGACTCAAAATTAATTCACCCGAGGCGTCTAACTTTCCTCTTTCCATGGAACCCCATTGATTTTCCACCCTCGTATTATATGCTTTACTACTTTCACCAGATTGTTTCCCATTTGGATGTGTTGTTCCTAAGGCATGTCCTACTTCATCTACCATCTGATTAGACACATGCTTGTCAGCCGTGCCAGTTAGAAATTCACCTGCTTGCTCACTATTAACGGCAGTAGCATTGACTACAGTAGAGTTCATATTAGTTGAATAAGCTGCCGTAGTGGATGATCCACTTTTCTTCTGTATTTCCGCAGGAGTCATACTCATCATAATATTTCCCTCTATTGAGTTATTCGTTTTCGTCAATGAGTTAACAAAATCTCCGCCGGGTTTAACTTCAATTTTTACACCCCCAATTGTAACCGATCGACCGTCTGCAAGTGTAACTTTCATTCCTACAGCACCTTTATAAAAATCATTAACCCTATTTTGGATATTAGACATTTCATATGACTTTAGTGAATATTTGCCCTGCGTAACTGCGTTGTATGTTGCATGGATATACAATTTTCCATCAGCTCCTATAAAACCAATTGCCTTTTTCCCACCATGATCCAGAAAAAAAATGGGATTGTTGAGTCCAAAATTATATGGTGTTTTGCTTTGATAATCTGCTGCTAAAGGATCAATACTTAGCCACCTTGCAATACGCGGATCATAAAATCTCGCTCCATAATCATAATGATTCCCTTTTCCCGCCCATTCGTTATCCTTGTATTTACCGTTAAACCCATAAGGGTACTTCTCCCCGCTGCACACGCTGGTAAGCACATTCACAGTATCTATACGTGGCGTAACGTGCCAGTGGCCGGGAAGGGATAAAGTGCCAGCCCCGCTGGTGGTGGTGCCTATGCCTACGGAGATGCTGGTAACACCGCCCGGCACCGTGAACGGAACAGCAATGATGCCGGTAGTGCTGGTGGGTATGGTGGTGGAGGCCAGCAGGTTGTTGCCTTCGGTAATGGTAAGCAGATAATCGGCTGATGAACCGGCAATATCAAAGTCAAACTCATGGTCGCCCGGCGATATGCTCATGGCATAGGCAAGGCCATCGCCGGTGGTAGTGGTGCTTAGCGTTACGCCACCGCCCGGGTATGGCGAGATGACACCACCGCCCACTGTGCCTAGCCCACCGGCGGTATGTGTCCAGCCCACCCAGGTGCTGTCATATACGCGTATGGTCTGCGCCTGCGTAAACCAGTTGCAGTGTGTGGCGCTGTCTTCGGTGTGCCTGCCCGGCATGTACATGCCAAAGGGGTAATAATCATATGCAGAATGCACTACGGGGGTGTACACATCTATGCTATCCGGTGTTGTCGTATCTGATGCATTTCTCGCGTCAGAAAGTGTCGCAAGAACATCGCCCAGATGGTCGGTCACCTCATACTGCCGCTGCCCGTTTATGTGCTTGAACTGGAATGCCGTGGTATGGGTGTTGTCATATAGCTCGCGGGAGGTGTCCTTTATCACGTCCTGGTATTCGGCGCTGTACCATGGTTTGCGCTCCCACAGCCGTATGGTATCTGCGGTGTGGTGCACCATATCCCAGATGGCCCCTACCTGCCCCGGCCAATAGGTCTTTATGCCCAGCCTGCTGCTGCCGTAGAAGTCATGCTCCGCCAGCCCGAAGCTATATCCATTGAGGATGGTGTCGTAGGTGGTCCAGAATGCAGGCACTGAGGGCATACCGGTGGAACCGAACAAGCTGCTGGCAAAGGCCATGGGCGTGCGGTGTACCCCGGCTTCCGCTATAGCGCTGTCTAATGCGGCACTGCCTACTATGGAGTCGAAGGCGGTGAGGAAGGCCGGCAGATCGGCATTGTAGCAGATGCGCAGCAGGTCTTCCTCCGTTGATACCGTGGCCAGCAGGTTGGCCGCGCCTGAATAGGCATCAAAAAATGCGCGCATCTTCGCGCGGTCCGCATAATAGGCCCCCGAGGCCTGCAGTATGGCCTGGTAGTCGCTGCCGGGGTCGGAGTACATGTTGTAGTTATAAATGTTGGTATCCGATACCAACCATTGGCTATAACCGGCCAGCGGTGCGCCCGGCTGGCGTATCAGTTCGGTAAATGCACCCGATATTACAGGCGGGGCCACGTTGTCGGTAAGGTAGGCGGCCATGCTGTCGCACCCAAGCAGTGTATCGTCTATACCCACTGCCAGCGCCAGGTGGGCCATCAGGGTATCGCCGGGGTCGCCGGTACGGCACACAAGGCCAAGTGCATGTGCATCAACTGAGGCATTATCCAGCAAAGTGAGCATCATACTGTTAAACACATTGGCGTGGCTGGCCCCCATTTCGGCAACTGCCGGGCCCAGCAAGGTGTCTGTCCCCGCCTGTTCATATTCCACCAGCGGCATCACATAGGTCACATCGCCATGCACCATATTGTTATACAAGTTATTGCTGTGCTCCATAAACCACGATACCGGCTTGCTCAGCATATAACTCTTGAACGTAGGGTTTAGCATCGCATAGGCCACTGCCCTATCCTGAAAGCGGGATACTGTTGCTGTTTTTATTTGTTGTCCACTCTCCACTACTGCTATTGGGCTTTCTCGGCGTTAGCACCGTTCATGGTTCGGATTGCTAGCTGGCTGTTCCCACAAAATACAAATTCCTTTTATCGTCCTAAAACAACAGGGCAACCCAGTAGCTGCCCTGTTTTTGATTTGCTTATTTTAAAAAGCTTGATTTTACCGAATTTCGTTTCTATTTTTTGCAAAACAACAAATTGAGTACACTGCCGTTCAAACAACATCACTGCACCTACCGGTAAACGACGATAAAATTCCTTTCTTTTAAGTATGTATAATTTACATGTAGGACTTGCAATATTGATGAAGGAATGTTCTTTACAGTTACAAGTTTATTTTTATCGAAAAGATAAATAGTTAGTGTATCTCCTTTGACATGCTGCTCCCAGTATTTTTTGTCACCATATGGTTTTCCATTTGCAAATTCAGATTTATTGACATCAATAGTTGGTGCAATTGGATCATAAAACTCACTTGATAATCCTGCACTGATATTTTCCACATCTCTATTTGTAAATAACGTATCAGAATAGTATTCTTGAATATAAACCAATACTTTCGTATTGGACAAATTACTTAACTTGATTAAATAATTTGTATTTCCACAATCAAAATTACTTGTCGTAAAAAAAACAAAAATCAACGACAAATGAAGTAAAAATTTTCTATAATTATTCATAAATGATGAGTATTATTCTATTTTCTCAACTGAAAGTTGCCCCACAGAAATAGTGCCTCGATTCAAATACTTGTTTCCCCTACGTGTTGCGTCTCTTTCAAACCATCTATTATCGTGTTCATCGTATGTATCAATAGCGCCAGAAACAACACTAGGTATTGCAATAAGTGGGAGATACAGCGGCCCCAAAGTTTGACTTTGTAGGTAGTGTCCGTACTCATGTTTAAAAAGCACATCACTACTTTTAGAACCGGTAATGAACGATCCCACTGTAAAAGCCCAATAATCACCATTTTTTTTGTCCTGCCTTAACTTCAATTGCGTTGCCCCTTTTTTATAATCAACTGACTTAACATTAAATAACGTGTTAGTTGTTTGGGCAATACCCAACCCAAGTAAAGTTTGCGGCAGTTCATAACTGAACCGAGAAACTATTTGCCCTACTTGCCCTAGCACCGACTTATCTTTATCTGTAGTAAGTAATCCGCCATATATCTTTGCAGTATTGGCAACTTGAGAACCTGCACGCTTAAATGCATTTTGAATTCGGGAACCATCTAATTCCTCTTTTTTTGCAAAAAGCCCTTTTGCAAATCCAAGTATAGCATCGTCAACAAAAGCTATATCGCCATTCGGATCTTTGTACCAAATCGAATTATTCCTCCAAACTACATAATCACTGATACTCGCAATTGGTTTAGGGTCTAAATTATACCTCCTTCCCGTTCTTGTATCCTGTTCCCAGAACTTAGCCGTCATGTGATTTCCAATGCCAGCCCACTCGTTGACCTTCATTTGACCGTTATGCCCATAAGGGTACTTCTCCCCACTGCACACGCTGGTAAGCACATTCACCGTATCTATACGTGGCGTAACATGCCAATGGCCGAGAAGAGATAAAGTGCCAGCCCCGCTGGTAGTACCCTCAATGCCTACGGAGATGCTGGTGACACCACCCGGCACTGTGAACGGAACAGAAATGATGCCGGTAGTGCTGGTGGGTATGGTGGTGGAGGCCAGCAGGTTGTTGCCTTCGGTAATGGTAAGCAGATAATCGGCTGATGAACCGGCAATATCAAAGTCAAACTCATGGTCGCCCGGCGATATGCTCATGGCATAGGCAAGGCCATCGCCGGTGGTAGTGGTGCTTAGCGTTACGCCACCGCCCGGGTATGGCGAGATGACACCACCGCCCACTGTGCCTAGCCCACCGGCGGTATGTGTCCAGCCCACCCAGGTGCTGTCATATACGCGTATGGTCTGCGCCTGCGTAAACCAGTTGCAGTGTGTGGCGCTGTCCTCCGTATGCCTGCCGGGCATGTACATGCCGAAGGGGTAATAGTCGTATGCTGAATGCACCACAGGGGTGTACACATCAATGCTATCGGGTGTGGTGGTGTCGGCAGCATTCCTTGCATCACTCAATGTTGCCAGCACATCTCCAAGGTGGTCGGTCACCTCATACTGCCGCTGCCCGTTTATGTGCTTGAACTGGAATGCCGTGGTGTGGGTATTGTCATGCAGGTCGCGTGAGGTGTCCTTTATCACATCCTGGTACTCGGCGCTGTACCACGGCTTGCGCTCCCACAGCCGTATGGTATCTGCGGTGTGGTGCACCATATCCCAGATGGCCCCTACCTGCCCCGGCCAATAGGTCTTTATGCCCAGCCTGCTGCTGCCGTAGAAGTCATGCTCCGCCAGCCCGAAGCTATATCCATTGAGGATGGTGTCGTAGGTGGTCCAGAATGCAGGCACTGAGGGCATACCGGTGGAACCGAACAAGCTGCTGGCAAAGGCCATGGGCGTGCGGTGTACCCCGGCTTCCGCTATAGCGCTGTCTAATGCGGCACTGCCTACTATGGAGTCGAAGGCGGTGAGGAAGGCCGGCAGATCGGCATTGTAGCAGATGCGCAGCAGGTCTTCCTCCGTTGATACCGTGGCCAGCAGGTTGGCCGCGCCTGAATAGGCATCAAAAAATGCGCGCATCTTCGCGCGGTCCGCATAATAGGCCCCCGAGGCCTGCAGTATGGCCTGGTAGTCGCTGCCGGGGTCGGAGTACATGTTGTAGTTATAAATGTTGGTATCCGATACCAACCATTGGCTATAACCGGCCAGCGGTGCGCCCGGCTGGCGTATCAGTTCGGTAAATGCACCCGATATTACAGGCGGGGCCACGTTGTCGGTAAGGTAGGCGGCCATGCTGTCGCACCCAAGCAGTGTATCGTCTATACCCACTGCCAGCGCCAGGTGGGCCATCAGGGTATCGCCGGGGTCGCCGGTACGGCACACAAGGCCAAGTGCATGTGCATCAACTGAGGCATTATCCAGCAAAGTGAGCATCATACTGTTAAACACATTGGCGTGGCTGGCCCCCATTTCGGCAACTGCCGGGCCCAGCAAGGTGTCTGTCCCCGCCTGTTCATATTCCACCAGCGGCATCACATAGGTCACATCGCCATGCACCATATTGTTATACAAGTTATTGCTGTGCTCCATAAACCACGATACCGGCTTGCTCAGCATATAACTCTTGAACGTAGGGTTTACCATCGCATAGGCCACTGCCCTATCCTGGAAACGGCTGTCATGCCCGTACACCGGTGTAACAAAGTCGTCCAGATAGCGGCGCGTGGTACCACCCTCCGCAATAAATCCTACATGAATGACCGGGATCCACGTATAGGCATTTATCTTAAAGTCAGTTGTTTCGCGGTAGCGCGCCAGTATGTTGCCCTGCGCGTCATGAACCCAGTAGTCATTGCGCTCCGTTATGGTGTCGCCGTCCACCTGCTCAAAGTATTTGCCCACACGGTTGCCCGCCCCGTCATAGTCGAATGACATCGTGTTATCGGCGGTATGGTTCTGTGTCTCCGTCACTTTGTTATACAGGTTCCACTTTATCGTGTCCTGCCCGCTGATGAGGTCTTTGGTCGTATTTCCTATAGGGTCGTATTTGTAATGCACGGGAAGGACATCACCCGCAAAGTTATGCCTTATGTCAAGGTCATACACATCTGCCGCTTTTTCAGATACCGTTTTTAATTCATTGGGGGTATAGCCGCCGATGCCGGTTCCATAGTAATAGGTGAGGCTGTCCATCACCGTGGCCCCCGAGCCCAGGTCATTGCCATATCGCAGCATACTTTGTATGTTGCCATCCATATCATAGGCATAGTTACTGTGATAATCAGTTACGGGAATCAGGGAACTGTCCGTTGCGTTCACTCTCGAATAGTCAGCGGTAGATATCCGGTTAAGCTGGTCATATATATACTGCTTGTTCAGCCGCTGGAAGTTGTGCATAGCCATCGTCTGGCGGCTTATGTTGCCGTTATACAGGCTCCTGCTCTCATCCTCCACATGCTTCATCTGCCACGAAGTGATGGGCTTATAATCATCCTTAAAATAATCAATACTGTAAAACGCCGCATCACGGGCATTGATGCGCACACTGCCATCCTCGCCCATATCCATCGCCACGTTCATGGTGTCGCCATTCATCGCTTTCAGCCACCCCTGTATCGTATAGGCAAAATCAATGCCCTGCACCCTGTGGTCACCTACGTCTATCCGCGCCAGAGGGCCATGCTGGTAATAGGTATACTCCGCGTCACGCTTCCAGATGATACCGTCATTGCTGGTCTCCACCTTGCTGATGCGGTTGTCATCATCGTAGGCATACCGCTGGTAGAACTGGTCTGCAAAACTGCGGTTATAGCTCAGCAGGTTCACCTTGCCGCTTATCAGGTCATAATCATAGTCCACGCGCTTATACCTTTGCCTGTGTACCTCCAGTGCCGGGTATTCCTGCACCAGGCTCTTTACATTGCCCGCTATATCGTAGCTGTAATGGTTGGCATAATGGTAGCTCCTGAAAAAAGTATCCAGTACCGACAAGGACTTAAAATACTTTACAGCAGCCACCCGCTTTCTCAGGTTGAGTTGCGCATCAAGGCCGTAGCCGGCAACGGAGTACAGGTCTTTGGCTACTGTATCGTATATTGTCATCACCACATCGCGCCTGTCCATACCACGGATCATAGCGTATATACTGTCATACGGGGTTTCTATGTATGTGGTAGTCAGCATTCTGCGCACAAAAGGCGGTGACGCAGAAATGGTAACACCAGATAGGCTGAACGGTCCGCTAGCGATGAATGGGTAGGAAAAATAACAGGCGGGGAATATCAAGGGTGGCCCACCTACATACCAGGGGCCGGTGATAGAATAATCAGCAAAATATGGACAGGCTAATTTGGCTTCACCTGTTTCAATTATCCTGTTCTGTTTGTCATATAGGTTGTAGGTAAAATAGCCCGTTGTTTTTTGCTTCTCGTTCTGCGAGAAAATAAGCCTTCCCGCCGGATCGTAGAAGAAACGGGTTTCCCCTGCATCGGGGGTATTCTGCTTCACCACCTGATTTATGGAGTTGTAATTATATGTGCTGGTCTTGGTATGAGCCGGAACATGTAGCGGGTCGGTAGTGCACAGCATCCGCGCGGTATCTATGGGGTCCCAATAGGCCGAAGGAACGAAGTTAACACCTGCCGGAGGTACTGTCTTGGTCAGGTTACCTGCCCGGTCATAATAGTAAAGCGTGTAGTTGAATTCCTGGTTCCAGTAGCCGATGTTCAGTTTCTCCTGCGCAGCAGTGAGCAAATGCGGAATGTACCTGGTGCGTATGGACGCCACAATAGAGTCCATGTAATTCTCATACATCAGGGTGCCTTCCCTGATACAGGAACTGAGCAGGTCGCGCTCACAATTATGGAAAGTATCATGCGCGGTTCGACCGGCATAGGTAGTTATAGGGTTGCCCAGCAGCACATCATCCAGTTCAATATTCTTGCCTATCACGAAGGTGGTCATACCCCTCGCCTGGATAACGGTCGGGTCACCGGTCTTGTGCAGGTTTAGTGTAAAATAACGGGTAGTGCTGTCGCCGAGGCCGAGCATTATGCCTGGTGGAGGCCCTACGGAAACCAGCTCATAGAGTGGGTGCTCATGATCGGGTATCCATGGCGGCATCGCCACAAAAACATTGAACATCGTATCCCTGTACCCGAAATAACGATACCAGTAGGTGCCGTCCGCGCAGCGGTAAGCAATGAGCGGAGAATCAACAATTGAACGCACCACCACTTTATTGGTGTCGAAGAATAGATGTCCCGGGTTCACGGTATTCGTATCCTGGACCCAATTCAGTATCTTGACCAGCGTATCAAAGTATCTGTTTCTCATGGTAGAGTCCGAGATATACAGGTTGGTCACCACGTTTGGGTTGAATGGCTGGTTATAAGATACCTCGCTGTAAGAATAGCTGGATATTCGTGATACAAGGTGATTTGCTTGCAATGAGTCAAGCACCCGGTAAGGCGGCAACTGCTGGTAATTATAGGTATAGCGCAGGAAATCTGTTTTCTTAGGCTTGTAATAATCCGCGTTCACCGTGCTTAAGTAATTACTTACAACTGATTGTAGTCCCGGAAAGAAAGGCCTTGCAACGTCATCTTCTCTACTAAGAATCGGCGAATGAAGTTTTTTCAAGTAATCTTTTAAATAACCCCTTTGGGCCTCGCAACCGATAATGCCAATATTAATCTGTCCCTTTATTTTTTCTCGATCGAACGGACCATAGAGCATCAATCCATCCCTTGGGTCAGCCGTTTTTTGATTAAATCCGAAAGAAAGTTGTGGCTCAGGTATGAAGCCCAGCTCTGGTTCTATCCAAAAATGAGCAGTGTTATTCAATATCTTGGTCCTCCTCACCGTCATTTATTGATAAAATTGATTGACGCTCTAAATCCTTCGGGTCAAGGTATCCGTATTCTGACCAGTACATTTCTACCATTTCCTTCATCACCAATTTTTGTTCGCTATTTGTAGGAAGCTCGATAACTCCATCATAGTTCTTCAAACTATTAATGAATGCAACTAGTAAATCGCGCCACTCCTCGTTAAACATTCTTCTGCCCTTTTTTCTTCGATATGCATGTTGTAGGCTTTTATCTTCTAAGGCCTTAGAACCATTTTTGGAAAAAACAACATGAGTTTTTATTCTAAATCCGATGGATGGGCGCAAAACCGCCCGCACTGATAAACCGTAGTGCCATTTCCCTATCGTTAGATATTTTCCAAATAACTGCTTCTTTTTCGTTCTTTCTGAAAAGGGGTACGTGAAATTCACCTTTGAGGATGGCAAACTAGCTGCCGTATGATAATAAGCAAGATTTCTATTTGCCAGTTCATACCATGATAATTGTTTGCCCTTAAGATAGTTATGCAATGCTCGCTTAAACAGTTTTTTAAAATGATTTTCAGCATCACGTTGAGTAGGAAAAAACTCGCTTTCATACCCTTGAATTAAGTCGTTTATTTTGATCTCAAAAATCTCAGTAGGCGCTATGGAAATAATGTCAATATCAGTTTGATGATCAAAATCAAGGTTTTTTGTGAAACTTACTAAACAATTGGAATTGCATACGAGCAATACTTGAGGATTATTTGAGTGTACCGTTGAAGCTTGTTTTTCGTTAGCAAATCTCAATATAAAAAATTCGCTTGGCATATTTTCGACCGTCCACCAATTAGTATAGTATAATTCCTTCCTTTGAATTATCGGATTTTTTATCAAATAGTGTTCAAGATACCATTCAGCAGCATTACTCGAAACAATGTCCTTTAACTGAGGCACGTCATCCTTTACTAACTTTTTTGCGAGTAATCCAAATCCTTCAGCCCAATTCTCCCCAAATGATATTTGGTTTAAATCACTCGAACTCGGAAATAGGTCGTACGGGGCATCATCTATTCTAAGAATTGTAAAAAAGTCCTTTAATTCCGGATTGTTTTGGATTATCCAATTCGCATAATCCATTTCCTTTTGTATGCCATTCTTTATCTTCTTGGGCTCATCTTGATAACAGATGCTTTTAGAATATACCAATAGAAATTTAACTGCATTCTTTGTAATTGCGGTTTCTATATCTTGCCAAAAAACTTCTCCACCCAATAATTCCTTCTTATCAATCCATACTTTATATCCCATTAGCTCCAACCTAGACGCAAGCCAAATGGTAAATTCGTTGTCCTCCGGTGTGGCGTGACTAATGAAAATAATATCTCTCATCTTTGAATTATATGGACGGTTTATTTTTTAGTGCCTTTTATCTTTTATTAATCTGGGATCATTACCTGGCTTAACTGTGTCGCTGTCCCTAATCGGGCCACCATTGGGTTTCTGTACTCTGACCTCACCACCGCCATTGTTTCCTGAGAATTGTTAAACCAACTTTTCAGCTTCTTTTTGGGTGTCAACAGTTGTGGACGCTTTTTGCCCGTGCTCTTTTTGTACGTTCCAGCCTTCCTGACCCTTCTTCTGCATTACATGATAATTTGCCATAGTACTTAATTTTAAATTTTGATATTTGGAATAGTGGTTACTACGATACCTTGAATTTTAAATTCACGCTCTAAAATAATTGGCTTATGTTTTTTGTTTGTTGATCGTGGCAATAAGGTTACAACTTCACTTGTGTATTGAAATTCTTTGACCGTCGTCTCATCGTCAATTAATGCAACTACTTTTTGTCCATTTTCAGCAAAAAATTGTTGTCTAACAAGCATTAAATCACCTGGATTAATTCCTGCATTATTCATTGAATCTCCAATTGCACGCAACAAAAAATATTTTGAATCGCCTTTAACAAGTGAAGTTGAAACAGGTATCATCGCTTCTATATTTTCATTTGCAAGCATCGGCAACCCACAAGTGACATTACCGACCAATGGTACTGAAACAGTTCTCGTCATCGAATCAGTTCCCAGGTCTTTAATCATCCTAAAACTACCTTCAGGTTTGCGCTCAAGAAAACCGTTCGCTTCAAGCTCCTCCATTAGGAGCATAGCCGATCTCGGAGATTTATAGTCCATTGCAGTCATCAGGTCCCTGACAGATGGAACTTTACCATATCTCACCAGCCAATTTCTAATATGCTTAAGAGCTTCTTTTGCTTTTGAGCCCAAATCGCCCTCACTCATAATACAAATTGTATAATCATGTATAAAAATACGGAAATGTTATGAAATGGCATTATGTAAATTCATTTTTTAAAAAATGTAGGCTATTGGCTACATCAAAGCAAAAACTATCAATGCGATCAGATGTTTCATCGTCTACACTTAAACGTCCCTTCAATAGTGTTCCAGTCCGAAGCTTAACAAAAACCAATCTATCATTTTCGTGTTTCAGCTCTTCCTGTGCTGGCAAGTCATCCTTCTTGTCAAAAAAATAAGGTTTGCAAAAAGTGAAATATCGCTAGTGGATTCTTCTTCTATAGTTTCAATATAGTCATAGAAGTTCTGAGCGTGGGAAACCAATCATGACAAAATATTATATTATCTTAGCTGAATGATTCTAGATGGACTACTAAACCTCTTTGAAAGAGACCCCACAGTCAAAAGACATTTGGTAAAAACAGTATCCTGGAGGATTGTTGGCACTATTGATACAATCTTACTTGGATGGTTTATTACCGGAGAAATAAGCATGGGCGCTAAAATCGGAGGACTGGAGTTAATTACTAAAATGACTTTGTATTTCCTCCATGAAAGAGTTTGGCATAAAACCTCTTTTGGCGTTCCCACAAGATCCAATACTGCCGAAAGAGTAAAAAAAGAGAATGCGGCAAATTTATTCTTGCAGACGACCAAAGTCGCAAGACAGCAAAGAGAAGAATTGAACGGGAACAAATCATTTACAATCTGGTTAACCGGCTTA
Source organism: uncultured Flavipsychrobacter sp. (assembly GCA_964493865.1). Lineage (GTDB taxonomy): Bacteria > Bacteroidota > Bacteroidia > Chitinophagales > Chitinophagaceae > Nemorincola. The sequence goes on from CAZBPS010000027.1 coordinate 12,534, forward strand.
TCAGCCTCCGGTAAATCCAGCATCGCCTCAGAATTAGACAGTTGTTTTTACAATTTAGGATTGAGGTCATACGTAGTAGATGGCGACAATACGCGCATGGGCATCAATAATGATTTAAGTTTTTCCCAGGAAGACAGGAGCGAGAACATCAGGCGTGTTGCCGAGATATGTAAGCTATTCAATGACGCTGGCACCATAGTTATTGCTTCGTTTATTTCCCCGTTTGAAGATGACAGGAACATGGCAAAAACAATCATTGGAGAAAATAGTTTTGTGGAAACTTTTGTTGATGCCAACATTGAAATTTGCAAGAAACGGGACGTTAAAGGCTTGTATAAACTGGCAGAAGAGGGTAAAATCCGGAATTTTACAGGCATTAACAGCCCATACGAAAAACCTACCTCGCCCGCAATCCATTTGCATTCTGATTTCGAGTCCGTTAAGACCTGTGCCGATAAGGTAGTCAGGTTTCTTTCGGTGAATGAATTTGTGTGTATCCCTTCGATAAAAGCAACCGCTGTAAACTAATGGATAGGGGCTATTTCCTGAAAAGTGGCCGGATTGGTTTTAGTTCATGGTCTTTGGATGATATAGACATAGCATTTGAATTATTGAGCGACCGAGACCTTACAAAATATATAGGCGGGCCATTTTCGAGGCCGCAAGTTATGAGACGTTTGCGTACAGAGCGGGCAATCTTACGCCTGCACAATATCCAATACTGGCCGGTATTTCTTTTAGATACGAGTGAGCTTATTGGTTACTGCGGGCTTCGGCCATACAAACCATCTTGCAAAAAATACGAGATGGGCATATTGATTAAAAAAAATTATTGGAATAAAGGATATAGCGTTGAAGCTGCGCAAGCAGTAGTCAGCTATGCATTTTCCATATTGAAAGCGACTGAACTAATAGCCGTCCATAACTCATCGAATAGTCATGCAAAATCCCTTTTATTGCGACTTGGGTTTGAATATACGCACCAGGAATACTCTGCGGTCACAGGCCAATATGACCCGGCTTATTTGCTCCCTAAATAAAGGCTATTTATACCCAAAATAATCGTTGTACCATTTGTATTGCTTCATTATCCAGTCATAGACATCTTTACCAAGCACGTCTTTTGCATCAGACGGTTTCATTTCAAGAGATGGCCTAATTGTATGCAAACCTGAAAAGCCATATATTTCATCGTCCTCTTTCGTAGTTTGCTCTATGCTGGTAAAATCATTTTTGAAAGGTTCAATATCAAGATATTCATAAACACGCTTCATTTCCTGTTCCGGGTAAAGGCAAAGTGACTCATATTTTATGAACAGCATTTTTTTATCTATCCCTTGCCTTATAGCTTCTCCAAGACGCTCTACAGCAAGCCCAATAGGAGGAGAATTAAACCAGATATCAACCCGCTTGGGCGTACTTGTACCCTGCATATTTGCATGATTTACTATAGTATGCGATTTGTGCTGGTTGTTCCTGAACATCTTTTCCATTGAGGCTATAATGTCCGGCAAAGAACGAACCAGGCATATTATCTTAGGATTAGGGTAGAAGCTGTCTATGAACCCGTAATGCGCAAAATGCCCCCGGGATTTATCTAGGATAAATGGCTTATCCGTGATTGCGTTATAATATCCGAAAATACCTTCCCGACAGAATCCAAGGAATGCTTTCTTCATCGTTTCTGCATCCTGAGCTTTAAACTCCGGGCTTTCAGTATAGTTATGCCGGGCTGCATATATAAGCTCAAGCATACCGCTCGTTGAGGAAGCATAAAAGCGAGGATCCTGATTCATCAGGTTCTGAAATACAGTACTCCCAACCCTTGGAAGGCTGCTTTGAAAAAAAATTTTATCAGGCACGGTGTGTGTACTTTAGGCTTTGAAAATCGGTTTTTTAGTATTTATTCAGCTACAGCTTCCCTTTTCTTTTTACTCTTCGCCTGTTCCTTTTCACCATCAGCAACAACCTCTGGACTAGCTACAGGCGCTTCTACAATAGCTTGCTGTTGCTGTGCCGGTGTATTACGCAACGCTTCAATAATCCTATCGGCATCAAATATTTCCGCCTCATTATTGTAGGGGAACTCAGTAGGCTGGCCCGATATGTTGTATTTGCTGAAAACGGAGTGACGTAACTCCGGCTTCATAGTAGGAGGATTAGCTACAATATTTGTATGCATTTCGTAGCCGAACTGGGAAGGCACATTGCCTATCCAGCATACTACAGAAGGTTTGTTCAGCGCGGCGGCTGTATGTTGTCCAAAACTATCAATAAACAGTCTTTTGGCACTTATGTTTATCAATACAGCAAGGGCCCTAAAATCCGCTTGCAAAGGAGTTGTGCCCTGCAAGGGCAGTTGGTCCTCCCTGCGAATATGTACAATGTTATAGTCATTGGCGAATGTATAGACAATCTGTTGGGCTGTTGCCAGCGGCATATCCCTTGTCCATGAATATTTATTAGGCTGGTTTGCGGCACCACCATGTGTTTGCAGCACCATTATTGGTTTGGGGGAATTGCCGAACTGGTTGCCGAAAAATGTCTGTTCTCTGTTGTTAATGAAAAGTTCCGGTAGTTCACCATTGTATTTGATGCCAAACATCTCGCACCATACCTTTATCAGGTGGCCATCCAGGTTTATGAAATCAGTGTGCAGGTAGGGATTGTGCAGGCACATCTTCACTTTATGGCCCTCGATATAATCCTGGTAGAAGTAGTTAAGGTTATTGAAATTAAAAACCTTGTCCACATTCGGATTACAAAGAAACACTTCGGGGTATCCCGTAATAACTATTAGTTGGTCTTTAGGGTGCTGCGCTTTTATTGCTTTACATACGGCTGTTGCAATCACGCTTTTACCAATACCCCCGTCAATCTGGAAGATGATATTCATTTGTCTAAAATTTAGGTTATAAGATGATTATAGTTAAAAATAAATAATAATTTTTAATGACAAAACTATTTTTTACGATTTCACATAAATAACATTTGCCTCAAAATCAACGACATTTACTTCAAAAGATCCCTCCAGTTCCTTGAAGCCTAAACCCAATAAAAACCGGTCAATATCGGTTTTCAAAGTATGCCCCTGGTAGTATGGTTTCAATCCTACTTCAGTCATAATGATGCGCGTACTCTTAAGGATGTTTTCTGCCCCTTTAAATACCAATAACTCTGCCCCTTGCACGTCCACCCACATTATGTCGACTTCAGTAATGTTATTATCCTTACACCAGTTATCCAATGTATTTGCCTTCACTTTTATTTCCCCCTGTATCAAATTTTGTCCAAATGGAGAGCCATTGAGGCCATCTATGAATTTGAACATTGACGAAGCCCCAACGTTCGGGGTGGAACTTTTAGCTGGATCAACAGGGTAAAAAGGTATTTCTCCTTCCTTGTCCGTTAAAGCGAGATTGTGGACTTTTATTCTGCTCTTCTTTTGTTCATCAAGCGTATTCAAACGGTTCAGGCAATTTTGATACGAATCAGGCACCGGCTCAAACGCATCAATTTTTACGTTTTTAAATACGCTTGAAAATTCAATGCTTTGCCCTAAATGCCAACTGCCAATGTCCAACACTTGCTTTACGTCAGTAAGGTCAACCTTACCCGCCATGCAACTAAGCCGTTGAGCGACCATACTGCCCCGGTTGCTGTCAATGAAAATCCTTTCTTTTATCCTTAGGTTATTTTTTGTTTTACTTTCACCGGGTATTTCCTCTTTGTCATTTCGTAATGCCTCAATTATCATATCGGCATCAAAAATTTCGCTCTCACTATTGTATGGAAATTCTGTAGCATTGCCGCCGGCATTATATTTTGTGTACACAGAATTTCGCAGGTCCGGCTTTATTGTAAAAGGATTAGCCGTAACATTGGTATGCATCTCATACCCTAACTGATTGGGTGAATTGCCCACCCAGCAAACCACGGAGGGCTTAGAGAGCGCGGCTGCTGTGTGCTGCCCAAAACTATTTATAAAGAGTCTTTTTTCGCTCATTCCGATAAGCACGGCGAGTGAACGAAAATCAGTTTGTACAGGAGTTGTATTTCTTAAAGGCAACTGGTCTTCCCTGCGAAGGTGAACAACATTGTATTCATTGGCAAAGGAATCAACCACTCTTTGTGCTATGTTTAATGGAATGTCTCTTGTCCAGGAATATTTGTTTTGCTGGGTTTGCTGGCCACCATTAGACTGAATGACCATTAATGGTTTTGGGGACGAAAATTGGTTGCTTAAAAACGTTTGCTCCCGGTTGGTTAGGAAAAGTTCCGGTAATTCTCCACTATATTTTACACCAAACATTTCGCACCATACTTTTATCAGGTGGCCATTGCCTATCACAAAATCTGTTTCCAGAGAAGGATTATGCAAAAATGCTTTTACATTTTGGCCATGCACATGATTTTGGTAGAAATATAGCAGGTCGTTTGCTGCAAGTACCTTATCAACATGAGGATTACCAAAAAAAACTATGGGGAAGCCGGTAATGACAATAAGGCGGTCTTTTGGGTTTTGCTTTTTGATGGCTTTGCAGACTGCTGTAGCTGCTACGTTTTTGCCAATACCACCATCTACCTGGAAAATAATATTCATAAGGCCGCACTTAAAGGTTGCAGGTTTTTCGTTGAAGGATAAAAACAACTTACTCTTTTATTATTCGCTTTACCATCTTCACTCCATCAACATCTGTAAGCTGCAACAGGTATATGCCCGGTGGTAAATTTCTTATGGATATGCTGTTTTCTTTCGCATGTAGGGTGCCTCTATGCAGCACAGCGCCTACTATGCTTACCATAGCGTATTTAGTGCCTGGTTTTGCATTATCTATGTGCAGTTCATCATTTACAGGATTGGGGTAAACAGAGATAATTTCATTATTGCTGATTACGTTTGTATTAAGTGATTCAAGGTCGCAGGTAGGATTGAACAAGACCTTACGGATACGGCGGTTGTTTACATCTGGTATATATAAGTTATTACACTGATCAAAAGATATGCCTGACGGATAATCCAATGATGCCAAAACTGCAGGTCCACCATCGCCACTAAAACCAGTCGTACCATTCCCAGCAATAGCATGTATCATTCCGACACCATCTACTTTAAATACTCTCCTATTAGTTTTATCTGCAATAAATAAATTTCCAGAATCATCAATAGCTACTTTAATTGGTGCTATTTGCGCGTTTGTTGCAGGTATTCCATCTCCTACATAAGCAAGTAGACCGTTTCCAGCAATTGTAGAAATTATGCCCATCGTATTGACTTTCCTAACTCGACCATTACTTCCATCTGCAATATAAATGTTACCAGTATCATCAGTTGCAATACCTTGAGCCACATTAATATTTGCTGCCGTTGCAGGTCCTCCATCACCGAAATAGCCAGGAGTGCCCGTACCAGCAAAAGTCGTTATTATACCCAAAGAATTAATTTTTCTAATTTTATAGTTATATAAATCAGAAATATATAAATTTCCGAATTTATCAAAACATACATCGTTAGGATTCCATATTTCCGCAGAAGTTGCTGGGGCATTATCTCCACCGCCCCCCCCAGTTCCTGTGCCAGCAAAAGTTGAAATATCTCCAGTGGATATATTTACTTTTCTAACCCTATTATTTCCCCCATCAGCAATATATAAATTACCAAAAGTATCTAAAGCAATTCCCCAAGGAGTAAATAGTTTTGCAGATGTTGCGGAAGTTCCATCCCCTCCAAACCCTCCAACACCTGTCCCGGCAACTGTAGTGATAATTCCAGTTACATCTATTTTTCTTACTGTGTGGGAATTAATCGCATCCGTAAAATAATAATTACCATATTTATCAAAGGCTCCACCACAAGCATTTGGAACACCCGCAGCTGTAGCAGGTACACCGTTGCCGCTATATGATGACGACCCATTGCCTGCTATGGTTGTTATGGTTTGACTATGCCCTATTAGTGGAACAAAAACAAATAAAATCCAATACTTTTTCACAACTCACATTTTTATACTGCACAAAAAATTAAATTAACACGAGATTTCCTGCAGGGAAACCACAAGCAATCATCCATGCTGGTATAGGAAAACTAGACAGTGTACCAGCAGGAGCTGTCCCAAATGGTGGCATATTCTGCGATACCAAAATATTTGCATGAAATGCACAATCTTGATTAGAAGTCACATTATACCCAGATGCACTCGCCCAGTTATGGGTCACAATATTTCCTTGGCCTCCAAGTATTGCAGAGCAATTACCAGAGTTTGTATTGCCTATGCCACCAAGTATGGATGAGTGATTTGTATTCGGGTCAATCATATTATCCTGCCCGCCGCCTATCACATTGTGTGGTGCGCCATATGCAGCATTAGTATTAATACAGTTGTTTTGGCCGCCGCCTATAAAGCCGAAGTTAGCAAACAAGCGGCCTGTCGCGCCACCACCTAACCGGTTTGTATCGCCGCCGGCAACAAATGAGGAGCAGCCCTGTACTATATTGCTGAACCCGCCGCCTATGGCCGAGCAACAGGAATCGGGATGAATGATATTAGCACGGCCACCACCTATAAACGACAAGCAGGCAGCAAAGTCGAGATTTGACTGGATATGGTTACTACAGCCGCCACCTATAAAATTGCTGTCTGCACGCATGTGGCCGGCAGTGGCGCTGCCTATACGGTTAGTAAAGCCGCCACCAATAGCCGAACAGCTACCGGAATTAAGATTGTCTGACCCGCCAGTGATTGATGAAAAAGAACTACCTGCACATATCAGGTTTTGCTGACCTCCACCTATAAAATCAAATCTGGCGTGCAAAGCATTCGTAGTATCAATACTATTTTGAATCCCGCCCACTATGGAGCTGTAACCACCATTAAAAGAACCTACTGCTGCGTTAGCAATTCTGTTTCCGCCGCCGCCGCCTATGAATGCCCCAAGGGAAATTTGGGCAATACTGTTTAGTTGACCTCCTCCTATAAAGGTTAAATCACCTGCATTCGTATTCTGACGTCCGCCCACAATACTGGTAAAGCCTGCCCCTGGGGTAATAAGGTTACAGCAACCACCACCTATAAAAGTATACATGGTATCAGAATTCAGCGTATTTCCTGTATTTATACAATTACAGCATCCGCCGCCAATAACGCTATAACTAGTAAAGCAATAACCGGCTGCAGTGTTTCCTATCGAATTTCTACCGCCGCCGCCAATAAAGCTAGCGATGGAATTATCAGCTATCCTATTAGTCGTACCGCTTCCTATTCCCGCAAAAGCGGCATTTTGTATAAAATTTCCTGAACCGCCTCCAATACTTGAAGAATCCCCCCACGCCTGATTGCCTTGCCCTCCTGATACAACGGCACCTAGATTATGGGTTTCATTTTGTCTTCCACCACCAATGAAAGAAAAAGGCTCAAAAGCACTGTTAGCAATACCCCCGCCTATAATTGACCACATACCGGTAGGGTCAACTAGGTTAATAGTGCCACCGCCTATTGCTGAATGTACAGCGTGTGCGCAGTTATTCTCACCACCACCTACAAACGAAAAAGCCATAGTTGCTTCATGTCCGGAACCACCACCAATAAACGAGCAATTACCGGAAGCAAGCTGATCTTTACCATTGCCAATAAAAGAATAAGCACCCATAGCCCGATTAGCTGTTGCAGAGGCTGCATCACCACCATTGCCAATAAAAGAATATTGACCTGAAGCCGAGTTGTTATGCCCACCAACAATTGAAGCATAACATCCAGAAACCGTATTACCTCTACCTGTCCCAATCAATGAATAACATGCGTTAAGGACATTGAAGCACCCACCTCCAATCACAGAGAAGTTTGCAGGAGTGGATACAGTGCACATACAATTTCTGTACCCTCCTCCAATAAATGAATAACATATAGGTTCAGGTAATATCGGAGCTGCCGTACTAAGGGATCCTATAAAATTAAATCCTCCTCCAGCAATTATTGAGCCATCACCTATTATCCCATTAAACGCACCTCCTCCAACGGTTGCATATGTACTTGTGGTACCTGAAGGAACATCGACACATATCAGGTTTCTAAAACCTCCACCGATAGTAGAATGAACCGCGCAGGCAACATTTGAATTGCCGCCACTAATTACCGAGGCATCACCGCAGGCACAGTTTTCATTACCTCCACCTACATATGACCAAAGATTATTGGCAAGATTGTTTTGTCCGGCACCAACCCCTGCGCACGCACCAAACACTCGGTTGCTAATACCTCCACCTATCGTCGAACTGACAGCGTTTACACCAATTAAATTGCTATTCCCACCACCAATTGTATTGTGCGTATTGTTAAGAATATTATTGCCTTGCCCGCCTCCTATGGTATGGAAGCTTCCGGATGGAAGCTGATTGCTTCTGCCGCCCCCTATTGCACTGAAACTGGATTCTATTGCGTTAAGACAGCCACCACCAACAAACGAATGCGTGGATTGATCGGTTATGCAATTGTTGGCACCACCACCAATTACAGAACACTGAGACCATGAACAATTAGATAAACCACTGAATACACTGCTGTACGAAGCCGTGGCCTGATTATGTGAGCCACCACCAATTGCACTTGCAATACCAAGGGCTTGATTTACAACACCCCCTGCGACTGTTGAATAGTTATTAGACACACTGTTTGATTGTCCACCACTAATTACTGAGCCAAACGCACCAGCAAGTATATTATTATTGCACCCGCCTGCTATAGTATTATGCCTGCAATTAGCTATCACGTTGTCCTGACCTCCGGATATAGTATGGTGTGTTCCTGCGAGAATACTATTAGCCCCACCACCAGCTATCGTTCCCCAATGCCCATCAATTGAATTTAAAACCCCACCGCTCAATGTAGCATATGAACCGGAGATTGTGTTTATAGCCCCGCCACCAATAAAACTAAAGTGGGAATTTGCATTAATAGTATGGTCGCAACCTCCAACGATTGTGTCGAAGGCACTCGAGATTGTATGACTACGCCCATTTCCTATAAAGCCATAACAAGAATTAGTATTTATAACGTTACAACAACCATTATCTATTACAGAAACACAACTAAAGACACAATTGCAGTGTCCGCCACCGATTAAACTAAAATGACTATTATCCCATATACAATTGCACTCTCCGCCAATAATGGTGGCACAATCAGAGTAAACACGGTTAAATGCACCATTCAAAATAGACGATCTATGGATAGCTTGGTTAACAGCAGGGCCGCCAATTCCGCCATCAATGAAGTTAAAATCCCCACTACCAATAAATCCGCCATAATTCCAACAAAGTAGATGGTTTCCTCCCGCACCTATAAAAGAGATATAACTACGGCATATCGTATTAACATTACCTGTAACAATTGCATTCGCACAAGTTCTTGCATTCCAATCTACCATCAAGCCATCACTAACAATAGTGTTTCTACATCCGTTAATTATTGAATCTGTGCAAGATCCTATCGCGGGAGCTCCGGCACCTGGTGTTCCGTTTATGCAGTTATTATCTCCATTTCCTATGAATCCCCAGTTTGCATAATTGGTTGAATTTGTAGCAGGAGTTGATCCTTGAACAATAGCGTTATCAGTACCTGCACCAAAAAAGAGCCCTGAGGTTCCCGGAGTTGCTACATTACAATTTGCGGCCATAATAAGGTATTTTAATTTTTATAAGTGATTTTTAAAAACATATTCAAACTTAAAAGAAATAATTGAATACACAAAAAATAATTTAGTGTTTTTTTTAAAATTAATTAGAAATTCATCTACGAATATTATTCAATGCTTGTTTTACGTAATAGAATCAATAAATTACGCATGTTTTATGGATCATATTCACACACTGGAATCAGAAGCAATATATATATTCAGGGAAACCTCAGCACAGTTTAAAAATGCTGCGGTAATGTTTTCTGGAGGCAAGGACTCCACAGTGCTCATACACTTGGCTTTAAAGGCCTTTTACCCAGCTAAGCCGCCTTTCGCTATACTCCATGTAGATACAGGGCATAACTTTCAGGAAGCGCTACAATTCAGGGATGAACTAATGCAGCAGTACGGGCTACCCTTAATAGTGAGAAAAGTAGCAGATACTATCAAAACAAAGCAACTGAAAGATTCTACAGGAAAATTTCCGAGCAGAAATGTACTACAGTCATACACGCTATTAGATGCCATCAAAGAGTTCGGGTTTGATTCCTGCATAGGTGGCGGTAGGCGTGATGAAGAGAAAGCAAGAGCTAAAGAACGCATATTCTCCATACGAGAAAGCAACGGAGCATGGCAGCCATACAACCAGCGGCCGGAGCTATGGAATATATATAATGGAAGGGTTAGTAACGGAGAAAATGTACGTGTGTTCCCCATAAGCAACTGGAGCGAACTGGACGTGTGGCACTACATACAGCGGGAAAACATAGCATTACCATCACTATACTTCGCACATGAAAGGGATTGCCTACTGTATGAGGATAAATTGATTGCAGTCTCGGACTACATCAGGATAGACGAAGAGGATACCATTGTACGCAAAAAAGTTCGTTACAGGACTGTAGGAGATATGACCTGTACCGCCGCTGTAGAAAGCGAAGCAGATACTATAGAAAAAATGATAGCTGAAATTGAAACCTCTGCTATAAGTGAGCGTGGCGAAACTCGCATCGATGATCAATACTCTGATGCAGCTATGGAAGATCGGAAACTAAAAGGTTATTTTTAAATTTGGTATCACATGGATATTTTACGGTTTATTACCGCCGGCAATGTGGATGATGGAAAGAGTACTCTCATAGGCAGGCTTTTATATGATACAAACAATATCAAAAAAGACCTGCTTCAGGCAGTTTCTAATGGTAAGGCCGATATCTATAATCTTGCCTATATTACTGACGGACTTAGATCGGAGCGGGAGCAAGGCATAACGATAGATGTGGCATACAAATACTTCACCACAAAAAACAGAAAGTACATCATCACCGATGCCCCGGGGCACTTTCAATACACAAAAAACTTAGTTACTGGGGCTTCAAACGTCGATTTGATCATTATTCTTATTGATGCGCAAAACGGCATAACCGAGCAAACAAAACGACATTCGTTAGTAGCTTCATTTTTGCAAATAAATCATGTGGTCGTGGCTGTAAATAAGATGGATGCAGTTAATTACGATGTGCAAATCTTTAATTCGATACAGCAAGAATTTTCAAGTATTGCTGAGAAGCTATCTATTCAGAACCTTACATATATTCCGATTAGTGCATTGCATGGAGACAATGTTTCCTCTCCATCAGCAAGCATGAAATGGTATGACGGCACCACATTGGAAAATTATTTAGAAAATTGTTCGCCATCAATTCTGAATACGGATACTGCGAGATTTTCGGTGCAGTGTATCATTAGCGGAGAAAATACAGGATATGCCGGACAAGTAATATCCGGGTCATTAAAAGTAAATGATACAATTTGTATCCATCCCGGTAATCACCTAGGTACGATAACGAGAATAGTGAATGGATATAATGAAGTGGCAAGTGCAGAAGCCGGCCAAAATATTTGTATTTACCTGCATAGCGATTATAAACCTCAACGGGGAGACTTGATTTCTAATTTGGAAAATTTTCCTGTTGTTACTAATCAAATTGATGCTACCATCTGCTGGCTTGATGAAACCCCATTGCAAATTGAAAAGGATTATATATTGAGATTGTACACCACGGAAACGCTTTGCAGGATAACAAAAGTAGATTACAAAGTAGATGTAAACTCATTTGAAAAAAATGTGTTTACTGAGCCTGTTAAAGTAAACGAATTTGCGAGGGTGAGTATTAAAACTAAAGAAGCAATCGCTTATGACACTTTTGCTTCTATACCTGAATGTGGCCGTGGAGTACTTATAGACCCTGTTACGAATAATACTGCCGGTGCGTACATTATCAACTAATTTTTTTTATAGTGAACGCTACCATTGCATTATTTCCAATTCCTCCAACCCTCGTTATTTGAAAATTTTCAGGACATGATATTTTATAATGATTTCTACCCCAAAGTGGATTAGACCACTCAATTGCCATTTTATTCTGTGTCCCTTTCATCAAATATTGCACAGTACCTTTTATTCCGGATCGGGAATAATCATTTTCAGATTGCAATATACCAATATTGCCAGCATTAATTAACGAAGGAGGGGTTGAATTAATCGACCATTTTCCTTTATGCAATCGTTCATGGATTAATACTAAATCACATTCAGTATTGTTAATTACAGTGATATTTGTACTCCTTGAAGTCATGGCAGGTGTGTACTAATTTCAAGGTAGTGTTCTCCGCCGTAATATGGCACAATATTCAGTAGACGACGACTTTTCAGTTTACATTGAATCGCTCCACACTTCGAACGCTTTTATTGCTACAACGACTTGTTATCAGTCATATTTTTGACCCGGATAATTACGCGTGGGTTTCGCGAAACATATCCTTTCCATTCCATAAAGGGATATTCAATAACACCATGGGGGCAGGCTAGAATAACATTCCTGACAGTTTTCAAAAAAATTGCCCCTAATGGGGTTAAGAATATCGTCAAATAATTTTCAAAAACACCCCACCCTGCCCGATAGACAACCTATAAATGGCTTAAGAATCCCCGTAATTATCCGGAATTATCCAGAAAATTCTCAAACATTCTCTAAAAACCATTGATAAACTGCCTTGCTTGAAAAAGATTCCTGATTATTCCGGAACAATTTGCTTTTTAGGCGCTACGGGAATATCGGATTGCCAATTATAGGCACAATTATAGATTATCCTTGGGAAAAGATTGAAAAAGTGATGGTTTTTGAAACCACCCGCATCGTTTTATAAAGTTTAGAAATTTAGCAACAACCTGATAATACCCTTAATTATGCCATTGGTTATTTTCCAAATAATTATGAAATGGAAGCAGGATAAACAAACAGAATTCCAACCCGTATTGCTATCTTTCTTCTATTTTCTGGGATAACTTTATTCTCCTCAATTAAATTGTCACGCTAAATATTCATGTGCAATTTTCTGAAAACATAGGAAATAGGCCCAAAAACAGTCACACAAATTAGCCATAAATTGGCAAGCGCAAATTGAACTTGCCCGGACATGCCCGTCAAAGAGAATTCAATTTGCGCTTAAATCAAAGGCATGAAATGCTACTTATTCCCAAAAAGCTTTTCCAATGTCTATCTATGATCCTGATAATCCGGTCTTCAAAAAATAAATCAATAGTAATTACTATTTTTTGGTCTTTACTTTAGCACCTGCAATTTTGTCTTTAAAATCTTTGCCAGCCTTAAATTTCGGCACTTTTGCCGCTTTTATTTTAATAGTCGCACCTGTTTGTGGGTTACGACCGTTACGGGCGGCTCTCTGTGAAACTGAAAATGTGCCAAATCCTACCAGCGTCACGGTATCACCCTTCTTTAACGTAGTAACAACACCGTTTGTAAAGGCATCGAGCACGTCGTTTGCCTGTGTTTTAGTAATGCCGGAATCTTTTGCAATCTGGTCAATTAGTTCTGCTTTGTTCATATTTTTCGTTTAAGTGATGAATAATGCGAAAATAATGACAATTTGATATACCGTGTATTCTAAATTATGCCCATTTTTAGCAAGTAATCGGTTTCTCCGGCTTTACTCCTACAAACCGCCAATGAATGATTGCCGCAAATCCACATTCTGAATGTTAGAGGACTTATATTGATTTAATGGGTCGTTAGTAAGTAACTGCAATTTGTTCTCATCACAGGCTATAGCTTAAGTGAGTTCCCAATTTACTCAGATTGCGGTGCTACTCCCGGAAATTTAACGGTATCAATTATAGACAGGCCATGGTTTGACGCATTAGAATTGCACCTTTCCAGAACTTTGAATTACATTACTTAGCCGTCAATCCCGAATTGGGCGGAGTGCATAACCCTATTTCTTGTTTGCCGGGAATAGGATATCTATTCGAAAGAACGGATCAAGACCGAGAAATTAGGTCCACATTAATAGCCTCCAACTTGATAAAAGGAAGCACCAAAGCTAACGAAATATTTATACTGCTGGATTGTCAAAAAAAGTCCGAAAATAGGCTTGTAACAACTTGTATCAAGAAAAACACATCAAAATGCTATATATAATTTCATGTATTTTCTTCACACAATGCAAAAATCTTAAGGCCTGATAGCAATAAAATCTACCAAAATTTATCTTTGAAGATATATAAACTTGTTAGGTAACTCCCCTCGCTCGGATATATTTAATTAGAAAATGCCGTGTAAAACAGATCAAATGATGGCAACTTCAGAGCTCATAAAAGATCCCTTTCCAGCACGCAAAAAATTTTCGACTCTCGTGCAAACAAAACATCCGAATTACACTCTCAAATGACAGAACGAAGCAAAGGATATACACCTTTTTACGAAGAACTGATTGACAACGTAAAAAAACATAAACCCACTTGTGCGGGTCGAAAAGCGTCAATCATCAAAAAAACGAAATAGTTACTTTGAGTGATTTTTCCAAATTTTCTTGTGCGGACATTTTTATCCGCATCTTTTTTTTACATCGAACATCCAACCTGGTACTTTTGCTTATTAATCACAACTGGATAGCAAAAACACTATGGAAGTAATCTGTTTAGAGAATGAAGCTTTTTACAGTCTAATAGAAAAGGTCATCGAACACTTTGATAGAAAATTATCAGGAGAAACTGACAAATGGATATCTGATACGGAGGCAATGAGGTTGCTTCGTATAAAAAGTAAAACCACTCTGCAGAAATTTAGGGACACCGGAAAAATTCGTTTTTCACAGCCCGAAAAAAAACTAATACTCTATGATCGAGATTCAATACTTGACCATTTGGAGCAAAATTCCCGTGATACTTTTTGACAATTTCAATAACCATTGCCTCGAATGAAACTCAAAGTTTCGGTCGACTCAATTTACCCTAATCAAATGCCTAATATTTATGTCAAACCCCGTTTGTATGAAATCTAAAGATCTATCCAACCAGAAAAAAGAGCAGAAAATATATCCGAGTCAGTTAAATACAAAGAGTATTGCTTGTAGGATTCCTATAGCAGATTATGTGAAATTTCAGCAAGAAGCTATATCAAAGGGAATAAATCTCAATGATTGGCTATTAGCAAAGATATACCATGAAAGACAACAGTCTGAATTAGCAACCAATAAATCTAATAGTGCAATAAATAAATCACTGATTTTAACGGAAACCAATAGTATTAATCCACTAACCAGGCAAGTTGAATATACAATGAACTTATTAATTACCATCATTTTGCAACATGATACATTGCTTATTCTTCCTGGTAAAGACTTTTCTAAAGGAATTATTCTCCGTAACACCATGGCTGAAAAAGGTATTTTGCCTATCGAAGAAGATCCAAATTGGGCACTAAATCTTCACCGAAAATTAGTTGAATTTGCAAATAGGTATAAAAAAGGCTAGAACACTTTATTGGTCTAAGTCTGTGCAAGCTTACGGTATAAAGTCGGTCAAAATGACCAACCTTGACCGTTTTAAACAAGAATGTCTCTCTTTTTCTGGCAGTCAATTTGTCCCCCGACTTGTAATTGTCTATCAAAAGTTCAGATGAACAATTGACGTAGATAATATAAATCGTTTGACTCCAAGACAATCTACCCGACGCCAAAAGTCAACCTTCAGACTATCGCGCTACTACAACATGGAACATATCCCGATAAGTGGCGCTGCTGACATTTAATAAATATGTGCCATTCGTGATGTTTTCAAGAAGTATTTCTTCTTCCAGTTTGCCGTCTTGGAGCCTCACTACCCTACTGTATACCTTCTGACCAAGCATATTGAATACTTCAAGTGTAGCCTCGACATCATCACCAAAATCACCTCTGACCCAGAAAGTACCTGTATTGGGATTGGGACGAACATAAACTCGTCGCGCAAATAAAGCATCAGTAGATGAGTCGTCAGCAATACCCCTATGCCCTGTCGGTGTCACATAAATCACTTTTGTTCCACGGCAACCTGTGAATAAAGTATAGGATATTGTTGAGCTGCCTAATGCTACGCCAGTTACGATGCCCGAAGATGAGCCTATCGTAGCCACTCCTGTATTGCTGCTAGTCCATAAACCACCGGATACCGATCCGGAAAGGGAAATGCTACCTGCAGGCGCAACGGTATATATGGTGCCGCTCACGGTTGGAACTGGATTTGCGCTGACGGTGGCAGTACCGGACATGTTTGCCGTACAATAGCTGCCTATTCCTACTACAGAATAAGTGCCTGAAGCTGTTACAGTACTAAAATTAAACGCAGCTCCGGTACCTGGACGCAAACTACCAACAGCGGAAGTGCCGTTGTACAACTGATAATTAACGCCTGATTGCGAATTATTTAGCCCAACAACCACACCGCCAACTCCTGAACAGAAACTGCCTCCCCCCGTTACATTGTAAACATTAGGCGTAGGGAATACAGTTATATTTACCCCGAGCCCTATGTTCCGCGAGCATCCATTTACCGTACTTGTTGCAATAACGGTATAAGTACCAGGAACTGTATGTAAACCAAAACTCATAGCAGTACCTATCCCCGGCAAAGGACTTCCTGTAAGAATGCCATTTCGGTAGAGCTGGTAGTCGACTGTTACAGCTGATCCTGGCATTGTTATGGGTAAACCGGGGCTTCCTGCACACATGGTACCACCGCCCAAAACAGCACTAGGTGGAGGCAACATTGTCGATGAAATAACAGTAACGGTAGCGCTGCCCGACATGGTCACCGGGCTTGAGCTTGATGGATTTGCAATCACCGTGTAAGTCCCTGCGGTAGTAAACGTTCCGAAACTAAAAGCCCCGCCCGTACCGGAAACGGGTGTCCCAACCGGAGTCCCTCCCCGATATAACTGATAGCTTACACCCGCCTGAGAGTTGCTTAATCCGATAACAACGGCCGCACCTCCATAACAATAGATGCCGCCACCGGTTACTGAAAAGACCGTTGGCGTTGCCGATACCGACACCAAAAGAGTAGTTCTGCACCCGGATGAAACCGTATAAGATAAAGTAGCCGCTCCGGCAGCTACCCCGGTTGCTATTCCTGTAGCACTGCCTATAGATACTATTGAAGTATTGCTGCTGGTCCAAAATCCACCTGATGTAGCATTGGTGTAAGTAGCAGTAGCCCCTGTATAAATAGTACCTGGCCCGGAAATCGCGGACGGCAATGCCGCTACTGTAACGATCATAATAGCACGGCAACCTGAAGATAGTGTATAGGAGATGGTTGTTGTGCCTGATGCAACACCGGTAACAACACCTGTGGAACTGCCAATAGTTGCAATAGATGGGTTGCTACTGCTCCAGACACCTCCTGAAGTAGCATTCGTCAAGGTAACTGAGTTGCCAACGCAAAGGTTGCCGGTTGTGCTGATTGCGGATGGAGAGGTATTTACTGTGGCAGTTACAGTTGCCCTGTTTGTACATCCGTTTCCATTAGTACCGGTTACCGTATATGTAGTGGTAACAGAAGGGCTTGCTGTAATACTTGCACCCGTTGTAGCGGATAATCCTATGGGAGGTGTCCACGTATAACTTACGCCGCCTGATGATGAAAGTGTGGTTGATGAGCCATTGCAGACAGCCCCGCCTGATGATGTACTTATGGTGGGTAGTGAATTCACAGTCACCGTTACAGTCGCCCGGTTAGAGCATCCTGTGCCATTGGTGCCTGTTACTGTATAGGTAGTTGTAACAGTAGGGCTTGCGACGATACTTGCCCCTGTTGTTGCTGATAATGCTACCGGAGGTGACCATTCGTATGTTGCACCGCCACTTGCTGATAGTGTTGCAGATGCGCCATAACAAATAGCGACACCGGGACAAGCAACGATGCCGGGCAATGAGCTTACAGTAACTGTTACGGTAGCCCGGCTAATACAACCGCTGCCGCTGATGCCGGTTACCGTATATGTTCTGGTCGTAGTCGGGTATGCAACTACAGTAGTTCCCGTAGTCGCCGACAGGCCCGTAGCTGGCGACCATGTATAATTAGCACCACCGCTGGCTATAAGTGTCGTTGAACTGCCGCTACAAATAGCCACACCAGGACCTGCACTAATTGTTGGCAGAGGGTTGACCGTGACAGTTACTGTAGCCGTATTGCTACACCCAGAGCTATTAGTGCCGGTAACTGTATACGTAGTTGTTGTAACCGGATGAGCATTAACAACTGAACCTGCTGTTGAAGTCAGCCCTGTACCTGGTAACCAAGTATAGCTGATTCCTCCACTTCCGGTAAGCATTGTTGAACCACCGCTACATATCGATACGCCGGGGCTTACACCAATAATAGGCAATGGGTATGCAGTAACAGTAGCACCACCAATCATATTCGACTGGCAAAGCGTAACAGGATCTATTGCACGAACGGTATAGACACCTGTAATAGTCTGTAAACCAAAACTCAAAGAAGAACCTGTGCCAGCTAAAGGTGAGCCTACAGGAACACCACCAAGATACAGTTGATAATTAATGCCAACAGCAGAACCGGGCAAACCAACATTTACACCAGGGCCTCCCGCGCAGAAAGTACCACCTCCTATCACAGTCATAATAGCTGGAACCGGCCGCACAGTAACGGTTATTGTCGAAGTACAGCCTGTACCCACCGAATAAGTAATTAACGATGTTCCGGGCGATGCTCCATAAACAATACCGGTTGTTGAACCCACCGTGGCATAAAATGTGCTGGCACTGCTCCAGATTCCACCGGGCATGGGGGCAATCAATGTAGTTGTGAACCCTCTGCACACACCCGCTGTACCGGTAATGGGACCACCTGTAGTTGTAACGGAAACTGTTTTAGTTGCATAACACCCACCGATAATGCTGTAGGTGATAGTTGCCGTTCCGGAGGCGACGCCTGTAACAAGGCCCGAGGGCGCTACAGTTGCAATTGATGTAGGACTACTGCTCCATGTGCCTCCTGATGGAGATGCAGTTAACAAGCCTGACATGGACACACATAATGAGCCAGGGCCGGTAATCGCCCCACCAGATGCATTTACAGTAACGGATATCGTTGAAAAGCAGCCGGGGCCCATTGCATAAGTAATCGTTGTGTTACCTAATGCTACACCCGTAACAATACCCGATGAAGAACCAACCGTGGCGATTAGCGGGTTACCGCTGGTCCAGGTGCCACCAGGTGAACTGTGGCTCAAAGTGGTTGTTGCGCCAATACAAACTGACGGAACACCGGAAATCGGGGTTGGCGATGAAACATTGACAAAAACAGAATTAAAGCCAATACCGCATGAATTAGCTACGGCATAAACAATAGCAACGAAGCCACCTGAAATGCCGGTGAC
This sequence comes from uncultured Flavipsychrobacter sp., assembly GCA_964493865.1. Taxonomy (GTDB): domain Bacteria; phylum Bacteroidota; class Bacteroidia; order Chitinophagales; family Chitinophagaceae; genus Nemorincola. Next base: position 31,946 of record CAZBPS010000027.1, read on the forward strand.
CAGCCCAGATGAAGAAACAGTAGCCTTTGAAGCATCTGTACTGTACCAGAAGCCACCCGGCATAGAATTGCTTAGTAAAGTTGTTAAGCCAATACATAACGACGTACCGCCGGAGATAGAAGGAACAGCAGGCAGAGATAAGACATTTATGGTAGTTGTGGCCTGGCAACTCGCTCCCAAAGAATAGGTAATAACCACATTTCCGGTTGCATTTCCGGTTACAACTCCGGTAGAAGACCCAACAGTAGCAATGGAAGTGCTACTGCTGGTCCATGTGCCGCCCGGTGTTGCATTGCTAAGATTGATAGTATCACCTGTGCAAACAGATGTTGCGCCTGATATTGATCCCGGTGATGCAGTTACTGTTATTGTTTTGGTAGCCGATAAGGTGCCGCATGCATTGGTCACTGTATAACTGATGGTTGTTGTACCTAGCCCCAAACCGGTAACAATACCGGTAGAGCCAACTGTTGCTACTGCTGCATTTAACGATGACCAGACACCTCCTGCCGTACTGTCCGACAATGTTATAGTACTGCCGTTACATACTGATGAAGGGCCGGATATTGAAGATACACTTAACGATGAAAGTGCGATTTTTCGAACCCTATGGTTCTCAATATCACAAAAATAAAGATTTCCCGTAGCGTCAAATATCATGTCATTCGGCCGGTTAACCTCTGCTGAAAGTGCCGGGCCGTTGTCTCCGCTAAAACCAGGAGTACCAATACCTGCTATTGTCGAGATTATACCGGATGGATTTATCAAACGTATCCTATGATTGTCCGCGTCAGATATATAAATGTTTCCATGCGTATCAGGAAGAACCGCGCATGGAGCTAAAAGTTTAGCTGCGCTAGCAGGTCCACCATCGCCACTAAATCCCGGAATACCTGTTCCAGCTATAGTTGTTATGATACCGGAGGTATCTACCTTGCGAACAGCATTATTGTGAAAATCGCAAAAATAGAGATTGCCTGCAGCATCGAACTTAATGTCATCAGGCCAATCGAGCTGTGCAAGTGTTGCTGGTCCCCCATCACCGCTGTAGCCGGATATCCCGCTACCAACAACTGTTGAAATGATTCCCGAAGCACCAATCTTTCTGACACGCGCATTATCTAAATCCGTAATGTAAACATCCCCCGATCCATCTACCGCAACGCCATTACTCCTGGAAATTTGCGCCGAAGTTGCTGGGCCGCCATCGCCACCATAACCATTCACTCCATTACCGGCAATTGTACTAATAATACCTGTTGCATCAATTTTCCGGACACGGTAATTTATATTGTCGCAAAAGTAAAGGGTACTGCCGTAAATCGCTAACCCTACAGGACCATGAAGACTTGCAGCTGTAGCAGGACCTCCATCACCACTAAAAGCGGCAGTGCCATTACCGGCGTAAGTGGTAATAATACCACTTGGGTCTATTTTCCGGATACGATTGTTATTAAAGTCCGTAACATAAATATTACCGGCAGCATCTCTTGCCATACCGTATGTTTTGGACATCAAAGCTGCCGTAGCCGGACCACCATCCCCACTATACCCCATGCCTGTTCCGCTGCCGGCTATTGTTGTGATAATACTGCATGAACTTCCAGATGACGCTGTTACCGTTACCACTTTTGTAGCTACTGCACTCCCACATGCATTAGTGACAGTATAGTTTATCGTATCCAGTCCGGGAGATACTCCGGTTACAATACCAGTTGAGCCCACAGTTGCAACTGCAGAATTACTACTACTCCATGTGCCACCACCGGCATTAATGGATAGCGCAATTGCCGAACCTACTGAAACTGATGATGAGCCAAGAATACTCCTGGCTGGTAAGGGTAAGACTACTTTACGAATAACACTGCTACCTTCATCAACAACATACATATTTCCAAGGATGTCAATATCTATGTAATAAGGGTGGGACAATTCTGCAGCAGTTGCGGGCCCTCCATCTCCACTATAGCCAGATGTACCATTGCCTGCAATGGTTGTGATGATGCCTGACGAGTCAATTTTTCTAATAGAAGAATTAGCGTCACAAATATACAAATTTCCTCCAACATCCACCGCAACAGATTCGGGATGACTTACGTTTGCTGCTGTTGCCGCCCCCCCATCGCCGCCAGAGCCAGGTATTCCATTTCCTGCAATAGTCGAGATAATGCCGGCAGCACTCACAAATCTGACTCTTTGGTTACGACTATCTGCAATGTACAAATTACCGCCACCATCAACAGCAATGCCCGACGGCCATTTCATTGCTGCAGCTGTTGCCGGCCCTCCATCACCATAAAAAGCATGAGTGCCATCCCCAGCAACAGTACTGATAATGCCTCCAGCACTAATTTTTCTAATATTGTTATTCCTTTGATCAGCAAAAAATATATTCCCATTATTATCTATTGCGATTTGGAACACATGGCCAAACGCAGCTGCGGTAGCAGGCCCTCCATCTCCACTTACTACCCAACTCCCAGTTCCGGCTATAGTGCTAATAATGCCGGTTGTACTAACCTTTCTAATGCGGTAATTGTATTCATCCGCTATAATTAAGTTCCCGTTAGCGTCTATTGCCAGAGCGTGTGGCATATTCAGTTGAGCCGATGTAGCAGGCCCACCATCTCCGCTGAAACCTGCTATACCGGTTCCTGCAAAGGTTGTAATAACACCGGAGGCATTTACTTTCCGGATACAATTATTTCTTTGATCCGCAATGTAAACATCTCCGTTATTGTCTATCGCTACTCCCGCTGGATTGGAGAGCATTCCAGCTGTTGCAGCACCTCCATCTCCACTGTACCCCATTGTCCCATTGCCTGCAAATGTCGTAATGCCATTACAGGCTGCTACTGATGACGCTGTTACAGTGACCACTTTTGTTGCCACCGATGTCCCACATGCCGCTATAACTATATAGCTAATAGTTGCTATACCTGCAGATATCCCGGTTACAATACCCGTTGACCCAACCGTGGCTATTGAAGCATTGCTACTACTCCATGTGCCGCCTGTTGTAGTACTTGAAAGTGTAATTGTGGAGCCGACTGTAACCGTAGACAGGCCTGTAATTGGAGCCACCGGATTACTTATTTTCCGAACCCTATGGTTCTCTATATCGCAAAAATAAAGGTCGCCCAATGAATCAAATATCATGTCATTAGGCCTAAATAGCTCCGCCATAATTGCAGGGCCACCATCTCCGCTAAAACCGGCAGTGCCGGTACCTGCAATTGTAGAAATGATTCCAAATGGGTTTATCAACCGCACCCTGTGATTGTCCGCGTCACATATATAAATGTTTCCGTGCACGTCAGGAAGAACCGCGCATGGACCCAAAAGTTTTGCAGCAGTGGCAGGTCCACCATCACCACTATAACCAGCTACGCCAGTTCCAGCAATAGTAGAAATAATGCCAGAGGCATTGACCTTTCGAACCACATTACTTACAAAATCGCAAAAAAAGATGTTGCCCAGAGTGTCGCATTTTATGTCATCTCCTAATTCAATCGTTGCCGCAGTTGCAGGTCCGCCGTCTCCACTATTGCCTGGGACACCTGTTCCTACGAAGGTTGTTATGATTCCTGTTGAGGCATTCACTTTACGAATCCGATGAGTACCTTCATCTGGTATGTAAACATTACCTGAATTATCGACCCCCAAACCATAAGGATGTGAAATTTGGGCAGCAGTAGCGGGTCCGCCGTCTCCGCTGTAACCAGCAGAACCCGTTCCTGCATAGGTAGTTATGATACCAGATACGATGTCCACTTTGCGAACCCGAGAAGAATTATGTTCAGCAATATAGAGGTTGTTTCCATGAAGAGCCAATTCCGATGGTCCGTTTAGCCCTGCTGCGGTGGCAGGCCCTCCATCACCAGACGTTACACCTGCACCAGTACCAGCAAATGTCGTAATCACACCGGAGGGTTCTATTTTTCTGATTCTGTTATTTGTAAAATCAGATATATAGATGTTTCCGGCTCCATCTCGTGCCAAGCCAAATAAACGACCCATAGTAGCCGAAGTTGCTTGCCCACCATCTCCGCTTGTGCTCGTTGAAGTGCCGCTTCCTGCTACTGTTGTTATCGTACCGCATGACAAACTTGGAACAAAAGGATGTACAGTAACCACTTTTGTTGCTACGACGCTTCCACAAGCGTTGGTCACAGTATAACTTATTGTGTCAATGCCAGCAGATATTCCGGTTAACATACCTGTTGAACCCACAGTTGCTATTGAAGGATTGCTGCTGCTCCATGAGCCACCACCAGCAGTAATAGATAGTGTAATAGCTGAACCTACTGAAACAGAAGAAGGACCAAGAATACTCCTAGCTGATAGAGGTAATACTACTTTACGAATAACATGATTAGTGCCATCAGCAAAATACAAATTCCCCATGATGTCAATATCAATGTAAAAGGGATTATCCAATTCTGCCGCGGTTGCCGGTCCGCCATCTCCACTATAACCCAATGATCCATATATGCCTGCAACGGTAGTGATGACGCCTGCAGTGTCAATTTGTCTAATCGCAGCATATCCATCAGCAATATACAAATTCCCTGCAACATCTACCGTAACGGAATGGGGAGATACAGATGCTGCTGTTGCCGGCCCGCCATCACCGCTGATACCTGATATTCCAGGTCCTGCGATTGTAGAAATAATACCTGCAGCATTCACAAATCTAATTCTTTGATTACGGTAATCCCCGATATACAGATTACCCACACCATCAACGGCAACGCCGGTTGGCCATCTCATTGCTGCCGCCGTTGCCGGCCCACCATCACCATAAAAACCATGAGTACCATCACCTGCCACAGTACTAATAATGCCGCCGACACTAATTTTTCTGATATTGTTATTACCATAATCAGCAAAAAATATATTTCCACTATTATCAATTGCTATTTGGTACGGATGTGTAAACGTAGCTAAAGTAGCGGGCCCTCCGTCACCAGTATGACCAGGTGAGCCAGTTCCAGCTATTGTGCTAATGATACCTGTTGTGCTAACTTTTCTAATACTGTGATTATCGAATTCCCCTACATACAAATTCCCATTAGCGTCTATTGCTAGAGCGTGTGGCCCATTCAGTTGGGCCGCCGTTGCCGGCCCACCATCTCCACTGAAACCTGCTGTGCCATTTCCGGCAATGGTTGTAATAACACCTGAGGTATTTACTTTACGGATATAATGACTACTTATATCCGAAATGTAAACATTGCCGCTATTGTCTATCGCTACTCCCGCAGGACCTGAAAGCATTCCAGCTGTTGCAGCCCCTCCATCTCCACTGTATCCCATTGTACCATTGCCTGCAAATGTAGTAATGCCATTACAGGCGGTTACTGACAATGGGGTTACCGTTACTACTTTCGTTGCCACGGCTGTTCCGCAGGTATTAGTGACGCTGTAACTAATTGTGTCAACGCCAGGAGAAACTCCGGTTACTATGCCAGTTGACGCTACTGTGGCTAAAGAGGGATTACTGCTGCTCCAGGTGCCACCAGTAGCAATATTAGTTAGTGTGATAGCAGAGCCAACCGATACTGATGAAGCTCCGGTAATACTCCCTGCTGATAAAGTAGACATTATTTTGCGTATGGCACTGTTACCGTAATCAGCGATATACAAATTTCCTAAACCATCAATAGCAACATTATATGGGTTATTCAATGCTGCTGAAGTTGCCGGCCCGCCATCTCCACTATATCCGGCAGTACCATTTCCTACGATAGTTGTAATAGTTCCGGTAGTATTAATTTTTCTAAGTCTTTGATTATTTTGATCTGTAAAAAACAAAGTCCTTGAAGCGTCAACGGATATACTGGACGGGTTACTTAATTGTGCTGACGTAGCTGCCCCACCATCACCGCTGAACCCTGCTGTGCCAGTTCCGGCAATGGTTGTAATAATACCTGAAGTATTTACTTTTCTTATTCTGTCGTTGTCATTGTCAGCTATATATATATTCCCAATGTTATCTACAGCTACCCCTGCCGGATGCGATAACATCCCTGCTGTCGCTTGTCCTCCATCCCCACCAAATCCCGCCGTTCCGTTTCCGGCAACTGTAGAGATAATACCGCTAGTACTTACTTTTCTGATTCTATTGTTGAAAAAATCAGAAAAAAATATATTCCCGTTACGATCTATGGTTATTTGGTTCGCGCCATTAAAACTACCTGAGGTAGCTGCCCCTCCGTCACCGCTGAAACCAGCCGTTCCGTTTCCTGCAATGGTAGTTATAATACCAGTTTGACTTACTTTTCTGATACGGTAATTTAGGTCATCTGTTATATACAAATTCCCAATAGCGTCTACGGCAACACCATATGGCCTATTCAGTTGAGCCGATGTTGCAGCCCCTCCATCGCCACTGAACCCGGCAGTGCCAGTTCCGGCACTGGTTGTAATAATACCTAAAGTATTTACTTTTCTTATCCGATTGCTATTATTGTCTGCGATGTAAACATTGCCGTTATTGTCTATCGCTACTCCTGTTGGGTATGACATCGTTCCTGACGTAGCAGGCCCTCCGTCGCCACTGTAGCCTACAGTACCATTTCCAGCGATTGTACTTATAATAGGAGGACAGGGAGTAACTGTAATCGTCGTCGTAGCAACTGCTGTTCCGCAACTATTAGTAACACTATAAGAAATCAACGCAGTACCAGTTGCAACTCCCGTAACTATACCAGTAGACCCAACACTTGCAATAGATGTACTCCCGCTACTCCATGTTCCACCTGGAGTAGTATTTGTGAGTGCGATGCTTGAGCCGACATAGGTATTTGACGAACCAGTTATTGTTCCTGCTATTGGTGGGGTACAAAAATTGAATTTGGCTAAAAAGGCATCCCCAAATCCCCCTCCTGCAAAAGTAGTTTGATAAGCTCCAGATGTCGCGATTGCGGACGTACTGGTGGTGCCTCCAGTCATATATACATTGCCAAAGCCATCAGTTGCAACTCCTCGTGGTACATCTGAGTTGCTTCCACCAAAATAGGTTGCCCATTGAACTGATCCGGTAGTATTGAATTGCACTAAATAAGCATCATCAGCACCGCCACCATAGGCGGTCTGATAAGCACCGGACGTAGCAATTGCAGTTGTGCTATTTGTAAATCCGGACATGTATATATTCCCTGCAAGATCTGTTGCCAAAACCGTACCGCCATCACTGCCGGTGCCACCATAATAAGTTGCCCATTGCATGACACCGGAGCTGTTGAGTTTCGCCAAAAAAGCATCATTACCACCTCCAAAAGTAGTCTGATATGCACCGGAAGTAGCAATTGCGGACGAACTCTGTGTAAATCCAGTAATATATACATTACCTGCCCCATCTGTTACTACTCCATTTCCTTCATCGTAGCCTGCTCCACCATAATACGTGGCCCATTGCCTGGCTCCCGAACTATTGAATTTCACTAAAAAAGCATCCTGACCTCCTCCATAAGTACTCTGGAAAGCACCGGATGAGGCTATTGCGGATGTGCTTATAGTATATCCTGAAATGTATACATTCCCTGTGCCGTCAGTTGCTACGCCAATTATTCCGTCGTCGTTGCTTCCTCCATAATATGTAGCCCATTGAATAGCACCAGAGCTATTGAATTTCGCTAAATAGCCATCCTTACCTCCCCCACCATAGGTTGTTTGGTAAGACGATGATGTAGAAATTGCAGAGGTGCTTCGAGTATCTCCTGAAATGTATACGTTCCCGGAAACATCTGTAGCTACACCAAATGCGTCATCGTCGTTGCTACTGCCAAAATAAGTCGCCCAAAGAATGCCTCCAGAATTACTAAATTTAGCTAAAAAAGCATCCTTACCTCCACCATGGGCTGTATGATATGCACCAGGCGTAGAAATGCCTGATGTGCTAAACGTACGCCCAGTAATATATATATCCCCCGCAACATCTGTTGCTATTCCATAAGGAATATCTTGGCCGCCCCCCCCGTAATAAGTAGCCCATTGTCTTAAACCTAAACTATTGAATTTCACTAAAAAGACATCATACCCTCCCCCTCCAATGGCAGTCTGGTAGGCACCAGATGTAGCAATTGATGATGAGCTGTTTGTCAATCCAATCATATATACATTCCCGGTGCCATCTTCAGCTACCCCTTCTCCAAAATCATCAGTGATACCGCCATAATAGGTAGCCCACAATAGGCTTGGGTCTATTACTAGGTCACCTGAATATTCACCTATTGTGTAGCTCAGCACATCACCATCCAGCTTAAATCCGCTGGCTATTTTTTTGCCGTCCTTCTGATAGGTGTAGGGTGCATTCTCTGTAATAACGCCCTGCGGAGTATTGGCAGCCAGGTTGCCGTTATTATCTATTTTCAGGTGGGTAGCGCCGCCATAGTTCAATTTAATATCGCTCGCTTTACCACCATCTCTCACCACGAACTCATGCTTCAGTTGTCCTCTACTCACATACAATACCCAGTCAATGTTGGGATACACCTCTTTGTAAGTAATTCTATTGAATGCATTACCTATTGCCCCATTCTTTCCACAATTACCAGTAAAATAGTTTTCGTAATAACCCTGCTTTTCTTCAGTAACTACTTGTGCATGTTTGTTCGCGTTAATCAGCTCAACATCCATCCGGTACATAGTATAAGTAACGTCCTCCGGTATGTACCCCGGCTTCATCATCTCTTCCTTTGCAGGCGGGCAGGCTTCTTTATCAGGCTTGCTGAACTGATAATGTATTGCCCCTTCACCAATAAAAATGTTCAGTCCTGGTGCTGCGGCAATTTTGAACTGAATATCATGCCTTGGCTTGTTGTGCTGATCAGTTATCTGCCCTTTATTTTCAATAAATGCTAGCGATTGAGTGAGAGATTTTTTCAACAATGATTCCTTCGTTAAATCAACTTTCATTGGCACAGATACATTACCTACAAAATCCCGGCTGGTTGCAGTAATGCTCCAAAACATCATAAAAACGGCTAGAACTAATTTTCTCATAGCAAATACTTTTTTGAAATTAAACCTATCAATCATTCTAACTTACACTTGGCTGCAAATAGGATATATATTTCGTATATTACTAACCAGAATTTAAAGGTAATTAAAATATTTCGCCATTTTGTACACTATTTGTACCCAGGATACGGACAAATGTTGACGTTTCTCAACAAAATTGGACCTTCAGCAACCTCATCGACCATATCCCAAACATGCAAAAACAGACTATTTTGGCTTAGCGGTCCGCAGAGATTGATTCATTTTGCTGGTAAAGAATAATTGGACTTCCTTTTTTGTACAAATTACCCAACTCTTGCAATAGAAGTGCAGAATAAGACTTTGGTTACCTGAAATTCCTTCCCGTTGGAAATATCTCCGCCTGTACTACCCTGCTTAATTGCTTCTTCTTTTCCTGCGGAGAAAGCCTATCACCATCTTTTTCATCTGCCCTGGCCAACGTGAGTACCGGAGCGGCTTCATTTATTGGCTCAGTAAGCTGGTATAGCAATCCGGACATATCGTAACAATGCTTAACAATCACATGGGTCACCTCACCCTCCCGCTGGAGTTTGCCCTCAACCATAAGCAATCTTGCTCTTACAATTTCTTTACGGTATTTATCAAACAGCTTTGAGAAAACAACAAGGTTGGCTGTCCCGGTTTCGTCCTCTATGGTCATGAACAAAATCCCGCTGGCCGTACCCGGGCGTTGCCTGACCAGAACAAGTCCTGCAACCCGCACTGGAGAGCCGTCATTCAGCTGGTTAAGGTCCTGTGCCGCTATTACCTGCGATAGGTTCAACTTTTCCCTTACGAAACTTACCGGGTGAGCTTTTAAGGATAAAGACATAGCACTATAATCCTGTACTACATGCTCAGATGGGGTCATTGAAGGTAGCTGTACGCCTTTCTCGGTTATACTTGCTGAGGTTTGCCCCTCATACATCCCCATTGGGCGATCAGCAAGTGCAGATACCTCCCAGAGCGCCTCCCGCCTGTCGAGACCTATTGAACGAAACGCATCAGCATCAGCAAGCCGCTCTATTGCTGCCGGTGATACCCCTGCATCCATCAAGGAATTAATACTTGCATATGCCCCCTGCCTTGCAGCCGTCAGTATTTCCATGTCTTCCTGATTCAATCTTTTTACCTGCCGGAAGCCGAGCCGGATAGCATAATACTTACCTGCCTTTTCTTCGAGCGTATTGTCCCAGCAGGAATGGTTTATATCAACGGGCCGGACTTCCACCCCATGCTTTCGCGCATCAATAACGATCTGTGCCGGCTGGTAAAAGCCCATGGGCATGCTATTCAGTAAGGCAGTTGCAAATACATCCGGGTAATAACACTTTATCCATGAAGAAACATATACTAACAAGGCAAAACTGGCTGCATGGCTTTCCGGGAACCCATAACTACCAAAACCTTCTAATTGCTTGAATACCCTCCTGGCAAATTCTTCGGTATAACCTTTGGCAGTCATGCCATCTACCAGCTTCTTTTCAAACTGGCTTACTAAACCCTTTGCTTTAAAGGTCGCCATACTACGGCGTAACTGGTCTGCTTCGGCCGGCGTAAACCCCGCAGCTACAATAGCTATTTCCATAGCCTGCTCCTGGAATAAGGGAACACCCAGTGTCCTGCCTAATATTTCCTCCAATTCTTTTGATGGGTATTCTACAGGTTCTTCGCCATTCCTGCGGCGCAAATATGGGTGTACCATATCGCCCTGTATAGGCCCCGGCCGCACAATAGCTACTTCTATTACAAGGTCATAAAAGCATTTCGGTCTTAGCCGTGGCAGCATCGACATTTGCGCCCGGCTCTCTATCTGGAATACACCTATCGTATCTGCATGGCTTACCATTTCATATACAGCCGGGTCGTCCTGCGGAATGTTTGCCAATGTCAGGTCAAGCCCATAAAGTTTTTTGGCAAGGTCGAAGGCTTTACGGATGCAGGTAAGCATACCCAATGCCAGTACATCTACTTTAAGAAAGCCTAATGCATCTATATCATCTTTATTCCACTCTATGTTTGTCCTGTCTTCCATCCGGGCATTTAATATCGGGCATAGGTCAGTTATCTTGCCCTGCGTGATAACAAACCCGCCCGTATGCTGTCCCAATTGCCTCGGGAAGCCTATATACTGCCGGGTAAGCTGTAACACTTTCATCAGGTGGGCATCATTAGGATCAAAGCCATCTTCTGTGGTCCGCTTTCCTGCAAACCATTCTTCGTTAAACTCCCATGAGGAATTTGATAGCCTGTTAACAGCATCAACCGACAACCCCATTGCTTTTGCCACATCTCTTACTGCGCCCTTAAAATGCACCTGTGTAACGGTTGCCACAATACCGGATCTGTCCCGCCCATACTTCTGGTAGATGTATTGGATCACTTCTTCCCGCCGCTCATGCTCAAAGTCCACATCAATATCAGGTGGTTCATCACGTGCATCAGACATGAAACGGGCAAAAAGCAGTTTAAACTTGGAAGGATCAACAGAGGTAATGCCCAGGCAATAACAAACGACTGAATTAGCGGCAGATCCCCGTCCCTGGCATAAAATGTCTTTATTTCTTGCAAAACGCACAAAGTCATAAACAGTCAGAAAATATGCAGCGTAGTTCTTCCGCTCCATAAAATCCAGCTCAAACTGAATAGTGTTCCTGATATTTTGCGGGATATCCGCTCCGAACTTTTCCTTTGCACCCTGCCAGGCCAGGTACACTAATTCTTCCTGTGGTGTCCTTCCTTCCGTAGTTATTTCTTCAGGATACACATACTTAAGGCTATCAAGCGAGAATTGGCAGGCTTCTTTTATTTCCTGTGTGCGTTTTATCGCATCCGGGTACTGTCTGAAAAGGCGTTCCATTTCACTGATCGGCTTTAAATACCGTTCCGCGTTCTGGTACAGCCGGAATCCGGCATTATAGATCGTACACTTTTCCCTTATGCAGGTAAGAATGTCCTGCAATTCCCTCCGCTCACGGTTATGGTAGTACACATCATTGGTGGCCACCATTGGAATATCAAACTGACTTGACAGTTGGGATAAGCGAAAGAACATCTTGCTATCATATGCCTGGTATGCCCGGACCGCACCAATGTAGAGGTCTTTACCAAAAGCCTGCTTATACTCATCAAGTTCTGTTTGGAATTGTGGGGGAAATTCAAAAGTGGCATTTAATGTTAAAGGCGGTATGACTATAAATTTCATTCCTTTGGCATATCTGTACACATCCGTTTTGTACAGATGGCATTGCCCCTTCTCTGTACGCAGGTTGCCTGCTGAAAGTAAGGCAGAAAGGCCTGCATAAGCTTCTATATTAGTCGGATATGCAAGCAGGCTTGGTCCGTCAAGCAGGTTTAACCGGCAGCCAACAATAAGCCGTATGCCTTTTGCTTTCGCAGCAACATGGGCGCGCACT
>CAZBPS010000028.1:0-43118 GCA_964493865.1 uncultured Flavipsychrobacter sp.
ACTGAACCCCCCGCCAGTATTGACTGACAGGGGAATAAGTGAGGTCGAAAGCGGACGTGTTTACGCTTGATTCCATTATATCCCTTCATTTGTAACTATATTTTGAAACACGCTACAGTATTGCCTTTCAGACAATTTAAAAAACCAATAGCGAATAATAAAGTATAATAGAGCATAAAAAAAGTGTACCACATAGTGTACCACGTAACAGATATAGCATTACCTTTACACCATCTACTAAAACAGTATTTTTATGAAGGTGAAACTATATTTAGCACGTCCCACAATCGAGGTAAACGGGAAACGGATACCAGCCCCAAATGACACGGTAATCTTTGCCCGTATAAGCTATGCAGGTTACAGGCTCAAATACTACCTTGATGAATCTATTAACCCTAAGTATTGGAACACCACAGAACACAGGGTAAAAGAAACATCTAAATTTCCCCAATATCCTGAATTCAATAAGCGATTAAAAAATGACATTACCGACATCGAAGATGTTATTAGAAAATACTACAACGATAACAGCAATAAATATCCATCTCCCGATACACTAAAGGCATTACTGGACATCGCACTTAAACAGGGTGGCAATATCGATAGAATGACGTTTTTTAGGTTCTTTACTGAATTTATCGAACGCAGTAAGAACGGAACAAGGTTGAGCGATAAGGGGCAACCAATAACGGCAGGAACGGTTAAAACCTATGACACAACGAAAGCTGTTTTAGAAAAGTATCAAACCCATAGTAAAAAGAAAATAGATTTTGAGAATATAGATATGGCTTTTTATGGCGACTTTAAAAAGTACCTGACATTAACACTCAAACTATCAACTAACTACATAGGAAAGCATGTAAAAACAATAAAAACAGTTTTGCGGGATGCAGAAAACAATTATAACATTGCTGTCAATCCTGCATATAAAAACAGCGATTTTACCACAATAAAGGAAAATGCAGATACAATCTATTTACCGGAGCATGAGTTAAAACAATTAGCCGACTTAGACCTGGGCGATGATCCCCGCCTTGACACCACAAGGGATTTATTCCTTATTGGTTGCTATACCGGATTAAGATTTAGCGACCTTTCGACCCTAAGACCTGAGCATATAAGCAATGGGATGATTACAATTACAGCCCAGAAAACAGGGCAAACGGTTGTTATCCCGCTACATAAAACCGTCAAAAAAACGATGGACAAATATGGCGGTGAATTACCACCCGCACGGAGCAACCAAAAAACAAATGAAGCACTAAAAGACCTTTGCCAAAAGGCTGATTCACTAAAGAAATTAGTTAGCATCAAAGGCACTAAGGGCGGTCAATTAGTTACTCAAACTTTAGCGAAGTATAAATTAGTCACCACACATACAGCCCGCCGTAGTTTTGCAACAAATCAATACTTAAACAAAGTACCTGCAATTACTATCATGGCAATAACTGGCCATCAAACCGAAAGCGCATTTATGAAATATATAAAAGTAGCACCTGATGAACATGCTATAATATTGCAGGGAGTTTGGAAAGAACAGGAAAGCAAACAGCCTAAAACAATAGCCATATAAATTTATCGTGCTTAACTCTATTCAATGGCGAGTAAAGAATTTGACCAAAACAAGCTAACCAATCATGTAAAAGGGTTATTGTCTTACAATGAAAAAATCCTATTCATATTGGCTGAAAAGCAAAGGTTTAAAACCAGAATAAATCGACAAGGTGAAACATACAACTTCGCTGCCGAACTCTTATCACTTGCCCAAAAACGTGCAATGAACTTGGAATTAAATTTCGGCGATTATTGTCAGGAACTTTTGGAGCAACTTGAAGAAGAACAAAGATTTTTGAAGTTACCCCACAGTAATGAAAGAGTAAATCCTATGCCGCCAACAAAAGCCAAGGATGAAAACAAAAAAATATCTGCCCCCGTTATAGCGTTGTTCTGCTTACTTATCGGCGAAACAAAAGTCATTGAAAAAAAGGAGTATGATAGTGTAGAAGCTTATTGCGAAAAAGTGTGTAACACCTACAAATTAAGATATACAGATCGGGTAAGGCAAAACTTCGATGCAAGCCGTACAATTAGAAATATCAAGAAGGTAAAAGAACTAATCCTACCCAACATAGACGCTAAGACTTCAAACACACTTATTAAATACCTCGAAAGCAAAAACAAATAACAATTTGTATGGTTATTTGTACGGTTTTTTGTCCGTACCTAAAAACATACCCATGCCTTTAGTGTTTGAAAATTTGCACCAAGCAAGAAACAAAAAAATGCTTGCGTAGCAAATGGACACACTTCAAATCACATCATTAGAACAGGTACCCGCAGGGCTTACGTTGCTATTGCAAAAGATAACCGACTTAGAAAACAAGATTAGCCCATCCCAACAATTACCAGAACCTGAAAATGACAGGTTGCTTACCCGCAAGCAAACCGCCGAACGGTTAAATATCACTTTAGCCACACTACATTCCTATACACTATCAGGCAAGATAGTCGCTTACCGCATCGGGCATCGTGTGATGTATTTTGAAAGTAGCATCATAAATGCTCTTACTGAAATAAAAACTTCAAGGGGGTAAGCTATGGATATGTCTGAAAATATTACACCAAATTTCAACTTTGACGACATCAAAAATGATGCTGAGAATTGTGTTATGCAGGGAACAAATGAACCAATCCACCATAATGACATCTTAGCCCAATTACTTGAACAAATCGAGCCAGTAAATTTTAAAGCAATTGCAGGCTTAGACGAAGAAGATAAGCTAAGAATTGAACATTATTTAGTTATCTGCATTGATGAACTTTTAAAAATCGCCGAGCGTAATAATTGGGGAATGTGCCGTAATCACAGTTTCATCTATCTGTATAACGGTGCATATTGGAAGCTAATAGATGCCGATAACTTGCAGAAATTTCTTGGAAAGGTTGCGGAGCGTATGGGTATTGATAAATATAAAGCCCAATACTGCCAATGGTGTGAACAATTGTATCGTCAATTTATATTCGCAGCGCATCTACCAAAGCCGGAACAAAAAAAAGACTTAGTTCTAATCAATTTTAAAAATGGCACTTTTGAAATCTCTCCAGACAAACAATTTTTGCGAGAACAACGCAGGGAGGACTTTCTAATATACCAACTCCCATTTGATTATAACCCAACTGTAACAGCACCAAAGTTTCAGGAATATTTGGATAAAGTACAGCCCGATAAAAACAATCAAAAAATACTGGCAGAATATTTGGGATATCTATTTATTAGGACAAGTATTTTAAAGTTAGAAAAGACACTACTCTTATACGGTGGTGGTGCAAATGGCAAATCTGTATTTTTTGAAATCGTCTATGCTTTGTTAGGAGGGGAAACTAACGTAAGTGGCTTTTCACTTCAAAGCCTAACAAATGAGCATGGTTATTACAGAGCGATGTTAGCAAACAAACTTGTGAACTACGCAAGCGAGATAAATGGAAAACTGGAAACATCATTTTTCAAACTGTTAGTTTCCGGTGAGCCAATCGAAGCAAGGCTACCACACGGCAGACCAATGATAATCACCGACTATGCTAAATTGATTTTCAATTGCAACGAACTACCTAAAGAGGTCGAACAAACAAACGCCTTTTTTAGAAGATTTTTAATACTGCCATTTGATGTAACAATACCAGAGGCAGAACAAGATAAAGAGCTGGCAAAAAAAATAATCCACGATGAATTATCCGGAGTGTTTAATTGGATTTTGGAAGGGCTTAAACGTTTACTTTCTCAAAAACGCTTTACGAACAGCGATGCAGTAACAAAGCAATTAGAAGACTATAAAAAACAATCGGATAGCGTTCGCATGTTCATTGAAGAAGAAAATTATACGATTGCAGTAAATGAAACTTTGCCGTTAAAAGAGCTGTACAAAGGGTATCGAACATATTGCAGCGAAAACGGGCATCATTATTGCTCCAGCAAAACATTTGGCGATAGACTTAGGAATATCGGATTTAAGACCGAACGAAAAAATATAGGGTTAGTTGTTTATACTAAAAAGGAAAATGTTTTTTAAATGCAACACATTCAACACAACCAACACAAAATGTCGAACGTGTTGAATGTGTCGAACAAAAAATAATTTTTTTATGCCAACATTCAGGTATTGTCTGGATACAAAGAAGCCACGCAAAAAATTTAATTGCCCAGGATGCGGAAAGACAAAAGTGTTTGTGCGATACATAGACACGGAAAACGGTGAATATTTACCAGAGAAATACGGCAAGTGCGACAGGGACAATAAATGTACTTATTCGCTTAATCCATACGAGGATGGATACAATAAAACAGTACGCCAACAAGAAAAAAATAACGGCATAAAATATCGACCTAAAATAAAACAAGTATCTCCCGCAGTGTCATTCATTCCAACCGATGCTTTTAAAGAAAGCCTGAATGTAAACAGTTACAAACAAAATAATTTCATCAATTACTTGTTCAACCTCTTTGGAAGAAAGATAACAACAAGCTTAATCGAGAAGTATTTTATCGGCACGTCAAAGCATCTATTTTTCAGGCCTGATATTCATCCCACCTATGTCAGTGCAAAAGGTGCAACAGTTTTTTGGAAGGTTGATATTCACGGCAGGATTACAGCAGGTAAGGTAATGCTCTATAATTCCGACACCGGCAAACGGATTAAAGAACCGTTCGACCATGTGGATTCTGCACATAATTTAATGAAGTTATCAGAACCAAGAGCGTATCAATGTTTGTTTGGTGAGCATCTTTTAATCGGCAATAGTAAACCTGTTGCCATTGTTGAATCTGAAAAGTCTGCAATAATTATAAGCGCATACCTGCCGGATTATATTTGGCTTGCCACAGGTAGCCTTGACATGCTAACGGCAGATCGATGCAAAGTATTAAAGGGACGGAATGTTACACTATTCCCTGATTTAAATAAGGGCTTTGAAAAATGGAGCAAAAAAGCAAAGGAGTTATCCGATATTACTAAGTTTATTGTTAGCGATTTTCTCGAAACAAACGCAAATGAAAAAGAAAAAGAGTGGGGCTTAGACTTAGCTGACTACCTAACAAAATTCAATATCCAAACCATATTAAAAGACTCATTTAGAAAAGAGTTTTTAAGAAAAGATGAACTACTACCAGAACATCAATTGCAGGTATGGTTAGAATATGAGCGAAAAGGGCTGCATCCGTTTTGTGCTAAAGAAATAATTTTGGAACTGATAAATAAACACGGATTCATTATAGTTGATTAGAATTTCACAATGCCCCATTTGTAGCCTAAATAGACCGCCCGTTATTTGCGCCGACCTACCACACGGAAAACACAAGAAAAGGCAATAGCGGGCAAATATGCCGCACGTAGCGACATTGTACCCGTGAGGGCTATAAACGTTTTTCGTTTTATAAAAAACAAAGTAAAATTAATCCTACGCTTGTAAAACAATTTTTGGAGAAAAAAGCACTGAACTTTATAACCATTCTCTGAAACAAGCCCCAGAAAGCACTTTCACAGTTATAAACTAAGTTCCAAGCTTCAGTTCCCTGATTTGGCTTTGCTCAACATTCCTTTACAACATCAAGACACTAACAGGAAAAGGAAACACATCTTTTTGATTGTGCCAGCTTCAGTATTTCAATTTGGCTACATCACTAATCCTCAACACAGGTAATAAGGTATGGCGTTGCTGCACCCAACCGCAAAAAACCACGCCAGATAGCATCATTCCATAGCAGCCCTGAAAAAGGGCAGCTATTCCATTCCGGCACATACCTACCCTACTGTATCTGTCATGGTTTGCTAAACTTCGCAGCCCGCCATTCCAGCCCCTATTGCATCTTTATTAAAGCTATGCTATACAGAAGGCAAGACAATAGCATTAATAAATCTGCGGGGCTTCCTCATTGTTCGTCCGCCCCCTGCACACTGCCCCGTTCGTTATCTTTTGATTATTGGCACTACGTGCAGTAAGGACGAAACGGCGGTCTGCAGATAGCTACACACTAAAAAGTGTTCCCGCTATCTACGACCGGGGCAGCATGGCGACAGCCGCGCAAGCTATCACACAAACCAACCGCCCTTGCAAACCGCACTGGGGACGGGTTGCCTATCGGCAATAGGATACAAGCAAAGGATATACTGGCGCAAACGGCAACCATAAATCGCTATTCAACACCTACCTATTTTTGCCGCATACAATAAGGTTAATGATGCGAGAAACTTAGTGCATAAACACGGATGCAGAACTTCGCATCATTAACCTTATTGTATGTACTATAAAATATTTTGTAATAACTTAATAAGAATTGTATTTTAGCATCGTTTTATCAAAACCTAAAATGGCTAACGAAAGGAAAACTGAGAATATTGTAAGGAAGCATTTTGACAAATACTCTGATATTGTTACAATTGAAGAGCAAAAATCGGACGAAGTTAAAATTCAAAAACTCTTACAAAATGCATCCAAAAAAGGAGATAAACACGGAAGCCCTGAGTTTATTATATCGTACTTAGACAACTCTGATTTTATAATCGTCATTGAATGTAAGCCCGACATAAAAAAACATGAAAGTAAGAATCGAGATAAGTATTCTGAGTATGCAGTAGATGGTGTTTTGCTATATTCTTCATTTCTTTCAAAAGAATTTGATGTGCTTGCAATCGCCGTTAGTGGAGAAAAAATGAGTGAATTAAAAGTATCTCATTTTTTACAGCTAAAGGGTGAAAAAAAAGCCCATGCCATTTTCGATACAAAACTATTGCCGGCTTCTGATTACATCGACGGATACGTAAAAAGTCCTGAAAAATTCAAGCAGGATTTTGATGTATTGCTGACATTCTCAAAAGATTTGAATGAGAGTTTACACGCCTATAAAGTAAAGGAATCACAACGAAGCCTTTTAATAAGCGGAATAATTATCGCACTGGAAAATGAGGCGTTTAAAGTTTCTTATAAGAAACATAAAAAACCGAAAGATTTAGCAAATAGTCTGGTGGAAACTATCTCGGTAGAATTAAAAAATGCAAATCTTAAAAATGGAAAATTAGAAAACCTAAATACAGCATACTCATTCATTAGAACACACTCTTCGCTGTCAGGGCAAAAAGATGTTTTATCAAAAATTATTGACAGCATTGATATTAATGTGAACAAGTTTATCAAAACTCATAAATACATAGATGTATTAGGTCAGTTTTATATTGAGTTCTTACGGTATGCCAATAGTGATAGGGGTTTGGGAATTGTTCTTACCCCTCCCCATATTACTGAACTATTCTGCTTTTTAGCTGATATAAATAAGGACTCCGTTGTCTATGACAACTGCACGGGGACGGGGGGCTTTCTTATCAGTGCGATGAGTCAAATGGTTGAAGATGCGAAAGGTGATTTAGGGAAATTAAAAGCAATTAAGGAAAAACAGTTAATAGGTGTAGAGTGGCAAGATGATATTTTTGCTTTGGCTTGTTCGAATATGTTTATACATCAGGATGGCAAGAGCAATATTATTCATGGCGACTGTTTTAACTCAAAAGTGATGGATGAGGTTAAGACACACAAACCGAACATTGGCTTTTTAAACCCACCATATAAAACAAAGAAAACCGATACTGAAGAATTAGAGTTTGTACTTAATAATTTAGAAGTGCTGGAACCGCATGGAACATGTATCTCAATTATCCCTGTCAGTTGTTTATTGGCGCAAAAAGGAAAACCGTATGAATTAAAAAAGACACTTTTACAAAGTCATACATTAGAAGCTGTTTTTTCAATGCCGGATGAATTATTTATTAATTCGGACGTAGGAGTGATTACTTGCGTTATGGTAGTTACTGCACATAAACCACATCCCAAGAAAAAAGAAACATTTTTTGGATTCTGGAAAGATGACGGGTTTGTGAAAACAAAAAAAGGGCGAATTGATATTAATAATGCTTGGGAAGAAATTAGAGAAGAATGGTTAGATTTATTTATCAATAGAACACCCAAAGCAGGAGTTAGCATAACAAAACAAGTGACCGCCGGAGATGAATGGTGTGCAGAAGCTTATTTAGAAACTGACTATTCGCATATTAGAGAAAAAGATTTCATCCAGTCCATTAAGAAATATGTTTTGTTTAAGAATCTAAATGATATAAATGAAGAACGTACCGTTAAATAGCATTTTTGATATTCAATATGGAAATGCCTTAGATTTAACAAGCTTGGAAATATGCTCCGAGGATTCTGGTGATAAAGTTTGTTACGTATCTCGTACCAGGGAAAATAACGGAAGGTCGGCAATCGTAAAACGAATAGCCAACATAACACCATTTGAGGCGGGCTTGATTACGGTAGCAGGAAGCGGCAATTCTGTGTTGGAATCTTTCATCCAACCGTTTCCGTTTTATACTGGCTACCACGTTTTTATTTTGACGGCAAAGACTCAACTCTCTGAAAATGAAAAGCTATTTTATTGTTATTGTATAAGGCAGAATCAATACAAATATAGCTTTGGGAGACAGGCAAATAAAACCTTAGGAAAGTTATTGGTGCCAGCAACAGTACCAAAATGGGTAGATGGATTAAAGTCTATTGATAAACCCATCTCCAAACCTATATTAACTAAACCGCTTAAAATTGACACATCGAACTGGAGTTGGTTTAAATACTCAGACCTATTCACCATTGAGCGAGGAAAAGGGCCAAGACTTAAATATTTATTGGAAACTGGCCAAAGCCCAATGATAACATCTACAGATCAAAATAATGGATGGAAGGGATGGACTGACGACCCACCAAAACATATAGCAAATGTAATATCAGTTGCCCGCAACGGAAGTGTGGGAGAATCATTTTATCAACCCAAAGCATTTTGCTCAAACGAGGACGTTCATATTTTCATACCAAAATTTGAATTGAACGCATATGTAGCTTTGTTTTTGACAACACTGATTAGAAAAGAAAAATACAGATACAATTACGGTAGAAAATGGGGCATTCAGAGAATGAATGATACATACATAAAGCTACCAGCTAAAAAAAATCTTCCTGATTTTGAGTTCATGGAAAATTATATAAAATCATTACCCTATTCAGCATCTATATAAACAACGATAACAAAAAACGTAAAACAATGAATACTTAAAACAACAAAGGCTATTTAAAAATTTTAGTGCTATAACATAGTGTTGCCAACCTAAATCTGGAAAATTTAAAATCGAAAGCAGCGCAATGGATGTAGTACGCCTCACGGCGTAACTGTGTCTTTTGCTTTCGATGGGCTTTCCAGAGCCTCGGTTGGTGAGAGAATTTCAGTTACGCTATTTTTTTGTCAACAATCGAACTTATTAAAATGGAAGACCTAATAAATATTATCGTTTGTTTTCTCATTGCCGCAGCATGTCTGTTTATAATTGTATGGCGTATAAAGTATGAATTTTTTACTAAGCCTAAACAAATACGAACAGCAAGAAGCAATTACAATACCGCTTTAAAATCGGGTAACAAAGTAGATGCTTTGAATAAAGGACGTGCATATTATTCACTACTAAGAAATGGTGATTTAACAATTTATGATGAACAGGCTATCACAAATGACTTAAGCACAATGAAACAGTTATGAAAAGGATATTGTTTTTACTATTTAGTTTTATCTCAAAAGAAGCGATTGCCCAAGTGAACATTGATTGGGCTATCTGTGTCGAGGAAAAAACGTATCAATACACTAATGCCAAAACGGATGGTTTTGTTATTAAGAACAAGAGAATAAAATTCTGTTACAATCGTAGCTATTTTGGTTTTGACAATGGTAACGGTTACATACAAGTTTTTCCGTTAGAGAGTTGGAATACAGGAGTAGATCGATTTGGAAATGTAACAGAGGAATTTATCAACGGTGAATGTCCGAATTATGCCAGAGGTGATATGATGGTAACAATTACACATAGTAAACCACAGACGGTATTAATACAAAACACGAGAGAAATTACAAGCTATGCTTACTATATCGAAACAAACTCACTTTACACGGGCAAAGTAACGGTCAACAAAAATCCATCGAAAACAAGAATAGAGGAACTGGCACATTTCAAAATTGATTCCTTTATTAACTATTCAGAACATTGGGGCAATGGAACCGATACCGGAATAATTGGTGAATGTAAATTGAATTTTCTCCTGCATAAAGATGGGACTATCTCTAACGTAAAGTGCATCGAATCATCAAAGAATTCATCAACAATTAATAGAAAATATTTTAACGGCATTCTCTTTGATAAAAAGCTGAATGAAGTTTTTTTAAGAATGCCAGTGATTAAAACCGATTTTAAAAAAGGAGAGGACAGTAAATATTTTTATTACAGGTTCACACTCATGGCATACAATTGATACCAAATTCAGATGCATATAAGAACGTCCTTTTATTGCATTCATTCAACCATTGTGTCATTCTTATAGTCAAATATGCGCTATTAGTTGTGTGTAAATTTCTTTTTAGTTGTGGCTTGTGGGGGGTAAGGCTTAAAATATGCTAACGCCCTAATTAGGGCTTTACTGAGGCGAGAGAAACACTTATTAAACCCACAGTAGGCAATGACCGCCACCGAACTAAAATCGAAAAAATTTACGTTGGCACTACCGTTTACAAAATCCCTTAAAAAGACGTCAAATTGAAATGTTGTAAACGCTCCCGCACATAAGAAAGGTTGAGAACGGAACGATGGGGGGCTTAAAGCAAAATCGGAAAAGTTTATGCGGACACTACCGTGCATAGAAAAGCCTTAAAAAGACGTTAAATGAGAAAAATATTATTTTAAGCAATGCAGACTAACCAGACCGATACCACTAAAACCTTTACGGGGCTATCATTCAATTTTAAAAAAAGAGTAACAGTAGTTTTGCAACCGTTATCCAAACAAAATAAACTCTAAACGCTCCAACTGTACCACAAAGTGTACCACGGACAAAATTAAAGGGTTGCAAATCATTGATTTACAACCCTTTATCATTTTTGCGAGAGGTCGAAAGCGGATTTGAACCTAGTGAAAGTACCCATTATTCAAAATTTTCCTAACCATCGTGTTGTCCATTTTGCTGACTATGCAATTTATTTGCTACTGATTATCATAATAGCTTAAATGGGAACATAGGTGTAGATATAAAGGCTCCCAGTACTTTGTCGGAGGAATACATTTAATGTATAACTGTACCAATTTTGAACATGGGTAAATACATTGCAATTAAAACAAGACCAACTACGACAGCCAAAACGAGAATCATTACAGGCTCAATAATACTGATAAGAATTGTTGAGTGATAGTCTATATCATTTTCATATTGAGCAGTAAGATGGGTAAATATCCGGTCCAATTGGTTCGTTTCCTCACCAATTCTCACAAGCGCAATCATTTGTGGATCAAAGATTTTTTGACTGGCCATAGTCTTATGAAAGAACGCACCTTTTAGTAGATCACCATTTATAGCTGCCAAAGACTTTCGAAGCGGATAAAATTCAATCATTTTTTCAATTATCATTACACTTTCTACAATATTAACCTTAGCACTTAATAATAAATCCATTGCCTGACAAAACCGGGCCATCTGAATTTTTAAAACCAACTTTCCAACATAAGGAACTTTGAGAATAAACAACGATATGTATCTTTTAGTAACTTCCTTATTCTTGTATTGTTTGCGGAATAGAAAAAGTATTAAAGCGAGAATGACTACAGAATAAAAAAATACTGAAACATGCTCTGACAGGGTAATTATGAATTTAGTCAAAGGCGGTAGTTCGCCTCCAAATTTTTGCAAGGTATCGGCAAACATAGGAACAACAAATTTGAGCATAAAATAGATAGCACCGACCGTAGAAAACAGAATAATTATCGGATAACTTAAGGAGCTGACTATCTTACGCTTTTGAATGATTTGCTTATTATAGTATCTGCTCAACTTATTAAAAACGGAAGAAAGTTCTCCGGTGCTCTCTCCTATTAGCACACTGTAGCAATCAAAATTGTCAAATTGGCGGGTATTTTCCATAGCCTTTGAAAGGCTTTTTCCTTGTGTCACATCCACAAGAATCTGAGTATATATTTTGTGTAATTTACTTTGAGGCTTAACGGCCTCCATTGACAATTTTAGGATTGTTTGCAAATCCACTCCTGCTAATAATAAAATACCAATTTCTGAATAATATTTTTCCTTTTGCTTAATACCGACACCGCTAAATATATTTAGCTCATAATTTTTCTGGAATAACGCAATAAGTGAATTGCTGCCTTCCTTAGGCTTACCCGTTTGACTTTTCTGTTGTTTTAATGCCTTTAAATCCAAACTCACCCGCTTGCTATTTTAGAAGTGTAATCAAATCACGACTAGTATATAACTTATGAAACTCAACCCCTTCAATCTTTATAGGTTCAATGATATCAAACTTGAACCTTCTTACAACTCTATTTTGCGGCAGGCCATCTACATACTGAACTCCCAAATTCTGGACAGAAATTAAAAACGTGTCAGCAATACCTTTTTGTTGCCGAACAATACTATTGCTTAATTTGTAGGTTACTGTATCCACCGCATATATAAACTCGATTTGATCGACATCATTGAATCCGACAATTCTTGCTTTGCGAAATTCCTCGTCAAATACTCTTTTAAACAGCAATGTAGAATTCAGTTTATCCTGACTTAAGTAAAATGCATTCCACGAGGCCTGTACCCTGAAAAATATCAGTACGGTCATGAAAGCAATAATACCGGCAATAATCAATGAAATAATCATCTCCAATAAAGTAAATGCTTGAAATCTCTTCCGCACCAAAATTATTTTTTATGGCTCAAATAAATAATACTAACGTTGCCATTCACCATGGTAACCATTGAATCTGTGGTAATCTTTTTTATTTTTATTGATTTAATCATATCGCCTTCGTAAGCAAAAAAGACCTTTTTATCCTTCTTCAATATTGCCATATTCTTCTTATTGCTTTTAATAATACCACAAAAAATTGGCATGTCTATCTCATTTATCTCAGGTGGTTTTGGCTTAAACACAGGTATCGGGATAGGCTCAGTTATGGTATCAGTTAATATAGATAGAAATGGATCTCTGGCTAATGGTTTCAATTCATATCTTTTTCTGGGTTCTTGCCGTTTAAATTTTTGGGAGGGAGCATATAGTGGTGCATTTCCAGAGCTATATACTGTCATATATATCTTATAGAATAGAATACCCCAAATGACCACTACGGCGGTTAACAATAATATCGTTACTCTTTTGTTTTGCATAACTTATTGCAACAGAAATTTATAAACACTACTGTAGCTGCTCCAATTTCCCGCCTGATCTCTCGAACGTAACCTCCAGTAATAGGTCTTATTAATTGTCAAAACAGGCAATACGGAACTGGATGCCTTTTCTAAATATGTTTTGTAAACGTAGTTTTGAAATAGAGAATCTAGCGCTAGATGGACGCTATCACCATAAACACCAGTAGCAGCAGACCATGTCAGAGTAATAACATTTGAATCAACACTATTATTGAGCGGAGCCAGCGGGGCAGATGGGGCTGGAGGGGTAAGATCAATAATCAGCCTGTTCGGTGTTGAAAACATGGTGGCAGTACTGCGTCCTGTGTCTATCGCACGCACCTTCCATAAAAAAACTCCTTCGTAAATTGTATCTGTCAGTAATATCCCGTATGAATATCTATTATGTATCGCTATACCGGTGGTGTCCATTAAAACGTACTGATACTGATTCGCATATGGGAATGCGCTCCAACTGAAATTGACCACGCTGCTATTTACTGCGTAATTATTGATTGGCGAAATGACACTGAAATTCTGACCATTCAGATCACTGTTTGTGTCGACCTTTAATTTGCGTGTAATGTAAAGGGACGAGGAACTCCCATTCTCCGCCCTTAGACGCCATTGGTAGTTACCCGGCAACAAGACATAGGAAAATTTGCTGGCATTGACAAGTGTGTCTAGTATTAATGACTGGATATTAGAAAAATCCGGCTGCACCACCTGTATCCTGTATCCCGAAGCACCACTTACCTGCTCCCACATAAACACGACATTATAACTGCTGGTTACAAAACTATCCGCCGGATTATATATTTTCACGGTACTGGTATCTAGTTTTTTGTCAATAATATCATTACAGGAAAGCACGAAGCATACAGCAATGACACCCAATAATCCCTTAATCGCTATTTGCATATGAAACTCGTTTTATATATAATACTGAATTTAACGTGTAGATATTATTTTCGTCCCTAACCATTTCCCAAGCTGCAGAACTTATAGGAATTTTTTTTTCTTCGTATTCCAGATGATGTATAAATTCCAATATATCTGAAAAAGTGCCTGAAATAATAACTTTATTTGTCTCAATCGAAAAGCTATCTTTTTTAAATGAACTTTGCGCTATTTCCTTGATACTCAAATCGAAACTGTCGCTATAATATGCTAGGTCCTTTATTAAAAGGTCATTACTGACAAGTTGCCCTACTGTACTTATGGGAACAGAGTTGAAGTCAGGTTGACCAATGGACGTTGGTATCGTATCAGCCATGCCTTTAGTACCATAATAACGATTAATAACACCAGCCGTCTTACTGAAGTTCGAGATGTAAGCCACAGTATACAAAACTGCTATGCCAGTGAATACCAACCTTCTGCGCCATCTTAATGTCAACGATTTCCAGCCTGAAATAATATTCATAAATTTTTAGTGATCTCAAGGTTGAAATTTCCTATTTGTTCCCCTTCTTTATAGTTTTTGATTAGTAATGATTTTATCCAACTATAACCCTTAAGTTCGTTTACCCAGGTATTTAAATCAGTTGGACTATTACAAAGACCATATATGTGAATCCTGTCAAAAGCAAATACTGCATCTTCACCATAGCCAGCATGACCAGCCGGATGAATTATCATTTTTGTCAGGTAAACTGTTTCGGGGATATTTACTGTAAGTTCATTCGCATAATAGGATATGCTACTGTTCTCCACTAATCCGTTTGCACGAAAGAATTCTCTCTTCCTCTGAATGTCTGCTTTTCTAGCTAAATAATCCTTCCATTTATGGTGCTTTTGTGCCACTACCGATTCTAAATTTTCGTATTTAGTAGAAAAGATTGTGAAGCATATAGAGCTGACCATCAATAATACCAATAGTAGTATTCCGGCAGCATAGGTATAAACCTTACTCGTCCGCGAGAATATAAATTCTTTAAAAACATTGTTGACACGATCAATGGGCAATCCTATCGGCGCAAATCCAGATAGAAAAAAGTGTACGCCATAAGAATACGCAAGTACGCAACTCAACGGAAATTCTCCCGACCTGGAATACATTTTCTCTCCGTTAATTGGCATCCAGTAGGCCCCAATTTTGTACCCTACAATTCCATCATCATTAATGTCAATAACATAATTCTCGAAAACCGCTTCATAAATTCCCTTTTCGCCTAAATCAAAAATCTGCCGATAAACTTCCAGTACAAAAAATGGACCGATAGAACAGGAAATGATACAAGCTTTTAATGGAGAAAGCACCTCCAGCAATTTCTCCATTCCGCTTTTTCTTACAATAGAAACAACACTCTTACTTTCGGAAACCGAATATTTTTGAATGTAAAAAATATCCTGACTAAAATTAGGAACCATGCGGGATGCTGTGGTCTCCGCGTCAATGCTATCAACAACATGGTGGACAATTTTGTCGCTGTTATAGTTAAGAACTATAGGCACTCCTGAGATCTTATTTTCGCCTATCCATTCAACGAGTTGTTTATCTGAAAAGTGCGATTCGTGGGCATCAACTGTCAATTTGCCTTTTACATTTTTAAAAACTATAGCGTTAAAATAGAACTTCCCAACGCCATTTTCCCTATATTCAACCGCTTCTAAGGACAGAATACATTTGATG
This sequence comes from uncultured Flavipsychrobacter sp., assembly GCA_964493865.1. GTDB lineage: Bacteria > Bacteroidota > Bacteroidia > Chitinophagales > Chitinophagaceae > Nemorincola. The sequence goes on from CAZBPS010000028.1 coordinate 15,953, forward strand.
ACTTTTGAACAAATAAACTCTTCAAATTTTCCAACCATAAACTTAGACTTAATAGATTACTGTGGGGTGTATCAGAATTGCCAGCTTACTTTTTGCGTTCTTATTATCCCTGCTGCTGAACAACCACTTTAATACAGGTATGTTCGATAGTACGGGCAATCCCCTACCACTATTTGACTTACTTTTTTGTTCTAAACCGCCCAATAATATAATGTCATTGTTCTTAACCCTTATAGAGGATTTAAATGTCCTGGTAGTTTGCCCGAAGGGACCATTATTCGCAATTTGCGTAGTAAAAGTACCTTGATCGACAGTTACATCCATGGTAATCTGTTCATCACCCGAAACTATAGGCTTGACGGTAATTGTCAGATCCGCATGAAGTGGTTTGAATACGATAGCATTTGTCGTTGTCGTACTTTGTGTGGCTATAATATTCGAACTGGTCTCAGCGTAATACCGGGTTTCGCCAATTGTCATAACGGCCTCAGTCCCATTCAAAGCGGCAAGACGCGGAGTTGACAGTATTTTAATCAACCCATTATCTTCCGACGCGCGAAGTGATAAATAAAAATTCGAATTCACATTTCCCAAATTCACCATACCTGTACCGTTGATAGCATTTAAGATACTATTAACTGTGTTAGCGCCCATTTTCATGTCCATTTCAGGAAAGACATTTGCATAGCTACTTTTAACAGGCCCATTATTATCAATACCTGCAGAGATGCCGGTGGATATGTCCCTTGACTTAGAAACATCCAAAATAGTCATCTCAATATTAATCACGGGGACACTCTTATCAATTTGTCGGAGGAAATTTTCAACCTCCCCAACAGCAGGCGCGGATCCTGAAATAATAATGCTGTTCAAATCAGCCAACGGAATAAGCTCTATTCCTTTTTTTAATTCCCCGGGAATAGCCTCTAGTATTTTTACCGTTGTACGGTTCATAAGCTTATACACATCAGACGTCCTTATTGCTTCTTGTTTACGCTCGCCAATAAGGTATATTCCGTTACTATACCGATAGGTATAATCTGTACCATTAAATAAATACCTGAGAAAAGAATTGAAATCAATTAAGTCAAGACGTACATCAACATTCCCTTTCAATTCGGCCATTAAAAAATAGTTCACATTCAGCCTACTGGTGACATTTGCCAGCACTTCCCTTATTGGCAAATTATTTGCATAAATACTGATAATACTGTCCTTGCTGTTGGTCAATACCTTAAGGCCATTCACATTTGCAGGTACCTTTTGAGCATCTTGGAGTGGTTTTGAAGACAATTCTTCAAAATTATATACAGCGCTGTCGCGACTTGAGAACTGAAGTGCGTTCATATGGGCTAATTCCGATAACCCTTTGCTCAATTCCAAATTTTGCACGTAGCCACTTACAAGCGTATTCTGAATTTTTTGAGGAGCAATAATATTGTATTTGGTTAAATAAGCAATGCGCCTGATTACATTGCCCAATGTGTCATTCCTTAAATCATAGCTTATACTTTTCGTAGTGCTATCGTAACTAATTTTCACTTGCTTTGGAAGAATTGTTGGTGACTCAACTCTGGGTGCATAAAATTTTGTAATCGTTAAAATATTCTTCCCTGTAAGGATTATTTCCGCATTGTATTGTTTGCAAACATATACCAGCAAGTCCAGTATTTCTATGTCAGAAAAATTCAACGAGACAGGGGTATCAAGTGATGGGTCTATACTCATGTTCAATTTATTCTCAATGGCTACCCCACGAAGAAATTCATTCAATGAGACAGCCGAAATTGTGACAGATATTTTGTGGTGAAGCCTGGGTATATCTGTCGATTCAAATTCAAGCCTTTCCCTAAGCTCTTCTATCCGGTCAAACCTATTCTGAGCGACCGCGCTTAAAGATTGGAACAACACATAAAATATGACGACGAGTATTCGCATGAAAACTAAAAGTTTAACAATATAGGATAAATTTCCTCAAGTGATGTAACCCCCTCATTAACCAGCTCAATGGCACTATCTTGCAAAGTATTAATATTGCGTGCCTGCAGTATTGTGGCTATATCCATTACATTTTCTTTGATCACAGTTGCCAATTCAAAGTCTATCGGTATAATCTCATATATTGCAGTACGACCTAAATAGCCGGTATAAAAACACCTGTCGCAACCGACAGCTTCAAAATGGGTCTTTATCTTAGAACTCAAACCAGGAACATCACTATATTCCTTTCCGATTCCAGTTGCCTTGCCTTTACAATTTGGACACAATTTCCTCACTAATCTTTGCGCTGCCGTGAGGTTTAACGTACTCGCCAATAAATAAGTGGGCACCCCCATATCTACCAGACGCGAGACGGTTCCCCAAGCGGAATTAGTATGAATGGTTGAAAGTACAAGATGGCCGGTCAAAGCTGCCCTGATGGCAATTTGAGCGGTCTCAACGTCGCGTATCTCTCCAAGCATTATTATGTCCGGGTCCTGGCGCAAAAAAGTACGAAGGGCGCTGGAAAATGTCAACCCGATGTTCTCTCTTAACTGGACTTGATTGACCCCGTCTAAAGTATATTCAATAGGATCTTCTATGGTTAGGATATTCGAATGCTCGTTATTCAGCACTTTTAATGTTGCATATAAAGTAGTCGTTTTTCCAGAGCCCGTTGGCCCACTAATTAATATTATGCCTTGCTGCTTTTTTAGAACCCTTAAAAAAACATCCAACTGAACGGAGTTCAATCCAACTTCTTCCAGCCTAATATGTGATGAATCCGTGCCCAATAGCCGCAATACGACTTTTTCACCATGCAGGGCCGGCAAAACGGACACCCGTATGTCAGTCCTGTCACTAGGTCCTGTTATCAGTATCCTGCCATCCTGTGGTAGCCGTTTTTCCGCAATATCCAGATTGGCCTTAATCTTAACTTTATTGATGAAAGTGGCATATTGTTCTTTGGGTACCTGGTAGCGTTCCACCAGTTTCCCGTCAATCCTGAACCTTATGCGGCACTTCTCCCTATAACCTTCAATATGAATGTCGCTGCTTTTTAATTCCTTTGCTTCTCTGATGATTTTTGAAAGGAAATCGTCTGAATTGCTGTCCTCCACATTCAATGACTGCAATTTACCACTGTCGGCATCTTTTCTGTACAACTTACTGAGCTGCTGGTGGACGACTTCCTTCTTTTCCTTCTTTAATTCTACATTATAACCTGTGATCAATTCCAATTCTCCTTGCAGCGATTGGTCATATTGGGTTTCATCAATTGCTAAAGTAAAAACGTCATCGTCAAAAGACAATGGAACCACTTTGTACTTCCAGGCAATGTCCGCGGTTATCAAATGGTTTATGTTGTGGGTATTCATAAGGTTTATTCTAAGGATTCGTATTTTTTATAGTTTTAGATACTCATCAGACATTGGATTTATTGAATACCTAAAACAGAGAAACATCGAAAACAGATGCGCAACACATAAAAAACCGGCCAGCGGCAGTCGTGCTATTTCTTTGTAAAAAACTATTTTTTGAATAACCCAATACAGCAAGGTTAATACACATCCTGCTATGATGAAGAGCGTAAAATTATACAGGCTGTACCCGAGTCCAAACGCAATTAAAACCAGTATATCCCCCATGCCAATAAATTTATTGATTAGCGTTTTTTCACCCTTTCTAAACCAAAAGTAGACATGAAGCATTACAAACAAAGTAGCCATAAATGAAACATTGATCAGAAAATGTAACCAGAATTCATTGTAGTGAATTAAGCCCGAACCGATTAATGCCAATGACAAAATCAAAATTGTAACCCCATGAATGAGTCTGTATCGAAGGTCCTGGTACAAAATATGCAGGCAACAACAAACAATCAATACTGTAATTACCTTACCCATTAGTCCTTAACTATTTCTTTCAGATTTTTTTCCTGGTCAATCTCCCAAACATTAAACTTGCCATCACCGTTAAAATCACTGACAGCAGTAGCTTTAGCTTTAAACATATTATTAGTAGCAGATATTACCTCTACCTTGTAATTCGCCCTGCCTCCTTCTTCCGTCACCAATTTTTCCTGTATGTAATCAATCTCATTTAAGTCCAAGGAATATTTAGAATGCATATAAAAATGTGATTTTTCAAGGTTATATACATGCTCCAATTGCAATTTAGCTTCAGTACTCTTAGCATTTGATATCAAAGGCATAAGATTAGGATACGCAATAAGAACCAGGATGCCAATGATTACTAACACTACTAACAATTCTGTTAATGTAAAGGCATGAAATAATAATCGATTATTTTTCATTTTCATTAAAAGAGTTTATTTTACATCTTCGTAAAGCTAAATAAGTTTATTGAAAAATACCAATTATTTATGAAGTATGCCCGTATATATCTCTGGTTGTTACAGTTGATATTTTCAATAGCTTTTTTACCATCAATTTCGATTGCCCAAAAAGAATTTGAGATATCCAACCACCAGAATATCTCAATTAATACCCCCTCATCCAAAATAAGGGCAGTCATTAACACTGACAATAAAAAATCTCGAAAAATCAGAATGAAGAGGTATTATTGGTATGATAATACATCCGTTCATGAAACCATTGGAGGTTACTCCGGGTATCTCCTCGATGGTGAATATACAGAATTCACATACCCAGGCAACGAATTGTCTGCCTCCGGTCAGTTTAAAAATGGCCTGAAAAGTGGCAATTGGATTACGTGGAATGAAAACCACACTTTAAAAGAAAAGTCATCCTGGAAAAACGGAGAACTTAATGGCAAGAGATACTCATATGACACAAATGGCAGCCTGGTGTTAGTTGAAAACTATAAAAGAGGCAAACTAAATGGCAAATCGGTTCGCTATACTCTTGATTCGGCAAAAATTTCGCATTATAAACATGGAAAGCTAAAAGCAGTTAATGAGGCGGATTCACCGGCAGCAACGCAAGTTTCCAAAGTATCTGAAAAGAAATTACCGAGCCATACACCAACCCGAAAAAATACTTTGTCAAACAAAAAAGACCAAAACAAACCTTCTAAACCTGAGAAAAACAGGAAAAGTAGCACGAAAGTACCATCCAAAACTAAGAAAGGAGTATGGAATCAACCGCTGCATTTATTTAAAAAAGCGAAATGAGGCTATTGAAGGGTTATACCTTAATGCTTGCCCTTGTTGTTATTATTGTAATAACAAGTATCGCAGTCTTATTTTTATCCTATTTCCGGATTAACTACTTTTACATTAACAGTGCAGAGCTTGGCATTAAGTCAGCCAACTACTGCTATGAGGGGTTCTCATTATTGAATTCAGAAAAATCAGATGGCAGAGAACATGAAATTAACTTTCCTGATGGTCTACAGTTGGTTCTTCAGGTAAAAAAATGGGGCCTGTATGATCTGTATTATTCGACCAGCATGCGAAAGCCGGAAGATACTTTGTTCTCCAAAATAGCGTTGGTTGGCAGTCAAAAAAATGACACGACAAATATCGCCCTCTACCTTCGCAGAAATAATGTAGCGTTATCTATAGGCGATAGTGTAAGCATTGCATCAAATTGTTATTTGCCTATGGGTACTATTAAAGGAATCAACATTGCAGGGCAAAATAGAATAGATAAAGAACTATTGCATCACAGCGTAGATACAATAGTAAGTTTGAAAACTATAGAATCAGTATTGTCTTGGTTAAAGTCATACGAAATTGAAAACAGGGGCAAATTCATTGTCGAGGATACAGTCAGTATTTCCTTTAAAAGTCCAACTACAGTTTTCAGCTACGACACGGTATTTATAAATAATTCTTTACATGGGAATGTGATTGTTCGGGCAGACCATGTGGCTATTAAACAAGGTGCGGAGGTAACTGATGCAATTATAATAGCGAACTCCGTCTCTGTCCCGGATCAGTTTTACGGCAGAGTACAAATATTTGCAGCAAATTATATCGACATCGGAATTAGCGCTGTATTTGACTATCCCAGCATACTGACATTATTACCGGAAATGCAACCGGGAATTTCTTCTACAGCCAGCCATTCTTATATCAATGCTGCTGACGCATTCGAACTTTATGGAGAACTGTATGCTTACGCGTTCAGCTATTCCATATCAAAAAACATATTTGTTTCGCTGAGTAAAAGATCAAGGATTATGGGCAGTATGTATTCTACCGGAAGCCTGACATGGGAAGGCAAATGTAACGGCGCTATTATTTGCGAGAGGTTGCTAAATTACAATGGTGGTGCACTACAAACCAACTTCTTAAAAAATTCAGAAATAGATACAATCTCAAGGATATTTTCTTATAGTAACCTTTATCCTTATCCCGGAAGAAAAAAAATTGTTTCGTTTGTAGAATGAGCCATAAATCTAAAAGTAACCAGGTGATTTTTGAGGGACACAGCCTTTTGGAGGTTATCGTATCTACGCTCCTCATACTGATTGCTTTTCTTTTATTTTCCTCGCTGCTAGGGCAACTATTTTCTTCGCGGCGAATTGTACCTGAAACTTCGCTGCTCATGAAATTATCTTCATTCAAGTCAGAAAATGGCAGCCTGGATACGGCAAAGATCAATGGTACCCACAGCGGAAGCAACACTGTTGTTAGCAGTAGATATATTGACTCATTTTATTTCTGGGAAGTGTATATTTCCGAAAAAAGCACCGGGAAAAAGCTACTGCAGTACTACACCACTACCAGCGAATCGGATGTTATTACCAGCCTTTTTCAGGAATAAACTCAATTGGTTTTTGCCCCCTTCTTTGATACATTGTTCGCGCTTCTCTTAGACTGATATTGCGGTAACGTCAGGTCGGTTAATTTATATGCAGCGTACTTAGGTTTGAGTTTGCCATTGGAGGCCAAAAATTTATCCTTTATATTCTTCAGGTAGTCGGGTACATTGATCTCCTCTCTTTTTAAAATAATAATGGTTTGTTCTTTTACGTCTTTCTGATATTTCAGGTTCATCTGGATATATATTTTTACAATCGCCTTGCTTTTGGGGTCTACATAAGTCGATATCCTCGAATATGGGCAACGTAAAACATCTGACTGAAGGTTAAACACAATTACTTCCCGGCTTCCCACCTTAGTAATATTGCAGTCAGTGACTTTCATCATTTTCAAAATAGTGTCTTGAATAGATGAAGTCTGCACTTCATCTATAATTTTCAAAGCTCCGGTATCGCTTTTTGTGCGCATTACCGTGTTGCTAAGATTGCTGACTGTAAACACATCTTTCTTATCTATGAAAATCTCCACGTCATTAGCTTTTTTATACCGAGTGCCTGCGCTCGCTATAACCTCCCCCTCTGATATGCTTTCTTCATATTTTTTATTATAAGGGTTCAGGGTAACACTAGATACGCTATACTTGAGATGCCATGCTTTACCTGAAGTGAATATGTCTGATAAGAACTTTCTCTCAAGAGCGTAAACCTCTTTTAACTGGGCAACACAGGAAGGCATTACCTTAGGGCCTGCATGGGATTTAATTCCGGTCCATAATGAACAAATAAGGATAAGGGTCAACTTACTAATTATTTTGCTGGCCATAATGCTATTGCTGTTGTGGCGATGAAGCTGGTGGAGAAGGAAGAATCTTATACTCTTTGTTGATAGCGCTTAATACTTCATCCGTTATGTCAAAAGGTTTAGCGCCGTAAAGCAAATTGCCGCCTGAACCGCTAATAACAAAATCATACCCCTTCTTTTTGGCATATTCTTCTACATAGCTGTTCAACTGGTTGAGTACCCCCTCTGTCATTGTTTGCTCCTTCTTCTGTGCCTGTTCGCGAATGACAGTGGTATAATTTTTCAGGTTTTCCTCCAGTTTTTTTATTAATGCCTGCTTATCCTGTCTTTCTTTATCGGATAGGGATTTATACGAATTCTGGTATTCGGCTACAGCACCTTGGTACTGCACACGTAATGTGTCTATGTTTGACTGCCATATGTCTGTTTGTGCTTTATATGTTTCGCGGGCATCGCGCATGCCATTATAGTTATAAATTAACTCTTCGGTACGCACAAAAGCAAACTTCGGCGTAGAATAAGATTTATAAATACCGAAGGAAACTGCACCGAAAATCAGCAAAATCAAAATAAGAAAAACAAGCCTGTTATTTGAGGGTATGTTGCTCATGGTACGTCCTATTATTTAGGTACAAGATAATAAAACAATCTGAATAACAAATTTATTCTAAACCGAATTCTGAACTATCAAAATCAGCCGTTTTCCAGAAATATAGCTTCAAGCAAGATGTAAGCACCGCGATACTCTTGCTGTAGCAAAGAGTTCTTCTGCATAGCCTTTTTAAATGCGTTCTTAAAGTCAGGTTTTTGCGTTCTATATGATTTGTACCAAATCGCTTTGTGCTATGGATTTCTGCCGGCAAAAGGGAATTATAAAGCGATAACTTGTCTGTATATACCATACGGGCATTTGATAAGATCAGGGTATCAGTTACATTCCTGAGTGTTTTGTGGCTACGACGGCCCACCGCACAATCAATAACCTCTTTTGTGTCTTTATTGATGGCGTAAACGACCCATATCTGATTAGTCTTCTTTTTTAGACAGGTGCATAATTCATCGAGTTCATATTCCTGCCCCGGCAGCAATAATGGCTTTTTTACCTTGCCTGCTTTGCTGATGAGCTTTCTTAAAACCGTTGCGCATGATATTCTTAACACCCTGCCAATACTTCTGACACCCAGCCCTTCCAACGTTAGCTGCACTACCCTTGTTCCTGTATAGTGCCTGCATGCGTTATATGAATACTCTTTCGAGTGAGTCCTCTTGCAATTCTTACAGCGATAACGCTGGTTTCCGGTGGCACTTTTGCCAAATAAGATACAGGCAGACGAACAATATGGGCACATTTTTTCAAAACAAGATAAATATTGCTTTTTTCGCTAACAACAAATTGAGAACACTGAGGAGGAAATTATTGCATTTCAGGGCTTTTTAGCCTGTTAAAATGAAACAAGGCAACCGATGGCTGCCTTGTTCTTGACTTGCTTATTTTTTAAACCCTTTAATTTTGCTGCATTTTATTCCTGTTTTTTACCAAAACAACAAATTGAGTACACTACCCAAACACTGACTTTACAGGCTTTTAAACTACTTATCAGTATGGAACTTGGCGAAAACATGATGCTTGTCAGAAAGAAGAAAGGGCTTTCCCAGGCTGAACTGGGTAAGTTAATCGGCACTTCGGGGGACGTTGTCGGTCGCTATGAGCGTGGTGATATAAAGCCATCTATTGACGTGGTAGGGAAAATAGCTGATGCGCTTGATGTATCCCTGGATTACTTGGTAGGCAAATCAAACATATTGCTCGATAAACAAATGCTCAAACGCTTTCAGGATATAAGCGAACTTGACGAAGCCAAACGCAACACCCTCTTCGATTTAATCGACACCTACATACGCGATGCAAAAGTACGCAGCGCACATAAGTAGCTAAATCAACAAATTGATAGCACCGCCCTCCTGGTGATTTCCCATGATAATATTGTCGGGATTACATAGGCAGCTAGTATTAGCAGCAGGGTATTGTCAATTGATGTGTAATTCAAAATTACATAGGTACAAGCAGAAATTATTGCACTAGATAATAACCAAGCTGCTATTTTGCGAATAAGCCCCCCTTTTTGTAATAGAGCGAACACTAAGTTGCCTAAATAAATACCTATATTCAATCCATATCCTATGCCTGTAGTTCTACTTCCCGATATAATTATCGACCCTATCACAGAAATAATAACAGAGAAAAATATTATCAAAATGAGCAACAAATATTTTCGTACATACTGCGTCATAAATTATTCATCCTCCTTTTTTTTGACTTTCTTATCAATAACCTTTTGAGATGCCCTTGCTGCAACATCTCTCGCTGCTTCATGATAAGTTGTATTTGTACCAGGAATTTTCTCTCCACCATGTTTCGATTCGTTAGAGTCTTTGTTTATTTGATAGTGAGTATTTTCATTTAGTTTTTTCTTATCATAAAATGTATTTTTTTCATTTTTTATCAAATCAAAATCTCCAGTCTTCAAGTGTTCCTCAAGATAACCCTTTACAAAAGCGTGGTCTTTTATCCCTTCTTCGTATGTAGGTATATTTTCCGCTGAAAAATTAGCCATATCGCCTCCTTTGGCTTGATAATATTGTATATACAATTCCACGTAATTCGAATGTGCATAAAAATCCTGAACAGTGTGTAAATCAACTCCCAGACCGTAAAAATCCCAACTAGCTCGATTTTCAATTCTATCGTTCACTTTTGTCCAATTCGCTTGAATTTGCTGAAAATTCTTCCTTCCATCAAAATGCCAATCTTCACTAAAACCTACCCAATCAGTTGCTTGTACACCTAGAACTAAAAAGGAAGTTTGAGAAGATGTAAGCTTTTCAAGTTTGGCTACTCGTCTGGTGATTGCTGCATGAATAGGTATTTCGAAGCGTCCATCCTCATCTCCATACATAATAGGACTATTGAAAAATGCACGATATGGAGACCATCCAGAGGCTAGATGCGCCTTAGGGTCCAAACTTGTAAATCTTCCTATCCTGCTTTCATAATTCCTTGCTCCAAAGTCATAGCTGTTACCTTTACCTCTCCAGTCGTCTTTGCGCTCTTTACCGTTAAAGCCAAAAGTGTGGGCATTGCCATTTTCAAATACGCGGTAGGGCTGCGGGCTGCCAAAGGCATAGTAGTGGTAGTATTTAAGTGGTGTTGCAAAACCATATATTGTAGGCCCACGGGCTTCAAGCACGGCTCGTACGTTGCCCAGATGGTCGTGTAGCTCGAATTGGCGTTTGTCGATAGAGGGGGCACCGGTTATCGTATATGAGGTGCCGCCGCCGGTTACGGTTGTGGTCCACGTATTCTCGCCATACCAGGTCATCAGCCGTTCTGTGCCATATACATAGCGCTCCTTCACAGCCATGGTGCCTGCCGGGCCATAGGCATCCTGTTTCTCATACTTGGCCAGCAGGGTGTTGTGCGCGTCGTAGAGGTAGTATATCTCGTCGCCGGGTGAGTTTACGTCATATACCTGGTTGCCCATAGCATCGTAAAGGTACGTATGATCGGAGTAATACGTGCTTACGGCAGCATCGGTGATGCTTATATTGTCCACTTTTCCGTAGGGTGTCCAGGCGGTAGCTATGTTGTAATTTTCACCTGTGCTGGCGGGACTGTTCTCGCTTGTTGCTTGTCCTATAGCATCATAGCCGAAGGTGGTGAGGCCACGTTTGTCTTTAAGTGGGTTATGAACGGTACTTATGGCATCATTCACTGTCTCCAGTCGGTTGCTCTGTATGCCGCTCCAGTTGTAATCGTAGCTCAGATTATCGAGCGTATTAACACCAATACTACCGTCGGGCGACTTGAAGGTTCGGCCAAGTGAAGTAAGGTTGCCGTTCTTATCGTAGGTAAATTGTTCATCGTAAGGCTTTGTGGTGCCTGCGGGACGTGCCCAGGTGCCGTTGTAGTACCAGAAACGGCTTTTGGTGATGCGGTTGAGCTGGTCGTAGCGGTAGGTGTTGCCGCTCATGTTGCGGTAGAAGAGGGAGTCGTGCATATCGGTAGTGCCGGGTGTTTGTACCCAGAAGCCTATCGCCTGCGAGGTGATGTTGCCGTTATATAGCGGTCCGCCACCAAGTGTTCCGGCAGAGGTTGTGTTTAACTGCAGGTTATTAGTCCCAATACTGTTGAACGGTGAGCCGCTACGATTGAAATCACCGGGATAGTAATTTAACACCATTCCGAAGACATCTTTGCCACGAGCTAAACTACCGGGTCCGCTAGTGGCGCCGACACTGTCCCCTCCGGGATCATACTGATTGAGCAGACGGGGATGGTTGATTGCTTTGAGCCACCCCTGAAGGGTATAGGTGTAATCAACGCCTTGTGTGCGGTTATGCAGTTCTGTGCGTTTCAGTGGCCCATGAGTATAGTAAAAATACCTTGTATGCCACCAATTAATCCCTCCCGGCTGGAAGGTATTGGATACCTGCGAAAGGCGTTTGTCGGCATCATACCTGTACTGCGTTTCCAGATAATCCTCTATTCCGGGCATTGTAAACGAAAGACCCGACCCGGCATGCATCTTGTGGTGCCATACACGGGTCACTTTATTGCTCAACAGGTCGTACTCGTAATTGATGACCAATGCATTGGGTGCCGGGGTAATGTACACAACCATTCTGGCTACATTGCCATGGGGGTCATAGCTGTATATGTTGTACACTTGATCAGAAGTTGTTGTCGTGTCACCATCACGGTCGGTAACAGTGTAACTGATACGATTGTTAATGAATGTCTGGGATGCGGTGTAGCCGCCGGGCAATGTTACCGTGCAAGGTCTGTTGTAAACCGTTTTGGTAATGTACTCTTTACTATAGGTGATACCGCCCGACCCTGTGGGCAGCGGGAAGGTTATATCGTTAAGTTTCAAAGTATCGGCATATGGATACTGCGCATTCATACCGTAATTAGATAACTGACCAGCTTCCACCACCCGCGCCAGCTGGTCATACATTGTATACGACACCTTGCTCGGCGTACTTGTAAATTGCTTGGCATTCTGGGAAAGGCGCACCTTGCCCCGTTTATCGTAGGCAAAAACCGTAGTTCCGCCATCCGGTGTTGTCTGTCGTTCCAGCTGACCCAGGGTATTATATTCATACTTCGTCACATCATAATCGTAATGCCCAACGGGCGCATACCTTCCTGTGCCGGTATCAAGCACACCACGGGGCGCCACTGTCCGAATAAGGTTGCCTGCACGGTCGTAATAATAAAGGGTATACTGGAAATGATCGAGGTCAAAGCTGTTCACGAACATGTCTTTGATATTGTCGGGGTCATTGCATTTATTGTCATAGTCTATCTTCAGTATTTCGCAGTGCTTATCCTTTATGTTTCGCACCTGTGTATTCAACGAATTAACGAATGTGGAGCACACTGTTTCCGCGCAGGTGAATACATGAACCGAATCGGTGGCCGCAGTAGGGCTGGGGTGCTCGTAATGGAAACAGATACAGGCATGGCAGTCCATGGGCGACCAGCAGGAAGTACAAAGAGGTGATATCGGATCGGTAATGGTACCGCCCGGCACAAAGAAAAGGTCCAAACAGGTATCCGCAGTAGTTGTATCTGCAACCATAGTGCAGGAGGAAGACGAAGCTCCAGTGTATCGCGCCACGCTACCACTGAATATAACATCTGTACCGGTTAAAGACGGCATCAATATATCGTATCTGAATTTAATAGTACCTCCCACAGACATAAGCCCTCCGGCAGCAAACCGGATGGTACTTGTGCCTTTCTGGCCATTGGTGCTGACGACAGTGCCGGTGGCTGGAATATTTTCAATCACCACAATCGAATCACTTGACGTAGTCAGCCCTCCTCCGCTTGTGAGCACAACATCAACCTCCATTGTCATGGTGCTGTTTATGAATGCCTTTCGCGGCTTCGTTCGTGTTACTGTAAAGTTCTGTGATGTACAGGTAGTGGTCGTCGTTCGCAAGGTATCGTAAGAAAAATGACCGGGTGGAGAAAGTGCACGTATCTGCGCATAACTTCCCGTACACCCAAAACCTGCCCCGCCGAACGAACTCATACCGGGAGATGCCATAAAGTACCAATCATACGGGGCGTAAGTGCGTTTCGCGGCCATAGAATCATATATCTGCATATACCTGTTGTTGAGCCAGTCCACCATGGCCTGATTGTAACTATAGTTGGTATCTGCATTGCATACAGAAACATAACTGCTGTCTATAATGGAGCTATCACCAACTACTTTAATAATTGAATCGACATAATAATGATGGGTATACCAAACTCCAGCATTATAATACAAGCTGTCTCTAAGCACACTAATCACAGAATCATGCTCACCTCCGTAAGAAACTCCGCAGGGCCCTGACGTATCACTCAGCGTTACAAGGAATTTCATACTATAGGTCATGGATTTCTGATAGGCCAGTATTTGCGATGAGGGTACAACGCCGGTAGAAGGGTCGGGCGTAAGCACACATCCCTCCTTGCATTTTCCTACCAGCGCTGAAGCTATACAGTAAACGTGAGACAACTCAATAGTATCGCGGGGAGCATGAGGATACCAGCTCATGTATGGCTGTCCCTCTATGTATATCCCACCCTCTTTCATGTATTTTTGGGCTACCTCGTCTGCTATCAGGTTATACCGGCTGTCACACATACGGTAGCAGGCATCAGACATGGAAGCGTAAGTTGCAGGTGTACCGCCTCCAAAAGAACCAAGCCCTGAACCAGTCACTGCCGTCATATAAGTTGTGCTTGACGGTTTAATGCTGAGATAGAAATTATACATATGGAATGCGTCAGTAGCCGAATAAGCGGGATAGTTCGGTATTAAGTTCATCCAATACGTAGTACTGACGGGACAGGTTGAACTCGGAGACCCACCGAGATATTCAGTTTCATATAAAAAACAAAACGCAGACTCCGCAGTTGCATTCGTTAGTGTGTCATAGGGAAAATAACGGAATGGTGCCTGATGTATATAGGTGGTAGTAGATGCTCCGCTTCCAAACTCAATCGTCGGCCTGGGGGTGAAGGGCAGCTTGTACTCTGCCAGGTCCATAAAATGTTGCCACCAGTCCATCATAGGTGCACCCGGGAATGTGGTTATATTATTATGCTGGGCAGCAGCAAACCAATCGACGGTACTTAACCAGCAATTCCATAGTGTGTCGCAGTCATATCCACTGTCAATCATGTTGAAGATGACCTGGTTGAAGTGGGCATCGTCCTGTACCCAGAACAAGTGATTTGCAGCATCAACAATATCATTAATATCGCTTACCCCGGAATACGTACTGGTTCCGTGGTCAACATCATACTGTACCAGTTGGGCCACCATGTATTCTGCAAAGTCTATGACGGCACAGCTATGCTTGGGGCAATGTTCTGTAGGCAGATTAAACGTATCGCAGCCAACCACGAGATCGAATGATGGCTGGGTGGTATCAGCTCCTGTATAGCTAAGAAGCCCGTCCATATTGTTGCCTGCCAGGTAGCCATAAATGTTGGATAGCGTTACGCCTGAGTACCCCCCTATCACAGAGCCACCTGTAGTCATCAGCCTATTATGCAATTTGCGCACAAGCAGTGTGTCTAATTCCCTGAGGTACGTCCTGCCTGTTAGTGGATTCTTGTTGCCAAGCAGTATTGTAGCTGAGACTACGTAGGTGCCTTCAAGTGAGGTAGAAGGTATCGATCCTAATCCGATTGGGGTAACTGAATAGACACCACTTTTTGTATTTACTACCGGGCCGCAGGCCATAGAACCGGAAGTATCCCAGACGGGCGTGAGCAAAAGCGTATCCCGAAACATATGGCTGGCATTGGAATCTTCAATGTCGCGACAGCTAAGCGTTACAATATAATCGCATGTAGCGCATAGCCCCGCACAACTATCCCCGATGACATCGGCTGTGATAGTGTATAAATAACTAAGAGTAGTAGGTAGCGGAAAAGTATAAGTTTTTGTTTCTAATAGACGGCTTGGCATATACCCCGGTGTCTTGGCTGTTACCGTGTCATATACCGTGAAGGGGTCACTTTCAATTTCATCCAGCAACTCAGATTGCGGCGCACTCAGGCAGGTAGCCAATATCTTATCGGTCACTTTATCCGTGTAGGTTACACTAAGCACCTGGTTTTGGTCCATTGTATAAGTCTTCAACACAGATTCAGACCTTGGTGCTTCGTCACCAAAAATACGCACCAATTCCGTTGTGGTCGTCCCACAATAGTATTTTTTGATAGTGTGCCCGCTGCCGAAATTATGGTACTTACCGGGGCTCACTATTTCCTTAGGCCTGTTCAGAGGATCATTGTAGTTTAATGTCCTGGAAAACGGTATGCTGTCACATACCGGCACTTGGGTTTCTGGATTCGCATCTGAATAATACCACACCAGTTTGCTGGCACCGTTAACGAGGCTGGGAATTCTGTAGTTTGCCAGTTCGTCAAAATCTGCCGCTGTATAGAGTCCGCCAACGCTATTTTTTATGTAGTCGTACTCATAACCAAATCCATTCTTTCCTACAGTTGCCGACATAGTCTGCATCATTGGCCGGCCATTGTTATCAGGTAGTGTCTGGCTTGCCAATATACTATCGGCGGTTTGAGCCTTCACCTGCTCCTGCACGGGCATCAACAAATAATTGGCAAAGGTCGTTTTCTCCCCCACCCTGAACTGGCTTATATGCTTTGTCTCTCCTTCGACAAATTGTCGGTGATAAATATAGTTCAGACTATCGTCAAATACATCGTAATAAAAGAAATAAGGAGCTGCAGTTGGGGTTGTAGGATCCACTGAAACAATGGCACCATCTACAAAGGGGCCGGTACTTGTCCACGCGCCCCAGTTACGGTCGTCTCCAATGGTATTGGGAAACGCATCCGCGATCCGCCTGACACGCCAAACATAGTACCCACTCCCTTCCGCTAACGTTAGCTTAACGGAGGTTTGTCCATTATTTGTTTCAATATCCAGCGCTTGGCTCCAATCTATTTTTGCCTCTATATCATGCGGGTCAGAAGTCAACCCTGCGTCCGTATTATAAAGACGTAATACCTGTATTTCATAATTGACAAATGGGCAATCTGTCCAGCTCAACTGAACAGGATTACCCAAAACATGACCAGTGACCGACAGGCTACAGGGACATGAAGGGCAATACGGAATAGCTATAACGGTCCCAGTATTTACTGTGGACGTGTTTGGGACCCCCCCTGATCCATAGGTAGAGGGCAATATACCTCCCCCCGATGCCGATGGGGTAACAGCAAAACCGGTAGTAACTTCCATCATTACGGAACCAACACTAAACCCTCCATATGCAGAACTACCACCCGAAAGATAAGAGAGCGTATAAAACATAGGCTCACTGTGTGCAAGGGATGCGCCAATTCCCCGGGCGGCTATATTCGCGGAATCAAGAATCTGCAATGCCTGATATATGGCCAATCGCGTACCTCCAAAATTTAGAGAATCCTCTCCAATCTGGTTTGCCAATGAAATGCTGTCTATGAGGTCTGCTACAAACGCCGTACTATCAAGGCTGTCCACGCAATGCAACGCCCTTATAGGAAGATATTTCGCAAACAAGCCACTCAGGTCCACACGATAATCAACCCGTGGAGTGGCTGAATTCATAACCAGGAAAATACTATCGTCCTGAAAAATTGGTGTACTAAGGAGTGTATCGCCGGGTGCAAATATTTTTAGCGAGTACTGTCGCTGCAGCAGAGTAGGTTGCGAGGGAAATGTGGCAAAATAGTCCGGGTCACCTTCCAAAGCAATGTTGAAGGTGTGCCCAAAGTATACTAACGGCCCCCAGACTTCCGGATCAGTTCCGCTGTAACCCGGAAAAAAATGATTGGCAAGCAAAATATTGGGTTTGGTTAGAAACGTATCATTTGTAAACGCTGTAACGGAATCAATACGGAGAGTATCCAGAATTATCTGTCCGTCCGTGAGTTCCGGAGGAGTACTCCCAACAGGAAAAACCGACTGCCCATGTACATTTACAAATGAGGTAACGCAGCAAGCTGTAATGAACAAAACTCTTCTGGCATATTTAACTACCCTACGCTGCATGAACGATAAAGTAGCAAGGCGAGCATAACGCTTCATAGGTGAATATTTTATTGTAAAAAAAATATTATAATCTTGGAATCAATGGTATATGGTATTCTGACTCTTCAGCAGTTTTAACACCCCTCGCTGTTTCTACCATCGTCCTCACCAACTTGCCTTCACCATTATATTGGTAAAAAGTAGCAAACAACTGATCATCCAATACTGCTGAAAGCTTCAACGTTTTGGCATCATAAACATAGCAGGTAGCCTTTGCATCAGTCGGCTGCACTCGAATATCATCAAACACATACCGTATTGCCCCAGAGTTAGTAATCGTGAATGTCACCGTAGCTGGCAAAGACATTGAACCATATGCCCACGTCACTTCATATAACGCCCAAGCCCCTGACCTTCCCAAACATTGAAGTGTTCCCATGGTGCCACCGGATGCGGTAACGCCAAATGGTGCTGTTGTATATCCCTGAATTTTTGCCCAAAACCTAACTGCCATCCCATTGCCGTTATAATCTGTCACTGGTGGTAATACAATAGTTGCTGATGGAGCCCTGGAATATCCATATTTACCGGTATGCGCATCTGGAACAACGTCGATGGAGGTAACAGACATCATTTCCTCAGCATGTGCTGACGGTGTTGTATAAATATTCTCAAAACTCTCGAAATGTATAGAAGGTTCTTTCGAATTCTGCGAAACCATATAGGGCATAATTCCATTATAGCCGTATTTGGCGGCGCTGTATACATTTTCAGCATCAAATTCCTGTGTCGCGTTTCCGTGAGGTGAATATGCCTCAATATGATTTGTTCGTGTCCATTTTGAAGGCTGAGACTTGAAAATCGTATCCCACCGGAATAAATAAAATGGCACTGTACCTGCATAATTGTAATTCCTTTGACCGACTGACGGGTTATTGCCTTTAACTGTTGTGTCCCGGTATACCCAGGTTTCATATGGACGCCACTTACCTCTTAAACCAGATTCATAATAATTCAGTACAGTTGGTGTTGTATCTATTTCATACGCAACAGTATCATACGCCCAATGGTCAGAATAAGTCGTTGTTTGTGCTTTAATGATGTTTTTATACATGTCGCACACAAAAAGCATATGTTGGCATTTAGAAGGCTCGGGGCAAGCGACTACCCCTCCGTCAAGGGTAAACGTACCTGGCGTAGTCCAGGTAGAATAACAAGGGCCCACACCCGATGGCGAATGTCCGTCAACGGTTAACAAACCACTGGTATAGCTTACAACCATCTTATACAGTTGATAATCCTGGTTCTTGCAACTAGGCTGATACCCGTGGGCCGAGTCTATTGAAACATGGACATAATTACGCATGTTAATCGTCACGGTTGTCGTGGAAGTATGTGTAACTGTCCATATAGCAGCATTAAGATCAGCCAATAATTTCTCTATACCATAAACCTGGCCATATTCGGTAAAACCGTCCATCGAACTTGCTAGTTGGTTCGTATAACCGGATTCGAGTATCTCAACTTTATATATATTGGACAGTGTTAACGCAGAGTTGTATTTTATGGTGGGTGCAACGTTAATGTTTGAACCGGATACATTCATAACATGGGCTATCTCGACGTTATCATACGTAGATCCGGAAACACGCGAATGCAATGCAATCAAATCGCCTGGAGTAAAAGTATTATTCACATTTACACCGGAAACTGAATATAGGCCGCTGGTTGGCCCGGAATAAGTCAAAGAACATGTAGACGGGCATGACGCATAAAAGCAATACCTGTCATTCCAGGATTTCTGGCCCATAGCCGGGTGAAAAGCAGAAGCAGGAATGTTATATGAAGTATACATTCCGCTATGTCTTGCAAGACCATCTTCAGGGAGATTTAATCTATGAAAACCATCATAGGTAGATGTCAGAACAGGGGAACCAGTTAGAGGGTCAAAAGCCTGATTAACCGAGGTTTGTACATATCCATCTTTCATCACGGAGGTTGATCTTAAAATACATGGATAATGAATAACCTTGCTAACACAAATCGTACTCATTTTCTGATAAGCTTCATTGTGTATAGGAATGGATATTGGAAAAGGTATGAGAGTATAACCGTATATACCAAACGTCAAATCAGCTGTCGTCCTTGTTTCCTCTGAATGTTCACATACGGCGCGCCTATCAATTGTAATGTCACTCTCTCTCCCGGGAATTGCATAATATGTACGCCAGTTAACAAAATCATACATAGGCACTTGTTCTCCAGGCATAAAATAATCATACGTTTTTTTCGCGACCGGTACGGGTGGCGCTGTTAAGTCGTTAAACTCGACCGGCTTATAGACGCCTCTGTAATCCGAAATGGCCCGTATCTGTCCGTGCATATCATTTTGGAGAAAGCTATATGACTGAGCTCCCCTAATACCGGTTTTTGTTTCGTAGCTAAATATTCCGAAGCATATTCGGAATCCATCATCCGTTCGCAAAATTGGATTGTAATTGACCCCTCTTACTCCAGGGCCCAAAGCACTATAAACACCGTCAAAAGGATACTCTTTTACTGTATAGTAGTCCACAACAGTAAAACCTGTCGTAGTAGCCTGTGACTGATAAATACTCTGCTTTATAACTCTGCTATACCCAATTGACGCGGCTGGCAGGATGTTGGAGTTTAGCGGACCTTCAAACTGTTCTTTATCCTTTCCGGCAGTTGTTTTTTCCCAATCCGACTGCCCATCCCTTTTTACGATAGATGTCACAAGTGGGTTCTCATCTCTATTCTCAAACGGCTCATTAGTAGCCACTCCATAACTTGTTCCGTCTTGCTCATTCTCATAAATATAATGAGTACCATATAACATTTCACTCCCAATATCTATTCCTTTATTGTACATCATAAGCCTCTTCACTCTTATTCCGCCACCAAGTTTTTTAGGTATAGGAATGCGTAAATATGAACGCTGAGGGTGTGCCTGAAGGCAAAAGGTGGGTGAACTAGGTATGTGAGCAAGCACCTTATTCACAAACATTGTAACCAGACTTCTCAGCTCACTCTCCACACTACCGACACCCAAATCCCCGGGAAATGAACTGGTATTGCAAGAACCGCCTCTCAGTTTTCCTCCAATTTCCATATTCACGAAATCTTTGCACACCTGCTGTGGTGCACCTTGTATCTGCACTTTTACGTTACCGCTACCATCTACGTATGCCGTATCAAATAATACATGCCCATCTATATACTCTCCATTGCAACTACCTAAGTCAGCCAAGGATCCTGATTGCAACGTATAAAAAAACTTAAAGAACATTTTTGCACGGTCACCTACAAATGAGTTGTTCATCAGGTCAACTAAGGCCGTTTTTTCAGAAGGCGAACTCACACCTATTTCAGCCAAATTAAGCGTGAATATCCCCCCGGATGCAACCGTATTCGAACCATCAGTAAGGCTTACCATAGCACAGGCCTCCCTGTCCTGCACGTGAGAATAGGAATGCTGTTCATACTGCACATGTATTTCACCACCGGAAGGTAAAATTATGCGTTTCAGTTGCCAGGCAGCCGGATCAAACGCTGCATTTGGCACTTGACATATCCATGATTTTAACAATTGCCTCCTTGCATAACCACTGTCCTGATAATTGCCCCAGCAATCTATATATGGCGAGTAACTTGGATTTTGCACAAGCGCCCCAGACATTTCAGACTGTATGTAGGCATATTGGCTTGGATAAGTAACTCCGGTAGGATATGCATATTCAAATTTGTAAGGACTGATATAAGCATTCACTACTCCATTATATTCAAACCAAACTTTTTTCAATGTTAGTTTGCCGCTGCTTGAATTAATTGTGCCGGGCCAGCATTCATAATCATAATCAAAATGAACTGTTTTGATCAGTGTATTCGATCCTCCGGGAATCGTAGGTTTTGCATATAATTCTATTTTCTCAAGGTAACGAGGTGTTAAGGACCCAGTAGCTGAACTGTTACTGCATGCATCATCATCATCATCGGAAGCATCTTCACCGTCTGACCTTGCCTGTTTTTTGAATACCGCAAAATGTGTTTTAGTTTCAATAGTATCCAGATAGTACACCTCTTTGTAACCCGACTGGTAAGAACCCATATCGTCAGTATTGTCGGACATACGGTTTGGTATATACATCATTCCGTTATACGGTGTGCGCCATTTATACCAATCGATGTGATAACTGGAAATAGTTTTGTCATCAGAACCATACATCCTCATATAGCTGAACTTGGTGTACCCACCAAAATCCTCATTATCAGGCCCATTACCATTAATATCAAGATAATCAGGGGTCGTGATTTGTGTTAATAGGTACTGAGATGCATATGGAGTGGTTAGTTCTTCCCCTACTGTTATCCCATCATTAAGGTTACCAACGTTTGCATGAACCCAGTATTTATCGGCAACAGTTGACGGATTTTGTTGTATGCCCCTGCTAAAACTCTTTTCAGCGGCACTGTAAACAGGCAGCCCGTAGGTATACCTATTGCCTCCTTCATTCACGACTGATACTTCCCCTATTTCATCTGCTAATTCCGGATTCACTGCCGTGTCTTCTCTTCCGGCAAGTTTGTTTATCGACAATCTTTTTTCGAATGCCTGGGGCCGGTAAAGTGTTCCTCCTGTGTTAATAAATGTATTAATCTCGCGAATTGTATGGTAGGAAATATTCGATGCTCTTGCCCCCCTTCGATTCTGCCCGGGAACCGTTGTGTCTTCGTTTATCTGCAAAGGCAAATTCACATACGGCTCACGTGAACGAATAGCCAATGGGACAGGATTAGGTCGGCCATCATCATAAAGCACCTGCCCCCCCATATCATTATTAAACCGGAAGAACATATTTTCAGACACTTCATGGGCAGTATCTACAAAATCGTAAGGAACAAACCACAGGCTGTCTGTATTGCCATCTCCGCCAGGGTTTTCAGGCCAGGAAGATTGGACTGTAATCGTGTGAAAACCATCGGTGTAATCAGCACCAACGCCAAAATCCATCCCAACATGAACATCAAGTCCAAAAGTGTGCAAATTGGTATGGCTACTAACATAATTTGGAGAAAATAGACCAATCCTGTCATTGTACATCCTGAATGCACCCTGTACGCCGTCTCCGGATACAAAAAAAGCATCGGGTGTGCTCGTAGGAACAGGTAGGTACTTATCCCTTTTGGTAAAAGTAGAAGCTCGTTCTATCGTATAATCATACATAGCCTCGTTGCCACCAACATCATTTATGTCTGGTGCAGTATTGTTGCCCGAATACATATATCCATATGATGCTACATCTCTTACTTTAACATTTTCCTGCCCGACGTAACTTACATTCAAGCCAAAATTCATACCTACTGGAACAGAAGCGGGATCAGGCGTAACTTGTACATATCCATCCCAACTTTCACCGGTATATGGAGTTACATTATAGGAATGAGAACTTGTTGTCAACAAATAACTTATATAAGCACTGGCACCACCAACAGCATTGTTAAACATGGCCGATTTTACCGAACTAGTTACAGGGTCTAACTTCTTACCTCCAGCATTTGTCATCGATGACAAACCAGTCGCTAGTCTTTGAACCTTACTAGTTCCACTTGCGGCTTTATTGAAAGCAGTTTTGGCCAACGACTTCGCATTATCACTAAGAAAACTAAGCGCCGCTGCAGGATTTATCTGCGGACTAAACGTACCCGACCCATCACTATAGGAGTAATTCAAACTCAGAAGCCCCTTGAATAGGCTAAGGCCTGCACCTGAAATAATACCAAAGCCTTTATAATAATTGTAACGTAACGTAGCTGATACAGAACCAATTACACTAAATGCTTCTAATCCAAAACTACCAGTTGCGCCAATTGTCCAGTTTTTAGGCGCTGAATTATAATACTTTATCGATTTGTTTTTATAATCATCCGGCAAACCCCTTTTAGTTCTGGATATTGATCCCGGATTTAAAGTCCAACCATAACCGACCCAAGAAGATTCCGATTCCGGACCATCACCAGAGTGATATGAAAGAGATAATGCGTAGCCCCCACCCGCTGCGCCAGGCACTTCAAGCACAGGTAAGTTGTAAATAAATTGACCAGTGAAGTCGTTCACCATATTAGTGGTTGCCACTGGTTCAAAACTGGAAAACTCCGGGCTAGAGGGGCCCGCAGTTAAAGCCAAAGCATAATTTGGGTAGATAATTTGCAGCAGCATGGAACTGCCGATGATAACTGCCAACTTTTTAGACTTCCGAAAACGTCCAATAATGTATGGTCTTTTAACACCTGTAGATTTTGGTTCATAACGGTTCATATGCATTTGTTTATATAGTGATTACTTCAGTTAATTACCTTAATATTTTTTGCATTATTTAAATCAGTCGATTCAAAACGAAATTGCACTTTGCCCATTTCAAAGTAAGGGTCATCGTATTCCAATATATACTCTTTTCCATCGTTTATATTTTTCACTTTATCGCCAACGAACGTTACTATGAAATTTCTTTGGTCGGATAATTCGTAAACATTTTCAAGAATGCACAACGCAGGCTTGTATATTTCATTATCCACATACAAAGTGAGATTCTGTTCCATGTAAAAGTTAGTAGAAAAAACTCTTTCAACGTATTCTTCCCTATTCGCTACTCCTTCGTACATAACAGAGCCTGCTTGTCGTTGTTCCGGCAAATCTTTGTCAGGGCCAATGGTTAACAAAAAGGTTAACATTTTATTCTGGCGCGCAAGACTATTCTCGATATTAGCCCCCTCTTTCATTGCAGACACACCTGGATTATTCCTGTCTTTCAAGGCAATATATTGCGGGGGTTGGTATTTACAAGATATCCTGACTCCTGCAATTTTTCTCAACCCAATACACCCATTAGCTGGAGCGTTCAGCCATTCATTAAATTGTTCCAAATTGCCTACAGTCGACTTCTTCCAGGATACAAAACAAAATAAAGCCCCCCCCGACAGAAATATAATAGTGGATATTAAAATGAACTTCTTTCTTATGGGCATACGTCAATTTTTAATTTTATAAATCTAAACTATTGAACAAAAATCATATTTGCAAATAGTTGGCATTATTTTTATGAAAAATGTTTCTTAGAAAAAATACTTGTTAAAACTCTATAATTTTTAAAATACTTTTTTATATTATAGCTTTTCACTGCCTTACAGGTAACATTATTTACCGAATCCGGTTCACCATAGATGTCCTATAAATCGCTTTAAAAACCGAAAATTTATCTGAAATAATCCGGAAAATTCTCAAACATATTGTAGAGTGCATTGGATAATCTGAAAATAAACAGAGGGATATTTCCTCAAAGGATTCAAACAGATAATTGGAGCGAGTTTATTTCTATGGAAATAGACCATTGGGCATATGAAAACAATGAGACACTAGATTATTCCAGACATGAAAAACCTACAGACAACTCTTTTGTAGAATCTTTTAATGGCAGTTTTCGGAATGAATGTTTAAATGACCTTGGGTTTTTATCTTTGGAAGACGCAACTGAGAAAATAGAGAGCTGGAGAGTGGAGTATAACTGTTATAGACCACATATTTCATTTAATAATTTAACACCTGCAGAGTTCATCGAACAATGTCACGGGAATATGAGTAAAATTAAAAACCTGCCGGTGGTCCCTGCATCTAAAATGATGCTTTTTGAATCAGAGAACATTGACAAGCCAAGTCAAGAAAAAGCATCATTCCTGATGCAGGCAAAAAGAGTGTTTTAAACGTCCGGAAACTCTAATTTGGCCTATCCAATAAATAGGGGAAGTCATCATTATGAACGGTTTATGGGCTCGATTGCTCTGCAATCCCCAAGTTGGCAAAATGCAATAACCGCCAGCGCAGTTGTGATGGAAAATATTAAAAGCAATAACTAAGTAGCACAAATGATATTAGAAAGGTCCGCTTTTACCATATAATATTAGTGACGGAAATTTAATAGTTAACCCAAACAAATATTATAATGAGCGTTCTACAAATTGAAATTAAAGGATTTATTAGTCATTGTAAATTCGAAAAAAACTTGAGTTCAAAAACGATTAAGGCGTACCAAACAGACCTAGATCAATTTCAAAAATTTCTCACAAAAGAAAAATGCTGTTTAGAAATCGACAAAATCACAAAAAACGAACTGAGAAATTACCTGGAAACGATATCGGTTTTAAAGCCTAAATCAATAAAAAGAAAAATAGCAACGATAAAGGCAATGTTCAACTACTTAGAGTTTGACGATGTTATCATTACCAATCCGTTGAGGAAAATGAGGATAAAAATAAAAGAATCTAGGCAGTTGCCCAAGGCGTTAAACATAAAAGAAATCGGCGACATTTTCAAATCAGTTTATAAGGCCAACACAACCCCAGAGAGCAAGAATTGTTATTCTTATTTTGCTGAAATACGAAACATAGCCGTCGTGGAATTGCTATTTGCAACCGGAGGGAGGGTGTCTGAAATATCGAACTTAAAGGATCATCAAATTGATTTACAATCCGGCCAAGTAATACTAAGAGGAAAAGGTGATAAAGAACGGATAATCCAGATTTGCAATAAAGACACAATTGCGCTTCTAAAAAAATATAAGAAGGTATCAGTGGACAGAATTAAAGCTGCAGATAACTTCTTTTTAGTTAATCGGTTTAATAGTAAGTTGTCGGATCAGTCTATAAGGAATATCGTGACGCTTTTTCAATCAAAGCAAAGATACAAACGCATGTTACCCCCCCACGTTTTCCGACATTCGTTCGCTACCTTGCTACTCGAAAAGGACGTCGACATAAAGTACATTCAATCAATGCTTGGTCACAGTTCAATAATGACGACGCAAATTTATACCCAAGTCAACAAAGAAAAGCAAAGGCAAATCCTTAGAACAAAGCATCCCAGGAAGGATTTTTCCACAGAAATACTTAGTCATCCCCAATAAAGGATAACTAAAGATTATCATCGAATGAAAAGGATCTAGAATATCGTCAAATCGTGCGCGAAATACTCCCTACCCTGCACCATAGATAGCCTAAGAATTGCTTAAAAAGCCCCAGAATTATCCGGAATAATCTGGAAGATTCTCAAACGATCTCTAAAATTCATCGAATAACCATCGTGTTGGCAAAAGAATCCGGAATATTCCGGAACAATTTGCTTTTTTTAGGCGTTATGAAAATGTCGGATTGCCAATTATAGATACCATTATAGATTTTCCTTGGGAAAAGATTGAAAAAGTGATGGTTTTTGAAACCACCTGCATCGTTTTATAAAGTTGAGAAATTTTGCGAAAACCAGTCAATCCCCCTAATTATGAAATTGGCTATTTTCCCCGTTATTATGAAATAGAACCTGGATAAACAAACAGAATTCCAATCCGTAGTCCTATCTTTCTTCTATTTTCCGGGATAACTATATTTTCCTCAATCACATTGTCACGGCAAATTTTCATGGGCAATTTTTTGAAAATATAGGAAA
>CAZBPS010000029.1:0-41254 GCA_964493865.1 uncultured Flavipsychrobacter sp.
TTAATGGCTTAACACCATATGAGTTTATTGAAAGAAGTAAAAAAGACCCGGATTTTTCCATTTTACATTGGCTCTAAAAATGGGAGGGGCTCAGCAGGATGAGATGGAGCGGTTGAGTCAATCTTTTGGCATAGGTGTAATTAAACTAAACTCGTACACTTATGAAAGCCAGATTGTACATCCAGCACGTTTTCGTGAATTGGATTTTAAAACCATAGATAAGCTTTCAAATATTAACAGAGAGTTTGAGGCATTTGTAGAACATATTGAGAAGGTGATGGACGCTGACGATAAATATTACAAGGCCGTTGAAAAGGAACTAAATTCATTTTGCGATACCTACTTTAAAGATGATGCTGAAATGCGCGCCTATTGCCTCAAATGTAATATCCCATTTGAAGAAGACGGTGAACTGGCAGAAGCCAAAGGGCCAATTAAGTTTTATAAAACACTGTTTATAATGTTTATTGCGAAATTCTCCAAATATCTCAGTGAGATAGGTAGATGAAGTTGGTTGGATAGCATTAGAGTAGGTAATGAAAGGGTTCGCCGTTTATAAACCGCCATTACTATTGATTGATACGACTTGTTACGTATTGACGGGTAAATATATGTTTCTATCAGCTTTCCCGTGTCCGCTATTTATAAAAAGAAATGAGGAGAATTATTATAATGAGATTCTCAGCAAAGACTGTGTAAACAACTATTTGTTGAGTATCCATAATAATCACTAAAAAACAAGATTCTGTAGCATCGGCGTCTGGTCAGCTATTCGTAAGATTTAGCGTTTTGTTTCCGGAAACAATTTATCTAATTACTATCAAATCTTTTGAGCCCACGTTGCGGCTAAAAAACATAGGAATATATATGGCATATTTTTCTATGTTATTTACAAAACAAAGAGGTGAGTTTCCGTTCTTTAGTTCATAGCAGGCAAGTTTTCCTTTAAAATAGAGTTTAAAATCAAGTTTTTCCCGGTTTATAGCCCATAGCTCCAATTCGCTGTTATTCATGTATGTTGAATAGTCATCTTCCGTATCTTCGGTTAATTCGGACAGGCTTGCACTTTCAAGCACACTTAACTCAGTGTCGCGATGAAAAAAAACATCCTTAATCGCAGCTATATTCTTGCTTTCGAATAAGCCCCAAATTTCATCGTATTTGTTAATTAATTCTCTCCGTAGTTCTGGTGTGTCTCTCAGTATTTCGCCACTTTGGATAAGGGAGTCGGCAATACCGTTACCAGAAAAGGAATCAGCTAACTTATGCTCAGATGGCAAAGGCGCGTCTTCAGTTTCAGTAAATTCTGGGGTTTTTATTTCTTTAATATTTACTTTATTGTTTTTGGGAGAATCGCCGGTGTAAATATTAAATTTCAGATAGGCAGTAGTAGGTATTTTTTCTATGCCAGGAAATGGCTTTACCAAACAACTGACCTCATTTTTGCCATTCACCATAAATTTATTAATGCAAATATCTGCATTAAAATTACCTCCCCTTCGCAGGTCAAACACCGGAATGTCATTTATAAATAACCTCCAGCTGCAATCAAACGAATCTATGTTTATAAAATATTTCATACTATCTGTTAGCAAGCCAAAACAGGAATTACAAAAGGCATTTTTTCGGTAGCCAACCAGTTTTTAACAGCGGTATCTTCATATTCCTTTTCAAATTCAAGATTCTCATCATCGGGCATTGTGCCGGAATAAACCGAAGTAGATTTGACAAAGTTAAAAGTAACTATACTAATGCCCGTAAACTCAAACTCACTTGGTATATCAAAGCCATATAGTGTGTTTATTGGTTTGTTTAAGTAAATATTTATTGAGGCTGTTCCTTCCATACCGCCACCATGTTTCGACCCCGCCAGAGATAAAAACCAATTACCTTTTTGCGACTTTATTTCAGCTGTAAGTTTTAAGGCGAATTTGTTAAGGGCAGGCGGGGCGCTTATTTCAAACTTTTCGGAGCTTGCTTTTTTTGTTATGTCAAAGCTAAAGCTCAGTTGGTTAGAAATCGAAATTTTTAAACTAAAATCATTATGAGAGAGCTTTTTATAAAGCTTTACCAGTCTGCTAACTGCAAAACCTATATAGGGTATTGCAGCCAAAGCCGACCCTACCAGGTCTACATCACAAGAGCAACCAATCAGCGGATTGAAATTGCCCTTTAATGCCACTTCGAACCCACACTTAGGAGAGCCTGCAATTTCCTTCCAACTCCACTCTCCACTCAACCCTATTTTAGGCCAGTTAATGCTAAACGATATCTGCTGGTCAAGGGTTTCGGTCAATGTGGATACGATAGTTTCAATAAACTGTACGATAGCGATAGTTTTTTGCAGCGTTTCTATGTAGGTTAAAATTTTGGATTGTATTTGTCCCTTTAGTTGTCGGTCGCGGCTGTTGGGTGTTAGTGTTAAAGTGTCGTTTGCCGCATCGCCTACAAGCTTCGCCGCTGAATAATGATTGTGATATTCTGTAGACCCATCGTTATAGTGAGTGCCTGTGTCGGTAGTATTGGCATACGAAATAAAAGTTGTGTCTTGATCCTTATACCCTACTTTGGATTCTCCTTCCCCTGAACTGGCCTCAAAAAGTCTTTCAGAATCTTTATAAAAAACTTTCTTCTCATCTTTCGATATTTTGGTTTCGTATTCTAAATTATCGTCTTTATACTTAGCACTGGAGGTGCCGTCGTTGTATGCCGAGGCAGATTGCTCCATGTGTTCATCCTTGTAATTATAATACCCCCCTTTTTTGTCTTTAGAATTTGTGAAGCCGCCACCAGCAGAAAATCTGTCGTTTGAATAACTAAAATCCGCCGATTGCTTTTTAGTGCTTACAGAAAAATTGATGTTGTTGTCATCTTCAGTAAAGGTTCCTTTAACTGTAATGTTATCAATTTTGTCCTCCTTCATTTCCGTAATAACTTCTAGTTTCCAGTAAGTATCCGGATAAACTATTATTTCTGCCCCAACAATAGCGTTGCATGTATTTGCAGATAAAACATATCTATTGGTGGCTGGTTTCCATGGAAAGAAATTAAAAGCAGGAGAACTTGCTGCCTTAAATTTTAGTTGAGAGTCGGTTTTGCTTTCGCAGCTTTCGGTAAAGTCTATTACCTTATTTACATGTGTCGGCTTACAGGCGCTCAATCCCTTTACATTACAGGTAACCAGTTTTCTTCTATAGTTATAGCCGGAAACAATCTCAAGCCTATCGGATGTGCTGGCCAATTGAACAGCCTTCACATTGAGTACATGCTTACGGCCATCTTTTTCTACCGAAAGAACACTAAGATTACATTTTTCGGCCGAAGCGGCTTTAGACGGGGCCGTCTTAGCTTTAGGTTGTACCTTAGATGGCTGGTTTTTTGCTGGGCATTTTGCCGTTGCTCCATTTGCCTTAACAGCGTTTGACTTTGGTGCAATTTTATTTTTAGCGGTGTCTTTTTTCTGATCCTTTTTGGCTTTGTCTGCAACTGCCTTAGCCGGGGTTACGTCGTCTTTGCCCGAGAAATCCACTTTAGGCACCTCGTAAATGCTATTTGATTTATACCCTGAAACACTATTGCCCATGACTTTGATTTTCGAAATAGTTAATCAACTCGTCAATTTTTATTTCCGGATTTCGGTCTGGATAAGTCAGTATCTGCAACAAATCGGCACTGTATGGCAGTTTTTTAAACCGCGGATAAAGATACTTAATGTATACGTACTGCTCAATATCATCTTCGAAAGAAAACTCAAATGACCTTGCTTCATTTACCCATTTATGTACCTCGCTATGCAAATCATTGTCGTTGGGAAGGCCTTCAGGAAATCGCAGTTTGACTTCGCTTACCAGCATATCAACATATTTTCGCTCTTGCAAAGCGCTAATCGTATTAAGCTGCGTTGTTGTAATAATCATACTTATTTGAGTTAGGTTAAGATTGCCCCAATCAACCTTTCATAGCACCTGCAGCACATACTTCGCAAAAAGGTGTTCCATTTGCAGCCGCTTCTTTCATAGCAATTACCTGCGACATTTTTTGTTGCATAGCCGTTGGCATATCTTTTAATACATGCAGCAAAACGGTAACCGGCATATTTGAAAAACCACCGCCGCCACCGCCGCCGGCTTCACCAATAAGTACTGTTGGGCAACCCATAGTTATTGCTCCCCCATGGGCACATTGGTCGCCCATGCGGGCCGCAGGTTTCCCACCAATCAGCACGCCCGTAGAACCAAGTATAATAGTATCGGGCGGGCCTACACAAACACACATATCGCCCATTAAAGCTGCTGGCATGCCACCAATTAATACGGTAGGGCAACCGGGACCGCTAATTACACCACCCACATGCGGTATCGGCGGAACGCCCGGTGTTACCATTGGGCATACATGCATATCTGTTATTCTTGCTGCTGGTTTTCCCATTTTTTTTATTTAGCACCATTTGTAAATACCAAATGGCAGATTATACAATTACTTCTAATGTTACTTGGTTACCCGGTCAACCGCGGCAAAGCAAAATTTTTTGGCTCCAACCAATCCCCCCACAAGCAACACCGCGCCCGGAACCGCCGTGCTTCCGCCAGCAACAGGGCTGGTAACAAGCAATCTGCCACCCATACCCACCGCTACGGTAGATAGAGCGCAAGCCGCCAATAAGGTTTCTACTGCTTTGGGGCTTCGGCATATTTCCGCTTCGGCTGCGTCGGCATTAGCTTTGCTGCATTTTGTAAGTACCTGAACAATGTCTGCTACTGATCTTACTGAAAGTCCGCTGGTAGTTGGCATAGTAAACTGTTTTTAGTTATTTAATCTTTGCGCGCTCGAGTTGTAAATAAATTAAGCGTAAACCTTGCGTGGTGATATTGAATCGTAATAAAATCTGGTGAGTTCAGATACCGGAATAAACACTTCGGTACTTGTTATAGCAAAATTCATGGCCCCTGCTTTTTTAAGCCGGTTCATAGCCTGATGCACACATTCTGTGGTTCTTAAATCACGCTCCTCTTGATTAGAGTACCAGTGATATTCGTCCGACAAACGCACCTTTATTCGATTTCCTTGATCTTCCCAGTAAATATAAACCGAGCCTGTGGAATTGTGCCACTTAGGCGTAATAAACATCTGCTGCCCAATGTCTATCTTGTTTTGTTTTAACAGGGCGCGCTGAGCAAGTTGCTTTTTTACATATTCAAATATCAAAGTCTCATCAGCAAAAAAATCGTCCAAATTCAATTTTACTTCAGCTGCATTGCCATTTATGTAATGAAACAAAAATGCTGCTGCTTGCTTGCTCTTATCTACATGCTCAAGGTATTCGAATGCTTCCAGCACTACCATTACGTCTGGCTGTAACATGCACACAGAATCCATAAAAAATTTTCTCAAAAAAAAGCCCATACCGTCCTTACCTTCTTCGTTTTTGCCAACAGCGGCCCTTACTGTTTTAACAGGATTATAAAAGGTATAAAACTTCTTTTCTAAATCATTGTATGGGTGAAACGTACTGACCGTAGAAGCTTGTATAATTTTAGCAGTGGCATTGCTATTATAGGCCACCATAATATCTTGAACGCTCAGTGCCATACAAAAAAATCAACGTGATTAAAAAAAATCAAAGGCTTATTAACCTATAGTGACATAGGTTAACTCCCGCTAATATAAAACTTATTAGGATTATTCTGCAAACTTAAATTAGAATAATCTGTATTTGCCATAAAAATAAAAGGCGCGGTTTGAGCCTTATAACACAGCGCAGCAGCAGGATAATGCTGATTACTTCGATTTCGTTGTTGAAAAAGGCAAGTAATCCTATGTTTTCAAAATTAAAACACGGCGCACAAAACAGTAAGCCATAATCTCATAACTGTTTCCCGTCATCGCCTAATATTTCATAATTAAATTTATACATAAAATTAGAACAGAATAATAATTTTTGCATATTTGCTAAACACACTAAGGCTTAATTTACTTGATGAAACAAATTTCATTGCTGAATGCTTTTACCATTTTGCTGTTAAGCAGCACATCTGTTTTGGGGCAAATTGCAGGGCTTAATACCAGTAATTGGGCGGGAGTTGCCGCAGTTTCTCAAAACCCAGCTATAGCTGACAATCGTTATATTGCTGATATTTCGTTAGGTGCTTTTAGTATGGCCGCGGCAAACAATACCTCTGGCGTCTCTTACAAACACATGTTTTTCAATACAATCTTTAATCAATCTAATAATTCAGGTTTTTTTGGAGATAACCTTTTTACTGACATGAGCGGCAGCTTACGCAGCCCCAGTGTATTTAAAGCCACTAAAAGGGCTCAAATTCAGGGCCCTGGGTCATTTTTGTTTTCGTTTGGCAAAAAAAACAGAAACGCCATTGCTGTTAGTTACCACATTAATTATTTAAAAAGTAGCAATACCGGAAATGTTGATTTTTTTAATTATGCCGCAAACTTTGCCAGTGAAACGGCTCTGCCTTTCGACAAGAAAGTGTTTTTAAATCAATCATTTAACTCCACGGCTATTGCCTGGGCCGATTACGGAATTACTTATTCAAGGGTATTATTTGATAATGGCATTAACCTTTTAAAAGCCGGTGCCACACTAAAGGTGCTTCATGGGCTGGGTGCTGCTTTTGTGGCCGCCGATAACGCCAATATTACTTTTTATAATAAGTACAAAACCGTTTACTTTAATAATACCAGCGTAAAATATTCGCGCACTGAACAGTTTTCAACTAATGAGCTTAAATTCAGAAATGTTGCCGGGTTAACTGCCGGAGCAGATATTGGATTTGTTTATGAGTGGCGGCCTAAAATATCATCCTATACCTATACAATGGATGGTAAAAAAGGGCTACGCCCCCGGGATATGGATCTGCACAGGATTGCTGTGGGCTTTAGTATAACAGATATTGGTGTAATTAATTTTAAAAGGGTGCCTGGTTCGGGCAACTTTGTGTTAGATGGTTACTATACAAGCAATGATGAGCTAAATGACAATTATTCCATTAATAATGCCTTAACCTTCGATGCATTTTTAGGCCAGTATGCCAAGCCAGATGCTAAAACACCTGAAAAATTTAAAGTGGTTTTGCCCATGCGCATTAATGGTTTTATGGATATAAACATTATTAAAGGCTTTGGTGTAAACATAGCAGCGCGTATTTATCCTAAAATGTCGGAAAAACTTGCCTTTGCACAGGATGTTACCACCTTTACAATTACCCCGCGCTATGATATTATATGGTTTGGGGCTTACCTGCCTATTAGTTACGATGTATATAATAACGCCAACCTTGGCCTTGGCCTTCGTTTAGGGCCTGTTAATATAGGAACACAAAACCTTTTGGGGTTCTTTATGAACAAAGGCGTGTATAACGGCGATATATATGCCACAGTACATGTACCTATTCCACATACCCGCCCGCGCGATAAGGATAAAGATAAAGTTAGCAATAGAAAGGACGTGTGTCCGGAAATACCAGGGACCTTTGAAACACGCGGTTGTCCGGACAACGATAAAGATGGCATTGACAACCTGATAGACAAGTGCCCTGATGACTTTGGCCCTATTGAGTTGAATGGCTGCCCCGATTCGGATGGCGATAGTGTAATAGATAAAAACGACTCTTGTCCACAAATCAAAGGGCTGGTTCAGTTTGCGGGTTGTCCCGACATGGATGAAGATGGTATACCTGACAGGTTGGATGCTTGCCCCAAAATTTTCGGACCAAAAGAAACTCAAGGCTGCCCGGACCGGGATAGTGACGGGGTGCCCGATCGTGAGGACGACTGCCCAGATGACGTAGGAATAAAAGCACATAGAGGTTGCCCCGATACAGATAAAGATGGAGTGCCGGATATAGAGGATAAATGCCCTACCAAGAAGGGAGACCCTGACCACCATGGTTGCCCCGATACAGACGGCGACCTGGTTTTTGACGATGAGGATTTGGACATTAACAACCCCGGCCTGATTGAAAACAGGGGCGCACCTGATACAGATACAGACTCTGATGATGATGGGGTTCCGGATATAGAAGACAAATGCCCGTGGGAAAAAGGGGAGAAGCTATACAAAGGGTGTAAGCGGCCGCAGCAAAGCAAACCGCTGGTTGGCGAAAGCTTATACGACTATCTGATATTTGAAGAAGACGACCACGAAATATCACCGGTAAGTAAGCAGGTGTTACGCCAGTTTGCCGCAGGAAAAATAAACGAATTGAATACCACATCGGGCCAAAGCTGGGTTATAATGTTGAAGGGCTATGCCGATAAACGAGAGGGCATTAGCGAAGAAGACCGTGAAAGCTTGAGCGAAAAAAGAATGCGTAAGGTAAGCGATTACCTTATAAGCCTGGGTATACCGGCAGAGATAATACAAGGCACATTTGTGGGTAGCAGTGAAAGCGTTGCGCCAAGCGATATTGAATCTAACCGCCGTAAAAACAGGTCGGTTTCAATTACCCAGGTTTTTGCGAAGTAAGCAGGCTGATAAGGTAGTTTATTAAGTAATAGTGTTTAATTAAGCCAAATATGAAATCTGTATACACCAGGATTCTGTTTTTTGCGGTTGCCATGCTTATTGCGTATAACTTTTGCTTAGGGCAAGGTTTTACAAACCCTGGTGTTACTGCTGGCCCTATGTGTAATGGGGCAACTATTACTGTTACTTTTACAGCTAATGGGTTGAATGGGCAAACAGCCTATATTCTTATAAGGCCAACTAATAATTTATTAGATGTTGAGACGTTGGCGACAGTTGCTATTAGTGCTCCTTCTCAAGCCATATCGCAGCAAGTAGTAATACCACCGGGCTTTAACAATGCACAAACCTGCAAAGACTATGCGTTTCTTGTTTCATCGGGGGTTACATTTTCTGATACCTTTGGTAGTCATACTTCTATATGTCCAAATATAGTGGCCACGAATCCACTAAGTTTTGAAGAGTGTGCTTTGGCTAATAAAACGCTCACTGTTGCACCTATAAGCGGCGGTAGTGGGCAAAATTATACTTACAAGTGGTACTTAGATAATATACTGCTTACACCAGGATACAACACACAAACCATTGTACCCCAAAGTAGCGGTAGTTACCACGTTATTGTTAGCCAACCATACGTTGGATGTAGCGATACTACTACCGCAGCAACTGTTACCCGCCATAACAACATTAATATTACTTCTGAACCAACAGCTATCAGCCAATGTGTAGGGGGAGACACAGCATTAATTGTCGGTAATGTTGTAGGTGGGAAAAACGGGTTGGCTTACACATTTCAATGGCAAAAAAATGGAACAAATATTGCAGCCCAAAGTGCCAGTTTTACACCAACAGATAGTGGCAGCTATAGGTGTATTGTAAGCCAGCCTATACAGGGCTGTGCTGATACTTCTGTGTCAGTTATAGCTAATATTACTGCAGACCCTCACATTACAACCCAGCCGGCTACCATTCAAAATGTATGTACGGGTGTTGGGGTAACTCTTAGTGTAGCAGCAGCAGGTGGTACCCCATCGTTGACCTACCAGTGGCAGTATAGTTTAAATAATGTATGGCAGGCTGTTTCCAATGCCATACCCGCTGGTACTACTTATGCAGGTGCAACAGGTAATACACTAACGGTTAGCGGATTTACAGCGGCAGGTGATTATTCTTACAGGTGTATTGTATCTGCTGCCGGAAACGGTTGTGGAACGGATATTTCAACGGTTTCAATGTTGCATGTGGCTGCTAACGCCACTTTACCTGCTTTTTCTTTTACACCCGCTACTGTTTGTGTTGGCGGCACAAGCAGTACAGGTCAGGTTGTGCCAAACGGGGGTATTGCCCCATTTACATATGAATGGCAATATAACAACGGGGGTAACTGGGCTGCCGTTAACAACA
Organism: uncultured Flavipsychrobacter sp.; assembly: GCA_964493865.1. Taxonomy (GTDB): domain Bacteria; phylum Bacteroidota; class Bacteroidia; order Chitinophagales; family Chitinophagaceae; genus Nemorincola. The sequence goes on from CAZBPS010000029.1 coordinate 9,890, forward strand.
TACCTTCCGGTGTAACTTACACCGGAAGTACATCTAACAACCTTCAAATTAGCACGGGCTCCAATACATCGGCTGGTGCATACTCTTACCGGCTGCAGGTTAAACCTCCACAAGGTAGTGGATGTACAACTGTGCAGAGCAATGCTGTATCTCTTCAGGTTATAGCAGATCCAACAATTACACTTTCCGGTTTCGACCATAACGTAATTTGTACAAATGGTGCAGCGCAAATTTCTGCAACAGCTGCCAACGGCAACGGGTCATCGGCTTATAAGTGGCAGTATAAAAATGGCGCTAATTGGGTAACAGTAACTAATAATTTACCAGCCGGGGCTGCATATAACGATTCAATAGCTCCTACATTAACGGTTAACGGAATTAGTGGCGCCAGCGATTATTATTACCGCTGTATATTAACTCAAAGCGGCTCGGGTTGCGCTGCTATAAGCACCCCCGAAACCTTAAAAGTGGTAAATGGCCCCAATGCCTCTTTAACGCCACCTGTTCAAACTATATGTGTCAACGGTACCGGTAGTATTTTGGCATCTATAACCGGAGGAACCGGAACATACACAAGGCAATGGGAGTATTACAATGGAAGCGTATGGGCTGCAATTTCAGCCAACAACCCTCCGCAGGCCGGCTACACCACCTCTCCCGATTCTATTTTGGTGGCCTCTGGCATAACAGCTACCGGAACGCATTTGTACAGGTGCGTTATCAGTTCTAACTTAGGTTGCAGCTTTGTTACCTCTGCAAGCTCACTGGTAGTAGTGCAGGATCTTTCTTTTGTTCAAAATACTCCTGCAAGCCCCGAAGCTATTTGCGTTGGTGGACAAACAGGTATAAAAGTTATAACCAGCGGCGGCACCGGTACTGTTACTTATCGTTGGGAGTATAAGAATAACGGTAACTGGGTTAACCTGGGCAATACGCCACCCGGCGCGGTATATGCAGGTGCTTCAACCGATTCTTTAAATATATCGGGAATAACTGCGCCCAATACATATGAATACCGCTGTATAGTAAAAGCATCGGGCAGTGGTTGCGATTCTGCTATCAGTTCTCCTGCTGTAGTAAACGTGGTGCCTGTGCCATCAATTGTTACACAGCCATTACCTATCGTTAATATTTGCTCCGGTGGTGTTTTTGAACTTAGTACTGCAGCCATTAACGGAGCCCCCAAGGTGTTATATGAATGGCAATATAATGATGCGGGCACATGGAAAACCGTTACTAACGGCATGCCTGCAGGTTTTATGTATTTAGACTCGCTTAATGATACGCTTGTAGCAAGCACATCTAACATTATTACCGACACATATACATACCGCTGCAGGATATCAGCTACCGCCAGCGGCTGTACCGCACCAATACTAACTGATGTAACAGGATTGGTTATACATCCGGAACCAACATTTTCGCAACAGCCATTAACACCCGATTCTATTTGTAGTGGCGGACAAGTAATATTGAATGCCCTGGCTAATGGCGGTCCTCCTAACTCGCTCACCTATACATGGCAATATCAGGGTAGTGCCGTGGCCGATGCAAATCCGGCTTATTTTAGTTACACAGGAGCCAATAGCAACACTCTCACTATTAATGCCGCAGGGTCGCCGGGCTTGTATACCTATTTACTTCATGTTGAATCATCGGCCAGTGGGTGCGATTCAGTTAACAGCAACCCTGTAACGCTAAATGTAAAAAGCGATCCGCAACTTTTGCAAACTGCACCGCCACAAGCTATATGCGCTGGTGGCGATTTGGCATTAAATGTTGTTGCAACGGGCGGAATAAACCCTCTAACATATACATGGCAGCTATTAAATAGCCAATGGCAGAATGTTCAGAACAACTTACCTACAGGTGTAGATTACACAAATTCTAATACCAATCAGCTTTTGGTAAACACCAGTACCGGAACACCTGCCGATACCTTTAGTTACAAGTGCATTATACATGCAGCCGGCGTGGGTTGCACCGATACCGTAGCATATACCAGCATGATAGTTGGGCACTTGCCGCCCGTACCTGTTTTTGCCGCACAATTTGATAGTGTTTGCCAAAACACCCTGGGTGTCGCAATGACAATAACCAACGATACTATTACTAACAATCCGCCGGCAGGCTATTTGTGGAGTTCCAACCCAAGTGGCCTTACCGGCACAGGTTTTTCTTCTGCCCACGCTACCTTCGATTTTGCAAATGCCGGTGGCGCCAACCCTGTATCTGTTTATTTGTCAGTAACCAATAGCGCTGGTTGTATCAACAGTTTTACACGTGATATTTATATAAAAAACACATCCACTATCAGTGCATCTGTTGTTATGCAACAAACGGGCGCCAGCCAAAAACTTATAGTTACCGATAATACTTTAGATAGTTACCAGTGGGGTTATGACGATAATCCGGGACTTGAACCACATGTTTTACAAAACGAAACCTTTCAGACTTACAGCACAGGCGAGGTTCTTAATACAAGCAACAGGTATTACTGGGTTTTAGTTTGCAAAGACGGATGTTGCAACAAAATTTATTATAACCATCCGGTGTATGAGGTTACTGCCATACAAAATATATCATCTCTGCCGCAAGTTAAATGCTATCCTAACCCTGCTTCGGGTATAGTGTATTTAGAGTTGCCTGATGGCGAATTATTGGACGTTATAGATTTGTTTGATATAAGCGGCAGGTTGGTTTTACAGCGCCATATAAACGGATTGCCCAAAGCTAATCTGACCATTGCGGATATGCAGAGCGGCGTTTATATATGCCAGGCTACATTAACCAATGCTACACAAATAAGGCTGAAAATTATTATTAAGAACGATAACTAAGATATAGATGATGAGAACAAGTTTTTTGTATATTATTTTGGTTTTAACGCTTGCCATTGCAAATACAGGCCAGGTTAAGGCGCAACCGGCCGTAAGGATAGATAGTATTAAAACTACCGCTGGTAATTGTGCCAGCAGCTCAATTACCATATATTACTCGGTAAGAGACAGCACCGGCCTTAATTTTGATACTGGCACTGTGTTTACGGCTTATGTTTCGAGTGATAACTTTAGCTCGCAAACAGCCTTAGGCACTACCGATAGGGGCAAACTGGCCAGTTCATATATCGATACGCTTTCAACCTCGCTACCCGCTACTGCTGGCACCTATCGTATACGTTTCTCAACCACAGCACCGGCTTATACCTCTCAGCCTTTTATAAGCCAGTTTATAGTTAATCCCAGACCCATAGTATTGGGACCTACAGGTGGTAGTGCCTGTGCTCCTGATACCATCGTCAATACATGCCCTGGCGCTCCAGTTTTATTAAATCTTACTTATACGCACGTAAATCCTGTTTCATTCAAATGGCAAAGTGTTGGCAATGGCATTTTTGGCTGTCTTACACCCGACTACACTGACCTTGCAAATGGCTCTAGTTATTCGGGGGTGACCACCAACACACTTTCTGTTTTGCAGTTAAACAGTTCTACCAGGCTCAGGTGTCAACTTACCGACCAAATTACGGGATGCACGGGTAATTCTGGTGTAGTTAGGTTACAGTTTGCTACCGAAGTAAGTGTAGGCACACAGCCAAACAACCCTCCGTCCGTATGTCCGGGTGGCTCTGGTCAAATTTCAATTTCCGACGCCGGAGGTACACCCTACCGAAGGCGCCAGTGGCAGTATAACAACGGAGGAGTATGGGAAAATGTAACAAGCAACCAGCCGGCTGGTTTTACTTACTCGGGCGATACCACTACGTCCATTTTAGTTAATTCCGGTAATAACAGTATACCAGGCAACTACTTTTACCGTTGTAAAGTATGGGCGCCCGGTAATGGTTGCGATACTGTTTATTCCAACAGCGCAACTTTTCAGGTTAAGGGAAACATAATTAACACACAGCCGCGTTTCGATACTGTTTGTACGGGAGGCGCCGGCACTTTATCTGTAGCAGCCACCTGCTATGGTGGGCCCTTAGCCCATCAGTGGGAATATAGTGATAATGGTTTTTGGGGTAATGTAACAAACGGCACGCCCAATGGTTTATCATACACTGGTAATACAACGGCCAATCTAAATGTAAACGGGCTTACAAATACAAGTGGTATTTATTGGTTCCGGTGCAAAACATCGGGCAACGGATGCTCCAATCTATATACCGATTCGGTTAGGGTAGTTGTCAAATCAGCGCCAACCTTAGCCATTTCGCTGTTTACCAGCCCTACTATATGTGCCGGCGGTTTATCTACTGTTTTTGCAATTGTATCTGGTGGAACGGGTAATGTAAACTACCACTGGCAGTATTATAACGCCAGCGCCTCTACATGGCAGGACCTGTTTGACGGCACCCCTGCCGGTTCCATTTATCAAGGAACAAATACCGATGCGCTAACAGTATCAGGAATATTGCATTTAGCCAGCCACAACTATCGCGTTTATATATCTTCTCCCGACCCCGGATGCTTTGCCGATACCTCTTCTGGCTCTTCATTAACCGTTGTAAATGGCCCCACCGCCTCATCTGGTGCATTTAATCCTATACGCATATGTGCAGGCGGTGCCAGCAATGCCGCTTATACTTACACCGGTGGCACCGGACAATATACGCATCAGTGGCAATACAATAACGGTGGCAATTGGGAGAACGTTGTAAATGATGTGCCGCTTGGTGCCGCATATGTTTCCACCCCCACCCTTTCTGTTTCCGGAATTTTAAACAGCGGCCTTTACGATTACCGTTGCATAGTATCAGATGCCGGAGTAAGCTGTATAGATACCGGATCAACCATATCGTTAACGGTTATGTCAGATTTATCTATTACCAATCAGCCACTTGATACTTCTATTTGCAGCGGCGGCTTAGGCGCTCTGGTTGTTTCGGCAAATGGTGGAACGACAACGCCACAATACCAGTGGCAGTACAATAATGCCGGAGCTTGGCAGAATGTTAGCAACGGTACACCGGCTAACGCAGTTTATAACAGCAATGGCACTGCTACCTATCTTCAATTCTCTGGTAGTGTTGTTTCCGGCGATTACGAATATCGTTGCCGGGTATCTTCAACGGGCAGCGGTTGCGATTCTGTTTATAGCCAGAGTGCTTTTGTACATGTTCTGGCAGACCCGGATTTTTCTGTTCAGCCAGTACCGTATTCATTAATATGTGCAGGCGGAAGCAGCACCTTGCAGGTTTCGGGCATTGGTGGTACGCCGGCTCTTGCATACCAGTGGCGCTATAATAACGGTGGAAACTGGGTTAATGTAGTTGACGGATTACCTTCCGGAGCGGCATATACTGGCAACAATGCCAACCAACTTGTGGTAGATAACATTAATCAAACCGGAACACATAATTATCAGTGCATTGTCACTGCATTGGGTAGTGGTTGTAACCCTAAAACAAGCGACATTGCAACTGTTGAGGTTAATCCGTCGCCGTATTTTTCTCAGCACCCCGTTAACCCACCTGCAATATGTACTAGCGGTTCAACTGTTTTTTTTGCCGAAGCTTTTACCGGCTCATTAAGTGCTAGTTACAAATGGCAATATAACAACGGAGGCATATGGCAGGACATTGTTGATAACATACCTTCCGGTGCAACATATGCAGGAGCCGATACCAATATTTTGTATGTATCCAACATTGTTGCAACCGGCGATTTTGAATACAGGTGCATTTTCTTTACCAACAGTTTAACCTGCTCCTCAGATACCAGCCTTTCGGCCCGGATAAGTGTTGCCCCTCAACCATCATTTCTTACAGTATCGCCAGGCCCACAGGAAATTTGTGTAGGTGGCAGTGCCGGATTAAATGTAACAACTGCCGGAGGCACTGATAATACTTACCAATGGCAGGTATTTAATAATGGTTTTTGGTCGAATATTGTTAACAATACACCAGCCGGAGTTTTATACTCTGGATTAAATACCGATTCGCTCATTTTTATTGGAGCTAATGCAGATTCCGGTGAATACACTTTGCAATGCATCCTTATTTCTTACGGCAACGGGTGCGTACAAAGTGTAAGCAACCCCATGACGGTAATTGTGCACGAAGATCCTGCTATTTTGCCAAATACCATACCTGTTGAATCATATGCCTGTATCAATGGCACTTTTGATTTAACACTACAAGGCAACTCGCCCAATTTGATTTATACCTGGGAGTATTTGAGTGGCACATGGGATACGGTAGAAAACAACATACCCCTTAACGTAACCTATACCGGCCAGGGCACGAATGTTTTAAGCGTTCAATATAACAGCAATAGCCTTGCTTTTTTAAATTACAGGGCCCGCGTTACCAGGCCACTTAGCGGATGTAATACACAGATAACAGGGGCTTTTAATATATTTCTTAGCGAGCAGCCGTATATTGCTTCATCCGGCGTGCCTGCTTATGCAGCTATATGCGATGGCGGGGTTGAAGATTTTTTTGTAACGGTAAATGGTGGAATTAGCGGCGGGCTAAGTTACCAGTGGGATTATGCCGATAATCCCGGCTTTAGTAATGCAATAGTTGCACCGGGTTCGGGTAATTCAAACACCTATGGGGCCATTGCTGCCGGTTACTACCGCTGTACAATTACTTCCACTGCCGGATCGGGTTGTAACACGCTTACTACAGATGCAGGTGAATTGGCTGTTAGGCCCGACCCGCAAATAGAATTAGTTGCTACGGACACTGTACTCTGCTCTGGTGAAACATTTGAATTTACACGGCAAGTTTATGGCGGTGCCGGTAGTGCGGTATTTACTCTTGATAGTGCCCGCCAAAGCAACATGATATGGGGCAGCGTTGCCGTTACCGACTCTGTTTTTGAGAAAATTTTCTCTGTTTCAGATACTTATTTTTACCGAATTATTTTTAATAGCCTTGGTAGTGGCTGCGATGTGGATACATCTAATATTATTCAACTTGTATCGTTACCCAACCCCGAAGCTCCTATTGTAAGCTATAATGCTGCCGGAATTTGCACGGGCACTCAAAACGCAGACTTTGTTATTACCAACCCGCAGCCATCGCTTAACTATAACTGGCACATTTCGCCAGCCGAAACAATACATCTAAATCAAAGTATGACACAGGCTGAAATTTCGTTCTTATCAGCTGGCGCCCATACATTAGAGGTAACAAGCTCCCTTAATAACGGGCAGTGTACAACAAGCTCAATAAATAATTTTTCATTATCGGGCAATGCACCAACAGGCGTAGATATCGTATTGACTCAACCTGGTAACAATTTGTTTTGTCTTAATGACAACTACTATTCTTACCAGTGGGGGTTTGATTATAAAACTTCAGGAACCCGCACAATAATACCAGGCGTATCCTCACCAATTTACACAGCAGGCAACACATTAGATACAATAAACAAAGCATATTGGCTGAAAGTATGCACAAGCGATGGTTGCTGCACCCGTGTTTACTTTAATACAAAGCCATTTATAACAGGAATAGGTTCCTCAATTACCAACCTATTCAATGTATATCCTAATCCCAGCAATGGTATTTTGTTATTAGAAAACACCCTTTCATTTCCATTAATCGTTGAGATAAGCTCAATGGATGGTAAACTAGTAAAAAGGGTAGATGAGTTTGAGCAGCAGACTATGGTTAATATAAATGAGCTGGCTGATGGTATATATCTGATAGCTGCTTATAATAAAGCCGGCCAAAGAGATTTAAAGAAAATAGTATTGCTAAAGTAATATCAACGCAATGAATCAATCATCATTTATATTGTTGGCACTTTTACTTTGTGCTCCTGCTGTGCTTTTGGGGCAAAAAAACACAGAAAAGGATTTTGCTGCCGGCAATAAGGTATACACTTTGTTAAGTGATTACCTGGCAAATATGGACTTTAAAGAGAATGCCCTATCAAAGGGTTATGACGAAAAGAATATAGATGCTTTTAAAGAGCTTTTTACTGCAAATGCAAAAATACTTGATGAGGCAAACCCACCAGTTGACTTTTGCATAAAAGACTCTATTGACATATATGTTTCAATATCTGAATATATAACTAAACTCAGCGCAAATTACCCTACAGGTATTTCATCTAAAGCCACCAAAATTTCAATTGATTTTAAAAAGCTCTCGCAATTGAAGGCTTTTATAGTAATGGAAAAAGTAATAAAGGGCGATTATAGGGGTGACCATGTAGAGATAAAAGACACTCTATTGCTTTCCTTAGTATTTACGGAGGATTACAAAGAGTGTAAAATTGATGGCATTAAAAAACTTGGAAGATCATGGCGGTGTATTAACTGCAAACCATGCCCTGTACAGAAAGAGCCTGAGGCAAAAACTGATGTGGGCGTAGATTTAACCGTAAACATAGGTGCCCCATTAAACACAATGTCGGTTAATATACAATCTACCGATGCTTTTAACCATGGCGAGAATATAGCCAGTGAGGGAAGAATAAAAGGACTAAAAGCCAAGCCCGTTGGTGCCGGAGTAAATGCCAGCCTTGAGGTGGATATATACTTTACTCACAAAAGAAATATTGGCTTGGGTGTTGGTTTATATTATACCCTTACCACTACCACTGTTAATATAGATACATTACACTTACTGTATGGTTCTAAAAACAGTAACGACATGCGCTTTGTAAGAATTTTGACAGCCAGAGATGTTACAGAAAAGGTAATGAGCCAGAATTTTGGAATACCGCTGCTTTTTAAGGCAAATGTGGAAGTGTCAAAAAAGATGGATTTTTTTTTTCATGTCGGACCCATTGTTACGTTTGCTAATACCCAAACTACCAGTTATACGGCAGTAGTTGATAAGGAGGCTAATTACCAAATAAGAGGAGAGCAATTTACTTATGACGATAAGCACATTTACGAAAATACTGATTTGTTGTATACCAAAGGGATGGTGCTAAACCACGCTAATGGCGATTATGAAAGAGTGACTGACTATTTCAACAGAAACACAACCTACTATAATGTTTTTATTGATAAAAATATTAATGGAAAAGAAGTGTTTAACTACACGGTAGGGTATGGCGCTTTACTAAGAACAGGTATTAGCTTAAAAGTATCAGAGCTTTTTGCATTTAATATTGGTGCCACTTTCTCTGCACTAAAGGTACAGGGTAATAACAAAAAAGGACGTGCTTTGGAAGATGATTATAAATCGGTATTTTATGCTGTTAATAGTTATAATTCGTATTCATATTTTCTAAATTTAGGACTTAAGTTCAAATTAAAATAAGTTATGCCAGCTAAAAAAGGTATCGATACAAGAGTTTACATTTTTATGGGGTTAGTAATTTTAATAGCGCTGGTAATAGTGCTGTTCCGTTATTTCACTGCAGATAATTGCCCCGATGTAGGATTTGTTGTTTCAACAGAAGACGTTTATGTTGGTCAACCGGTAGAGTTTCGTGATACTACGCAAGGTGCTACCAGCTGGTATTGGGATTTAGGGGCGGACTCAAGAAAGGAAATGGTGCAATCGTTTACCCACACATTTACCACTGCCGGAACATATACGATAAGCTTAAAGGTGAACGAATGTGATGATGAGGCGATAAAGAAAATAATAGTTAAACCAGAAATGAAGATTGAACCGGTAGATTCCGTGTTTTTAATGCCGGTTATTGAAGGCCCTACAACTGCTTATGTAGGCGATAAAGTTCAGTTTTTTGACAAAACGCCGGGCAGCCCTAATACCAGTTGGGAATGGTATTTTGAAAGCGGCCTAGTGGATTCGAAAGAAAAGGATCCCTTTTACTCATTTAAAAGGCCAGGTGCTAAAAAAGTTGTAACACTTATTGTTAATGGCAGTAGCCAACAGGCCCGATGGGAAATAAATGTTTTGAATAAGAAAAAAGAACCCGGAGCACAGCCATCGGCACCCGGCAAGCCCGCTCCGCCGAAAATGAGCAAACTTGAAGCACCAGAATTACAGGCCATGCTTATGCAGGTGGCTAATCGCGAAATATTGCCCAGCAGGTTTAAAGAAAAACTTTGCAACGATTTAAGCATACGCATAATGAATAATGACAAGCCAATAACATTTTCGTCATATTGCACTACCATTCGCACGTTGCAGCCTAAATCTATACGCGTAATAGATATAGTATACGATACTGATAACTGCATAAAATCCATAAAATTGCAAACCACTGAATAATATATAGCTATGAAGAGCATACTTTGCATACTGTTTATTTTCTCTGGCCATTTTATTGTTTCGGCGCAAACAGTTAACTCAGGCCCTGAGTTTCAGGTTATATATATAGATAACAGCCGTCCATCTGTTAACGATGGCTTTTCGGAAGGGATGGCAGCATTGTTAAAGGAAAACATTGAGAAGCTATCGGACACATCCGTTCATTTTCTGGTATACCTAAGCGATAAACAAAATTTTACTGTATATACATCTACCAGCGAACTAAAAAAAGTGCTTGACAGGGTTTATAGCGGACAAACACAATTTCCAGATAAACAGGCTTATGATATTGCAAGAATAAAAGATGAGCTATCTACCCGTATGTCTGAAATGGGGGGCAAACTTGTTTTTAATTATTATGTTTCTGAAAAGTTCGTGAAACTTGCAACTGATCGTCCTCCATATCTTCTTAAGTTTTTACCTCAGGAACTTGCAGCCGAAATTGGCGATAAAGTTCCGGTAGAAGTAAATGTTTTTTATCCTTTGGCTAATAAAGTAGTTAACCCTATCGAAACTCAGAATACTATTAAGTTTTATTTATCGGAGCACGCACCCAACATTAAATACACACTTCAATCCTTTTAAAACAATATGATATCTCAACTTAAAAGACTTACTCCTTTTCTAACTATTTTAATGCCATGTTTAGGTTTTGCCCAAACCGTTGGTAAAACAGTACTTTACATGCCTCCTAAGTATATCTACCCAACAGGCGATGTAGAAAGAGCTGAGAATAGCAACGAAAGCAAACGGGGGCTGGGTACGCAATGGTTTGTTTACTCAGACAGAAGTAACAATACAACTTTTGAAAGACCTGATGGACAAACAGAAAAAACCAAGATGAATTTTCTGGATGTTTTTGCTGTGATTGAACAAACAGAAGATTACATACACATAGTTAAGGTAGAAAACACCGGAGACATTGATCCGGAAACAAAAAAAATTAAGAAGCCACTACCCGACTATGGGTGGGCTCCGAAAACAAAAATGTTGCTTTGGCCAAATGCACTTGTTGACCGCGACACTCGTTTTACCGTAAAGGCTTTGGCTGTAAACTCGCTGGAAACATTAAACGACACTAAGAAGTATGCCGACGATGAAAAGCTAAAACTGTATGTTGAGCCATCGCTTAATGCACAAAGCGATAACGATGTTCGTTTATACGATTTTTTGTATGTATATAAAAAAGAGGGAAACAGCTGGTTAATTGGCAAAACGCCTAGCATACGAATACCCTACTATGTAAGCAGTACCATTTTAGGATGGGTGGATAAGGGTATAATTACTGAATGGAAACAAAGACTTGTATTGGAGCCCAACCCCCAAAAAATGGCAGCCTTGGAGAGGCGAAATAAGAACGTTAAGCCAAGCCTTTTTGGCACGCAGGCCGAGGCCGAAAAGTTTAAATTATCAGGTGTTGCTGATAAGCCAATGTGGTCTCAGGACCTAGGAGAGTTGGTACCACAACCTGCCCAAAAGAGATTTCCAATAATAGAAACGTTTCCCAATGGAGTAATAAAAACCGGCTTGGTATCGGCTGTTTATGATTTATACGGCAATGAAGTAATAAAAAGCGAAGAGCAGGTAGAAATAGAGAAAGAATACAATACCACTCGCGATAAATTCCGTAACGTAAATATCATTTTTGTTATGGATGGTTCAGAGTTGATGAGGGACTATAAAGCCTCTATGTATGAGCTTGTTTACAACCAGGTAAAATTATGCGAAGCGAAGAAAAACGAAGACTCACCATACAAATTCAAGCTGGGTGCCGTAATTTACCGCGATGCTTCGGAAAAGAACTGCCCCGGCGAAGGGGATATTTCTATTCAGCAGCGTAAGCTTACAAGCGATTACCCGCAGTTTATTTCTTTTATGAACAACAACATTCCGCATAGTTGCTCAGATAAAGATTACTATCAATACATGTATCAAGGTATGGAAACAGCGTGCCGTATGTTAGATGGGCACGAATACGAAACCAATATGATAGTACTTATGGGTAGCGGTGGTAACAGAGAATCGGAAGAAAACCTTAAGGCAAAAATAACAGATATGCTTGTCAAATATCAGGTTAGTATTTTGGCGTTTCAGGTAAAAAATACGGGCGAAGATGCTCAAGTTGCTTTTGCTGATCAGGTTAGGGATCTTGTAATCAATTCAACCGACGGGATAAGAAGGAAGATGAATGAGAAGATGAAGCGTTCATACGCCGATCTCAGAAAAAAACCTTTTGTTCAACAGGGGTTAAGATTCCGTTTGCTATGCCCTGAAAGTAGCCCAATACCAGGTACAATGCTGTTTACGGATGTAGATAACCCTATGCATAAGGACAGTTTAAATGCGGAGGTTTCGTTTGTGATAAATAAACACCTTGAGGTAAAAGAGGATATATTGTCAAATCTGGATTCTAAACTAAAAGGCATTGGCAAACGTACTGTTATAAACGAGGGTATGTATTTGTTCCTTTCTAATATGAATGTAGATGTGGAGTTGCTTGCAAAGGCATCGAATAAGAATGTGCAATTTTTTACCACCGCGTACACCACATTAAAGTCGGATAAAATGGAGTACCCATATTATCGTTATTGCTTGTTTATGACCAATACAGAATTGAGTAACCTGACTGCTGACCTGGGTAAAATATTTAACCTGGATATTGATGCCAGCCAGATGAGGGGGTATATAAAAGATGCATTGCGGCAAACGGTGATAAACTATTTTGGTGCAGACCGCGCCAAAAAGATAATGTCGAAAATGACTGCTGCAGAGCTAATGCAAACCATCACCGGCTTGCCAACATCCAGCCCGCTTTTCAAAAAATATACCATAGACGATTTTACAGACCCGAAAAAGGTTTCCGACCAGGAACTGGAAAGAATACGCGAAGAAATGGGGAATAAGCTGACCATACTTGAGTCGCTGGGTGGTAACCCAGAGAAGAGTTTCAGAAGTGCAGATATGTCATATTATTGGATACCACAGGAGTATCTTCCATAATAACCAAACATGTCTGAAACCATTTTCAAAATTCGCAACTTATCTTGTTCGTACAACCTAAAAGAGGCAGATAAGGTACTGCAGGTTGATTCGCTGGACATTGAACGGGGTGAAGTTATTTTTCTTTTAGGTGCTTCGGGGTCGGGCAAAAGCACTTTGCTTGAAACACTGGGCATGATGAATAATACCTTGGCCCAGGGCGATGTTGAATTTATTACAGCTGGTGCAAAGCCGGTTAGTTTTGCAGAATTTTGGAGTGCTAAAGACGAGGTTGATATTTCGCTGATAAGGAAAAATCACTTCAGTTTTATTTTTCAGAACACTAACCTCATGGAGAATTTTACTGCATATGAGAACATATGCATCTCCAGCATGATAAAAGATAACCGCTCGCAAGCAATATCGCTAAAGGGAGCCCGCGAATTAATGGTTAGGGTCGGCCTGCCAGAGAATCAAGTAACGTTATCAACGCTTGCAACTCATCTTTCGGGCGGGCAAAAACAGAGAATAGCGTTTGTGCGGGCCCTTAACTCCAACTACTCGGTTTTGTTTGGCGATGAGCCCACCGGAAATCTTGACGAAGAAAATGCCAACGAGTTAATGGCGCTTGTAAAAACACAACTATCTCCTCAGCAAACAGCTATCATAGTATCTCACGATATTAATCTGGCACTTAACCATGCTACCCGAATTATAACCATTACCAAGGAACCGGGGACGAATTTTGGGGTAATAAAGGCCGAAAATAATTTTAGCAGGAAACAGTGGGTTGATTTAGATACTGACGATTACATCGCATTTAGAGATAAACTTAAAGGCCTTTATAAGCATAATACAGATCATGTAGTTGGCATACGTAACAAAGAGAAGGGCAAAATAAAGGCTGGTAAAAAATACAAATCACTGTTTTTGCAAAAAGAGGGGTTGGCTTTATTAGGGCGTGGCTGGGTAAATTTTTGGCTAATGGTAGTTATGATGTCGCTTACCTTTTTAGCCATTGGCTTTGCAAACGGCAGTTTATCGTATTTGGATGCAAAAATAAAGAACCCTTTTGTAAACTGGCTTACCATTACTATTCCGCACCTAAAGCAAGATGATATACCCGGAGTATTGGATGAATTAAACAAGCCCGCTGTAAAAAGCGAATACAACTACAAAGGAGTTAGTGGTTTTATTGAACAACCGTTTCGTTTTTGGAGCAGAGAGAAAAAGACATACGTTGTATTTAAAGGGCGCAGTATTGATATGAGTGGCAATGGCGACCCTCTGATGGAGGATATATTAAAGCCACAGAACCAAAGCCCGGGTGTAACTGCACATAACTTTAGAGACGAAAACGATATGAGCATTATTGTTACGAGTAAAATGCTTAAGCGGTTGGGCTATCCGGTTAACAACCCCTATATCATTATGGAAGTGCCGGTATTTGATACCACCCTTGAAAAAATGGTGGATATAAATGTGCCTATACAAATTAAAGCAATTGTAAATGAGATACCTGGCAAGGTAGAGTTTTTATATACCAATCGTTTTTTACAGGCCTACCGGCAAAGACTTAATTGTGTTTTTGACTATCGCGATGCCAAAGAAGTGCAATTTTATTTTGAAGGTTCTATGCCCGAGGCAGATCGGTTTAAAAATACCCTTCAGGATGTTTTGAAAAGCCACCCATTAAATGCAACCAACTCTCCGGGTGTTAACCGCTCCGATTTGGTAGATTATTCATTTAACGCAGGCTATGTTATAAGTATAGATTTTTATCCTTCTATAAGTGACTATACAATATTAGATAGGCTGTATGATACCCTTATAACCCACCCTGCTATTGCGCCATTTATGAAAAAGGCATACCGTATATACGACTTTTCGGGTTATACCGAAGGCCCTAACGATGCACTTAAATATGATGTGCTATCCGTTTCGTTTATCACACCCGAAAAAGTTGAAGATTTTTCATACTATCTTATTTCGGCATTTAATGATGCAGAAACAGCTAAAGCCGGAAATGGCATATTAGAGGTTGACATGGGTAAAGTGCAGGAGAAGAAAAATTTCATGTTCATTAGCAAACTAGCCACAATAGTTGCTTATATCATTATCCTTTTTGGTTCAATAGCGGTTAGTTTGTTTGTGTTTAATATGCTTAAAATGCATTTATCTAAGGTTAAAATGAACATTGGAACGTTTAAAGCATTTGGCTTATTAAACAGCGACGCCCAGTTAATATATTTTACCATTATATTACTTTTTGCCACTATAGCCATGGCTACTGCGTTTTTGTTTGCGTATGTTATAGGTAGTATTTGCAATTACGCACTAACCCAAAAAATGCAAATTGAAGCTGGCAATTATTTTAAGCTATTTGATTTGTTTACTACCATAACCATTGTGCTTATATTGATTAGCACTACCATTGTATCGTGGATTACAATTAAGTATTTACTTAATAAAACTCCTGGCGACCTGATTTACAACCGAAAATAGCTGCCACATGATTTTATAGTATGCGGTTTACTGTTTATTAGGTGGCTATGCATTAAAGAACATCATAGGGAAAGGTGCGTACCTCAGAGAGCCTTCCACTCCAGGGCGGCTGTGCCGGAGACATCTTATCTGCTGTAAAGTAATTGTCAATAATATTTATGTCGCACTTAAAAATCTCTTCATTTCCATCCGCTTTTCTGGCTTTAATGTATATGTAGCCAGAGTGGCGCGTTAGAACCCATATTGCCTCAAATTTTGAAAAATAACGAATAACATTAGTTGCCAGATTAGTGCGGGGAAAAAGGTTGGTTCCCGGAAAATAGTGAGGCATCTTATATAAAAGTTTATTGTAGCAAGAAAAGATACAGCGATATGTAATATTACATATATTCGGAACAAAATATAAGAGTATGGAACAGCTAAACTACGCAGAACCCTTAAAAAAGGCTATACAAATTGCGCAACATATAGCCCGCGAGTATCAGAATAACAATTTCTCTTCGGCCCATTTACTTAAAGCAGTATTACACAAAGATGTAGAACTGCTGCCATACCTTTTAAATAGTGGTAAAGATGTTTTATATCTGGAAGAATGGGCAGATGTAAGAATAGAATCCCACCCAAAAAGCGGCAAGCTGGACGAAATTATACGAGGAGATAGCACGGTAGCTACTGTTTTTGAAGAAGCTGAAAATGTAAAGCTGAAACTTGGCAAAGACGAACTGGATGCTGTTTGCGTTTTAATAGCGCTTTCAACTCCCGGTGTGGGTTTTACATATGACCAGTTAAAAACATACCCTCTTACCACAGCGGAGCTAATGAATGACTTTGCGGATCTATCTGATATGTCAAAAACTATCCCGAGGGTCTCTGGCCATCAGGCAGGAAACGCCCCTGCATCCAGTGCTTCTACTAACGCATTGTACAGGTTTTGCATTGATAAAACCGCCCGCGCTAAAGAAGGAAAGATAGACCCTATAATAGGCAGAGATAAGGAAGTAAGAATGATTGCGGAAATACTTGGCAGAAGAACCAAACCCAATGTAATTATTACCGGTGAACCAGGTGTAGGCAAAACGGCCCTTGTAGATGGCTTTGCGCTGAATATTGCTAAAGGAGATGTTCCGAAAAACCTTGCAAATGCACTAATATTTGAGCTTGATTTAGGTTCGCTGGTAGCCGGCGCCTCCTATAAAGGAGAGGTTGAGGATAGGCTTAAAAGTATTATAAAAGAGATAAAACAATTTGAAAAGGCAATACTGTTTATTGATGAGTTACATGTGTTAATGGATAAAAATGGGGGGGGCGCTGGTGCCGTTCAGCTATTAAAACCCGAAATGGCAAGAGGCGAAATTACAATAATTGGTGCTACTACATTTGATGAGTACAGGAAACACATTGAAAAGGATGAAGCGTTTAGTCGGCGCTTTGAACTTATAAAAGTAGAAGAGCCCGACGAGCGCACTGCTGCCAAAATGCTGGAAACAATAGTCTCCTTTTATGAAAAGCACCATCAACTTACAGTAAGCAAGGATGCGATACCAGAGGGGATAAGGCTGGCCAAACGATATGATAAAGACAGAAGACTGCCCGATTCATCGATCGATCTTTTGGATCGCACCATGGCCTCAATACGCATGATGGGCGATAATGCTAAAGAAGAAATAAAACAACTGGCACAGAAACTGGATGAAATACATAATGCCTTTAGCAAAGAAGAGGATGCTATATATCTTAAGGAATTGAAATGGTTTTACACACAGTTGCAGAACAAAGTAAGCCACATATTGCTTAACAAAGTAGAAGAGACTAACGGTATTGATAAAATTGAATATCCGGTTGTATTACACGAAAAAATAGCTTTAGTACTTAATAAATTGGGCGATTTGGCAGAAGAGAAAAAAGAAACAGTTGACAAAAGTGACCTAATGGCAACCATTTCTTTTAAAACCGGCATTCCCATTGGTAAAGTACAGGTGCAGGAGCGCGAAAGGCTATTGAAAATGGAAGAGTTTTTGCGCAACCGGGTTGTGGGGCAAGATCAGGCCCTTAAGGCCGTGGCAGAGGCAGTTTTAGAATCCCGCTCTGGCCTAAGCCGTCCCGGGCAACCCATTGGTTCTTTTTTCTTTCTGGGACCAACCGGAACAGGTAAAACAGAATTGGCAAAGGCGCTGGCAGAGTTCATTTTTGACGACGAGAACCAAATGCTGAGGTATGACATGTCTGAATTTAAAGAAGAACACTCGGTTGCTTTACTATATGGGGCGCCTCCTGGATATGTTGGTTATGAAGAAGGCGGCAAACTGGTAAATGACATAAGGCAAAAGCCATACTCCATTGTGCTTTTTGATGAAATAGAAAAGGCCCACCCTAAAGTATTTGATCTTTTTCTACAAATTATGGATGAAGGCAAATTGAAAGACCGGCTAGGCAAGGAGGGGGATTTCTCTAATTCTATTGTTCTTTTCACATCCAATATTGGTAGCGACTTTATAGCAGATAGTGTAAATAAAGGCACAATGCCAACAAGCAGACAGTTGCTGGAGGTAATGCAACAGCAAAAGATTTTCAGACCCGAATTTTTGGCCCGACTAACCGAGATAATTCCGTTTGCGCCAATTAGCGAAAAAACACTGGTTACAATTTTTAATTACCAAATGCGCACTTTGCTTAAAGCATTGCAAAACCAGGGTATTACACTTACTGTAACTGCCAAAGCTGCCGAAGTATTGTCAAAAACGGGTTTTGAGCCAAAATATGGCGCGCGCCAGATTGGAGGGGTTGTGAGAACTTATTTGCGCCGGCCATTATCTAAAATGATTATTAGTGGCGAAATATCAAAGGGTAGTGTGCTGGAGGTAGATGTGAATGAAAATGGTGAGGTAGTTTGGAATAAGCAATAGCAAAATACTATACATAGTTTCAAATAACAATGCCGGTTTATATAAACCGGCATTGTTATTTGAATTCGCTTACTTAAACGGGCTCCAGGTTGGCTCAAAAATTTTACGTACTGCTATTGGCTTTTTTTTCTGGGGATGAATAAATGCGGTGCCACCACCTATAAACCGGTTGGTGCCATCTACAATTGGAGGTTTAGCCGGCCTAAAGTTTCCATCATCGGCAAATAGTAATACGCAATCTATATTATGCGCCATTACTCCCAACCTGGCACCAGCTTCCGATGCAGTGAAATATTTATCGGTTGTGTAAAAATCAACGTTTTCGCTTAGGCCGGTTTTACAAATGCTTGGTACATTTTTTTGGGTGGTGTAGTGATAATATTCTTTCATAAATCTGGTTTTTTTATATGCTGTGATAATAATATCCATTAACCAAACACGGGCTACATAGTAGCACCGAGGTAATTAACTGCATTTTCTTCGTACGCTCCTTATTGCCTCCTGCTTGGCTGCGCCCAAATTAATTAGCTAAAAAGACAACAAATGTCAACAATCTACTTTTTGTATGCAAAGCATATAGTAATGCAATGTTAAGTAAAGCAATTTTTTAGTGTGTTTAAATTATTTATCAGCATATTTTTGAAATATGGTTTTCAGGTGTGTAGCCACAGTTGCGATACTTTCTCCGTTCAAATCGGGTTTTAGTTTTTGCAGGTAATTTTTTAGCACAATATCCAAAGGCGATTCATCTACAATATCGGCCAAGGGGGGGCTTTTTACGGCATTTTGCTTAATTGGTGTTTCGTTTGCTGGCTCATCTTTTGTTTCGCTTATATCTATCTGAAAGCCTGTAGTATTGTTTACATGCTCTAATTTTAAACCACTGCCCATTAGTGTATCTTCTATTTTGTAACGCGTTAAGGGTTTATCATGTTCAGATAAAGCCTGTTGGGCGAGCATTGAAACACTTTTCCATATATTAACTTGCGCCAGTCGTTGAAAAATATGTGCTATTACCTGCCCAATATAGTTTTGTGGGTGGTTGCTATTACACTGCATCATAAATCTCTGAATCTGTTCTATTGGCGTAGTATCCTGGCCAGGAAAATCAATTTCCGTTTCTTCATTTACCGACCCATCGTTTTCGAAGAATACCCGGGCGCAGCTACCAGCACAATATATTAATGCAAGTTTAGCTGCCACAGAATAGGCTTTTTGTGGCGGACCAAATTTTTGTGCTAGTTGGTTATTTAATATTTTTTGAATAAACCCATTGTCAGAACCACCGTTTAATACCGAATTTCCGTTACCCGAATCTTGTGAAGAAATAGCTAAACTGTTACAGGTATACCCCGCTAAATATGCAAAAACTATTCTACCACTTTCGTGGTATGCGCATCTCTCTAATTCGCTCTTTTTCATGCTTGTTGTTTAAATAGTGAATAATGTTATGACACCTAATTTTGGTGCCGTGTTACATAAATACAAATCAGCACTTATTGTTGAAAATAAGTAATAATAAAATCGCTAACATTTCTAAAGATAAAATTTGAATAAATGAAAAACATACATACATTCGCCATAACTAACATTTAAATAGAATAAAATATGGCTGATTTTGATTACAGTATCGGTGGAACCGATCGCAAGCAGGAAGCTAGTGAAGCTATCTCTGAGTTGCAGGAAAACAGAACGCTTTTCATTCAAAAGTTAACCAAAGAAATGCCCGTGGCCCCCAATTTCAAAACAGGGCTTACCACACCTGCCGAGGCATTTGAGTTTTACAAACCATCGGTAGATATGGAGTTTGAAAACGAAGATGGCTCATCGGTAAATGAAACACTGCATTTTACAGGCCTTTCAGATTTTGGCCCCAAAGGCATAACCAATCAAAGCCGATTTATTCAGGAGATAGCTAACCAGGAAGATACCTACTTAAAGGTGGTGAAAGAGCTTAAGTCTAATAAATCTGTTCAAACCGTATTACAAAATAAAGAGACAAAGCAAGCTTTTCTTACAGCAATAGCTGCAATGATTAAAGAACTTGAAGAAGCTGGTGCATAATTTAATAACAAGGCAAAAAACATACCATGGAACCAGAATTACAATCGCAGCAAAACAGTCAGGAATCTGCATATAAGGAAAAGGAAAAAATAAATATTGCAGACCCCGCAGCAGCCTTAACTGAAAGTAGTAAGCAGTTGGCTAAATTTGGAGGTTTTACCTTTGTAGAAAAGGCAGTAAGGGGGGCTCAAAATCTGAATCCGGATAACAAGGCCAGAAAAAAAATATTTTTAACTGACAATGCTAAAAAAGCCGAACGTGTAGCCCTTAAAAATGCCTTGCAAATTTGGGCGGATGCGCTTTCATCGTCGGACAATGTAGCAGAGATAGTTAGCAACGCACAAGGCAAGGCAGATGCTGCCTCTGCAACTATTAAAAAGAATTTGAAAAAAGCATTGGAGGAAACCAATGAATTGGAAAGTGCCTGGCGCTCTCTTAATCTGTTTTACAAAAACACAGAGAAAGATAAGGTAAAGAATATTACTATACTAAACGCAGACCTTACCGAACAAATTGCCAATCTTGACGACTCGGAGTTTTTTGACGCCGTGCGCGATGAGTTGGATAACGTACACGATAGATTCGATTTAAGCAAAAGTTATTCTATAGTAGCTATACCAGGCTATCTTGGTTCTACAGCTATGGTAGATAAATGGGCAAAACTTGCCAACTCTAAGCAAGTATCGTTAGTTACTGACTATGCAAACGAAAAAACTGCTGATGATTTAATTCGCTATTTTGAAGACGACAAGCTTACCAGCGGAGATTTATACAAAAAGAGCATAGTAATGGCCTGTAACTGGTTAGTGGGTAGAGGTAAAGACGAAGCTGTTGGAGAAGAATCTGATATTTATGTTTCTCCATCGGCCGCTTTGGCTGGTACAATCTACAAAACAAATCTGGCCCAGGTTTCGGCTGGAAAAAAATATGGCTCATTATCAGAAGTAACCGGCGTACGCCTTAACCTTAAAAAGAGCGAACTTACCCAAATGGAAAAAATGGGGCTGGTGCCATTGGTTGATGAGTTTGGTAAAGTAATGGCTATGTCTGCTAAAACTTTGTTTAATGGCGATAATCTTGGCCATCAAACTTATTCTGTTGTTAGAACTTTCGATTATATATCCAAAGTAATGAAGCACTTTCTTAACCAGCGTGCTTTTGAAAATTTCAATAGCGAGGCTAAGGCAGAATTACGCTCGCAAATTGTTAAGTTTTTAGATAGTGTAACCGGTCCCGGAAAGTTGATAGAGAAGTTTGAAATACAACGATTTGACACCGACCCCAATCAAAAAGACCGCGTTTTTCTTGATATACACATGACACCGTTTTTCCCCGGTAAAACATATGTGATTGGCTTAGATGGACAAAAAGGTGACGGGCCAAACCCTAAATGGGCAGAAACCATTACCGACAAATAACTTGTTTTATTTATTAATTAACCAATAAACCACAAAAAATGGCATTTACCGCAACTGTAAAAATCGCAGGTAAGGAAGTAAGAGTACTTCACTGCAGCTACTCTCTTAACCGGGATGTAGACTCTACTGGTCGCCCATCTTCAATTGTATATGGGGGCAAAATTTCGTTGGAAGTTGAATCTACTGATGATACCTCGTTAATTGAGTGGATGGTAGACCAATATAAAACCAACGATGGTACTATCACTTTTAAGAAAGGCGACCAGGATTCTAAAATGAAAGAATTGAAATGGGAAAAAGGGTATATAGTTCAGTACACCGAATCTTTAGACCATAGAGGAGAAACACCAATGACTATTTCGTTTGTGGTTTCTGCTCAAAAAATAACAGTGGGCAGTGCTTCTCACTCTAACCCATGGCCTAAGTCGTAATTTCTAAATTTCATTTTAGTAAAAAAGCACAGCTCCCAATTTAAGGTCTGTGCTTTTTTTTAATTTCTAAACATCCTGTTATGGAAACTCACGTAAAGGTTGAAATTGAACTCGACGGCAGGAAAAAGATAAGTTCCTACACGCAACTTAATATTGCTCAGCGGCATAACTGGCATCATACATTTGAAGTTAGTTTGCCGTTAGATGATATTGAGGGAAAGGATAAAACGGGTTTTGACCAAACAAAGAACTTTATTGGCAAAGGCATTAAAATATCAATAAGTTCAAGTAATGGCAGCGAGTTGTACAACCAGTTTAATGGAATTGTTACAGACATCAGTATTGGAAGGCATAGCGGCACAGCGGCCGATGTAGTGTTTAAAGGTTACAGCCCCACCATATTGCTTGAGGATGGGGAGAATACAAGATGCTTTGCTGAGAAATCTATATCCAGCATAGTGGCGGAGGTAACAAAAGGTTATCCGAGAGAGCTAAGTGTAAAAGCAAGCCCCTCGCCCGATACAAAATTTGATTTTATGATGCAATACCGCGAAACTGCTTACGCATTTTTAACGCGGCTTGCAAGCGAAACTGGTAAATGGTTTTATTACGATGGCAAAGATGTGCAGTTTGGCAAACTAAACAGCGCTAATAAGGTAGATATGAAACTTGGGAATGACCTAAGTAATTTTGACCTTGGGTTACACGTTAAACCACTTAAGTTTAGCGATAGTTCCTATGACTATATCAACAATACAGTTTTAAAAGTCGCCTCCGGCTCTATTAAAGTTTCGGGCCTGGATTCGACTGGTAATGACTTGCTAAGCAAGTCAGAACAGCTTTTCAGTAAAGAATTAAATGCTGTGCCTTACCAAAAAGTTAAAAACGCAAGTGAGCTTAAGGAGTTTTCAACCACAAAAAAAGCGGCCGCTGCTGGTAATTTAGTAACCATCGGTGGCATTAGCCATAACCCTAAAATTAAAATAGGAACTAAAATTGATGTTTCAAGTAATGAAATAGAGAAAGCATCTACCAATTACGGATCCTTTATAGTTACAGGTATTACACATTTTATAGATAACCTTGGCGCATACTACGGAAAATTTGAAGCGGTTACGGCTAATATTGTTGTTCCTCCATTTAATCCACATGCAGCTCACCCTGTTTGCGAAACTCATCCTGCAGAGGTAAGCGATAATAACGACCCCGATGGCCACGGCCGGGTTAAAGTGAAATTTTATTTTCACAAAGAGGTGGAAACGCCCTGGATACGTATAGTAAACCACCATGCCGGTAAAAACAAGGGCTTTCAGTTTATACCGGAGAAAGGGGATGAGGTTTTGGTGGCCTTTGAAAACAACAATCCCAGCCGCCCATTTGTAATGGGGGCATTATACCATGGTAAGGCCAACCACAGCGATCGCGGTGATAAAGACAACTTAATAAAAACCATACGCACTAAAAGTGGTAACGAAATAAAATTTTACGATAAAGGTGGGGAAGAGGAAATACTTATACATAATAAGGATAGCCAAAACCACATAACCTTATCGTTAAAGGACGATGGTAAAATAACCATCAAGTCGAAAAACAAAATGGAATTGCTTGCTAAAGAGATTTTGATTGAAGCAGAAAAGAAACTTACCATGAAGTCGAAAGAAACATACATAGAAGGACAGGATAAGGTGGAAATAAAAACGCAAAAGGACTGCAAAATTAAAAGCGGCGATACGGTTATTGAAACGCAGAAAAACCTGAAAATGAAAGCCGGCATTAAAGCGGAGCTAAAAGCCACAGCCGGACTTGATATAGACGGCGGGCCTAAAACTTCCGTAAAATCATCGGGTATGATGGAGTTGAATGGTGGAGGGCAGGCTTCTCTTAAGGCTGGCATTGTAATGATAAATTAGATTGCATAACCATGAGCCAGTATTACGGGTTGCCAATTAAATTCTCGGCTGTTTTAAATAAGCAGCAACTAAGGCGCGTTGATGTAATGGACTCTATAGGTTTTAATGTACGCTTAATATTGCGTTCGCAATTTGGAGAAAACCGTTTCGATAGTTCATACGGGTGTAGTGTATGGGAACGGGATTTTGAGATAATAGAATCGCACCCTGCCTGGAGCCAGGAGCTTTCAAAATCTATACGCGATACACTTTTGATACACGAAAAGCGTATGCAGAATATTCTGGTAGAAACGCAGATAAGTGAACAGGAGTTTAAGTCGGGTAGTGGTAGCAGTACTTTTGTGCGTGTAAAAAGAAAGATAACTGTAAATATTAGTTTTAATTTTTATTTAACAAATGAGCGATACACCCTTGTAGAGGTGTTGTATATAAGCCCACTTTCGGTAGAGGAAGCAGAGTAACCGTGAATAAAGAGAGAATAAAAGCTAAAATGCTGAAAAGCGCCACACAAGTGTGGGGTGTGCAGTCTAGCGATATTGCAGCGTTTGATCCTATTGTAAATATACTTTTAGGCGCATGTGCAGTTGAGCTGGAGAAAGTTTATAATGAGATAAACTCATCTAACGCCCGTGTGTTAGAGCGGCTTTCTAAACTATTGCTGCCAGATGTAAATAAAAACACACGGCCGGCACACGGTATATTATATGCAGCGCCTTATGCAACCAATGTTACAATAAATAAGTATGCACAGTTTGTTTTCTCGAAACGTGTGCCCGCAAAGGATAGTGCCGTAAGAGACATAAGCAAAGATGTATTTTTTAGCCCAGTAACTAATTTCCCTTTAACCTACGGCAGCATGAAATACATTGGCACCAATAATGGCCTTTCGGTTATAGATAACATGCTGTATAAAGAAAGGGAAGTACGCCAAAAGGGGAATAAGGTAGTTACTAAATTTGTATGGCTAGGATTAAAAATGGAAGCGCCGCTGGACGAGTCTGAATCGCTGGTGTTTTATTTTGACTGGATAAATAACCCCTTGCGCGAAAAATACCTTGATTTTCTTCCATTTACCAAATGGTATTGTAACGGAGCTGAATTAAAATATGAAAAGGGAATAAGTAAATCTGTTATTGAAGAAAAAGCAGAAAACAACTTTAACTACGACAATGAATTTGTGGTTTGCCAAAACATAATGGCACATTACAGTAAAAGATATATAACTGTTGATACAGCACAAATATCATCGAGGAATAATGGAGGGTACGAGAAATACCCTGACGAGTTTTTGAATTTATACGACCGTGATGAACTACAACAGATTACGGATGACCATTTATGGATAAAGATTGTTTTTCCGCCTTTTGTAACTGACGACATTGTTGAATCCATGATTTGCCAGATTAACTGCTTTCCGGTTGTTAATAGAAAATTAAACGAGTTTACCTTTCGCCTACATGACGCGGATACATTTAATATTATTCCCTTAAAAGATAAACAAGATGAGGCTTCCTTTTTTTCGATGGAAAGTGTTAAGTCTAGCGACGGCCTATCGTATACATCCAGTAAAATTACCGACCTTAATGAGCTTAACAGCGGCAGTTATGTAATAAGAAAGGGTGGAGTACAAAGGTTTGACAGCAGAAATGCTAAGGAGTATCTTAGTTACATGGTAGATTTATTAAGAGACGAAAGTGCGGCCTTTACGGTTTATGGTCAGGAAATGCTTAACACAAACCTTAAAAAACTAAGCCAACAGTTATCTTTAATTGAACAAAAAATACAAAGAAGCGACGGCGACGACGGCCATTCTCCAGATTATTTGATATTACGATCGATTAAAGAAGAGGATAACGTGCATGTAGAGTATTGGTCAACAGCAGGAAGTTTTGCTAACCACATACGCATAGGCAGTGAACTTACTCTTTATGGTGGCGGAGATGTAGATTCCTCCACAATAGTTATGGTATCGGATACTTTAGAGGGCAGAGATGAGTTAACTGCTTCGGAAATGCTTGCTGCGTTTAAGCAATCACTAAGCAGCCGCGAACGAATTGTTACCATAGCCGACATTCGCAATTTGTGCTTTAGCGAATTGGGGGCGCTGGTTAAAGACGTAAAAGTTTCGAAAGATTTTGTTATAGAATCTTCAAGCAAAACAGGATTTATAAGAGTTATTAAAGTTGACCTGACCCCAACCAATAACAATAGTATTGACGATGACTGGACAATGCATAAAAAAAGGTTAGAGGCGATTATTGAGAATTCATCTTTTTCAAGTACTCCGGTACGTATAAATATTCAGCGCTAAGTGGAAGCAACCAAAATAAAACGACAATACGCTGGATTGGATGTGAAAGCCGAGCTAGTAGCCGCCGATTTAGTGCAAAGTGGTGTGGCCCTTGAAAGCATTGTAATAAGGCCGGTAGGTTCGTTTACCCGTAAGTTTAGAAATGATGTATTGAAGTATGAAAGCGTAACAACAACCACCGGGGGCGTTGAAGAGTTATTGTATATTGATGTAAGCCGCGAAGGCATTTACGATGCTTTGCCCCAGCACCTTTTTCATATGCCCTCAGGCAAAAAAAGTGACGGCATAGAGAATAAAATAGAAGAACTTAAAAGGCAACGATTTGAGGAGAGCGAGGCGCGTAAATTTTTTTCAGTTTTTGAAAAAGAGTTTAGCCACTGCCGTGTTTTAGTAGAATTAGAAGAGCGGAAGTCAATTTTTGGCTTGTCGGATGATTTTAACTCAGATTTGTTTACGGATATATGGGTAGAGCTTAAAGATTTATCTAAAAAGTTTCACAAGTATCTGTATCAAATACTGCCTATTGCACATAAATGCCGGGGAAATGTCCATTTATCATCAATTTTGTTGGGTTATGTAATAAATGAGGCAGTTAAAATTAGGGTTAGTTCAGAGCCAAATATGCAAAAAAACATTTTTGCTGCTAACGAGTTGGGTAAAAGGTTTTTAGGTGCCGATTTTGTAGTGGGCGATAAGACACCATCCTATGACTCGGAGTATATGGTAACCATAGGCCCTATTGCCAAAGGCAAGATAAGGCAGTTTATGCACGGCAGTGAGTATGAAAAAGTAATCTTATATTTATTGGATTATTTTATACCTTTTGATGCTAACTTTAAGGTAGAATTGGTTTTGGAAAAAGATGCGGAAAATTTATTTTTGTGTAATAACGAAAATTACTGCTTTTTAGGTTACGATAGTAATATTTAGCAATGGTTACACCAGTAGGTAGCTTTAACGAACGGACACTTATACCCGGCATAGTAATAACTGTGGCGGCTTTTTTAGCTGGGGTTTTCTTTTTCCTTAATAACGATGGAAGAAAAATAAGTGTTAAGGTTTTTATTTTATACACCCTGGCTACGGTATTGCTTTTTGCTGCTATGGGTTTTACCGGTCTAATAACAATAGAAGACCCGCTTAAATATTTTATAGGCACGCAAGTCTGCATGCTGGCCTTAGGCATTTTACATGCGGTTGTTTTTAGTGCTGTAAGGGGTAGGGGCGATGAGGAGTATTTTTGGAGCGATTTGATTTTTACCATTTATGTAACTATGCTGGGTGCTTTTATTTATATTTTCATAAGAGCGCGGGTTGCTGATGGAAATTACTATAATTTATACCTGTTAAGCTCGTTTATTTTGTTTTTAGTGCCATTTATTTTGGGCAAAACATATGATTATCTTTATGCTATACCCGAGGAGGAATACGAAAAATGGTTTTTTCCAATAGATAAAGATTTTGAAAGCGAATTGGATGATGAAGACTTTGATGATAAGAAAACAATTATTGTTCCCATACAAATAATTGGCCTCACAACCAAAGACGAAAATGTTATAGGCGGCGAAATACTGGCGCCTTTAAAATTCGAATTTGGCCACTGGCTGGCTATTTATTTTCTTCAAAGGAATGATCGTTTCCCAGGCGAACAAATAGAATACCTGGATCAATATGGACAACCACAGGGCTGGATATTTTATGTAAAGCCTAAGTGGTATCAAAGCCGCCGCTATTTAGATGCAAAACTTACAATTGCAGATAACGAGCTTACCGGTAAAGAAACGATTGTTTGTGAACGAGCCTAATAGAAATGCTTCCCTACCTAAAATACAACCAAACCAATTGGATAGATGGAATGAAGATCAATAAAGATCATTTCATTGCCATTGAAAACAATTTAATTAGTAAGTATCACGACTCTATAGCCGTGAGCTTAAACTCATATAATTACGGCATACTGCCTGCTTATAATGGTAAGCCATCGTTTAAAGTAAATATAAACCTAGATAAGAATAACCTGTTACGGGTTAACATACACGAACTAAGAGCTATAACCGGCTCGGGTGTAAGGATAGAAATAAGCGCGCGCAACGAACAATTTGAACAGGAAACCACCTTTACTACAGAAATAGACACAAAGCAGCTTGCTGGTAAAGATTTTTATGTCGTTTTATCAGTTAACCCATTTGGCCGCGTGCCAGTAGGCGAGCCGGATGCCGAAGAAGTGCCGCCCCGCTATCCTTACGCTAATTACAATTATAAAGTTAGTGTGGTTAGCGCCGACGAACTATTGTTGCCATCCAGCGGTTATTACCATTTATGCATTGGCAAAATTCAAATTAATGGCGGCCGTTGCGAGTTGATGGATGCATATATTCCGCCGTGCGCCAGTGTTATGAGTTCGGAAGACCTGATAGAGTTTTATGAACAACTGGGCAAGGTTATAAGCAAACTGGAAAGCGACTGCACTACCATTATTCAAAAAATATATACCAAAAAGCAGCACCAGTCTAAAGAGCCATTGGCAGCTACGGTTTTGTATTTTACCGAAGCTGTAATGCACCACTTAAGCAATACAGCTACCAACTACCATTGGTTTTTAAGAGAGCAGCCGCCCATTCATATGTTTGCATATTTTGCTTCGCTGGCTCGCACCATGCGCAATACTATGGATTTGAAATTGGGAGATGGGAAAGAGCAAATGCTTAATTACTTCAAAAACTGGATAGTGGAAGTAAATCAGGGTGAGTTTGAGCAAATACTTGAGCAAATGCTTAACCTGCAATATAACCACCTTGAAATAGACAAAAGCCTTGACAGGTTACATGCTTTTTGCATGACTGTAGCAACCGTGTTTACCGAGTTGGCTAAGCTAAATTACATTGGCGATAAGAAGGACTTTAATATGATAGTTAAATCGCAGGAAGCCGAAATAGAAAAACCCAAGCCCAAAAGAACCCTTTTTAGAGACTAATAAACCCAATTGTTATGGAGCCCTTAAATACGAAAGAAAGAACCATTGGCCTGCTAAAATTTATAGGCCTTTTTTTGGTATTGTTTGTTTTGGCAATAGTTGCAATATCGTTCGATTTTAAGTTGCCCAAAAAACAAATTCAACTATTACGCGAGGAGAATGCCCGGCTAAGTGCAGATAATGTAAGCAAAAAATCTGTGGTAGTGCTTGTTGATAGTTTAAACTCAAAAATGCTTCGCTACGACACTGAAACCAATAAAGTTTTTATAGAGACACAAATAAATTCGGATATCAATCGCCTTATTACTGTGGCGCGGGACGATTCGTCTGATTTTGGATTTCTATTGGCTAATATCAGCAAAGAATATCTTCGCCATTTAGATGACAAAAAGAAGATAGGCGATGGCGCATCGTGGAGCGAAAAAATTGCAGACAGGGATAAAGAAATAGCCGATTTAAAGACTGAACTAAAGGATTTGAAACGGGACTACGAAATGTTGAAACTGTATAACGCAACCAGCAGATAGTTGGGAGAGCTTAATCCTCACGATAAAAATTCCATTTCTTTTTGGGTTTCTCCGCAGCCGATTTTTCAATATCGTAGTTTTCATCGGATGGTTTTTCTTCTATTATAGGTTTTTGCTCAACAATTGCATTGTCTTCGTTTGCTTCCTCTATCTGGCTTTGTGTACCAGGGCTGTTGGGTGTAAAGGGTATTGTTTTGGTTTTAAGTATGCCATTCTCCAGCCAAAACTGAAGCGCTTCGTTGGGGTTTTCTGATTCTGTAATAAAGTGCCTTACTGGACCAAATATTTCTTTAAGCTGCGAAGAATCGGCGGTAGGTAAAAAAATACGCAACACTCTGGGGTCGTAAAAGCGAAAATACAATTGTTGCCCGTCTTCTGTTTTTACCATTAAAAACCGCCTGAAATGCCTGTAAACATCATCAAAAGCTGCGTTAGCAAATAAAAGTGTTCCCCAACTATTGTTCCATCCATAAGCAAAATACCAGTCGCTAAACGTGGTGTTTTCTTTAATTGTAAAAATGTAAGGAGCTATACCTGCCAGCTCTTCTTCGGCGCTGCCCTTATACAACGATTGGTAGTTGCTGTTTAACTCAATGGCACTATATAACTCCATTTCAGCGCGAGCTGCATCAAATAGTATATAGTTGTATAACAATGACATATAAAGTGCGTGCACCGATGAAGTTGACCACCTAAGGCCGAGGCAAATTGACCACTAATTTTGCTGGCGAAGATTTTATAAAAAGTTCTGGCATCATCAAGTTGTTAAACAAATATAGGTTTTAATATTTAGGTTGTTATTAATTCAGTGCATATATATATATATACGAGTCAATACGTATCAATGTAAGCTTACAAATTGTTTCCATGGCCTTAGTATTTTAAACTAAACTATGAAAATCGCAGTTTCATTTCAGGTTGAAATTAAATCTTCTTGTAGTATTTTTAACTTTCTGAAAATTTCGTATTTTTATTATTGAAACGATGGTGCCGGAGGTTCAAGTTGTATCGGTACCAGCCAAATCGTGTTTCACAATTGCTTCACAATGGGTTTTTGAAGCTAGAAAAACTGAAATTTACATAGTATAAGCTTGGTTGGGTTCAATTCCCTCCCAAACCACAAAAAACGGCAGTGCGGTATAAACCGG
>CAZBPS010000030.1:0-39846 GCA_964493865.1 uncultured Flavipsychrobacter sp.
TGTTGGTTCCATTAATTACACTTTTAAAAGTGTAAGGTTTTTTCAGGACTAGACAGGGGTCGTAAGTACGGGGGTAGCAATACGAGCACAGCCATATAGGTTGGGCCACGCCAACTAAAGCACGAGGTTCACAATACAATCGGTCAAAGAGCTTACCCGATATTTTCCGGGGGTGTTTGATGTAAAGTTCGTGGATGTGGTGATTGCTGCAAAATATAAAAAGCATGGCGGTAAAGTAACTGTACCATGATGGAAAATACTTTGGGCTGTGGGTGCGGGTTTGGTGGGATTTGGGTGTTTTTTTCAGGGGGTATTTGGGCAAGTAAAAAAGACTTGAAACAAACGGGAAGCAAAGCCATTCCGTGCTGAACATTCGCCAGTCAGGGGACTGGCTACCACGCGACCGGAGACAAAGTCTACGGTTAACTATGCGGGTAAGCTAAAGAAAATACATTTGTACCTTTGATTAGATCAAAGAAGGAAGCAATGAATGCCGCATCAATTAAAATAGAAAATAAAAAATACAGGCTCATCTCTGAAGATGATTATCTTACGTTGCTGCAGGACATAAAGGACCTGAAAAAAGTCTTAAAACGCCGTTCGGAAAGCGGCACAGAAGCCCGCTCATTCTTTAAAGCCGCTGAAGGTAAATTAAAAGCTAAGCAGTGAGTTATACCGTACACCACCACTCACTACAGTCATTGCTAACATTGCGTAAAATAGGGTGCAACACCCTCACGATATATGTGCACTCGCGTTACAAACGCTGTGCCGGGTGATACTCGTTACAAACGAGTACCAGTGCGGAAATTTTATCACTAATTAGCGGATAAAGTTTATTAAAAGATCTGCAATTAACAATTCAAAATAGAAATTCACTGTATTAATCTCTTTACTCAAATCAGTTCTCTCCTCAAGCAGGTGATAGCTATGGATTATTTTGTTCCTAATAGCATATAATTGTTCATGCACATTGTTTGTAATTAAACCGGTTACGGGTTGGCATGAATTTATAAAATCTTGATGGTCTTCACTTTTAATTTGCACAATCTCGCTAAAAAGCATTGCAATGCGTTGAGATTCGCTGTAGACTGGTTGTATATATTCGTCAACACTACTTTTAATATTTGATAATCGATCTTTTAAATCCATAAAGGAATCATAACTACGAAGCGCTTCGAAAATTTTCCTTTCAAATGCGGGATTAAAAGGATCCTTATCTATGAAGAAATCAATGCCAATTCTATTTATTAAAAGTTCAACTATCTGGTATAAGAGTACAAATCTTGAAACATTGTCTAGATATCGTTTTAGCGTCGTACCTAGAAGCTTAATAACATATTTGTTACTTTGTAGAATTGGCGAAACTGGCTTTAAATTTAATGTAGTGAAGGGTGCTTTTGAATTAAAGAAGTTTGGAAAATTATCGCTTTGAAAAATTAAATGAAAATCTTCTTGAATAATTATAGGTACAATGCCATACGAAAATAATGCTGGCCAATATCTATAGAACTCTATTTTCGGCGCTTGCGGATTGAAGTAAATCCAAACTATTGTTTCCTTGTCAAAAAATTCAGATATACTGATTGTATTAAATTGTGAACCATCATAAAAGAAAGGTCGCCTAATGATGTCAACATCGTGAATGAGTTTGTAAAACGCGATATATAAAAAACGTTGTAAAAATTTATACTTATTTTCGGTGTAATTCGGAATATACGATGCGGAGTTGTCAAAAATAGAAAGAGGAAAAATCCATCCAGAAGATCCTATTTCCGTTGCTATTGGAAAAATATTATCCTCCTTAAGGTAAAATCGATTTTTAAATAAGCATATGGAATATTGATCAAAGTCTTCAGTAATATTAACAACAGGTACGGTGTTGATAATATCGAACGTCGGTGATATGTCTGCGGTAGGTCCTATTGAACAATTCAATTGATTACTTGTAACAGACCATTCATCAACTTTAAAGTCAATCGCTGAGCTTCCCGTTTGTACGATCAGAGCCATATTTATGCAGAAAACATTTTTTTGTACGCCCCATCAATACTCTCGTCAAAATTTAAGTAAAATTCTAAATCGTTTTTATTTAAAAAATATTCAAAGAAGTTTCTAAAAAAGGTTCTTTGCTCGTCCCCAATTTTCTTTGCATTTTTTCTAATTTGCGCTAATCGAACTACTAGATTATTAAAGGAAAAATCAATAGAAGTTTGGAATAAAATTTGCTCATCATTAGCTAAAAACGGTATCTCATTTGTAAACAGGCCTCTTTTTTTAAGGGTAAATAGAGCCGCTCCTAATGCAGTGTAAACTTGTGGTCTTGTAAAAATTTCTATTGCATTCCTCCCAAATACCAGGACATCCTTTTTGTCTGCATTAAACTGAATCAAATCCTGCTGTTCATGTAGTAAATTATCATATTCAAAGACCCATGTGTTGGCAGTTTCCATAAAATTTTCTAAAAGCTTATGATAAAATTCCAAGTACGATTTGAATATATCCTGATGAATATTTTCCTTCGATAACTTACGTAGCGTTTTTATGTAATCAAGTAAATCAAAACGATCCAATGTAAATTCCGAACCTTCGATAAACGAGGTAACTCCTTCTACTATTTCGCTGAAATTGTATTTTCCCAATACTGGCTTTACCGAACTAGGATCTGTCGCATCCCGCAATAATGTTATATTCCCAACAGTCTGCTCAAATAAATCGGAATACAAAATTTCAATTTGATGTCGTAAAGACATTTGTGTTTGTCCAGTATTAAGCGTTAGCATCCTATACAAAATTCCAAATCGAGAAATCCCAACATATATTTCAAGCCTAAGTTGTCTCTTTAATAAATTATCTCGCTTATCAAGATCAAGGAGGTTACTCAGTTCTTTCGTAATATCAATCAAAATATTTGTCCGTTGTAGCCCATCCAGAATTTTCAACTTTCCTTTATTTTGAGAAATTAACTGCATGAGAACTGAATTATCACTATCCGCATTAAGACTCGGGACAACTTGTTCGTCTATTGCTAAAACAATTGCTGGAATAATACATCCTTCAATTAAGTCGTCTTTAAGCAATGAATATACTGTAGAGCGACTTTGAACCTTTCTCCTTTGAAATTCATTATTATTTTTGATATTATCAGCTATCTGAATATATTCACCAATTGATAGTGTACACAAGACATTCAGCGCTTCTAACTTAGCGTCAAAAATTTTGTCTTTAATTTCTAATGTGTTTAGCATAGAAGAATTTTTAAGCAATCATTTTATTTTCGTTTTTCTGCTTCTAATAAAATGCAAAATAAATATTTAAAAAGATACAACATAGTATTATATTTTTTCCCGCCTTTGTTGATCTTTTTTCCTGACTAACAATGCATAATTTTGCACCGTGAACTGGATAGAACTAACAGACGAGCAGCAATTGGCTACCATAAAGCAGCGCAGCGCCTTGCAGCCGGTGGTTATCTTTAAGCACAGCACCCGGTGCAGTATAAGCACCATGGCCAAAAACCGCCTGGAGAAACAAAACCCCATAGATAACACTCAATTCTACTACCTGGACCTGCTGCGGCACAGGGCGCTATCCAATAAAATAGCGCAGGACTTTGCGGTGGTGCACGAGTCACCACAGGTGTTGCTCATTCGCAACGGAGAATGCGTGTATGAAGAGACCCACAACGGCATAACGATGGATGACCTGGCAGAGGCCGTTTTCAGCTCTAATTAATCGTGAGGTTGCTTTGCCGCGCCAGTCGGTTTGCAGGTAATCAACTTTACTGCAAGTTGCGGCGCGCAATGACCAGCGCGAGAAAACACACCCTGCCCCCCTGAAGTGGGGAAAATGATGCAAGTTTATTTGTTTTAGGCGGGTGGTTTGCCGACCTTTGCAGCGTTTTTTATTGTTTCAAGGCGCATAAATGGCAGAAAAAAGGTCGAATAGCAGGTTTTTGCTGGGCATAACGTTCGCGTTGCTCATTCCGGTGGCGTGCTACCTGGCTGTAAAAAAACTGTCGGACGGGAAAATAACGATGCCTCGCCGCCACATAGCCGAAACCGTGGCCAATGGCGATACGGTGTTTCACCGGGTGGGCGATCTTGTGCTCACCAACCAGCTAGGCCAGCGCGTATCGCTCAACAAAGACCTGGAAGGTAAGTTGGTAGTGGTCAACTTCATCTTCACCAATTGCCCCACGGTATGCCCCACGCTCACTAACAATATGCTGCTGCTGCAAAGGTCGTTCAAAAAAAACCCTAAAAAAGAAGCAAGGCTGGATACCATAGTGCATTTTGTATCTATAACCGTGGACCCGGAGCGTGACTCGTTCCCCGCCCTGCGCGCCTATGCCGACCGCTTTGGCGCCGACCATGACCACTGGTGGTTCCTGACGGGCGATAAAAAGACCATCTATGATTTTGCAAAAAATGAGCTGCAACTGCCGGTAGGCCCCGGCACAGGCGGCGCCGATGACCTTGTGCATTCTGAGCGGCTGGTGCTGATAGATAAAGACCGCTATGTGCGCGGATACTACAATGGCATGGATGAAAAAGAAGCCAAGCAGTGCGCCGACGATATAGTGCTGCTGACGATGGAAAGGAAACACGGGAATTAGACAATTCGACAATTTGACAATTCGACAATTCGACAATTTGGTAATTAGAGAATTAGATAATAGACTAGTATAATCATAAAAATATGCTGACACCTGTTTTAAAAAAGAATGACAAACAAGCGCGGCTGCTGATATGGATTGTGTCGATTGTGGTATTTGGGGCGGTGGCCTTCCTGAAGGGTTTCACCGCGCTACGCGATGTGGACCTGGGGTTTAACGTGCATGTGCTGGCGCTGGTGAACGCGGTGATAAACGGCACGGTATCGGTGCTGCTGGTATGGGCGTTCCTGGCAGTGAAGCAGCGCAAATATGAACTGCATAAAAAGCTGATGCTCAGTGCCATTGTGCTTTCGGTATTGTTCCTGGTGTCGTACATAGGGCACCACCTGCTGGCGCAGGACACCATATACGGCGGCGAAGGCACGATAAAGTATGTGTACTACTTTATCCTCATCACGCATATACTGCTTGCGGGCATTATACTGCCGTTTATCCTGTTTACAGCCTACCGCTCGCTTACGGGCGAATATGCCCGCCACAAAAAACTGGCACGCTATACCTGGCCCCTGTGGCTCTACGTGAGCGTTACGGGGGTATTGGTTTACCTGTTCATCAGCCCGTATTACGTGCCGCATATCTAAATAAAAATGGTTTCACGCAGAGGCGCGAAGGCGCAATCCTGTATATAGTTTTTAAGTTCGCAAAAGTGTGTTGTAGTGTCGATTTTAAATACATAAAATAAACTATCTTTATAGTATGAAACGAATAGTGCTCACCGGTTTACTGCTCTGCACGCTGGCCATAAACGGCTACAGCCAGGGTTGCAGCGTATGCACCAAAACGGCAGCCGGCATGGACGATAAAAGCGCCAAAGGGCTGAACGGCGGCATCGTTTACCTGGCACTGCTACCGCTGGGCCTGATGAGCACCATAGGCTACATGTGGTGGCGGTATAATAAGCAAACAAAATAACCGTAGCTTATGAACAGATATTTCTTCGCGCTTGTTTTTGTTCTGGGACTGGCCATATGCGCCACCTCGTGCAAAATGAATGTATTGCGCGGAGAGGGAAATAAAACCACCACTAATCTGCCGGTAAGCCCGTTTAATGCCATATCTATAGATGTGGACGTGAATACGGTAATCAATGTAAAAGAAGGTGCAACGCCGGGGGTGCAGATAGATGGCTATGAAAACCTGCTGAAACATATAGTAGCAACAGTTGACAAGGGTCGCCTGCGCATCACACACGACCTTGACGACACCTGGCGCATGGAGAGTGAAGATGTAACTGTTACCATTACTGTTCCATCGATTTCAAAACTTACACTGATGGGTTCGGCAGATGCAGTTATTCACGGCAGTATCACGGGCAATGCTTTTATGCTTGATGTGTCGGGCGCATGCGATGTGAGCATAGACAATGTAAGCGCTGATTCCCTTTTAGTAGAAGCGTCGGGTGCTACAGACCTGGAGATAAAAGACGGCACGGTAAAATATGCGGAATATGATATTAACGGGGCGGGTGAGGTAAAGGCATTTCCGCTTCAGACGAATGAAACTATTGCTGAGATATCGGGCGCAGGCACCAGTCATGTGACTGCATTACAGAAGCTAACCGTGGATATAAGCGGGGCAGGCACCATAAAGTATAAGGGGCACCCGGTGATAACAAAGGATATTTCGGGGGCCGGCACGATAGCCGATGCCAACTAAGCCAGGCCCTGCCCCATAACCGTATATTTGCGGGATTTTTCTTAAATTTACTGTAAATGTTCCTTTATGCTGAGACATTACACTTTAAGAATGTTATTCCTAGCAGCATTTATTTTATTCACACGAACATTATCATTTGCCCAGCACGACCCCATAGAACATGTATGGTATAATGAGGAAAAAACAGCCAAAATACAGATATACAAGGCAGTGGACGACAAATTTTACGGCAAGATAGTGTGGATGAAAGAACCCAACAGGGACGGCAAACCAAAGCTGGACATTCACAACAATGACAAAGCCCGGCAGAAAGACCCGCTGATGGGCATGGTGGTGATGAAGAACTTTAAGAAAATAGACGGCACCCATTACGAGGACGGCACTATCTACGACCCAAAATTCGGAAAGACATACACCAGCAAAATGGAGCTGGCGGGCAGCAAACTTGAGGTGCGTGGCTACATAGGCATATCGCTGCTGGGCCGCAGCGCCACCTGGACAAAAGCACCACAATAACCATAATCAACTCTTCTTTATGCGCGTACGCTTATATCTGCTGGCCATTTGCATACTCAGCTACACCCTGCAATGCAGCGGACAAAACAAATCGAAGGCTGTGTGGCTGCAAAGCATTGCGGCCAACGCCATAAACAAACCCGCTGCGGCCAATTCATTTTTGCCTGCTAAGCCGGGTCTCGCACTTTATTATTCAGCTGCCGGAGGTGAAAATGTGCCCTACCTGGTCTATGTGCCTGAAGGCTACAACCCGTCAACGCCTACCCCCGTGGTTGTATTCCTGCATGGGGCGATCCTGGCACGGGAGAACTATCAGCACGAAGACCCTGCTATAGCCGATGAACCTGTGTTTGCGGCAGGCAAAGCCAATAAGGCCATAGTGGTATTTCCTTTCGGCAGATCGGGATTCACCTGGCCTTCGCAGCAGGCTGCCAACAACAATGTTATCAGCATGCTGAAGCAGGTAAAAGAGCGGTATAACGTTAATAATAATAAGGTGTTTCTAGGCGGCATATCCATGGGTGGTGCGGGTACTTATTGGTTCATCAATAACAGGGCTGATAATTTCTCAGGGTTCTTTACTTTCTCGGCCATACCCCACGACCTTGACCTAAGTAAAATAACCAAAGATCGCCCGCTATATTCGATGTATGCGAAAGACGATGCGGGTTGCCCTTACAGCGAAGTATCCGGGTATTACGAAGCTAATAAGAACAAAGCAGCTTCGTGGCATATAACTACCGTAGAAACAGGCGGACACAGATTTATCTATGCACCTGATGGCAAACAGCATGTAAGTGCTGTGATAGGTAAGTTGCTGAAGTAAGAAGGCTTCAAAATCGTTTTGCGAAGTTTACCTTATCAGTGTTACATCCCCTTTATATACTTTGTTGCTGCCGTCAGGATTGGCAAGGATAATAATCCAGTTGTAAACACCTAAGTCTTGGGGTGTGCCTTTGAAGGTGCCGTCCCATCCTGTTTTAGCATTGTTGGTATAAAACAACTCCTGTCCCCACCGGTTGAAAACCCTCATTTCCACCATCTTCTGGAACGTGAGGCCGCTTGGCTTGAAAACATCGTTGTTACCATCGCCGTTAGGTGTGAAGGCCGTTGGTACCCCCTCGGGGATGTCGCTATCCACATTTACAATAACTTTAGCCGAATCAAGACAGCCAAACAGGTTCATGCCATAAACGGTGTAGATAGTTTGCTTGTCGCGTGGCGATGCCGTGGGGTTGTTGACATTGTTATTGTCCATTGAGCCATCAGCCGGTGTCCAGGTGTAGTATACCGCACCCTGCGCATTGAGCCGTATGCTGCTGCCGAAAGGTATGGTTACCGGGCTGGCTGTGACTTCTGTAAGCGTGACAGGCGGATAAGAACGTACCCTCTGTGTATCTGATGCAATACAACCATCGGGGTTCAGCGGCATGGGCGGTGTGGAGATAGTAACCGTGTAAACATAATCACCTATGCCAAAGAATTTCGTAGTTGTGCCGGAGTCCCTGCCGATGTTATTAGTTGGTGTCCAGTTAAGCCGGTAATCAATATCATCAGGAATAACATTCACGAATGCTCTCATACCCATGCTGTCCACGAGGCATACGGAGGTATCATTTGAGCGCATCCGTACATCCACACTGATAACCGTAAACGTATCCTCATGAAATGCCTCACATCCTATGGTATCGTGCACTGTAAACCTGGCCTTAAACTTGCCGGGGATTTTGTACGTATAATCAATGGGGTTCTGATACTCAAGTGAATCCATCGCGCCAAAATCCCATTTAAAAGAAGGCTCATTATTACTTACAGTAGTGCCAACAAAATGTATTGGCATCCCTAAACAAACATCGTTGGCATCGACTGTGAAATTTGCGTCTATAGGATGCAGCAACGATATGGTAAAGGTGGTATCCTCGTCGCATGTGGTTGCGGTAGCGTAGTTGCTTTTATGATGCAGTGTTACCGTGTACACCCCTTGTGCAGTATAAACATGTGTTGGGTTCATAGCTGTACTAAGCGGTGAACCGTCGCCAAAATCCCAAGTATTGTTATACTCCGGCCCTACCGGCGTAGAAAGGTTCCAGAAGGATACGAGGTCGCCATTACATCCAAGATCTATGGAGTAAGCAAGGTCAACACGCAATGGTGGTGTTGTCATTGTTATAGGGCCGACGGTATCAGAAGGGCAATCCCCGAATTTTATGTAAAAATAATCGTACACCCCTTCGCACATACTATTCAGGTGAATGGTGCTATCGAGCCGGGCAGTATCAATGATACGCGGCTGAAGCGCCCCATTCAGGGAATAAAATATAGTGTCCATCTGGTGGGGCTTAATGCCGTGCAGCACGATAGACCCATCACACTTGCCACATACAGTGGGGCTTACGAAGTGGGTTGGCAAAATAGGGTCTATGTTGGGCAAGCCTCCCGGCGTTAGCCCCGTAGGCACAGTGACATGTATGAATGCTTTTGAAGTATCATTGCAACCCAGCACAGCGGCCATATAAGTAGTAGGCACCGTTGGTGCTACAGAGATAGAAGGGCCGGTGCCAACAAGTGTCATTGTAGAGCTGTCGTACCAATATACAAGCGATGAAGCATAAGGTATAGGCGCAAAAGGAATGGATACCACAGAATAGGACGGCCCCGCAATAGGGCTGAAACGCCATGCTTCCCTGGTTGCTGTCCAGTTTGGTGTAAAATCCCTTAATGGCGCAACGGTAGAAACAGTGCCTGCGGCGTTCTTCACCCCACAAATACCCCTGCCTGAATTCCACCCGGTGCATATGGTCTTATGGGTGATATGCACCTCGACCAAGCCGGAAGTTTCGTAAAGGATTATTTGGGTGGTAAGCCACTCGCCCGGGCAAGAAAAAGGAGAATACATAGCAGTGCCGCACCAGGTAACTGCGAAATTCCTGTTTGGTGCCACCCCTTGCGTAGAATACTCAATCGTGCCACCTGAACTAAGCAGCACATCGCACCAAGGCCCGCATATAACGTTACGGATGTCGGTAGCAGTGGTAGCCGCAAGCGATGCGCTAATCGGCCATGTATTGTATGCGCCCGCAGAAGCAAGGTTGAATCCTAAACATCCGTTTGAACCAATAATGCACTGTGTGTATGGTGTGCCATAAAAATTGAATGTAAACCCTATTGGTATCACCCCAGACCAGCCATCGTCAAGAGTGATGCCTGAAGATATAGGGACAATGCCACCCGCAACCCCTGCATGAAGCCCACGGTTGAAACAATGGGGAGTATCGGTTATAGTAATTATCTGACCTTTAGCAGAATAACCAACAATTAATATAAGCAGTGATAAGATGTATTTCATAGACTATTTTCTAAAGTGTTCAGGCAATGAGGTAAAAGGATATATTCATTCTATAAAATAAATAAATTCATTAGTTTGCTAAGTTAAACAATTTGCCATTAATTTATGTGAAAACATTGCATAACTATACCAAATAAGACGTAATACCGCATAAAATGGTTGGGCTTACTTATTGTAATTAACATAATAATTGGCAGCAATTTACCTGCAAACCCCTACCTTAGACAAAAAAATACCCTGAAAAGCTATTTTTCTCTAATATGCGTTGTTACCGTACTTTGTTTTTATACAGAAACAAAGGCGCAGTTGGTTATCAGCACTATTGCAGGTACAGGAACCCCGGGTTATACCGGCGATATGGGCCTTGCCACGACAGCACAGATACACACACCGCATGGTGTTGCAGCTGATGCTGCGGGTAATGTGTATTTTACCGACTACGGGAATCACCGTATCAGGAAAATAGATGTATCGGGGAATATACGCACCATAGCCGGTAGCGGCGCACCAGGTTTCAGCGGCGATGGCGGCCCGGCAACAGCGGCCGATCTGTATTCTCCGAGAGGGATTGCCGTTGATGCCACAGGTAACGTATATTTTTCAGACTATGTAAATCATCGCATTCGTAAGGTTACACCGGCAGGCATTATTTCCACCGTTGCCGGAAACGGCGTTCCGGGTTTTGGCGGCGACAGTGGGCCAGCCACCGCAGCGATGCTCAAATATGCATGGGGCATTGCTGTTGACGGATCCGGAAACTTATACATAGCCGACCAAAATAACTGCCGTGTACGTAAGGTGAGCGCTACGGGAACTATATCTACTATTGCCGGTAACGGCACCTGTTTCATAGGCGGCGACGGCGGGCCGGCTTCGGCCGCAGCTGTACAGTACCCCCTGGGTGTAGCATGCGACGCTGCGGGCAATGTGTACATAGCCGACTATGGCAACAACCGTATCAGGAAAATAAACCCCGCAGGAATAATAACTACGGTAGCAGGCTCTGCGGTATTCGGCTTCAGCGGCGATGGCGGCCCTTCCACGGCATCGCAACTGTATTACCCCATGGTATTGCCATAGACGGGCCCGGCAACATCTATATCTGTGATATGAACAACAACCGCATTCGTATGATCAACACCTCGGGTATCATCAGCACCATTGCCGGCAACGGCACAGCAGGCTTTAGCGGCGACGGCGGCTCGCCTGTGCTCGCGTCGCTGGACAGGTCCACCGGTGTTGCTATTGATAACACAGGCAAAATATATATTGCCGATAACAACAACAACCGCATCCGTATTCTTCAGCCACCCATAAACCGCCCACGCTTTGTGAACGGTAATGTTCAAACAAAATTGAGCTGCCCCACAGAAATTTTCAGTGTGGATACGCTGCTTGCAGTAGCTGATGCCGATGCGGGGCAGACCGAAACCTGGAGTGTTGTGCAGTCACCACTGCATGGCGCGCTTGCAGCAATATATTCAACGGTGTCGACGGGCGGCACATTATATCCTTCAGGACTGACCTACACCCCTGCCATAGGATACCTTGGCAACGACTCATTTAAAGTGCGCGTGACAGACGGTATATACTCCGATACCACTATCGTATATGTGACCATACTTGACCTACCCGATGCAGGTACCATCTCCGGCATTGACAGCATGTGCCCACGCGATACCTATATATTTACCGCCACAGTACCGGGCGGCATATGGAGTACCAGCAATACCCCAATCGCTACTGCATCAGTCGCCGGGCTCGTTACCGGGGTTGTTCCGGGCATCGTTAACATCAACTATTCAGTAACAAATCTCTGCGGCACAACAACTGCAACCTTTCCGCTACTGGTGCGGTCTATAGGCTGCCCGGCTGCATCAGTGCAGGCAATAGGCGCCCAACACGGCATTACCATTTCACCTAATCCCACCAGTGGTGTTGTAGCGGTCATACTTTCATCTGCAATGAATGAACAGGCCCGTTTTCATATTACGGATGTTGTTGGTAAAACCATAATGGAATTTTCATCTTTTACCAATACAGTAATACCGGTGAAGCTGGATGCCCCACCCGGAATATATTTTATTAAAGCAAGTACCCCACACACGGCAAATGGCGGGAAGATAATTGTTCAATAACTTTGCTTCCGTACTTTTAATCATTATTTCACTTACTCATGCACGACCTGCTAACTTTTTTTGAACCAACACATTTTATTGAAACACCGGAAGCCGGCCCATATCACCCGCTACAGTGGGGCAGCCATATACAATGCGCCACGCAAAATGGATTTGACTGGACCGTGGCAGATATGGTGATCGTAGGCTGCGGGGAATGGCGCTGCGAAAACCATAAGGCAAAATACAGCAACAGCCCTAACGCCATCAGGCAGCAATTGTATAATCTCTACTACTGGCATAACGGCATCAATATAGCCGATATGGGGAATATAGCCCAGGGTGCTAC
Organism: uncultured Flavipsychrobacter sp.; assembly: GCA_964493865.1. Lineage (GTDB taxonomy): Bacteria > Bacteroidota > Bacteroidia > Chitinophagales > Chitinophagaceae > Nemorincola. The sequence goes on from CAZBPS010000030.1 coordinate 12,663, forward strand.
CCCCGGCGATACCAAGGCCGCATTGGTGGCTGTATTGCAGGAGATACATAATGCAGGAAAAATAGCCATAGTGCTTGGCGGTTCTCACGACCTTACGCTACAGCAATATGAGGTCTTCAAGAAAACAGAACAGATGGCCGTAGCCTCTGTTGCGGATATGCTCATAGACCTGGATGATGCAGACGAAATAAATTCACGCAGCTTCCTGATGGATATGCTCACCGGCACGCCCAATTTCATCGCCCATTACAGCCATATCGCTTTCCAGAGCTACTATGCACAGCCACGTATGCTGGAAACGCTCGACAAGCTCCGTTTCGATTTTTTCAGGCTGGGTAAAGTGCGTGAACATATTGAGGATATGGAGCCCGTGCTGCGTACCAGCAACCTGTTCAGCTTCGATATGTCGGCTATACGCTACTCCGACGCACCGGCGAATATCAACGGCTCACCCAATGGCCTGTCTGGAGAAGATGCCTGCCAGCTCACCCGCTATGCAGGCATGAGCGACGCGCTTACCTCTTTCGGCATATATGGCTACGACCATCCTAACGACACACACAGCATGACTGCAAAACTGATAGCCCAGATGCTGTGGTACTTTGTGGATGGTTACCTGGTGCGCAAAACGGAGGCGCGCCTGTCTGAGCAGGAAGAGTTCATTGTGTTCAATATCTCTTTTACTGATAACGATACCACCTTCCTGAAAAGCAAGCGCACTAACCGCTGGTGGATGAAGCTGCCCGACCAATCATTCGTGCCCTGCTCATACAACGACTACCTTGTGGCCAGCAACGACCAGATACCCGAACGCTGGCTGCGTGAGCAGGAACGATTGTTGTGATGGAAAAGAGATGAATGAAAAATGACTAAGAACTAACGACTTACAAACAATTAATGCTCGATAAGAACAATAAAATACAGAACGAAGAAAAGGCAGTGCTGGTTGGGCTTGTGTATAAAGAGCAGACCGAGACACAGGTGAAAGAATACCTTGCGGAACTGCAATTTCTTGCAGAAACGGCAGGGGCGGTTACGCTGAAGTCATTTATACAAAAGCTACCCTACCCAGATAGCAAAACATTTGTAGGTAAGGGCAAACTGGCAGAGATAAAAGAATATGCCAAGGCCAAAGGCGCCACTGTGCTGATATTTGATGATGAGCTGACCGGATCGCAGATAGGTAATATTACGGAAGAAACCGGCGTAAGGACGATTGACCGCAGCGACCTTATACTCGATATTTTCGCCAGCCGCGCAAAAACCGCACAGGCAAAGGTGCAGGTGGAACTGGCGCAATACCAATACATACTGCCTCGCCTGAAGGGCATGTGGAAACACCTGGAAAGGCAGGGGGGCGGTATAGGCAGCAGGGGACCCGGCGAAACGGAAATAGAGACCGACCGCCGTATTGTAAAAGACAAAATTTCGCTGCTGCGCAAAAGGCTCGCAGAGATAGACAAACAGGCAATAACGCAACGAAAGGAGCGCGGTGAATATATACGCGTGGCCCTGGTAGGCTATACCAATGTGGGCAAAAGCACCCTTATGAACATTATCAGCAAGGCCGAAGTATTTGCTGAGAATAAGCTCTTTGCAACATTAGATACCACCACCCGAAAGGTTGTATATGAACAAACCCCTTTTCTGCTTAGTGATACGGTGGGTTTCATCCGCAAACTGCCCCACCATCTGGTGGAGAGCTTTAAAAGCACGCTGGATGAAGTGCGCGAAGCAGATTGCCTGCTGCATGTGGTGGACATCTCTCACCCCGGCTACGAAGACCAGATGGGTGTGGTAAATAAGACATTACAGGAACTGGGTGCGTTTGACAAACCTATCATTACCATCTTCAACAAAATGGACCTCTACGAGCAAACCGTTTTTGACGAATGGCTTGATGAGGAGGTAAAGAAAGAAATGCTGGCCCAACTGGAAGTGCGCTGGCAGCAGGAAACAGGAAACTCAGCCATTTTTGTATCAGCCATAGAGCGGCGCAACATTGACGGACTGCGCAACACCATACTCAGTCGCGTGAAAAAACTATACCAGGAGCGGTATCCGTATCTTACGAAGTTTTATTAAACCCAAATAAAAGCACAATGTCATCCTGAGCTTGTCGAAGGATAGATGAGAATTAGCAAATGGCTCATGCTGGTTGCAGTAGTTCCATGATCCGGCTGTCTCTTTGCTCTCAACAATGGTTCGACAAGCTCACCATGACAACATTTATTTTGACGAAAATCCAATAACAATCGAAGCGAAAATAATCAAAGGCCCACCAATAACGGTAACCCAATAAATAACATACAATTTTTTCATGATTGTGATATAGCTTGTATAAGGTGTGCTTATCCCCTCCTCCTCCATATAGTTCATTTCTTCATTTAGTTTTCTAATTGAACATCGAGCGATATTATGCGGCAGCAAGGCGTGGTCTTTGAGTTTACGACGAAGTAAAGAATAAATTACACCTACGCTTAGCATTATAATAAAATAAAGGCTGATCAAAATTGTTATGCCCATTTGTCATGAATTTTTGTATTTGCTTTCCTTTAATCAAACAAAATTCATTCAGCCTTAATGCCCGCCACCAATGCTGCTGTCATAATCTATTCCCTGCCTGCGTAATATACCCTTCACGCTCAGTGCAAAGAAAGCCAGGTATGCAAAACAGATAACTGCCATCCAGTAGGAATTATGGATACCTACACTCGGAAGGTCGGCAAGTTTACCCTGTATGGGTGGTATAATGGCCCCGCCAAGTATCATCATGATAAGGAATGCCGACCCCTGCGAGGTGAATTTTCCCAACCCCGCTATGGCCAGCACAAAGATGGCGGGCCACATGATGCTGCAGAATAAACCACCGCTGAGGAATGCATATATGGCCACTTTGCCTGTAGCAAAAATACCTACGAGCATAAAAGCCATGCCCAGCAGCGAGAACAGCAGCAAGGTTTTGGCGGGTTTATCCTGGCCTGCATAAAAGGCTATAGCAAGGATGATTACGCATGTAACATAGGAAGACAGCGGTGTAATATCATTTTGAGCAATGGCATTAACACCTATCACTACCGCAAAGGCAATTACAGGCACAATGAATATCAGTATGCTTTTCAAAGTTGCTGATGGCTCGAAAACTTTGATGGAGCCTGTCCACCTGCCTACCATGAGGCTGCCCCAATACATAGAGATATAGGGTGCCACCTGTGAAGAAGAGAGGCCGCCAAACGCCTGTTCGCCCAGTAATGCGCCAAGGTTGCTCTGTATAGTTACCTCCACCCCTACATAAGTGAATATTGCCAGCATACCCAGCACAAGTTGCGGGTACTTCATAGCGCCCCAGCCTTCACTTTTTCGCTTGGCCATGCTCAGCGACAGCAACAATGACCCCACAATTACAACAAGCCCGGCCAGCAGCCATTTGATACGTGTATTTTCCAGTTCCTGCTTCATGGCTTCGTCTGTAGCCTCTACGAGGTAGCTACGGAATACGGGAATGAAAATAGCGATGAGCAGGGCGGTCATGATGAGCAATGCCATCAGTGCCTTGGGTGATTTTTCGGTATGTGTTTCATATTGTCCTTTCGGCAGTTTTTTAGAAAAGAAGAACAGCCCCGCAGCAAGCACAAACAGCGCGCCCACACAGGCATAAAGGATGGTTACCTTATCAAGCCCCAATGAATTTATCTGGTCATCACTGGCTTTTGTGGTACCAAACAACGCAAGCGCCACTACGATAGGCCCAATAGCCGTGCCGAAAGAATTGATGCCCCCCCCCAGGTTGATGCGGTGCGCGCCTGTTTCGGGCGGGCCAAGAAGGGCCGCGAAAGGGTTGGCGGCAGTCTGCTGCAGGGAGAAGCCTAACGCTACCGCGAATAAGCCTACCAGCATACCGGGAAAAGTATTGGCATTAACAGCAAGTATCATGATGACCGCACCTATGGCCGAGAAGAGCAACCCATACACAATACTATTGCGATATCCCCACCTGGCTATCACATCTTTGCCAAACACAGAAGCGATGAAATAAAGCGCAAGTGCGCCGAGATAATAGGCCAGGTAAAAGGCAAAATCTATCAATTGCGACTGGAACTGGTCGAGATGGAAATAGTGTTTACAAAAAGGAATAAACACGCCATTACCTGCGGCTATAAATCCCCAGAAGAAAAAAACGGTGACAAGGGTAGAAAGTGCACCCCGGTTATTGCCGGGTGCCGGCATGGCAGTATTAGTTTGCTCCATGAGAAAAATTCATTTGGAGTAAAATAGGGAGTAAATCTGAGATTCGGAAATGTTTGTGCTGCGATGAGCCCTCTTATCTGAAAAGACCGTAGATATCCTTATGAAAAACGACCACATTATCTTCTCCGACAATGGCGGGCATATACACAACAAATACCGGAACGGGTTCTTTCAACTGATTGGTTACCGGCTTCTGCCCCTTCACACACGCTTCCAGAAAACCGGCATCCAGCTTGCCCTCAAGGAGCAGATCGCCGAGTTCAACCGGTTTTTCCAGCCTGATACAGCCGTGGCTTAGGAAACGGGATTTTTTCAGGAATGCCTCTTTAAAGTTCGTATCGTGCATGTAAACATCAAACGGGTCTGTGAGATTGAACTTGATAACACCCAGCGCATTGTCGCAACCGGTATGCTGCCTGAGTATATAGGGAAAGTTGGAAGCGCTGTACTTCGACCAATCTAAGCCGTGATGGTTCACCACTTTTCCTCCCTTTGTTATTAATTGCATCTGCTCCCGGTCTATCACCCCGGGGTTTCTTTTGATTTTGGGCAAAAGTTCTTTAACGGCAATACTGCCCGGTACATGCCAGTAAGGATAAAGTATGATTTCTTTGCAGTAAGCCGAAAACCTTGGCGTTCGGGTAGATGGTTTGCCTACAACAACTTTCATTTCCAGCTTTGTATTGTCGGCTTCATAATAGCGCATTGTGGCAGATGGTATGTTGACCACAATGAACCGGGAGAAACGAAAATGATGCACCCATCGATACATGTTGAGGCAAACACTCAATTGCGTTGCAACACTGGTGTGGACGGAGTCTATATGCTGTTTCAGTGCTTCCTTTAGTGAGATGTACTCCCTGTTCTGCGGCTCCAGCGATGCAAAAACAGAGATCAACTCATCGGAATGACGCACAGATGTAAGCTTAGTTACGACCACATCCTCATCTACCGCTGCATATTTCGGTGACACCTCGTCATTGATTATCCACCGGGCTATATCAGCACCTGTGTAAAGGTCTTTAGCGTAGGTAATAATGGCATCGGCCAGTACCCGGCCATCAGCAGGCCCCTGCAGCAGGGTGTGGTAATGGTACTTTTCTTTTTTCATCCCCCTGTATGCCGCACTGTCAAGTATAGAAACAAATGCCTGCTGAAGTGAGGGCAAAAGCGTGGGATCATCAATCCATTCGGGCCGGTGCTCCTGCATTTTCTCCACCAATGCGGGATTGATCATATCCTGGCCGCGGCTGTGCCCATTGCAAATACCCCACGCCATTAAAACAAGCAATATCGTATATCTGACCGTTCTCATTAAATTCCTTTTATCATTCTGCCAAAACGTTCATGGTAAGCGCGCTCCAGCATTTCTCTGTGGTCAGGGTGCGCTATACCTGCCAGCAATTTTGCCCGCTGCTCCATATTCCTGCCATACAGGTTCACACTGCCATACTCGGTCACTACATAATGAATATGCCCCCGTGTGGTAACCACACCTGCACCCTCTTTTAAATGCGGCACTATGCGCGAAACACCCTTATTCGTTACAGAAGGCATTGCGATGACCGGCTTACCCCCTTCCGACAGGGCAGCCCCGCGCATGAAGTCCATTTGCCCGCCAATGCCTGAATATTGATATATACCTATAGAATCGGCACATACCTGGCCGGTAATGTCTATTTCAATGGCACTGTTTATGGCCACTACTTTGGGGTTGCGGCTTATCACGTCCGAATTGTTCACGTAAGACACATTCCTGAGTTCCACTTTAGGGTTATTGTCGGCAAAATCATAGACCTTTCGCGTGCCAAGAATAAAGGCGCTGACGATCTTGCCTCTACCCGCCTTTTTCAGCGCATTGGTTACCACCCCCTTTTCTACAAGTGGTATTACCCCATCCGAAAACATTTCGGTATGTATGCCCAGGTTTTTATGCCCGCCAAGTTCACTCAGCACGGCATCCGGTATTGCCCCTATTCCCATTTGCAGCGTAGCTCCGTCCTCTACCAACGAAGCCACCTGCTTACCAATTTGCCCTGTCACACTACTTGCCTTTGATGCGTAGTTCACTTCAAACAATTCCGTTTCTGCCCACACCATAGCATCAAAGCGCGAAACATGCACTATACCCTCTCCCAGCACGCGCGGCATGCGTGGGTTCACCTGGGCTATTACTTTCCGGGCGTTGTTCACAGCACTTATAGCCACATCTGCCGATGTTCCCAAAGTACAATAACCATGCTGGTCAGGAGGGGATACCTGCACTATAGCTACATCAATCGGCAGAATGCCCCTGTCAAACAATTGTGGTATTTCGCTCAGGAATACCGGTATGTAATCTCCGTATTCTGAATTCACCCATCCCCTAATATTTTCAGATACAAACATTGAATTCAAATAAAAACTACTGAGCACCTCGGGCCGGTTCCAGTTAATTTTTCCGTGCATACTTATGGAAACCAGCTCCACATTATTGATTGTCCCGCCCCTGTTCAACAATGCATCTATCAAGACCACCGGTGTAGCCCCGCTGCCATGCAGAAAAACCCTGTTTCCGCTTGTTACCATTTTCACCGCTTCTTCAGCTGTAGTGTATTGAACATCCATAGTATTAAGAAATTGTAAAATTATTGGCAAGGTTTTGATATAAATATGACAGGGAATAGCCCCTTGGCTGACCCATGTCATTTACAAATGCTAACCTATTACATAACTTTGACAAAGAATAACATAAAATACAAAAATGGAAAAGATACTGTTACTAGCGGACGCACTAAATTACAAACCGGAGAACCTGGACTTTGCTGCTTATATAGCCAAACTGGGGAAATCTAAACTGGTAGGTGTTTTCATTGAGAACAAAGATTTGGATACAATCCCCACTATTAAAACCTTTGGCGGCACACCTTATGTAGAAGAAATAACAATAGATTCAGAGGAGCATAAAAAGAGGGCCGACCTCGCGCAAAAGAATATCGCAGCATTTAAAGGCGGCTGCATACAACGTGAGATAGTGGCAACCACGCACCACGATATAGGCAATCCGCTGGAGCAAATAATCGAAGAAAGCCGATATGCCGACCTCATCATCGCCGACCCCGCCCTCTCCCTCACAGATGACACGAGGGTGCCCTCGAAATTCATCATGGAAATATTAAGCAAGGCAGAGTGTCCTGTACTCATTGCCCCCGAATATTTTGAGCAGATAGAAGAAATAATCGTGGCTTATGATGGAAGCCCCTCTTCCGTTTTTGCCATAAAACAGTTGTATTACCAGTTTCCGAAGCTTTCTGATAAACGTGTTGTTGTACTGCACATCAATAAGGAGAAAATTGAGGACTGGGGCAAACACCATACTTATTTCAAAGAATGGCTCGATATGCACTTTTCAAACGTATCTTTCCTGGAACTGACCGGTGAAGCACGCGAGATATTGTTTGAATACTTTATGTCTCGCAACGAGCAGGCGAACCAATTATTAGTTACCGGGGCATTCGGACGGAGTTTTTTATCCACTTTCTTCAAACCTAGCGCGGCCGAATTAGTTTTAAAAGCTGTCGACATCCCTATATTCATCTCTCATCATTAAAAATATTTACCATGAATCAGCAAGAGCACAAACCCAAACCGGAAATTACCCCCACACCTACCAAGCCCGAAATAAGCCCAGACCCAAGGCCCGGAACCCCGGAACCCCTTCATACCCCGGAAATCGTGCCGGAGAGAGACCCATTGCCCACGCACACCCCTCCCGAAGTGCCTCCTCAACCAAAAGAAAGGTGATTTTTGCTACATTTTGATAAAATGTAACGAAAATGGCAAAAACTGGCACTTTTATTGCAGTACAATTGTTTTTCCCCGCATAAATTGAATAATTTTGGGGAGCATACGTTATTGAGGTCTCGACCCTCATACAAAAACAATGAAATACAGATTACTGCTAATATTAACAATTGTCGGCTTGGGGTTATTTTCCTGCAAAAAATATACTGACCCTGTATCTAAAGTTGACCCCAGGTTAGTACAGTTGTATTGCAATGATCCTACTGCGGTAAACTATAACTGGAACTTCCCCGGCACCCCCGATAGCAGCACTTGTTTTTACCCAACGGATATTTTCCAAGGTACCTACGAGCTGAGTGACTCTGTTTATTTTGACTCTTCCGGCCTCTTCATTTCCGCAAACACTTTTTACATTACTATCCGAAAGCATTCAAAGACCAAAATGGCTGTATTAGGCTTCTGCCCATGGGGAGACAGCATTCGGCTTACCGCCAGCGCCAATTATTCGGCCACACTTGATACCCTTGTAGGAGATAGTACTACCCTTAACAGGGGGCAAATGATCTGTGGCCTACCCGATACATTAAGCGGATCTATCTCCAAAGATCAGCTCAACGATTCTATTATCTACTTCAGCCTGCATGTATCCAGCGATACCGGCATATCCACGAACCATAGAGGCAGGGCTAAATTGAAATTCAAAAAATAACTAATGTTCACGGGTATCGTAGAATATACTGCCACTATCAGCGATATAGTGCATGATGGCTCAAATATCCATTTCACACTTGATAGCCCGATATCCGGTGAGCTTAAAGTGGATCAAAGTGTGGCGCACAATGGCGTATGCCTCACCGTTACCCAGATTAACGGAAATACTTACCGGGTTACCGCTGTGGCCGAAACCCTTGCAAAGACAAACCTCCGCGAGTGGAAAAAAGGTGATAGAATAAACCTCGAACGCTCCCTCCGCATCGGCGACCGGCTGGACGGGCACTTCGTTCAGGGCCATGTAGATACCGTAGCTACCTGCATAGAAAAACAAACACTTGAAGGTAGCTGGCTTTTCCGTTTCCGCTTCCCCACACAGTTTGCGGCGTTAATTATCGAAAAGGGCTCCATATGCATTAACGGGGTCAGCCTCACCGTTTTCAATGTAGGCAGAGAAGAATTTACTGTTACCATTATCCCTTACACGTACAATCACACCAATTTTAACGAGATAAATTCCGGCAGTATAGTGAATGTGGAATTTGATGTGCTGGGTAAATATTTTGAAAGAAGGGCGCAGCTTACCGGTTAACGCTGTGCATCCGTCATCATCCTTATCTCTGCTTCATCAGCCATATAGCTGCCGCTATTATCTATAATACCTGAGCTGTGATATTCCGCAGCCCCTGTTTCCGTTACCAGTTGTGCAATATTTGAAGACCTTACCCCACCGCCGGGCATAATAGTTATTCTACCCGCTGCCTGTACCTGTAGCTGCGCAAGTGCCGCAGCACCATCTACTGCTGTTGCACGAAGCCCTGAAGTAAGCACCCGGCTGCACCCCGCAGCTATCACAGCTTCTAATGCCTGTGCCGCATCAGGTGTTCTGTCAAAAGCCTTGTGGCAGGTCACCTCCATCGGGTAAGCTATCCGTACCAGCTCGGTCATGTTCACCACATCTACAGTACCATCTGGCAACAATATGCCGGTGGCAATTCCTTTGCACCCCAACTCTCGGCAGGTGATTATATCCTGCTTCATAATGGCCAGCTCGTGTTCATCATACACAAAATCTCCACCCCGTGGCCTTATCATCGGGAAAACAGGAATGGATAAATACTCAAGTGCATATTTTATCAACCCGTAGCTGGGTGTTGTGCCACCCACGTCCGGGTCAGCGCAAAGCTCTATGCGTCCTGCACCGGCACGCTCAGCAACCAGGCACGATTGAATGTTATATGCGCATATCTCCAACTGCATCGCTGACATTTATAGAACTCAGGGAAAATGAGCATTTGCAGTCAACACGGTATTCACTTTGCCATTCCTTACGGCATACGTAAAGCCTTTCTGCAAAGCATAAGCGCCATATTCCCCTTTCTTATTCAGCGCAAGGAACCCTACCTGAACTTCTTTGGCGGCCGCAGGGTTGCGTGCTACTATCCGCTCCACAGCTTGTTTGCAGGCCGCCTCAGGCGAAAGACCCTGCCGCATAAGCTCTACCACCAGGTGCGAACCCACAATGCGTATCACCTCCTCGCCCACGCCGGTACTTGTGGCCGCACCTACTTCATTATCCACATATAGCCCCGCGCCGATAATAGGAAAGTCTCCTACCCTGCCATGCAACTTATAGGCAAGGCCACTGGTAGTACATGCACCGCTCATATTACCCTTGCCATCCATGGCCACCATGCCTATGGTGTCATGATTCTTTTCGCCACCGGGAAGCACGTTCTCAATATTCTGTACCGGTTTGTAATTATTGTTCTTCAGCCACGCTTTCCATTCATGCTCACTCTTTGGTGTAAGCAGGTTTTCTTTTTTAAAACCGTTGGCTAAAGCAAACTGCAAAGCACCATCCCCCACCAACATTACATGCGGGCTTTTCTCCATCACCATCCTCGCCACTGATATAGGGTGTTTTATGTGCTCCAGGCAGGCAACAGACCCACACCCGTAGTGCTCATCCATGATACAGGCATCCAGTGTCACACGTCCGTCCCTGTCAGGGCGACCTCCCAATCCCACAGACTGGTTATTAGGGTCAGCTTCCGGCACTTTCACACCGGCCTCTACGGCATCAAGCGCGCGGCCGCCCTTACTCAACACCTCCCATGCCGCAACGTTAGCTTTCTTACCAAAATCCCATGTAGAGATGACAACCGGCTCATCTGTTACGGTAGCGGCCTTAAAACCTTCGGAGGGCATTGCTCTCCCAAAGAGGCTCTTGCCGGCCAGCACAGCGGCTGATGATAATAGAGAAAATTTTACGAATTTCCTGCGGTCTGTCATTAGGTGTATTTAATAACACCAAGGTAAAAAAGTAAATGGAAAAAGTCTAAAAAAGGAAGAATTATATCTCCACCAGTTCACGCGCATTGTTGATGGCGGCTGCGCTTGGCTGCTCACCACCTATCATTCGGGCGATGGCCAATACGCGCTCATCCTGCTGCAGCACTTTAACTTTAGTGGAAAGGCGCCCGGCCTTGTCGGGCTCTTTATATACATAGAAATGCTGAGAGCCCCTTGCTGCCACCTGTGGCTGGTGGGTGATGCATATTACCTGGTGGTATTTAGAAAGGTCGCGCAGCAAAATACCCACCTGCCGAGCTGCTTCGCCCGATATGCCGGCATCTACCTCGTCAAAAATAAGAGTAGGCATGTGCAGGGCATTTGCAGTGAGCGATTTGATGCACAGCATGATGCGGCTCATCTCACCACCCGACGCTGCTTTTTGCAATAGCTGGAATTGTCCGCTCTTATTAGCATCGAGCAGGAACTGAACACTATCAATGCCATGCACAGCAGGGGCAACGGTTTCTATCCGCACATCAAAACGCGCATTGGGCATGCCCACTAAGGCCAGCAGTTCATTTATCTTTTTAGTGAACGAAGGCAGTACTTTTTTCCTCTTTGCAGATAGCTGCTCAGCCTCCTTCATCAACTCTTTATAAACAGCACCTTCTTCGGTTGCCAGCTTTTCAATGGTTTCATTCAGATCCAGGGTCGCCTTGAGTTCCGCTTCCAGCTTCCCCTGCCATTGCAGTAATTCCCCCGTGTCTTTTACGCCATGCTTCTTGAACAGTTTATAGCCAAGGTCTAACCGCTGCTGCAACTCTTCCATCACGGCGGGGTCCAGCATCACCTTACCTTCTTCTGTCTCCAGTTCTGCGGCTACGTCCTTCAATTCAGCCCAAACAGAGGTGAGGCGTTCCTGTAACGGCTTTAACTCAGGCATTACATCAACTATGCCCTGCAGTTGCTGACTGATGCGTTTCACTTCGTTCACTATCGGTTGCTCACCCTCCTCAAGTATATTTCTGCCCGCCTGCAATACGTTTATTATACGCTCCGCATGGCTCATTTGTTTGAGCTGTTGGTCGGCCTGTTCTATTTCACCCTCTTTAAAATTTGCCTGCAATAGCTCGTCAAGCAGGTATTGCTTATAGTCAGTTTCTTTCTGCCATTGCGCCTGCCGCTCCCTGTGGTCTGCCAGTTTTTGTTTTATCGTCTTGTGCAGGTAATAGTGCTTTCTGTAGTTTTCAGCAGCATCGGTACTGCCACCTATGGCATCTATAGCCGCCATCTGGAAGTGGTCGTCTTCCAGCGCCAGGTGGTCAAACTGCTGGTGAAGGTCCACCAGCAGTGAAGTAAGCTTATTGAGCACCGTCAGCGTCACCGGGGTATCATTTACAAATGCGCGCGATTTGCCATTTGCTGCTATCTCCCTGCGGATGATGCATTGTGGCTCATAGTCCAGCTCAGCATCCGTAAGTGCTTTTCTGAATGCGGCATTATTGCTCGCGTCAAAATACCCCTCTATCACCGATTTCTCTTCCTTGTTAATGAGCACAGACGTATCAGCACGCTCACCAAGGATCAGCGACAATGCGCCCAGTATGATACTTTTGCCCGCACCGGTCTCCCCGGTCACAGTATTCAGTTCACCATCCGGCTCTATAGCCAAATGGTCAATAATCGCGTAATTTTTTATGACAAGTTTTTGCAGCATAATTAATCATGAACAATTATTTCTTCCCTTGTTATTTCAATCATAGAGTGCAACTCTATCAATGCTGTCAGAACTCCCAATCCTTTCTGAAATAATTCCAATAACACATTGTTACTTATATTCCCTGTTTTCACAAGTATCATTCTGGATGGTTTTCCTTCTATCATAAAAGAGCGTAAAAAATCATCGTCTTTTGTAATCAAAACCAACCCCTCCACAAAAGCTTTATGTTTTATGGTTCTATCTGTAGTTGCATTCTTGTCAGGCAGGTCAAGGGTATGCAAGGACATAAAACCACTTCGATTTAGAAAATCAGACAATCGTTTGGGTAGTTGGGCATCAACGAGAAACTTAACGGGAACATGTACCTTGCCAGGTATGATAATACTTTCTTTCAACAGGTTTTCGGCCTCTTCAAAAGAATAAATCATACTGCTATTCGATAAACACTGTTAATATGAGTAAGCTTGGCTGCGTATGATATACACGCTAATATATCTTCATGCTCAATATCCTCATAGTCCTCAATTATTTCATTGCTGGTCATACCTGAAGCTAACAACTCTAATATCATTTCCACAGGATACCGTAAACCTCGTATAGATGGTTTACCATGACAAATCTCCGGGTTAATTGTTATTCTTTCAGATAACATCGCCTTACATTATACATAAAGTTACAAAATATTATGCTCACTACAACTTATACTCCTTCAGCGCTGCCTCCAGGCAATCCATTGCGGCATTTATATCATCTACATTCAGCACATAGGCCAGGCGCACTTCATTCTTGCCCTTGCCGGGTGTGGCATAAAAGCCCGCAGCGGGTGCCATCATTACTGTAGCCCCATTGTGCGAAAAACTATCCAGCAACCATTGGCAGAATCCTTCCGCATTGTCCACAGGCAGCTGTGCTATGGCATAGAACGCTCCGCCCGGTGTAGGGCACTTCACACCCGGTATTGCATTCAGTCGCTTCACCAGCACATCACGGCGTCGTGTATATTCTGCATGTACTTCATTAAAATAATCAGCAGGCAGGTCCACAGCAGCCTCACCGAGTATCTGCGCAAACGATGGCGGGCTAAGGCGGGCCTGCGCAAACTTCATGGCCGCATCAAGCACAGCCTGGTTGCGTGTCACGAATGCTCCTATACGGCCTCCGCAAGCGCTATATCTCTTGGAAATAGTATCGAGTAAAATTGCATGTTCTTCCAGCCCTTTAAGCGACAGCGCAGACGTATGCTTCGCGCCATCGTAACAGAATTCACGGTATGCCTCGTCGCTGAACAGGAACAAGTCATGCTTCAGGCATATTTCCCGCAACACATTCAGTTCTTCAATACTATACAGATAACCGGTCGGGTTATTCGGGTTACAAATCATTATGGCCTTGGTGCGCGTGGTCACTGCCTTTTCAAACTGTTCAATAGGCGGCAGTGCAAAACCCGTATCAATACCCGATGGTATAGGCACCACCTTCACGCCTGAGCTGGTAGAGAACCCATTGTAATTGGCATAAAACGGCTCCGGGATAATAATTTCATCTCCGGGGTCCATGCAGCTCATGATGGCAAACATGATCGCCTCCGAGCCCCCGGTGGTCACTATTATCTGGTTTGCAGTTACGTTTATGTCATTACGCTTATAGTACTCCACCAGTTTTTTACGGTAGCTTTCAAATCCGGGGCTTGGGCTGTATTCCAGCACCTTCATATCGGTATGGCGTACTGCATCTAAAATGGTCTGTGGTGTCACAATATCGGGCTGACCAATATTGAGGTGATATACCTTTGTGCCTCTTTTCTTGGCAGCGTCGGCATAAGGAACTAACTTACGTATAGGCGATGGTGGCATCATTGAGCCACGATGTGATATTACCGGCATACGGCAAAGATAATTCTAAAAGTACAATGTGCGGAATGTGTAGGAAATGTGATGGAATGTGATGGAATGTGATGGAATGTGATGGAATGTGGTGGAAATGTGATGGAATGCGATAATGTGATTATTCAGGTGTATTTCATTCATTACATAAATCCATTATCGTATTTCTTCCGCATTATCGCATTAGTCCCACATTGCCACATTATCGCATTAGCCTCACATTCCTTTGAATTCCCTTCCACTTCGTCCGTTTCAGCGGGGAATTTTTAAACACTTTATTGAAAGCCTCCTCTCCCAGCTCCTCCCACTCACGCAATGACAGGTTGAGCACTTCAGGTATGGGTGTAAAATCAGGTTCCATATTCGGCTTCGAGAACCGGTTCCACGGGCACACATCCTGGCATATATCGCAGCCAAACATCCAACCGTTCATCTTACTATGAAACTCTCCGGGTATCAATGCATCCTTCAGCTCTATCGTCAAGTACGATATACACCTGCTCCCGTCCACCTCCGTGGGCGACACAATGGCCTGCGTGGGGCAGGCATCCATGCAACGCGTGCAGCTACCGCAATGATCGGTAGCAAACGGTGCATCGCCCACCAGGTCGAGGTCGGTTATCAGTGTAGCTATAAAAAAGTAAGAACCTGTTTGTTTGCTCAGCAAATTGCCATTCTTTCCTACCCAGCCCAATCCGCTCTTCACTGCCCACGCACGTTCCAGCACAGGGGCGCTGTCCACAAAGCCCCGCCCGTCTACGTCACCTATATTTGTTTTAATAAATGCCAGCAATTCATTCAGCTTATCGCGTATCACATAGTGGTAGTCGGTTCCGTAGGCATATTTAGCAATTTTCGGCGACTGCGGTTGCTGCTGTTCCGATGGATAATAATTCAGCAGCAGTGTTATTACCGACCTCGCCCCCGGCACCAGCTTACGCGGGTCTATCCTCAGGTCGAAGTAGCGTTCCATATACTGCATCCCACCCTGGTAGCCTTTGTTCAGCCACTGCTCCAGGCGCACGGCATCCTCATCCAGCGGCACAGCCTTCGCTATGCCGCACGACATAAAGCCAAGGCGCAATGCCTCCTGCTTTATCAGGTTGGTATTTCTTTCTGCTGAGAACAATTATTGGTCTACGTCTTTTACCTCCACCCCACGAATTTCCGAAAGTCGCTCCACATATGCGCTACTATGTTTCTTCGGTATCCCCGCTTCTATGTTGCAGAACAGTTGCAGGTCTTGTTTATATATGGTCGCTTCACTTTGCTTCAGCAGGTACAGCACCTCGCCCATCACAGCATAATCAAAGCTTATTTCCACTATATCCTCTACCCACTTCTCCGTTTTGGGTGCTGTTTCCAAAGCCTGTGCTGTGGCTGTTTTGTAGGCATTTATCAGGCCCGGCACACCCAGCAGCGTGCCGCCAAAATAACGCACCACCACCACCAGCACATTTGTGAGGCCGGCGCTATCTATCTGGCCCAGTATGGGTTTGCCCGCGCTGCCGGATGGCTCCCCATCATCTACCGCCCGATACTGGTTGCCATCAGTGCCCAGCCGCCATGCATAGCAATGGTGCACCGCCTTCGGGTGCTCCTTCTTCAGTGCCTGTAATTTTTCCTTTATTTCTGCTGCAGTGGCCACCGGGTATGCGTATGACAGAAATTTGCTGCCCCTGTCCCTGAAATCGCCTGTGGAAGGCGAGGCTATTGTTGTGTACTTGTAGGCGTCTTCCATGGTGTTACTCCCAATCAGGGTACTGCTCGTTCCACCGTATCTTCTCGCCCGTTTTGCCCAGGCCCACCAGCTTGTTCAGCATCATAGTGAACCCTATTTCGTTGTAGGCTCCGGCTATGTGGTAGTAGCTGCGGCCATAGTGTACTTGAAACTTATTTAGGTTGATGCCCAGCCCGAACGCAAAACCAGCCAGCCCTGTCTGCGTGCTTAGCGCCAGCTCCTTCCTGCGCAGCACATTATACGATGCTGTTGCGGTGATGCGCTTGCCCAGCGTAAGCTCCGCCCCAAAGATGAAATGCCTGAACAGCTTATCTGTGAAGTAAGATTTAGTGTCCTTTACCGAATCATTGCCACCCAGTGCGCTGCCATTCTGGTCAGCCGGGTTGTTGTAGCGTATATCCCATTCATACAGGTGATGCAGCGTGGTAAACAGTTTCAGCGGCAGATGTTTAAACTTTTTCGACACACCCAGTTGCAGGTCGAAAGGTATCGGCTCTGCTGGCGCGCCCGGTGTATATTTTTTTACCATCACACCCATATTCTTTGCCGTTACTCCTATATCCAGCAGCAGCGAGGTGTCGTAATAGTTCACCCCTACATCTACCATTGCTGCAGAGGCGCTGTTATCGCCATATAGCGATGAACCCGCCCACCTGATGGCCGCACCGTAACGCCAGTGCTCCAGGTACTTTCGCGATGCACCCAGCGTTATCGCATAGTCGGCCGCTTTAAACTGGCCATTCACATTCCCGAGCGGGTCTGTCTGGTCCATGCTGCCATAATTAAGGTATTGTATCCCCAGCACAAACGAAGTATTGAGCTTGGGTGCATGGTAGCCATAGGCAAGGTTCATCACCTTAATATCAGCATAGTAAATGTTGTAGTTCAGCTGCAACTGGTTATGCAAGCCGGAGCGCATCAGCGACGGGTTTTGCAACGCCAGGGAAATATCATTGTCAGGGTTCGAAACACTGATGCCCCCCAGCGCGGCCACATGTGGAGAATTGGCCAGCCTCAGGTACTCAAAGGCATACTGCCCGCCTGTAACCTGCGATAGGGCTTTGCTAAAGGATAAGAGCAACAATGCGATGCAAACCACATATGCCGCCCAAAAAAAATGTTTCAACCTCATGTATATCGTTTCTATATGCCTCTAAAACGTCCGTTTATCTTTTTTATTGCCAACCTTTAAAACGGGAATTTCAAATCCCTACTCAGCCCCTTTCATCATTTCCTCTACTACTCCTGCGCTCACACCGGTGAACGAGAACCCACCGTCATGGAACAGATTCTGCATGGTCACCATCTTCGTATAATCGCTGAACATAAGCACACAGTAGTTGGCACAGTCCTCGGCGCTGGCATTGCCCAGTGGCGACATCTTCTCAGCATAATGGTAAAAATCACCGAAGCCGCTCACACCGCTGCCTGCCGTTGTTGGCGTCGGGCTTTGCGATATGGTGTTTACCCTCACCTTCTTGGCAAAGCCGTAGTAGTAGCCGAAACTGCGGGCTATGCTTTCCAGTATGGCCTTCGTATCTGCCATATCATTATAGCCGGGGAAGGTGCGCTGTGCAGCAATATAACTCAGTGCCACCACGCTGCTCCATTCGTTCAGCGCGTCCAGCTTCATGGCGCATTGCAGCACCCGGTGAAACGACAGTGCTGATATATCCACTGTCTTCAAAAAGTTATCGTAGTTCGTATCCGTATATGGTATGGCCTTGCGCACATTGGGGCTCATGCCTATGCTGTGCAGTATAAAATCCATCTTGCCACCCAATATCTCCATGCTTTTCGTCATCAGCGCCTCCAGATCGGCAGTGCTGGTGGCATCTGCCGCTATCACTTCTGCATTGCATTGTGCAGCCAGTTCCTTTATCTTGCCCATACGCAGGGCTATGGGCGCATTGGTAAGCACTATCTGCGCCCCCTCTGCCACGCATGCCAGCGCGGTTTTCCATGCAATGGAGCGCTCATCCAGCGCGCCGAATATGATACCTTTTTTCCCTTGTAATAAACCGTGAGCCATGTGTATTCGTTATTGAGGGGTAAAAGTAGAAAAAAAGAGGGAGTAAACCCCGATTAGCCTTATATCATCACCATCGCATAGCAGAAGCACAACGAAGAGGTGTTTATCAGTAAAAAGTGAAAACAGCGTTAAAATTCTCCATTTTTTGGAATCTCATTCTTGAATACGGATTTAATAAAAAATATCATACACATGTAATAAACTGAAAATCATCAATAAAAGAATGCAGCATAGATTTTGCATTTCATAAATCCCTGTCTGGCACGGCGGTAGGTATTTCCGAAGCGGCGCAGGGCACAACTAAATCGTTTACAACTACTTAACTCATTAAACACTCAAACAATGACACACAAAACAAGAATTTTCCTGGTAGATGATGACCCCATCTTTCGCTTACTTACAAAAAAGACGATAACCAATACGGGAATGAACGCCGAGATAATTGAATTCGTTAACGGACAACAAGCGATGGAATATATAGAGCAGCACATGGACAAACCCGCAATGCTGCCCGATACCATTTTCCTGGACCTGAACATGCCTGTGCTTGATGGATGGGGCTTGCTGCGTGAATATGAGATACTGCTTCCCTTTATACGGAAAACATCGAAGCTCTATATACTGTCATCATCTATGTCGCCTATAGACGTGGAGCGGGCCGCCAAGATCCCTTTTGTAAAAGACTATCTCGTGAAACCAATGACCAAACAACAAATAACAGAGCTGATAACCGCCAGTATGCCGGATGCCTTCCACTATGAAAAAAATAACAGTGAGGTGCCAAAGTATACTGTTATCAATGGTTGCCCGGCAATGGCCCCAACTCCAAGCCAGTGGCGGAGAACTATGGGCATGTAGTGCGTGATAAGAGGCTAGCGGGTACACATACGCTACCTAATCCCTACCTTCGCCACATGCATGAAGATATAGAACTGGCGATTGATGCTCCCACCGGCATAATAGACTGCCGGCTGGAGCCGCAAAGTACTGACGCAGGTATGTATTATGCCGCCACCATTCTCTATCCCAATATGGTGAATGGCTACAACCGCTCAGAGATATATTGCCACAATATGCACCCTGCAGCAGAAGGCTACCGATTTGAGTATCACTCCGACATACACCCTAAAATTAAAAAGCTGGAAGCACAACTGTCAGCCGCCATAATAAAGGCGCAGAGCGGCAAATAACCGGGCGGCAGCCGTGCATCTTCAGCAGCCTGCAATATTCCCAGGTTTGTTTTTACTTTTACCGCCGAATGGCCAAAAGTAAAAAAGGAGGTTTCAGGAAGTTTTTAAGGATAATGCTGCGCGTTGTCCTGTTCCTGTTCGTATCCTCCACACTATATATGCTGCTGTGCAGGTGGGTGATGCCACCCATCACCATCACGCAACTGGGCGGGCCGCTGGGTGGCTACGGCCTTAAGCGCGACTATGTAAGCTGGGACGAGATTCCACGCAGCGTAAAGCTGGCAGCCATAGCCAGCGAAGACCAGCTCTTCCCCGACCATAACGGATTTGACTGGAAAGCGATAGATAAAAGCCTGAACGCCAAACCATCGAAAAAGAAAAAGAAGAAACGCCCGGCGGGGGCGGCAGCCAGCACCATCAGCCAGCAAACGGCCAAGAACGTTTTTCTGTGGCAGGGCAGCGGCTGGGGCAGGTATGTGAGAAAGGTGCCCGAATTCTACTTCACACAAATGATAGAATGGACCTGGGGCAAAAGAAGGATACTGGAAGTGTACCTGAACGTGATAGAGATGGGGCCGGGCATCTTCGGGATAGAGGCAGCGGCACAGCAATATTTTCATAAGCCCGCAAAGCGACTGTCACAAGCCGAGGCGGCCATGATTATAGCCTGCCTGCCTAACCCTAAAAAATTTACAGTGGCACCCATGAGCAGGCGGGTGCAGTGGCGCTATCCGCATATAATGTCCCAGATGGACAATCTGGAGGGAGACGAAGATGTGGAGGAGATAATAAGGACACCCTGAATTCTTTACTGTAAGCGCATTTTGCGGCTCCTTTTCCAAGCCTCATAAGATCTTCCGGTGTTTTTTACACCGGCCGTATTTCTCTTGGCATATTTTCTCATTACCAGTATTACCAGGCATGCCACCAGTACTATTATTACCATGATCTCCGCCATAATTGTTCTTTTTTAGTGTTTAAAGAAGTTACACCAGCCATAAGACTTATAATCAACTATAAATATAACCCCGAATCATTAACGAACGATTAACAATGATGCTAAAATAATAATTGGTTTTGAGATAAATAAATTAAAAGTCGCAAAATCATTTTATATTTTTTATTATAATTCATAGTTGACAAAACTGGTCAATTCATTTGAATATTATACTTTGCACCAGTGATTGAAAAACTAAACATTGAGGAGTTCATATCCCGCGTGGGCACATACCCAGTGTTAGATGTGCGCAGCCCCGGGGAATATGCCCATGCACACATTCCCGGCGCGCATAGTCTTCCATTGTTTACAGACGAAGAAAGGAAAGTGGTAGGTACTACCTACAAGCAGCAAAGCAGGGAGCAGGCAATAAAAGTGGGGCTGGACTACTTTGGCGTGAAGATGAGAAAGATGGTGGAGGTGGTGGAGGGTATATTAAACACCAAAACACAAAATCTAAAATCCAAAGCTAACCCCGGGCTTGCCGAGGGGGCAAACGCCAAAACGGTCTTGGTGCATTGCTGGCGGGGTGGTATGCGCAGCGCGGGTGTTGCATGGCTGCTCGATCTGTACGGGTTCAAGGTATATACGCTGGCTGGTGGCTACAAGGCATACCGGAATTGGGTATTGGCGCAATTTGAGCAGCAGTACTCACTAAATATCATAGGCGGCTATACTGGCTCCGGCAAGACAAAGGTGCTCAAAGAACTGGAAAAGAAGGGAGCGGCCATCATAGACCTTGAGGGCCTTGCACATCATAAAGGATCGGCCTTTGGCGACCTGGGAGAACCCACCCAACCCAGCCCTGAAATGTTTGAAAATAAACTGGCCATAGCGCTGCGCGCCGCGGAACCGGGTAAAACGATATGGCTGGAGGACGAGAGCCGGCGGATAGGCAACGTGAATATGCCGCTAGCTTTCTGGAGCACCATGCGGCGGTCGCCGGTATTTTTTATGGAGGTGCCTTTCGAAGAGCGGCTGAAGTATATAACAGCGGAGTATGGGAAATTTAAAAAGGAGCAATTGGTAACGGCCATAATGCGCATCCAAAAAAGGCTGGGCGGGCTGAACACAAAGAACGCCATAAACCATATACTGGAAGACAATTTTATGGAAGCTTTCAGGATACTGCTGGGCTATTATGATAAATTTTACGGGCACGGATTGAACGACCGGGAACATCTTGATGAGCTGCTCACAGTGATAAAATGTAGCACTGTGGACCACAGCGAAAACTGCATGAAGGTGCTGACAGCGTATGAAGAAAAAGCCGCACAATAAAAGTCTAAAATGGAAACGGATACAACAGAAATAAAACTGACACAGTACGCACATGGCGGTGGCTGCGGCTGTAAGATAGCGCCCGCCGTGCTGGAAGAAATACTGAAAACAAGCGCGCCACAACCTTTTAACGAACAATTACTGGTAGGCAACAGCACTAACGATGATGCCGCCGCTTACGACCTGGGCAACGGCACCGCGCTGATAGCCACCAATGATTTCTTCACGCCGATATTGGACGATGCATATGATTTCGGGCGCGTAGCGGCTGCCAATTCTATCAGCGATGTGTATGCCATGGGCGGCCGGCCTGTAATGGCCATAGCTATATTGGGCTGGCCTGTGGAGAAGCTACCGGTTGCGCTTGCGCAAAGAGTGCTGGAAGGGGCAAGGGCGATATGCGCTGAAGCCGGCATACCTCTTGCCGGGGGGCATAGTATTGATACCACTGAGCCGGTTTTCGGGCTGGCGGTAAACGGCCTCTGTGACAAAAAGCACCTGAAACGAAACAACACAGCAAAAGAGGGCGATGTACTCTTTCTTACTAAACCATTGGGCGTGGGCATTCTTGCTGCCACGCTAAAGAGGGGTGCTATTGCCGGGGAACACCTGAATATATTGATAGCACAACTCACACAACTGAACAAAGCAGGGGAAGCGCTGGGAAAAATACCCGGTGTAACAGCAATGACGGATGTAACAGGTTTCGGGCTGGCCGGGCATTTAATAGAGATGGCCGAAGGCAGCGGGCTGAGTGCAGAGCTGGATTACGCCCGTATTCAAATAACAGAAGGAGTAAAAGAATACCTTGCAAAAAGGATAACACCTGATGCTACTTTCAGGAACTGGAACGGATATAGCAATAAGATACAGTTTGACCCGGGAGTAGATGTAATGGAAGCCTTTAGCCTGCTACCCGACCCGCAAACGAACGGAGGGCTGCTGATAGCCGTAGAACCGGCATACCAGTCAGAAGTCGTGAACCTGATGAAACAACATGGGCTGGCACAGTTTTCGCAGCCTATCGGGCGAATGGTGACAAGGAAGGAAAAGGTGGTGATAGTGCAGTAAGAATTGAAATTCGTATTTTTATTTCAGAAAAACACATTAATATGGGTAAAAAAGACGCCCGCATAGACGCCTACATTGCGAAGTCTGCAGACTTCGCAATGCCGATACTCACGCACCTGCGTGAGTTGATACATAATGCATGCCCCGATGTGGAGGAAACCTGGAAGTGGAGTTTTCCGCACTTTATGTATAAAGGGGCCATACTATGCAGCATGGCCTCGTTCAAAGAGCATTGCGCTTTTGGCTTCTGGAAAGCTGCGCTGATACAGGATACAGACAATGTGCTGGAAGTAAAGGAAAGGGAAGCGATGGGCAATTTGGGCAAGATAGCCACCCTTAAAGACCTGCCTAAAGATACTGTGCTGAAGAAATACATAAAAGCAGCCATGAAGCTGAATGAGGCGGGAGTAAAGCTACCTTCTCGGGCGAAGCCATCCGCAAAGGACATCGCGCAGTGGCAAACACCACCCTATTTTATCAAAGAACTGAAAAAAAACAAGACGGCCGAAAAAATGTTCAATGAATTCACCCCCGGCAAGAAGAAAGAATATATAGAATGGTTTGAAGATGCAAAAACAGACATCACCAGAAATAAACGCATGGCACAGGCCATAGAGTGGATAGCTGAAGGCAAAACACGTAACTGGAAATATCAAAAGTGCTAATTCTTGTTCTCTATTTCGTTTAAAAATTTTTTAGCGTCTTCGTTGTTCGGGTCCTTAATAAGTATTGGCTGCAATGCCTTTTTAGCTTCGTCTCGATTTCCCATACTGTAGTATGCTGCCGCAAGCCCATACCAAACCTCGGGGGCGGCAGGGACAGCCTGAGCACTTTTTTTGAATGCATATATTGCGGAGTCATTTTTGTTGATTTCCCTGTACTTCATGCCCATCGCATAAAAATATTTTCCTGCAATACTGAGGTACTTCTGAATGTTTTCTCGTTCCGGAGCATACTTCCTCACCGTGTCCCAGTCGGGCAGTGCTTTTTCAGGCATACCCATATTGTAATAGCATAGTCCGCGGTTCTGGTAAGACAGCATGTGCTTCGGATTAATACTTATCGCCTTGTCATAGTACTTTATCGCTTTACCGAACCACTCATTCCTTACTGCCACATTTGCGGCATTCTCTTTTGCATAACTCATACATGCTGCAGCGGCGTTATTGTTTGCCAATGTGCTGTTGGGCACTTTTTCCACGTCGGCAAGGAAAAGCGTGCTGTCATTTTTCCATTCTGCATTTCTTTCAATAGTCTTAAAGCCCGAAGCCGTTATCAGCACCACCATAAAGCCTGCAAGCCCCATTTTAGATATGCGGGCTATATTCAGTAATCCGAAACCTTTATACAGCAAATACCCGGCAGCCATAGCAAAGCCAACCGATGAGTGGTAAATAAGCCGCTCGCCCATTGGGGCCCCTATATTGAAGAACAAATTAGATACGAGCACCAGATTGGCCAGGTAAATAGCAATAGCAAAGCCAAGTACATGACGTTTTCTCAGTAAAAGGAACATACCAACGAGCAATCCTGTATGAATTGCCAGAGACAGGTAAACCAGCGGATTCGAGAAATCAGTATAGGGTATTTGCTTGTAAGAATAGTCAGCGGCCAGCACATTCGGAAAGGCCAGCATCTTGAGGTATTCGTACAGCACAGATATCTGTGTTGCTATCTGCTGTTCCAATGATGCAAATAGGTAGGGGTTGTTCATCACATCGTTCTCGGCGCCGGCAGCTACGCCATTAAAAGCATTTGTACGCATCAGCAGGTATATACACACGGGTACAAAGTATGGCAGGGCTGTCTTTATGCTGAAACTGAGCGGCTCATTCTTGAATAGGTAAAAGGATAGTGGCAGCAGGCCGATAAGCATAATGGCATATTCTTTGGATAGCAGGGCAAGGAAGAAACACAGGCATGCCAGCAGCAGGTCTTTTATTTTTTTCGTCTCTTTATACCTGTATGATTTTGTGAAAGTAAGGGTGATGAACAGTACCGACAATATTTCGTCCCTGCTTTTTACATTAGCCACTACCTCTGTATGTATGGGGTGAATGGCAAAAATGAGCGTGGCTATAAAAGCCACCACACCATTCTCCGGGAATGCAATGTTTCTGAAAAAATATAGCAAGGCTATGAGCGATATGATATATAGTATAACGTTCACCACATGTCGGCTATGCATTTCTTCCGCTATTCGCGCCTGTTTTTCATCAGCACTTTCTCGGTCGCCGGGTATGCCTTTTAGTTGCTGCTCTAAAGCAAAAGTGATCAGCGACAAGGGTCTGTAACGTCCGCCTGCAAGTTGGTTACCTCCGCCCTTTTGCTCGAGGTAGCTTTGGTATGCATCTTTGGTCAGTATATCAGGAATACCTGCAAGGCCCTGCTGTACATATTCATTATCTGTGATGACCATACGGTCATCAAAGGCCGCCTCATGAGAAAAAGTATTGCCATAAAAGAGAAAACCTATCAGGATGAGTATAACAACCTGAACACGATAGTCAAGTAACGAGAAGCGGGACGGAACAGCCGTATCGGTTTTTAGGGTATTTCTCTTTATTTCTTTTTTATGCTGATTTGCCATGGACGCACAAATATGCTCCTATAAAAGTAGAAATAAACAACAATAGGGGGAAATTGTTTAACAACGGCTACTTAAACAGCTTTCCACCATTCCGTCTGCATACCGGGGGCATCCAGACTTACTACTTCGCCTATAATTGGATGGAGTAATGGTACTCCTTTTAGCTTCGCCTCCTTTACCGCTCTTTCGATTGGCTCGTTCCAATCGTGCAATGAAAGTGAAAATTTACTCCAGTGTACCGGCAGCAACACGCTAGCCTTAATATCTATTGCTGCCTGCACCATTTCTTCGGGCATCATATGTATATGTTTCCAGCTTTTATTGTACTGTCCGTTTTCCAATATCGCAAGGTCGAATGGGCCGTATTTGCTGCCTATATCCGCAAAATGCACGTCATAACCGGAATCACCACCAAGGAATATTTTCTTAGTAGGTGTGGTAAGTATGAAGGATGCCCACAAAGAGCCGTTGCGCTTAAAACTTCTGCCGGAAAAATGACGGGCAGGCGTTACGTTTACCTTAAAACTACTATCCAGCACCAGTTCATCGTACCAGTCCCCCTCTTTTATTTTATCCGGCGCATAACCCCATCTTTCCAGGTGGGCACCTACCCCAAGCGAGGTAATTACTGTTTTTACTTTCGTCCTTAATTTTTTCACGGTGGTGTAATCAAGATGGTCCCAATGGTCGTGTGTAATTACCAGATAGTCTATCTCGGGCATATCGTCAACAGTATATGCGTCGCTGCCCCGGAAACTTTTTGTTGTGCCGGGCAATGGAGAAGCGTTGCCGCTGAATACGGGGTCCACCAGAATTTTCCTGCCATCGACCTGTATGAAATAAGATGAATGCCCGAACCACACGATGACATTATCGTTAGCGCGTAAATCGTGCAGTGGTATTTTCTTTGCCGGCACAGTTGCAGACGGTTTTCTTCCTTCCTTGCTGCTAAAAAAGAACTCTTTAAAAACAGAGGAGAAGGTTGCGCCATCAGTTAACTGCGGTGTGTCGCTCAGGTTCTGAAACTGGCCGTTACGGTAGTTGGGTGAATTCCGGATCCGCTGTAGGCGGGCACCTGCGGGCGCACTGCCAAACTGCGGCATACGGATAAATAGCTGGTAAGCAAGGAGCAACAGGATGCCTGTTGCTAAAAAAATCAATAATGGTAACATGCCCCAAAAATACGATTGCCTGTATTCACATCCATTTGAAAATAGGCGAACGGTGGGTTGTTGTCGGTGTGTGGCGGATCATTGCTCATAAGCACGAAGCAATGTGTATATAAATAAAAAAGCCCCAACAAATAAATGTTGGGGCTAAAAGAATATGGCAGCTACCTACTCTCCCGCATGTTGGTGCAGTACCATCGGCCATGGCGGGCTTAACTTCTCTGTTCGGAATGGGAAGAGGTGAACACCGCCGGCAATACCACCATAAGATGGTTCATGATCTGTGATTTTTGATTTTCGATTTATGATTGAGAACAATCATAGATCATAAATCACCGATCATAAATATCGAGACATATTGGGTCAGCAACTTTTTGTTGTAAGGTAAAATACCGTTTCCCCAAGGGGAAAGGTAAAAAAAGATTAAAGCTTACGTGCAATTAGTACTACTCGGCTTTGATGTTACCACC
>CAZBPS010000031.1:0-36355 GCA_964493865.1 uncultured Flavipsychrobacter sp.
AGAAAACAGGATTATCTAACCAATGTGTAAGGTAATGTCAGGACGAGGCACAGGGAAGGCAGGGTATAAATTATACCCAAAACCACGTTTTTTATACCTTTTAGGGCTATAAGTATACCCTTTTATACCCCCTTTATACATGAAAACAAAACACATGAAATAACCCCATGGCGCATTCCGCGTATACCCAAACAGAATTATTAACCGAAAATCGGCCTTACCCCGAAATTATACCCAAGTTGCTCCTCCGGGGTCTTCTTTCGGGCCTTGTATATGCAGGCTTAACACCACTACAGCCCGCGAAGATTTGAAACACACGCACTGTTTCTCCCCACTGTTTCTTATCTTTGCAGCCCTTTATTAAAAATTAATAACAAATAATAATATTATGGCAACGGTAACACGTGAAAATATTGGTACACTTCATGATAAATTAACAGTGAAACTCGTAAAGGACGATTACATGCCGTCTTTTGAGAAAACGCTGAAACAATACGCCAAAACAGCAAATGTGCCTGGCTTCCGCAAGGGCATGGTGCCATCGGGCATGCTGCGCAAAATGTATGGGCAATCTATTTTTAATGAAGAAGTAGTGCGCACAGCCGGTCAAAAGCTGGAAGACTACATGAAAACGGAAAAGCTGGCCATCTTCGCCCAGCCCATGATTATTCCCGATACAAACAGGCTGCAACTGGATATGAACGCCCCCGCCGAATTCGATTTTGCATTCGAAATAGGCATTAAGCCGGAATTTGAAATAGGCCCGGTAAAAAATAAAGCCACCCTCACCCGTTACAAGATTGCTGTTAGCGATAAAATGATGGACGATGAGGTAGAGCGTATCAAACGCCGCTATGGCAAAGTAGAGTCGCAAACAGAAGTTACCAATAAGGAAGACCTCATTTATGCCTCTTACGAGCAGTGCGATGCTGACGGCAATGTAGCAGAAGGTGCTAACAAGATAGACGATACCGAGGTACTCGATAAAATGCCCGCCAAACTGAAAGAAATGGTGATGGGCAAAAAAACAGACGACACTATCGTTTTCCGCCCCGTAGATGTGTGTGATGAAACAGAATTGCCAAAGTTCCTCAAAGACCCGCTCAAGGCCGGTACAGAGCAGGCCGAGCAGCATTATAAACTCACCCTCACCAAAGTAGGTCTTCTTATACCACAGGATCTTGGCCCTGAACTGTATGAACAGGTGTTCCAGAACCAGGAAGTAAAAGACGAAGCAGATTTCAGGGAAAAACTGAAAGCCGAATTAGGCCGCGAGTTTGAGCGCATCACCAATGAGCGCCTGCAGAACGAAATCTACGAACTGCTGGTGCATGGCACTGATATTAACCTGCCCGTAGCCTTCCTGAAACGCTGGATGCGCGAGGGTGGCGAAAAGCCAAAATCGGCCGAGGCGGTAGAGCATGAATATGGCAGTTTTGAGCATCAGTTGCGCTGGCAGCTCATCTCCGATAAGCTCATGGGCGAGCAGGGCATAGACGTATCGATGGAAGAAGTGGAAAAAGACATCAAGACAAGGGTGTTACAGTATTTCGGTCTCGGCCCTGATGATGAAGACGAAGCACCATGGATGGAAGGCTACATGCAGAAGATACACAAGGACGAAAAGATGATAGACGAAACCTATCGCCGACTGCTCTACAACAAATTATTTGCCTTCCTCGAAACACAACTAAACATAACAGAGAAAGAAATAGGCGAAGAAGAATTCTTCAAGCTCGGCAGCGCACACGATGCCCACCACCATCATCATTAATCAGCCACACAAAAAATGCCGCCCTTTATGAGCGGCATTTTTATGATGATTATACGTATCGTTTAGCTGGTTTTCAATTTCAGTATTATATTCTCGCCCAGCACATTCAAATAATAATCGAACGGCCTTATAGCTTCCAATACAGCTTTGGCTGTACCCTTCTTCATCCAGTCGTGCAACTCAATGATGATATAATCTGTTTTATTCAGCCATTCCATATTTGAAGCAGAGAATACTTCTTTTTCAGAGCCTTCAATATCCATTTTCAGCAAATCAACCTGCTGAAGGTTAAACATTGTCATGACATCAGGAATGGACAAAGCGGCAATAGTTTTCTCATCCTGGTAGTCAACCTCTTCGACTACAAAATTCCAACTCCCCAATCCGGCATCGTATATACAGAGATTCGCCTTTCTACTCCATATACCGTTATTCAGGCAATGAACATTAGGGTAGTGCTGAGTATTCCGCTTCAGCATTTCAAAATTAGAACGCTCAGGCTCTATAGCAATTATCTTTGCAGAGGGATATTTATTAGCAAAAAAGACCGAAGCAAGACCAATATTAGCCCCACAGTCAATAATAACTTCCGGAGTTGCCCCTAAGTCGCAATCATACTGCTTTTCAATAAACACCTGGCGGTAGGTAGCATAATCAGAAGAGGCTGTTCGTAAAAACAATTTATGCTTTAAGTCACTGAGTTTATAGCCACATATTTCCTGTTTCTTTCCCTGCTTCGACCGCCATAATTTGAAACCTTCGTACCCATGTTTTTCAACGTGGTACAACATCCGTGTTATGCTTTCAAATATCTTTGATAAGGGCATTTCTATTACTTTAAGTTACTCAAACGGGCTTTTGTGCCACTACTACAAAATTGAGACATGCGGCATCATCACTGTCCCTATTATCTAGCCAACCAAAAACTATATTGATTAGGTACTTCATTAAGAACACTGAAAATAAGGCTTTGAAAAATTTTCGTTTAAGCGATTTTTTTGCAAGAGCAGATCTAGTACTATTTAACAATACCTGCCCCGTCAATGCCCATTTGCCGCCACAGGGATTTATCCGCAAGTTGATAAAGCCTTCTTTTTGTAGCAAGTATTCGAAACCATAACGTGTAAACCTGAAAAAATCAAAAGGTATTTCGTGATGCTCCCAATGCATAGGCCCGGAAAGAATAAGGTATCCTCCGGGCTTTAATATTCTAAATGCTTCTGATAATAATTTACCATGTTCAGCAACGTGTTCAATAACCTGGGTGCTAAAGACGGTATCCATTGTGTTTTCGGGCAACGGAATATTTGTAGCAGGACAAATAATATCAACTTCGTTCCTGTCTGACTGAATAATATCGCAACCGGTATAACTCTCGGTCCTATTCTCGAAAAAACCTTTATAGGGTTTGTTGCCACATCCTATATCCAGGACTTTTCCCGTAGCATATTTATCAATAGCGGCTTTTAATTCCGTGAACAGAAATTTATAAGTTAAGTAATATGGATCTTTCAGCCTAACATCGGTTGTGCTCAGCCTTGATAAATTTTCAGCCCTCATAGTCATTAAATATATCTCCTAAGTTTTCCATCAGCTACCATTTTCTCAAATTTCCCCGGAAAATATTTTTTCAATATCAGTTTCCCAATAAACCCTATCGGGCTTGTAGAGAACTTGGCCATAACATCTTCATCAATAAACTGGGGGCCATAATATTGTCTGTGCTTGTTAATCATATATTCCACGTTCGCATCGCTTTTTATTTTACTCGCCCGCAATTGCTTAATCATCGAGTTACGTAAAACCCTATAATCAAATAAAACAGCATCTACATACCTGAATTTATAACCTCTGAAAGAGGAGCCCAGCCACATATCCCAGTCTTCAATACCTGGGTATGCCATATATTTATCATACCCTCCATTTGCCTCCCACACACCACGCCTGTATATTGCACAGGCATCTATATAATTGAAGATCATTAATTTTTGCAGATTATACGCTCCTTGTTTCATAATACCCTTTGCATCACCAAACAATTCAGCATCACCATAAACTATTGATACAGATGGATCCTCATCTAATATTTTTATCCCGTTATATATGTATTCCGGCCTTATCATATTATCGGCATCAAGCGGTAGTATATAATCTGCTTTCGCAATAGATATGGCATTATTACGCGAAGCAGCTAGCCCGGCATTTTTTTGGAAAATAACGTGATACCCTTTATCAGAAAGTTCCTTCAATTGAAGGTTAGTGAAGTCGTCAGTCGAACCATCATTTATTATTATCAACTCGTAGAGGCTCTTATCCTCAATCTTCTCCACACTGTTAATTGCATCAAGAATATATTTTCCGTGATTATAACAGGGTATGATGATGGAGACCTTGGGCATGGAAATAAGTCTATTTAAAAAAATTATTCTTACAAAAATAGGTAACTCTATCTAATGCGGTATTTAAACAATTTCATTACAGCTACTTTGATGTAATATCGCAGCATTTCTTTTATGGTCAGGATAAAACTGAAAACATAATAATATATACCCGTACCCTTTCGGTATTCCATTATTTTCAGTTCTAGAGCAAGGAATTTTTTTAGTAATTTTAATTGCTTAGATGGCTCGGTACTGGCATTATGTATATGTATTACGGTAGTTTCTGATAAATAGTAACTTTTATAGCCCAGCTCATGAAACTGGTAGCACCATAGCTGGTCTTCGCCATACATGAAGAAGCGCTCATCGAGTTTTTTTCCCGGGCGCTTGTCCAGTATTTCTTTACGGAACATCATAAAAGCGCCACTTACCCAGTCTGCGTATGTATTATGATCTCCTTTGAAATATTGGTTGAGCATTAAGGAAGCCCTTTTTCTGTAAGGCATCAATAGAAGTAAAGGTCGCAAAACATCCAGAATTTCATTCGTTATACTCCTGAATTTACGCGCGGTATGCTGCAATTTTCCATCTGGGTATACCAATCTAACACTTAAAGCGGCTACATCAGGCAACTGTTGTAGCTTGTAGGCGGCAATGCTTATACTATCCTCAATAATAATAGTATCCGAATTCAACAAAAGTATAATATTGCCTTTGGCTACTTCGATACCTTGGTTATTTCCTTTGGCGAAACCACCATTTTCAATGCTCTTCACTAACTTAATACCCGGGAATTCCAGTAAGAAATCGTCGGGATTGTCATTCGGAGAGGCATTATCGACCAAAATAACCTCGTAAGCTACATTTTTAGTGTGCTCTATTACGCTCCGTATACAGTCACATGTTACCCTGAAAGTATTATAGTTAACAATAATGACGGATACCAGCATCAAAGGAATTTTTTCCAAAAATATCACTATATCCTGAATTTATTTTGTCCGGAACATATTTAACCGATATCTGTCATGAGCACTACATTAAGGGCATATTATATGCATTTTGTTTAAGATAATAGTGGTTTTTAAAATGGAGAATTTATGATTAAAATAGGTCAAACAATATTGAATTATCGCAGTATAGATGTAGTTTTGCAATTCCTGTTTAACATGCGTTCCAAGTAAAGACCTTTTATGAATCTTTTTTTGCAGGCGGCCCAGCATAATACGCCAATGAATTATTTCCCGATAGCTTTACAATTAGTAATAGCGGTGGGGTTTGTGGCAGTAATGATGCTTGTTTCTCACCTGTTGGGCCCAAAACGCAAAACTGAAGACAAACTGATCAATTTTGAGAGCGGTATACCCTCAGTAGGTAATGCCCGACAGCCAATGGGTATCAAATACTTTCTGGTAGCAATTCTTTTTGTGTTGTTTGATGTGGAAGTAATATTTTTTTATCCATATGCAGTAAACTTCAAGTATCTGGGTAAAGAAGGGTTTTTAGAGGTCGTTTTATTTGTGGCTTTCTTTTTGTGTGGCTTTATTTATATAGTGAAGAAAGGGGCATTGGATTGGGAGGACTAACCCCAAACCCCTAAAAGGGACTTTAATGCTTAATAATAAATTGTAAGTAACATTTTAAAAATAAATCTCTCCCTTCAGGGAGGATAGGAGGGTAAAATAATATGCGCCCGGTACAGTATAATACGAAGGTGAAGATGGTGGAAACCCCAGAAGGGTATTCCGGTGAAGGTTATTTTTCAACTACTTTCGATAAAATTGTGGGCCTTGGCCGTAAGAATTCTTTGTGGCCGCTGCCATTTGCTACATCTTGCTGTGGTATCGAATTTATGGCTACTATGGGCTCGCATTACGACCTTGGTCGTTTTGGTGCTGAACGTATGGGTTTTACGCCTCGCCAGTGCGACGTGTTGCTGGTGGCCGGTACTATTGCCAAGAAAATGGGGCCTATATTGCGTCAGGTTTACCTGCAAATGGCAGAACCCCGTTGGGTGATAGCCATTGGCGCATGTGCCAGCAGCGGCGGCATTTTCGATTCTTATTCAGTATTGCAGGGTATAGACCAGGTGATACCGGTAGATGTGTATGTGCCGGGCTGCCCGCCCCGTCCGGAAGGTATAATAGACGGCATACTGAAACTACAGGACTTGGTTAATGAAGAAAGCCTGCGGCGCAGGCACAACCCTGTATACCAAGACTTGATGCAGACATACGGAATACAATAACTCCTTACCCCTAACCTGCTTGATAGCAGCAAAGAGGCGAGATGTTATAAAAATATAAAAGTAAAAGTGGCACTGACCAACGAAACAATAAAGCAGAAATTGACCGAAAAATTCGGGGAACAACTGACCGAATGGGACGAGCCATACGGCTTACTTACATTCACTGCTCCTGCAGAGATGAACCTTAAGGTAATGCAGCATCTTTATGATGACGAAACACTGCGTTTCCGGTTTATGACCGACCTCACAGCCGTTCATTATCCTGAAAGGAAGGGGGAAGAGTTATGCGTGGTTTATCATTTACACAATCTGGCAGACAATATCCGCTTGCGTTTCAAAATATATGTGCCGGCAGAAAAGCCGGATGTATATACTGCTACACAACGGTTTTCGACAGCCAACTGGATGGAGCGCGAAACCTATGATTTTTTTGGCGTGAACTTTATCGGGCACCCCAATCTTACCCGCATACTGAATGTGGATGAGATGGATTATTTCCCGATGAGGAAAGAATATGAAATGGAAGATCCAACCAGAAGGGACAAGGATAACGAAATGTTTGGAAGGTAAATCCCACCCATGAAAGGGAGGTGTTTATGAAAAATAAAAATGAGTTAGTTTAAATAAGGGGGTGTCCCAATAGGGATTTTGGGTATGGAACTACAAAACCAGCAGCAACAACACATAAAACTTTCTGAAGAATCACTTCAGAAACAGACCACCACGCTAAATCTGGGGCCTACCCACCCTGCCACGCACGGTGTGTTCCAGAACATCATGGAAATTGATGGCGAGCGTGTATTAGAAACAGTGCCTACTATTGGATACATACATCGTGCTTTTGAAAAAATTGCTGAGCGTCGGCCTTTTTACCAGATAACCACACTTACTGACCGCCTCAACTACTGTTCATCTCCCATCAACAATATGGGATGGCATATGACGGTGGAAAAGTTGCTTAAGATAAATGTACCGAAAAGGGTGCAATACCTGCGTATCGTCATCATGGAGCTGGCGCGTATTGCCGATCATCTGGTGTGCAATTCTGTTGTGGCGGTGGATACAGGTGCTCTGACACCATTCACGTATGTATTCCAGTCGCGCGAGCATATCTACGAAATATTTGAAGAAATTTGTGGCTCGCGCCTTACTACCAATATTGGCCGGGTAGGCGGTTTTGAACGCAATTTTACCCCGGCATCTTTCGAGAAGCTGAATAAGTTTTTGGAGAATTTCCCGAAAACAATGAAAGAATTTGAAAGCCTGCTTAACCGTAACCGTATCTTCATAGAGCGTTGTGTAGGTGCAGGCCCTATAAATGCAGAGAGGGCGCTGAATTACGGCTTTACAGGCCCTAACCTCAGGGCTACTGGTGTAGACTATGACGTGCGCGTGGCTCAGCCTTATTCATCGTACGAAGATTTTGATTTTAAGATACCTGTTGGCACTACCGGCGATGTGTATGACCGCTTTATGGTGCGCAACGGCGAGATATGGGAAAGTCTGAGCATCATTCGTCAGGCGCTGGAGAAAATAGAAAAGATAGAAAAAGAATTCCCTGAGCAAAAAGAGATATTCTATGCGCAGGAAGCCGACCATTTCCACCTGCCGCCGAAGGAAGATGTGTACACGAAGATGGAAGCGCTAATCTATCATTTTAAAATAATAATGGGTGAGATAGATGCACCGAAAGGTGAAGTATATCACGCGGTAGAAGGCGGTAATGGTGAGGTGGGTTACTATCTGATAAGTGATGGCGGGCGTACACCTTATCGTTTGCACTTCCGCAGGCCATGTTTTATTTATTATCAGGCCTACCCGGAAATTGTAGAAGGTGGATTATTGAGCGATGCCGTCATTACATTGAGTAGTTTAAATGTGATTGCGGGAGAACTGGATGCGTAAATTTGATTAGCTGATTTGATGATTAGCTGATGAAAAAATAAAAAATAATTCTCCGCTGTGGCGGATTCGAGTTTTATGATAAAATTTTCGGAAGAAAGATTAAACAAGGTAAAAGAGGTAATTTCCCGCTACCCTGAAGGTAAGCAGAAAAGTGCGTTGATACCGGTATTGCATATGGCTCAGGAGGACTTTGGTGGCTGGCTCGATGTACCTGTGATGGACTATGTGGCTGAGCTGCTGAACATACTGCCAATAGAAGTATACGAAGTAGCTACATTCTACACCATGTTCAATATGAAACCTGTGGGCAAGCACGTGCTTGAGGTATGCCGCACCGGGCCATGCATGGTAAGTGGCTGCGATGATATTATGGACTATATCAAGCAGAAACTGGGGATAAACGAAGGGGAAACAACAGCAGATGGTTTGTTTACCCTGAAGCCCGCTGAGTGCCTGGGGGCATGTGGATATGCACCTATGATGCAATTGGGAAAAACATACAGGGAGCATTTGACGAAAGAGAAAGTAGATAAACTGATAGACGAACTGAGGGCGCAGGCAAAAAATTAAAGACCTCACCCCAACCCTCTCCTAAAGGTGAGGGAGGTGTAATGAAACAAAAATTATGGCTTTTGATCTTGCTCTTGAGTTTACATTGTCGGCAAAGCCAAAGAGAGTAATGCAATTACTCACAGATGCGAAATTGATAAGAAAATGGAGCGGAGGAGAAGCGATAGTAGAAAATAAAGTGGGTGGTCGGTTTGAAATGTTTGACGGATGGGTAAAAGGGGAGGTGGTGAAAATAGGAGAAAATGAGTTGGCTTATACATGGAAAGTGAGCGAATGGCCTGAAGAAACGAAACCGACAGAAGTTCATTATTTATTGAAAGAGGACGAAGCGGGAACTAAGGTGATAGTGAAACATACAGGTTTCCCGAATGAGAAAGAAATGGACAGCCACAAAACAGGCTGGACGGATTTTTTCTTCGACCCGATGGAAGATTTTATAATGGTGTTTGATAAATGAGGTATTTAGTTGCCATATTGTTGCTCTTTATAAGTATTGGTGCATTTGCAGAAAATGCGGACTCTGTGAGCCTTACCAGAACAATTCGTATGTTCAACAAGGCACTGGTGAATAAAGACACGGTGGGATTGAACTGGCTTTTAATGGACGATGTTCATTACTACCATTCAAACGGGTGGCTGGAGTTGAAACGGGATGTTATTGAAGACCTGTATAACGGCAAGCTGGTGTACAGGCAGGTGAACGCAATATTGCAGGGCATAAGGTTTACCGGAAATATAGCACAGGCGAGAATGGTGGCGGATGTGGATGTGGCATTGAATGGCAAACCAATACAATTGAAGTTGCAGATAGTGCAGGTGTGGGTGAAAAGGGAAAACAGATGGATGATGCACTCAAGGCATAGCGAAAGAATATAAGCCACCGCCCGAGAGGGAAGGAGGTAAAGAAAAATATTAAAAACTTAAAGCCCTTTCAGGGTGGCGGGTAATATGGGTATAAAATTATTATTAGAGCACGATAAGGTAGAGGGTATCCGTTATTACGATACCTACCGCCGAAATGGCGGATACCGCGCTGCGGAGAAGGCATTGAAAATGGCTCCTGCGGACATAGTGGAAGAAGTGAAGAAGAGCGGCCTTCGTGGCCGTGGCGGCGCGGGCTTCCCGACAGGTATGAAGTGGAGCTTCCTGGCTAAGCCCGAAGGTGTACCTCGCCACCTGGTGTGCAATGCTGATGAATCAGAGCCGGGTACGTTCAAAGACCGTTACCTGATGGAGTTTCATCCGCACTTGTTTATAGAGGGGTTGCTTATCAGCAGCTTTGCGCTGGGCAGCAATACTACCTACGTATATATACGTGGCGAATATGCCTGGATACCGGATATACTGGAACAAGCAATAACTGAAGCTAAAAATGCCGGCTGGTTAGGTAAGAATATACAAGGTTCAGGATTTGATTGTGAGATTTACGTGCACCGCGGAGCAGGTGCTTATATATGTGGCGAAGAAACGGCATTGATAGAATCGCTGGAAGGCAAGCGTGGCAATCCACGCATGAAACCACCATTCCCCGCGATACAGGGTGTGTGGATGCGCCCAACGGTAGTGAATAATGTGGAAACGATTGCAGCGGTAGTGCCAATTATTAACCTGGGAGGAGATGAGTATGCCAAAATAGGCGTGGGAAAATCTACCGGCACCAAACTAATGTCGGCATGTGGTAATATTAACAAGCCCGGAGTGTATGAAATAGACATGACCATAACTGTAGAGGAATTTATTTACAGTGATGAATATTGTGGTGGTATCAGGAATGGTAAAAAATTAAAAGCTTGTATACCTGGTGGTTCGTCTGTACCGATACTGCCTGCTAACTTGCTGTTGAAGACAGCAAAAGGCGAGGCAAGGTATATGAATTACGAGAGCATGAGTGATGGCGGCTTTGTGTCGGGCTCTATGATTGGCTCGGGCGGGTTTGAAGTATTGGATGAAGACCAGTGTGTAGTGAAACACACGATGACACTGGCGCGCTTTTACAACCACGAAAGCTGCGGACAGTGCAGTCCCTGCCGCGAAGGCACCGGCTGGATGTATAAAATACTGAAAAATCTGGAATACGGGAAAGGCAAGATGAGCGATATAGACCTTCTGTGGGACATTCAGCGCAAGATAGAGGGTAATACCATCTGTCCGCTGGGCGATGCGGCGGCATGGCCGGTGGCGGCTGCCATACGCCACTTCCGTGATGAGTTTGAATGGCATGTATTAAACCCTGATGAGTCACAAAAAAGGAATTACGGATTGGCGCATTATGCCGACCCGATTCATGTGGCAGCATCAGTATAAAGTAATTTTTGATTAGTTATGTCAGAAACACCGAAGTTTAAAGTAACGATAGATAACATCAGCATAGAGGTGCCGGCAGGTACTACTATATTGAATGCCGCGCGTATGATAGGTGGTGATGTTACTCCACCTGCCATGTGCTACTATAGCAAGCTGAAGGACAGCGGAGGTAAATGCCGCACCTGCCTGGTAGAGGTAAGTAAGGGATCAGAAAAAGACCCGCGCCCTATGCCCAAACTGGTGGCCAGTTGCCGCACTACCGTGATGGATGGCATGGAGGTAAAGAACATCACCTCTGAGAAAGTGATAGATGCGCGTAAAGGGGTGGTGGAATTCCTTTTGCTTAACCATCCGCTTGACTGCCCTGTGTGTGATCAGGCAGGGGAGTGCGACTTGCAAGACTTAAGTTATGAGCATGGAAATGAAGGCACGAGGTATGAGTTCAAGCGCCGCACATTTGAGAAAGAAGATATAGGGCCATACATATCGCTCCACATGACACGGTGTATCATGTGTTTCCGTTGTGTATTTGCGGCAGACCAACTTACGGAGCGTCGTGAACATGGCATATTAGAACGTGGTGATCACGCACAGATAAGCACTTACCTGAACAAAGCACTGGATAATGATTTTATTGGGAATGTAATTGATGTGTGTCCCGTGGGCGCGCTTACAGATAAAACATTCCGTTTCAAGAACAGGGTATGGTTCACAAAACCAATGGACGCACACAGGAATTGCAGCAACCCAAAATGCTGTGGCAGTGTGCGCCTGTGGATGAGGGGCGATGAGGTGTTTCGTGTAACGGCCCGAAAGGATGAATGGAACGAAGTGGAGAACACAGCGGATGGCAAACCGGGCTGGATATGCAACGAATGCCGTTTTGAGAAGAAAGAAACAAAAGACTGGGTGATAGAAGGCCCCACAAAGGTGCGTAGGAGCAGTGTAATATCGCAGGGGCATTATGTGGGTACAAAACCAACGCCTGTGCTTATTGATAAAGTAATGGGGAGGAAGCCCCAATACACAATTGACATACATAGTGTGAGCGACGTGAACAGGCCGGAGATAGAATTGTCGAAGATAGAAGGCCCGGCACATTCTGATGATTTTAAGCAGGGTCCGAATGATTTGGGAATGAAAAAATGGACGGACAGGTTGAGTAAATAAATTTAAGAAACGAAAACTACTTTTGCGACATTATGCTGTTACTACAGATTGACACAGCGCTTATTTTAGAAAAAGGCCTTCTGATTACTGCCATATTGCTTGGTTCGCTGGGAGTGGCCATGTACGCTACATGGGGAGAACGCAAGGTCGCGGCCATAATGCAGGACCGCATAGGCCCTAATCGCGCGGGACCCTTCGGATTGCTTCAGCCACTGGCAGACGGATTAAAGCTATTTTTTAAAGAAGAAATTATACCTGACAGATCCACTAGGCTGATATTTATATTAGGCCCAAGCCTTGCTATGCTCACCGCTACCATGACCAGCGCTGTGATACCTTGGGCTCCCGATTTTACTTCAGATAGCGGGCATGTCTTCTCTTTTCAGGTGGCTGATATCAATATCGGTATCCTGTTCATCTTTGGTGTCGTGAGCCTCGGTGTTTATGGCGTGATGCTGGGGGGCTGGGCATCTAATAATAAATTCTCGCTGTTGAGTAGTATCCGCGCGGCATCGCAGGCCATCTCTTATGAGCTGGCAATGGGTATCAGCCTTATTGCGCTACTGATGATGACAGAATCACTTAGCCTGCGCGATATCGTATCGCAGCAGCACGGTTTCTGGAACGATGGTTATTTCACTTGGAACTTTTTCAAGCAACCTTTAGGGTTTATCATTTTCCTTACCTGTGCCTTTGCAGAATTGAACCGCGCACCGTTCGACTTACCGGAGTGTGAAAGCGAGTTGAACATGGGTTATCATCAGGAGTATTCTTCTATGAAGCTGGGCTTTTACCTGTTTGCAGAGTACGTGAACCTGTTTATCAGCTCAGTACTCATCAGTACCCTGTACTTTGGCGGATATAATTTCCCCTTCATGGATCAGGTGGCAGCCAGTGTGCATCCACTGTTATATTCAATAATATGTATGATGGCATTATTGACCAAAGCGGTAATGGTGATATTGTTTGTAATGGCCGTGCGCTGGACATTGCCACGCTTTCGTTACGATCAGCTAATGAAACTTGGATGGAGGTCATTGATACCGCTAGCCTTAGTGAATATGCTGATAACGGGAGGAGTGATATTGTGGGCAATAAATAAGTAAAGAGAAAAATGGAAAAATTAACTAACAGGTCGGTACAGGTAAACCGCAGCCCCATGAACTTCATGGAGAAGGCTTACCTGCCTGCCCTTGCCAAAGGGTTGAGCATCACCCTTGGCCATATATTTAAGAAAAAAGCCACAGTAAGTTATCCCGAGGAAAAGCGGCCGTTCAGCCCGGTATTCCGTGGGTTGCATATACTCAACCGCGATGAGCAGGGCGCTGAACGCTGCACAGCATGTGGCCTATGTGCCCTTGCTTGCCCCGCCGAAGCTATAACCATGGAGGCTGCTGAACGCAAACCCGGTGAAGAGCACCTGTACCGTGAGGAGAAATATGCCGCTAAATATGAGATAAATATGCTGCGGTGTATTTTTTGCGGCTATTGTGAGGAAGCCTGCCCTAAGGACGCTATATATCTTACCGAAACTGTAATGCCTTCAAACTATACCCGCGAAAGTTTTATTTATAAAAAAGACGACCTGCTGATACCTGACCCTAAAAAAAAGGAAAGTAAATAATTATGGAGTTATACGATATTTTATTCTGGGTATTGTCTGCTATTGCCGTTAGTTCTGCGCTTGGGGTTATCCTCAGCCGCAACCCTGTAAATAGTGTACTCTTCCTGATACTTACATTTTTTGCCATCTCAGGGCATTATGTGCTTATGAACGCACAATTCCTGGCTATTGTGAATATTATAGTATATGCCGGGGCCATAATGGTGCTTTTCCTGTTTGTGATAATGCTGATGAACCTGAACGCTGATGTGGAACCACAGAAGGGACAATTGGTGCAGCTTGCGGGTGTCATATCCGGCGGTATTTTATTCCTTGTGGTGCTGGCATCCATAAAGACAGCAAAAGCTGAAATAATGGATAAGACCTCAACAGATATAGGGCTCATCAGCAATCTGGGCAAGGTATTGTTTACAAAATACGTTTTACCATTCGAGATCAGCAGCGTGCTGTTTTTGAGTGCGATGATAGGCGCCATAGTTATAGGTAAAAAAGAGGAATCAAAACCGATCACACCTGCAAAAGCGGAGCGTGTAGGAGAACCATAATAAAAAAATGTTCCGCCATAGCGGATTAGATATATGCCGGTAAATTCAACACATTATCTGTTTTTAAGCCTTTTGCTGTTCTCCATCGGTATTATGGGAACGCTGATGCGCCGAAATGCCATCATCATTTTCATGTGCATAGAGTTGATGCTTAATGCTGTGAACCTGCTGCTCGTGGCTTTTTCGAAAATATATGCCGATGCTGATGCACAGCTATTTGTATTTTTTATAATGGTAGTGGCAGCGGCAGAAGTAGCCGTGGGGCTGGCAATAATAGTGATGATGTATCGTAAAGTACATTCAATAGATATCAACATTTTAAATAGGTTAAAACATTAAATACCCGCGTTTGTGGGTTAGCATATATGGCTAATTTAGTTTACTTGGTTCCGCTTTTTCCATTGATTGGTTTTCTGATCAATGGCCTTTTCTGGAAGAGAATGCCTAAAGCCCTTGGGGGTATGATAGGCAGTGTGGCAATACTTGCTTCTTTCGTTGTATCGTTAGGTATCTTCTTCGAAGTTAAAAGTGCCTCATTCCAAGGCCCTCTGGTCGTTAAATTATTTGATTTCATACAATCAGGTAGCCTGAATATCCATTTCGCTTTTCAGGTAGATGCGCTTTCCTCATTGTTCCTGCTCATTATTACCGGTATAGGTTTCCTGATACATGTTTACTCTACCTCCTATATGGGGCATGACGAGGGCATGGTGAAATATTTCGCCTATCTCAATCTCTTTGTGTTCTCTATGCTACTGCTTGTATTAGGGGCCAACTATCTTATCATGTTCATAGGCTGGGAGGGTGTAGGTCTTTGCTCTTACCTGTTGATTGGCTTCTGGTTCAAGAACAGGGATTACACCAATGCTGCAAAAAAAGCATTTGTGATGAACCGTATTGGCGATCTCGGTTTCTTAGTAGGAATGCTGTTGATATTGGTGAACTACGGCACACTTTCTTACCAGGAGTTCTTTTCAAAATTACCTGCCGCTCATACAGAAACATCCTCGATGTATAACTGGATAGCCTTTTGCTTGTTCATTGGAGCTATGGGAAAAAGTGCGCAGATCCCTCTTTATACCTGGCTGCCCGATGCTATGGCAGGTCCTACCCCGGTGTCCGCA
Organism: uncultured Flavipsychrobacter sp.; assembly: GCA_964493865.1. Taxonomy (GTDB): domain Bacteria; phylum Bacteroidota; class Bacteroidia; order Chitinophagales; family Chitinophagaceae; genus Nemorincola. Next base: position 15,643 of record CAZBPS010000031.1, read on the forward strand.
CTCATACATGCGGCAACGATGGTTACCGCAGGTATATATATGATAGCGCGCAGCAATGCGCTGTATGACCTTGCCCCTGTAGCTTTAAATATAGTCGCCGTAATCGGTTTGGCAACAGCCCTGCTTGCCGCAACAATAGCTTTGTACCAAAACGACATCAAGAAGGTGTTGGCTTATTCCACAGTGAGCCAGCTTGGTTTTATGTTTTTGGCATTGGGTGTAGGTGCTTATACAACCGGAGTTTTCCACGTAATGACACATGCGTTCTTTAAAGCACTTTTATTCCTTGGAGCCGGCTCGGTGATACATGCCATGGGTGGTGAGCAGGATATAAAGAACATGGGCGGGTTAAGAAAGAAATTGCCCATTACCTACATTACATTTTTAATTGGTGTGCTGGCAATCGCTGGCTTCCCGTTCACTTCAGGTTTTGTGTCTAAAGACGAAATATTGCTGGCGGTCTATGAACACAACAAGGTGTATTTTTATTTAGCTGCTTTTGCCGCAGTGCTTACTGCTATTTATATGTTCCGCCTGCTAATGCTGGTGTTCATGGGCAGTTTCCGCGGCACGCACGACCAGGAACACCACCTGCACGAATCGCCGATGGCAATAACTATCCCGCTTATCGTATTAGCTATACTTTCTTTGTTAGGTGGATTTGTACAACTTCCGCACTTATTTGGCGGCCATGACTACCTGAACCAGTTTTTAGGGACAGCAAAAATTCCCGCCGTTATTCATGAGGGTGCAGGCATTGAGGTTAAAGAATGGACATTGTTTGGCGCAACCTGCGTTGGGCTGCTCATTATTTTCCTGGCTACTAAAAAACTATTTGCTGTCAGTTCATTCGATGGTAATTATACCGGATTCAAAAAGGTACTAGCCAACAAATGGTATATTGATGAATTATATGATGCTGTAGTCGTAAGGCCAATTGCCGCTTTCTCAGGTATACTCGACAAGTTTGCAGAAAAAAGTGGCATAGACGGCATAGTGAATGGTGTTGGGAAAACCGTGCGGTGGGGTGGCGACAGGATGCGCCTGCTACAGACCGGGCAGGTGGGTTTTTACATTTTTATAATGGTGTTGGGCATTGTGGCGTTGTTTACGCTTAGTTTTTTCTGGATTAAATAATTGGCAAAAGCGGGAACTTTTAGGTTTTCACTTTTCACTTTTGACTTGATAGTATGATTTTAATATTACTGATACTGATTCCTTTTTTAACAGGTATTATCTCCTTCTCGGTAAAAGACGGGGCTAAAGCGTTGGCATTGATAAGTTCCATAGCTACTATGGCTGTGGCCGCTTATATAAGCGCGGCAAATTATTCTGCGCCTATCACATTCACTAAACCATGGATACCTATCCTTGGCACCCAGTTCAGTCTCATGGCAGATGGCATGAGCAGTATGCTGTGCCTGCTTACCGGTATCGTTTCTCTGGTGGTAATGATAACCAATGTAAACAAGGATGTGGAGAAGCCGGGTGCTTTTTATGGGTTCCTCTTATTGTCACAAGCCGGGCTTATGGGCGTTTTCCTGGCTTACGATGCGCTCCTGTTCTATGTGTTCTGGGAGTTGGCGCTTATTCCTGTTTACTTTCTTTGCTCGCGATGGGGCGGCGAAAAGCGGATACCAGTTACTTTCAAATTCTTCATCTATACATTTGTAGGCAGCCTTATGCTGCTGGCAGGGCTTATTTATCTGTCATTGCAAACACCCGGTGTGAGCAGCTACTCATGGAACGACATAGTGCAGGCAGGCTCCTCATTGCCTACCGATAAACAGCAGTGGCTCTTTTGGCTCATGTTCATCGCCTTTGCTATTAAAATGCCCATATTCCCGTTCCATACATGGCAGCCGGACACCTATGAGCAATCACCTACCCCGGTCACCATTATCCTCAGTGCACTGATGGTGAAGATGGGCATGTATGCAGTACTCCGCTGGCTATTGCCCGTTTTACCAACAGGTGTTTCCTTCTGGTCTGAAACGGTGGTAATCTTATCAGTCATCGGTATTGTCTATGCATCATGTATCGCCATTGTCCAGACTGATATTAAGCGCCTAATCGCTTACTCATCTATTGCCCACATGGGGCTTATGTGCGCAGCGGCGTTTATCCCATCCGGTGTAGGTATGCATGGCATCATGGTGCAAATGTTTAACCATGGCATCAACATTACCGGCATGTGGGTAATGGTAAGCATGATAGAGCAACGCTATGGCACCAGGGATATGACCAGATTAGGTGGCATGGCATCAGCGGCACCCGCAATGGCTATTGCCCTGGTAATTATATCTCTTGCAAATATCGCATTGCCCCTCACAAACGGTTTTGTGGGCGAGTTTATGCTCTTCAACGGTATTTTCCGCGCCGATACTGCGGGGCATATTATCATAATGGTGGTGGCGGGTCTTGGCGTGATACTCGGCGCTGTATATACACTTAACATGATACAGAAAACGGCCTATGGCGAATCAACAACTATGGTTGTAGCCAAAGACCTAAGTGTAAATGAATATTTAGGATTGGCAATTATTATCAGCCTTATATTATTCCTGGGCGTTTATCCGAAACCACTTTTGGACCTTACATCCGGAATTGCAGGCATGATAACCCCCGGCCCATAAAGGGAAGGGGTGCGAAAATTATTATTTAACAGCTAAATTCTAATTAGAATTTAGGTTTTTAAAGCCCCTTTAGGGGTTGGGGTTTATATGAAGGCAATTATTGCTACAACAGTTTTTGGTATTGTCATGATGTTCTCCGGAATATGGGTGAACGAAAAGAAAAGTATTGCGGCTATAGCTGCTTTCCTTTTTGCAGCGCTGCTGGGCGTTAATATATGGGATCTTGCTACTACTCAGGCAAACGCACCGCAATTCATGTATAACAATATGCTCCGCATTGAGCATTATTCATTGTGGTTCAATACAATAATGACCGGCTGTACATTTCTGTACGTTTTACTGATGGGCGGTGAAGTGCAAAAGGTGGGCAAGTACGTGGCCGAATATTTCGGGTTGATATTCTTCATTTTGTGCGGGCTTTATCTTCTCTCAACCTATAACAACTTGCTGATGTTGTTCATCGGTATTGAAATACTGTCTATACCCCAATATATCCTCGCTGGCAGCGATAAACGTAATCTCAAAAGCAGTGAGGCGTCTCTTAAGTACTTCCTGATGGGGTCTTTCACCACGGGTATATTGCTTATGGGTATTACTTTGCTTTACGGCGCGGCGCGCACCTTCAACATAATGGAGATGGCAACCATGTTGCACAGCGATGCCCTTAATCCATTGGCACTTGCCGGCATCCTGTTCATAATTATAGGGCTGTCTTTCAAGGTATCGGCTGCACCTATGCATATGTGGACGCCTGATGTTTACGACGGCTCGCCTACTGTTTTCACTGCTTTCATGGCGACAGTAGTAAAGGCTGCTGCTTTCTTTGCATTTATACGGCTGTTCCAGGTATCATTCAATGCGCTTAGCGAGCATTGGCTCCTTGTGCTCGCAGTCATCACAGCGGCTACATTACTTGTGGGTAATGTTACCGCCGTTTTCCAGCAGAGCGTAAAAAGGATGCTGGCCTATTCATCCATTGCCCAGGCAGGGTTTATGCTCTTCGCGGTACTCGCTGTGAATTCAGCCGAAGCATCACGCGGGATTATCATATATGCTGTTGCATACAGCGTTGCCACTATTGGCGTATTTGCAGTTCTCATCAAACTGAAGGATTATACCTACGATGGCTTTAACGGCCTAGCGCAGAAAGAACCATTGCTGGCATTCGTTACCACTATTTTTCTTTTCTCACTGGCGGGTATTCCACTCACCGGTGGGTTCATGGCGAAGTATTATGTGCTGCTCGCGGCAGTGCAGCAAGGTCAATTAATGTGGTTGGTAATATTTGCCCTGTTGATGGCAGCAATAAGCGTTTATTACTACTTCCGTGTCATTATTGCCATGTATTTTAAGCCCGGCACACCAGAATTGAACGCACCCATTACCGGTGGCGATAAATTCATGCTGATTGTTACCTGTATACTGGTAATATTGCTGGGTATTGTGCCGCAGTTGTTCCTTACGTGGGTCTAGTCAGCACCACTATTGCAGCAGAAATTCAATAGCTCTCGGAAAGTAGAAGTGTTCTAGTCGGTGTATCTTTTCAGCTAAGGAATCAGCAGTATCGTTTTGTTCCACCCGGCACCTTGCCTGTAGGATAATGTCCCCTTCATCATAGTGTTCATTCACATAATGAATGGTAATGCCCGATTCTTTTTCACGGGCAGATATTACGGCATCATGTACATTATTTCCATACATACCCTTACCGCCATAGCCGGGCAGCAGGGCAGGATGAATGTTGATTATTTTTCCGGGGAAGGCGTGAATGATAGTATCCGGTATCTTCCAAAGAAATCCGGCAAGCACAATAAGCGATGGCTGGTAGGAGGCCAGTTGTTCCACCAGCATTGTTTCCTGGAAAGTTTTTCGGTCAATAATAAGAAACGGGATTTCTTCCCTGCGGGCAATATCCAACACACCGGCATCTGCCTTATTGCTCACTATCAATGCAACCTTAGCATTACCGCTTTTTTTGAAATGCTGAATGATGGCGTTGGCGTTTGTGCCTGTGCCTGATGCGAATATGATGAGTGAGTGCATAAATCTTTACCCTATGGTTGTGTGTTAAGGCTGTAAAAATAGTGAAAGTATTGTCTTCATCCCGCAGGAACTACGGAAGCACACCATTTAGCTCGTTCAGGCGTTGCCGGGCGGTCTGCACATAAGTGCTGCCAATATAATCTATGATTAGCTGCTCGTAATATTTTTTGGCTTCATCGTTTTTGTGCAGGTCATTCTGGTAAATTTCCGCCGTTTTGAAAACTGCATCATCACCCAGTACGTCATCACCATATTTATCCTTGATGTTTTTCAGGTAGCCCAGTGCTTTTTCAAACTGGAGGCGCTTCCGGGCCATATCAGCCCTCACCATCAGTATATCATCATTCAACGGATGCTCCGGGTATGCTTTATTTATACTGTCTAAGAGCGATTCTGCTTCTGTATCCTTATTCTGGAATAGGAGCAGCCCTGCATACGCAAAACGCTGTAGCGGCACCAGGTCGCTGTCGGCCACATTCTCCGTTATCAGAACGGAAAGATAAATGGCATCATTGGCGATAAGCTGCGATGTGGCATGTTTCAATATATCCAGTTGTTTCTGCGCCCAATCGAAATCGCCCCGGTAATAGGCCAGCTTAGCGTTGCGAAATCTTGCCTCTTCAGCTATCGCATCCTGCTTAAAATCCTTATCCACCTGGCTATAGGTAAGTGACGCCTCCCATACTTTGCCTATCAGCACATAATAATCGCCAAGCTGTAGCTTAAACCGACCCACCATGTCACGCTTTGCATCAGGCTCATTTATCCCTTTTTTCAGTATGGTTATGGCTTTGGGCACGTTATTGGCATATTGCGCCAGCAGCAGTGCGAAATCCGATGCCGATTGCATACCATAATGTTTCGGGAATTCAACAAAAAAGCTATCGTACATGGCAACCAAGCTATTGATAGCCTCAGGTTTATTTTCGGGGCTGTTCTTTATCCGGTTGATCCCGGTGGCCAGCCGCTCGCTGCGCGAAAGGAAATAGTAAGGCGATTCTCTTCCCTTAACGATAATATCATCATAGGCCCTTTCAGCCACATCATACTGTTTGGCATTGTTCGCATTGCGGGCAAGGTCCATCAGGCGGTGGCCATTCTCTTTGTTTCGCTCATCAATGGCTTCCATCTGTATGAGTGCGCCTTCCCAGTCATTCTTTTGAGTAAATATCCAGGTAAGCAACTCTACATAATAAACATTCTCCGGGTGCTCGTTGATCTTTTTGATAAGTGTCTTCTGTACCTGCTGCATTTTGGCCTGGTCGGTACCTAGTAGCTCAAGCAAGAGATTTTTCACCTCTTCCAGGTTTAGCCCCATATTGGGAATGGGTATCAGCAGCACATCAATTGCCTTATCATAATTGCCGTTCTTAGCGTGTAGCGTAGCCAGTGGTATTTTAAAGTAGTAAGGCGCACCTATCAGGTTGCCACCCTGCTCATAGGCTTGTGCAGCATAGTCGTCCTTATTTACAATAGCAAATGCTTTGGCCACCCGTTCGGTAACAAGTATGTCGCCATTTATCATCTTCAGGACCTTGGCATATTGTTCTTTTGCTTTATCATTTTTGCCATCCGCATCATAAACAAGCCCAAGGTCTATCTGCAAAAAGGGGTTATCCCTCAGCGTCATCTGTTTTTGTACCAGTTGTTCCGCCTGTTTGAATTTTTTGGAAACAATGAGGGTATTTAAATATTCTGTGTAAACAGAATCGGGCGAGCGGTTGTATACTTCCGTATACACTTCGATAGCCTTATCGTACTTCTTGTCTGCTGCTAACTGCCTTGCCTGCCCGATCTTTGATTGTGCGTATGCACCACTACCATAAAATACCAGCAGCACCGCCAGCAGCACAAAGCCCCCCTTTTTCAACCTCTTTTGCATAGAAATATTAACTCAAATGTAGGCTATATTATTCTTTTAAATTCTTATCGAAAACATAATAATTTAGGTATTTGGAAGGATGCCAAATACTTTAATTTCTCAACGGCTTCCCAGTTGTTAAAATACTCTGTATCCTTTCCAACGTTTTTCGTTGTCCGCATAGGCTAAGGAATGCTTCGCGCTCCAGATCGAGGAGGTATTGCTCACTTACCAGTGTGGGTGCAGAGAGGTCGCCGCCACACATTACATAGGCCAGCTTTTCTGCTACAAATTTATCATAGTCGGTAATGTACTTACCACGCCACATGCCATGTATGCCTGCCATCAATCCGCCCAGGCCGCCACGGCCTTGTACCTTTACATCGGTACGCTGCACGGGTTGCGTATAACCACGCTCCCACATGGACAATACGCTACGCTTAGCTTCCGCAATACGCCTGTCAGGGTTAACAGAGATGTGATCGATGCCCGGGCGTAGTACAAAATTCTCAAATGCCTCATGGGCCGAGGTAGATACTTTTGCCGTTCCCACGTTTATAAATAACTGTTGCAGGTAGTTCAGTTCTACATCTTCTTTAATGTTGCGGTCGCTGGCGCGCACTATCATTTCTTTAGTACCACCACCGCCGGGTATTACCCCTATGCCCACTTCCACCAGACCTATATACGATTCCGCCGCTGTATGCACGGCATCGGCATGCAGGCACATTTCGCAGCCACCGCCAAGTGTAAGCCCGTGCGGCGCTACAACCACAGGAATGCTGCTATATCTCATCCGCATGGTAGTAGCCTGGAATTGTCTTATGGCAAAATCCAGCTCATCATACTCCTGCTCTGCGGCAAACATAAATATCAGCCCCACATTGGCACCTGCGCTGAAGTTGGCGCCTCCATTTGCCAATATCAATCCTTTATATTTCTCTTCAGCTATAGCTACGCTTTTCTGCACTCCCTCCAGCACTTCACCGCCTATGCTATTCATCTTGGTATTCCAGCGCAGTGCTACCACATCATCGCCAATATCGTACAACTTACAAACGCTGTTCTTCCATACCACCTTTTCGTTCATATGCTCCAGCAATATGAATGCGGTGGTACCGGGCATCGGCTGGTAGCTTTGCGTGCGCGTATCGTAATACTTCCGCTGCCCGTTCTCCGTTTTATAAAAAGTAGTGAACCCCTTCTCTATCATCTGAGGCACCCACGCGGCTACTTCATACCCGGCCGCCTTCATCTTTTCCATTACCTTCTTCACGCCCAGCGCATCCCAGCTTTCAAAGGCGCCTATCTCCCACCCAAAGCCGGCTTTGAGTGCATCATCTATTTTATATAGTTCATCGCTTATCTCCGGTATACGGTTTGATACATAGGCAAACAGCAGGTGATGGAACAGCTTGTAGAACTCACCTGCTTTGTCGCTGCCATTATATAAGGCCTTTATTCTTTGTGCAAGGTCGTCTATGGGTTTGGAGGCATCAATGGTAGCAAATTTTGTTTTTACCTTCGGGCCATACTCCATTGTTTCAATGTTCAATGTAAGTATCTCCGACTTACCTTTCTCCCCTTTCACCTTTTTATAAAATCCCTGCCCTGTCTTATCACCAAGCCATTTATTCTCCACCATCTTTTCAAGGAACGATGGCATCTTGAAAATATCTTTCGCCTCATCATTTGGCACATTTTTCGGTAGCTCTTTTGCCACATGTACTAATGTATCGAGCCCCACCACATCGCCTGTGCGGAAAGTAGCAGATTTTGGCCTGCCGAAAACAGTGCCGGTAAGTGCATCTACTTCATCCACATTTAAACCCAATTGCTGCATAGCTTTGAAAACCGCCATGAAGCCAAATACACCCACACGGTTAGCAATAAATGCAGGCGTATCCTTACAAAGCACAGTGGTCTTACCCAGGAACCTATCACCGTAATCCATAAGGAAATCCAGCACTTCCTGTTTAGTTTTCGGACCCGGTATTACCTCCAACAGGCGTAGATATCTTGGTGGATTGAAAAAGTGTGTGCCACAAAAATGCTGCTGAAAATCTTCGCTCCTTCCTTCACTCATCAGGTGTATGGGTATGCCCGATGTATTGGATGTAACGAGCGTGCCCGGTTTACGGTATTTTTCTATTTTCTCAAATAGCTGTTGTTTTATATCCAGCCTTTCTATCACCACTTCTATTATCCAGTCGCAATCGGCAATTTTTTGCAGGTCGTCATCAATGTTACCTGTTTGTATAAGTTTTGCAACAGCTTTGGTGTAAACAGCAGAAGGTTTGCTCTTTAAAGTTGTCTGCAGTGCGTCGTTCACTATGCGGTTGCGCACCTGTTTACTTTCAACGGTAAGACCTTTAGCTTTCTCAGCATCCGTTAATGCCGGTGGTACAATATCCAGTAACAACACCTGCACTCCAACACCCGCAAAATGACATGCAATGCGTGAACCCATCACCCCACTGCCAATAACTGCAACCTTCCTGATACTTCTGTTCATATACACCGTTTAAAACAACACAAGTTATTGAAAAACCCCCTTATAGCAAACGTGCCGCACCTTTTAAGGCACGGCACGTTTTTAATCGCCGAAATAAGCTTATTTCTTAGCTACCTCTGCAGCCGGCGTGTACCTGATAACAGTATTCTGCTGCGCAGGCAATGCCATCAGATATTTATAAATGGCAGAAAGGTCTTCTTTTGTCATACCACAATAGCTGGTCCATGGCATTACGGTATTATACTGTCCGGGGGCGATCGCAGGTGAGACATATCCGGAATCGGCATATGCCTTGAATTTCTGTATGAACATTTCCTCCGTCCATGCACCTATACCGGTTGTTTTGTCGGGTGTAATATTGGGAGTGCGCAGTATAGAGCCATCAGGCATTTTAAATTCGCGCCCGCCACTGAATGCGAGTTCGGGGATTATCTGCCCATGATTCTCGCGGGTATGGCATTCTATACAGCCTGAAGCATTAACCATATATGCACTGTATTCTTTTGATGATGGGTCCGGACGTTTACCGGGTGTTGGTTTTGTAGGAATAGTATTCAAAATAATGTTCATCGGGAAATCTGATACAGACTCGGGTATATCTTTCTTTTTAGGGGTAAGCGTCCGCAAATAGGCTATAATGGAATAAACATCTTCGGGATCCATGGCACCGTAGTGGTTATACGGCATCAATGGGAATAATGCCTTGCCATCCTTATTTACACCGGCCGTAATAGCACGAAACAATTCTCCATCGGTGTACCTGCTCACGCCTTCAGGTGTTAGGTTTTTAGAGTAATAAGCACCGGGCAGGCCTACTTTCTGGTCGAAGAGTTCGCCGCCCTCACCTTCTGTACCCGGCACAACAGGGCCTGCAAACTTTGTCCAATCACGTTCAGAATGGCAGTTGATGCACATCGACACATGGTTGGCAAGGTATTTTCCACGTTCTACCCTTTCAGGTGTCCGCTCTATAGTAAGGGATGGTGGTTCGCCCACATTCGGCAGCGCAACCTTTACATATGTAATTAATCCGCCAATAACAATCAGCAAAATGAGTACGAGGTACCCAAGAACTTTGAATAGCTTTTTCATTTTGGAAGTGTTGTTTAGTGTAGTTGAATCAAAACTATAAAAACAACTTGTAATTTAAAATATTCCAACAAAATAAACTTTATACATTGATATTTTAGCTGCTATGGTCACATACTATCACCCACTGGCCTTTTATTTTCTTCAGCAGCAAGGTGTAGCTGCCGCTTACATCACCCGCTTTGCGCTCCAGCGCCCATTTGCCTATGATAAAATAGCTGTCTTCTGAGAGTTTATCCATGCTCACAATGGTAGAGGTGAGCTTGCCCATATGGTCGGCATCGGGATATGACTTCTTATAGCTGGCCAGTGTGGCACCGTATCCGTATCTGGGGCCCTTAGAGCCTATGAACACCAGGCTGTCGCTCTCCCAATAGCCCTTCATATAGCCCTCTACATTACCTTTATTCCACTCCTGCACCTGCATAAACAGCAGCTTACGGATAGCCATAACGTCTTTATCTACCTGAGCGAAGGCACTGCTTACGGCCAGTACGCACAACAAACTAAATATCAGTTTTTTCATATAACAAGGATACGGAATTATTAACATTTTTACTACCTGTAAATTGTGTAATTTTACACCAGTTCTTTGAAAAGTTCTATCAATTCAAAACCGGGGCCGACTGGTTTTGACAGCATAGGGCAGGGTATGTAAGCGTGTCGTGCGTTGGGTAATTAGCACGTAAATCTGAAGACTCAAAATCTATACGGCGAATATTCTTACGCCATGGCTGCCTAATCAGTGATTAGACACCCTTTATAGCCGCCGGGAAGGCCGCCTGTTGCCGTCCCCGCCGCCGAATCAACAAATAGCGGGATAGGCCCATGTTCACTGCGCGCATGGGATGAAAACTAAAGCAGATAAGGAAATAGTTGGTTCGTCCTGTTCCGGCTGGTTCCCGACAATTAATTCAGGAATACACACGAAGAAAGCTTATCGGGCATATGTTTGGACGCGGGTTCGACTCCCGCCGGCTCCACTTAGTACAGTATCAAAAGATGTCAAAAGCTCTGAAACCGTTGATTTCAGGGCTTTTTTCATTTTAGCCATGTATCAAAACTTTCAAATTTTCACAAAACTCAGGTGCGTAATTAGGTGCGTAAAAAAAGTTTTGCCTTTGACGCACCTAAACCTTCACAACTGATTGATTGTGAACATGTTTAGCTACTAAACATCTTGTTTGCGAATGACTACAGTATGAAATTTGTAACCGTAAAACTGTAGTTATGATACTGAAAAGTTTTTCTATCCTTTTCTTCCTGAAGAAACCAAAAGGATACTCCGCCGGAGAAGTTCTGATATGTATGCGCATCACGATAAATGGTGAACGTAAAGAAATTGGTACAAAGCACTACTGTGAGCCAGAACGTTGGAACAACCTAACTCAAAGAGCAAAGGGCACCAATGAAAAGAGCAAAACTCTGAATGCTCACCTTGATCTACTTGAAAGGAATGTCCATGAGGCACGACTAAAGCTGCAAGAAGCAAACAAACCTGTTACCGCAGACAACATTATTAAGATTCTGACAGGTCAGGAAGAAAAACCTCGCATGTTGTTAGAGGTATTTCAGCAGCATAACGATAAACTAACTGCGTTAGAGAATGTGGAGTTTGCATCAGCAACAGTGAAAAGATATAGCACTGCGCTCGGCCACACTCGTGAATATATCCAATGGAAATACGGACAACAGGATATTGAGATTAAAAGCCTGTCATTCGACTTTGTAAGCGATATGGAGTTTTGGTTTAAAAGTGTTCGGAAATGCAATCATAATAGCACCATAAAGTACATCAGCAATTTGCGGAAGATTGTAACCTTTTGCCTCAAAAGTGGGTGGATTCCCAAAGACCCGTTCTTTGGTTTTAAGATGTCCAAGAAGGAAGTAGTAAGAGAATACCTGAGCGAGGACGAATTGATTACGTTGGCAAATAGACAGTTTGCAGTTGATCGCCTGAGCCAAGTAAAAGACATCTTCCTGTTTTGCTGCTACACGGGGTTAGCATTTATTGATGTTTTCCAGCTTACTCGGGATTGCATAGTAAAAGGAGTAGATAACAATAAATGGATTTTTACATCAAGGCAGAAAACAGAAACACCTACAAGAATTCCTCTTTTACCACAAGCATTAGCTATTTTGGATAAGTACAATAATCACCCTAAGTGCATTAACGCTAACAAAGTCCTGCCGGTTCTGAGCAACCAAAAAATGAACGCATATTTGAAAGAAATTGCCGATTTATGTGGAATAGCGAAAACTTTAACATTTCACATTGCGAGGCATACTTTCGCTACAACAGTGACATTAAATAATGATGTGCCGATTGAGAGCGTAAGCAAGATGCTTGGGCATAAGAGTATTAAAATGACTCAACATTATGCGAAGATTATAGATAAAAAGGTTAGTGCAGATATGCAGACATTAAGCTTACGATTAAATGCGATGCAAGTCAGTCAGGCGGTAAATTCGTAGAGGCAGACCATTTCAATTTTTAAAAAAGTTCAATCGTATTCTCGAAATGTGTATTTTTGAAATGCACAATGCGATTGACGGCTTCCATATTGGCCCTGCTCATTCTTATTTTGAGTGTTCTGCCCTGCGCGGACAATGATGATTTGTCCTATAGCGAAACAAAGATGTCAGCAAACGCACAAACACCAAACGGCGAGGGTAGCACTCACCGAGATTTATGCTCGCCATTTTGCCATTGCTCTTGCTGCGCCAGCCCTATTGTTATAACGCAACGATTAGTCTTTTTTGAAACTGTTGAGTTTGAGACATGTCTAACTCATGTTTCCCATGTACAGAACAAAATAATGAAGGTATCGAATGATATCTGGCAACCTCCCCAGCTTGCTTAATTTCCCCATGTCTTACTTTTTGTTTTGTTGAAACAGGACTCCTGTTCCAGTTTTTATCATTTACATATGGCCGTCAAAAAAGGCAAAAGGCAGTTAAACGCGCCTAAGCCTCTGTTGTACAGAGTTATCCGCTCTATTCTAATTGGCGTAGTGTCAATTCTAATGATCTGCGCAATTATTGAGCGAATAATGCACTACTACCATCATTTGGTGTCCATTCATTAATCTCTGAAAAATGCTCAAAAAAATCATTTCTTTTTCCATAAAGAATAAACTTGCCATTGGCATACTAACGCTAATGCTAATCGTCTGGGGCGTTTATTCTCTTTCTAAATTACCTGTAGATGCGGTACCAGACATTACGAATAATCAGGTTCAGATAATTACCAACGCACCTACGCTTGCGAGTCAGGAAGTCGAACAATTTGTAACATATCCAATAGAGCAAAGTCTCGCTAACCTCCCTGATCTCGAAGAAATACGGTCAATTTCTCGCTTTGGCCTCTCTGTTGTAACCATTGTTTTTGACGATAAGGTCGATATCTATTTCGCCCGTCAACTGATTAATGAACGGCTCAAAGAAGCTGAAAGTAAAATACCCAACGGGCTGGGTAAGCCTGAACTTGCTCCCGTATCAACGGGTTTAGGTGAAATTTACCAATACATTATTCACCCAAAGAAAGGTGCCGAAAACAAGTATTCTGCATTGGATTTACGAACCATGCAGGATTGGATAGTAGCCCGTCAGCTTTATGGCACCCCAGGTGTTGCAGAAGTAAATTCATTCGGAGGTCTACTCAAGCAATATGAAGTAGCTATTGACCCCAATCGTCTAAAGGCAATGAATGTGACTATTGCTGAATTGATAGACGCATTGGAGAAAAATAACGAAAACACAGGGGGCGCGTACATCGACAAGAAACCAAATGCATACTTCATTCGAGGCATCGGGCTTGTTACTACTCTTGAAGATATCGGAAATATAGTCGTGAAAAATGTGAATGGCGTACCAATTCTTATTCGCCATGTAGCTACCCCAAAAATTGGTAGTGCAATTAGATACGGTGCCATGACACGTAACGGTGAAGGAGAAGTTGTTGGTGGCATTGTCATGATGCTTAAAGGTTCGAATAGCGCCGAAGTAGTGGAGCGTGTCAAAAAGAAAATGCTTACTATAAAATCATCCCTTCCGGCTGACATCGAAATTGAAGCATTTGTAGACCGAACAAGCCTTGTTAACAGAGCGATACATACCGTTCAGAAGAACCTCATTGAGGGTGCTCTCATTGTTATTTTCGTACTGGTTATTTTCCTCGGCAATCTTCGTGCAGGCTTAGTTGTCGCATCTGCTATACCACTTTCATTATTATTTGCTTTAGGCTTAATGAATGTCTTTGGTGTTAGTGCAAATCTAATGTCACTTGGCGCAATAGACTTTGGGCTTATCGTTGACGGTGCAGTGATTATTGTTGAAGCAACAATGCACCACCTTGCCCTTAGACAGGAAAAGCGAGTCTCGCAGATAGAAATGGATGATGAAGTATTGAGTTCTGCATCAAAAATGATGAACTCTGCTGCCTTTGGCCAAATCATCATTCTCATTGTGTATATCCCGATTCTTTCTTTAGTGGGTATTGAAGGCAAGATGTTTCGCCCGATGGCACAAACTGTTGGCTTTGCAATTCTCGGTGCTCTACTTCTTTCGCTCACATACATTCCCATGATGTGCGCACTCGTACTACCAAAGAATATATCTCACAAGCAAAGCTTCTCAGACAAAATGATGGAGTTTTTTCAGCGTAAATATACTCCGCTTCTACAACGTGCCATACAGTTCAAATATGTATGCGTAGGCATAGCAGGCGCACTGCTTATTACTTCAGTAGTCGTATTTATGAGAATGGGAGGCGAGTTCTTACCACAACTACAAGAGGGCGATTATGCTTTCCACTGCATTCTTCCTCAGGGTGCATCCCTGTCGCAAAGCATAGAAACATCAATGCAGGCAGAGCGAATTATTAAATCCTTTCCTGAAGTAAAACAAGTAGTCGGAAAAACAGGAAGTGCGGAGATACCGACTGACCCGATGCCTCCTGAAGCATCCGATTTAATTATTGTACTGAAAGACAAAAAGGAATGGACTACTACGCAAGACTATGACGATTTAGCAAAGAGAATGATTGAGAAACTTGAAGCAATACCCGGTGTCTTTTTCGAAGCAAATCAACCAATTCAAATGAGATTTAATGAGTTAATGACAGGGGTGCGGCAAGACGTAGCTATTAAAATATTTGGCGAGAACATTGAAACGCTTGCCTCACTCGCTGAAGATGTCAGCAAAATTGTCCAATCAGTAAAAGGTACTACAGACCCGCAAGTCGAACGAACTCAGGGTTTGCCACAAATAACGGTTGAGTACAATCGCACTCAGATTGCTGCCTATGGTCTCAATGTTAGTGACGTTAACCGAGTGCTCACCGCTGCATTTGCAGGTTCTTCTTCGGGAGTAGTATTTGAGAATGAACGCAAATTTGATTTGGTGGTTCGTATGGATTCGGCGCACCGAACTTCTATTGAGGATGTAGCTAACTTATACATCCCCATCAAAGATGGGAATCAAGTGCCGCTAAGCCAAGTTGCTAAAGTATCGTTCAAAGAAGGGCCGGCACAGATAAGTAGAGAGGAGGCAAAACGCAGGATTGTCATTGGATTCAATGTAAAAGGACGCGATGTACAAAGTGTCGTTAAAGACATACAGGCGAAACTTGCTTCATACAAACTGCCAAGTGGCTATTACTTTACATACGGAGGAACTTTCGAGAATTTAGAGCGAGCATCAGCACGATTACAAATTGCTGTACCCATTGCGCTTTTCCTCATTTTCGCAATGCTCTATTTCACATTTAAATCGTTGAAGCAGGCAGCTCTCATCTTCACTGCCATTCCAATGTCAGCCATTGGTGGTGTGTTCACTCTTTTACTTCGTGGGATGCCTTTTTCGATATCCGCTGGAGTTGGCTTCATTGCACTGTTTGGCGTTGCTGTTCTAAACGGAATTGTGCTGATTGGAACTTTCAATGAGTTGGCAAAAGAAGGGATTGATGATGTGGTGCAGCGGGTTCTTACTGGCGCAAAAATGCGGCTACGTCCTGTACTCATGACAGCAACGGTTGCATCACTTGGCTTCTTACCAATGGCAATATCTTCGGGCGCAGGTGCTGAGGTACAAAAGCCCCTTGCAACTGTTGTTATCGGCGGCCTCGTGACAGCAACATTGCTGACTCTCATTGTGCTACCGCTACTCTACATCATCTTTACAAAACCTATGAAAGGTAGCACTGGAATAAAAGCGGCTTCAATACTGCTGCTAATCTGTTGCTTTACATTGCCTGCCTCTGCACAAAACGATGGGGTGCGAATTTCTTTTCAAGATGCGTACGAAATTGCACTGCGCAACAATCTTCAATTAAAAAGCAGCGATATAGCGTTTAAGCAGTCGCAGTCAATGGCAGGCACGTCATTTAATATCCCTAAAACAGGATTGTTTGCGGAGAATGAAGATCTCCGGCCATCAGACAATCAAGGCATATTAAAGATTGGAGTCTCGCAAAGTATAGAGTGGTTTGGAACCTATGCCGCACGTAAGAACATGCTTGAGCAAAAGGTAAAATCGTTTGAATATACCAAGCAACTGCGAGTGCTTGAGATGCGCCGCAATTTGGCAACTACATACTACACACTATGGTATGAGGAGAGTAGGCTGCGGTTATGGCAGCAGCTTGATAGCTTTTACAAAGAGATATCAACCATTGCGCGATTGAGAGTAAAGACGGGAGAAAGTGCAGGGCTTGATAGCATTGCCGCAAGTGCAAAGAGCATGGAAATTCACCTACAGCTTGTAGCTATACAAAATGATATACAAATACAGCAAACTACGCTGAAAGCACTCCTCAATACCGATTCAATTTACCTACCTGAAAATTCCACTTTGCAAAAGGTGGAAGATGATCTTGGTACTACCACAACAGACCATCCAGCATTATTGGTACAACAGCAAGCAGTGAATGTTGCTTCTTCGGAATTAAAAATAGCCCGGCAAAGCGCATTGCCTGAATTTTCAGGCAGATTCTTTTCGCAACGGTTATATAACCTGCCGAATCCATATTCGGGCTTTTCTGTAACGATGGGTGTTCCTCTCTTGGGCAGAAGCTACTATAACAACAAAGTTAAAAGCGCAAGATTGGAACAAGACTATCAACAAACGATGTATCAATACGAAAGTCAGGTACTACATGCGCAGCTACTTCAAACACGACAAGCGGCAGAGAAAAACAGGCAAATGTTGCAGTACTATGAAACGGCAGGACTTGTTCAGGCTACGGAAATTACAAAAGCGGCTAACCTCGCATATCGTGGAGGTGAGATCAGCTTTGCTGAACTGTCACAATACCTCAATCAGGCTATCGACATTAGAAAGAACTATTTGGATGCCGTACAACAATTCAATCAAAACACAATTCAATTGCACTATTATCAAAATAAATAATCATGAAAGTATATAAAGCACTTTGGCTCGTCAGTCTAATATTAATGGCATCATGCGGTCAAAAAAATGACAGCGTAACGGAAAAACAAGCAAGCAGTGAACAGCATGAGGAAACAAACTTTGTTTCTCTCACTGATGCCCAAATCAAAACCGCAGGTGTAGAGTTTGGAAAGGTTGAAATGAAAAACCTTTCTTCCTCAATTGGGGTGAACGGTACGCTTGCTGTTCCAAACCAAAACAAAGCTCAGATTACATCTCTCGTCAGCGGAACACTCCGATCTCTTAGGGTGCAGCCTGGGGAATTTGTAAACAAGGGGCAGATAATTGGAACCATTGCCAATACAGAATTATCTACCCTTCAGCAACAGCTAATTTCTATAACTGCACAGATAAAATTTTCTGAACAGGAAGTAACTCGTCAGAAGGAATTAGTGGCTGGAAATGCGGCACCGTTAAAAAATCTGCAAAAGGCAGAATCTGAGCTACAGGGATTAAAAGCGCAGCGGTCAGCGATCAAGCAGCAACTTGCTACTCTCGGTATTTCTGAGTCGGATGGCATTTCATCTGTCCTTAACCTCACAGCGCCAATCAGTGGTAATATCTCAGATATAACAGCACAAATTGGCTCTCGAATAGATGCAAATTCTCCTATAGCGCAGATTATTAATAATTCGGAATTGCATCTTGACCTGTTTGTTTATGAGAAAGACATTCCTGTAGTTTCTAAGGGGCAAACCATCCACTTTACCCTTACGAACAATGCCGGAAAGGAATATGATGCTATGGTATATTCAATTGGTACTGCCTTTGTAAATGAGACTAAAGCCATACCCGTTCATGCCCGAGTAATAAATGATAGAACTGGTCTTATTGAGGGTATGAATGTCACAGCTAGAATTAGCATAGGGAGCAACGTATATCCGGCTGTTCCAGACCAAGCTATTACTAGCAATGGGGGCAAAGATTACATTTTCGTAATTACAGATAAACAAGGACACAAAGAAGAAAAGGGTGAACATGCCAACGAGATGAATTTCGAACGTGTGCAAATCATTAAGGGTACTTCTGATGTTGGATATACTGAGATAAAACCAGTTAAAGACCTGTCGGAAGGAACGAGAATTGTTACAAAAGGATCATTTTTCCTTATGGCAAAAATGACAAATACAGGAGAACACGAATAATCACCATTAAAAGCTTTAGCTAGTGGAAAAGATGAAAATCAACCTTGATGTACTATTACCAGAGGTGCCAAACGAAAGAGACGAATGTGTCTCAAAGACAATTGCCGCGCTGCAAAACAGAAAAGGCATAGAAAAAGTTCATGTTGTCGCTGCCGAAAGTGGTAAGCCTGCACAACTGTGCTTTCATTATGAACCGGAAGCAATCTCCGTTTCTGAAATTGAAGCTATTGCGAAAGAAGCAGGAGCCAGTGTGACTGAACAATACGGTCACATGCTTTTCGATGTCTCAGGCATACGTCATGTACGACATGCAAGAATTGTTGAATCCAGTATCAAAGAGATGCCAGGCATTGTATCGGTATCGGTAGCTGCAAGCGGGTTCATTCAATTAGAGTACAAAAAATCTGAGACAAATGAGGATGCTATTAGTGCGAGTATTGAAAAACTGTCGCTGCGTATCAACAATGTAGATAACTTCCGAAAACGAAAAAAGGAAGCTCATGGACATACTCACGATGATGACACAGGAGCACACAAGCATGATGCAGGAGCGCATACGCATTCTCATGGCGGTTTCTTTGGTGAAAAAGCTGAACTCATTTTTGCCGTTACCTGCGGCATACTATTAGGCATCGGATTTGCGCTGTCGTTTGGAACTTCCTTTGCCGTTTTTTCTATTGGTTGTTATGTAGCAGCATATTTCTTTGGGGGGTTCTTTACAGCAAAAGAAGCTGTTGAAACTATTAGTAAAGGTAAGTTTGAGATAGACTTTCTGATGCTCGTTGCAGCGATTGGCGCTGCGGCGCTTGGGCAATGGTTAGAAGGAGCGTTATTGCTCTTTCTTTTCAGCCTCGGACACTCTCTTGAGCATTATGCGATGGAGAAAGCGCGAAAATCAATTGCTGCGCTGACAGAATTGGCACCAACAACAGCACTCCGTAAAAATGGAGAGACACTTACAGAAACACCGGTGGATGATCTACAAATTGGAGATGTAATTGTTATCAAGCCAAACTCTAAAATATCTGCTGATGGCGTTGTAGTAAATGGAACAAGTAGCGTCAATCAAGCACCAATTACAGGAGAAAGTATGCCTGTAGATAAAATGGCTGTTGAGTCAGGAATCGATTTTGCTAAGGTAACAGATGCTAGGTTCAAAGTATTTGCAGGTTCAATCAATGGCAATGGAACATTGGAAATCACTGTAACTAAACTGGCGGCCAATTCAACGATTGCAAGATTGATTGAACTTGTAAATGAGGCACAGACGCAAAAGTCACCAACGCAGCATTTTACTGACAAGCTGGAAAAATATTATGTGCCAAGTGTTCTCGGTCTTGTTATTCTGCTTCTGTTCGCGTTCTTGATAATTAATGAGCCGTTTAGTGCAAGTTTCTACAGGGCAATGGCTGTGCTCGTAGCTGCCAGCCCGTGTGCTCTTGCTATTTCTACACCAAGTGCCGTGCTTAGTGGGATTGCACGGGCAGCCAAAGCAGGTGTGTTAGTTAAAGGCGGCAAACCGCTTGAGGAAATGGGAACACTTACTGCGATTGCATTTGATAAAACGGGCACCCTTACAGAAGGTAAACCTAAACTAACTGGTATATATCCGTTAAATGGTATCTCAGAAGAAGAACTCCTTGAGGCCGTTATTGCAATTGAAAAATTAAGTGACCACCCACTTGCTGCGGCGATTGTAAAAGGTGGAACTGAGAAGCTAAAAAAGGATGTATCACCTGCATCGAAAGTAGAGGCAATTACTGGTAGAGGTGTACGTGCTGAATACAACGGAAGCGTATTCCATATTGGGAATAAAGAACTTTTCACGGAAAAGAATCATACTCTGCCGGAAGATGTAAAGGCAAAAGTATCTGACTTGGAAATACGTGGAAATACAACAATGCTTGTTCAGCGTGGAGGTGGAAAAGCCGGTCAAATTGACCACCCTAGGCCGATTTAAACTGACCAGGGCAGG
>CAZBPS010000032.1:0-32029 GCA_964493865.1 uncultured Flavipsychrobacter sp.
GGGGTATAATGGCACAGATATACCTGCTACTGCGGCTAAAATAGGAGGCCCCCTCGGGATTACATTGGACACATTGGGCAATATTTACTTCGCTGACAACCAGAATCACATAATCCGAAAGATAGACGTATCGACAAATATTATTCGTACAATAGCAGGAACCACCAGTGGTTTCAGCGGAGATGGTGGTATTGCCACTTCGGCGCAACTTTATAATCCGCAAGACGTCCGTATAGACAAACATGGCAATGTATACATTGCCGACCTATGGAATAATAGAATACGCAAAGTGGATGCTGCGGGCATTATTACCACTATTGCAGGTGGTGGTACCGGAGTGGGTGATAATGGCCCAGCAACTGCTGCTCAGCTTATTAGTCCATATGGCCTGGCACTGGATGATAGCGGCAATGTGTATATTGCTGAAACTGCGAGCAGCATAATAACAAACCGGGTGCGAAAGGTAAATGTTGTAACCGGGATTATTACTACTATAGCCGGGAATGGGAGTTCAACCTATGCTGGTGATGGTGTCCCTGCAACGGCGGTTTCCATGAGTCCCAGGCAAATAGCATTTGATACATCAGGGCAGTTATATATTTCGGATCTTGGCAACAATAGAATATACCGGATAGACCATTCCGGCATTCTTCATCTTGTAGCAGGCAATGGCACATCAGTATCTTCGGGTGATGGAGGACCTGCCACTGGAGCATCAATATGGGATCCTGGTGGAATAACTTTTGATCCATGTAGTAATTTATATATAGGAGATTTAGGAGGTCGCCGTATTCGAAAAGTAACTTTTAATCCTACATGTAATATGGAATCGCTTAAGGCAGAGGTAGTAAGTACTGGCAAAAATGTATCTGTTTATCCTAACCCTGCAAAAGATGAACTGCATATAGAGAACATAAAACCAAATACTGAGTATAAACTGTATAATGTAGTGGGTGCGGTAATGCAACAAGGAGTACTGCCGCATAGTATCAATACAATTTCTATACAGCACCTGCCGCACGGCCTCTACCTGCTGGCGCTAACAGATGGCGAGGGGATGAGAACAGTGCATAAAATAGTAAAGGAGTAGGACCTCAAAATGTCGTACAATTATTTTCTATCTAAAATTTTATAGCTTTATATCAATTGAAAAATAATGAGCAACAATGAAATACTTCAACTTAAAATACCAATTCTACCTGTGCGCCAATTGTTTACCATATTGCTTTCTCTTTTACCACTGCTTTCTATAGCGCAGACAGGCGAGATGCGGGTGTATACTGTGGCGGGGAAAACAGGTGCAACCGCATTAGGAGATGGTGGGCCTGCAACGGCAGCTTTATTGGGGAATACGGAAGGCATATGGATGGACGGTTCAAGTAATCTTTATATTGCGACACTTGATAACAGAATAAGGAAAGTTAATCCTGCCGGAATAATTACGACAATAGCAGGCACAGGTGAAAGCGGTTATTCAGGAGATGGAGGAGCGGCAACGCTAGCCAAACTAAAACAGCCTTATGGTCTGTATGCTAGCGAAGTAGGTGATGTTTACTTTGCTGATATGGGGAATAATAGAATTCGTAGAATAGATGCTGTTACTGGCGTAATTAGTACAATAGCCGGAAACGGAAATTCTGGTTTCAGTGGTGACAATGGCCCAGCAACAAGCGCTGAATTACACAATCCAGATAATGTTTATATAGATAGTGTTGGTAACATTTTTATAGGTGAGCAATGGAAAATCAGGAAAGTTGATGCTGTGACAGGAGTAATTACAACTTTTGCGGGTACAGGGGTAATTGGCGGAGGCGGATACGGAGATGGAGGCCCTGCAACTGTGGCAAAGATTAATTACGGATCAACTATGTTGTTTGACAAGAGTGGTAATTTCTATTTTGCGGATCGGGGTGGAAGTAGGATAAGAAAAATAAACACAAGCGGTATTATATCGACTGTCGTTGGAACTTCTGTGGGATACTCTGGTGATGGTGGACCTGCAACGGCTGCCCAGGTAAATAACCCTATTAGTTTTGCAATAGATAGTTTGGGTAATATAGTGATTGGAGATAATGGTAATAATGTTTTTCGCTGGGTAAACATGGAGACGGGCATCATAAGGACTATTGCTGGGGATACTGGTACACATGCCACTTCATATGAAGGAGCACTAGCAACCAGCACTCAAATGCATCCGGAGTTCATTTATCTTGATTCGCATGGGAATATTTTTTATTCAAATTGGGGGACACATGTAAGAAAGATTACAAACTATAGTGCCACTGCATTTTGGATTAAATCATCTGTAAATGAACATAAAGATAACGATGCTATTAATTTAAAAATTTTCCCAAATCCCACAATCAATGAACTACACATAGAGAACATAAAATCAGGTACAGGATTTAAGCTGTATAATATAGTGGGTGCCGAAATGCAACAAGGAGTACTGCTGCATAGTATCAATACAATTTCTACGCAGCACCTACCCCCCGGCCTTTACCTGCTGGCGCTAACATATGGCGAGGGGATGAGAACGGTGCATAAGATAGTAAAAGAGTAACCCTTCGGCAAGCTCAGGATGATAATAAAAATTGCCTCGCAATGACCTGTATTTTCCGCCGTTGCAGGTCTTACCTTCTGACCTGCAACAACTCGCGCAGGACACTCACGCAAATGACAACCAAAATAAACTCGCTTATCCTGAAAATTTTCAAATCCTAAAATCCCCCTCAAACCCACGCCCAGCCCACACCCAAAAACCATCACGGTACAGTTTCTGTACCATGACGTTTTTTTTATTTGTCCGCCACCCGCACATCCCCGAACTTTACACAATACCCGCAAAAACGGGTAAGTTCTTTGATACCGATAGCTATCGGGACTGCTTTGTGAACCTTATGCTGTAGTGTGCTTTCGGGAAAAAAAGTGCGCAAATAGTGCGCAAAAAACATTTTGTTGTAGTTTGTTTATTAGTGCATTACACATTAAAACACCAACCCAAAAAAATGTAAAAAAATGCACAGCTTGCCAAAAATCCCCCATATTGTTAAATATGTGTGGATACCGGCACTTTTTTTGCTTTTGGGGTTTGGGGTTTTGGTAAATTTCACATTTTACCACGTATTTTTGACAATAGCTAACATGCAAAAACAAATCAAAGACATCCTGCAGGCATCGATAGATGTAAAGCATAAGGTCCTCACCGACGCTACACTCACCGCCACCATCGAACAGGTTACCCGGCTCATCACCACCGCTTTTGCCAATGGCAACAAAGTGCTGTTTTGCGGCAATGGCGGTAGCGCCGCCGATGCGCAGCACCTCGCCGCGGAGTTCAGTGGCCGCTTCTACACCGACCGCGACCCGCTGCCCTCCGAGGCACTCCACTGCAACTCTTCCTACATGACCGCCGTGGCCAACGATTATGGCTATGATGTGGTTTACAGCCGGATAATTAAAGGAATGGGTAAGCCCGGCGATGTACTCGTGGGCCTCAGCACCTCCGGAAATTCTGTTAATATTATCAAGGCCATGGAGGAGGCGAAAAAGATTGGTATGATTAATGTAGTACTTACAGGAGAGACAGGTGGCAAAATGAAACCCCTCGCTGACTATGTGATTAACGTACCCAGCACCGATACGCCAAGGATACAGGAATCACACATCACCATAGGTCACATCATTTGCCAGCTCGTAGAACAGGAGTTGTTTAACAAAAAATAACCGCATAATGAATATCCTCAATAATAAACCCGAATTCGACAAAAGCTGGACACTCTTCCTCGACCGGGATGGTGTTATCAACATAGAATCCGTAGGTTCTTACATTACCTCATGGGATGAATTTACTTTCCACGATGGCGTGCTCGATTCCCTTCGCTCATTAAACCGTGTTTTCGGGAACATAGTTGTAGTGTCTAATCAAAGAGGGGTGGGTAGGGGAATAATGACCCTTGATGCCCTCAGGGATATTAACAAGAACATGCGCGCTGTGATAGCCGAGAATGGCGGACGCATAGATAAGATATACGCCGCCACCGCCGTTACCGACGACGACCATAACCGCAAACCAAACATCGGCATGGCGCTTCAGGCCCAGGAAGATTTCCCGGCTATCGACCTGAAAAAAAGCGTGATGATCGGCAACAGCATCAGCGATATGGAATTTGGCAAGCGGGCCTCCATGTACACCATATTCCTCACCACCAAGCACGAGCCCTTCTCCCTGCCCCACGACCTCATAGACGAGCAATATGACTCACTCCATGCGTGGGCCACGCGCCTCACTCCCGCAGAGATGGTAGGGTAGTCGTACTACTGCATTAATAGAAAATAAAAATCCCCCGGAATGAACGGGGGATTTTTATTTTGCAGACATCATAAACAATATTAATCTAGAGTGTTGAGACACTGCAAATAGTTCAGTGGACTCACGGTACCCTGCTGTGGTTGCCCCTCCCCATCCATATAACTATACGCAATAGTTAGCTGAACGAAGCCTGATGAATTTGGTAAGCCAGGAGTTATCGTTATCGTGCAATTTGTAAAGCCTTCATCATTTTGAAGATCGTGCGCACCGCTTTTGCTACCTTGTAGCCAATCTCCGTTTGTCCACAGGTTATTGTTCCCATCCATGTACACAAATGTCCACCCGTCTTTTGACCCTGTAGATTGAAGGAGTTGACTTAAAGTGACCCCACCTGGCGGAACCGAGGTAGGGTTGTTATACGTCTGTGTAGGGACGTTATCACCGGAATGTACGAGCCAAAATCCTTTTATCTGTTGGCCTGCGACTGGCTTCACGGTTACAGACCAACCAATTGTAAGGGAGGGGGTTTCAATTTCATTAACGTTTTTTTTAGGCATATTGTTGTTTTTTGTAAGTGTGTTTCCTACTCTAGTTCAGGCTTTTCGGATTCCGCCTTCTGCAATTTTTCTGTGCAGTCAGTAGTACTTAATTAGTAATGGTTTTGTTGTTTATTATTATAAATATTTCCTTGTAAATGATAGGAGTATATTAAAGAAAAAATCTGTTCATCCCACTGCTAATTTACAATGTGTTTTTCATGGATTCGGAAATAATGTAACATTTTATAATGCCGTATACATTGATTTTTTGATGTTATTTGTGACCAAATATTTGCAGGTAATGCTGAAGCTTACTTTCTAATGTTGCTAATTTCTTCCGAGACATAATACATCTTCTGCAAGCCCTTACCTTTTACATCTCGTTCGCCCCGATAAGTACAAGAAAATTTATCCTTTACCATTTCATATGTAGCCTCCGAAATATTTATTTTTCCTGCTTCGCTAGTTTGCTCCATTCGGGCTGCTGTGTTTACGGCATCACCCCATATGTCGTAGGCGAATTTCCTTACACCAACCACGCCAGCTATTACACTGCCACTGTGTATGCCAATACGGATATCAAATGTATGCGATCCGGGTTCAGATTTTCTTTCACGCATGAAGTTATTTATTTCTATCGCTGCGTTTACCATATTTTCAGCATGTTTCGGATCCGCAGTTGGCAGCCCTGCAACAGCTAGGTATGCGTCACCAATGGTTTTTATTTTTTCGATATTGTATTTTCCTGTTATCTCGTCAAATTTCTTGAAACATTCATGTAGCTCATTTATTAGGCCCTGAGGACTCATCTGGCCGGTAGCCTCTGTAAAATTTACAAAATCAGTGAACAATACGGTTACATTGTCAAACTGTTTGGCTTTTGTGGTACCTGTACTACGCAGTTCCTCTGCAATCTCTTCAGGAAGTATATTTAGTAGTAACACCTCGTTGCGTTTTTTTTCATTTTCCACTTCAGCCTTTTGTTTTTCTACTATTATATTTTTTTGCACCAGTTCTTCTGTTCGTTTCACTACAGTCTTTTCAAGTCGCTCCTTTTCCATTCTGAGGCTGCGTTCACGCCATTTGATGAAGAGTAAAAACAGTAAGACAAACAATATAGCATAAACAATGTATGCCCACCAGGTTCTATACCAGGGTGGTAAAACCGTGAATGTATAAGTTACAGGTTCACTCCATAGGCCATCCCCTCCCTGAGCTTTTAGTATAAAGGTGTAGTGCCCTTCGCTAATATTGCCATACGTGGCACTGGTCTTTTTCAGCACAGGACTCCAGTCTTTATCATAACCTTCCAGCATATACCGGTAGTTTACCAGCTCAGGTTTACCCGTTTCAATAGCGCTAAATTCGATCGTAATATTATTATTGAGGTAGGGTAAAGTCAGATTATACGGTAGAGAATAAAAACGCGATATACTGTCAAAAGCAATACCGCCAAACCTCGTTTTCATGCTATCCCTCTCGCCGTCCGACAGAGTTCTGCCCATGGTCGACACCTCCTCTGTAATGTGTGCAGGTACGGTTTCTCCTGACCCGTTTGAAAGCGTACTAGTTGGCAGGTCGGACTTGTCACTTCGTATAACGTTTTTTACTTTACTCAAGTCATGCCACACAATATTTTCCTCATTTACTTTTATGCTTTTTATTATTGGGATTGTTTTGTTCGTATCAATTAGTAGTTCGGAAGGATCAAATTGCACCAATACAGTTTTTTCACTACCTGTGCCTGCCCAAATGATACCTTTGGAATCCAATATCATTGAATGTTGTCCGACTATTACGTCTTTAATGGGGTAGCCAGCAAGGTAATTGTATATCGACACATTGTTAAGCTTGTTAAGACTATCAGTTGGCATAAACATTGTAATACCCTGGTTGGTGCCTACTGCCATTCTGCCATCAGGCATCTGCAATACCTGCGTAACAAAATTATCAGGTAAGCCATCTCTTTGTGTAAAATTGCGGAAGATACCTTTTCTGTTTTCAACTGCTGATGGATATAGTGAATTCCGGGCATAAGCTGAGGTCAAGACACTTAGCCCACCTGCAGTGGCAAACCAAATGTTCCCTGCAATATCTTGGGTTATGCTATAAACATTATTATGTGCCAGCCCTTGCGACACTGTAAAAGTTGTAAATGCTCTGCCATCATATCGGCTTACACCGCCACCGAATGTGCCAAACCAGATGTTTCCCCACTGATCAACAGTAATATTCTGTACATCATTACTTGCTAATCCTTGTATTGTCGTGTACGTAGTAATTGAAACGTGGTTTCTACTCTCTGTCGTTGAAAAGCAATATTTGTTAACACCGCCGCCTAGTGTGCCTAGCCATATATTTCCATACTTATCCTCGGCAATGCTCGTTATTCTATTATTTGACAGGCCTTGCAGACTTGTGAAATTAGTGAAGGACTTTCCATCGAAACAACTCAATCCGATGTTTGTACCAAACCACACATTGCCCTTTTTGTCTTGCAGAATAGATAATACTACGTTGTCAGCCAATCCTTGCTTTGTTGAAAAAGTAGTAAATGATACCCGATCAAACAGGTTGGCCCCGCCTCCATCTGTTCCTAACCACAGGTTCCCTTTCTTATCTTCTGCAATACTAAATACAGTGTTGTTTGCCAGTCCCTGCGCAGAAGAAAAATTGGTAAAAGCTTTACCGTCATATCTGCTCACTCCATTGCTGAAAGTGCCGAACCATAAGTTGCCCGTCCTATCTTTAGTAATACTTTTTACTGCATTGCTGGCAAGTCCTTGTGCTGTGGAAAAACTGGAAAACGTCTTACCATCATAACAACTGGCTCCTCCACCTTCTGTGGCAAACCACAGGTTGCCAGCATTGTCTTGTGCTATACCCACTACCATATTGCTGGCAAGTCCATTGGCAGTGGAAAAGTTGCTAAAAGATTCTCCGTCATACCGACTGATGCCGCCTCCATAGGTGCCCAGCCATATTTTGCCCCATCTATCTGGGTATATATACACAACCGCATCTGCCGCCAGCCCGTCTTTGGTAGAAAAAGTAGTGAAGGGTTTATTGCCTTTTGCGGCTGCGGAAGGATCATATCGGCTTGCACCGCCACCTATAGTACCGAACCAAATCTTCCCGCTTTTATCTTCAGCTATTGTTATTACAATATTGCTTGCCAATCCATCAGCAGTAGAAAATGTTTTAAATGTTTTTCCGTCATATTTGCTCACTCCGCCACCCGCTGTGCCAAACCACATATTTCCTTCCCTGTCCTGCGCTATACTGAAAACCTTGTCGTCGGCCATGCCATGCTTGGTAGTAAATGTGGTGTACGTTTCGCCATCATATCGCGAAACCCCACCGCCATATGTGCCAAAAACCACAGGTTGCCGTCTTTGTCTTCAGCCAAGCAGTATACGGCATTATTGGCCAGCCCATGCGCCACAGTTATGTTCGTAAATGTTTTCCCGTCATACCTGCTTACCCCGCCGCCAAAAGTGC
Source organism: uncultured Flavipsychrobacter sp. (assembly GCA_964493865.1). Classification (GTDB taxonomy): domain Bacteria; phylum Bacteroidota; class Bacteroidia; order Chitinophagales; family Chitinophagaceae; genus Nemorincola. The sequence goes on from CAZBPS010000032.1 coordinate 8,353, forward strand.
CGAACCAGAGATTTCCTAATCGATCCATAATTGAGCAACTGATGGCATCTAATGCCAGGCCGTCATCGGTGGTGAAGTTGGTGAAGTTGCTCTTGCCACCTGTTCCCATTATAAACGCATTTCCCGCGCTGTCTTTTATGGGTTCACCTTTCGCGTTCAGCAAAGCGGGGAGCATTTTTTTTACAGGTGGCTCCAGATTTATTTTAGTCACCTCTCCTTTTTCGTTCCTAAAAGAATAGGAAGAGCTGCCATGCGTGGGCACGATTATCGTCCGGGGGGTTGGTACAGTATCCAGCAGTGTCACCTTTGGCTGCAGGCTGTCAGGCAGGTCTGCCAGTAGGGTTATGTGTGGTGGTAAAAAAGTATCTTGTTTACTTACACCTGCATTAGGTTTGTTTTCCTGCTGCTTGCTGCCACAGGAAAATAATACTGCAAGCGAAAAGAAAAAGATAATACGTATGAGCATGCAATTAGGCCTGTTTCGGTAAATATATAAAAGAAATACTCAGGAAGGAGGATATAGATATTTTGCTGTGATAAAAATGGATATTATTTTTTCATTTTTGTCTGACAGGCATCAAATTAATGTTTCATTTTGCAGCTCTTTATATAGATACTATGGTTTTTGAAAGTTATCTATTCCCTTGACTCCATTTTTGTCGGGAAGGTTTTCAGAATGGCAAGCCGCAGAGGAGACACGCAATTTTACCCATACCATCGAAAAAAAGATTTTTAAAGACAAAACATGCCTTGTCAATTATATCGAAACCATCAAAATAGTATAGAAACCAGGATGAGAAAAAAATCGAAAATATTAGCGTGTTTACTATTTGATGGTGTGTCAATTAAGGAATTTACACTTTTTCTGATCGAAATTGAGTGAAATCACCCCTGCCACTCGTATTATGTTCGGAATATTTTTATATTTGTCTCCCGTTTTTGCCGGAAACTTTTATTTTAGCAATGAATTTTTTAAATAAAAAGATTTCCCTACCTTTGCAGTCCTTAAAAAAATATGGCTAAACAATCTCTGATTAAACAAGATGGAACAATAGTGGAAGCATTGTCTAATGCTATGTTCCGGGTTCGCTTAGAGAATGGCCATGAAATTCTGGCTACAATTTCAGGTAAAATGCGTATGCACTACATCCGTATCTTACCGGGAGACAAGGTAGGAGTGGAAATGAGTCCATACGACCTTAGCCGCGGCAGAATAATTTATAGGTATAAATAAGTTGAGTCACAGTAATAATAAAGTATAAAGCAAACATAGTCATGAAAGTAAGAGCATCCATAAAAAAACGTAGTGCCGATTGCAAGATCGTTCGCCGTAAGGGTAAATTATTTATTATCAACAAAAAGAATCCTCGTTTTAAACAAAGACAAGGATAATCATATTCATTTAAAAATTTAAACTTTCAATATTAATGGCTCGTATAGCTGGTATTGACCTTCCAAAGAACAAGCGCGGAGAGATCGCGCTTACCTACATTTACGGCATCGGCAACAGCACTGCCCGTTACATACTCGACAAAGCGGGTATCAGTTACGATAAGAAAGCGATTGACTGGAATGATGACGAACAGACTGGTATCCGTAACATAATCAACGCCGAATTCAAAGTAGAAGGCCAGTTGCGCTCTGAAGTGCAAATGAACATTAAACGTCTTATGGATATTGCGTGCTACCGTGGTGTTCGTCATCGTAAGGGTTTACCTCTTCGTGGCCAGCGCACTCGTACTAACAGCCGTACACGTAAAGGTAAGCGTAAGACAGTAGCAGGTAAGAAAAAAGCACCTAAGAAATAAGTAAATAATGCTGCTGCCGGATCCGGAGGTGCATCGGGGAGGGGCAGCGTGAAAGGAAGTTTGCCGGGTTCTTTATTTGGAATTTTGGTTTTGTTTCCTTGGATTTTTATAACTGATTACCTTAAAAAAAGAAAATGGCTAAAACGCAACAAGCAAGCGCAAAGACCGTAGCAAAAAAGCGGATCGTAAAAGTGGATACACACGGCGACGTGCATATCAATGCGACTTTTAACAACATTATCATCAGCATTACCAACAAAAGCGGCCAGGTGATTTCTTGGTCTTCTGCTGGTAAGATGGGGTTCCGTGGTTCAAAAAAGAACACGCCATACGCAGCCCAGACAGCCGCTCAGGATTGCGCAAAAGTTGCAACTGATGCAGGCATGAAACGTGCAGATGTATACGTAAAAGGCCCGGGCTCTGGTCGCGAAGGTGCTATACGCTCCCTCAGCCAGAATGGTATTGAAGTAACTTCAATAAAAGACGTTACACCAATGCCGCACAACGGTTGCCGCCCTCCTAAGAAACGTAGGGTTTAATGGGTCAATTCGGCAATTTGACAATTCGTCAATGCCGGATACACTAAAAAAAATCACAATTCTTCAATTATCAAATTGACGAATTGCCAAATTGTCAAATTTTAATTAACAATAAAGCTGTCACGGATCGGATTTTACGATTTTTATGAGACGGGGCAGCTAAACAAAAAATCGTCATGGCACGTTACACAGGACCCAAAAACAGGATTTGCCGTATTTTCGGTGAACCAATCCTCGGATCAGGCAAAAGCCTCGCAAAGAACAGCAACCCTCCCGGCCAGCATGGGCCTACCCGCAAGCGCAAAACAGCGAGCGAGTACGCAATCCAGTTGAAAGAAAAGCAAAAAGCCAAATACACTTACGGCCTGCTTGAAAAACAATTCGCGAATACTTACGTTGAGGCGGCAAGGCTGAAGGGCGCGACAGGTGAGAACCTTATCAAGCTGCTCGAAGCACGCCTTGATAACACGGTTTACCGTATGGGTATCGCACCTACTCGCCCTGCTGCACGCCAGCTCGTTTCTCACAAGCATTTAATGGTAAATGGCGAAGTGGTGAACATTCCATCATACAGCCTCAGGCCGGGTGATGTTATTGAGCTGAAGCCAAAGAGCAAAGCCAATACTACTGTCACAGGTATGATACGCGGCAAAGGACAGAGAGTTAACTGGGTTGAGTGGAATGAAACCGAAATGAAGGGCACTTACCTGGCACACCCTGAGCGCGAATCAGTTCCTGAAAACATTAAGGAGCAGCTCATTGTCGAATTGTACTCTAAATAATAGCAATAATGGCAGAGCTATATGCCTGCCCCGTTATAGCATAAATTGAATATCACAAATCATAAATAAATATCAATATGGCCATATTGAATTTCCAAAAACCGGATAAGATAGCTCTTCAGAAAACAACTGAATTCGAAGCGCAATTTGAATTCCGTCCACTGGAGCCGGGCTACGGCGTAACCATCGGTAACGCTCTGCGTCGCGTATTGCTTTCTTCTCTCGAAGGATATGCAATCACAGCTATCAGGATCCCGGGTGCTGACCACGAGTTCGCCACACTTAAAGGTGTGCTCGAAGACGTAACGGAAATTATCCTTAACCTGAAGCAGGTGCGCCTGAAGGCTATCGGCGATATCAGCGATTTTTCCGGCGAGAAAATAGATTTGAACATAAAAGGTAAAGAAGTATTCACAGCTGGTATGATTGGCGAATCATTGCCTAACTTCCAGGTGATGAACCCGAACCTTGTAATCTGTAACCTTCACCCCGGTGCCGGTTTCCAGATGGAACTGCACATAGGCAAAGGCCGCGGATACGTTCCTGCTGAAGAGAACCGCCCTGAAGAAGCGCCTCTTGGTCTTATCGCCATTGACTCTATCTACACGCCTATTAAGAATGTAAAATACACTATCGAAAATACCCGCGTTGAACAGCGTACGGATTTCGAAAAACTGATAATGGAAGTGGTTACAGATGGTACTATTCATCCCGAAGAAGCGGTGAAGGAAGCATCACGTATCCTTATCCAGCACCTTATGATCATTACTGACGAAAACATTTCTCTGGATAATAAACGCGAAGAGAAAGAAACAATCGTTGATGAAGAAACACTGCTGGTACGCAAAGTGCTGAACACGCCGCTTGAAGACCTCGAACTTTCTGTTCGTGCATTCAATTGCCTGAAAGCTGCTAAGATTAATTCTCTCAGCGAACTGGTGCAGTATACTCAGGAAGAACTGATGAAGTTCCGCAACTTCGGACAAAAGTCATTGTCTGAAATTGAGCAGGTGCTACATGAGCGCGGCCTGCACTTCGGAATGGATATCAACAAATTCCGTAGGGGAGAAGATTAATTCTTTATGATTTTTGATTTGTGATTTATGATTGAATATCATAAATCACAAATCAAAAATGAATCAATAACCAAAGTACCCCATAAATCCTGACTCGGTATGGGGGAATTTAAAACACAAATGTCATGCGTCACGGAGACAAAATCAAAAATTTAGGCCGCACCTACCAGCATCGTGCAGCCCTTATGGCAAACCTTACCTGCCAGCTTATTGAGCACAAACGTATCACTACTACATTAGCCAAGGCGAAAGCCCTGCGTGTGTATGCTGAACCCATCATTACCCGCAGCAAAACCGACAACATGCACAACCGCCGTACGGTGTTCAGCAAGTTGCAGGATAAAGCAGCTATTAATGAGCTGTTTGGTGTGATAGGCGATAAAGTAGCTAACCGTCCCGGTGGCTACACACGCATCATTAAGCTGCAGCAACGTATGGGCGATGCCGCTGATATGGCGCTGATAGAATTGGTTGACTTTAACGAGATATACGGTAAAGATGCTGAAGCAGCAGGCGCTAAGAAAACACGCCGCAGCCGTAGGAGTGGTGGAGCTAAGAAAGCTACTACTGCACCGGCAGCAACAACTGAAACTACAACTGAAGCTCCTGCCGCAGACACTGCTACAGAAAGCACAGAAGAAAATAAAGGATAATCAACCTCTTGCATTTTTGATGAAGGCAGCCGCTCAACTGAGCGGCTGTTTTTTTTACCTGAATTTACGGTCGGCTTCGGTGATGGGAACATCGTTAATGCTTGCAAAGCGTTTTCTCATCAATCCATTTTCGTCAAACTCCCAGTTCTCGTTGCCATAGCTGCGATACCAGTTGTTGTCAGAGTCGTGCCATTCGTATTCAAAACGCACGGCTATGCGGTTTTCATGGAAAGCCCAGAGTTCCTTTTTTAGCCGGTAGTCAAGCTCCTTCTCCCACTTGCGCTTGAGGAAATTCTTTACCTCGTCGCGCCCGTTAATGAATTCTGACCTGTTTCTCCATTCTGTGTCTGGGGTGTAGGCCATGCACACCTTTTCAGGATCTTTGGTATTCCAGGCATTTTCGGCCATCTGAACCTTTTCCAGAGCGGTCTCAATTGTAAATGGCGGCAAAGGATATTTCTTTTCCATGTGATAAAAATAGTGAAAAATATATGACCTTTAATTTAAGCCTTGCCCATTAGTTTCTTAATTTTGCCAACTAATTAAATTGTGTTATGACAACCCAAAACATACTAAATAAAAGCCCCGAACAATTTGCAGCGCATATGGTAGCGGCGGGCATAACAAGCGGTTATGTCGTCAATATCAATAATGAGATCAAAAGCTCTTCAGATCCTTTGTTTGCACAGCTTGCACAGGAAGTGGGTGCTATGGAGGATTATAAGAACCATGAAGGGGTATTTATTAAATATGACTCCGAAACAAAGTGTTTGTTCATGGTGTTTGTGCATAAAACCGTTCGCGGTCAGGGACAGGGAGGTACACGCCTTAAATACCGTGATTATGAGGTGATAGGCGGTGCGATAAAAGATGGATTGCGGCTGAGCAAAGGTATGACTGATAAAAACTCCATTTCACGTATATGGTGGGGTGGTGGGAAGGCCATCATATGCCCGGTTACAATGGATCAATTTAATGTTATCAATGACCATACCCGTGATGCCAAAGGGAATAAGGCATACACTAATCTTGATTTAAGGACAAAGCTGTTTAAGAATTATGGTGCTTATGTAGCCAGCCTGGGCGGACCTTACATAGCTGCTGAAGATATGAACACAGTGCCTGAAGATATGCTGAACATACTTTCAGTTTGCCGTTTTGTAACCTGCTTGCCTGCCACGGTAGGCGGTAGTAATAACCCAAGCCGGTGGACTGCAGAAGGTGTATTCAACGCACTGATGGCAACAGTAAAGCACTATGAGAAAAAAGATGACCTTGCAGGCAAAACTGTTGCTGTGCAAGGTGTGGGCAACGTTGGCGGCCCGTTAGCGCAGTTTGTATTGGATAAGGGCGGCAGCCTCGTAATATTCGATTTTGACACAGAATCTTGCAAAGCAATAAAAGCATACAAGGACAATGCTTACGCGGATAAGGTGACCATTGTTAGCAGCCCGGAAGAAGTGTACGCTGCTGATTGCGATATTTTCGCGCCATGTGCCATTGGCGGCATACTGAACCCGACAACCATACCCAGCCTTAAATGTAAGTATGTGGTGGGCGCCGCGAATAACCAGTTGGGTAATTTTGACGAAGATTATAAGTTGCTCAGGGATAGAAATATAGTATACCTGCCCGATTTTTATATCAACAGGATGGGTATTATCAATTGTGCAAACGAGCAATATGGCAGACTGGAAGAAAACCTGCAGCAGGAATGCAGGAAGATATACGACGACCCTACCAACGGCACATTGGCATTATTGCAAGCCGCCGAAGCACAAAAGAAGACATCACACGAAATAGCCATTGAATGGGCTAATGCATGGGGCAAAGAACCGCATCCTATCTGGGGGCACAGGGGTATAGAACTGATAAAAAGCTATTGCGCCCATCACAGTAATTAATTATTCAGACAAAATGCAATTAGGAAAAAATTTTCAACATAACGAAGCAGATAAGAAATGGTATAACCATTGGCGCGATTCGGGTTACTTTAGCAGCACACCCGACGAACGTCCGCCCTATACCATAGTGATACCCCCGCCCAATGTAACAGGTGTGCTGCACATGGGCCATGCGCTTAACAATACAGTGCAGGATATTCTGATACGCCGGGCGAAAATGATGGGGTATAACACCTGCTGGGTGCCGGGTACCGACCATGCATCAATAGCTACGGAAGCGAAGGTGGTAAACATGCTGAAAGAACGGGGCATAGACAAGAATAAAATGCCGCGCGAGGAGTTTCTGAAATATGCTTGGGAGTGGAAAGAAAAGTACGGCGGTATAATACTAAAGCAACTGGAAAAGCTGGGGTGCTCACTCGATTGGGATCGCACAGCTTTTACTATGGATGATGATTACTACGCGGCTGTAATGAGGGTGTTCGTGGAACTGTATGAAAAAGGCCTTATCTATCGCGGGGTGAAAATGATTAACTGGGACCCTAAGGCGAAGACGGCCCTGAGTGATGAAGAGGTAATTCACCGCCAGACAAACTCTAAGCTGTATTATGTTCGCTACAGAATAGAAGGCGATACGGAAGAATATATTACCATAGCAACTGTTCGCCCGGAGACTATACTGGGTGATACCGCCGTATGTGTGCATCCCGATGATGAACGCTACGCACACCTGAGGGGTAAGTATTGCATCATCCCCTTGATAAACAGAAGGGTTCCGATCATTTTTGACGAGTATATTGACAAAGAATTTGGTACCGGGGCATTAAAGGTTACGCCGGCGCATGATATTAACGATTACAACCTGGGCATCAAATATAACCTGCCGGTAGTAGATACGCTCAATGAAGATGGCACTATGAGCGAGGCTGCCCAGTTATACATCGGGCAGGACCGTTTTAAAGTGCGCAAACAGATAATCGAAGACCTCAAAGAATTAAATGCAGTTGTAAAAGAAGAAGATTATGTGAATCAGGTGGGCTTCAGTGAGCGCACGGATGTGGTAATTGAACCTCGCCTCAGTATGCAATGGTGGTGCAATATGCAGCGTATGTCGGCCCCGGCTATGGATGCCGTAATGAACGGTGAGGTGGAATTTCACCCCGAGAAATTTAAGAATACCTACCGTCACTGGATGGGCAACATCAAGGACTGGTGCATAAGCCGTCAGCTATGGTGGGGGCAGCGCATACCGGCATGGTATGATTCGGAAGGAGGTATCTATGTAGCCCGAAATAGTGAAGATGCACATAAAGCATATAGGGAGAAAAAGCCGGTATTAGCTGAACAGCAACCGGATTTAAGACAGGACGAAGATGTACTGGACACATGGTTCAGTAGTTGGCTGTGGCCCATGGAGGTATTTAACTGGAACAAGTCTCCTGACAATAAAGACCTTCAGTATTATTACCCGACGAATACACTGGTTACCGCCCCTGAGATTATCTTTTTCTGGGTGGCGCGTATGATTATGGCCGGCTATGAGTTCATGGGTAGAAAGCCTTTTGATAAAGTGTATTTCACGGGCATAGTGCGCGACAAGCAGGGTAGGAAGATGAGCAAGTCATTAGGCAATTCGCCCGACCTGCTGCAAATGATAGAAGATCAGGGTGCTGATGCAGTACGCTTTAGTGTTTTGATTACTTCACCTGCCGGTAACGACCTTCTGTTTGATGACGCGCAATTAGAGCAGGGCAAGTTCTTCTGCAATAAGATGTGGAACGCTATGAAGTTGGTAAAAAGCTGGGAGGGCAGGTGTGTAGAAGGAATGGATGATGCTAATGTGAAATTCGCGCTCGACTGGATGGATGCAAGGCTGTCGCAGGTGGCCGGAGAGGTGGCAGAAATGATGGCTGAATTCAGGTTGAGCGAAGGGCTGAAAACTATTTATTCACTCATCTGGAACGATTTCTGCTCCTGGTACCTGGAGTGGGTGAAGCCCGGCATGGAGCAACCCATATCTGCGCATGTTTATGAGCGTACGGTGACCATTTACGAGCAAATGTTACAATTGCTGCATCCGTATATGCCATTCATTACCGAAGATATTTACCACATACTGCGTGAACGCAAAGCGGGTGATGATCTCATTGTAAAGCAATTGCCTGCTTATACTACACCTGATAAAAGCGTATTAAAGGGTGGCTCCATGTTGCAGGAGGTTATTTCTGCGGTAAGGGATACCCGCAATAAGAACCAACTGAAGCCTAAGGATACTATAAAACTATGGATAGACACCGGCCATAAGGCATTTTATGAAGGGGTGCAGGATATTTTACGCAGGCAGGTAAACGCGGAAACTATTGGATTTACGACAGAACCTAAACAGGGGTGCATCTCATTGGTCGTGGATACCGATAAGCTATATATAGAATCGGCCTCAGCTGTAGTTGACACTGCCGCTCAAAAGCAGCAGATGGAGAAGGATATTGCTTATCTGCAAGGGTTTATAGTAAGTGTGGACAAGAAGCTCACAAACGAAAAATTTGTGCAGAACGCCAAACCTGAAGTGATTGAGAATGAACGTAAAAAGAGGGCAGATGCTGAAGCGAAAATAAAGACACTTGAAGAAAGCCTTGCCCTGATAAGATAATCAGTTGTAACTATTATACTGACAAATGTCATAAAAATTACCCTTTTTGTGGCCTAATTTCGGTGGAGTATTACATCGCATGATGTTTATTTCTAACCACTAAAGTCTCAATTATGGAAGTCAGGGATCAGGTTACGCATGATGAGCAAGTTGCTCATCAATTTGATGGACAAGCTGAAAATGCTGCACTTGGAAATTCTGAGAAAACACCGGGGCAGTCAAAGGGTCATAAGCACCCGCACACTAACGCAATTCTTGCGGCCAGGCTGGGTCACAGCGCCGTAAATCATGTTAGGCCGCACCACAGTTCCCGGTTAGATAACTAAAGCTGGGACTTCGAGTGGCCTATCGCTAACTGATATCTGTTACGGGGGTGTTCAACCTTTTCTCCAGGTATTTCGCTCCTTTTTTCATTACCATACGGTGATTATACCGGAATGCAGGCTTGAGGATAAAAGCCAGCACATTCATCCATGCCTTGGTTGTCTTCACATTCCAGTGGCATTCTACAAAAGTTATATTATCCAATACTTGGAAATGCCATATGCCTTCACCGGCCAGTTCACCTGATGCCACACCCTTTAGCAACTTGTGTTCTACTCGGTCAGTTAGCAGCAGGTCAAAGGTGAGCGTATATCGCGTTGGACTTCGCAGGGTGTACCGGCGGATACAGCCTATCCCCATTTCATCTCCGGGCGTAAGTTCTTCTACGGATACAAAACTTTTCCACCATTCCGGCCACTCCAATGACAGGCGAATTGTTTCCCATACTTCATGTATCGGCGCTGTTGTTTTCCATCGGGTGATAAATGAATATTCAATTCCCATACCGAAAAGATAATAGTTAGTACAAAGTTCCCGACGACCACAACAATGCTGCATAGGCTTTTTGCCACTTGGTTTTTAGTTCAACTAGCTTTTGCGAACTCTCCAGTACCTTGCTTTGTCTTGCATTAAGCAGGAATAGCGAACTTTCGCCGTTTTCGAACCTCAATTTTTCGCCTTGATATAGTTTTATGAAATTTGTATTTGCACTATTCATTATTCCTAATTGCTGCTGCACAGCCCTTAGTTCGTTGTAGTAGCTTTTGATTTTATTTTCTATTTGTAACTTCATGTTTGCTAACTCTAAATTCGTTTCCTGGATTTTGAATTTTGCAGCGCTGTACGCACCCCTGGCATCCCTCAAAAACAATGGCATATTAAAACTGAAACCTACTTTATGGTTATTTTCAAATACAGGAACATTTATTTCTTGTGGCAATTTATACCCTTTACTTAAAAGATTGGCGCTCAAATCAAATTTTGGCATTAAGTACTGGGCTTTCAATTTCTTTTCAATTTCCAATACATCAATTTTGTATCGAATGGACCTCAACTTGGGATGATCGTAACCTGCGGAAATAATAGGGGCCAAATCTGGTATTACAGTCGCTGTTTTTTCAAATTCTGTCGTATCAGGTAATATCATGTCCGACCAACTAACAGGCACATCATTGTCTAGCCACAAAAAAGAAGATAATTCAAGTCCTGCGTTTTGATAAGCAAGTAGCATCAAGTTCTCCTGAAAGTAGAAAGTTTGTAATTGTGTTAGGGCTTCTACTGTATCTATTGCCGGCCGTTGACCTTGCTCAAATTCTATTTTAACAAACCGCGCTCTTTGGGCCGATACAGCTACCGCATTTGAGATTATTTTATAGCTGAGGTATTTCTCTGTCCAGTTCCAGTATGCCGCCAGCGCATCATAGAGTAGGTTATTTACAGCCAATATTCTTTCAGCTTCAGTTTGCTGTACTATGGTTTGAGCTTGCCTTAATGCAGCTCTGCGTTTGTCAAAAAATAATTGGTTAGCAGGTATTTTAAAACCTAGATAGCTTGTTTGTCCGAGCGTCATTTCTGGTTGGGCCTTGTCTCCTAATACTTCCTCGAGCCCGGCTTTCAACTCTACGCCATACCATGTAGGGATCACCAATTCAGGCTTGAAATAGCTGTAATATAGATCTCCTGCAAAACTCTTTCTGTCTATTTTTGTACTTAGTTCCGGGTCGAATGCCCCCCGCGATTGCAACAAATTTGCTTTTGATCGGTTTACTTGTAATCCTGCTTGCCGGGCCACAGGATGGTACTTATTTACAATATTGACAAAAGCCTCTTTGGTCAATACATACCTTGTACTATCTGTAGCTGTACAATTAATCGATATGGCGATAAGTATAAAAGTGAACCAGCTTTTACTTTTTGGGCTTATCATTTTTTTTCTCTTTTACTTGGTAGTATTCCGGAGGGAACCCATTAATATTTCTCCATAATTCGTACCATATTGGCACGTCTTTTAATAGGGCAATTGCTGCTGCGCCTGCACCTAACTTTAATGTTTCGGGCCATGGCCTATATGACTTATCCTCCGCAACAAGCACCCTAAACATCCCATTATCGCTAACCGAACTCTCAATCACGGCTATTTTGCCACCAAAAATCCCATAAGATGCCTTAGGCCAACCACTAAAAACTATTGCCGGGTAACCATCGAATAGGAAGCGGACTTTTTGCCCTTTTGACAGCAATGGCAGGTCAAGTGGTCTTACAAATATCTCAACGGCAAGATCTGGTCGCATAGGCACAATTACCGCGATCTTCTCACCTTCTTTCATTATTTCGTTTATACCCGACTTACTGGCCTGCACTACTTGCCCGTCTTGTGGTGCAATAAGGTAATACATCCCGTTTCGTATCCTATAGTTTTCATACTGGTTGTTAAGTTTTGCTACATCAGCACTCCCATTTGATATTTCGCTCTGCGCGGCAGCTTTTTCACCTTCAGCTTTTGATTTTTTTTCAAGGAATTCCGCTCGCACCTGAAATAATTCTGTTTTGGTATTCGTAAACTTTATTTCCGCACTTGTTTTTTTGGCAAGCATACTTTGATAATATTGGTTACGTTGCTCCAGTTGAACAAGCGACGACAATCCACTATCTCTCATTATCCTTTGCCGGCGGTATTGTTCCTCGGCTATTTTTAGATCATTTGCAGCCGATATAGCTTCAAAACTATCGGCAATCACTTTTAAAGCTAATTGTTTCATTTTCAGTTGCAGCACTTGTGCCATGGCATTTATCTGCGCTTCAGTTGCCGCTACTTTATCACTATAAAATCTAACACTTGATTTTTTTGCATTTAATTGTTCCTGGGTCCTGTTTAACAGTTCTGGGTCCAGGTAGCTGTCTTTGATTTCAGCTAGTTGGGCTATCGTGTCTCCGGCCGTAACAAAATCGCCCTCTTTTACATACCATTTTATAATACGGCCTGGAATAATTGAATTCAGTTCTTGCGGCCGTTGCTCCTGTCTAAGTGTGGTTATCTTTCCGCTGGCCCGTATGTTTTGTGTCCATGGCATAAAAAGCAGTACAAGCAATATTATTCCTGCCCCAAGCAGCCAATACCCTGCCTGACTTTTGACATCAATCCTATATACCAGGCCGAATGACTTAAGGCTTTTATCACTACTTGATTCCTGTTCTATGGTTTCTTTTATTTCCCGCATAACTATTTTTTCTTTGTATATTTAATAGTCCCTTCGTCCATATGGAATATGAAATCACATTTAGCAGCATACGCCTCGTCATTGGTTGCTATCATAATAGTTTTGTCTGCTAACTGATTGGAAATGTATTCTTGTATTTGTTTTGCGTATTGTTCTTCAATTCCTTGCCAGGGTTCTTCGAGCAACAGTAGCTGTGGGTCATGGATAAGTGCCCTGAGCAGCAAAAGTTTCTTTATTACCCGTTCGGGTAGTTGGTCCCCAATTGGCCTTATCGCAAAATCATATCCTTCCTTATGGCTATCAATAAATTGTCTTAAGCCCACTATATTAGCTAGGTAGTCAATGCGGTCATAACTTATGGTGGTGTCGCCAATGCATATATTTTCTTTTATAGTACCTTGAAATATTTCCTGTATGCTCAGTACTATACCTATGTTAGATCTAACCGAGCGTAGGTCGTAATTTCCTATGGGTATATTATTGATTAACAAGTTGCCGTTGAAAGTCTGGTAAGCTCCGCTCAATAACCTTAGAAGTGTTGATTTGCCTGCACTATTTGGTCCCATGATGCACACTTTACTGCCCGACGGAACTGAGAAAGATATATTTTGAAGCACATTTTTTTCGCTGGTATATCCGAATGTTATGTTTTTTGCTTCTACAGAGATGCCCTTTTTGCCTTTTGTGAGTTGTAGATGCCCGTTTACTTCTTTGGGTTTGTCTATCAGCTTATTTATTTTATCAACAGCTGTTAAAACATCATATATGTTATCTAAATTTATTATGAGCTTTTCCACTGATCCAATTATCATCAGGATGACTATCTCGGAAGCTATAAACTGTCCGACATTAATTTGTTGGTTGATCAGCAGTACTGCCCCCACAATTAGCATTGCAGAAATAATAAGTACCTTGAAAATGATGAGTGCCCAATATTGAAATAGTAAAATCTTAAAATGTGATGTGCGTGATTGTAAATAACCGGACACGTATTCATCGGTATTGTGTATGTGTAAAGAGCTATCCTTCGAAAATTTATATGTGTTGATTACTCTTGCGATTTCCTGTAGGTATCCGGCAACCTTATATTTATAACTGCTTTCTTCCTTGCTTGTTTGTAAGCCCTTATTCCCGGTTGTCATTAATATTATGTAAAGAACAATCAGAAGTAATGCGCCAAAAAATATAAATGCAGGGTGGTAAAAAGACAATAATATTATACCAAATACAATTTGGATAGATGCGGCGGGTATATCCAGCAATATTTTTGAAATGCCTTTTTGCAATGAAACAGTATCGAAAAACCTGTTCACCAATTCCGGCAAATAGTAGCTGTTTACATCTAATAAATTTAATTTGGGGATTGCATCTGCATATTTAAAAGCGTACCTGACAAATATTTGCTGTTGTATCTTTTCAATGAGGTTCATTTGGCTTACCTGCAACATACCAGCTACAAAAACGCCAATAATAACCAAGGCGATTAGTAGAATCATAGAGGTGGAAATAGTGCCCCCAAGAACAAAACTGATAATTGACTGGATGCCAAGCGGCAATGATAACTGCACAATACCACCTATTAAGGCATAAAAATATATGGAGGATATTTCAGATTTCTCGAATTTTAATATTTCGAGAAGCCTCATCAAAGTGCTTATTCGTTTCTCCGCCTTTTCTGACATGATAGAATAATTTTCGCAAAGATATAGATACGCACTATATCGGAAAGGTGTGTATGTTATTATTATACAATGGCTGTATTGATTGTGACAATAGCGTTTAGATAGTTCACGACAAATACTTCCCCACTATAGGCACCCGCCTGCCAATGCCGAATGCCTTTGGCGATACACGGATGATGGGGCAGAACTGATTACGCTTATATTCATTAGTATTTACCAGTTTCAGTATACGGTTTACCAGCACAGGCTCATAGCCCATACTGATAATTTCTTTTGGTCCCTGCCTGCGTTCTATATATTGATACAGTATGGGGTCTAGTGTGTCATATTCGGGCAGGCTGTCGCTGTCTTTTTGCCCGGGCCTCAGTTCAGCGCTGGGGGCTTTTTCCAGAATGTTTATAGGTATTATCTCTTTGTTCCTGTTTATATAGCGGGCAAGGGCATACACCTGTTGCTTGTACAGGTCGCCGATCACACCCAGGCCGCCGGCCATATCTCCATAAAGGGTGCCATAGCCTGTTGCCAGCTCGCTTTTGTTTGATGTGTTGAGCAGTATATAGCCGAACTTATTAGATAGTGCCATCACCATCGCACCGCGTATCCTTGATTGCAGGTTTTCTTCTGCTACATTGAAGGGTAGGTCTTTGAATACAGGTTTAAGAACTGTTTCAAAAGAACCAAACACATCTTTAATAGGTATAATGTCGTAACGGTTGTTTAGGTTTTTTGAAAGTTGTTCTGCGTCACTCACAGAGTGCTCTGTAGAAAACTGCGATGGTAGCAGCAGTGCATGTACATTATCTGCGCCAAGCGCCTCGCAGGCCATCGCAAGCACAACTGCGCTGTCTATCCCCCCCGATGAAGCAACAATTGCTTTGCTAAAACCCATCTTACCAAAATAATCCCTTATGCCCAGTAGAAGCGCCTCATATATTTTGTCTGTGTTCTTTTCAGGTTCAAATTGTGTAGGTATCACTTCTTCCATTAATGGCACTTGTGCGGCCGGGCGTACAATTTTTTCTGAAAATAGGCCATCCTCATTCCATGTTACTGAGGTTAGCGATTCTTTAAAGTAGGGCATCTCATCCACAAGGTCTCCACTGGCATTCATTACCAAGGAGCCTCCGTCAAAAACGATCTCCGTTTGTGAGCCTACTGTATTGCAGTACACCATCGGTAGCTTGTACTTCAGCACATTTTGTTTTACTGTTCCTTTTCGGCCATCTGCATGTACATAATCGAAAGGTGATGCGCTAAGGTTGATCATTATATCCGGCTGCTGTTTTGCCAGTTCATCCATTGGGCAAACGCGGTACATCGGGTCGTCACCCAGGTTCCATATATCTTCACATATAGTTACTGCCAGTTTCTTGCCTTTAAATTCAAGCACGTTCCATTCGTATGCAGGCTCGAAGTAGCGGTACTCATCAAAAATATCATAGTTGGGCAGCAGCGATTTATGCACTATGCCCTTCACTTCCTTTTCATACAGCAGGTATGCGCTATTAAAAAGGTTCTTCCCTTCCGGTTTAGGGTTGCGCGACGGGCATCCGACCAAAACACCGATAGTATCTGCCGCCTCCTTTATCTTTTCAATAGATGCGATGCACTGCTCAATAAAATCGTTAAACTCCAGGAAATCCCGTGGCGGATAGCCGCACACCGCCAGCTCAGAGAAAACGATAAGGTCGCCATTATGTTTCTTCGCTTCTTCAATTGCGGCAAGTATCTTAGTTGTGTTAGCTTCAAAATTACCAAGGTGGTAGTTCTGCTGTGCGATGAAGATTTTCATTGTTGTATCGGTTATGTTTACCTTTTTATGCTACAGCCCACACAAAAACGTCATTGTATCCACTCCATCAGCATATTCATTCAATTGTGGCTTTTGCGAATCTCCAAAGGGGATAAAGCCTCTGCCAATTATTGCCTGTATATCATTGCTGTTTTTCAATTGCTCCGTTAATGTCTCTTTGTTGTCGTAATACCGGTAATGGAGCACGCTCACCGCAGAGAAGGGTAGGTCATTCTCCACCATCAGTATCGACTCATTGCTCATATACGGCACCCTGTTCAGCAGGTAGATGGCAAGATGGTAGTCATAGTTGTTCTTGTATTTATTCAGGTCGGCATACATATTGTGTTTGGTAAATGCCCGCAGTAATTGTTCGAAATTGTAATCTCTCGGCACGCATACCTGCGTCACATTCCTGCATCCCAGGCCATAGTACAGGTACACATCATCAGCCAGTAATGTGAGGTCATTATCAGTTTCCGTTCCATCCAGCACGGCTACCGATGTCCGGTTGCTGCGTATGATATGCGGGTATTTGCCAAAGTATTGTTCGAAATAGCGGGCTGTGTTATTGCTACCGGTAGCTATATATGCATCACAATCGTTAAGCCGCTCGGCTACTTTTATTTGTTGGGTCAGTGCCGGTTCCCATTCTATCAGTTTAGATAATAGGTGGGTTATCAGTACTTCGTCTTTTGAAGATAACTTCAACCGCAGGTTGTGCCCGGATACAAACCCGCACAGAAAATCATGAAACCCCACCAGCGGTATATTGCCCGCCATCACTATCCCCACAATCTTGGGCGAAGTAGGCAGCCGGTATTCACCTGTCCACTGCATCAGTTTATCTCGCTGAAGGAATTGACTAACTATGTTTGCAGCCGCAAGGTCTATGTGGTCCTGTGTGAACCATGCATTTGCCCTTACTGCCCGGTCTTTTGCATTTTGCCAGCCCGTTTCGTTCATTTGTATATACCTGCCCAGGTTGCAGAGCAGGTCAATACGCCGTTCAATAGTTATGCCGTTCGTCATTGTTTTAAAAATAATCAATCCTTATTATTGATTGATTGTGTCTGTTTGCCTAATTTTGATGCGAAATTGTAACTTTGTCAGGATATAAACTAAAAAATCTATGGCTATTAAGATAACAGATGAATGTATCAATTGCGGCGCATGTGAGCCGGAATGTCCTAATAACGCGATTTATGAAGGTGGAACCGAATGGTCTATGGCCGATGGTACCACGGTAACGGGTTCGTTTACGCTCATGGATGGCTCAACAACTGATGCCAATGCCGCTCATGCGCCTGTAGCTGTAGATGTCTATTACATTACTCCTGAAAAATGTACAGAATGTCAGGGTTTCCACGATGAGCCTCAGTGCGCTGCAGTATGCCCTGTTGATTGCTGCATCCCCGATGAAATGTATCAGGAAACAGTAGAGCAGCTACTCGCTAAGAAGGAAAAAATGCACATGTAACCGCTCTAAGGTTACTCGTATTTATAATTTCCTGTTCTGCGCCACGATTTATCCAGTGGCAGCAGTCCTGATTCGTTGGTTTTGCGCTGCAGGATGCTATCCAGTTTTACGGTAAGTGAGCCTACTTTGTTTGGGCCAAGATGCGGATTCTGTATGGTCTTTGTCCTGTTGGCATACTTCACGGTCATTACCATTCCCGGCAGGTCCTGTACCAGGCTTTCATATCTGTCTTGGAAGGTATCTAATTTGTATTTAAGAAACGGTGCTATAACCTCCTTGGCTGCTGCTACACCTATTTTCTTGGTATATATCCCCGAATCCGGTACAAAGCGTATTCCTGTATAGGTGGCTGTGCCGTCCTTGTTCACTTCTACTTTATATTCAGGGCAGCGGCCATAACATGCTGTATGATATATGGATACCGATACTATATCGTTTTGGTTGGTTGTCTTTTTAGTAGCTTTTTTCTGCTTGCCTATAGCCAGGCAACCGGTTGACATCAGTAAAATGACAAATGCTATTTTCCTCATTTTTTATATTTTACATGCCAAAGGTAATGTGGAAAATGTGATTAATATTGTAAATGTGGTCACTGGTTAAAATGTTATGGAGAATAATAGAATGATACTATGGATATGGATGTAAGGCATGACGAAATGTTTTATCAGTTGGCATTATCATTTGTGCCGGGCATAGGCACAAAGATTGGTAGGGTGCTGTTTGAACGCTATGAGACCGCCACCGGTATTTTTAAAGCGCCGCTGAAAGATTTGAAGAAAACCAATGGGGTTACTGAAGTTAAGGCTAAAGGGTTTAAGGATGAGGAAGTGCTGAAGAAAGCGGAGCAGGAACTGAACTTCGTACTTAAAAATGATATTCGGTTGATTTATCCGGGTAATAACTACCCCAATCGCCTCAACAATTGCCTGGATGCGCCCCTGCTGCTGTATTATAAGGGTAATGCCAACCTCGATTCCGCAAAAATAGTGGCCGTAGTAGGCACACGAAAGAATACAGACTATGGCCACCAGCTTTGCGAGGAACTGGTGGAAGGGTTGCAATCGCTGGAGGGGGTGCTGGTGGTGAGCGGGATGGCGCTGGGCATAGACGGGGTGGCCCACAAAAAGTGTGTGCAGCTGGATGTGCCCACAGTGGGCGTGCTGGGCCACGGGCTTGACAGGATATACCCCCATTCACACAAGGAACTGGGTACTGCTATGGTGGCAAACGGTGGTTTGCTCACAGAGTTTCCTTCGGGTACGCTGCCGGAAAAGGGCAATTTTCCCATGCGGAACAGGGTAGTGGCCGGCATGAGCGATGTGACCGTGGTGATAGAAAGTGCCATATCAGGCGGGGCGCTCATCACTGCCCACATGGCCAGCGGGTACAACCGTGAGGTGGCCGCATATCCGGGGAGGGTGAATGACAGCCGCAGTGCGGGATGCAATGAATTGATTCGTACCAACATAGCCGCCCTCATAACCAAGCCACAGGACCTCATTGAGATGATGAACTGGGACACAGGGCACAAGCCCAAAGCCATGCAGAAACAGTTGTTCATCAACTTTTCACCCGAGGAGCAGAAAGTGGTAGACCTGCTGCAGGAACGCGACAGTGTCCATGCCGATGAACTGTACCATCATACAGGGTTGGGTAGCTCCATCCTTGCGGCAACCCTCCTCCAGTTGGAGATACAGCAGGTAGTAAAGGCCCTGCCGGGTAAATATTACCGGATGTACTAAACTTACTCACCGAATACGATTATTTTTGATTGAGATATATTTTTCTGCATGTCCATTAGAACCATATACTGACCAATTTGTAATTCCGTATGAGCTTAATAAATAAACCATCCTTGCGGGTATGTAAATTAAGCTGTGTCATTCACCCCGTGGGCGGGACTCGTGGACTTTCTAAATTACAGCAACTGTCCTGAATTCCTGTTTACCGGTAGTAAGTGAGCAGGGCTTAAGAGGCTAGTATTTTGTTATTGAGTTCTACTTTAAAGTGCACTTTGGCCCCCAAAGCTTCAAACCGAGAGCTTCCTGAATTAGTATCACCTATATACAAATCGGTGGTATGGAAGGTAATTTTCACATATCACCCATGCCATTCCTGCTGCCACTTCAGTAGTATATGGTCCTGGGGTGTGGTGCCGGGCAACTGATTGTAGAAGTCGCTGCCGGAGGGGGTGAGTAGTTTACGCTCATGCAGCTTGTGTACATCGCTGTAGTGCATCACAGGGTTCCACACGTGCCGCCAAAACGATTCGGTGATGCCGCGTGTGAGGTACACGTTACGAATGGATGGGTGGCGGTGCAGCAGCCCCACTACATCCACATACACAAAGTCATCGAAGTTGTACGCTATCGCATCGTCTGAGAATCCCGCAAGTATCTTATTGTGCTTGGGGTTGTCCGTGTCCGCATCTTCGATGCAGCTGATCAGGTCGGTAAGGGCAATCCTGTGTTGGCGGCAGAACTGTTTCCACTCGGCAGGCCCCGCGTCCGTCAGCGATGGTGAGCCATAGAGCCGGGGCAGCACATCCCAGAAATAGTTGCCGGGTCGGCCATAGAACCACTCGCTGGGGTTGCCCGCCGGCAATGCAGGGTTAAAGGTGCCCACAATAAGCGTTACGGGCTCAAAACCCAGTGTTTTGAGGTCCAGGTCGTTCTCAAATTTATGATGGCAAGGCATGATATAAATGCTAACAGGCCGCAAGATAGGGTAATAGGCCAATAGGTGAATAAGTAGGTATGACTTTCGTCAGCCGATATGATAGGGCAGGGTAGTAACTTTGTGACTTTTGATAATAAGATACTACTTATGCAAATGGAAATAATGGCGCCGGTGGGCTCGTGGGAAAGCCTGCAGGCGGCTATACAGGCCGGTGCCGACTCGGTATATTTCGGCGTGGAGCACCTGAATATGCGTGTGAAATCGGCAGCATCGCTCACAGTCGCCGATCTGCCTGAAATAACCGGCAGGTGCCGCGAACACGGGATAAAGACCTACCTGACGCTGAACACAACGATGTATGACCACGACAGGAAGTTGTACACGAACATCATAGCCCAAAGCAAGGCGGCCGGCGTGGATGCCATAATAGCGGCAGATTTTGCGGTGATAAGGGAATGCCGGCAGCAGGGTATGCCCCTGCACATAAGCACGCAGGCAAATGTGACGAATATAGATACCGTCGCGTTCTTTGCAGAGTACGCCGACCTTGTGGTGCTGTCCAGGGAGCTAACGATGAGCCAGGTGAAGGAGATAACGCGGGAAATAAAGAACCGCGATATACGCGGGCCAAAGGGTGAACTGATGAAGATAGAGATATTTGCCCATGGGGCTTTGTGTATGGCCATATCGGGTAAGTGCTACCTCAGCCTGGACTCGAACAATTCATCGGCAAACAGGGGGGCGTGCGTACAGAACTGCCGACACAAATACCTGGTCACCGATCTCGACAATGGCAAGGAGCTGGAGATAGACCATGAATACATAATGAGTGCCAAAGACCTGTGTACCATCGACTTCCTGGACAAGATAGCCGAAACAGGTGTCGCTGTGCTGAAGATAGAAGGGCGGGGCAGGGCCGCCGACTATGTGTACACTACCGTAAAATGCTACAAAGAAGCAGTTCAGGCGCTGTCTGAGGGTACCTATACCCCGGAAAGAATAGCCGACTGGCGCGGGCGGCTGAGCACAGTGTTCAACCGGGGCTTCTGGGATGGGTACTATCTCGGCAGGCAGTTGGGGGAGTGGAGCGCAACCGAAGGATCAATGGCTACGAAGAAAAAGCTGTTTGTGGGTACGGCGGTCAAATACTACCCCAAGATAGGTGTTGCGGAATTTGTGCTGGAGGCAGGCGGACTGGCGCTGCATGATGAGCTGCTGCTCACCGGCCCCGTGACGGGTATAGTAAACCACAAGGCAGAGCGCATACATGTGAACAACGGCGCGGTAGAAAAAGCAGACAAAGGGGTGCATATAACCGTGCCCTTTACCTCCAGAGTGAGGCCGGGAGATAAACTCTACAAAATTATAGCCACGGAATATGCCTAAGATTCTGCACCACCGCAGCAAATGCATAGGTTGCAACCTGTGCTACGAAATATGGCCGGTGAGGTGGCGCATGAGCCGCAATGACGGCAAGAGCACCCTCGTGGACGGGCAGGAGAAAAAAGGTGTGGCGCAGGCCGTCGTATCTGCCGATGAGCTGGAAATAAACCTGAAGGTGGCAGATGCATGCCCGGTTAAGATAATAAGGGTGGTGAACAGGTAATTGGAGCGTACCGCCTGTTACCAGGGTATTGAGCTATTATTATCTTTGACACATTATAGCAGGAATGATCGCATGGGCCTCATAGCTAAAATACAGCAGCTGGTAGATCTTTCGCCTGAAGCTACGGAATGGCTCGAAGAGCATGTCGAAACCCAGACCTTCAGGAAGAACGACAATATACTGAAGATGGGGCGGGTGTGCGGGCATATGTACTACATCAACTCGGGCATAGTCGGGGGGTACTACCTGCTCGATGGCATCGAGATATGCAACTGGATTGCTATGGAGGGCGACCTCGCCACCGCGTATTACAGCTTCATCGCGCGTAAGCCGTCGGTAGAAACCATCGAGTGCTTTGAAGATACCATCACGGAATCTATCAGCTATGAAAAAATGAATGAGCTGTACCGGCGTTTCCCGGAGACGGAGCGGGCCGGCCGGCTGTTGCTCGAGGACTACTATGCCCGCCTGGAGGAGCGCCTCATTGCCATACGTTTTGTAGCTGCTAAGGAGCGTTATAAAAACCTGCTTGTTGCTCGCCCCGGTCTTATCATACGGGCTCCCTTGGGTAGGGTCGCATCGTACCTGGGTATGAAGCAGGAAACCCTGAGCAGGATACGCGCGGAAAAATAGTTGTCCGGCAACATTGCATTTTTTGACCTGCATCAAAAAATGATGCATTTCCCCATTCTACTTTTGGGATGTGGTTGAAAAAACAACCACTTATCATTGTAAAAACAGGATTATGAAAAGATTAAAAAAAGTAATGGGTGTCATTTTCGTCGCCTGCGCTGTAGGGGCTGTTTTTTTATGTTCCTCATTCCTGAAGCGAATGAGTGAAGTCTCGGCCGATGCCGGGAAGGGACTGAACGGCAGCTTTGAGCATGTGGCAAGGGGGCTGCCGGTAAACTGGTTTATGTACACCCCAAAAACAGTGCCGAACAGCGATTTCGCTATCAGCTTCGACCCGAAGGATGCCAAAGATGGTCGGCAGTCCCTGTTGTTTACCGTAAAAAAGTGTTCCGCCACCGGTGGATGGCATTCGCCGGGCATGTGCTATGAAACTGCCGCTAAGCCCGGAGATGAATTTAAGGTGTCCGTATGGGTGAAAAACAAGGATACGAAATTCCGGGTCAAGGTAGCTGGTGTAAGCGCATTTCGTTCGGGTGATGCCCAAACAACTACTCTGGCAGAGAATATCGGGGAGTGGAGACGGCTGGAGTTTGACTGCAAAATACCCACGGAAATGAACCAGCTGAGGCTGGAGGTGAACGTGCTAAGTCCCGGTTCGTTTTGGATAGATAACGTGAGTATATTGAAGAAATAAATAGGAGGCGCCTGCTGGCTCTATCCTGCCAGTACTGTAGCTATGGTCAACTAAAACCGGTCTGAAATGAAAAAAGCAATTACGTTTTAATACGTAACTGCTTTTTTTTCTGCTCCCCCTCCCCGACTTGAACGGGGGACCCCATGATTAACAGTCA
>CAZBPS010000033.1:0-28595 GCA_964493865.1 uncultured Flavipsychrobacter sp.
AGTGCCGGTGCTGTTCAGTTTCGCCACAAATGCATCCTGGCCGCCGCCGCCATAAGTTGTTTGGTACGCCCCGCCGGTGGCTATGCCGCTGCTGCCGCTTGTATACCCCGTAATATACACATTCCCGCTCCCGTCTACAGCCCCACGCGTGCCCCTATCAAAGCTAGTGCCGCCATAGTAGGTGCCCCAGTTCAGGCCGGGGTCTATCACTAGCCCACCGGTATAGGCGCCTACGTTATAGCTCAGTGTATCGCCTTCCAGCTTATAGCCGCTGTTTATTTTTTTGCCGTCCTTTTGGTAGGTATATGGCGCCTCTTCTGTTATCGTGCCTTGTGGTGTTTTTGCCACCAGTTGTCCTGCTTCATTTATCCCTAGCTCTGTTGCGCCGCCATACTTCAGTTTTATGTCGCCCGCATTGCCGCCTTCCCGCACCACAAACTCATGCTTCATCTGCGTGCCGCTCATATACACTACCCAGTCTATATTCGGGTACACCTCTTTGTAGGTAATACGTTTGTAGGCATGGGCCGTTGCGCCCTTCAGCCCCACAGCCGCCGTAAAGTAACTCTCATAATACGCCGCCGGCTGCTCCGTAACCATGGCAGCATTTTTATTCGCGCCCACCAGTTCCACATCCATGCGGTACATATCATAAACGGGCTGTGGCCCTTCGGCAAGCCCGGCGTGGCTGCCGCCGGATTTGGACGACTCCCAATTGTCAATCGCCGCCTGGTTTTCGCACTTGCTGAACTGGTAATGGATTGCCCCATTGCCTACAAAAATATTCAGCCCCGGTGCTGCCGACAGTTGAAACTGTATGTCGGGGCGCGCCTTTCCGTTCTGGTCAGTTATCTGCCCTTTATTTTCTATGAAGAATTCGTTCTTCCCGCCCTTTATCTGCGACAGGTCCGGTTTCTTCAACCTGAAGTTGTCCGCCACATTATTCACCGGCTTCAATGCCGCCGCAGGCTTGCCTGTAGCAGTGTTGTGCTCCACCTTCGCGTCCGCCTGCAGCCCTCCTGCAAACAGCCCGCACAGCAGCATCAAACCCTTAACCAACCGATTGTAACCGTAAAATTTTTTCATGCTCTTTCTAATATAGTTCGTTCTAAAACATTTTTCTTTTGCAATGCGCTACTTATTTCGTGCAATACATATAAACAAATAACCCACATGGCAGGTATTGCCCGCCAAATGGTTATTTTTCCCTTATTTTAAAAATCAGGCATTAAACATACCTCAAAAACCCACCATATTCTATCAAATCGCTTTCGTTAACCAATCGATAACATTCATTTATCTATATTAACACCCCTTAACACATATTCATAAATAATGCTATTATGTTATAGTTGTTAAATTGAATATGTAAAACAAATAACCGCGCGGTCATCCCGCGCGGTTATGCATTATATCCCTCCTAAGCTTTTAACTAAAGCTGTTTATCCTTTTAACCAATTAACATCACAGTAAGCCTGTACGGCCATAGTGAGCTTGCCGACTGTCATGGTGAGCTTGCCGAACCACAACCAATTAACTCTTTAACCAATTAACTCTTTAACTAATTAACTAATTAACTATCCCCCATCTTCCGCTGGTTAAAACTCAGCACCTCATCCACCATGCCATAATCTTTGGCTTCTGCTGCTGTCATCCAGTAGTCGCGGTCGCTGTCCTTTTCCACCTTAGCCAGCTTCTGCCCGCTGTGGTAGGCTATTATCTCATACAGTTCCTTCTTCAGCTTGCCTATCTCGCGTGCGGTTATTTCTATATCACTCGCCTGTCCTTCCGCCCCGCCTAGTGGCTGGTGTATCATTATGCGGCTGTGTTTCAGCGCAGTGCGTTTGCCCTTTGTTCCCGCGCACATCAGCACTGCGGCCATAGATGCCGCTATACCCGTGCATATCGTCGATACATCCGGGCTGATGATTTGCATCGTGTCATAGATGCCAAGGCCCGCATACACGCTGCCGCCGGGGCTGTTCAGGTACATCTGTATGTCGCTGTTCTGGTCCGTGCTTTGCAAAAAGAGCAACTGCGCAGTCACTATATTAGCCACATAGTCGTTGATAGGCTCGCCCAAAAATATGATACGGTCCATCATCAACCTCGAGAACACGTCCATAGAGGCCACATTCATCGGGCGCTCCTCTATGATGTACGGTGTCAGGCCGGTAGGTATTTTCAATGCGGAAGTATAACTATCTACAGTCGCGCTGCTGATGCCATGGTGCTTAATGGCATATTTACGAAATTCGTTCTGGTTCATTATAAGTTGGTTTGTTTATTTTTTTGGTAAAGCAAATCTTAATCCAAGTTAAAGATAGTGCCATTAAGTCATAAAATCTCGCCGTTTGTCCGCCAAATTTGGCATTATATGCAAATTATTGTGAACACCACATCCTATTATACAAATGCGCCGCAATGATGCTGAAAGCATCAAAAGTTTATAAATCGAAACAGAGAATACGTTACGATGCTAAAGGTATCGCACTTGGTGGCACATTGTGTCTGGTTAGGTGGGTATTAACTCACTTAGCAGTTTCAGGATAATAATATCTATATGCTTGTTCTATAAATCCATTCCCCAGCATGCGTATGTTGTGTGCAGTGTAGGCCAATACGATACAGTCAGCCTTATCTATAGCACCATGCCAGTCATATTTAGACAGCGGAGGCCCATACTCCCCGGGATTTTCCCTGTTATGTAGCTCCCCAAAATAATACCAGAACTCCCAATGATCATGTACATTGTCCATCATACCATTTCTCAATAGGTTCATAACAAAGCTATCGCCTATATATATAATGTTAGGCTTTACCGCTGTTGCATCTACTGGATAATGTACTTCCGGATAACTAAAAATTTCCTCCGTGACCGGAAAAATAAGATTTAATACTATTGCAAGATCATTGTCTGTATCCCTCGCCTCGCTTGTACGTTCTATTTTTGTCCACGTTGGGTGCAACATCCTGACTTTTCTAAGACGCTCAATGAACTTAACTATACTATCTCCACCCAAAATGGAACCATACACTGTCCAGTGTACTCCTTGCTTCGAAAAAATTAATTCTTTGCTTTGATACTTCATCGACACAAACCACGCATTTAAGTTCACCTGATTAACGCCTAAAGAATCTCCATAATGCAATACAGTTTCAAAATTATTTGGCTTACGGGGTATGTCCCCCATAAGTTCAGCCATTTCTTCGGCATTATAAAATGCCTTGCATGGTGTATGCACTAATATCAATGATTTACCCAATTTCCCAAATGTATCTTGCAAGGCTTTCAACATAATCACTTTTCTCAATATACTATCATACCCCAAAAAATCTTTACCATAGTACGAGTTCACAATTAATGATGCAATTAATGACCCGTTTTTGTCAACCTTTGACGAAGCATATTCTAACTTTCTGAAAAAAGAAAAATTGATCTGAGCACTAAGCCGCACCAAGTCTTCCCTGAAGCCTATGTGGTCGTTATAAAAATTATTTTTACCTGTTTGGTAGCTTTCGTCAAACCATCCTTTCCATGTAAGGTCAACATCATCTGAAGTAGTATAGAACCCTCGTAGCGAGCCGCTATCAATCACTTTGAACCTATGCTGTAAATAGGGAAGGGACAACACTATGAATACAAACACCAGTAACGCCTTCTTTTTCCATTCTCTCATAGCCTAAAACCTGAAATAAATAAATGGATTGAACGATGAGGAAGTCATATGCGCTACTGATATAATGCACAATAACAAAGTTACTGTGCACATCACATAATGCAGTTTTAAACTATAGCGATCATAAAATATTTTATCCTGTATACACTGTCCCCATTTTGGTATGGCAAAAAACGAACACATTATAGCAATGATAAGCATTGTGCTATACTCCCTATTCATCTGCCATAAATAGTTATCAGGGTGCCAGGTAAACATATGCTTCAAATAGTAGACACCTTTAGAAAAATTTTCCGCTTTAAAGAATACCCACCCTATCATCACTACAAGAAAAGTGTACAAAAATGATATTTTACCCGCTTTCAACAGCCACTTACTCAAGAAAATCCGCTCTGCAACAAGAAAAAAACCATGGTATGCACCCCAAAAAACAAACCCCCATTCAGCTCCATGCCATAATCCTGATGCAAGGAATACAAGCCACAGGTTGAGGTATAAACGCCACTTCGACCCAACCCTGTTACCTCCTAATGGTATATACAAATACTCGCGCATCCAGTTACCTAGGGTTATATGCCATCTTCGCCAGAAGTCGGTCACCGATACCGCGGTATAAGGATTGTTGAAGTTCTCCGGGAAACGGAAACCCATCACCAAAGCCAATCCAATGGCCATATCAGAATAGCCCGAAAAATCAAAATATATTTGGAACGTATAGCTCAGCGCTCCAAACCATGCTGTTAAGGTCCCCAGCTCGTTTTGGGGTATGCTGAATATTTGCGATGCACTTAAACCCATCACATTTGCTATCAGCACCTTCTTTCCAAGACCAATAAAAAAACGGTACAGGCCTCGCAGCCGGTTCTCCGTGCTCTCATGATCTGTATGGTCATAAATTTGCTCCGCAAAATCATGGAACCTTATTATCGGCCCGGCTATCATCTTCGGGAACAGGATAATGTACAATTGGTAATCCCAGAAATTTCGCAAGGGTTTATGCACTCCCCTGTATACATCCACCACATAAGTCAGTGTTTCAAAAGTATAGAACGATATCCCTATCGGCAACACAAGCTTTGTCCACCCTACCTCTTTCAGCCCCGCGCCTTGCAGCAGCAGGTTTAGGTTCTCAATAAAAAAATTGCTGTATTTAAAATAGACAAGTAAGCCAAGATTAATAGATATGGAAAAGCAAAGAAGCACCTTTCGCTTACTCACCGATGATGCAGCAGCCATCCACTTCACTACAAAAAAATCAAATAAGGTAGTCCCAAGTATAACAAATATGAATTTAGGTGCACCCCATGAATAAAACCCGATACTGCCCAGTAATATGACCGCATTCTTAAACTTCTGTGGCACCAGAAAATATGTCAGGAAGAAAAAGGGTATAAATAAAAAAATAAAAATGATGCTGCTGAAGACCATGGTGCGTAATTACACAACAATAAAGATAATAGAAATACATAAATCAACAACTTCATTTAATCGACAAGGCATCACCTACAGCAAATAGTACTCCCTTCTGAACCAGCTATTTCTGATCTACCATAGTCCTGAATCCTGAAAATCCTACAATCCTTTAATCCTGATCAATCCCCCTCAAACCCGCGCCCGGCCTATACCCAAAAACCATCACGGTACAGTTTCTGTACCATGACGTTTTTTTTATTTTGCCGCCACCGCCACATTCCCGAACTTTACCGCTTTGCCTGCCGTGGCGCATTTGATTATTCGTGGTAAACTGCTTCCTTGTGCCCCTTGAGAAAACCTTTGCGCCCCTTGTGGTTAAATAAACGGTAAATGCAGTCAAAAAATGAAAATGAGAAAAAAACGAGCTGATTGTGCGCAAAAATGCGCAAAGAATGCGCAAATCCAAAAATCACAAACAGCTTATATTCAACATATTAAAGCAAATTGATGCCGCCCCCCCAAAAAATGGGCAAAATCACAGATAACCCTGAAAAAATACGAATACTCGCTTATTTTTGCAGCCACTTAAAAAAACTTCAGATGAACAACACTCCTTTTACACAGACACACATAGCACTGGGCGCAAAAATGGCTGAATTTGCCGGGTACAATATGCCCATCTCCTACACAAGCATTAACGAAGAGCACGCCTGTGTGCGCAACAATGCCGGGGTCTTTGATGTAAGCCACATGGGAGAATTCATACTGAAAGGAGAAAACGCGCTCGACCTCATCCAGCGTGTCACAAGCAATGATGCAAGCAAACTTACCGATGGCAAAGTGCAATACTCCTGCCTGCCAAACGAGACCGGTGGCATAGTCGATGACCTGCTCGTTTATTGCATTGAGTTCAACAAAACTTACATGCTCGTTGTAAACGCTTCCAACATTGATAAGGACTGGAACTGGATAAGCGCCCGCAACACAAAAAATGTGGAGATGCACAACATCTCCGCAAAAACCGGTCTCCTCGCTGTGCAGGGCCCCAAAGCCGCTGAATACATGCAGCAGCTCACCGACATGAATATTACCGACCTGCAATACTATACGTTCACCAAGGGCAAATTCGCAGGTATAGATAACGTACTCGTAAGCGCCACAGGATACACTGGTGCGGGCGGCGTAGAGATTTATTTTGAAGATAAAGATGGCGATGCCGCCAAAATTTGGGAAGAGGTATTTCGTGTAGGCGCCCCCCACGGCATGAAGCCCATAGGCCTTGCAGCCCGCGATACACTCCGCCTCGAAAAAGGCTTCTGCCTCTATGGCAATGATATTGATGATACCACAAGCCCCATCGAGGCAGGTCTCGGATGGATCACCAAATTCACGAAAGACTTCACCAACAGGGCCGCTATCGAAAAGCAAAAAACTGATGGTGTTTCCCGCAAACTCGTTGGCTTCGAAATGATAGACCGCGGCATCCCGCGCCACCACCACACTATACAAAATGCTGAGGGAAAAGAGATAGGTGTTGTTACATCAGGCACGCAATCCCCCACCCTTGGCAAAGCCATAGGTATGGGCTACGTGGCAAAAGAAAACGCCGCGCCCGGCAGTGAAGTATTTATCATGATACGCGACAAAGCCATCAAAGCACAGGTGGTGAAAATACCGTTTCTGTAATCGCTATTTATAGATCAGGTAAGGTGTAGCAGAGTCCGTCATCCTGAAATACTTTGGGTTCAGTTCGCTATACGGCACCACATTCCAGTTCACCAGCAGCGAGTTCCGCAACTGGTCTGCCCAAAGCCTGCTTTCAGGCTTTGGGTCTATGATTATTGATGCCGTTTTCCCATGCTCTATAGTCGACAGCAGCCAGAACTCATAAGGTGTGCCCCATACCATCATCAATGTATCCATCGGCACTAATCGTGTCGGGTATATCATCTTCTTATCCCCATGCTCTTTCATAAACCTCCGCTCCCAGTCCAGCCTTGCAGTGTAGGTAGCATGTGTGGTAGAAATGCGTACACAGAACGTGATCAGTACAAGCAACAGGAATGGCATCACCATATTCCTTTTCGCCAGCATTGGCAATACATTGAATACAAGCGGCAGCGATAAGAATACAGCCAATGGCAGGTACAGGTTTTCGATGTAGAACACCGGCGTCGCATTTGTCGGGTACGATACATTCACTAATAGCAGGTATCCGAAGAACGATAATAAAAATAAGCCTGCCTGTTTCCATTGCTTCTGCTTATAGTATAGCACCAGCACACTAATAAAAGTCACAGGTATCCAATAATACTTACTGATACAGTTTGCCAGGAATTGTTTGTTCGAGTATGTCGTAAAATAATCAGGGAATAGCGTAATGAAGTTCTTCATGCCACTCATAGAGTGCCGTTCATACGGCGTTCTGAGAAATAGGGCCTTTAGTAGTAATAACGTAAAAAATCCCCCGGCAGTGATCATCAGCGTCTTCCTGTCGAAAGGGATATCTCGATGAAGAAAAAAGAACGCTATAGAAAACCCCATCGCGAAAATGAGCAACGGATGATAGAATACAAGTATGATCAATCCCACTAATACAGTCGACCGGGTAGTTGCCCTCATCGTGCTGAATTTCTTTTCATACAGCAAGGCAAAGACTACCATCAGCAAGGCCATTCCCTGTGGCAACTCAGAGGGTATCCAGTAAAAAGTATCTGCAACGAATAGGGTGTTGAACAGAAGCACCAGCAACGCAAACTCATACCTTTTCAGTATCGTTCCGCAGATAAGGTAACACGTAAAATAGTACAGTATGAAAGCCGCTGAATAACACATCATAATCGTGTCAAGTGAGGCGCCCATTTTCACAGCCAGCACAGGCAACCACTGATTAAGAACATTCCCGAAACGATATATCCCTATGGCAAACGAATCCTCCTTAATAATATTGAACACACCATTTGCTGTATCTACCAGAATGATCCTTTCCTTGTAAAATAGTATGGAGAAAACAAACATAACGATATATGCTGCTATCCCTATAAAATATAATCTTTTGTACATACGCCCGTTCCGGATAAATATAAAATATCTTTTAGCACATTCACCTAAAAAACTCCGTTTTTTCTTTTCTTTGCATCAAATACAGCTTAATAACGCAAAGTATGGTACCAAAGTATAGTCGTGTTCTTCTAAAACTCTCAGGTGAATCTTTAATGGGCGACCGCAATTACGGCATCGACCCTAAAATGCTGGAAAGCTATGCAAAGGAAATAAAAGCAATTACCCATATTGGCGTTCAGGTAGCTATAGTTATAGGCGGAGGGAACATCTACCGCGGCATGAATGAAGCAGAAACCGGTATAGAACGTGCTCATGGCGACTATATGGGCATGTTGGCTACCGTGATAAACGGTATGGCATTACAGTCGGCACTGGAAAAAGAAGGGGTAAAAACACGCCTGCAAAGCGCAATTAAAATGGAACAGGTGGCCGAGCCATACATACGCCGCCGAGCCATTCGCCACCTTGAAAAAGGCAGAGTTGTTATATTCGGCGCAGGCACAGGTAATCCATACTTTACTACCGATACGGCAGGTTCGCTACGCGCTATAGAGATTAGCGCGGATGTTATACTAAAGGGTACACGTGTAGATGGCATCTACACCGCCGACCCCGAAAAAGACAGCACAGCAACGCGCTACGAAGCACTTTCATTCAAAGAAGTAATAGGTCAGAACCTTAAAGTTATGGACATGACCGCCTTTACCCTTTGCCAGGAGAATAACCTCCCAATCATCGTTTTCGACATGAATAAACCCGGCAACCTCCTTGATGTAGTAACAGGTAAGCAAGTAGGCACTTTAGTAAGCTAAAATCCAAAACCCCGGAAGGGGCTTGGGGGTGATTTGGACATCACCTCACTGTCTTCCTCTTATTCCTTTCGTAGTCTTCAAATATATAATTCCCCAGCCCATCAAGTGAAGAATAGAAAGCCTTGCCGTTATTCACCTCAGTAAAGTTCCTTACAAACGATTGCAGGTAAGGGTCATTGGCTATCATGAACGTAATAACGGGTATTTTCAGCTTTCGTAACTGTCCCGCCAGGTTTAATGTGCGGTTCAGTATTTTACTGTCTATCCCGAAGCTGTTCTTGTAGTATTTTTGGCCTATCTTCAGGCAGGTAGGTTTACCGTCCGTTATCATGAATATCTGCTTATTCGGGTTCTTCCGCCTCCGCAGTAATTCCATAGATAGTTCGAGCCCAGCAACGGTATTGGTATGGTATGGCCCCACCTGCAGGTAGGGCAGGTCTTTCATTTCTATCTGCCATGCATCATTACCAAACACCACTATATCCAGTGTATCTTTGGGATACCGTGTCGTTATCAGTTCGCTCAGTGCCATCGCCACTTTCTTAGCCGGTGTTATCCTGTCTTCACCATATAAGATCATCGAGTGCGATATGTCTATTATCAGCACAGTTGATGTCTGCGCCTTAAAGTCTGTTTCATGTATCTCCAGGTCATCTTCCCGCATACGCAGGCTGTCTATGCCATGGTTGATGAATGCATTTTTCAGGCTCCCCGTATAGTCTATTGTTTCCGGCGAATCTCCAAATACATAGGGCCGTATTTCCGGGTTAGGCTCATCGCCCTGCCCGCTTTTAAAAGTGCGGTGGTTGCCGTACTTCGCCTTCTTCATCTTCCCGAATATCTCTTCGAGGGACCGCTTTCGTATAGACTGCTCAGTCTTGGCTGTTATTTTAAATGAACCATCCTTTTCGTCCTCTTTCAGGTAGCCGTTTGCTTTCAAGTCTTCAATAAAATCACCAATACCATACTGGTCATTGGTAAGTTTATACCGTTTATCTAACTGTGAGAGCCAATGCAGTGCTTCTGCTGCGTCACCACTAGTATATTGAAGGAGTTCTGTAAAAACCTCCAGCAGCTTCTCAAATGGCGACTTATTGTTCTCGCCCGGTTCGTATTTTGAAAATCTGTAGCCTATCATCTTTGTTCCTTATTCTTCATTTCCATACATAAAGTTAGGGGTAAACATTATACCTTTTTCCTTAATTATATTACTTTCACCCTGAAAAATATCCCCATATGAACTTAAAGACCTTTACATACTCCCTTGTTTTACTGTTTACAGCACAAATAGCAGTAGCGCAATTCAGGGGTGGCAGCCGCTATGCCAGCCAATACATGCACTATGACGAATATGACCCGATAAAGAAAAAGGGACTCAAGCGGCAGTACATAGCGTTCAGCTATCCCATGAATACCATACAGCTCGACTATATATACCAGGAGCATCCTAAATACGGCCAGAAGTTTGATACCAGCATCCACCTCAGCAAAAAATCATCGGTATCTTATGGAATCTCCGCAGGATCCTTCGCGAAAATTGTAAAAATCGATGCCAAACAGATGATTGCTTTCGACTGGTCGTTTGGCGGGGCATATTATACTTACAATCTTGTAGATTATCAGCAAGTTGATGGCGAGGCATTAAGCCTCACCGCTCTTACCATGCTGTTTGAAGCGCCTCTGGGGCTGCAATATAAAAGTGGTGGAGAAGCTTCCCTTAACCCCAAAGACAAGCTGCTGTTCTCTTTAGGCGCGGGCGTTGCCCCAACTGTTGCCATTACCGGATTCGCATTTTCAAATGATGCCGGGGGCGATGTGGGCGCAGATATTGTTTTTAAATTGAGAAGTTACGTTATGGCCGAGATGGGCATGTACTTCGGTTTTGCTATGAAGGTTCGCGCCATGTATTACATCTCGCCATTTACACTGTACAAAAGAGAGGAAGGCGATATCGAGACCGGGCGCGTAAGTGCTACACTTACCGGCAACAGCAATATCGTTGTTTCGCTCATCATCCTGCCATTCTCAATGAAATGGAAGGAGTACAATGACTACTACAGGTAAAATTTATCTCGGATTCAATTCCTCTTTCAAAAAAATCCCGGTAAAACTTTCCTTCACAGCTGCCACATCTTCCGGTGTGCCTGCCGCCACTACTCTGCCTCCGCCATTGCCGCCTTCAGGCCCCATGTCCAGCACATAGTCGGCTACTTTTACCACGTCCAGGTTATGCTCTATTACAAGTATAGTGTTGCCCCTGTCTACGAGCCTGTTAAGCACGGAGAGCAGATGTTTAATATCTTCAAAGTGCAACCCGGTTGTAGGCTCATCCAGTATGTATATCGTCTGCCCGGTATCACGTTTCGATAGTTCCGTGGCCAGTTTCACCCGCTGTGCTTCTCCACCGCTTAGTGTCACAGCACTTTGTCCAAGCGTCACATAACCAAGCCCCACGTCCTGCAGGGTTTTAATTTTCCGATGCAGGTACGGTACATTTACGAAGAACTCCACAGCCTCGTCCACCGTCATGTTCAGTACGTCCGAAATCGATTTTCCCTTGTAGCGAATCTCCAGCGTCTCCCTGTTATACCTCCTGCCATTGCATTTTTCGCACTGCACATATACATCCGGCAGAAAATTCATTTCTATCGAGCGCATACCACCTCCTTCACAGGTTTCACATCGGCCGCTCTTCACATTAAAGGAGAACCGCCCCGCGGTGTAACCTCTTATCTTCGCTTCCGGCACTTGTGAAAAAAGCTGGCGTATCTCGTTGAAGAAACCACAATAGGTAGCCGGGTTGCTGCGTGGTGTGCGCCCTATCGGGCTCTGGTCTATCTCTATTACTTTGTCTATATGCTCCAGCCCCTGCACTTTTTTGTGCGGCATGGGCACTTGTTTGAAATTATGATAACAGTGTTTTCCCAGTATCGGGTACAATGTCTCATTGATAAGCGTACTCTTACCGCTGCCCGATACGCCACTCACACAAATAAATGTTCCTAACGGCAGTTTCACCGAAACATTTTTCAGGTTGTTCCCTGTTGCTCCTTCCAGCACCAGTTTCTTACCGTTCCCTTTGCGTCGTTCCGTGGGTACTTCTATACGCATCGTATTATTCAGGTAAGCAGAGGTTGTTGTCTTTTGCAGCAGTACCTGCTGCGGGGTGCCCTCACTCACTATCCGGCCTCCATGCATACCGGCAGCAGGCCCTATATCTATCAGGTGGTCTGATGCCAGCATTATATCCTTATCATGCTCCACCACCAATACCGAATTCCCCCCATCGCGCAAACTTTTCAGCGCCTTTATCAGCCTTTGGTTATCCCGCTGGTGCAGCCCTATGCTCGGCTCATCAAGTATATAAGTAATGCCTGTCAGTTGCGACCCAATCTGTGTTGCCAGCCTTATCCGTTGCGACTCGCCACCGCTCAGCGTCCGCGTTGGCCGATCGATAGTAAGGTAATGCAATCCCACATCCAGCAGAAAATGCAGCCTGTCCCTTATCTCTTTCAGTATGTCTTTGGCTATCACGTTCTGCTTGTTGCTCAGTCTTGGTTCTATATCCGCAAACCACTCGCTCATCTCTTTCAGCGACAAGGCAGAGAGTTCAGCAATGTTCTTATTGTCTAATTTAAAGTACAGGCTTTCCTTTTTAAGCCTGGCCCCGTTGCACACAGGGCAATCGTTCAGCACCATGAATTTCTCCGCCCAAGTCCGCACACCTTCCGAAGTTGTCTCACTGAACCACCGCAGCACCATATTGACAATGCCTTCATAATTGTGCTGCACTACTTTTTCGTGGTAGGTCGCTTCGTCGTCGTTCGAATATGTGGTCACGCCTTCCTCATTGCCATACAGCAGTATGTTCAGTTGTTTTTGCGGGATGGTCTTCAGCGGCTTATCCAGCGGTATCTTATTCTTTTTCGCAAGCACCGTCGCCATCTGGAAGGCCCATGCATCGCGCTCGCCGCCTAAAGGCGCTATACCACCCTCAAGAATATTCTTATCCATATCGGGCAGCACCTCCTGCATATTCACTTCATACACGCTGCCTAATCCTTTACACTTAGGACATGCGCCATATGGTGAATTGAAAGAGAACGTATTAGGCGAAGGTTCTTCATACGAGATACCTGTGTCTATGCACATCAACGTCTTGCTATACTGTGTTATTGCATTGGTATCTGCATCGGCAATGAACATCAGACCCTTGCCTACCTGCAGCGATTTCTGCACGCTCTGGCTCAGGCGCGTATGGCCATCCGGCTGCACCAGCAGCCTGTCTACCACCAGCTCTATATCATGTATCTTATACCTGTCCACCTGCATACGCTCCTTCAGGTCTGTTACCTCGCCATCTATACGTACTTTCAGGTAGCCTTGCTTTCTCAGTTGTTCAAACAGCTCACGGTAATGTCCTTTACGCCCGCGCACCACCGGCCCCAGCAGCATTATCTTTCTGCCTGAAAAATGCTGCTGTATATGCGCCACTATTTCTTCTTCGCTGAACTTCACCATTTTCTTACCCGTATTGTAAGAATAGGCCTCTGCCACGCGCGCAAACAAAAGCCGCATAAAATCATACACCTCTGTCACGGTGCCTACTGTAGAGCGCGGGTTACGGTTAGTTGTTTTTTGTTCTATAGATATAACAGGCGATAGCCCGGTGATCTTATCCACATCAGGCCGGTCGAGGTCGCCCATGAACTGGCGCGCATAGGCGGCAAAGCTCTCCATATATCGCCGCTGCCCTTCAGCGAAAATAGTATCAAACGCGAGTGAAGATTTGCCGCTGCCGCTTATGCCGGTTATCACCACCAGTTTATTCTTAGGTATGCTTACATCTATATTCTTCAGGTTGTGTACCCGCGCACCCAGCACCTGTATGCTGCCACCTGCATTTTTTTGCTCCATTATTCCTTTGCTCATCCCAGCGGCAATTTACGTATGAAATTTTGGATACCGGAAAAGGTCCATTTCAAATCTTCAACATCACAAGAGATTTGTACTTTTTAAAAAGCATCCATATGGATATAAAGTGCATAAGCCCGGAGTGGTAAGTCGTAAGTCCGGGAATGTACTTTCTCTTACTTTTTCACACTTTTTGGATAGAGGTTTTCATATGTAAGCAATTGGTGCATTAGTAATTACAAAATCATTTTTGGACACTATCTTTACACTTTTTTACAGATTTTTAGTAGATAGCAGATAGTCTTTAGTAGATGGTCGGAAGTAAAAATACCTCCCTTCGGCAGGCTCAAGTTGAGTGGCACACAAGTATGACTGCCCAACACAGCACAAAGATTCACATAGCGATATTTCAAAGAGCTTGCCCGATATAGCGGGTATGAGATAAAGTTCGGTAATAATGTAAATGCAGCAAAATAAAAAAAACATAATGGTACAGTAACTGTACTGTCATGGTTTTGGGGTGCAGTGTGGGCGCGGGTTTGAGAGTGATATTCAGGATTTTGTATTACCATGAATGAGATTTCGTAAGTGAGACGCTTGCAGTAGCATAGGGCGAAGCGGGGCTTACAACCAGTGGTTATTATCTATTCTTATTTAATCCCCTACTGACAAAAATCATAAATACTACTATTATAATTTTCTCCCTTTGCACTAATATCTGCAATGTGATCAGGTTCTTAAAAACACTATCAGCTTTCCTATTAATGTTTAATGGGGTTGGGGCTATATACGGCGGAGCCAACCTGGTGATGCATCCTAATGGAAGTTCGATTTCGCTGCCGTTTAGTTTTATTGAACATACGCCCTTTAATGACTACTTCATTCCGGGCATCATCCTGTTCATTGGAAACGGGTTGTTCAGCATATTCGCCTTGCTAATGGTCTTACTCAGGCGGCGCAGTTACCCATTGTTTATTATGGCACAGGGAACCATCCTCTCCGGCTGGATACTTGGGCAGGTTATCCTGATTGGCCTGGTGTTCTTTCTGCAATATCTTTTAGGCGCGGTGGGGCTGGTCCTTCTCATTCTCGGATATGTATTGTACCGGGCAGAAAAACAAAAACTTACAACTCCAGTTCCAGTACATGGTCGTTCATAAAGTAGCCATTGCCTATGTCTATATCCTCCACCATATGGTACCTGAACCCGGCCTTCTCATAAAAAGCGATAGCTGACTCATTATAACGGTTCACATTCAGCCGCAGGTATTTTACCCCTTCGGTTTGCAGCTCTCCCGCTATATACCGTATCATGAACTTCCCAACACCTCTGCCCTGCACCTCGGGCAATACATACAGTTTATGCAGTTTGAAAACACCAGACTCCACTTCACCGTATGAGGCGAAGCCTACCGCCTGCCCATCATCATAGCAGATAATGAACCTGTGATGGTAGTCCTCCATCTGCTTTTTCAGCGCCTCCGGCGAATAAAAAAGGTCAATCATATACGCTACCTGCTCCGGCCCGAGTATGGGTGTGTAGGTATGTGGCCACACCTGCATGGCCAGTTCGCGCACCTCCGGAATATCAAGTACATCGGCGTTTTTTATTGTCAGCATTGTGATTATATTATTAAAATGTATCCTGTAAAGCAATAAAAATCATCAAATCATTTCCTGTTCAAAGATAAATAAACTAAATTCGCTGGATTCAAAACCGGTAGTAATGAAAAAAGCGTTGTACATATTTTGTGGTGTTGCCCTTGTTATTGGTGTCAGCCTTGCTTCGTGCAGGAAATCATACCATTGCCATTGCATGTATAACAATACCCTCATGGCCAGCTACGACCTCGGCAACAAAACCAAGGCAGATGCGGAAAAGATATGCAGCCGCCACGACACCGACCGCGCCGGCGAGATATGGACCTGCACTATTTATTAGTGTAGCCAGATTGCCTATACATTACTGTTTGCTCATCAACACCTTGATTGATTTTTGTTCAGGAAACTTTCTTTCCTAACGTCCAATCAATAAAAACAATAAAGGTACCTACATCCATTTATTGGCATATTGATACCTTTGCTGCCTTGTTTTTTCGTTTATTTACATCTTGTTTTTATGCCGTAGAGGAAACGCGATGGCATAACTGCATACAATAAAAGTGGTATTTACATAACATTGAAAAGCCGTATTCCATACCGCAAAACACTCATTATTTTTTGTCTGGCTATGCTGCCGGTATATACGTTCGGGCAGCAGCACACCGCATATAGCGGGACGGCCACGTTCACACTAAAAGAGTGCATAGAATATGCCCTGAAAAACCAACCCGTTGTTAACCAGGCAATTATAGATGAGGCTGTCGCCCGTACCAACAACGCTATTGCCCTCTCCACCTGGCTGCCTCAGGTAAATGGCGCGGCAAACCTTCAGCACTACTTCCAGTTGCGCACTGCGTTCTTTAATTCCAATGGAACATTGACACCCTTCCGCTCCGGGGTTATCAATAACTCCGTGCCCCAAGTAAGCGCTACACAAACCTTGTTCAGTAATGATGTACTGCTGGCCATGAGGGCATCCAAACTAAATACCCTTGATGCAAAACAGGGCACTCAAGCCGCTAAAATCAATATCATCGCAGGCGTAAGCAAGGCATTTTATGAATTGCTATTGTCTATGGAGCAGATAAATGTGTACAAAGAAGACACGGCACGGCTCAAAAAAAACCAGGCGGATGCTTATCATCGTTATGTAAGCGGTATCGCCGACAAGGTAGATTACAAACAAGCTACCATAAGTCTCAACAACTCGCTCTCCCAGATAAAGACAGCGGATGGCATGGTGCAAGCGAAATATGCCTTACTGACGCAATTTATGGGCTACTCTGCCGATAAACAATTTTCCGTGCGCTTCGACACGGCGCAACTCATGCAGGAGGTGTACGCAGATACAACAGCCCGCCTCTTATTTGAAAAACGAATAGAATACCAGGTACTGCAAACAGCAAAAAAAATACAACACGAAACAACCAGGTATTATCGAATGGGTTTTCTCCCATCTTTGTCTGCCTACTACAACTATATACACGAATACCAGAACAATAAATTCTCTGAACTTTATAACACAGGATACCCGTATTCTTACGCCGGCGTACAACTGAACCTACCGCTTTTCACCGGCTTCAGGCGCATAGAGAACATCCGCAAAGCCAAACTACAGGAGCAGCGCACCGACTGGGACGAAGTGGCCCTGAAACTGGCCATATACTCAGAATACCAGCAGGCACTTGCCAATTACAAGAGCGACCTCTACAACCTGCGTTCGCAGGGCGAAAATGTGCAGATGGCACGCGAAGTATATAACATTGTGAAGCTGCAGTATAATGAGGGAATAAAACCATATCTCGATGTTATAGTGGCACAGACAGGCCTGCAAACCTCTGAAATAAATTATTTGAATGCCTTGTTTAATCTACTGGCCAGTAAAATAGACCTGGAGAAAGCAATGGGAAATATTTCACCCGATAGTTAATGATGAAAATGAAAGGCATGAAGGTTCTGATATATGTATTTACAGCCATCGTTGGCAGCTTTGTTTTATTTGCCTGTGGCGATAACAAGCAGGCCGCGCAAAACCCTGCAAATATCCCAATACCCGTAAACCTACACACTGTTACCACAGAAAGTGCACTCTATTACGACAAATTCCCCGGCACTATAGTAGCTATAATGCAGGTGGATATCCGCGCGCAGGCCGAAGGCTACATAACCGGCATTTATTTTACCGAAGGCAGCCGCGTATCTAAAGGACAAAAGCTATACACTATTGATGACAGGAAATATCAGGCCTCGTATAACCAATCTCAGGCAAATGTACATGTAGCCGAGGCCAACCTCGCCCAGGCACAAAAGGACGCGGACAGGTACACCTACCTGAACCAGCACGAAGCCGTGGCAAAACAAACGCTTGACCATGCAATGACCACATTGCAAAATGCAAAACAGCAGCTCGCCGCAGCCAAACAGGAACTGTCCCGCACACAAACTGACGTAGGCTATTCCGTTATCAAAGCCCCGTTCGATGGCACCATAGGCATATCACAGGTAAAAGTTGGCAATACGGTAGTTCCCGGACAAACAGTTCTCAATACCATATCTACCACAAGTCCTATGGCAGTTGATTTCGTGGTGAATGAAAAGCAGATATCACGGTTCTTAAAATTGCAAAATCTGAAACATGACCCTGCCGATTCTATCTTCACCATCCAGTTACCCGACAACAGTATTTACAATTACCCTGCACACATTCACGTTATTGACCGGGGCGTAAATCCACAGACCGGCACCATTACTGTGAGGCTCACAGTGCCAGATCCGTCATCCATGCTCAGAGCGGGCATGAGTTGCCTGGTTCGGGTGCGCAATGATGATACCGCCAAACAAATACTGATTCCCTACAAAGCCGTGGTGGAGCAAATGGGTGAATATTTCGTTTACGTTGCCAGGGACTCAGCATCAGTTTTATCTGCAGTGCAGAAAAAAGTAACACCGGGGCAGACAATCGCCGACCAGGTAATAATAAAAGATGGGTTAGAAGCGGGTGAACGCTTGATTGTAGATGGCGTGCAAAAATTGCACGACGGTTCATTGATCACCATCGGAGAGCAGAAAAAATAATAACCAAAATACTCCCGACTTACGACTCACTACTTACGACTTAACAACAATGATTGCGAATACATTCATAAAAAGGCCGGTTACAGCAATAGTCATCTCCATAGTATTGGTGCTGGTGGGAACTATATGCCTGATAAACCTGCCCGTTGGCCAATACCCCGAGATCACGCCACCTGTTGTGTCTGTCACAGGTCAATTTACAGGCGCTGATGCCCTCACCGTAGAACAAACCATGACCACGCCGGTGGAAACACAGATTAACGGTTCGCCCGGTATGGAGTATATCCAGAGTAATAGCACCGGCAACGGAGCCATGTCTGTCAATGCCACTTTCAATATCGGCACGAACATAGACATCGCCACACTCGACGTGCAAAACCGTGTGAGCGCCGCTACTCCTCAGTTACCGGACGTGGTACGCCGCCTGGGCCTTACCGTAAGAAAAAAGAATCCCGGCATCCTTATGCTGGTAGCGCTCTACTCACCCAAAGGCTCCCATAATGTCACCTTCACTGATAACTATACCA
This sequence comes from uncultured Flavipsychrobacter sp., assembly GCA_964493865.1. Lineage (GTDB taxonomy): Bacteria > Bacteroidota > Bacteroidia > Chitinophagales > Chitinophagaceae > Nemorincola. The sequence continues at coordinate 19,087 of CAZBPS010000033.1, forward strand.
ATATAGTTGTTAAAGATGCTTTGCTCAGGGTAAAAGGAGTAGGTGATATAAACACCCGCGCCGACGATTTCAGTATGCGTGTTTGGCTCAAGCCTGATAAACTTGCAGCATACGGCCTCTCTGCTGCCGAAGTAAATGCGGCCCTTGCCGAACAGAATGTGCAGGTAGCCGGAGGCTCTGTGGGCGTACCACCACAGCAAAACACACAGGTATTCGAATACAGTCTGCTCGTAAACGGCCGCATGTCCACTGTTAGCGAGTTTGAGAATACTATTGTTAAAACCATGCCGGGCACCGGCGCTATGGTCTATCTGAAAGACATTGCCCGTGTGGAGCTTGGTAAATTCTCTTATGCAAATAATGCATTCGTTGATGGCAGGCGGGCCTCATACCTGCTCATCTTCCAGGCGCCGGGCAGCAACTCTGTGGCTACTGCCGAGAACATCTATGCTAAAATGGAAGAGCTCAAGAAAACCTTCCCTACTGATATTGACTACAGCATTCCGTTCGAAACAGTTACAGTCGTAAAGGTATCCATACATGAAGTGGTTGTTACCCTGCTCGAAGCACTGGGCCTTGTAGCTATCGTGGTCTTTCTATTCCTTCAGAACTGGCGCGCTACGCTTATTCCTTTGCTGGCCATTCCGGTCTCCATCATTGGCACCTTCATTTTCTTTGTGCCGCTGGGTTTCACTATCAATACACTCACCATGTTCGGCTTCGTGCTGGCAATAGGCATTGTGGTAGATGATGCGATAATAGTAGTGGAAGCAACACAACACTACATAGACGAAAAGAAGATGGCCGCCAAAGAAGCCGTATATCATGCCATGCGGGATATATCCGGCCCTGTTGTCGCCATTGCACTTATCCTTGCGGCTGTCTTTATTCCTGTAGGTTTCATTCCCGGCATTGTGGGCCGCCTGTATCAGCAGTTTGCTATCACTATTGCTGTATCGGTTATATTATCTGCATTTGTCGCGTTATCACTCACACCTGCGCTATGCGTGCTGCTCCTCAAGCCATCACATACCGGTAAAGACGCGAAAGGGCTCGACAAATTTTTCTATAAATTCAACACATGGTTCCAGCGGCTCACCGGGAATTATACATCCGGTGTACATAAGTGGATTAAAGGATCTAAGTATGTTGTGGTCTTGCTCGTGTGCATCTGTATAGGCACCATATTTTTATTTAAGAACAAACCAACCGGATTCCTCCCGCAAGAGGATGAAGGACGTATCTTCATCACTTACGAATTGCCAGAAGCATCTTCAACCACCAGATCTGTTGAAGTGCTTGACAAAATACTTACGGCAGTAAGCAAAACTCCCGGCGTGGCCCACTACGCCGGCCTTAGTGGCTTCAATATCATCACCTCTTCTACCAAATCGAATGCGGGCAATATCTTCTGCCAGTTGAAACCCTGGGACGAACGAAAAACGCCCGAGCTACAGGTGCCGGGCATAGTAGATGTACTTAAAAAGAACATTGCAGCCGAAGGCGTAAAGCAGGCTAATGTGGTAGTTATATTGCCGCCGCCCATCCAGGGCCTCGGCCAATCTGCCGGTTTCAGCATCCAGATTGAACAACGCCAGACTTCCGATGATGTGCGGGCATTTGAAAAAGTGGTTAAGCGTTTTATCGCAGAGGCCAATAAACATCCTGTCATTGGCTCTGCATTTTCTTTCTATGGTGCGCATACACCCGGTTATAAAGTGAACGTAGACCGTGAAAAATGCAAACGTATGGGCATACCGCTCTCCGAAGTATTCAGCACCATACAAACCTACATGGGCAGTTTTTACATTAACGATATATCGCTTTACAACCGCAATTTCCATGTCATGGTGCAGGCCGATACCAACTACCGCACCATGATCTCTGACATGGAGAAATACTATGTACGCAATCAGTCAGGGCAGATGGTGCCGCTGGGTGCCCTCATCAGTTATCAGCCCATTGAGACCGCCCCACTAATTTCCCACTTCAATATCTTCCGCTCTGCACAGGTAGATGGTGTACCCAAAAAAGGATATAGTTCCGGTCAGGCCATTGAAGCCCTTAAAGAGGTGGCGGCAAAAACATTGCCACAGGGATATGGCTACGAATTTTCAGGCCTCAGCTACGAAGAGATACAGGCGGGCTCCAAGACCATTTACATATTCCTCTTGTCTATCGTTTTTGTGTTCCTTTTTCTTGCTGCCCTCTACGAGAGCTGGTCTGTGCCGTTCTCCGTGCTGTTGGCCGTGCCTATAGGGGCATTTGGCGCTATTCTCACTTTAACATTCCTTCCCAACCTCAGCAACAACGTATATGCGCAGATAGGACTTATTACACTCATAGGCCTGGCGGCAAAAAACGCCATCCTCATTGTGGAGTTTGCCAAGGAGCGTGTTGATCAGGGCAACGAGCTCATCGCGTCTACCCTCGAAGCAGTGAAGCTGCGCCTCCGCCCCATCGTTATGACCTCGCTCGCGTTCATCTTTGGTGTGTTGCCGCTGGTACTCGCTACAGGTGCCGGTGCTGTAGCGAGGCGCACAATTGGTTTCACGGTTTTGGGTGGCATGGTCGCGGCTACATCATTAGCAATATTTATAGTACCTGTGCTGTTTGTTCTGATCTCAAAACTAGCATACGGTAAAAAGCGGCTCGCGTACCTCGCCGCTCATCATGATGAACTACTGGAACGCCAAAAAACATTGCAGCAACAAAATATTGACCCCGCCCTCGAATTTGATTTGAAACATAAGGATAAAGAAGAAGGAACCAACAAATAGTTAATATAAAAATATTCGTACGATAGCTATATTAAGACAACTTTATGAAAATCATCTGATACTATATACTCTTTTAGATATTACTTTTGACACAACACAATCAAAATCACTATAGATGAAAAATACTTTCCTTGCTATTGCAGCTTCCGCGCTGCTTGCCACCGGCACATTGGTGAGTTGCGACTCAAATAAAAGTAAACCAACCACAGGAAATATTTCTGTTACCCCCGGAGCACCCAGCCCTAACAAAATAGCCTATGTAAACATAGACACACTCGAGGCTAAATACGAACTCCTGAAAACCAAGCGTGAAGACTTTAAAAAACGCCAGGAAGCTATGGAAAGTGAACTGCAGCGTTCCTACCAGCAAATGCAATCGGATGCCGAGCAGGTACAGAAAAAAGCAGAAGCACGCACACTCACAGAGTCAGAATACGAAAGCGCCCAGAAACGCCTGTACCAGATGCAGAAGAGCCTAGAGTCACGCAAACAATCACTTACCGAACAACTGATGAAAGAGCAGGAAGACTTCAATAAAGACCTCAAGACTCGCCTCGATGCCTTTCTTGATGAATACAACAAGACCCGCCACTACGATTATATCCTTTCTTATTCATATGCAGGCTCCTCCCTCCTCTATGTAAATAAGGAACTGGACATAACCAAAGACGTTGTAGATGGCATGAATGCTTCCTCGCCGGGCAATACAGGTAAATAACCCAAAAATGACATTGACATCCGGTTATTAGAAAAAACTATTACTTTCGGATGAAAATCTACACTTTTGGAAGATAACTCGCTTAATAATACCGGCGAAGGCAGTCGGTTTGTGCGCTCACTTACGTTACTCGACGGCATTCTACTGGTAGCAGGCTCTATGATAGGCTCCGGCATCTTCATTGTCAGTGCCGATATCTCCCGCCAGCTTGGCAGTTCCGGTTGGCTCATAGCCGTATGGCTGTTATCCGGTTTCATTACACTTGCTGCCGCCCTCAGTTATGGCGAGCTCAGCGGCATGTATCCTAAGGCCGGCGGCCAGTACGTTTACCTCCGTGAAGCCTTCGGAAAGTTGTATGCATTCCTCTATGGCTGGTCGTTCTTTGCCGTCATTCAAACAGGCACTATCGCTGCTGTAGGCGTTGCGTTTGGCAAATTCCTCGGCTACCTTGTACCTGCACTTGGCGAAGGCAATATACTGTTCGGTACACCCGATGGGTTCAGTATCAAAGCTTCCCAACTCGTGGGCATTTTTATCATTTTCCTGCTTACCTTCATTAATACCCGTGGTATAAAAAGCGGCAAAGCATTACAATTCCTGTTCACATTTGCCAAGCTCAGCGCCATGGCAGCGTTGATATTTGCGGGGTTCATTATCTTTAAAGACGGCAGCATCTGGCAAATGAACTGGGCCAATGCGTGGACTGCGGTGAACACAACCAAAACAGCCGATGTCATCACCCAGGAAAACCTTTACGGCCTTGCCATTATGGGCCCGCTGTGCGCGGCTATGGTTGGTGCCCTTTTCTCCAGCGATGCGTGGAACAATGTTACCTTCATCGCCGGCGAAATAAAAAAACCTGAGCGCAATATCGGCCTCAGCCTGTTCATCGGCACCTTCATCGTTACTGCTATTTACATTTCCATGAACTTCATGTACCTGAACGTTCTCAGCATGAAGGAAATAGCCGACGCTCCGTCTGACCGAGTAGCACTCGCCGCCGCCTTAAAAATATTCGGAGCGGCCGGCACTACCATTATTGCAGTACTCATCATGGTGTCCACCTTTGGCTGCAATAATGGTCTTATCCTCTCCGGTTCGCGTGTTTACTATACTATGGCCCATGATGGGCTATTCCTGCCCGCAGCGGCCAAACTAAACAATAAAGGCGTTCCCGCACCGGCCCTTTGGATGCAATTCGTATGGGCATCTATTCTCTGCCTCAGCGGCAAATACGGCGACCTCCTCGATTTCATCATCTTCACCGTTTTGTTGTTTTACATCCTCACCATAGCCGGCATCTTCAAGCTGCGCAAAACACATCCCGAAATACCACGCCCTTACAAAGCATTCGGCTACCCGGTCATCCCGGCATTATACATTATCCTCGCCGCCACAATTTGTGTTGTTCTGCTTAAATACAAGCCCACCTATACATGGCCGGGGTTGATTATTGTGCTTATCGGCATACCTATATATTTTATGCTGGAAAAGAAAAACAAGACTAAAAACACCTAATATAGTTTGCCCCATCGGGGCTATCTGTCAGTGGCAATAAAAAAACATAACCTATTTTTGCTCCCGGGGCTTCCCACAAAGCGGCAATGAACAAAAACGAACTTCAGAAAATATTTGACGATATGGACGGCCTCCACGTAGTGGTGGTAGGCGATGTAATGCTCGACAATTACTGGTGGGGAGGTGTAGAGCGCATCTCCCCCGAGGCCCCGGTACCCGTCGTTGCCCTCTCCCGTCGAGAGAGCAGGCTGGGCGGTGCAGCAAATGTAGCGCTCAACTGCCTCGCACTTGGTGCAAAGGTCTCCCTCGCCAGCGTGGTGGGCGACGATAGCGAAGGCACATTGCTTGTAAAGCTGGCCACAGAAGCGGGCATCGATACCAGCCTTATATCCCGTAGCTGGCGTAGGCCCACTACTACCAAAACCCGCGTCATCAGCCGCAACCAGCAGGTACTGCGCATAGACGATGAAGTGACCGAAGAACTCTACACCGACGAAGAGCACCCCTTCATTGACATGGTATTGAAATACCTGCAGCGCGTAAAACCACAGGTGCTCATTTTCGAGGACTACAACAAAGGGATGCTCAAAGAAAACGTCATCCGGCTCATTACCGCGCATTGCAAAGAACTCGGCATCATCATCGCCGTTGACCCGAAAAAAAATAATTTCCTTGCTTATAAAGATGTGACCATCTTTAAGCCCAACCTGAAAGAAGTGCGCGAAGGGCTGGGGCTGGGTATAGAGAACGTGGATGAAAATGAAATGAACGCGGTGCACCATAAATTATATGAGGCACTCCACCACGAGGTTACTTTCATCACCCTCTCCGAAAAAGGCATTTTTTATAACAATGGCTTCTCCTCCGCCATCATCCCCTCGCGCATACGCAACATAGCCGATGTATCGGGCGCGGGCGATACCGTTATTGCCACCGCATCTATGGTCTATGCCATAACTAAGGACGTACACCTCATGGCCGAGCTATCAAACCTCGCCGGCGGGCTGGTATGCGAAGAGGTAGGCGTGGTATCCATAAAAAAAGACCGCCTGAAGAGGGAAAGCGAACTGCTGCTGTGCAGGTAGCCTCCATCTGATATGTTTTCGACATCGAATGTTATACGAGCCCTATTCGGAATAATGGAATCAGGCCCCCTGATATTGATTTTATTGCTATCCCTTTAAAGGTTCTGCCCTAAAATCCTGCCCTTTCTTCACAAAAAAATCATAAATTATCGTACTTTTGCGCCCTCATTTCTATTATAATAATTGATGTTGCGGCAGGAGGAAATAAAAGTAAGAAGGCCAGTATCTGTTGTAGCGCGTTTTCGCGATTACAACCAGCTACTCAAGCCTAATCTTAGCGGTATGGTGGTGTTCAGCAGCGTCATTGGCTACCTGATGGCGCCAAACATCCATTTTGTGTGGAATGATATGGGTATGTGGCAGCGCATTATCACCCTTTTCATAGGCGGCATGCTGGTGACCGGTGGTGCCAACACCATCAACCAGATATTAGAACGCGACAGTGATGCCCTGATGCAGCGCACACGCCTGCGCCCCATGCCCGATGGCCGTATGCACCACACCGAGGCATGGATATTTGCCCTATTCACGGGTATCACCGGGGCTTTGCTGCTGGGCTACTACTTTAACCCACAGGCGGGCGCGCTCAGCTTTTTTTCGTTGCTGCTTTATGCTTTCGCCTATACGCCAATGAAGAAGGTTCACCCCGTGGCAGTGCTTATAGGGGCTGTTCCGGGTGCTTTGCCCCCGCTCATAGGCTGGGTAGCGGCCACAGGTGGTTTTGAGATGGGCGGATGGCTGCTGTTTGCCCTACAGTTCTTCTGGCAGTTCCCCCACTTCTGGGCCATAGCCTGGGTGGCTTTTGATGATTATAATAAGGCCGGCATACGCATGCTGCCCACCCGCGAAAAGGAAACCCGGTTCACAGGTATGCAGTGTATGATGTATAGCCTGGTGCTGATACCCATGGCCATGGTGCCGCATGCCATTAACCTGGTGGGCAGTGTGGGCATGTGGGTTTGTGTGCTATGCGGGGCTATGTATTTTGCGGCATCCATAGCATTTTATATAAAGAACGATCATAAGTCGGCAAAGAGAGTGATGTTTGCCTCATTTATTTATTTACCCACCGTACTACTCGCATTGGTGATAGATAAAATGTAACGAATAACTATTTTTATGAATACAGTGATGGAAGATGTAAAGGAAAGACGGAAAATTCACCCCCACAAGTTTATGATGTGGGTGGCAATAGCCAGCATGAGCATGGCCTTTGCCGGGCTCACCAGCGGCTACATGGTGCGCGAGGCGCAGGGCAACTGGCGCTACTTCTCGCTACCAAATGTTTTTTCCTACTCAACCGTTGCTATTGTTTTGAGCAGCATTACGCTTACCCTGGGCATAAAGGCATTCAAAGCCAGGCAGATGCCCCGGTTCAAGTTCCTCATCACCGCTACCCTGCTGCTGGGGCTGCTTTTTGGCTTTATGCAGTTTGCAGGCTTCTACCAGCTCTACACCCAGCTGCAGCAAATCAGGATAAACGGGCAGGTGCTTAACCAGGCCACCGCGGTAAGGGTAGACGGCAACCCCAGCGAATCTTTCCTGTTCATCATTGCCGGTTTACATTTATTACACCTGTTGGGTGGGATAATTGCATTATTAATTGTATTTTTCCGCGCATTTAGAACACGAATAAAAACCTACAATGCTACTGGCTTAGAGATCACGGCCGCTTATTGGCATTTTGTGGATGCATTGTGGATATATTTATTTGTATTCTTTCTGGTAAATCAATAAAATTGTTTCGAAATTCGCACCCAAATTAATCCCGATAGCTATCGGGACAATACTTTAAAAACGTCTATGTCACATTCAACAGTAGTAACTACAGCACCGGAACCAAAACTATGGGCCGGGGGACGCTCCCCTTTCAACGTGAGCTATGGTAAAATGATGATCTGGTTCTTCTTGCTATCAGATGCGCTCACCTTCGGGGCTTTCCTTATCTCTTACGGCACCACACGCTTTTTCAGCACTATATGGCCCGATGCCAACACCGTATTCAAGTCGTTCCCATTCATGGGCCATGCCGACCTACCGCTGCTGTTTGTGAGCTTGATGACTTTTATCCTCATCATGAGCTCGGTGACGATGGTGCTTGCCGTACATGCAGGCCACTACGGCGATAAGAAGAACGTGGCCAAGTGGCTGCTGTGGACCATCATAGGCGGTATCTGCTTCCTTGCCTGCCAGGCTTGGGAATGGACGCACCTCTCCAGCGAGTGTATCACTTTATGGAACGCCGACCCTTCTCTGGTGCAGCATGGCCTTTGGGGCTCTTTCACTGATGTGAACATCCCTACCGACCAGTTCCGTCACTTCTTCGACCATCATGATGCCGCGGTGCAGAGCATCATCACCAACGACCCGAATACAGCTATGCAGTCTACGCACAACTTCTTCAACTACTTCTTCACCATTACCGGCTTCCATGGCGGCCACGTAACCTCGGGTGTTATATTCAACATCCTCATCCTCATCAACACCGTAAATGGTGTGTATGAGCGCCGCGGCCACTACGAGATGGTAGAGAAGATAGGCCTTTACTGGCACTTCGTGGACCTTGTATGGGTATTCGTGTTCACTTGTTTTTATCTGCTCTAAATCACAAATCATCAATCAGCAATCAAAAATATTTTTCAATGTCAGCACATAACCATTCCGATAGCATACAGCACTACTACGAGGGCGACCAGTCGAAGCTTTACTCAGGCATTTTGGCGCACCATACCGACATCAACTCTACTGAAAGCAAGCACCAGGTAAAACGCATATGGAAAGTGTTTTGGATACTGCTTGTTATCACTATTGCCGAGGTGATAGTAGGTATGTATTTCAGCCACGACCTGCCAAAGGCGCTGGTGGTATTCTTCTTCCTTGCGCTCACGATTTTGAAATCTGGCTACATCGTATCGGTGTTCATGCACCTGGGCGATGAGTTCAAAGGCTTTATTGTAACGGTGCTAATACCACTGTTCCTGTTTATATGGTTCATCATTGCGTTCCTTGCGGATGGCGGCTTCTGGCTGAAAATGAACAACGAATCTCCGGCGCGGCAAACAATACATGCCGTAAAGAAATAACAACACACGCAGCATACATTACCTCCCCGCACCGCAAAGTGCGGGGATTTTTTTTTGCCCAGGCTATAGGGATAGGGTATAAATTCGGGTATAGGCTTGTTTGCGGTTAATATTTCTTTTGCGGTGGGAGCAAAAAGCGCTGTGGGCGGTACTTATGTGTTTTGCAGCCAGGTATAAACGGGTATAAACTGGTATAAGAATAACCCTAAAAGGTATAAAAAACGAGGTTTGGGGTATAAAATAGTCGTGAGTCATAAGTCGTAAGTACGGGTGCCTCGTCCTGACATTACCTTACACATTGGTTAGATAATCCTGTTTTCTGCTT
>CAZBPS010000034.1:0-25850 GCA_964493865.1 uncultured Flavipsychrobacter sp.
CAGTAACGCTAACACCGGTGGAAGCCGATAAAGCAGTAGCAGGGGACCATGTATAAGACGATGCACCGCCTGCGGTTAACGCAGTTGATGCACCGGCGCAGATTGTTACACCTGAGCTAACGGTAACAGATGGTAATGAATTTACAGTTACCGTAACAGTAGACGTATTCACGCAGCCATTTGACCCGGTACCGGTTACTGTATAGGTAGTAGTTATCGCGGGAGTGGCAGTTACACCAGCACCGGTAGTTGCAGACAAGCCGGTAGATGGTGCCCATGTGTAGCTCACGCCTCCAGATGCGGTAAGCCCTGTAGATGTACCTGCACAGATAGCAACGCCTGAACCACCGCTGATTGCCGGCAACGAATTAATCGATACCGTAACCATGGCTGTGTTTATACAACCATTTGCGTTTGTGCCTGTTACTGTATAAGTTGTGGTAACAGTAGGTGATGCTAAAACCGGAGAACCTGTGCTTGCAGACAGCGTAGTAGCAGGTGCCCAAGAATAAGTTGAGCCACTTGCACTATAGATAGGCGCTGTACCTGAGGTAATACGAGTAAGCGACCCCACTATTGTGCCATTATTAGCGCTGCCTGATGAGTCTATCACTGTTGCACCGGAAGGCTCATCAAAAGCCCACGAACCAATAACGCCTGCTGTTGCAGCAGCTACATGCTGATTATAGTATGTTGAAATGTCGCCTGCAGACCTGGTAGTGTTCCAAATCTGGAGGTCATCAATCCTGCCGTTCATTATATTCCTTCCGCTACAACCAGGGTCCTGACCAATGTACAGATTATCACTACTATTCCAAGGAGTACCACTAGCTGTAACTGTTGCAGCCAGAGCGCCGTCAAGATATAGCCTCAGGTTAGATCCATCGTACGTACCGGTTACGTGTACCCATGTATTTGTTGATACGTTACTTGGCGATGCAACCTGATTCATACCGCCGCCATTACTTGTGCGATACCCGAATACAACCTTGCCCGGATAGTCGTTGGTTTCAGATCCACCAATACCCAAGAACCAGCTTGCCCACGTAGAGCATCCAAGACCGTGGAACAAAATGTTCTGCTGGGAAGTAGACGTTACATATATCCATGTAGAAACCGTAAAGTTAGAGGTCATGAGCTTCAAACTGGCTGTAGACGGTATGCTAATATAATTTGCGCCCGATCCGGGTAATTGTATTGATTGTCCTGCGTTCAGCTCAGAAACAGACAAAGAAGTAGCATTACCTGAACATATAGCTACATTTGAACCTGCATTGTATGATGGAAGCGGATTCACGGCAACACTTACGCTGGCTGTGCCGCTGCACCCCGAAGTTGTACCTGTAACTGTATATGTTGTGGCCACCGTAGGGCTTGCCGTAACACTAACACCTGTTGTAGCCGACAAGGCTGTGGCCGGCGACCATGTGTACGTAATGGCACCACTGGCGGTAAGTGTTGTATTTAAACCGGTACATATAGCTACGCCCGATCCTGCGCTTACTGTTGGTATTGCATTAACCGTAACCGTAACCACAGCTGTGTTTTCACATCCGTTACCGTCGGTACCAGTGACAGAATATGTTGTTGTAGTTGAAGGATTAGCAGTAACGCTGGTACCTGTAGTAGCACTTAATGCCGTAGCAGGCGACCAGATATACGTAAGTGCCCCGCTGGCTGTCAATACTGTAGACGTCCCATTACATATAGCCACGCCCGAACCTCCGCTTACAGTTGGTAAAGGATTAACTGTTACTGTCACCGCCGCAGTATTTACACAACCATTTGCATCCGTGCCTGTAATTGTATAAGTAGTTGTGGTAGTTGGGTTAGCCGTTACACTGCTGCCGGTCGTAGCTGTCAATGCAGTAGCGGGGGACCATGAATAATCTACTGCGCCGCCGGCTGTGAGACTTGTAGGAGAACCCGCACAAATAACTGCACCGGCACCGGTAGTAACCGTAGGTAATGTGTTGACTACTACTGCCACACTTCCACCCATTGTATTCGTACAGGTAGTAGTGCCATCTGTAGCTACGACAGAATACGTACCTGCGGTGGTCTGCGAACCAAAAGTGATAGCCGCACCGGTACCAGCCACAGGGCTGCCAACAGGAGACGCGCCATTATATAATTGATAATCCACTCCGACGTCGGAAAGACTCAAGCCAACAGGCATACCTGCACCACCGGCACAAAAAGCTCCGCCACCTGTAACCGTATAAATATTGGGTAACGGATCAATGGACACTGTAACGCTACCTGTCATGTTGCCGAAACAACCTGTGGTAGTATTTGTACCTACAATTGTGTATGTGCCTGCTATTGTTTGCGGGCCAAAACTTATAGCGCTACCTGTACCGGTTACCGCACTACCCATTGCTGTGGAGCCTAAAAACAACTGGTAACTCAAACCAGAGGTTGAATTTGCCAGCCCGATATTTGTACCCGCGCCTCCCGCACAATAACTGCCGCCGCCAGTCATCGCATATGCTGTGATACCCGTTGCTGCTGTGATGACAGCACTTCCCGTCATATTGCTGAAACAACCGTTAAGCGGATTGGTAGCTATCACCGTATAAGTACCAAGAGTTGTGAACAAACCAAAACTTAATGACGTACCAACACCAACTACGGGACTGCCCACCGGAGTTGCACCGAGGTATAGCTGATAGTCAATACCCACAGCAGAGCCACCGAGATAGATACTTACTCCCGGGCCTCCGCCACAAACGGCTCCGCCACCCAATACGCTTACCGCTGCAGGAGAAGTAAGTATTGAAACAAAGGTGCTGCCTGTCATATTATTCGTACATCCCGGCGACGGAACACCAATCGCAACAGCGGTATATGTTCCTGTTAAAGTTTGCGGACCAAAACTAATAGCGCTGCCTGTTCCGGCAACCGGACTGCCAATAGTTGACGGCCCTTTATATAATTGATAGTTAAACCCGGCATCAGACCCCGACAGGCCGATAGTAGAGCCTGCGGTACCTGCACAATAAAGCCCGCCCCCTGTCACGGAATAAACAGAGGAATAAGGATTGACGGTGACTGTTACCATTGCGTTACTGGAACAACCTACAGCGTTTGTACCTGTAACGGTATAAATGGTGGTAACTGTTGGCGTAGCCGTAACACTGGTTCCGGTTGACGCGGACAAAGTTGCGGAAGGTGCCCATGTATATGTAGATGCCCCGCTGGCAGTAAGGCTTGTTGACGAACCGATACAGATACCGATGCTTGAACCTCCACTTGTTGTAGGTGTGGAGTTGACGCTTACCTGCACTGTAGCTGTGCCACCGCATTCATCTGTAACGGTGTAAGTAATTGTAGAAGACGGGCTTGCGGTTACGCTGCTACCCGTTGTTACCGACAGACCTGTAGAAGGAGTCCATCGATATGCGGTACCACCCGATACAGTAAGTGTAGTAGAAGAACCATTGCATATGGTAACATTGGAACTTGCAGTAATAGTAGGCGATGTAAAAGATGCAGCTAGCGCATTCACTGTACCCGTTACCCAATTGGATGTTCCGCCCGTGAGTCCAAAATTATTAAGTGTGCCATTATTTCCCACACCACTGTAATCTATCAGTGTTGTTAAACCGGTATTGGTTCCGCCGGCAATGCCCTGATCGAAGGTATAATAATTTATAAGTCCGGTTTGTCCACTTGGCAAGCGGCCTGTCATATCATTGGCAATTTCACTCTGGCAAAGGGCACGGCTCCATATTCTTACTTCATCTATCTTACCTTGAAACAAATTTCCACCCACTGTAAACGCGCCAATCAGCAGCACACCTGTAGGTGTAGAAATAGCCGGTACACTTGAATTGCTGGAAACCAAGACACCATTCTTATATAGTTTCATTGTTGTTGTCGGTGCATCATAGGTTACTGCTACGTGGTACCAAGTGTTTAACGATAATGTAGCAGGATCCTGTACTTGTGTCCAACTGCCGTTATGGCCAGCTGACAATACCCGGCCGGGAGCCCAGAAAGCATTATCTGTTGAGGTAACCCCTCCAGAAATTATATTATTATTCCCGCTACCTGTTGGATAAATCCAGGCTTCCTTAGTATAACTGTTTAGTGTCTGGGTGCCTATATTCACATAATCGTTTGAACCGTCGAAACCTAAGGCATTATATCCACTGACTGTCACATTTGTAGTTACCGTTGTGCTGCAGCCGGAAACGTTAGTAACCGTATAGCTTATCTGCGCAATACCTTCCGCCACACCCGTAACAACACCTGACGCACTATTAATAGTTGCTGTTCCGGTGGCGGCGCTTGTCCATACACCGCTTGGGGTTGCATTTGCAAGCGTGATGGTATTATAAACAGTAAGCGTTGTTGTGCCTGTAATTGCTGCTACCGTAGGAACAGCGTTAATTGTTACAACCACCGAAGACGAACTACAGTTCAAAGTATAATTAACTGTTGCAGTACCCGCTGTAACACCGGTAACCAAACCGCTTGTTGAATTTAATGTGATATTCCCGCTTGCGGTACTCCATATGCCACCCGTGCTTGCATTGCCCAATGTTATAGTTTGCCCTACACATACAGGGGTGTTACCGGAGAAAGAGCCTGGGGCAGGCATTGAAATACTGTTACAATTGCCTACAGCCCCTGTAACATAGTTAGATGTTCCGCCTGATAATGCAAAATTGGTAAGTGTCCCGCTTCTGTTGTTACCGCTATAATCATATGCACAAGTAAGCCCTGCATTAGAGGCTGAAGCCGTACCTTGGTCAAAACGGTAGTAGGCTACTAAACTTGCCTGCTGCGGCACATCACAGTTCATATCGGCCTGTATCTGGGTTTGTATACGTGCCACATCCCATATACGCACCTCATCAATAATGCCATCCAGATTAAAAGACATGGGAGAAGTACCACCTCTGGTTGCGCCGACAAGTACATGGGCGGCAGAATTATAAATAGTACCAGATAAAGCCGTAGTACCTTCCAGTATGCCATTCACATATATCCTTATGTTTGATCCATCATAAGTGCCAACAAGATGGTACCAGGTACCAGTCGTAAGTACTGTAGTACCAGTCGCCTGTGAATATGAAGTACCATCAGTACTGATCAGCAATGCAGCTTGGTTTCCAGGCTGAATGTTAAGCTCATACGATAGATCACTACCTACCGAAAACGGATCCCATCTTGATACTACTTCTTTCCACACGCCACCGGGTAAGTTGTTTGCATTTACCCATGCCTCTATAGTTATCAGACTGCTAGGAATTATGCCGCAGTCAACAAAATCGTTCGTACCATCAAATCTTAGTGCGTTAGTTGGCGTGTTAACCGTTACGTTCGTGGTAACTGTAGTGCTACAGCCACTCGTAGTAACGGTATAGCTGATTAGCGCACTACCGCCAGACACACCGAACACAACACCCGTGGAACTGCCAATAGTCGCCACGCCGGTAGCGGCACTTGTCCAAACCCCGCCCACCGTTGCATTGGATAGTGCAGTGGTTATTGCTGTGGAAAGGGTTGTATTGCCAGTAATGGCTGCGACAACCGGAGTTGCATTAATAGTAACAACTAAAGTAGAAGTATTGCAGCTCAACGTATAAGACACAGTTGCTGTACCGGCAGTAACCCCCGTAACCAAGCCACTGGTTGAGTTTATCGTAATGTTGCCGCTTGCAGTGCTCCATGTCCCGCCTGTGTTGGCATTACCAAGTGTAATCGTTGCTCCTGTACAAACAGGTGTATTACCGGAAAAAGCACCGGGTGTCGCATCGCTGATGGTATTGCAACCACCTACTGCACCTATCACAGAGTTTGAGCTGCCGCCTGTGAGTGCAAAATTATTTAAGGTACCACAGTTGCCGTTTCCGCTGTAATCGAATGCACTGGTAAGGCCCGTATTTGTGCCACTTGCTGTTCCTTGATTGAAACGGTAATACGCCAGCAGGCCCGCTTGCTGCGCAACATCACAATTCATGTTGGCAACAATATTTGATTGTGACCGTACAGAATTCCATACACGCACCTCATCAATAGTTCCGGCGTAAATTAAACCACCGCCGCTTCTATCTGCCACCCTGAAACTGGCAGCAGACATAGTTGAGGTTGAAAGCGTATTATCAGTTACACTCTGAGCATAGGCTACTCCATCTACGTACAAAGTAACACCGGATACATCGCTACTGCCATTATAACTAACCGCTACGTGGTGCCATTGGTTGTCGGTAACATTGACGCCAACAGTTTCTGTCCAGATCAGGCTTGTAGGGTAACTGCTTACCAGTTGAAAATGCAAGTTACCGGCTGCGTCAGTGAACAACAGATAGCCGGAAAAAGCCCCTGCCGACAACTGCTTCCCTGCTATTGCCTGAAAAGTAGCAGCCGACGGTGTTTTGATCCACGCCTCTAAAGTGAACGAGTTTGTACGTTCAAAGTTTAAAGCCGGTATATTTCCCATATCCACATAATCATCAGCGCCGTCAAAATGTAGAGCGTTTGAGGGCGTATTTACGGTGACTGTTTGTGTAGCTGCACAACCGCCGGGCATTGCGTAAGAAATAACAGACGTGCCTGCACTTACTCCTGTAACAACTCCATTGGTACCAATGGTGGCAACCCCCGTACTTACTGATGACCACGTTCCTCCGGCTGTTGCATCAGCAAGGGTTGTGGTGATTGCTGTGCTAAGCGTTGCGTTGCCTGTAATCGCCGCGGGCATTGTGGTGATGCCATAATATACTTGCTGGCTACATTCCATCGCCCTCCGATCATTTGTAGATATTGCTGATGGGAAAAGTATGACCTCCCATATATTCAGCACAGCGGTTCCGGTTATGCTGTAATGCATACCTATCCTCATCAAATCGAGCGTTGCTGGTAGAGAAAGAGAACCTGAGTAGTCGCTGACTCCGTTCTTATAATGGTTGATATTATTCAATGCATCCCATGTTGCGGTAAATGTATTTGAAAACGGAGGTGTCTGCGTACTTCCTACCGTAAGCAAAGAACCCGCATCGTTCCTGTATTGTCCTTGGTTGCTGCCTGTAATTGACGTTAATGGATTGCCTCCACCCGTTATCACACGATCTATGATGTGTTGCACCGTACCACTCTGGAAATTATAAACGGCACTGAGCGTATGCGCACCGGAAATGCCATATGCAGACGTACCCCCATCTATGTAAGTTGATCCGTTGAATCTTATGGTTGCTCTGGATCCGGAAGTCAACACAGTGCCGGAACTAACAATCTGCGGCTGAAGACTGTTGGTAGACTGTATAGCATTATTTGCGTTACCGCTTTGGTCATACCATGTTCTGATAAAACCATCGCCCACACCAACAAATGACGTTAGTGCTGCCACATCAAGATTACCACTGCCATCATAGCCAATATTAGCTGTAGTATTATCCGAACTTCTCCTGACCTCTATCAGGTTGCCGGTATAACCCGTGCTGAGTCGCCTGAGCGAATAGGCAACGGTAGAAGTAGAACTCCCCGAAAGTCCGGCAAGATCGAGCGTATTTTGAGCAAACGACTGATGCAATGTAACAAACAGCAACGCCAAGCCTAGCAAACATTTTGTGGTATTTCTCATGTATAAATAAATTTTATATTTATTTTGAGGTCGAAGATACCGCTACAAACACATTAGTATTCGTATTATTCATTGATTAACCTTTGAATAACACCACATTGTGATATAATTATCAAATATCGACAACTATTAATAAGTTGTCATAGCAAGCGAAATGATATGCATTTTGATAATTATTAACAAACAGGGTATATTGGGTGCAATCATTTGCATCTTTCGGAAACTAAAAAGCCTTGAAATGCAGCGATTTGCATTTTCAAGGCTTTTATCAAGTTTGGGGTGGGATTGTAACCCCTGCAACCTATCTACTTTATTATTAAAACACAATTCGCTGAAACCTTGCCAGGATTAGATTACGTCAGTATTCCTATTTCTGGCACCTCTTTTCTTTTCTGTAATTTCTTAAATCATGTCTCCGAAATTACACCACGTAAAAAAAATGCTTCCTTTTTAAGTGGTTAAAAAATGATACTTTCAAAAGTAACAAAATACACAGTTGAAGAATCTGTATAATTTCGGAGGTGTCTGAAATTATCTTCAAAAGTAAAACTGTTTTCCAATTAAGAAGAATTTGTAGCTCATAAGGATACTTATTCTGGCTCAAAAATAGATCATACTGAGCTATATTTTAGTTGAATTTGAGCCAGAAATTTATGAAATCCGGCTAACAAAATGAAAGATATATCATATATAATATAATATATTTATATTTTTTTGTTTAACCTATTATTAGTAAAATAAACTGTGATACTTTTTTATAATTTCTTTAACTTTACTAAGAGTAAATGTCATAAAAAAGAATAGGTTAATGCGGACAATCAGGTCATATAGTATAGTCAGTGGGTTTCTCATTGTAATACTTGCGTTATTTAAAACGCTTACACCTGGTTCTGATGGTACCCCTGTAGTATCCCTTACTACTGGTGCCGAATATTATGATAACGCAGTTTATGATATAAACGAGGATTTTTACCAAGTCCATTCTTCCAACACTACTGATTTTTCATATAAGGTAAAAGTAAAACTGAAGATTAAAAAGCGGTTCAGGGCAAGGTATTTTGAATACTTTCTTTGCCCTGCTATCAATACCGCTAAGCGTTTCAAAGCTGCTTGCAGAGTTAGCTATTTCCATCGCGATGATTATCTCAGTAGCAGGTTTAATTTCTATTTTAACTTACGAGGCCCACCTGTTCAGCTTATACGCTAGAACGTCCGGACTACAACACCATCAGGCTTTTTCGAAAATACTGCCATGATATGCAATTATTGCATACCGGATTAATAGCGCATTATTGTTATTACCTCTTCGTGCCACATATGTTGGCCAATGATTCCTCATCCACCACAAAATAAATTAAAATGAAAATTTTATATACTATAGTTATATTTTGCTGTTTACATACAGTGTCAAAGGCTCAATCGGCGGCGAGTTATATTTTTTCGCAAAGCAACGGTTCCTATTCTGCTGTTTCCGGCGGTACTACGATATTTTCAGGGTCATGGGACGATAACACAAGCAATAGCAGGAGTATAGGATTTACATTCCGGTATTGCGGAACAAACTATACGACATTTAATATCAACGCTAATGGCTGGATTAATTTCGGCAGCTCCACATCGGTCTCATATACGCCACTTAGCGCACGCACGAATGCCATCGCTATAATGGGTGGGGATCTCTACCGGCGTAGTACATCAGGTAGTGGTGTCCGGTCGGCGGTTACCGGATCATCGCCCAATAGGGTGCTCACCATAGAATGGTTCAATGTGTGCCGGTATAGTAGTTCATCGACAGGGCCAATGAATTTTGAGATAAAGCTATATGAAACGTCAAACAAGATTGAGCTTGTATATGGTTCATTCACGCCTACTTCTTCATCTTCATATACCTATCATGTTGGGATAAACGGATCGTCATCCAGCGACTATAATAACAGGACTACAACCACTAACTGGTCTGCAACAACCAGCGGAACGAGTAATACCGCGACGTGCAGATCAAGCAATTCAGTAAAGCCGTCAACAGGATTGACATTTACGTGGTGTCCACCGGTACCCACAATTTCAGGGACGGCCGTAATGTGTGTGGGAAATACCGTCACGCTTACAAACTCAATGAGCGGCGGGACATGGGTAAGCGGCAATACATCAATTGCTACGGTAGGGGCCGGTACGGGAGTAGTGACCGGAGTTTCGGGAGGAACGGCAACGATTTCTTATGTGTCGCAATGCGGAAATGCAGCCACGCGGGTGGTGACAGTTAATGCGGCTCCTTCCGTGCCGTCAGGGAGTTCATCAATATGCACAAGGGTGCCTACCGCATATACATCATCAGGAACGGGGGCATGGAGCAGCAGCAATACCAGTGTTGCCACAGTTGGGGCGACCACAGGCATAGTAACAGGCGTGGCCGCTGGTACAGTAAACATTACTTATACGGCAACAACAGGTTGTTACAAATTCAAAACGATAACAGTAAATACATCCCCAGCAGCAATAACCGGAAGTAATAATGTGTGTACTGGTGCAACAATTACGCTTGCCAATACATCAACGGGCGGCACTTGGTCGAGCAGCAGTACATCGTCGGCTACAGTGAACTCATCGGGTGTGGTATCAGGGGTGTCGACCGGTACACCCACAATATCTTATACCATGGCTGGTGGCTGTAGTTCCACAATGCCAATAACAGTAAACCAGACACCCGCAACAATATCAGGCTCAGCTAGTGTCTGCGGGTCATTAACAACGTCAGTAACCAATTCAATGTCTGGCGGGACATGGACAACAAGCAGTGCGGGTATTGCGCATGTGGGCAGTACAGGCATTGTTACTGGAGGTTCTGCGGGTTTGGCTACTATCACTTATACCTTACCGGGGGGATGTTACAGAACACACGCTATGACGGTACATCCATTATCAGCTATAGCCGGAACACCGAGTATGTGTGTCGGATATTCAACTACATTAACTAATGCAACAACCGGCGGCACATGGAGCAGCAGCAATACCGCCATAGCTCCGGTATCAAGCGGTGGAATAGTTTCAGGAGCGTCAATTGGGACGGCGGTCATTTCCTATACAATGCCGATTACAGGATGTAGAGCTATGGAAACCGTGGCAGTAACGAATCCACCTGCGGTATACGCTGTTACAGGAGGTGGGGCATTTTGCTCTAGCGGTACCGGTGTTTTGATAGGACTTGCCAATACAGATGCTGGTGTGAGTTATCAATTATATCGAAATTCTATTGCTGTAGGTGATGTAATATCAGGTACGGGTAGTCTCGTTAGCTACGGATTGCATATTACTCCGGGAATATATGGGGTCATTGCTAATCCGGGTACGGCGTGTGCCACTACAATGGCAGGAACAGCCGTTATTTCAATAAATTCATTGCCACCGGCATTTTTAGTATCCGGTGGCGGCAGCTATTGCGCTGACGGAGCGGGAGTGCATGTTTACCTAAATTCCTCCACTGTGGGCGTGAATTACCAATTATACAACGGAACAACGCCTGTGGGCACGCCTTTCATAGGCACTAGCGCGGCCATTGACTTTGGTCTGCAAACGTCTGCGGGTACCTATACGGTAGTTGGCACAGATGTATATACGGGTTGTGTGAACACTATGACCGGCAGCGCAACTGTATCGATTAATCCATTACCGGGCAGCTATAGCCTTACCGGAGGCGGTGCATACTGCAGCGGTGGCACGGGTATCAGCATTGGCCTTTCGGGTTCGGCGGCAGGTATACAATACCAACTGCAACACGGAGGCGCACCGTTGGGCGGTGCGATAAGCGGTACTGGAGGGACAATTAGTTACGGTTTGCAAACTCTTGATGGGAATTATACTGTGCTAGCAACAAACACAACAACAGGCTGTACCAGGATGATGACCGGAGCAGCAACTATTATAATAAACCACCTACCAACAGCATATACAGTAACGGGCGGAGGTAATTTTTGTTCGGGAGGAATGGGTGTGAATATTGGGCTGAGTTCTTCATTCACAGGCATAAGCTATCAGTTGAAGAGAGGCGCAACGGATGTTGGGTCACCGTTAGCGGGCACCGGTACGGCAATTGATTTTGGTCTGCAAACCACTACAGGAACCTATACTGTGTACGCTACAAACATAGTGACGGGCTGCGCAACATTTATGACAGGCAGTGCGGCTATAGGAACGCTATCCACACCAGCTAATTATTCAATGACCGGTGGCGGCGGATACTGTATAGGAGGCACGGGGGTGTCAGTAGGGCTAAGCGGCTCGGCAACGGGAACAAATTACTATCTGTATAACGGAGGCTCGTTAGTAGATGCAGCAGCGGGTACAGGTTCGTCAATCAGCTTCGGGCTGATGACAGCGGCAGGTGGCTACACAGTTACCGCAACCAATGTATCAACGGGTTGTTCGCGAAATATGACCGGGACTGCCAACGTTGCAATCAACCCGCTTCCATCGAGTGTATTTGGTGTGACAGGTGGCGGTAACTATTGTGCTGGAGGACCGGGTGTTTTGATTGGATTAGGAGGGTCTCAGACAGGTGTAAGCTATCGACTACATGCAGATGGGGTTGCTTCGGGAGCGGCTGTAAACGGGACTGGCGCCGTGCTTTCGTTTGGGGCAAGGACAGGTGCAGGTACATATACGGTGATAGCTACCAATACATCAACAACTTGTACCAATACGATGACCGGTAGTGTGTCGGTAGGAATAAATCCACTTCCTACGGTATATGATGTTATTGGCGGCGGTGCCTATTGCGCAGGTTCGCCGGGTGTTCATATAGGATTAAGCAATTCAAATTCGGGGGTTGGTTACCAGCTTTATGAAGGCTCAACAACTGTGGGACCTGTAGTGGCGGGCACGGGGTCATCAGTAGATTTGGGATTACACACTACAGTAGGTACTTATACTGTAAAGGCTACAATCACGACGACGGGGTGCAGCACCAACATGTCGGGTAGCACCAACGTATCTCTTGATCCGGTGCCGGTAGTGCATACTGTTACTGGCGGAGGTAATTATTGCTCTGGAGATGCGGGAGTCCATATAGGGCTTGGCAGTTCTTCTACCGGGTACAATTACCAGTTACTATACGGAGGTGCACCCGTAGGTGTAGTAATAGCCGGCACAGGGTCGCCTCTCGATTTCGGGGTGGTAGCAACGACGGGATTGTATACGGTGGAGGCAACAGGAGCGCTTACTGGCTGCACAGGAACTATGGGCACATCATCGGTGGGTATACTGCCTTTGCCCGACATACATGTTGTGACTGGCGGGGGTAGTACTTGTGCTGATGGGCCCGGCGTAGGGATAACGTTGTTATCATCTGATGCGGGGGTAAATTATCAACTTTATAACGGGACAACTGCAGTTGGCTCTGCAATAGCCGGAACAGGCGCCGTAGTAGATTTTGGCCTGCAGGCAGTGGCCGGAACATATAAAGTCGTTGCTGAAAATACAGTAAATGGCTGTACACGCGACATGACCGGAAGTGCGGCTATTTCAGTAATTGCAGCACCAACCGTGTTTACCGTTGCCGGCGGAGGAACCTATTGCCCGGGTGGTAGTGGTGTATTTGTGGGGTTAGACGGATCACAGCCGGGTGTATATTATCAATTGTTTCGTGGCGGTGTTCCGGCGGGTATACCTTTGATGGGTACCGGTATGGCACTGAACTTTGGCGCGCAAACAATGCCGGGGAGTTATACAGTAGTCGCCACTGATGTAGTGACAACCTGCACAAAAACAATGAGCGGAGTAGTGGGCGTAGGTATCAGCGTATTGCCAGCAGAGCACCTTGTTACAGGTGGCGGCGGGTATTGTCCGGGTGGATTAGGTGCGGAAATTGGACTTGACGGATCAGAGGCCGGGGTAAACTACCAACTTTATGCGGGGGCATCACCAGTGGGGACTGCTATGGCAGGAGACGGCGGCGCACTGAGTTTTGGGGCATTTACAATACCCGGAATTTATACAGTAAGAGCCTCAAGTGCTGTTACAGGTTGTAGCAGCTTAATGACGGGCGGAGCGAACATAATGCTGTCGGTGCCACCGGCACTATTTAATGTAACGGGCGGTGGAGATTTTTGTCCCGGGGCACCGGGTGTGCGTGTTGGCCTGAGTGGGTCAACACCGGGTATTTCATACGAACTTTACCGTGATGGATCGGGTACCGGGATAATTGTTCCGGGATCAGGCAGTTCGCTTGATATGGGGCTGCAGACATTGCCGGGCAATTACAAAATAGCCGCGATAGCATCAGGTACTACCTGCGGGGTATACATGTCTGGCAACGCGGTAATAAACACACATCCAGTACCGGCAGTTTATATCGTATCCGGGGGCGGCAGTTATTGTGCGGGTGAAAGTGGGGTGCCTGTAAATCTGCTTCATTCAGATGCAGGTATCAGCTATCAATTATACAACGGCACAACGCCTGTTGGGCCAGCTATGCCCGGTTCGGGCACGGCAATTACATTTGGTCCACAGACAATGACAGGTACCTACACGGTAGTGGGAGTAAACAGCATGGGTTGTGAGCGAGTGATGACCGGCAATGCCTTTGTGAACGAAGACCCGCTTCCCGGTATTTACCTAATGAATGGCGGCGGCAATTATTGCGCAGGCGGTGATGGCATAAGTTTAGGTCTTGGCTATTCAGACGCCGGAACAAATTATCAGCTTTACCATGGCGCAACCGCTGTGGGCATACCTTTGCCGGGAAGCGGCGGTGCACTTGACTTCGGATTGCATACACTGGCCGGAAGCTACAATATTATAGCCACAAATTCCGGTACCGGCTGCCATACTCATATGGCCGGGGCAATGAATATTGTAGTGGACCCTGTGCCGGATGCCTATATTGTTTCAGGCGGCGGGGATTTCTGTTCAGGCGGAACAGGCCTGCCGGTAACGTTAAGCGGATCAAACACAGGGGTGTCCTACCAGCTATTTGTAGGTACTATCCCTATCGGAGGACCAGTGGCCGGTACCGGTGGGTCACTTGACCTGGGAATTCAAACAGTAATTGGAACCTATACAATCGTTGGAACTAATATCACCTCCGCCTGCAGCAATAATATGACCGGAAGCGCTACAATAAGCACGAATACATTGCCATTGTCCTTTACCGTCAATGGCGGTGGGGCTTATTGTACGGGAGAAACCGGCATGCATGTGGGGCTTGATGGGTCAGAAACAGGTATCTCATATCAGTTGTACCGCGATGCATCAGTCGTTGGATTACCAATGGGAGGCACAGGCATGCCGCTGGACTTCGGATTATATACGACATCCGGAAACTATACAATAACAGCAACCAATACGGCAACAGGTTGTACGCAGAGCATGTCGGGTGCGGCCGTCATCATGGTGAATTCATTACCTGATGTTTATCCTATGACAGGAGGAGGTGCATACTGTAACGGTGGTACAGGTGTGCATATAGGTTTGTTGGGTTCAGGGACAGGTATCAGCTATCAGGCATTCAACGGCGGTGTGGCATCAGGCCCAACTGTAACAGGCACGGGCGGCCCTCTGGATTTTGGGCTAAGAAGTGGGGCTGGAGTATACACGATAACAGCAACTGACGATGCTACAGGCTGTATGAGCAATATGTCGGGAGCCGCAAGTGTTATCGTGTCGCCACAACCGGGTGCGTATACTATAACAGGTGGAGGTAATTACTGCTCCGGCGGTGCAGGGGTGCTTATAGGGTTAAGCGGGTCGGAACATGGTGTGAACTACCAGTTGCTGTGGGAGGGCTCGGTTATCGGCACAGCGGTTTCAGGTACCGGTTTGGCTATAGACTTCGGACTTAGCTCATCCGCAGGAACATATACAGTTGTTGCCACACATGGTGTATCTGGTTGCAGTAAGATGATGATGGGTGATGCTGTAGTAGGGATAAATTCATTGCCGGTAATATACACTGTATCAGGCGGAGGCAGCTATTGTGCGGGAGGTAGCGGTGTAGCTGTAGGACTGAGCGGATCTGACGCAGGCATGACATACACTTTGTATAACGGGCTGGTGTCCGCAGGTGTTGCAACAGGAACAGGTTCGTCTGTTGATTTAGGGCTACAGACAAGTGTCGGGACATATACAGTAAAAGCTTCGAATGGAGTGACAGGCTGTATCTCAGATATGTTTGGTAATGCGGAGGTAGTTATTAATCCATTGCCAGCTCCGCATACAGTTGTTGGTGGTGGCAGTTACTGTGAAAGTGGTTCGGGTGTCAATATCGGCCTTGCTGCTTCGGCCCCCGATGTGAACTATCAATTATACCGTGGTGCTGTGGCTATCGGCTCACCGGAGGTTGGGACTGGTTTCGCTATCGATCTCGGGCGACATGCTGCCATTGGATCATATACCGTAAAGGGTACCAGTACCGTAACTGGTTGTGAAAACAATATGACGGGCAGCGCAACAATAACTGTTTTGCCTGCATCGGCAGCTACTGTAGTTATCTCCTCAAGCGCCGGCGATACAGCCTGTACCGGAACACTGATTACTCTGACTGCTATGTCATTGAATGGCGGGGCTTCGCCGGCATACGAATGGGCTGTAAACGGGGCAATTCTGGGCGCAGGTAGTTCATTTACGTACGTCCCCGAAAATGGTGATGTCGTGACTGTGGATATGACCAGCAGCCTTGTATGCGCAGCTCCCCGTGTGGCTGTTGCCGCTAAAACAATGCTGGTGCTGGAAAGCCAGACACCTTCGGTAACGGTTACCGTTCATCCGGGAACGAATATCTGTCAGGGCACTGTCGCTAATTATGCAGCTATCCCAGCTTACGGTGGGGTGTCGCCATCATACGAATGGATAAAGAACGGCATTTTAGTAGGGGTTGCTTCAGATTACAGTTATGTGCCCGATAATGGTGACGAAATAGAATGCAGGATGATTAGCGGATACAGATGCAGACGTAGTGATGTGGCAAACAGTACCCGTATCATCATGGATGTGGATGCGCCTATAGCACCTAAAGTAACGGTGGAAGCAAACCCGGCAATTATAGCTCCGGGACAGGTGCAAACGCTGGCAGCTACAGTGACAGATGGAGGGGCAATGCCATTGTATACCTGGAGGCTGAATGGGACTATAATAGCCGGGGCCACAAGTAGTTCTATAACAAGAAATGACCTTGTAAATGGTGACGTGGTAACATGCAACGTAACCAACGGTGCAGGATGTACCGGACTGCAAGGTGCAGGACATGCTACAATACGTGTGAGTGGAGTAGGTGTAAATAATGTTTCTTTAACGGAGGGAAACATTCAATTGCAGCCTAACCCGAGCAAAGGGGTATTTACCCTAAAAGGAAAACTTGCACGTGCTACTGACCAGAATGTAACCATTATTATCACAGACCTGTTGGGACGCACCGTTTATAGCAGCGTTTTCACTGCTAGAGAGGGTATTATCAATGAACCTGTACAACTTAGCAACGCTACTGCCAACGGTATGTACATGTTGAGCCTTCTATCAGAGGGAGATCAGAAGGTATTCCACCTGATGATAGAACGGTAGTGATTGTTTTGCTGAAATAATTGCATCCCGGCTTTGAAGCCGGGGTGCTTATTTTGAAAGTTATCTACATATTCTCTACCGGCATTTCGGTCTCTTGCTGGAAAAGCCGGTCAAATTGACCATTCTTGGCCAATTTAAACTGACTAGGGCAAGCCGGATGAAATTGACCACCTAGGCCGGAGCGAATAAACCACCCCTCCGCCGTTTTCGGCATGCTGACATGAAATATATAATTAATGCTTTGAGGGGCATTCTTGATTATGTTTTGATCAAACTTAGCAGAATGCCGAGCAATCCGATAAGCATGATAAAGATCAGACAGATACTATGACTACACTGCAAAAACCGGGCAATTTGACTATGCTAAACCAGTTTTGCTACTCGGAAAAACTTGTTTCATTTGACCACTTTAAACTGGATTAATTTACCAATTGAAACTATTATGGCATTGATTCCTGCCAAGCTACAAAAATGAGATATCTTATATTCTTCGCTAGTAATATTAGTGGTCAATCCGCGCCGGTCTACTATGGTCAAATAGCTCGGCTTTTTCACAAAAGCAAAGTTACCCGGAAGAAAATGTAAACCCCGGAGATATTTCTGAAATACCAGGATAATGATACCAAACTATCATTTGTGTTTGTAAAGGGGTATATGATTCCGGCGCAGCCGCACATAATATGGAAAGAAAAAAGCAACCATTTTCATGATTGCTTTTATATGTAGAGTGGGCAGGTGAAATGTCGAACCAGATATGGGGTGATTTAGTGGAAATATATAAGGTAACGAAACGATTGAATTTGTAAATTTGTATTAGTTAGTCACGGGTAATTTTTAAAAAAACAATTATCAAGTTAAATATAGAAAAGCATGCAATTCACTTATCATGATCCGAAAACGGTAATTAACCCCAAACAATACATCAGAAAAATTGATGTATTGTTTGATGGCAAAGAGCAAGGATTTTCTTTGGCAATGATTGATTGGGAAGGATTGCTACACATTGGGATCAGATGGAATGTTGCTGTAAAGGAGCAAAGTGATATTGAAAAAAGCACTGGCATAACAATTTGTAACGGCTCCCCCTCACTTAACGGAGTCCCTTCATGGTTTATACTTCCTCGTGAATTATTTAACCCACAACTTTTTGATACGAACAGTGAGCATTTTTTTAAATTAGTTGAAGATTGGCATAGTTTAGGACTTACTAAATAGAAAATGCCGCCTCAAAAGAATGGAGCGACATTTTCTAAATCAACACAAATCCAACAAAAAATTATTTTACAATTATTTTGCCTTTCATCACCGTATGGAGGGCGCAATAGTATTGGGAACTTTCATTTGCCACTAATAGGTATGATTCTCCTGCGGGTATTGCTGAGGACGTCCATGCTTTTGATTTTTTCTTCAGTAACGCAGTGTGTTACCATATCTCGATTCACAAAGACAACCTCATCTCCCTTATTCACAGTTATTGAATCAGGGACGAACTTCATGTTTCTGATTTCGACAGTGTATACTTCATAAGACTTTTCTTTGGGAATTGCTTTTTCAGTACTGTGTTCTGGCTCTGAGGAACACGCCTGCAACGCAAGACAAATAAACAGGAAATAAAACCAAGTCTTACATTTTATCCATGTGTTTGCCATTTCCATTGTAGTTTGATTGAACCATTTCAGCGTGGCCAAGGTGAGCTTTAAATGTAGGTACAACTTTTTCCAGAATTGTTTTTAATTCGTTATTTTGGGCCTGAGGAATCAACAAACCTTCAACAGCGGCTATAACTGCTTTGTGATACGCTATTTCATTATCTATGTATGCTTTATTAAATGCCTTGCCTGATTTTGAATTCAATATTTTCTTCGTTTTCTCGCATCAGAGAGCAATTGTTTGCTTACCGCATTGTCTTTTTGAGTGACCCCAAGTTTTTTAACCAATGCTACGGCCTGTGCAATAATGGCCTTATGGTCGTCGGCCATAGTCTGGGCGAATTTCAGCACATCCGCGTCTTTCGATTTCTTTTTTGCTATTTCAGCATATCCGATGTCTATCTGATTTGCCACTACAGCGACTGATGCAATTTCAGGGTCAGATAATTTTGGAGTCCCCTGAGCAAATGTAGGCACATTAACCACAAAGATGCAAATAAGAGTGGTCGTCATCCATGTTGTAATTGTTCTGATCATTTCGTTTTTTTTAATGGTTCAATAATTAGAGTAGCATTAGCTATAAAGGTTGCAACCAAAGCTGTTTATTTTTCAAATATCACTGCATCAGGATGCGCACCATAATCAATAAGTGTTTTGGTGATGCTTTCAATCATTTTATCTGGGCCGCAGACGTAAAAATGTTTAGAAAAATCATCAACATTTATCTCTAAAAATGTTTCATCAATATAGTCGTGCTGGTATTTGTCTGTGCCGGCCTCAGTAAGTACAAATATGGTATCCCGGCCAAGGATGGCCGTTAATTCCTGTTCGTAAATTATATCATCCTCTGTTTGATTGGAGAAGAAAAGTTTACTTCCTTCAAGCCTGTTATCTTTATGCAGTTGCCTTAAAATGGCAATAAACGGTGTAATTCCCGCTCCGCCTGCAATAAAGTAACCGGGGCCTTTATACTCAATAGTACCCCATGGTTCCCCAATGATCAGCTCATCATTCAACCGAATTTCTTTCACCTGCTTAGTAACCCCATCATGTGCAGGATAGCACTTTATAGTAAACTCAATGTAAGGATCACTATTGAGCGATGTAAACGTAAATGGTCGTTTTTTGCTTTCCCAGCCGGGTTTATTTATTGCTACATCCGTAGCATGACCTGGAATAAATGTGTATCCGGCTGGTTTTTCAATCCTAATACACCTGACATCGTGTGTGACTTCGGTTATCGACAAGATTTTTGCAACAAAATTCATTGTGTTTATTTTTAAAGCGTTAAGAAAGCATTGAATTCACTTCTTTTTTCCGGCTTAAGAAACAGTCCGTGATAGCTGCTTGTAATAGTTGTACATCCTGTATCTCTTACGCCTCTTGATGCAACACATAGATGTTCTGCATTAATTACCACAGCCACATCTTCGGTATCCATTACCTTCTTCAGGTATTCTGCTATATCTATGGTTAGACGTTCCTGCACCTGCGGACGTTTTGAAAAGTATTGTACTATCCGGTTCAACTTTGAAAGCCCCACTATCTTACCCGTCGAAATATATGCTACGTGGGCTTTGCCGATTATGGGGACAAAATGATGTTCGCAGCAGGAGTAAACTGGTATGTTCCGTTCCATCACAGTTTCGCCATATTTGTATTTGTTTTCAAATAGAGTAATCGATGGCTCGTTTAGCGGATTAAGTCCGCTAAACGTTTCATTTACATACATTTTGGCAACCCGCTGCGGGGTGTTCTTCAGGCTGTCGTCAGTAAGGTCAAGCCCTAATGCCAGCATTATTTTGCGAAAGTGATATTCTATTACCTCTATCTGCTCGCTGGCAGCAAGAGGGAGCTGCGTTGAAATTTCTTCTGTCGTCTCATGTTCTCTGTTTCCGATTATCATATATTGATTGCTATTTGTTTACCTTGTTGATAATGGTTAGCTGTGCAAGCGTAAAAGCACCTACGCACATTACCAGGTCGCGAACAGCAACATCAAAGAAATGGCCACCGGCTATTAACTGTAGCGCAATGCATATGAGCCAAGCCATTACTACATATGCACCTATACGCGGACGGGCCAGTACCAGGATACCCGCTATTATTTCAATAACGCCTACTAACTTCATAAATACAAAAGGATCTACGGGCAGTATTGTCCTCAAATTAATACTCAGATAATCCGTCCAGTTGGTGAGGATATTGGTAAATTTATCAAACCCTGCTACTATAGGCACAATGCCAAAGGTGAGTTGTAAGGTGTTTTGTAATTGTTTAGTTTCTGCCATAAATTTGTTTGTTTATTGATTAGAGCAAATACTTTAAAAAAGGTTACAGAATTTTTGATCCTGACATTTTGTAACCTTTTTCATTCTTTGTTATCTAATAAAGTAATATGGAGCAAATAAGCACTCAGACGGACCTCATTCCTGATGGAATATTGATCAGACGAATTCTTGACGGTGAGCAAAAAGCTTTTGAGTATATTATGCGCAGATATAACCAAAGGCTGTATCGCACAGGCATGTCTATAATAATGGATGACATGGAAGTGGAAGAAGCTATGCAGACGACATATATAAATGCCTACGAGCACCTGAGCAAATTTGAAGGACGGTCGTCAGTTGGCACATGGCTTACACGTATAATGATAAATGAGTGCCTTGCACGAAAAAAGAACGGTATGAAAGCAAAAAAAGAAAGCGTTCCTATATCAGAGAATACAGCGAGCAGGGATACACCTGCCAATATACTGGCAAATAAGGAACTTAGTACCGCTCTGGAAAAGGCAGTGAGCCAATTGCCTGATAAGTACCGGCTTGTGTTTGTATTGCGGGAGATAGAGGATATGTCTGTAAAAGAAACATCTGACACGTTAAGCATAGAAGAGTCGAACGTAAAGACAAGGCTAAACCGGGCAAAAAATATGTTGCGTGATAGCCTGAGCGGATATATGAAGGATTATGTTTACAGCTTTCACCTCCGCCGCTGCGATCGTATCGTCAACAATGTTTTTGCCCATTTGCATTTCCAGTAAGTATTAGCGGTAGTTCACCAGCTTCTGACCTTTTATAAGTATTCTTAAAGATTGTTTCTTCATAGAAATATGCGGAGGTGATCTGCGATACTTATCCATATCTATTTTGTATGCCGACAGGATATTGCTATAATCCAATACACCTGTCAGCTGCTGATCTTCAGATACGACAGGCAGTGCATCGATGTTTTCTTTCACCATCAATTCCACAGCGGTTTTCAACGTGTCGGTCATACCAACAGATACTGACTTTCTTCGTATCAAGGTGCTAATTTTCTGTTTGGTATCGTGTTGCAGGCTATACAAATTAGACGAGCTGACTATGCCGCTAAGAGTATTATCGGCACCCACAATAATATAATAGTTATACTTAAGACCTGCTTCCTGTTCCAGCCATTGCCTTGCTTCTCCTATTTCATTTTCCTCATTCAATACAAAACCGATCTCGCCTATCACATCTTTTACTATCACTTCCTCTAAAATATCCGGCTGAAATGAATGAGGGGTTTTTATCCCTCTACGGGCTATCTTCTCGGTCATTATCGTGTTCTCCATCATAAAAAAGGATACTACATAAGAGCTGGCACATGCAGCAAGCAGGGCCAGCAATGCATTAGCCTGACCTGTGGTTTCTAATGCGAAGATGATAGAAGTTATAAGCGCTCTTGAAGCACCTGCGAACATAGCCGACATACCCACCAGAGCAGCTAGTGTAATAGTGATGCCTGATGAGGGGAAAAAATACAGCAATCCCCAACCCATTAATGCACCTGTTGCTCCTCCAATAGTAAGCAATGGAGCCAATGTGCCGCCTGATGTGCCACTTGCTAGTGCTATGCACCACGATACGAACTTTAAAAGGCAAAGTGACAGCACTAACTGAACAGGCAAACTACCTGATAGTACGTTAGTGATATTCTCGTAGCCTACGCCCAGGGTATGCGGCGCAAAGTAGCCGATAATGCCCACCGCAAGCCCGCCAATTGCTGGCCATAATGCCCAGTGTATTGGCAAATTTTCAAAAAGATCTTCAACATAATATACCAATTTGGTTATACCTACTGATAAGACACCGATACCCAGGCCTATTAAGCTGTAAAAGAATAAGGCTGTATTGCCAGGCATTGCTATTAAACCCGCGATCGGGAACACATAGCCCGGCTCAAACAGTAAATGGTGACCGGCGGCACCGGTAATGCAGGCAAGAGCTACAGGTATTATAGACCGGGGCGAAAATTCGAACAACAATAGTTCTATTGCAAGGAAAATTGCGGCTACCGGACTGCCAAATATAGCCGACATACCTGCTGTGGCACCTGCTGCAAGTAATATCTTACGTTCGTTATGTGTTATCTTCAGAAGCTGACCTATGGTAGAACCCAGCGCGCCGCCTGTAGCGATTATAGGGCCCTCTGCACCAAACGGCCCGCCGGTTCCTATAGCTATTGCAGATGATATGGGTTTTAGATACGTGATAGCAGGTTTGATCTTACTGTCATTAGTCAATATCTGCTCCATTGCTTCAGGTATACCATGGCCTCTTATTGCTTTTGACCCATATAAAGCCATTAAGCCCACAATAAGCCCCCCAATAACAGGAATTATAATAACCCAAATACCTAAAGAATGCGTTGCAGGGGAAGAAGGGGAAACAGAAAAATTGCTGTGGAAAGCAAGATTGGTGGCCAGATTTATAAGGTATACAAGCAGCTTGGCTATAAAGCTGATACAAACTGCAATACCTACCGCTAATGCCGATATAGTAATAATTCTGTTCTTATTATTTATTGGTTTGGGGTCAATATTCTCTGCTTCTAAGGTCGGCTGTAAGGAAACTGAAATTGGTATGCTCATATGTATTGTTTTGCTGCCGCAATGCGGCTAGACTTTTGCTCAAAAATATGACTTATGTCATGTTTTAGGCAAAATATAGAATATTTATTTCCTAAAATTATTGTTTAAACAACAAAATGGGTTGATCAACTATCTTTGTGCCATGAAAGTAACTGCTTATAGCTGCGACGTGCAAAGCTGTTTTTTATGCACATTGTGCTTGCCTGAATGGCTGCCTGTTATTAGCAGCAACAAACAAAACCGGCAGTATAGAAAAGGAGAACAGCTATTTGAAGAAGGCAGCGAGGCGAGCGGGATCTACTTTTTATATAAAGGTGTAGTAAAGGTGCATAAACGATGGGGAGAAGATAAGCAGCTGATATTGCATTTTGCCAAACAAGGCGATATGATAGGCTATCGTGGCCTTGGAAACGACAGACGATACCCTGTAACGGCAACTGCACTGGAAAACAGCATTGTATGCTTTGTTGATATCCGTTTTTTTGAGGCCACGTTGCAGGTCAATCATCAGCTTACTTATTCGCTGATGCAGTTTTATGCTAATGAACTGCAAGCAGCGGAGCTGCGGATGAGAAATCTTGCGCATATGGAAGTGAAAGGGCGAATCGCCGAAATGTTATTAATGCTGCAAAAAAAATTCGGGAAAAATAATGAAGGGTCACTCAATATATCATTATCAAGGCAGGATATGGCCTTTTACTGTGGCACCACCTATGAAACGTTTTTCAGGCTTATAAATGAGCTGACCAGAGAGGGTATGATACAAATATCAGGTAAAAGTATAAAAATATATCTGGAGGATAAGCTATTGGCTTTAAGCACAAGTAAATGACTGGTATGCTTTCGCCCGCTTATTGATCAGCGCCATGTGAGTAAGGAATGGTTGATTGCTCCATTAGCGAGCATACTCTTGGTCCAAATACGCCTTTAAGACCAAAGCGTGTGTATGTTCTTCATTTTGGGCTGCATACACGAGCGTAATCACTTTTTTGTCTTTATGCGATTCAATAAATTCATCGACTGCTTTATTCTTTTTCAGCTCTGCCGTATACAGTTTCTTAAATTCCGTCCATAGTTCAGGGTCGTGCCCAAACCATTTTCGCAATGCCACCGAGGGGGCAATTGGTTTGGCCCATTCATCTATACCGGCATCTTCTTTGGTAACACCTCTCGGCCAAAGCCTGTCTACTAATACTCTATAGCCATCCTTTTGCAACTGGCGCTCATACGCCCTTTTGATATTGATTTTCGGTTTCATTTAAGAACGTTTGTGTTTTAAAAAATATATGGTAATAACAAATTTAATTGATGTTACTCTACTATGCAGGGGCGAGCCTACCTGATCTTAAATAAACTACTGTCTTATTATGAGGCAAAATTACTTACCTGCGAAAATGCAATGTTTTTTGTAAATAGTCAACAATTTATTGATTCCGGCCAAAAGCATAGCTTTGCTTCAAATTGAAGCAATAATGGGATTAATATCGTCATTGCCTGAAATAGAAAAGCAACCAGACGCTGTGTTTGTGATGCATGAGAAATCTGAAAAATTAATTCCCTTACATACCCATAGCAAGGGGCAACTGAGTTATGTGGAAGGAGGCATAGCGTATATTACCATCAACTATAAGACATACATAGTCCCTGCCAGACACTATTTTTGGATTCCACAGGGTATGCCGCATATACTTAGAATAGGGCGGTTCGCAACTGTACTTCGCTCTTTGTACTTCTATGCGGCAAACGATGGAAGTAATGCCTTCTATAGCACCCTTGGCATATATCCTGCGAGTGAATTGCTGATACAAATGATTAACTATACGGAACGTTGGGATGGTAAAAACATTAGTATACAAGACAAAAATTTCGAATTTCTCGTAGCACTTAAAAATATATTACCACAACTCAATAACAGATCGCTATCTATTGTGCTTCCAATTTCTGATGATGAAAGAATGGGAAGCATAATCAAGTATATGCAACTGAATCTAGGAGAACCCTTGAGCTTGAAAAGCCTGAGCATAAGATTTAATATGAGTGAACGGTCTATGTCGCGTATGTTTCAGTCGCACCTCCATATTTCCTTTCTTCAATATCTTAAAACACTTCGCATGGTAAAGGCAATAGAAATGATACTGAAAACCAAAAAATCAATAAGTGATAT
>CAZBPS010000035.1:0-25777 GCA_964493865.1 uncultured Flavipsychrobacter sp.
AGAAAACAGGATTATCTAACCAATGTGTAAGGTAATGTCAGGACGAGGCACAGGGTATAAAATATACCCAAACCCACGTTTTTTATACCTTTTGGTGGTATTCTTATACCCCTTTATACCTAAACAAAAAAACGCATATGCTTGCCCTCAGCGCATTTCACCCACCACCACCCTGAAGAATTTGCCCCAGCCGGGCAAATCCCCTAATTTATACCTTTCACCCGGCTTTTCCGGCAATAGTGTAGCGGAGATTTACCCCAGCAACCACTCATACAACCAACTTATCAACCTTAAGCGTATCTTTGCAACCCTTTTAAAATTTTTTTAAAATGTCATCGACCTGGTTTCGCAGAAGCAAGAAAGGTATACTTACCACTACCGAGGAAAAGAAGGAAACACCAGACGGACTATGGCACAAATGCACGCAATGCAAAGCCACCGTTACCGTAAAAGAATTGCACGACAATCTCTACATCTGCCATAAATGCAACTACCACAATCGCATCAACGCAAAGGAATATTTTGAGATACTTTTCGACGAAAACCAGTACCAGTTGCTGTTTGAGAACATAGTGCCGAAAGATTTCCTGGGCTTTGTAGATATGAAGCCATACGCCGCCCGCATTGATGAAGCGCAGAAAAGCACCGGCCTCAAAGATGCAATGACCGTGGGCCATGGCAAAATGAATGGCAATGGTTTTGTAGTGGCCTGCATGAATTTCAACTTCATCGGCGGTTCTATGGGTTCTGTAGTTGGCGAAAAAATTAGCCGCGCCATAGACTATTGCATACTGCATAAGCTGCCGCTCATGGTCATCTCCAAATCTGGTGGCGCGCGCATGATGGAAAGCGCATTCTCACTCATGCAGATGGCGAAGACCGCCGCAAAGCTCACCCAGCTTGCAAAAGCGCAGCTACCCTACATTTCTATGATGACAGACCCTACCACAGGTGGTGTCACAGCCTCATACGCCATGCTCGGCGATATCAATATAGCTGAGCCAAATGCGCTCATCTGTTTTGCCGGCCCGCGCGTTATCAAGGAAACAATAAAGAAAGACCTGCCCGCTGGCTTCCAGCGCTCAGAGTTCCTGCTGGAGCATGGCTTCCTCGATTTCATCGCCGACCGTAAAGTATTAAAGCAAAAACTCACCATCACCCTCGAGTGGTTTATGAAAGAACCTGCAGGGGTTCATTAATTGCAGCAATTTGCAAGAGAAAGTTTACATAAAAAACCGCCCCGCCACTTTTGAATACGCCATAGAAGACCGGCTGGAAGCAGGCATCATGCTCACCGGCTCCGAAATTAAGTCCGTGCGCAACGGCAAAGTGAGCTTCAACGATAGCTACTGTTTCTTCGACCACGGCGAGCTTTGGATAAAAAGCCTGCATATAGCCGAATACGTCAACGCAGGCTACGCCGGCCATGCACCCACCCGAGACCGCAAATTGCTACTGAATCGAAAGGAGCTCAACAAATGGCAGGCAAAAGTGAAAGAGAAAGGGTTAACCATTGTTCCCCTCGCTATGTTCATCAACGATAAAGGATATGCTAAATTAGAGATAGGCCTGGGCCGTGGCAAAAAACTCCACGACAAACGCGAAAGCATAAAATCCAGGGATGTAGAAAGAGAGATAAAGCGATACCTAAAGTGATACCGGATACTGGCAAATTACCCACATTCCATCACATTACCCCACATTCCGTCACATTCCATCACATTTGCCACATTCCATCACATTACCGCATTATTCCACTTCTTCCTTAAACACAATACCATAGTGCGCCAGCTCAGTAAGCACGGGCCTGTAAACAGACGGCATCACTGGCATTACCACGCCCTTTGGCGGCACTATCTTATTGCCCAGCACCAGCCTTGCCAGTATACCTATTGGCAAGCCCACTGTCTTAGCCATTGCAGAATGCTCCCTGTTCTCCCCTTCTATCACCATCGAGCTGGATAATTTAGTTTTCCTGCCCTTGTGCGTGTATTCAAATTCATGCAGCATTACCACCATATCCTTATCCTCAGGTGCCATCTGCCACTTATCTAAAAGTATCTGCAACAATATGTCTGCTGACGACCGCTTACCAGCCGGCAGTGGCTGCTCCTCAAACAGGCCTAACCATGCCAGCATTGGCAGCATCTTCTCATCATCTATCTTTAACTTCTGGGTAATAAACTGTTGTAACGACGCCTTGCCCGAATGGCCGCATTTACCCTTCACCCACGATGCATATGTATTGCCCTTCGCATCAATCATATCATCCTGCGTTGTAAGGCCCAATTCTATCAAAGCCTGCCATCCTTTACTGAAAGACGGGTGACGAAGCGTAGCGCGCAAAAACGTTTTTATTTCAGGCACTTCGTAAATATCTAAGTACCTTAATGAATCGCGGTTAGGGTAATAGGCCAATGTACCGGCACCTGGAACCTGCACTTTTTTGTTGCCCGCAAACATTTGTTCGTAAGGCACATCTTCTTCCTTGCCCTTATTCAGGAATCGCGCACCGCCCATACCTGCAGCCACTACGTTCTTAGGGTTCCAGCTAAACTTGTAATGCCAGGGGTTGTTATCGCTGCCGGGCGCAATGAGCCCGCCACAATATGATTTAAAACTGGTGATGCTCCCGGCCACACGATGTATACCATGAATTATCTTACTGGCGGTCATATGGTCTATACCCGGATCCAGGCCCATTTCACACATGAACATCAGGCCGGCCTTTTTTACATCCTCATCCATTTCCTTCATCTCATCAGAGATGTACGATGAAGTGATAAGATGCTTCTTGTGCTTTAGGCAGTCCTTGGCCAGGTGTATGTGCAATTGCGGTGGCATGAGCGAGATAACAATATCCGCCCGTTTCACCAACGGTTCCCGTTGGACGGCACTCGTAATATCAATAGCAGCAATCTCAACAAAAGTGCTTCTTCCTACTTTTTCTTTAATTAATTTCGCATCGCTGTCTGCGATTATTACCTTCCATTTATTGCGGGGCGCATAGGTTAAGATGTACTGAATTAGATAAATGGATGATTTACCAGCTCCGGCAATCAGGATTGTCTGCATATTTCAAATTCTCGGTCATCGTTTAAACCATTGCAAATATAATATTAATGCTTAAACATTTTATAATCGCCTTTTACCTATATTTTTAATACATACATAAAAAATAAGCTTAGTAGATATGTTATGGAATAATATGCATATGGATGTTGGTACATTAAATAATCACAGCGCAGAAACAATGGTCCAATTCCTTGATATAAAATTTACAGAAATAGCACCGGGTTATTTAAAGGCAACAATGCCCGTAGGCCCAAAGACGCACCAACCTTATGGCCTCCTGCACGGCGGCGCATCCGCTGTCCTGGCTGAGACTGTGGGCAGTGTAGCATCCTCACTGGTTATAGACCAGACCAAACAAATTTGTGTAGGCATTGAAATAAATTGCAATCACGTGCGTGCAAAAAGGCATGGCACAGTAACAGCAACTGCTGAGCCTTTACACATAGGCGCAACAACCCATGTGTGGGATATAAAAATAAGAGACGAAAAAGAGCACCTGATATGCGTGAGCCGTCTTACAGTAGCCATATTAAAGAAAAAGCAGCATTAAACGTGCTTTTTAGGGAAATTGAACAGTGAGCAGGTAACTACCGGAATAAAGAATATGCCCAGCGTAAGTGCCGATGTAACCCAATCTGCTGCTTCGCTCTTTAGTAGCACAGATAAAGGAGCATGCTCGTAATAATGCTCATAAAGGGATAGGGAAAGCTTCACACCCAGCAGGCCGATGACAGCAAATGCACACCCCTCAAGGAATGGGTATTTCTCTATAAGCTCCACAAAATACTGCGCCACAAACCGCATGGCAAGTATGCCAATAAACACACCCATAAGAATGATGAGTATGTTATCAGAAAAAGCTACAGCGGCAAATACATTATCGAGAGAGAACGCAATATCCATCAGCTCTACTGATATAACGGTAGCCCAGAATTTACCAACCTTACCAACGGTCATCTTGTAAAGTGTGTTCTCCTTTTTCAGCACTTCCTCTTCCTGAGCTTTTTTACTTTTCTTCTTCTTCAACCACCAATCAATGGCCAGGAACAACAAGTAGAAACCTCCGAGGCTCTTCAACCACCAGATTCTTATTAGGTAGGATGCCAGTAAAAGACAGATACCCCTGAACACATAAGCACCTATTATGCCATATTTCAATGCCTTTTTCCGCTGCTGTGCCGGCAACTTCAGTACCATGGTCGCCAGTACTGCCGCGTTATCCACCGATAAAAGGCTCTCAATAAGTATCAGGTTGCCTATTATCAGCAAACTCGCCAGTGGTTCATTAAGTATTTCCTGTAAAAGGGTATTCATGCCTGTGCGCTCAAAAACTTGTTCAAACCCTAAAAGTAAAAAAAATTGCCTGCAATCGTCCGATTTTCCGTTTATACTATTAATTACATTTACAGCGGAGATGCCGTTAAATAATGACACCATACAATACGATATAATTATCGTTGGCTCAGGGCCTGCGGGCAGCGCCTGCGCCCTGGCGTTGAAGGGCAAAGGGCTTAGGGTAGCCATTATTGATAAGGCTACCTTTCCCCGGGACAAAGTATGTGGCGATGCCATACCAGGCCGTGCTATAAGGGTGCTGAAGAATATAAATGCAGCATATGGCGAGGCATTCAGGAAATTTCCCGCAAAATATGACACCAAAAAAACTACCGTATTTTACAAAGGGCGACACGTGACTTTTAACTGGGTACTGGAAGCCTATACATGCACCCGCATGGAGTTTGACAACTTCCTGCATACATTGGTAAAAGACGATACGGCGACCGATATATACACTAACACACAGCCGGGCAAAATAACTATATCCGACAACGTTGTATCGGTACCTGTATCCGGCACCAATAAGATACTGGAAGCTAAAATGATAGTGGGTGCCGACGGGGCTCATTCAACAGTAGCAAAACAGCTGACCAAAAACTCTGTAGACCGCGACCATTACGTAGGCTCCGTAAGGGCTTACTTCTCAAACGTAACAACAGAGAGCAACGACACTATTGAAGTGTATTTTGATAAGCGATTCCTGCCCAGCTACCTGTGGGTATTCCCCCTGCCCGGCAATATGACGAATGTGGGTTTCGGAATGCTCTCCAGTGAAATATCAAAACGGAAGGTCAACCTAAAGAGAACATTTTATGAATTCATTGAACATAACCCTGTATTGAGCAACAAATTTAAAAATGCCACACGGGTGGGTGAACTGGAAGGATTCGGACTGCCGCTAGGGTCACGCATAGAAACTATCTCTGGCAGCAATTTCTTACTTACCGGAGATGCTGCCTCATTGATAGACCCTATTTCGGGCGATGGCATTGGTAACGCAATGCTCAGTGGAAAACTTGCAGCAGAACAGGCCATCCGTTGTTTTGAGCAGGATAATTTCACCGATGCCTTCATGAAGGGATACGACAATGCCCTGATGAATGCTCTGGGAAAAGAATTGCGTATGCGGCACAAGATGCAAAAGACCATATCACAAATGCCTTTCCTGCTCGATGCATTGTTCCTGGCAAGCAAAAGCAAAGTGCTGAAAAAGACAATTCAGAAAGCCTTATAATGTTCAATGCCGGCCTTCAGCCGGCATTGAACATTATACTTGCTAAGTTTATTAACGGCCACTGCCTATGAAGTCATTAAGCTCCTGCCTGCTGGCATCAAAGCTGAAAATATTCCCGACTTTAAAATAGTTATTTGCATCTACCGTCCTGCTATATGCGTATTTAGCAAAGTCCAATTTGGAATTCTCGAACGAA
This sequence comes from uncultured Flavipsychrobacter sp., assembly GCA_964493865.1. Lineage (GTDB taxonomy): Bacteria > Bacteroidota > Bacteroidia > Chitinophagales > Chitinophagaceae > Nemorincola. The sequence continues at coordinate 5,844 of CAZBPS010000035.1, forward strand.
AACAACTTGCATATTTCTATCACTTGGTTGGTGGTCATATAATTAGCATCCAATATCGTTTTAGCTGTTGACAGACGGGTATTATCAAAAGAAGCATTAGCTATCGTCCGTTTCGCATCATTGAACGTTGCATTGCTCATCGCTACCGGGCCGCGGGGCGGGGGTGGCGGAGTAATTGTTTCCTGCACATAGGTTCTTCTGGGCTGCCCGTAAGTCATACAATATTCATCCTGTGGTGCCCTGTAATCACGTTCCACTTCTACACACTTATGAAACCTTAGTCTCGGGTACCCCTCACGGCTCCTGTTAATTTTCAAAGTCATATTCACAGCCTTGCCATCCACCGGATCGGCTATGTTCACTCTTTTACGAATTGATTGTGTACGGTTGTCCGCAAAAACAATCTCAATGTCATTTCCATATTGCGGCAGCCCCTCAATCCTTATCCTTGATGCAGGCATGTTGTTTTGGTTAACTCCATTCAACACTACAAAAAAAAGCTCACCATTCTCTGAAAATATGGATAAAGTACTCTGGTCATTATCGCGATAATAACCCCCTCCATTATGCCGACCACTGCCCGGCTGTGAAAACGAAAATACAGGGAGTAGCAAAAATGCAAAAAATAGTGCGTGTAATCTCATATAAAACGATTTTGGTTGCAAGAATAATGAAAAAAATCAAGATTGATAATTGCTGTAAACCAACTAATGTGCCAAATAATATACGGTCACATGATTTTCCATATTACCCTACCCGATTTACATTTTGTTTAACACTCAAAACCTGCAAGCCTCACCGTTTCGTATCTTTGTTAAATGAAGGAGATGGGGACAGACGACCTGATAAAACAAGAACTCAGAAAGATCTCCCGTTATGCCCGGAAAGTAAACAAGGATTTTGACAAGGAAGCTATTCATGATTTCAGGGTATCCGTAAAATCACTGCGCTCATTTCTGCGGCTAATTGAAAACTATGCCCCTGAATTAAAGCTAAAATTATTAAAGAAATTCAAACAGCTATACAGTATTGCCGGGGCCATAAGAGAAGCGCAACTGGAACTGGATGTAATATCAGGAAATGAAAATCCCCTACCCGCATATACTAAACATCTCCGTGATATAATTAGCACAAAAAGGGAGAAATGGGAATTACTTTTTTCAAAGAAACTACTGGATGAACTGAAAGTAAGACTTACCTGCAAGTGCGATATAAAAACACCACATGCCGCGCTGGAGGATTTTTCCATGAAAAAGCTGACAGCCATCCGCAAATTGATGAAAATAAAACATCCTGCAACAAGCCACCTGCACCAGGTGCGAAAGGAATTAAAAGACATAATTTACACGGCCTCCATAGCCGAAAAAAGCTGGCATATCCCAAAACAGTTCATCAACGATTTACATCTTGACAAAATGAAACCGATTGCCGGGGCAATTGGCGACTATCATGATAAGATAGTGATACGATCACACCTGGATGCGTTCTGTTTGGAGATTACTAATAAGGAGGAGAAAAAAACAATACAGAACTACAACCTCAAAAACAAAGCGAAACTAAAACAGGAAAAAACCAAATTACTTGCAGCCATACGCCGCCTCATCAAAGCCCCGGGATAATAGGAATTATAGCTCCAGTATCCGGTTAAGCGTCATCCAGTTTCGGGTAGTGGCTGTAACCCCGAATTTTTTTTCTATCAGCGAATTAGGGAAACATGTTTTACCATAATTGCTGCTGAGTATATATACTTCTCTTTTCATCAGACGAGCATCTTCGGCATCGTTAGAATACACTTCAAGCGCCCCTCTCACAGAAGCAGGAGGCACCTCAGACAAAAAAGTGACATATAGGTTCCTTTCCTGTGTGTTCATGTTATGATACGGGTTATTCTTCAGCACATTCTTTATTTCATGCACCATCCTGATTATAGCCTTTACCTCATACCCTAACGCCTGCTTCAACTGCTTCTCAATCTTCTGGCCAATAGCCGCTTCGTCGGTGTCGTCTGTCTCGAACACCACATTATCATTCTGAATGTAGGTCTTCGCATTCTGGAAACCGCAAAGGGCAAACTGCTCGTTCAGGTCTTCTATACTTACCAGGCCACTGGCATTCAGCCCGCGCAAAAAAGCAACATATCTGATCATACAGAAAATTAATCTGCCGCTAAAGTATTTATTTGAACGGAAATTTTACGTTAACGCAATGATAATGAAAGAAATTATACTATGATTGTGCAATTAACTTATACTATAGGGTTACAACCTTGTTCACCGTAGCCCAGTTCCTGGCTGTTGCGGTTACGCCCAACTTCTTCTCTATCAGAGAATTCGTCAGCTTTGTATTCCCGAAACCGGGGGCAAGAAAATACATCTCCCTGCCAACAATTTTAATTTCTTCCTGGTCGCTTTTATAACTATCCAAAGACGAGTGCAGTGCTTTATCCGGCGCTCCCGACAAAAAGTGAACGTACAACTTCCTAACGCTATCCGCCGGTTCATCCTTAAAAGGGTTTCTCCCGATAACACCTTTCATCTCAGCTACCGACCGTAGCACCACAGGCACCTCATACCCTAATTGCTTTGCCAACTCCTTCTCTATTTTAGCAAGTAGTTTCGCCTCGTCCGTTTCCTTACTGTCGAAAAGCACGTTGCCACTTTGTATATAACTAACAATATTCTTAAAACCCGGCAGTTCGAAATACTGCCTCAGTGCCTCCATCTTTATCAGTTTCTGGCCGCTTACATTTATCCCCCTTAAAAATGCCACATACCGTATCATACTTGTCTTTACGTGTTTACAAAATACATCTTCATCACGCCCTTGCCTTTCGCCTCCACTTCACCCCTATACTCACAGTTAAATTTATCCTTCACCAGTCCATACGTTGTTTCGCTGATGTTTACCATACCCACCGTGCCACTGCTTTCCATGCGGCTGGCGGTGTTTACGGTATCGCCCCATATATCGTAGGCAAATTTTTTCACTCCTACTATGCCTGCCACCACCGGCCCTGTGTGTATGCCTATGCGTATCTCGAAGAACAGCTTGCCCGCTGCTTCCCTCTCGGCTTTGTGGCGGCGCATGAAGTCTTGTATTTCCAATGCTGCCTTTACCACATCTTCGGCATGTGTGTTATTAGGTGTTGGCAGGCCGCCGGCTGCCATATAAGCATCACCTATGGTTTTTATCTTCTCCACATTGTAGTGCTGCATTATGTGGTCGAAGGCAGAGAAGCAGGTGTTTATCTCCGCCACCAGTTCCTTCGGCGATAACTTTTCTGATAGTTGCGTAAAGCCTTTAAAGTCGGTAAAAAGTACCGTCACATCATCATACAGTTTTGCGTCCGCGCTGCCCTTCTTCTTCAGTTCTTCAGCCACTTCCGATGGCAAGATATTGAGTAGCAACAATTCCGATTTTTTACGCTCTTTTTGCACAAAGAACAGAAATACGAGCAGCAATACCAGCCCTGCTACTACAGTATACGTGATGGTCTTTTGCTTCCTTTCTTTTGCCATCTGTTTCGCCTCAATTTTTGCACTTTCTATTTTTGCTGAGTCTTGTTTCCGGTCATAGATAAGTTGCATTGTCAACTCATTGAACCGCTTATAATTATCAGCCGAAAACAGTGAGTCTTTTATGGCCACATACCGCCGGTGGTCTTCGAGCGCACCTTTATAGTTGCCCATAGCAGCCTTTATTTTACTGTAATTTTCATAGATGGGGGCCGGATTTTCCCCCACCATCATGCAAATAGCAAACGCAGTATCTAGGTAGTCTTTTGATTTCTGCAATGCGGCACTTCTGCTACCTTTAAACACCTCATTCAGGCCGCTCTTGTTATTGTCTGTAGCCAAAGCAAGGTAAAACTTAGAAACACTCGTATAAGCATATACAACATTATCCGCCTTGTTTGTCACCTGTTCATACATGCGCAGCGAAGTATTATATTGGATTAACGCATTCCCATAATCGCGGATTTTCACATAATAATCACCCAAAGAAATATGAATCATAGCCACTCCGTTAATGCGCCCTGCTTCTTCAAACAACTTTAATGCCTTTGAATAGTATTCAAAGGCGGTTTTATATTCCTTTCTTTCCCAGTTAACATTCGCTACATCATTTAAGGTTCCCGCAATACTGTATTTATCACCAATTTCCTCAAATATCTTCAGGCACTTTAAAAAGTAGGTTAACGCACTGGTAAAATCTGCCTGATCGAAATAAGTCTTGCCAATGAAATTCAAAGTCCATCCGGTCATTCGCCGATCCCCTCTTTCGTTAAAAATTGGCAGTGCCTTCAATAAATATTCCAGTGCTTTCGGATAATTCGTCTGCCCCCTGTATATACTCCCTAAATTAAAATAAGCCAATGCAATCCCTTTCTTCCAATGTAGCTTTTCAGAAAGTTCCAAAGCGCTGTTTCCGTCTGATATAGCACCATCATAACCATATGTCCGGCTTAAATCCAACAACAAGTTCACCTTGTTTGTGTCATCTTTCTGATATGGCATTTTCTCCACAATAGAGTCTATTCTTTCTCGCCCTTGTTTTTGCGCATGAAGATTACCACAGCTAAATATAGCCAGCAAAAGGTACAATAATTTGAAGTGCTTCATTAACCAATTCTCCATTAACTTACAAAATACATCTTCATCACCCCTAACTATAATTTTGTAAAATCGGAATTTCCCTTATTAGCAATTAAGAATTATTTTTTCTACAGCCATATCTAAATCAACATTGTTCAAATATAATAAAATACAAATAGTAACGGAAATTTTATCTCGTAATAAAAAAATAGGTTAAAAAGCCACCTTACGCCATCTCCGAAACCCATACTTACAACTTTTCATTTATCTTTGGCAACATCTAAATTTTCTATCCACAGCTCCAATGAAAAAAAACATAGCCTTAATAGCGGGCGGGTATTCCGGCGAATACGTCATCTCGATACAAACAGCCGAAACTATTGAAAAAAATCTGGATGACACCCGCTACAACGTCTATAAAATCATTATTAACCGCAATGAGTGGTACCATGAAGCAGATGGTAGGCACATTCCGATAGACAAAAACGACTTTTCACTTACAGTTGCCGGACGCAAAATCACTTTCGATTGTGTATTCATCGGCATCCACGGCTCACCCGGCGAAGATGGCCGCATACAGGGCTACCTTGATATGTTGGGCATCCCTTACACCACTTGCAATTCTATCGTATCTGCGCTTACATTCAATAAAAGCTATTGCAACAAAGTAGTAAAATCCTTCAATGTTGTGAACATCGCCAATTCCGTTCATCTCATTAAAGGCGAGCCTTATTCTATGGGTGCGATACTCGACCAGCTTAAACTTCCGGTATTTGTAAAGCCCAATGAAAGCGGAAGTAGCCTCGGCGTGAGCAAGGTAAAATCGGTAGAAGAATTGTTACCTGCTATCGAAAAAGCTTTCAAAGAGGATGACCAGGTATTAATAGAAGAATTCATTGAAGGGCGTGAACTGACCATTGGGGTTTACAAAGCCAATAGCTATCTGAATGCCCTGCCTGCCACCGAAATAGTGAGCAAAAATGAATTTTTTGATTATGAGGCAAAGTACACCCCTGGCGTCACCAACGAAATTACACCCGCTAAAATAGATAATAACCTCAAAGAACAACTGGAAAACAAAGCCATGAACATATACCGCCACCTCAATTGCAGGGGCATTGTGCGCATGGATTTCATTTTACAGCGCTCTACAAATAAGCTCTTCTTCCTTGAGGTTAATACAATGCCTGGCCAAAGCGAGAATAGCATTGTGCCGCAGCAGGTAAGGGCTTCTGGCCGGTCGTTAAAAGACTTTTACGGAGAAATACTCGAAGATTGCATGAATAATTTTTCATCATTATCAAATTAACAAATCAACTAACGTAAAATATTTTACTTTTAGAGGTAGTTGCAATCTATGAAGGGAAAACTAAAAGATTCATTTTTATTTCACTTGGGCATCGTCCTGGCAATTTTCACATTGCTGTACATTGCTTTTTTTGCCAGCCTGCATTGTTTTACCAAGCATGGCGAAGAACTTGTTATTCCCAATGTTACCGGCAAAAATGTTAATGCAGCCATTGCTGAATTGACTGCAATGAAATTTGAAATAGATATTGATTCCACCTACGAGCCCGACCACACACCGCTTATCGTACTCAAGCAGGTACCCGATACTGCATCCATTGTTAAGGAAGGTCGCACAGTGTTTCTCACTGTAAATATGGTAAACCCTCCCCATATCCAGATGCCTAACCTGGTAAACCTATCATACAGGAGTGCCATTATGCTGTTAAAAAACAACAAACTAAAATTAGGCGACACCACCTACAAACCCGACATAGCCGCCGGTGCTATACTGGAGCAGATATACAAGGGCACACCAATACGCTCCGGAGAAATGGTACCCCAGGGTAGTAAAATAGACCTTATCATTGGCGATGGGCTCGGCAATACCGAATTCAACGTACCCAACCTTACTAATATGACAGTTGATGAGGCTATGACCATACTCAACCAATATAATTTAATCCCCATATTAACACCTGCCGATCAAATGTCAAAAATTACCGATACGGCATCAGCAATGGTCGTTGACCAGAATCCCAGGGAACTGAATGATGCCGGTGCCCCTAACCGGATTACGGCAGGCGACGTTATTGACCTGCTCATCATGCAAAATCCAACCCCAACGGAGATTCATGGCAATACAAATGCCCCCAAAGACGTTAATGAGGAAAATAAAAAGAAGAAGAAGTGAACAAGCCCTTAACATTAAAATATACATTTTTAATACTTTTATTATTTTCCGTATTTTTTGTTTTTGGACAAGAGTGTGCACGGCCTATCCGCTGGAACCCTTTTCAAAAAAGCAACAGTAATTCCTTCCTTCACACAGCACGGACAACAGCCGCAATACTCACTCTGCCTTTTTTCGAAGATTTCACAGGCTACAGTGCATCACCCGACAGTAACCAATGGCAGGATTTTCAGGTATATATAAATAACACTATGGGGGCAAGCCCCATAAGCCGTGGAGTGGCCACATTTGACGCACTCAATGCCAATGGTATCCCGTATGACTCTTTTAGCAATACCGAGAGGTCATATGCCGATAGCCTCACATCGCAGGCCATAGACCTTAGCGCCCATTCACCCGCCGACAGCCTTTACCTCAGCTTTTATTATCAGCCGCAGGGTAATGGATTTTTTCCTTTGCTGGCCGACTCACTCATACTCTACATGAAAAACCATTTTGGCGACTTCGTAAAAGTATGGGCAGTTAGCGGCACAGCAGTCAAGCCGTTTCAGCAGGTGATGATACCCATCATAGACTCATTTTATTTTCATGGCGAGTTCCAGTTCCGCTTTGTCAATATCGCCGCACTCTTTTGGGCCGATGCCATCTGGAATGTGGATTATATTCGTCTCGATGCCAACCGTTCATCCGCCGACACCGTGGTTACTGATATCGCTTTTTCCTCTACACCCACCTTCCTGCTCAATGACTATACCTCCATGCCTTATAGCCAGTTTAGGGCAAACCCCGCATCAGAGATTGTCCCGCAGGTATCAGACAGTATCCGGAACAATGCACCTAGCGCAGAGTCTGTTGATTATGGAATGGTTGTCCGGGATATTGGAAGTGGGGCAATATTGGCCACCTCTCCCCTCGACAATACTCTGGCCAACGAATACAGGACAATGCAAGTAACTGAGCCATTGGCTATTGCCAGCTACCCCACCTACCCTCCTAATATTCCGGTGACATTCGAAGCCAAATATTATTTACGCACTTTAGGCCCGTTCGGCCCTACCGTAAACGATACCGCGATCCGCTACCAGCGCTTCGATAACTATCTTTCCTATGATGATGGCACTGCCGAAAAAAGCTATTACCTGAACCTCTTCCCGTCACTGCCGGGTAAGATAGCCATTGAGTACCATTTGAATAAACCCGATACACTTCGCGGCATGGCCATCTATTTTGGTCGACAAATACCCTTTTCCAGCAGCAAGCTGTTTGCTATCCACGTTTACTCCTCACTTGCAGGCATCAATGGCGCCACCAAAGACGTTGAAATCTACGCTACCGATTTGCTTACCCCCGCATACGCCGATTCAGTAAATCATTTCTGGTACTACACATTCGATGACCCTGTAGTATTACCTGCTGGCACTTTTTACACAGGCACATTACAACCTCTGGGGGGCATTAGCGATAGCCTTTATTTCGGGCTCGATGTCAACAGGATAGGCTCCAACCACACCTTCTTTAATGTAACCGGCACATGGGAGCCATCTCGCATCAGCGGGGCTGTAATGATGCGGCCATTATTGGGCCGCACAGTTTCCGGTAGCTACGTAGATAATGTTTATGCCAATAAAAGTGCGGCGGATGTGTACCCTAACCCGGCACACAACAAAATACACTTCCGGCTCAATACCACCGATCCTGCCGAATACCATATTACTGATATTCAGGGCCACCTCTTACTATCCGGCTCAATAACCAATGGTACCGAGGTTGATATATCCGAACTATCACCGGGCATGTATTTTGTTGCCATTATGAGCGATGGCATTCCTTCTTCAACCCAAAAGATTATTAAGCTATAGCCGTAAATCTTAATTTTTAATACACTGCAACTTATTTATAACTTCATTCAAAACTAAACATGAAGACGATTACCGTAGAAGAGCTCAAAAACCGCATAGACGCAGGTGAAAAACTGCACATCATTGATGTGCGTGAACCGGCAGAATATCAGGAATACAATATTGGTGCCAAACTCATCCCATTGGGCAAGATAATGGGCATGGAACTGGATGAGATCGACGACCTGAGAAATGAAGAGTTGATCATCCATTGCAAAGCAGGCTCACGCAGTATGCAGGCCTGCATGATGCTGGAACAGGCTGGCTTTACTAACGTAGTGAATGTGACCGGAGGTGCAATGGCGTGGAAACAGAAATATGGATAAGTTACTAAGCCAATGCATGAAATAGAACCATATTACAACTGGCGGCATCTCTATATAGCCGAAGAAGATGAGCAGTCCCCGTTTTACGGGCAGGAGCATAGTGAGTTTGAATACTCCAATACCGTTTACAATTACTACATTCACCCCCAGTGGGATGAATTCGGCTCAAGGACCCTTTACCTCAAGGTACTGTACGTTGATTACGACCTTAACTATTCGATTATCGAAATGATTGGCGAATGGAACGATGCCGTGGAGAACGATATTATGCAATTGAAACGTTCTGTGATAGACCCAATGGTGGCAAGGGGCATAAACAAGTTTATGCTCATTACCGAGAATGTACTCAATTTCCACAGCAGCGACACCGACTACTACGAAGAGTGGAGCGATGACATAAAAGATGAAGGCGGCTGGATAGCCAGCATCAATATGCCCGAACAGACCCAATACGATTTTCACCGCTCACATATAGACTACTATATCAAGCTCCTCGAAAGTCCCAACTGGCGCACCTTTCAGCCACACGATTTCTTTTCCACCGTAGATAACCAAATGCTGAGGTTGCTATACTAGCACTACATCCCCGATAGCTTTCTCATATTGTTCACGCCACCCTTTTTCGAGCTGCTCACGCTTGCCTTCACATTTTTCCCATTCTTTGCGCCTCCCGGTTGGTTAGAGAAAACAATTTGCTTTGAAGGTAGTTTGGTTGCTTTTTTTGGCTTTTGCGTACTCATAATTTCGATTATTATTATCCTGCAATGTAAAGATATTTTCACAAAAAAAAGGGCGGGAAATGCTCCCGCCCCGTACAATTTTGTTAAAACGAACTATCGCATGGTTATTATATACGTGCGCGCCCCTATTGTCAGTTGCGCCTTATCATCGCATCCTCCCGGTGTCATACCCGATGGGCTGTATCCGTAATTAAGCGTCCGCGAACCTCCGGTGAACGATGAACTGGTGATCGTCACTGTACCTGCCTTTATCCACCTGCACGCCAGCGCCACTTTCAGCGGGTCAGTGGCAGAAATGGCATGAGTGAACACAGTGCCACTGGCGCGGCGCAGTGATGTTGTTCCGCCTATCAGGTACTCATCATCGCTGCGGGTTGGCGTGCTGTAACCCGCCAGCCATGTGCGGGTGCGGCTCCCTGTCCAGCTGATAAAGCTATCTGTGCTGATGACAATAGTATCGCTTACAGTTACTGTGTACCATACCTGCCCCGAACTGTTCAGCCCCTCATTGGTCACCGTCTTGTGCACAATTACCTTATTACCATCCACATAATAATTGTTTGTGGTTATGGTATGCACACTGCCCGCATCTTTGTAGCGGCCGGTATAGGTAACTATTATTTTACCGCTGCGCACCCTTCCGTCAAGGCTGGTACAGGTGCCTGTGCCAAAATCAATGGTTATCCTTCTTATCGACCCTATTGTATCACGTGTCACCGTTGCGCATCCGCCAAGTGTTGTCGCCGTTGTGCGCAGGTTGGCGCCACCTGTTTCATCCGCCGCATCAGCTATCGATATAATGTCATTACTGTTCCTGTCCATCTTGGCAGCATCTGTTGCGTAGCCACCGTTGTCGTCGGCGCTGGCCGGTACCGTTGTCGTGTCATCCTTTGTGCGCCTGCACGCAGTAAGCGTCAGTACGGAGGCTATTATGATAATAGCGCTATTCTTTAAAAAAGTTTTGTAAGTCATAGTTCTGTGTTTTTATGATACTCTGACAACCCTCATTAACAAAGGTTTAATACAACAGAAAAAATAACATTAAACCCAATCTAAACTACCGCAACATCCTTCTAAGCCTTTTCTATGTTATTCTTTGATGTCCCATATACCAGCAGGTACAAAATAGCATGCACAATAGCGAATACTATTGAAAAATACACCAGTATCTCCTCCTTGGCTCCTTCAGGGCTCGTATGCAGCAGCATCGCTACTATCAGCAACACAACAACCAGGCCCACACCCGTCATAGATACTATACGGTAACTCTTTTTGGTAAAATTCAATTTGTTTAGGAAGCTGTGCTTCATACCGTAGAACAGGTAAAGGTCTATACCCACCATCATCCATACTATAAGGCGTATCCATGTGTCCAGCGGCAGGAACACCATCATGAACAGGCAGGTGAATATACCCAGTATCGGCACCAGCGGCACAAGTGGCGTCCTGAACGCACGTGGTGCATCAGGCATTTTCATGCGCATCAGTATCACACCTATACACACTAATATGAACGCGAACAAGGTACCAATGCTGGTCATTTCACCCACTATCCTTGCCGGCACAAACGCCGCAAAAAGGCTCACAAACAGCATGAACAGGAAATTATTCTTTGCCGGCGTGCGGAATTTTGAATGCAGTTTAGAGAACACCGATGGCAGTAACCCGTCATGGCTCATAGAATAGAACACACGCGACTGGCCCATCAGCATCACCAATATCACCGATGCATAGCCACCCAATATAGCCATGATGATTGCCTTATTCAGCCAGGGATAGTCGGGTTGTATTTTATTATTTACTACAGTATGGCCCATATTCTCTATAGCTACGGCCACAGGTGCTATACCATCCTTACCGGCAAACTGATGGTAGTTGGCTACACCCGTCATCACATGCGCAAACAGGATGTACAGTACTGTGCAAATACCCAGCGATAACAATATACCTATCGGCATGTCCCGCTTGGGGTTTTTAGCCTCCTGTGCAGCGGTAGATACAGCGTCAAAACCTATATAGGCGAAGAATACAATTGCCGCGGCCCTCACTATACCACTGAACCCAAACTCACCAAACGTACCCGTATTGGCAGGAATATAAGGCGTATAATTTTCGGGATGAATATATTGCCAGCCCAGCACTATGAATATCAGCACCACGGCTACTTTCAGCGCCACTATGATACCATTCACCCATGCCGACTCCTTAGTACCGCGCATCAGTAGCAGCGACATCAGTATAACAATAAAAACCGCCGGAACATTAATAATTCCCCCATCAAACGGCGACAAAGTGAATGCAGGGCTGAGATGTATACCAAAATCTCCAAGCAACTTCACAAAGTACCTCGACCAGCTTATAGAAACCGTTGCTGCGCCCACAGCATATTCCAGCACCAGGTCCCACCCTATTATCCAGGCCACAAACTCACCCATAGTGGCATACGAATACGTGTATGCACTGCCCGCCACCGGTATCATCGATGCAAATTCAGCGTAACATAAGCCCGCAAAAGCACAGCCCAATGCTGCAACTATGAACGAGATAGTAATCGCTGGCCCCGCATTATTGGCCGCAGCCCCGCCGGTAATCGAAAACAGCCCCGCGCCTATAATAGCGCCAATACCTAATGCCACAAGCGCTGGGGCGCTCAAAGTTTTCTTAAGCCCCTTATCAGATGCCGCCGCTTCGGCAAAAAGCCGGTCTAAAGGTTTCCTGGAAAATAATCCCATACTATAATTTTGAAATTCCTGTGAAAGGCTAAGATAATTAAATAGTTGATTAGTAGTTTAACCTATTAAGGGGGATGGTTCATTTCAAACCTTCGTTCTTTGAATAGAAAAACCCGAAGGGCTGAAATTATTATAGCTGAATGAAATAAGCTATAAGGGAAGCCCGGAATGGGTGATATTATTATTACGGATATGCGAATATTCCATCCCCAGTGGAATCTCCCGACCGATGTCTCTCCGAAGCGCAAGCTTGTCTGCCGGGGCAGGCCTGTAGTGTGGATGGAGAACTCGGGCCTACTTGGTTCCTATATCAGATTGGATTGTTTAGGTTATATTTATGTGTAGTTCCGTCCTCCCCGAGTGTCCCTGCCGATGTCTCCCAAGAGCATAGCCATGAGCGTAGCTGGGGACTCGGCAGCATCAGGGAACCGAAGCTGAAATACCCTGCGCGAGGTAGCAGCTGGAAATAAGACCTGCTACGGCGCGAGTAAATATTATTAAGATGGAACACCAACAAAGGCGGAAATAGTAAGGGCTGAAAGAACGAAAGATGGGAAGCTTCATGTTTCTGATAGAGAACGAAAACGATTTTATAGGAATGTGTTTCGTAATAACTGATGAAATTGTTCAGAATAAGTACAGTAAATTATTTATAATTAATATATGTTTTATGATCCCAAAGAACAGGAAAAATTGGATTGCCCCGAAATTGTTATTATTTAGTATTCTTATAGGGGGCATAAGTGTTTGGGAGAAATATTATCGTGATTTAGCAAATAACATATATAGAAGTCCAAAGCATTGGCTTATTTTCTTTTCAACGTACACACTAGCCGGCATTGCAACTTTTCTTACAATGTATTTGGCAATGAAGATATACTATAATTTTAAGAATCGGCATAAGTAATCAGTAGTAGTGTATTTAATTGTTGTTGTATGAAAAAGAAAATTTGAACAATTTAGTGAGTACCGCTTCAAAGTGATATATAATTTATAGTGTAGCCCCCCCCCTCTCGTCCTCGTTTGCAACGAGGATGCCACGGAAAAGCGTTTGAAACGCGTTTAAATGCAAAGCACAATAACGCAATAAAGTCGAGGATATGATGCTTGCATTCCATGTGCATCACTTAAACATACAACCATAATAAAACATTGAACTTTGCGTCTCTGCGCCTTTGCGCTTAAAAACACGCCCTCCGACCATCGCAAATTTCCATCTACTCCGCAACCACTTACATACCAATCACATACACATATTCATACTAAATTCAAATACCAGCCAAATATAATACAGGTAAGCATTTCCGGGGAAATTATTTTTTCCGTCATGGTACAGAAAACTGTACCATCATGCTTTTTTTATTTTGCCGCCATCACCACATTCCCGAGCTTTACCTACATCCCGAAAATTTTCGGTTAAGCTCTTTGAAATACTGCTTTGTGTCCCGATAGCTATCGGGATTGTGTCTCACTTGTGGTTATTTGCTCCACGCTCGACCTCCTACAGGACTAAAAAAAGTGTGCAAATAGTGCGCAAAAAAAGTTTTGTTGCCATATGCAAATTAGCAGGTTACACATTAAAACATCAACCCAAAAAAATGTGCAAAAAATGGCTGTTTTTCTCACCTACTCACGACTCACGACTATTTTTCCATTCCTTTTCACTACTCTTTTCCCGAAATTATATTAGGTTTGGCATATGGTCCGGAGGTACTTCGCCTTTTTCTTCTGTATTATCATTATCTCTGCATTTCGGGCAACTGCACAACCCACCCTCCCCGACATCGCCGGTAAAGCGGAGGATGGCTACGTCACCCTCACTTGGAATTGCCAGTATGATAAAGTAAAAGCGATAACCGTCATGCGCTCTATCGACAGTTTAAGTGATTATGAGATCATAGGCTACGTAAAAGACCGAGCAAAAGGCATACAGTCCTACATCGACGATGACCCGGAAACCGGCAGGAACTACTATAAGCTCTCTCTCTTATTCAAAAGCGGCCTCACCTGGCGAAGTAATTTTATCGAGGTCAACGTATCCGAAAATGGCAATGCCACTCCCACCCGCTCGAATAAAACGGGGAAACCTGACCCAACTCAGCTCGAATCTACTTTTAGCAATACCACTAAATCAAAAAAACAACCCGATACATGCAAAAATACAGGTAACCAGGTGGGCATCAACATATCGTTTTCAGCATCAGCCGTCACAAATACCAAGCCTGAAATACAGCGCCCGAAAATCAGATTACCCCGTGAAAAGGAAGCCGAAAACGCCCCCATTTTTATCATGTCAAGATATATATATACAGATACACTCACCGGCCATGTAAACATGTTTTTGCCCGATGATGTAAAGACACATACCTATTCAGTTAAATTCTTCGATAAAGACAAACGGCCCGTAACTGATATACCTAAAATAAGCAGCCAGAGAATAATTTTAGATAAACGGAATTTTCAGCGGAACGGAGTGTACAAATTCACTATCCGGAAAGACTACCTCGAACTGGAATCCGGGTATATCATCATTAACCCCAATCAGTAAAATACTGTTTCGAAACATTGATCACATTCCATCACATTATTTCCACATTCCATCACATCTCCTGTAGCATCTCTTTCCATTCAGGTCCCAGTTGCAGCGCTGAGCCTATGTAGAGTTTCATCATTTGCACCATTTCTTCGGCATCCCAAGAGTACACCCCTGCGGCAAAATACACCCTGCCCTCAAGCGTATCAAAATAAAGGTTGCCGTCATGGTGAAGGCTTTGTATCAGGTGCTCATGTGTTTCAAAACCAAAGTAATCAAAACATTTACCTTTCAGCGGATGGTCTGTCTTCGTACCCTTGCCTTCATAATGCAGCATACCTATCCTGCGCCACTCATACCTTCTCACCTGCTGCGCAAAGAACGTCTTCCTCACCAATGTTAGCGTGTACTGATCAAGCATGATACGCTCCGTGAAGAATATCCGCGCCAGAAAACGGTAAACAGATAGCAGGTAAAGAACAGATGCCCCTATCGTAGCAGTCCAGTTAACAAAGCTGTGATTGAAAGGCAATGATTGCACAAGGAACACAGTAGCCATGCCGGTAGTCACCAGAAATTCAATAACGTATAGGGCGCGTATGCGCGGCTGCGTCCGGTTGCCCAGCTTTATGAGCAAATTCCGGTCGCCCCAATAATATGTTATGTTACGCTTTGCCAATTGTCAGGCTTATTATGCTATCGCTAATGTTTCTGCGGCCTCCTCTACAACCGCCCCAAACACCTCACTGAATTCTTTTTTTAGTATCTTCTTTACTTCATCTTCATCCACACTTCTTCCCAACTCTTTCTGAATTGAAGTTACGCTTTTATCCGCAATTCCGCAAGGCACTATATAATCAAAATATTTAAGGTCCGTATTCACATTCAGCGCAAAACCATGCATAGTCACCCACCTGCTGCACCGTACCCCCATTGCGCATATCTTTCGCGCTTTGCCTTTTACACCTGCATCCAGCCACACCCCCGTAGCGCCGGGTAATCTATCGCTTTCTATGCCATAATGCGCAATTGTACGGATTATTACTTCCTCCAGGTTACGCATATACTTGCCCAGGTCGGTAACAAAATGTTCAAGATCAAGTATAGGGTACCCTACTATCTGCCCTGGCCCGTGGTAAGTGATGTCCCCACCCCTGTTCGTCTTAAAAAATGACACACTGAGTTCCTTCAGGCGGCTATCATTCACCAGCAAGTTCTCTATATGTCCGCTCTTACCCAGCGTATATACATGTGGGTGCTCACAAAAAAGTAAATGATGTTGTGTATCCTCAAGCGGAAGAGAAATATCCGATGTGCTAAACCGCGCAGCCTTTATACGCAGGTTTTCCTGTAGTAAGCCTTCCTGGTAAACCCAAGCCTTATCATACGCTATCCTTCCCAGATCTTTAAATAAAACTGTTCTCATTGCACTTTCCTCAAAGGATATGCAATTTAGGAATATCTGACCGGATTTATCCTGACTATTACCAAAAAATAACGCGAATTCGCTGTTTTTTGGGGTGAACCCGCATTAACTGACATTCTCGAACCTTATTGCCGTGAGTTTAGGGCTGACTGTTAGCATTCAAAATACCCAATGCCGACTGTAGTCCTTGTTCGGCCTTTGTGTAACCTGGCCTTATCCTTAACGACATCCTCCAGGCATCTACCGCTTCTGCAAACTGCTTATTTGAATAATATGCGCCTCCCAGGTTATACCACAGATCGGGATTTGTGCTATCTATGGCTATCCCTTTTCTGAAAACAGCAGCAGCTTCCGGATAGAGCCCTTTACTACCGTATCTTGCCCACCCTTCCTTCATATAATAGTCCGCGACCAACCTGTATATACTTGGCAGTGTCGGATATGTAGGATACCTGTGCTTCACAGAATCAAGGTTGGCTTTTGCCTTGTCCATGTCACCCAATTTATAATATGCAATCCCTCTGTTCATGTAAGATGCCACCATATCGGGATGTATAGACAACGCATGATCAAGCAACACAATCGCTTTATCTAAATATTCTTTTTTCTCTTTTTCATCTTTGCTGTCAGCTATAGTGATATATGATGCGGCAACATTGGCACAAACTAATACACTGTTAGGTACTGTGTTCAGGTCGGCGGCAAAAAGAGTGCCGTCATTTTTCCATGCGGCATTCCGGCTGATCGTTTTGATACCGGCAAAGACAACAATGACACCTAAAAATATTGCCAGAGCTTTTTGCATGGTAGCCGCAGGCGCCATCTTTTCAAAACCTTTGTAGAGCAAATAAGCCGCTGCAATAGCAAAGCCCACTGATGAATGATAAATAAGACGCTCGCCCATAGTAGCCCCTATCTCGAAGAAGATGTTACACACAAGCATCAGATGCAGTAGATAAAATGCTGCAGCAAAACCCAGCACATGCCTCCTTTTTCCATAAATCGCAATTACTGCCACAATAGCCCCATGTACCGCCAGCGACAGCAATACCCATATGTTCGAAAAATCTTTATAAGGAATGGAGTTATAAGAATAATCGGCAGAAAGGGGATGCGGAAAAAGTAACAACTTAAGATAGTTGAGCGATGTGGCAATCTCAGTGGCCAGTTTCTGGCTGCCCTCAGCAAAAATATAGGGGTTATTCAGCACCTCTTTTTCGGCATTTGAATTTAGTCCGGGTACGGCACCTATCAATACAAGCAGGTAAAGACCAACAAAGAACAAGAAAGGCAGCAGCAATATGACATTTGTCTTGAATATTTTGGCTTCCGTCTTATCGTTTACATCCGCACGTACATAATAGAATATGGAGATGAGTGCAGTAATGCCTACAAGGAACGGGAATGTACCCAAAGCGGTAGTACTCAGCCCATCTATTGCGTCAGCAAGGCCAGGGCGCTTTAAAATGGACTGGTTCACTATCTCATAGTCCATATCATTATTACTGAAATAAAGCACATAAATTCGCAAAGCTATGTACACGAAAGCAAGCACCAAATAAGGGAACACGGCCATCACACTACGCCTTAGGGAAACCTTTTTGAATGTGTACAGAGCCATAGGCAGCAATATCACTGTTGTCAGCGCATACTCCTTCGATAGGAAGGTAAGAAAGTAACAACCAAGCCCTGCCAGCAGCATTTTATAGTTCTTCCGGTCTTCCTCAAACCTGAACGCACATATAAAAGTGAGGCACATGAACAACAGCGACATGATCTCGTCCCGGCTCTTCACATTGGCCACCACCTCCGTATGTATGGGATGTATCGTAAAAATAAGCGCCGCTATAAATGCAATGACAGGTTCACTTTTAAATACAATGTTTCTTAGAAAATACAGTAGCACAACGATACCAGCTATGTACCAGAATACATTAAGCACATGGCGCACATGCATGGCACTGATGAGTTTCTGCTCCTGCGCGCCCTTCACACCATAAGCTATCTGCTGCTTCAATACACTATCGACTTTATCTTCCGATATTGTACCCATAAACTGCTGCTCAATGGCGAATGTGACAATGGACAACGGGCGATAACGACCGCCTGATAACTGGTTTGAAGTATTGAGTTGCCGGTAATAACTGTCATAGGCATCTCTGGTCATTATCTTAGGAATGCCTGCAAAGCCCTCCTGCACATACTCATTCTTTACGATAACTATACCGTCATCGTGTGCAAACTCATTAAAAAAACTATTGAAATAAAAGACAAACGCAAGTACACCCAATATCACCGCCTGCACTTTGAAATCATGCAATGAATAAGTTTTAACGGGAGTCTGTGCTGCATGGGAAACAGTTTCAGATGCCTGTGACTCGGAGGTTAGTGCCGGGGATTGTTTTGGTTTATCCTTTTTTGCCATTCCTTATAAATGAATTTCAAAAATAATCAATTGCTGTGCATAAAAGTTATTTAATGAATGCCGTAACTACATCTATCAGTTCTTTTGCCGCCACATCAAGGTCATCATTTACCAGTATCCTGTCGAAACGTGGAGCGAATGACAGTTCCTGTTCCGCTTTGCTTACCCGCTCTTCCAGGCTCTGTGGTGTTTCTGTTCCCCGTGCTATCAGCCGCTGTCTAAGGGCTTCCAACGATGGGGCCTCAATAAATATAGCCAGGCTGTTAACGGGGTACTTGCTTTTTATGGCCAAAGCGCCCTGCACATCTATATCAACGAGCGGGGTATGACCGGCATGCCATATACGCTGCAGTTCAGCCTTTTTGGTGCCATAATACTTGCCCTCATATACCATCTCCCACTCCACCAACGCGTCATCATCTATCAGCTTTTTGAACTCATCCACATTATAAAAATAGTAGTCCCGGGCGTGCTGCTCGCCATTTCGCGGGTGGCGGGTGCAGGCTGAGATGGAGAAGCCCAGATTGGGCACAGCCGCCATCAGTCGCCTTACCAACGTAGTCTTCCCGCTCCCCGATGGAGCGGTAATAACAATTATCTTTCCTTTAGCTTCCGGCATAAATTATCTGCGAATAAAGGGAAAAAAAGCGGGATGTGGTAATTTGGGAATAATCAGGTGGTGGGCGCATTTCAAATGTCGTTACCACGAGAGTCCTACTTTTTAAAAACAGCCTTCACATACGCCTTACTACAAATTTATTTTTTCTGACACTATGCCAAACCGGATGCCATTCTTTGCTGAAAAAGCTATGGTGGGTAAAAGGTATAATTTCGGAGAAGTGTGCCGTTTTCGATAAATATACATTTTTATATGCGACAAAATACACTGTGGTCGAATGTTATGTGTTTTATTATCAGGTATAACGGGGTATAAAGGGGTATATTTATACTCTGAAAAGGTATATTTATACCCCTAAAAGGTATAATTATACCATAAAAGGTATAGTGCCTCGTCCTGACATTACCTTACACATTGGTTAGATAATCCTGTTTTCTGCT
>CAZBPS010000036.1:0-22196 GCA_964493865.1 uncultured Flavipsychrobacter sp.
AAAAGGGTGGTCAATTTGCCTCGGCCTGAGGTGGTCAGTTTGATCGGCCTATCCAATCCTATCCAACTGAAAACCACTTTTTGGGGCATTTGGGCCGGTTTCTTTATGAAAAGGCTGAGGAAGAGAAAGATTTCGAAGAGGCACAAAATTATATCAATCAGGCTCTCGAAGACCCAGATGGTGAAAGAGATTTTAACCTTCAGCATCTTGCAGGAATGTGTCAGCGACGACATGTTGAATTTTTGAAAAGAAAAACCAATGAAAATGACGATAGTGCTCTTATTAAAAAGCAGATTATGATATTGGGGGATCGAGCTAATAATTTTTTCAACCGTAGCATCGAAATCAACCCGTTTAATATTCATGCCTATGTTGCGCAAATCCAAACCCTGCAATTGATTATAGACTTTGGGAGACAACTCTCCTCATTTGAGAGTAGTAGTCTCTTTATTACCAGTTCTGAGAATCGTTGGTTTCTAGATCAATATTTTCTAATTCTGAAAAGGCTGGAGGAGGCCAAAAGCTTGGTTGAAAATCAGGAGACGCTTGGTAGAACAAACAAGATCGCGAAAGCCAAATATTATGTTTATTCAGGCGAGGCGCGTTCCCTTGAAATTCTAGGGTCTTACACAGCATCAATGGATATGTACAAGAAGCTGATCGAAACGATAGATCGCTCTTTCCGTCCTCAATTAAGGCTCATGTATATCTCCTCAACGTTGCTTTCTAAGGTAAAGGGGGACAAGAGAAAAATAAATGAAGCATGGTACCGATTGAAGCCTGAAGAAATTACCGGGTTTAATCGACTTTTTAGAGACAATATTCTGCAAAATCCAGGCGATCTCGTTTCCTTACGCTTATGGTTCAAATTTGTACGATATTCTCAGATTGATATTTCGGTAGAAGAAATAATTAGTGTTATCCGGATTTGGTATAATCAAAGCGAACATTCCAGATTGCTTCATTTGGAAGCCGCTTATTACCTTTTTGTCCTTCATGCTTGCCTATGTATTAAATCAGAGCAATCCTTCAGCAAGGCCCATCAAACTGAGGCCATATTTTTTATCCAGCGATGTAGAGAGTTATCCAACAATACAAAATATCCTTTTGAATATTTGGGCATTGAGTTAGGTATAGACTGCTTAATCAACCATCGAGATCGACCGAAGATTTCGGACGATTTGTTAGAAAGAGTAGAAGGTACGATTACACTAATTAGTAGCCGACAGGAAGGACGCATAATCTTAACATGTGGATTGGAGGCTTTCTTTGTTCCGACAGCTGGGAATTTTATTCAGGGAAAAGACGAAACATCAGAGGTAAGCTTTTGTCTTGGATTCAGACACGATGGTCTTTTCGCAATTGATGTTCGCAGAAATGTTGAAGTTTCAAACGATAATGTCTCCCTGCCTATTGACAAAAAGTCGTTGGATGAGCCTAATCTTCCTGATGTGCAAATTGAAGAGATCGAAGTTACCGAAGCAGAAGCAATACCTGTAGACGAAACTAAGCGAAGGCTGCCGGGACCTAAGGTAGTTGGGCGTATTGATCTATCCGCTATTTATGATCCGCGAAAAAAGAAACCTTAAACCGCTCACTCGCTTTCTTAAAATTCAATTAAATTTGAAATACAATGACGTCCTCAACTTATGAGTTTTTCAAAGGAATCGTTTTATACTGATCTTAGCGCAAAGAAGCCTGAATATGGTTCTATGCTGACACACGGCATCAATCTACAATTCATGCCTACCCTGCATAATTTTTCAGCTAATACGCGCATATCCGCACTAACTTTCTTATCCATGATCTTTGCGTAATGCTGAGTTATTTTTATGCTCTTATGCCCAAGCATTTTACTAACGCTTTCAATTGGCACGTCATAAACGTTTGGGGTTGAATGCATAATTAATCAGGTTCCTTATGAATTAATTTTTCAATATCAGTCCAGAGGAAGAAAACTCTGGATTTTATTTTATATGCCTTAATTAATCCGTCTTTTACCCATGTATGGAGGGTCTGACGCGATATTTGCAACATAGTGCATACTTCATGCGCTTTAAATATCGGTTTTTGAAAAAGGCCAGGCACCGTATATTCAACGCCTTTTTCTATTCTTTTCTCTAACTCCGTGTGAATTATTTCCCGCATTTTCACCCAAAAATCTTCAGGACTTACGGGGAATAAAAAAGGTGTTTCAGTGCTCATATTTTGTTTTTTTTTGCTCACAAATGAATGTGAACGCAAAATGTATTTTATATCTGACTTGACTTGAACGAGAAAATAACGGTTCAGCATTTTATACATTATTATAGGAAATAACGCATAATTGAGAAGATAAATTCCATAAAAATATTACTCATAGTATAAAAAAGGCATCTTTCTGCTATTTTTGGATAACATAAAAAGTACAAATGGCCCAGTACCTGTCAATTGAAGATTTTAATACCGACAAAAAAATATACCCGGATTTATTGGAAAAATATAAGCATGAATGTTTGAGAGAATGTGGACTTTTTGAGCTTATTGATTGGGAAGACCGGATAGCCAAAGACTATTTTTCAGGGGTAGTGGATATATATCCGTTTTTGAAGACAGTTAAGTTCACAGAAAACATAGAGATTCGTCGTAGAGTAGAAAATATATTTGGGGAGAATACTCTTAAGTATTTTATTCCGTTGGCAACTTTGGACAAGCATATAACATTTCTGGAATCTTCAATTTCTTATGTATTCGCAAAGACACTTACACTCTATTGTGTATCAGAGTATTTAGAGAGTAAAATATCAGCCGAAATTCTCGATAATAACCATCCGCATAAATTGTTAATTAAATTTTTTAGGAGAAAGGCAGAAAATAGTAAACACCGAACTAAGATTCAGGAGGAAATTGAACTAGATCAACTCATAAATAAGGCTGAAAGGATTGTTGGCGATAGTGGAATAACTAAAAAGGGGATTTTGGCTTTTTCAAGAGGGCAGCCGGAGAAAATTTATGCACAGGCAATTTATGGAAATATTAACTTGGAAATTGGCAATAAAATGGGAAAAGTTGACTTTTATACCGTTTTATTCGAGTTTTACCGTAATATTTTTAAGGATTTGGAATGGCTCAAAAAGGAGGAATTCGATGATACTGAGGAAAAAAGCCTTGCCTACGGCGGAAACTACAATAAATATAGGTGGCGTTGCGTGGATAGTTTACTTCGCTAAAGTATAAATCTTTGACCTTGGTACTTCATCAGAAAAAGTTTTATCGTTTTGTTATTTGTTGTCAATCATTTTTTTGCCGTGTATGGAGCCTCCTTGTATTACTCTTTGGCGGTCACTACCGCACTCCATGCCTGTGGCTTTTCGGCAATTGCGGCATTGTCTTGCTGTGTAGCCAAGGATGCTTGTTGGGGCCAGTCCTGTTTTACAACTGCTGGTACTCCCATTTAGGATTGCCTTTCGCGCCGCTGGTATTGTAGAAGTCGGTGAAGTGGAGCTTGTAATATAGTCCATTCTGGTCGCGGATGATGTAATTCAGTTTAGTATAGGTGATATAGGAGCTGCCCGTAAATCCTTTCCAACCGTAGCCGATGATATTAATATCTGAAGAGAGCCTGGCGCTGCTAACATCATTGTAGGCCAATTGTGCGAAGCCCACGGAGGAATCCATGTATGCTGATGTGCGGTACCGGTTGAGCAGGCAGCCGGTAACAAGGTATTGCTGCAAGGGGTTATAGAAAATATGGGTGTATTGCGTGAATACAATATCCCATTCATCGCGGGGTGGTTCTGCTTTTATTATCTCGCCGCTGTTATCAAACGACAGAAACGTAAAATTATATGCGCTGTCCTTTTTTACATCGATGGTAGTAAACCCTGCACTACCCAAACTGCCAAAGCGAAGGGTGTATACACTGTCGTTCACCTCAGCCACCTGTATCTTTTGCAGCCCGAGTGATTGCCCCAGTTCATTGTAGCCCCTGTCTATGATATAGACGTTGTTGCTGCCACGCCAGTCGCCAATAGCGGTGCTGTCGGGGTTGCCATCGGGCGAGTCCCATCGTTTGTTGTCGTAAAAACCTGTTGTGTCGGCATACGAAACTAATGCGATGTCGGTTTTGCCTGTATTTAATGCATACATTGATTTTGCGGAATTGAGTATGACATGGTAGCCGGCGGCTGTTGCCTCAAAGCCGAGGTCCCAGGTTGTTTTCAGGTTTTTGCCGACTATGGTGTTTTTTTTCAGGTTAAAATAAATCTGCCATTTATAGGTAGGGTCCATTTCTACAGTAGAGGTAATAATGCTGCCGGGGTCGTGCTTTGGCACCGCAAGCTCTTTCTTTTCACAACCTGCTAAGAGAAAGGCCAAAGCAGCAAAGGATAATATGTGGGACAGTATTTTCATTTCGCGCTGAGGTTTATGTCCATTTTAATAAAGTACAGCCTTCCGCTGCTCAGGGGCATACTGCTGCCTGTGCCGCTGTGCGCCCCGCCTGTAGCGTAAGAGGAAATATTGGTAATATCAAAAAGGTTTTTGCACCCTGCGGAGACATTCAGTTGTTTTTTGAAGAATGTTTTGGAAACAGTGATATCAGCGGTGTTGTAGGATGAGATAAATGTCTGCTGCACATTGTTGCCTGCATCAACTGTGAAGCCCAGCATGCGCCCGGTATGCTTGTAGAACAAGGCTATTGTTATATCAGGGCCTTTGAACTTGTAGAAGATATTGCACCTTAATTCAGGGGAATAATTGAAAGCCGCAACAGCATGTGTTTCCGTCAGATAATTATAGGTGCCCACATAGCTGCCGCCTACTGATATTTTCAGGTCGCTGATGCCGAGTTCGCCATTCAGTTGCAGGCCTTTGGTCTTGTTGGTGCCAATGTTCACGTATGAATATTCGGTGCCGGAAAGGAATGCCAGGGTTATCATGTCGCGGATGTCATTGTAGAATGCTGAGGCTTCAAGCTTACAGCTGTAACGGCCTTTGCTCTTCATGTAAACTGCTGATAGGGAATAGTTGTCGGAATACTCTGCTTTCAGGGCCTCATTGCCTTTTATATTGTGGTTGATGTCCACAAAGTAGAAATACATTTCTTTCAATGAGGGGGCGCGGAAGCCCTTTGCATAAGTGCCCCTCAGGGTGATATTACCTGTGAGTTTATACCTGAGGTTGAGCGAGGGTACCAGCGGCGCACTGAAGGCAGTGTTATATCCATATCTTAAACCCGGCCGTATGGTCAGGGCTTCAATGGGTTTGTATTCTGCGCTGGCGTAGGCGGCGTAATCGCCTATCTGCTGTATTTTGTTTTTTATCCGCATACCGGAGCCATTTTCCACGTTTATATCATAGCCTGTCTCGTAGCTTATCTTGCTTCCCGCCGGACCTGCGCTATACGTACCCCTTGAATTGATACTGTGAAATGTACTCGTGTCCTGGTCCCCGTCGCCTGTAGATAAGGTGCTGTTGAGGGTGGTCAGGTCGTTATAGTAGGTGTTCTTTGTTCTTGTATAAATATTGTAGGCTACAAGGAAATTGATATTTCTGTTCCTGGACAAAGAAGTGTTGAGGAAGAAAGCATTGTCTATGCGTGTGGTGCGATAGTAATCGTCAAACGCGCTCTCGCCGTATGGCTGCATGGGCATACCACGATTGGTTATCTTTTCACGGAAATAATCTGCTTTATAATTTAGTGTTGTCTTGCCCATCTTATATTCATACTGCATGCCGGCCATATATTGCCCGCGTGGTTTCCACTGTATGAACCGGCTGCTGTCGGCTATGCGGGGGCTGAAGTCGAGTGATACTTTATCGCCATTGCTCCAGCCATCAAAGAAGTTCCTCCCTCCCGATAAACTGAAGGTATGTTTTTTGTGGTGTATGCCGCCCCTGATGTAGAGGTTGTATGTACCAATGCTTTCGTAATAGGATGTCAGCTTTCCCTCAATGAGGTTCTTTTGATTTTTCCTGGTGATGAGGTTGATGGTGCCTGCCAATGCATTGGTGCCATAGTTTACGGACATTGGCCCTTCTATTATTTCAATGCGTTCTATATTGCCGAGGTTTATTTGTGTGAGGTCTATGTTTCCGTCCTGCCTGCCGATGACGGGCACACCGTCTATCAGTATTTTTACATTTTGTCCCGATACGCCCTGCATACTCATGCTGCTGCCGAGTATATTGTCTTGTGATAGGCGTACATTCATTTCGTTGGTAAGCACGTCGCGCAGGTTCTGCGCGCTCATGGCATCTATTTTCACCCGGTCTATCACTTTTATTTTCTGCACGGCTTTTTCGGGGCTATTAGCAGAATACTGGCCTGTTACTACGACCTCGTGAAGTTTTTGCATGGCCGTTGTATCGGTGTGCTGCTGTGCAATGGCGCGATGCCAAAATAAAGCACATGTGCCGGATAGTATAAGACAGATAGTGCTGCGCCTAATTCTCATTGAATACAAATAGTTTGGCCATTTCTATATTATTTCTGCCTTGCTGCAGCAGGTGGTTCAGTTGCACAAGTTCGTTTACGCTGCACATAATGTTCACGGATTTTGATACAGTAGGCACCGCCAGTTGCTTTCGGTCCGGGAATGAGGCATGCCTGTTGGCATCATATAGCTCACGCGCGGTAACAATGAGTTCATTGAATTGCTCGGGGCTTAACGTCATCCCTATAGTACCGAACGCCACTTGTATATTCATACAGCCGGCGCACCTTATCACATATCCGTCTTTGTTCCTGTATAAACTTTGATATTTACACATAGGCCTCGTAATTGATACGGCCTCCTTTAATAAGGAGGCCGTATAAGTTCCGGATTATTGTTTAATCAGTTTTAATTGTGTTGCTGCATTGTCTGCGCTGATGGTGACAACATACATGCCTGCCTGCATATCGTGTGCTGGTATGATATGTTGGTGGAGTCCTTTGCTGTTGTCAAGTGTCGCGGTGTATATTGCCCTTCCGGTCACATCGCTGATGGTTACTATGGCTGAAGGCACATTGTCTGTGAGGTTATACACCAGGTTTACTGCCTGACCGGCGGATGGGTTGGGGTAGAGTGCGGAGCTGATAACGGGTGCGCCGATATTATTGACTGAAGCAGATGACGACATTCTTTCTTTCGAGAACATATAGCTGCCTGTAGAGCTGCCACCGAAACCGGTGAATATCATTTTCCATATTTCGCCATCGGTACGGGCCACGAAAAACACAAGCGAATCCTGTATTATAAAGGAGGTCGTAAATGTTTTCCAGTTGTAGCCTATCGTGTTCATCGCTGTATGAAAGGGCTGTGACTCCCAAGCCGAGAAAGTATCTTTGCCAATTACGTTGGCGCATTTAGCTATTACCACGCCTTTGTTGGCCAGTACCCCTGTAACCGTATAGGCACCTGGTATGAAGGCTGAATATTGCGTAAAAAGCAGGTCCCAGTTTGCAGACAGTGGCTCGCGGTCGAGCGCGGCATTTGTTTGCAGTGAGCAATAGCCAAAATTCTTTGCGCCATAGGTTGATTTGTCAAGAGTAGCGGTTTGAGGGCTTGAGCCATCAAGGTTGGCATATTTGAAAGTATAGAGGCCGCCTGATAGGGACTGTATCCATAATTTTTTGTAATCGCCGCTGGCCAGCTTGATAATATAAAGCGAATCGCCGGTAATGATGTGGGTGGTCATGTTGTACCTGCCCCAGTCGAGGTCGAAAGCGTCAGCGGCATTGGCATACCTGCCCATAGCACCATAAGCCCACGATGTATCCGAGTTGTACCGGGCAGGCCATGTGCTTAGCCCATTGGTGTCAACCGTGCTCCATCCGGCCGTATCGTCTTTGGGGTAATTCCAAAGCATAGTGCCGGTTATAGAGTTGATAAGGATTGTGGACCCGAAGCTGGATGCTTCAAACGCAAGGTCCCAGTTGTTTTTCGGGGCGCTGCCCTGCTCGTCATTGGGCAGGCTATACCATACCTGGTTGGCATATGTGGCTGAAGTGGAAACAGTGTCAGCGACCACTTGTGCCTGCAATGTGGTTATTGCTGTGGCGGTAAATACAGTAAGTATCAGTTTTTTCATTTTTTTTGTTTTTTGTTTTTATAGATCATTATTCAAGTTAACTCAGTTCATAAATAATGATCGCTATTACAGGAGGGAGCAGTCCGGCGGCGATCCACCATTTTCCTCTGCCGCTTATGCCTTTCTTCCCTTTCAGGATGAACAGGCCGGTGACAGAGAGCACTATTAACAGTATTGCAAACACATCGGCTATATATTTCCAGCCCTTTACACTGTTCCTGTGCAGCAGGTTAGACTGAAAGAAAACCTGCCGCCTTGTTATCCGCTCATATACACCCACTTTCGTTTTAAAGTTGAGGTGCAGTGAGGCATTATCATAATATACTTTTACCTGGTCGCCGGTGGGGAAGTCATATACTTTGTACTTTTCTTCCCCTATGTTTTTCCCTATGGCCGTTACCACATCACTGGTCAGTTCTGATTTTTCATATTGCCGGGCTATACGCACCGTATCCTTCTTTATTATAAAATCCGTGTTCCAGTCATTTACGTGGTTCAGCGCCAGGCCGGATATACAGTAAATAATGATCAGCGATGAAAAAAAATAGCCTAAGTCCCTGTGCGTGGCCACATTCAGTCGCCTTATTTTTCGGGTCGTTTCTTTGTCCATCTCTATTTTGCCGCCGTACTCTGCTGTATCTTTTCAGTAAATGATGCCACAATATCTATTACCCATTGTTCCACATTAGCGTCCGGCAAAATTGAGTCCGGTTTATAGATTACCTTATCCTTAGCATCTGGTATCTTAGCTATACCGTCGCCTATTATCTTTATCTGGAACATCTCATCATGAGCTACCAGAACGGGTACCACCACGGCGGTCTTCTTTGTGTTCAGTACCCGTTTTATGGCAACAGCGGTAGAGTCGGGGTTGTAATGCGCCACATGCCCGCACCAGCCATAGGAATGAGCCGATATACCTGTGTTCGTTTTCACATAACCCCCTACTTTATCCAGCAGTTCCGACCACTCTTTCATGTAGGTCTCATCGCCGTATGCCATCAGCACCAGGCCCTCTTCTTCGGGGCGTTTAGATATATCTTTGACCCGCCTCAGGATGTTTTTTTGTAGTATATCTGTAAAATCGAGCAACGGTGTTATATGTGTTTTCGCTTTCGGGGTGTAGCGTTGAATGTTCTCCATTTTCAGCACTTCCATAGATTGCGGGTCTTCTTTCTGGCCTATGATGGTAGGAATATCATCGAAAGAGTGCGGGCTTACGGTTAGGAATATCGGCACGATGACCACATCAGTGTATCCCATCGAATCAAATTCTTTCAGCCTTGTAGCTATTGACGGCTCATTGTATTCCATGAAGGCGGTGCGTGTGTCTTGCACTATGCCCCTGGCCAGGATGCTGTCTTTTACCTTGTTTTCGAGGTCCAGCAATGCCTGCCGCCATGTGGCCGACCTTGATCCATGGTTTACCAGCAGCACACCTATCTTTTTTCCGGTGGCATTGGAGGATTGCTGCTCGGACTTATCCCCGGAATTGCAGGCGCTTGTACATGCTGCGCCTATGAATAGCATAAATAGTAAGTAACGTGTGTAATTCGTCATTTTTTTAGTTTTTTTACAATAGGAGGTAATCTACCCCACCCCGCATGAAGTAACCATCAGTCTTCTTGCTCCCGACCAACAGCTATTCCATAGCCGGGGCAGAGGTAGATACCTTTGTTGTACAGGCGTACCAGTGCATACATATGCAGTCTGCAGGCCTGTTTGCCTGTATTTTTTAAATGTTAATGAAAAATGTACGATACGGCACAAGTGCCGGACCTTATTTGTGGGAGCAAGAATTAATGGTGCAAAGAAATAATACTTTACACAGGTTTGTTTTTAGAAAAGGGAAAAACGTTTATCACTTTCGGGAAAAAGTGCAGAGCTCAATATGAGGTAATAACGAAGATTGTCATGCACGATTCCATAATTATCCCTCATGAAATGGGGGCTATATTGGTTGGAGGGTATATTTCAAATATGCCTAAGTATGAGCTTACCCCCGACTATTTCAAAGCCTTCTTACTACATCATTGTCTATAATTTGCTGTACTACGTTACTATCCGTTGTGGGAATTTTTAAGCAGTTTTATGGGATAATTTGAACAATTTCTAAGGAAATCCAGATTTTCTATATTTAGCTACAGGCCAGATTAAGGATGATAAGACGGTATATGTAGAAGGCCTGTAAAACCTAAAATAAGTCAATAATATCCTGCATCGCTTGCCATCGCAACCATTCCCGCAATTAATGCTCCTGAAATAGCTGACCCGAGGGCATATCCGGCCCACGTTTTTCTTTTCTTCATTTTATGCGCTTTAGCCTTGTATGCATTTGCATATTCCCGGTTTTGCATTAGTTGCTCCTTGGGGTAATTCAGATTTTCATTTTTAGGAGGGGTTTTGGATATACTGATGGCCGGGATAAGCCCTGCAAGGGGACTTGTGAACATAGTCATCAGAAAAGTACCTGTAGCGGAACTTCTGTATTGACGGTAATAAGCTTGCGCATCATATTCGCCCCGCTGCGCCATACTCATTCCTTCGTAAGCTGATTCATCAAACGTGTGTATTGCCCTATCTTCTATTTTTGGCGGAGCGGGTCGCTTTACGGGGATTGGCTTTTGTTCAACAACAGGAGCCGCTTCCTTTGCTTTTACGGCGGCTTCATCCTGTATAAACAAATCCTTTGTGCCATCTTTGTACCGTATCATCACTATTTCTGCTTTATCCATCGTATAAATAGCCCCTTCCGGGCTTTCAAACCGCTTATACTTTATCTCTGTCTTGGTAACCTCAAGTACCTTGGCTTTTATATCCTCTCCGTTCTTTTTGGTGATGATATCCTGTGCGTATGCGGGTAACATTACAATCACCAACATCAGTGTAATTAACGTGTTTTTCATGTTTTTGTTTTTTTTACGTTGTGAAATGATATTTATGGATTTATCACAAATATTCTATTCCCCTTATCAACCAAAACTGACTTAAATTTTGCTGTCTCCAGGTTAGGCGTAAGTTTGTCTGCAAAAGAAATTTCAAAAACATTGTTGTGGTCAACCCGCAATTCGGTATTGCCGGACCATTCTATATGGTCAGCCTTAACCGATATATACATGTTATGGTTGCCTAAATCGAGACCGTTTAAATCCCTTACAAACGATTTGTATGGTTTTATTTCAAACCATCCTCTGCTTTTCCAGCATTGTTCAACTTTATTGTACCATCCATAGGCAATCAATACAGTCTTCTCTGTGTTATTCTTAATCTCTAAGCTGTTTCTGACTTCAGCGTGAATAATGAAGGGCAAGATGAGTGTTAATACTGCTAAAAGTGTGTTTTTCATTGTTTGGTTTGTTTTTATGATTGTGAGCAAAAAAATAGCGTAGCTGAAATTCCTCTGCTATCCCAGGCTCTCGAAAAGCCTCTCAATGCAAAAGACACAGCTACGCCTTTATCAGGCGTACCATAGTCGTTTATTGCATTGAGGTTTGAATTTTCGAGATTCGGAATAGCAACTAACGTTACGATACTAAAACAATTAGTATTTATGTAATTATCTGGTTTTACTCCATAGTTTTACTTTGATACATTGTAAAATTAAAAATTATCTTTGAAAGTAAGCGAATAATATCTGAATTTGTGAAAGACAAATTAAAAGCTTGATAAAAGCTACAGAGGATAACCCAAAAACTAAGGTTGAATAGAAATGTACCCAAAAGCAGTGGGTAATAAGGTACATGGGATATAGAGGTCTTCCATTTTTATAACATAATAAGAAACAATATCAGTATAGTTTTTACTGGTCCGATTATTCAGGTTAAAGGTGACTAACATGCCATTCACTTTTTATTCTTCAACTGCTTTCCCAGGTCCATGATCAGGGTTTTCAACTCCTGCAGATCAGTTTCACCCTGCGGCAATGTTCCGGTCTGGTGCTTGTAATACTTCCATATTTCCAGTACATCGTCACTGTTTACGGTATAAGGTTGATAAACGGGATTGAGTGACTTCAGTAATATTTTCCTGTCGCTTTGTATAGTTACTAGTTTGAAAACAAAATCCTGTTCGCCTTTTAGTATAACTATGCATGGTGTACATGGCTTGATACTTTTCCAATCCTCTATATACTGAGCTATAACCTCACTGTTTTCGGGAATAGGTAACATAGAATCCCCAACAGTAGGAAACATACGGTATGTGCCGGTCTTTGGCAGGTTAGGTAACGTGAACTTAGGTAGGGTGGCAATAAATTCCGGGTCATTGTATCCCGCCCTGTACCCGGCCTTTGCCTTTATAGGAACATATTCAGTGTTCTCCTTGTTATTTTTATCCACCGTAATGGCCAGAACCCTAATCTTGCTGCCAGTCATATAAACATCATTTCCCGCCAGTAGTTCATGCAGTTTATATTCACCCATCTTTGTAAGGTCTACTTTCAATAAACTATCTATACTGACCTTAAAATAATCAGAAAATTTTATCATATCAGCAGCTGTAGGGTTTATGGTCTTCCCCGACTCCAGCGCCTGCAACTTATTCCTCGATATATCGAGGTTGTGTGACAATTCTTCCTGGCTCAGCTTCTTCCGTTCCCTGAGGAACCGGATATTAGAATTAAAAAAAAGTTTTGGGGTTATCATTTCTTATTGTTACTATTGAAAACAAACAAATGTTGCTAATAGAAACAAAAGTAAGTAATCCTTATGACACCGGCAAGAGGCACGAACGAAATAATACAGGAGTTGCAGAAGGAGGTGCTCAGTATGCAGGGCTACAAAAAAGCATCCGGCAGGCAATGCCTGAATACAGGTCTGGGCCCGATTGAGCATGCATTTCCGGAAAAGACCTTCCCGGTAGGTGCAGTGCATGAGTTTATAAGCAATGCTCCGGAAAATGCCGCTGCAACCAATGGCTTTATTGCCTGCCTGCTTGGCACCCTCATGCAAAAAGGGGGCGGTGCCTGTTTATGGATAAGCTGTAAACGGACAATATTCCCACCGGCGTTAACAGTATTTGGATTGGAGCCTGCGCGGATCATTTTTGTTGACCTCATGAGGCAAAAGGATGTATTATGGGCTGTAGAGGAAGCATTAAAATGCGAAGCTCTGGCCGCCGTGGTTGGCGAACTGAGTGAACTTAGCTTCACAGAATCAAGACGGCTACAACTTGCCGTAGAACAAAGCAAGGTTACCGGGCTTATTCATCGCTATAATCCGAAAGGCAAAAACACCGTAGCCTGTATTACCCGGTGGGAAATCAAATCCCTTACCAGCATAAATGAAGGCAACATGCCCGGTGTAAGTTATCCGAGATGGAGCATCCATTTGCAGAAAGTCCGAAACGGCAAACCCGGTAGCTGGCTGGTGGAGTGGGCTGCAGGTAGTTTCCGGCATATCCCCCAAACTATTCTTATCCCCGAAATACAAACACGAAAGACCGGATAGTATGCCTAAACGTTTTATTTCCATATGGTTCCGTCATCTGAAGACGGATTGGGTGGTTCGTCGTCGGCAAGAGCTAGGGGATACAGCCTTTGTTATGGCCGCACCCGAACGTGGGCGGATGGTAGTAAAAGCAGTCAGCAGGGTAGCGCACGCCAAAGGCATTCATGCCGGTATGGTCGTTGCGGATTGCAGGGCAGTATATCCGGGGCTGCAAGTGCTGGATGACCAGCCAGGGCTTTCCGAAAAACTACTCCATGCCCTGGCTGAATGGTGCCTGCGTTATACTCCGGTCATAGCCATTGACCCACCTGACGGGCTGATACTTGATGTAAGCGGCTGTCCCCATCTGTGGGGCGGGGAACGCCCATATCTGAAAGATATCATTATTAAACTTCGTGGGTTTGGCTATGATGTGCGTGCTGCTATTGCTGATACGGTTGGCGCGGCTTGGGCAGTATCCAGGTATGGACAAGTAACACCTCTTATTGAACCCGACCGGCAAATAGAAGCAATAATGTCATTGCCTCCTCTTGCTTTACGGTTGGATACAGCATTATCACAGCGATTGGCAAAACTTGGGTTGAATTCCATAGGCAGTTTTATGAATATGCCACGCACAGCCTTGCGCAGGCGCTTTGGCCAAACGCTTTTAGATAGAATAGATGAGGCAATAGGACAGAAACAGGAAGTAATACGGCCGATATGCCCGGTTGAACCCTACCAGGAAAGGTTGCCCTGCCTTGAACCTATACGGACATTAACAGGCATTGAAATTGCTTTAGAAAACCTTTTGGAGAAGCTGTGTAAGCGATTAGAGAAAGAAGCAAAAGGATTGAGGGCCTGTGTATTCAAAGCCTATCGGGTAGACGGAGAAATTCAGCAACTGAAAATTGGCACTAACCGGGCAACAAGGAATGTAAAACATCTTATAAAGTTATTTGAAAACAAAACTGGCTGCCTTATCCCCGCACTCGGTTTTGAGGTATTTGTCATTGAAGCCCCGGTAGTAGAAGATGCTCCGGCTGCACAAGAGGCATTCTGGGCTACCAGCAATCATGATGATATGGAGGTAATGGAACTATTGGACAGGATAGGAGGAAAGGTAGGTATGAATACGATCCATCGTTACCTGCCGGATGAACACTATTGGCCGGAACGCTCTTTAAAAATAGCCAGCTCATTTGAAGAGAAAGAAACTACCCCATGGCGGACCGATCTGCCACGGCCTGTGCACCTATTGCCTAAACCGGAACTTATTGAGGTATCAGTGCCCATGCCTGATTACCCGCCTATGCTTTTTATTTATAAAGGGCAACTGCATAACATAAAAAAAGCAGATGGCCCTGAAAGGATAGAACAGGAATGGTGGATAGAAAATGGATTATACAGGGATTACTACTGCGTGGAAGATGAAAACGGTAGACGATATTGGCTGTTCCGGTCAGGCAGCTATGATACCTGCGACCCTAAATGGTTTATTCACGGATTTTTTGCTTAAAGAAGATGAGTTATACAGAATTACAGGTAACGACAAATTTTAGTTTTTTACGGGGAGGGTCGCACCCTGATGAAATAGCTGCACAGGCAGCAGCATTGGGCTACCAGGAAGTTGCCATAACTGACCATAATACCTTGGCCGGAATAGTGCGCGCCCATGTTGCTGCGAAAGCAAAAGACATACGGCTTATTGTTGGCTGCCGGTTAAACCTCATTGACGGACCAAGCCTGCTTGCATATCCGACGAATATAGAGGCTTATGCGGGCCTTTCTGCCTTACTTTCAGCAGGCAACCTGCGTGCAGAGAAGGGACAATGCCATTTATATAAGGCGGATGTGTACAGATATGCCAAAGGAATGAAGTTTATAGTCATACCGCCTTTAACATTGAATGCCACTTTTGAATTTCCCCCTAAGTTCCAGACAGAACTTAATGAGTATAAGCAGGCTTTTGGTAAAGATATCTACATTGGTGCTGTTCGGGCATACCAGGCATACGATAGCAAGATGTTCTTTCGCTTATCCCAACTGTCAAGTCAGTTTGATATTCCAATGGTGGCCACCAATGATGTGTACTACCATAACCGTGAGCGGAGGGAATTGCAGGACATTCTTACCTGCATAAGGGAAAAGTGTACGATCTATAATGCCGGATTCCGGCTGTACCAGAACGCGGAACGGTATTTAAAGCCGATCAGTGAAATGGAACGCCTTTTCAGACAGTACCCGGATGCGATAAAACGCACACAGGAAATAAAAGAAGCCTGCCAATTCTCGCTTGATAGCCTTAAGTATGTGTATCCTGAAGAAATAACTACGGAAGGAAGGACACCACAGGAAGAATTAGTGTACCTGGCCTGGCAGGGTGCAAAGGAAAAGTTCGGAGCGGATATCCCGCAAAATATCAGGAACACTATTCAGTTTGAGCTGGATTTTATGGAGCGGAAGAACTACGCTGCATATTTTCTGACTGTTTATGACTTTGTGCGTTTTGCAAGAAATAAAGACATTTTATGCCAGGGACGGGGATCTGCCGCTAATTCAGTCGTTTGTTATTGCCTGGGCATTACCTCTGTTGATCCTTCCAAGTTTAAACTGCTTTTTGCCCGTTTCATGTCTGATGCACGTGATGAACCACCTGATATTGATGTGGACTTTGAGCATGAGCGGCGGGAAGAAGTGATCCAATACATCTACCAGAAGTATGGGCGGGACAGATCCGGTATTGTGGCAACCGTTACACAGGTGCATTTTAAGGGCGCAGTAAGAGATGTGGCAAAAGCAATGGGGTTGTCGGTTGATGCTGTTAACAGGCTATCAAATTCCTCATGGGAGTTTAACGAAGAATGGTTTGCAGGAAAGCGGACCACAGAAGATGGCTTTGATCCTAATGATGCCCACCTGATGAAAGTGTTACAGCTTACCCGGCAGTATATAGGCTTCCCGAGGCAATTGGGACAGCATACGGGCGGGTTTGTTATCACGCAGGGCAAGATAACTGACCTATGCCCGATATTAAATGCCCGGATGGAAGACAGGACAAACATAGAGTGGAATAAAGATGATATAGATGCATTAGGCTTTCTTAAAGTAGATGTACTGGCATTGGGTATGCTTACCTGCATCCGCAAAGCCTTCGACCTTGCCAAAAAACTTTATGGGCTTGACCTGACTTTGGCAAACATTCCGCAAGACGACCCGGCAGTATATGAAATGGTTAGCCATGCAGATACAATAGGTGTATTCCAGATAGAAAGCCGGGCGCAAATGTCCATGCTGCCAAGGCTG
Source organism: uncultured Flavipsychrobacter sp. (assembly GCA_964493865.1). Lineage (GTDB taxonomy): Bacteria > Bacteroidota > Bacteroidia > Chitinophagales > Chitinophagaceae > Nemorincola. The sequence goes on from CAZBPS010000036.1 coordinate 16,788, forward strand.
AAACCGAAATGCTTTTATGACCTGGTAATAGAAGTTGCCATTGTGCGGCCGGGGCCTATACAGGGTGATATGGTACACCCATATTTACGCCGAAGGAATGGCGAAGAACCGGTAGAATACCCATCAAAAGAACTGGAGGAAATATTAGGCAGGACACTGGGTGTTCCGTTGTTCCAGGAGCAGGCTATGGAAATAGCTATTGTCGCTGCCGGGTTTACACCGGCTGAAGCAGACCAGTTACGCCGTAGTATGGCGACCTTTAAAGCAAAGGGCTTAGTAAGCCAATTTGAAAAGAAGCTGGTAGATGGTATGACTGCCAAAGGCTACACAGAAGACTTTGCCAGGCGTGTATTCAAACAGTTGGAAGGTTTTGGCAGTTATGGGTTCCCGGAAAGTCATGCGGCCAGTTTTGCCTTGCTAGTATATGTTTCTTCGTGGATAAAGTGTTATTACCCCGACGTATTTGCAACGGCCTTACTGAATAGTATGCCTATGGGCTTTTACCAGCCCGCACAGATCGTTATTGATGCGCGAAAGCATGGGGTAGAAGTCCGGCCTGTAGATATAAACCATTCCTGTTGGGACAACACGCTTGAAGAAAAGGCAGGTAAGTATTTCGCCATCAGGCTCGGCTTCCGGCAGGTAAAAGGATTGAGCCGGGAGGACATGGAATTGCTTACGGCTGCAAGGCAGGGGGCATATACAAGTATTAATTCCTTGATGGATGCAGGGGTATCACCGGCAGCAATAGAGCGGCTTGCTGATGCTGATGCGTTTCGTTCAATAGGTCTCGACAGGCGGGAGGCGCTCTGGGAGGTATCTGCACTTGCTGATCGCCCAATGGGGATGTATGAGGGGCAAACCTCAGCAAGTATAACCGAGAAAGGCGTACAGCTACCTTCAATGACCCCATCTGAGCATGTAGTACAGGATTATAGTGCTATGTCTTTATCCTTAAAAGCTCACCCGGTAAGTTTCGTAAGGGAAAAGTTGAACCTATCGCAGGTAATAGCGGCACAGGACCTTAACCAGCTGAATGACGGCTCTCCAGTGCGGGTTGCAGGACTTGTTCTGGTCAGGCAACGCCCGGGTACGGCCAGCGGGATTTTGTTCATGACCATAGAGGACGAAACCGGGACAGCCAACCTTGTTGTTTTCTCAAAGCTGTTTGATAAATACCGTAAAGAAATTGTACGTGCAAGATTGCTTATGGTTGAGGGTAAACTCCAGCGGGAGGGAGAAGTGACTCACGTAATAGTTAAACACTGTTATGATATGTCGGGATTGTTATATCAGCTTACTGAACCGATAAATGACGCCCCTCCGGTACTCACTTTATCCAGGGCAGATGAAAAAGACGGAGATAAGCTTTCTCCGCAGGAAAAGAAGAAGCAATTAAGCAGGGTAGTGCAGGGGGAGATATTTCCGGCGGGAAGGAATTTCAGGTAAATGGAACAAATTTACTTTTGAGAGTAAACGAAAAAATAATTACTCTCAAAGATAAATAGGGTATTCATTGTTTCTGATTGTATTATAAATGCCGGCAAATTTGACTGAAAAGAGTCTGCATGCTTTTTTAGTTCACAAGAGGTAACTTCGAAAAGTGCCGGCATTATATGTAGCGGGCAAATTTCATGTTTTTTCGGTTTTTGGCTGCGCAAATTCATGAAGTGTGCTGGAATGATTTAGGACACTTGCCGATTGTGTGTTTTGAGACATAGAATTACTTACGGGAATTGAACACCAAAATACAGTAGGGTGGGATAAACGATAAATGCCAGTCACCAAGTACATACAATAATCCTCCCGAGTATCCTCCCAGTAGTATTTAAGCCTAATTTTTCCCGAAAAGCCCGGCTTTTTATTGTATTTTCAGAATGAGAAAAAGAAAATTGCACTTATTCCAATAAATTGAGGATGTTATCTTAATGGATTTTTTAAAAAAAAACACTGAAAAATATAGGATTTTCCCGTTTGCCGGTATTATCAAGCAACAACATGAAATCTATCAAAAAATCCCGTAAATGTAATGCCAGAGAATTGACTAGCCCGATGTTAATCATTTACCAAGAATGTGACTAGTAAAACTTGATTATAGTGGCTAAAGTAAAGTGAAGACAAAGATGGTAGTAAGCAGCACTACCAAACTGATTAACAGGCTTTTGTAAATTACTCGAAACGACTCGTCATAACAATTGTTGTCAAAAAGTCATTTTTTCGGTCTTTTTCCCAGAAAACCGAGTATTTTATGACGAATTAATCATTTGCTGGCTATTACTGATACTCCTTTTTTTTTATGAAGTTTCCTCGGGATAATATGGGCATTTCCAAAGGAAAACCTATGATTTTCGGCTTATCTTAACCTTCATTTGTTAAGTGATTTACAGAGGCGTATTTGTATTGATAATAGCTGTTTCAAAAAACGCCTTGCGGCATCTTTGATTTATCAGTGATTTATCGAAAGGCTGTTTGTTTTTTAAAGCGGGAAATTCCGTTAATTTATGTGGATTTTCAGCCTTTACAAGGATTTCCTTTACTCTGTAAAAATGGAGAGTAATCATCCAGTTGCGTTAATCATTTAAAAATGCGAAAAATATGAGGATATTGAAGTACTTCCCATTACCAATAAAACCCGGTATTTTCCAAAGGCGATTTTTCAAAAATCCCTGTAAATCTGACGCGAGAGTGTAATGGGGCCTACCTGTTTTTTGCCTTATCTGAAGGGCAATATTTATTAAAATCGCATTGTACAGTCATAAGCACGAAAAATAGGAGAAATGGCTTAATGGCATCACCTTTAAAAGTCTTGAATTCTTAGAGATTCCTTTGGGAGCGCAAAGGGAATTTACACTAAAATCGAAGTAATTAACCCTCTAAAAAGTTTCCCGAATAACATTGCTCTTTTTGGGGACTTTTTCTAAGGAAACCAATGAAAATATTTTTGAGGGGCATCCGAAAATTATCTTAATGTTCTTTACAATTTGGGTCGGAATTTATTTTATGCTAATCCCCGGATTTCCTAGGATTTCCAGGTATAATGTTCGCTTCAAGCAGTACGTTACGATAAAGTACTTTTTTCCTCACAATTACCTTGGTATTAATCTTGTTTTTCCACGATCTTAATCCCTTGCAATCCCAACGGTACTTACGATTATAAATGCCTTACCGGATCCAATGGATTACGGCAACATTTATGGTTTTTTTGGGGAGTTTCTTTCATTTTTGTTCCTTAGTACCCCGATCAGCAAAAATGCGCTATTCCCTTTAGTTTTTCAAGAACCTACCTGAGTGTTTTTTTTAATGATTTCCTTAACTTTTCCCTGAACAATGCTGGATTTGTTGTCGTCATATTTGTAACAAAAAATGACCTTTCTCCCTTTAAAGCACGCCATCTTTAGCCGAAAAAGCTCGATATATTATTGGAGCCATAATTGTGCTATCATACCAGCAGATATTGGAATTCCTGGCATTTTTTCTGGATACTCGTATATATCCGGTAACTGGCAAGGGTTTTTTTATTGATTTTTTTGAACAGATATCCGAGTCCAGGCAAACAAGAAACAGGGTTATGCACTCCACCCAATTGGGAATTTGCAGTTGAGTATTGCAATTCAAAGTCTATGAACCTTCGAATTCTAATGCGTCAAACTATGGCCTCTCTAAATGGATACCGTTAAATTTCCGGGAGTAGCACCGTAATCTGAGTAAATTGGGAACGCACTTAAGCTATAGCTTGTGAGAAGAGCAAATTGCTGTTACTTACTAGCGACCCATTAAATCAGTATAAGTCCTAGAACATTCAGAATGTGGATTTGCGGCAATCATTCATTACCGGTTTGTAGGTGTAAAGCCGGAAAAACCGATACTTGCTAAAAACGGGCATATTTTAGTACACACGGTATAGGAAATTGTCATAATTTTCGCGTTATTCATCACTTAAACGAAAAATATGAACAAAGCAGAACTAATTGATCAGATCGCAAAAGATTCCGGCATTACTAAAACACAGGCCAACGATGCACTCGATGCTTTTACAAGCGGCGTTGTTACTACTTTAAAGAAAGGTGATACCGTGACGCTGGTAGGATTTGGCACATTTTCAGTTTCACAGAGAGCCGCCCGTAACGGTCGTAACCCACAAACAGGTGCGACTATTAAAATAAAAGCGGCAAAAGTGCCGAAATTTAAGGCTGGCAAAGATTTTAAAGACAAAATTGCAGGTGCTAAAGCGAAAGCCAAAAAATAATATTTGCCCTAGATTTATTTTTTTATGGCCGTATTATTCGAGTCATTGATAGATGGGATAAGTATTTTGGAATTAGTTGCATTTCATGCCTTTGAACTAAGCGCAAATTGGATTCTTTTTGACGAACATGTCCTGGAGCTTTCAATTTGCGCTTACTAATTTATGGCTAATTTGTGCGGCTGTTTTTGGGCCTATTTCCTATATTTTCAAAAAATTGCCCATGAAAATTTGCCGTGACAATGTGATTGACGAAAATAAAGTTATCCCGGAAAATAGAAGAAAGATAGGACTACGGGTTGGAATTCTGTTTGTTTATCCAGGTTCTATTTCATAATAACGGGGAAAATGGCCAATTTCATAATTAAGGGGATTAACTGGTTGTTGCTAAATTTCTCAACTTTATAAAACGATGCAGGTGGTTTCAAAAACCATCACTTTTTCAATCTTTTCCCAAGGAAAATCTATAATGGTATCTATAATTGGCAATCCGACATTCTCATAACGCCTAAAAAAAAGCAAATTGTTCCGGAATATTCCGGATTCTTTTTCCAACACGATGGTTCTTCGATGAATTTTAGAGATTGTTTGAGAATCTTCCGGATTATTCCGGATAATCCGGGGGCTTTTTAAGCAATTCTTAGGCTATCTATGGAGCAGGGTAGGGAGTATTTCGAAAATTGTTTGACGATATTCTTTCCAATATTGTGGGCAATTTTATGAAAACTATTAGGAATGTTATTCCAGCCCGCCCAGATATTGTCATTGACTATCCCATTAGGAAGTGGAAAGGATATGTTTCGCGAAACCCACGCGTAATTATCCGGGTCAAAAAAATGACTGACAATAAATCATTTTAGCAATTGAGGCGTTCGGATTGTGGCGCGATTCGTTGTAATGTGAAAAGACGTAATCTACTGAATATTATACCATATTAGGGTCGAGAAAACTACAAAGAAACAATAACTTAAATTATAATTTCGTCGGAAAGATCAAAACGGCAGGAGATCCTAAGTGAAATTTGTAAAGAAAATTGTTTCGTCGCTGCCCATATTCTAATTTATTCATCCAATACACTAAAAAGGTCCACAGCCGGAAGAGGACAATAAATTTAAAAACTGGTATAATAAACATTTTCCTATCTTAGTGCTAATAAAGGATAACTA
>CAZBPS010000037.1:0-21557 GCA_964493865.1 uncultured Flavipsychrobacter sp.
TTTACATTTTTTGTTGGTTAACAATGGAAACACTATCTAAAGTTAAGGTCTTTTTTAGTCCACTTTATGCTGACGATTTACACGCTGCTGGTCTTTGTTTTTGTGGATTTCTTCATTGTAAATAAATATGCGCAAGTGTAGCAGACTCCGTCCACACCGGGAGTCTGGTTTATGCTAAATTTTCGACCTCCATTTTGCACTGTTGAAAATCAAACATTTAATTAACTTCACCATTCAATTTAATATCATGCCACTTGATTTCAATAAGATTTATGTCATAGAGTCATTAGAGGCTCCTGAAACCTTCACAGGCACAAATTTGTATGATAATGTTCTGCAACATTTCAATACAAAATATGCGGATAAGGATGCAGAGCTTATTAATGTAAACACTAAAGACGAGTTAATCGCTGCGTTTGAAAAAATCGAAAATGAATGCAAAAATGGTATTAAACCGATTATTCATCTCGAAATTCATGGGCTTGACGATAGAACTGGGTTAGCGTTAAATAGAGGTTATATTGAGTGGGAAGAACTTTATGGCCAATTGAGCAAAATCAATGCTGCGTCTAATTGGCATTTATATCTAACAATGGCAGTGTGCTTTGGCAATTATGCAATGAAACTAATCCGCCCTAACTTACCTGCGCCTTTTGCAGGAATATTGGGGTCATTCGACGCTCTATCCATATATGGATTAGAAATCAGCTATGATGCTTTTTATCAGGAACTTTTAAATTCATTAGATTTAGATGCAGCCATTATTGCATTACAGACTGCTAATCCATCCTTAGAAGAATATAAACTAATAAAAGCAGAGCAAACTTTTAAAAATGTAATGCAGAAATACTTTGACACGCAATTTTCACATAGTGTCGTTACCAGTCGATTTAATAAATCTACAAGAGAATTGGGCATAAAACAAAGTCGCGACAGAAACGAATGGACTCGCGCACGAACTACCTTTCATGCCACACTTGTAAGGGAGAAACAAAGAACCCTTGAAGAATTTAAAACAATATTTTTCATGTACGACCTGTTCCCAGACAATAAAACCACCTTATGTGTTGGATGGCAACCGTCTGATAACTGATTAGGAATATTGTTATCATTCAGAATAATTGTACCATCCAGTTACAAACTTGCACTATTTTTTGCACTATGCTGATGCTTCACTTAAGCTATCAATAGTGCAACATTATCTTTTTATCTGTATTAAAAACGTTGATTTTACTGCATTAGGAGTGATTTGGTCTGCGACTCAAAATCTGGTTATCGCAAGGTAGTGCAGGTTCGATTCCTGTTCTGGGCACACTGAAAATCAATCAGTTAGAAAAGACCGCTTCGTGCGGTCTTTTTCTTTGGTACAACATGGGTACAACGATCATATTATCAACGTGAGGAGTTAAAAGACCGTAGAACTAGACACAACGCTGAAATCCAGGTTGAAGCAATACTTTGGTTTCGGACGGAAAAAATATTGGTCATTGGGGAGGGAGATTTATCTGGCAGCTTGCCTCATGAAGACCTGCTTATTTGCTGGAAGCCACTTTTAAATGAAGATCCGAAAGCCGTGGAGGTGGGATTAATAAAGGATTTTGAAAAACAGTATGGCGGTAATCAACCATTCGCAAATCTTGCCGGCTAACTAAACCTCAAGGGTCAATTTTTACACGTTTTATTTTTTAATGCGTTTTGATGAAACCGGCATTTACAGCCCTCAGCGAAACTTTGCGGGCGCCTTTACTGCAAGTTTTATTGCAAGTTGCATTGACTGAAAAACCACAAGGCGACGAAAGCCATGTTCAGCAGGGCTTCCATTCAATGGTATTGACAAACGACCAGCCGATTACGAATCAGGTGGCTATCATCGATGTCACCATGAAAGAGCAATTAAAACTCCATATCCTCTAATATTTTGTCAATATCAAATTCATCGCCATCGTCCTTATTATCCTTTTGATTACCACTATCGTCCCGATATTTCAACAAAGAAGCGTCATTTGAGGTTACTTTAATGTTAGATAGATCAGCATCATTATATTCATCATAAAATTCGACGTTGTTATCTCTGAGCAGTCTAAAAAATGGTTCTTTTGATATGAAATCCTCTTTGGTAGAAAGCCATCCTTTTTTAATTGATTCATATGCAAATAGCCAGTTCTCATTATACAAGCTATCACGAGACAATAACCATTTCCATCCAGTAGTATCTAATCCTTTAGGAATGTATCCGCTAATATAGACATCCAAGGCTGTAAGGGCGACAATTGAATTATTATTCTTGCTTATTTCTTTTGCAACGTTTTCAGATAGGGTTATTTCAAGCTGTTTAAATAACCACAGAACCCAAGACACTTCAAAATGATTATCTAAATTTAAATGGTAAATCAAGAAATCTTCCAACGCCTCTTTTATCAATTCAACATCTAAATTGTACTTTTCATTCTTATGGCTAATAAATAATTTTGCCACGTAAGGGAGAACCTTTGGCTCAATTAATATTGATTTCAAAAGAAACGATTCAAGTCTATAGGATAATAACCTCGGGACATCACAAGTTTGATGCTATAAAAGCGCAGTATTTAGCGAATGCATTGCAGCTTTCTGACTTAACTATTCCCAAAGCTGAGATTCAAGATGGGGCACTACATCTTATACTCATGTCGTTAATGGAAAGCAAGTTGATAATGCTTAACAATAATAGCGAGTATGATTTAGTTAAGGTTATTCCTGATTTAAGCGAAGAAATGCGAATTCAGGTACATGAGGCGTACTTAGACATGATTAAGAAGCGCGAAATAGCTACAAATGTTCAATCACGAATATTTGAGGTATTAGAAACCGAAGCTGGAAAATATACTATTGACAGTTTGCACCGCTATCTTTCAAAATCACAGTTAAATTTGGAGTATGAAGTAGTGAACTTATCTATTCGAGCCAGAATAAATAGTGGTGAAATCGCCTTAGATGAGAATAACTGCTTGATACTTGGTCCAAAGTACAAAATCGTCGCATCGAATTCTGTACGAAGATCAATAAGTAACCCAACTCAATCACAGCGACCATTTTCTATTAAAAGTAATGATTGACGCATACAGATTAGTCGCACTAAAACTCGCACTAAAATGTCTTCTGAACTGATTCCTGCAGTAAGTTTAACCTGGCATATCAAAACATCAACCTTTGTCAGTAAAAAGCTTTCAAAAGCAGTCTGGGCAAGCATTTGAGGATTGTAAATATTGACATTTTTGAGCAAAAAAGAAGGCTTTAAAGGCCCACTCATAATCAGATGGTCCATGGTTCAAGTCCATGTGGGCCCACACTTTTAAACAATTAGTAATCAAGCAGTTACATTCAGTTGTAACTGCTTTTTTATTTTCAACGAAAACTACTCGCACTGAATGTCGCAATATTCGCGGAATGCAACTTCTGAACGGCTATTTTGGTCGCAATAAGACTGTTGCATGATAATTTCTGATGTGTAAATATTGACTCACGTATCTTTAAAATGAAAGATTGGTGCTCTAACCAACTGAATTATTGGTTCTCTGCTATTACATTTTGCATTGGAATCCTTTAGAAGCCGTGCTGGTAGATATTCTTATTGTTTAAAGGTCAATCAAATGGCACACTGATTTGCCTAATTGCGCTTCATTGAACTTCACGCCGCCGCTGTCTGAAATGCTCTCTTTAAAATCATATTGCACAACCGAGAATTCGTGTTCGCACTAGCGAAACATTAATCTATAAAGTTGGTGCAGACGCATAAATTTTCTAGATTCTTCCCGTCGTTTAGTTCTCAAAACAGATTATTCAGGAACTCTACAACTACTATAAGGTCTTACCTTAAATTTTGTTCTTTTTTCCAAAGTGTTGACTTAAACAAGCTGTTGGCCTATAGAAGCGAGGAGATAGAATCACTTTCAACCCTTGTAAATATATTAGTAGTGTTCTTTACTACATTCTGATATTTTATACACTGGTCAGCAATAAGCTTGTTAATAAACTTAATTGTAGTCCGCGCTTCGACTTTATACATCATACCTCTTGCACCAGTAAAAAAGCAACTGATCGCACCAAAAGCCTGCCCTATATTTATTATATTTTTCCAGTCTGAAAGTGTGATTTTATAAACAGGCTTCTTAAGAGCGGAGAAAGCGAAGATAATTCCAGAAGTGCACCAATCACCGGCTCCAGCCGCATCTTTGACCTTGTCAATATTGAAAGGCATTAGATGGTGCCATTTACCTGGGCTGCCTTTATTTATGCGAAAATTCACACCTTCATTTCCCAACGTTTCAATTTCTATTCTTCCAAACCCATTTGGGAATTTATCCCGAAAATCTGCTATCCTATCTCTTGAGAACTTAATTATGTCTACAATGTTGACGCATTCCAAAACTTGTTTCTCGTTTGGATCTTTCAGAGAAGATGGTTCGAATACTATCAGCGCGCCCTGCTGCTTATAATACAACGCGAGATCAATAGTACTTCTTGAAATCCTGTCAAAATAAAAAAAATCACACTTTGGTTGTAACTCGATAATCTGGCTAACCGAAGTGCCTAACAGCGGCTTGTAGGAAGGCAAATAATCACCTGTTTCAGGATTGCGAAATTCGAATTTGTGAGTTATAGTGCCATCATTTTTATATTTCATCCTTTGGATAATAATTGGCGTACTACCGGTTGCTTCGGTAGAAATTAAATTAGTTTTAACTCCCCATTCTTGGATGTCGGCGATCAACTTTTCTGCCGCTCTGTTAGCAGCGAGCCTTGCAACCGGATAAGAGTCGAAATTGAGATAGGATAAAATAGTTAAAACATTACCACACGATCCTCCCGCATGATATATTGGTGGTGTCTCAGGATTGCCGTTCAATATAACGTCTAGAGCTACAAGCCCTGCACCTACTATGCTATTTTTTTTCCTTTTTTTCATCTAAAGTACGTATGGAGACCCTGCGATCCAAAGATGGAACAATTGGCTTTGCTGAACAATACCATCTTCTTCGGCACTGATTTGGTCAAATTTATGGCTTATTGATTCAACATGCTTAATACCGACCCGCAATTTTTTATAATCTTCAGTATGTTCTAGTTTTTTTGTCTCGTAAACTGCTAGAAATGCGCCTACGGTTAATAGCTTACTTGACAGTGATGACAATATAACTTTACAACCACCAACTAATTTAAAAGATTCATTATATCTTCCTATGGCTTTCCTAAGCAACCGGTATACCTGAAATGGATTTTGCTCATCGGCATATATTATATTCTTTACGTCAAAGTCCTCATCATTTAATAACTGGTCACGATAATATACCAATAAATCATCGCCTCTCCTTAAATTATTTGATGGGAATGGCAAGATAACGCAAGTTGAAACTGGTCTTACCGATTCTTTAATTCTAGAAAACTGAGATAATTGCCGTTCGCCTAAAACGGCAATCCAAATTTCCTTAAAATCCTGGGTATTTGCTACGTCTCTGATACTCAGTCCGTGGATAAACTCCGCGGATTGTTCGGTTCCGTCATCTTCGATTTTAGAATCGAGAATGAAATTTTCACTAACATGAACATGCAGGTTTATCAGATCCCTTCCAGAGCTGTTGTAATCATCGATTAATTGTAAAAGCTTGTTAAGTAATGGGATGAAAATTGCTCTAGGCATTGCACTGATGTCTACAATGATGTCATTGTAAGCGGATATACTGTCAATGTTTTCGATAATTTCATATGCTTTGATGGAAGCAATACTTCTATCGTCTTCTGAACGAACAATTAATTTGGAAACTCGATAAGTGCCGTTTCTTGCAGATATTAATTCAAGCGTCGCTTTTTGGTGCTTCTCTACCGATTCAATTGCAGGTTTTGATTTTTCCTCTTCACTTTGATAATACCTAAGTAATATGGAATCTCTTTTCCCCTCACCACCAGCATTGAATAATGTTTGAATTCCATGCAGAGTGCGCGGGTCGAATCCGATTCCAAGAATATACAGCACGTTTCTATTTTCTTGTTTCAAATAAGTTGACCAGAATGCCTTGCACTCGTCGGTGTTTTTTGTTAATATGTAGTCATGCCATCTCATAGGTCCAACTCGTATTTTTTTGTCTGTCTGATATTTTTTACCCAATCCTTTAAGTCTGTAAGTTTTCTTTCCCTGAATTTGCCATTCGCTAATGGCAATCCATATCTGCAACAGTAAAGCCTATTTAGATATAAAACCATCATGAATTTGTTTTTTGATTTGTAGTTTAACCGGAAATCAATTAAGTTGTACGCAATACAAGTTGCAATGCACTTCGCCAGTTCATGGAACGGATGAGTTGCGTCATTCATCGCAACATCCTTCAAGAGATTGCGCTCAGACATTGTGATTGCAATTCCATTTATGCCCGGGGAATTCCAAGCATTTGGGGTGTAAGTTTGTTCCTTGCAAAACTCACCAATGTTATTTATGAATCGTTTAATAGTGGCAGAATTTGGGACCCTTGTATCCATTTCCTTCCACTTCTCTTCAGCAAGTTTTTTTATAAAAAACTCTTGCTTTTTGGTTGATATGTGAATGGGGGACTGGTTGTTTCGAGATATTTTTTTTACGTGTTCAATAACAATGTTTTCAAACAGTTTGCCGCATATCGTCAGGAACTGCTCGACATTTGACGAGGATAATCGGCTAATTTTAGAGACGCCAAAATAATATGGGAACGCAAATTCATAGTTTAGAAATAATTTTGCTGCATCTTTAACATCAGAGCCACTTTGATGTTCAAGCTCTTCTTCATCCAGTTCAGTTTCAAATTCTAGCGTTTGCTGCTGCTTTCCCAGTTCTCGATGTAGAAGTATTTCTAAACTACGCCACTCCGTAAGCTTCTCTACAGGGTCTCCGTTAAATTCTTCTCTATTTTTTATCCAGGAAGCAAATTTAGGATCACGAGCAAATTTGCTTTTTATCCGCGTGACTAGAGTATCCAGATGCTTGTCGACCACTTTTATACTCTCTTGGTCATACTCTTCCGATAGATACGTTGCTAAGCTTGTAGGTTCACCTTCGGTTATCGTGGAAAGTCGCTTCTGAGCTATTGATCGAATCAACTTCTCATAAGTGTTGAAATGTTTGTTCCAGTATTGTTCAAGCGTGATGAGGTTGTAATCTCTATTGAGGGTATTCCCGTCTGAAATTATCTCATCCATGCTCAAGGCTTGTAAACGTTCCGCTATCCAAACATTCACAAGTGGGCGTTTTGTTATAATGCCGTTCAATAGGGTGCTCCGTTGGATAGCACTTAAATTATGAACATCATCAAACATTATCAATATTTTTTCCTTAATTGGATTTTCGTCAATTCGGATATTTATGGCATCAAGTAATTCGAGCGCATACAAGCCCGTTACTTTTTCGTTCGAACTATCAGGGGTTAGATAGATACTGTCAATTTCATTGCATATTCGCTCCTCTGATTCACAGCACCAATCATAAATTTCGCGTGCATTTGACTTTGTACGGAGTGGGTTGAATCCAATTTTAGACGGGTCTTGGGTTATTTTTATTTTACTTAGTTCGTCTGGGAAATTCAATTTATGAATCTTACATATTGAGGACAGGACTGATAAAATTATTCTGACATTTAATAGTGAAAAAAAGATCTTGCTTTTTTGTGAATCGTCTATTTTTAGGTACTCAAGTGTTGAATATTCACTGGTAAAAGGAATCAATGTACCTATTACCATAGGGTTGTATTTGGCATCAAAAACCGTTAGTATTTGAAGTTTCTTAAGTATTTCTATTGCTTGTTCATCTCTGGCTCTACTTTTATCTTTGATGCTAAGCAATATTTCCGGGGTAAAAAGACGCAATAGTGTTGTCTTACCTCCTCCCGGAGAACTCCTAAAGACATTGACCATTTCCCAAACCTGATTTGCATTAGATCCAAGTATGTCGAGCACCTCAGGACTAAAAAGCTTAATAAACCGATCGTCAATTCCAATGGATTCGGAGGCTCTACTATAAAATGGATTTATATCTACTCTCATAAAACTCTATGTCGTGGGATTCGGGGAAATAAACCTTTGAAAATTTTTGAATAATCATAAGACCAAAGTAAGGGTACGGAATTATTTGGTGTATTGTGACTAAGAACAAGAGGTAATCGGCAACTGCTGAAACCTAGCTTTACATCTGCTTTTGTATGTTCGTCTTCTATTAGCGTTTTGTCGTAATATTCATTTTTCATGCAAACCGGATAAATTGGGTCGCTGTCTTTTATTTTATAAGTCTCGCCCAACTCATGTAAAATGATTAGTTCCGGTTTATGTCCGTAAAGTTCAACTAACTTATCAAAACTATTTAATATTGTTTCTTTCGCCTGTGTAGTGCACAAATATAATATTATGAAGATTTTGAGATCATCGTGAAAGCACTTTCTGATAGTATCCTGTGAATCTGGTTCCTCTTGTTTCCCGTTAACAAACAATGTTTCATATAAGCCAGCTATCTTTCCCTTTAATTTTTTTTTATCTACGTCATATTTCAAATATGAAGTTCCGCTGGCAGAAAAATCATCAATCAAAAATAACATCTTGAATTTGCTTTCATCCTCCAATGGTTCCCTATTTAGAAACTTTTCTTTTTTCAAGTCGCTGGCAAGTTCACCTTTCATCTTTATTACACGAGAATCAGATAATTCATAAGTTAAATATATCTGCTCATGGCTTATTATACCGGTATTTGCGCGCCTGAAAATATCTAACTTAGCACCATCACTTAGCCCGCAGAACAACGACTGTCTTAATAAAACATTATATTCTTTGCTGTCAATAATTTTATGCAGCAAGTAAGGGTATATACCCATTGACTCAGACACTGAATCTGTCATGATTTTTCTAAGTGCATCAGGAAAACAGGATTCAGCCAAGAGGTTAATTTCAGGCGATGAAATAAATATCAGCTTTTCTCTTAAAAAATTTAGCACAATCTTTCTATCTTTCGTAGGAAAATAATTGAGCCATCGCGCCAAGGTTTCAATAAATCTTTGACCAGTTGTGTATTGTTGGTAGTCGTCATATTTATACTTAGCCATTGTTTGGAAGTACCGGACATACTCTGTAAGTTCTTCCTCCGTTATGGCATCATTTATTACGGTTGACAATAAGCTTATTGCGATATCATTTCTCATAATTTAATTTGAAAGTATTTGTCAAATAAGGAAAAGCAATTTATATAGTAATACGCGGCATCAATTTGCAATATTCCGGTAGGAGATAAATTCCAGCAACTGTCTTTATCTCTTGAAACCTCGTCCACACTCAGGGAATAACGGTATGACAGAAGCTCAAAGTCGTTTCCAGGGAACCTACCTTTATCTCCAATACATAGCACTTTTAATTCACTTAGCTTTTTCAGCTCTAACAAATTTTCGCAATATCTTACGACATTGAGTTTTGAAACATAGGGTTTTAGTATAACATCGATTGAGTGGCTTGATTCAACGCATAACAATCCTATTGTTGAATGTACGTTTATGAATTCGATCAATTCATTTTTTATAAACGATAGTTCTGGGCCCGAGAGCTCAATGGTCAACTGGTATTTTTTAATTTCAGTCTTAATTTCAGGGTATCGCTGATTCAATAAATTGTTTAGAGTAATCAACTTCTTATCACTTTCATATTTTGTTGATGGGACATGTTCGTCTGCCACAGTGCCTATTTCTGCACCGTTATAATAACCAATAATTAGTTTATCATGATATCGCGAATCAATTACCTTTTTCAAATCTGTGCGTATGGACTTCCCTCTACCTGTAGCTATAGCAACAATAATATCATGTTTTAGAAGATTATTAATATCATTAGCCATTTGTAGGTCAAGTCCCGTGTATCTGTTCTTGGGATCACATATTGTTCCATCATAGTCCAACACTAGGCAACCAAATTTTTTACCATTGATATTTTTCCGGTATGAAATAAACGCATTATTCCAATTTTCCTCGGTATTCGTGTCTAACGTGTGAATGGAGATGTCACCAAGTTTTCTTTGTATGGCTATACTCTGATTTTCATTTTTTGTTCGTTTTAACGTCGATGCATATCGTAAGTGGTATAACTTTCGTCCGAACTCGGGAACACCTGGTCTTCCTGGATCAATGTTTTGTAAATCACCAATTTTATCTACTAAATAAAAGGATTGGTGTAGTAAGTCGATTGCAGCAAACTCATCCTCATATTCGGACTCTAACTTCAAGACAGGTATTTCTTTAGGCAGCAAATTCAAAGTTTTTTCTGCTAAATCTTTATCGTTTGGGGTTACTAAAGCAATAATACACGTATTAGGCCTTTTACTTAGCCATTGATGTCTGCCGTGTCCAAAGTTTCTATAATCTGCATACAGAACCTCCCCAAGTGCTGCTTCTGAAAATTTTGACTCGATGTCAATTGCTACCGATTGGCCAGCACCACCATAGAGAACTTGAAATGTAAAGTCAACTTTTATTGAGTTTACAAAATGTTCGAGGTTTTTTAAAAATACCTTGCTTATATCTAGGTTTTGATTGAAAATTTTATTTCCATAAACCCGGTACAAGATTGTGAAGAATCCAATAAGCGAATTTGTAGCCAAAAAACCATCTTTACCAATTGGATTGAAAAATTCAAAAACTGAACTTGTGTGAATTCCGTTAGAGAGGGCCTTTAGAGGACTATTCTTTGTAAAGACCATTGCAAGTTGTTTCCTTGGCTCATCTTTAGAAGCATTCTTAAAACTGGTAATAATGTCAATATTTTTCCCGCTAGCAGTTAAAAAGAAAAGTATCGAATGTTTGATAATGTTTCGTGAATGCATTAGCTCCAATGGAGTAATTGCCTTTGCCATTTGTCCTTTTGTTTGATGCAATGCAGAAGCATAATAACAGGCACTTAGTGACCCCCCTGACCCGATTACAACTAGTGGCGAGTATTTTATCTTGCTAATTTCCTCTTCTAGCAATTTAATATCCACTGTAGAGGCCCACCTGTAGGCATCTAAAATGGAAGCGAGTTCTGATTTAAAAGGTTTTCCCATGAGTTCGCTACTGTTAAAAACACACCGTTGCTATGAATATGATTTGTAATTTACCTAGAAACAATGCTAATTAATTTTGTGTCGACTAATCTAAGACAAATCTGGGGTTTAATTGCTTTTTTTATTGACGCCGTATATCAGTGGAATGGCCCAATTTATTCCGGTGTATTAAAATAATCCGTTTGGGTCCATAGAATACTATTTTAGTTTAAGCTAAAAATAGTCTACCAATTTCTGACGTACCTACACCAATATCTCATAATCTTCATAAATCTTGTCTGTATTTTTTCATAGTGACTTATCGTAAATATAATTACTTTTGCTATCGTTGTTTATCCCCACAGATAAATATTATTAACCAAACCAATTTTCAATGATTAGATAAAAGAGGAAATTATTATTACAAGTTTGTATTGTATCATTTGAGTGCTGTTCTAAATGTCGAAAAGTAGAAAGCCAACGCAACAAATGACTATGATACGCCTTATGGCGTAACTGTGTCTTTTGTGTTGGCGGGCCTTCGACAGCCTTGAACAGCGAGAGAATTTCAGTTACGCTATTTTTTTGCTCACAATCATAAAAACAAAAACAAAATGAAACAGTTATTCCTGGTTGTTCTATTAATTTCTTTGAGTCAAACTTGTTTCGCCCAGGACATTATCATCAAAATGAACGGTGACGAAATAAAAGCAAAGGTTCTTGAAGTATCTGCGATTGAGGTAAAGTATAAAAGATTTGAAAGTCAGCAAGCAGCCACATATGTGTTGGATAAATCTAAAATATTTATGGTCAAATATGAAGATGGTTCTAAGGATATTTTTAATAGCGACGAAATAACTAACAGGGCTATGTCTGATAATAGTTCTGGTTCAAATGAGCCTGTTAGTGCGAATACAATACGCGCCCACAAAATATGTAATAAAGCTATTTCTCTTTTCAATGATGGCCGATACATAGCAGCCATAGAAAAGTACCAAGAGGCAATAAAAATAGACCCAAATAATGCGGCAATTTATTTCAACTATGCGACATCATTGATGAGCTTAGACAAAAAGAAATTTAAGTATAACGGAAATAAGGATTCGTTCTTGTTATATACAGCCGAGGCAGCCTTTCAAAAAATGATACGCTTGGAGCCGTATAACGCTCCCTACAACTTTAATTTTGGAGCATTGTATTATAACTATGCTACTACTATTAATGATGAAATGAATCGTTTGTCAGACACTTCTCGCGTTGGTAATGCTTATTATGATTTCTTGAAAACAAAAAGAGATGCGTATTTTGAAAAAAGTATCCGCTACTTTGAAAAAGCAATAAAAATATTTCAGCCTAAGGAAGCTTTGCTAAGTCAATCCGAAAGGAAAACGTTTTTAAGTTCTATACAAGCCCTAATAACGGCTTATGCAAAAGTTGGCAGAATAGATGATGCACTTAATCTTAAACATAAATACAGCGACATACTTTAAGTAATAAAATTTCGCATTTTTACTTATAGCAACCAATAAAAGAAGTCCAAAGCAGCATATCCAGACAAATAGATACTACTCTGCAATTAGATGTATCCTTCGATGATGCTATAAAGAAAATAGTGGCTGACGGCGATAAAAAATTAAAAGAAACAAGTCAAAAGAATAAAGTATTAGCTATTTATCCATGGATAAGTGCTGTCGATAGTTTGTCTTAATACAGAATATGGTTGAACACAAATGACTATCTTAACTCAAAAAATGCTTGCTGGATGTATTTTCCCGCACAAACTCTGCACTATTAAATCAGTAGAAGTGGCTACCATGTTGATCATTTCTTACTCTTCAACTGCTTTCCCAGGTCCATGATCAGGGTTTTCAACTCCAGCAGACTGGTTTCACCCTGAGGCAACGTTCCGGTCTGGTGCTTATAGTACTTCCATATTTCCAGTACATCTTCACTGTTTACCGCATAAGGTTGATAAGCGGGATTGAGTGACTTCAATAATATTTTCCTATCGCTTTGTATAGTTACCAGTTTGAAAACAAAATCCTGTTCACCTTTTAGTATAACTATGCATGGAGTGCCAGGCTTGATACCTTTCCAATCCTCTACATACTGAGCTATCACCTCGCTGTTTTCGGGTATGGGCAACATAGAATCTCCAACAGTAGGAAACATGCGATAGGTGCCTGACTTAGGCAGGTTAGGTAAAGTGAACTTAGGTAGCGTAGCGATAAATTCAGGGTCGTTATGTCCTGCCATATAGCCGGCCTTTGCCGTTATGGGTACATATTCGGTATTCTCCCTGTTGTTTTTATCCACGGTTATCGCCAGTACCCTGATCTTAGAACCTGTCATATACACATCATTGCCCGCCAGTAGTTCATGCAGTTTATATTCACCCAACTTTGTAAGGTCTACTTTCAATAAACTATCTACACTGACCTTAAAATAATCAGAGAATTTTATCATATCAGCAGCAGTAGGATTTATGGTCTTCCCGGACTCCAGCGCCTGCAACTTATTCCTCGATATATCGAGGTTTTGTGACAATTCTTCCTGGCTCAGCTTCTTCCGTTCGCGGAGGAACCGGATATTAGAATTAAAAAAAAGTTTTGGGGTTATCATTTCTTATTGTTACTATTGAAAACAAACAAATGTTGCTAATAGAAACAAAAGTAAGTAATCCTTATGACACCGGCAAGAGGCACGAACGAAATAATACAGGAGTTGCAGAAGGAGGTGCTCAGTTTGCAGGGCTACAAAAAAGCATCCGGCAGGCAATGCCTGAATACAGGTCTTGGCCCGATTGAACATGCATTTCCGGAAAAGACCTTCCCTGTGGGTGCAGTGCATGAGTTTATAAGCAACGCGCCGGAAAATGCCGCCGCAACCAATGGCTTTATTGCCAGTCTGCTTGGCACCCTCATGCAAAAAGGGGGTGGCGCCTGTTTATGGATAAGCTGTAAACGGACAATATTCCCACCTGCGTTAAAAGTATTTGGATTAGACCCTGCGCGGATCATTTTTGTTGATCTCATGAGACAAAAGGATGTGTTATGGGCTGTAGAGGAAGCATTAAAGTGTGAGGCCCTGGCTGCCGTGGTTGGGGAACTGAGTGAACTTAGCTTCACAGAATCAAGACGGCTACAACTTGCCGTAGAACAAAGCAAGGTTACCGGGCTTATTCATCGCTATAATCCGAAAGGCAAAAACACCGTAGCCTGTATTACCCGGTGGGAAATCAAATCCCTTACCAGCATAAATGAAGGCAACATGCCCGGTGTAAGTTATCCGAGATGGAGCATCCATTTGCAGAAAGTCCGAAACGGCAAACCCGGTAGCTGGCTGGTGGAGTGGGCTGCAGGTAGTTTCCGGCATATCCCCCAAACTATTCTTATCCCCGAAATACAAACACGAAAGACCGGATAGTATGCCTAAACGTTTTATTTCCATATGGTTCCGTCATCTGAAGACGGATTGGGTGGTTCGTCGTCGGCAAGAGCTAGGGGATACAGCCTTTGTTATGGCCGCACCCGAACGTGGGCGGATGGTAGTAAAAGCAGTCAGCAGGGTAGCGCACGCCAAAGGCATTCATGCCGGTATGGTCGTTGCGGATTGCAGGGCAGTATATCCGGGGCTGCAAGTGCTGGATGACCAGCCAGGGCTTTCCGAAAAACTACTCCATGCCCTGGCTGAATGGTGCCTGCGTTATACTCCGGTCATAGCCATTGACCCACCTGACGGGCTGATACTTGATGTAAGCGGCTGTCCCCATCTGTGGGGCGGGGAACGCCCATATCTGAAAGATATCATTATTAAACTTCGTGGGTTTGGCTATGATGTGCGTGCTGCTATTGCTGATACGGTTGGCGCGGCTTGGGCGGTATCCAGATATGGACAAGTAACACCTCTTGTTGAACCAGACCGGCAAATAGAAGCAATAATGTCATTGCCGCCTGTTGCTTTACGGTTGGATGCCGTTTTGTTAGAACGATTGGCAAAACTTGGATTAAACTCCATAGGCAGTTTTATGAATATGCCACGCACTGCCTTACGCAGACGGTTTGGTCAAACGCTTTTAGATAGAATAGATGAAGCAATAGGCCAGAAACAGGAGGTGATACGGCCGATATGCCCGGTTGAACCCTACCAGGAAAGGTTGCCCTGCCTTGAACCTATACGGACAATAACAGGTATTGAAATTGCTTTAGAAAACCTTTTAGAGAAGCTGTGTAAGCGATTAGAAAAAGAAGCAAAAGGATTGAGGGCCTGTGTATTCAAGGCCTACCGGGTAGATGGGGAAGTTCAGCAACTGAAAATAGGCACTAACCGGGCAACACGGAATGTAAAACATCTGATTAAGTTATTTGAAAATAAAACTGGCTGCCTTATCCCCGCACTCGGTTTTGAGGTATTTGTCATTGAAGCCCCGGTAGTAGAAGATGCTCCGGCTGCACAAGAGGCATTCTGGGCTACCAGCAATCATGATGATATGGAGGTAATGGAACTATTGGACAGGATAGGAGGAAAGGTAGGTATGAATACGATCCATCGTTACCTGCCGGATGAACACTATTGGCCGGAACGCTCTTTAAAAATAGCCAGCTCATTTGAAGAGAAAGAAACTACCCCATGGCGGACCGATCTGCCACGGCCTGTGCACCTATTGCCTAAACCGGAACTTATTGAGGTATCAGTGCCCATGCCTGATTACCCGCCTATGCTTTTTATTTATAAAGGGCAACTGCATAACATAAAAAAAGCAGATGGCCCTGAAAGGATAGAACAGGAATGGTGGATAGAAAATGGATTATACAGGGATTACTACTGCGTGGAAGATGAAAACGGTAGACGATATTGGCTGTTCCGGTCAGGCAGCTATGATACCTGCGACCCTAAATGGTTTATTCACGGATTTTTTGCTTAAAGAAGATGAGTTATACAGAATTACAGGTAACGACAAATTTTAGTTTTTTACGGGGAGGGTCGCACCCTGATGAAATAGCTGCACAGGCAGCAGCATTGGGCTACCAGGAAGTTGCCATAACTGACCATAATACCTTGGCCGGAATAGTGCGCGCCCATGTTGCTGCGAAAGCAAAAGGCATACGGCTTATTGTTGGCTGCAGGTTAAACCTCATTGACGGACCAAGCCTGCTTGCATATCCGACTAATATAGAGGCTTATGCAGGCCTTTCTGCATTACTTTCTGCAGGCAACCTGCGTGCAGAGAAGGGACAATGCCATCTGTACAAAGCGGATGTGTACGAAAATGCCAAAGGAATGAAGTTTATAGTCATACCGCCTTTAACATTGAATGCCGCATTTGAATTTCCTCCTAACTTCCAAACAGAACTTGATGAGTATAAGCAGGCTTTGGGTGAAGACCTCTACATTGGTGCGGTCCGGGCATACCAGGCATACGATAGCAAGATGTTCTTTCGCTTATCCCAACTGTCAAGTCAGTTTGATATTCCAATGGTGGCCACCAATGATGTGTACTACCATAACCGTGAGCGGAGGGAATTGCAGGACATTCTTACCTGCATAAGGGAAAAGTGTACGATCTATAATGCCGGATTCCGGCTGTACCAGAACGCGGAACGGTATTTAAAGCCGATCAGTGAAATGGAACGCCTTTTCAGACAGTACCCGGATGCGATAAAACGCACACAGGAAATAAAAGAAGCCTGCCAATTCTCGCTTGATAGCCTTAAGTATGTGTATCCTGAAGAAATAACTACGGAAGGAAGGACACCACAGGAAGAATTAGTGTACCTGGCCTGGCAGGGTGCAAAGGAAAAGTTCGGAGCGGATATCCCGCAAAATATCAGGAACACTATTCAGTTTGAGCTGGATTTTATGGAGCGGAAGAACTACGCTGCATATTTTCTGACTGTTTATGACTTTGTGCGTTTTGCAAGAAATAAAGACATTTTATGCCAGGGACGGGGATCTGCCGCTAATTCAGTCGTTTGTTATTGCCTGGGCATTACCTCTGTTGATCCTTCCAAGTTTAAACTGCTTTTTGCCCGTTTCATGTCTGATGCACGTGATGAACCACCTGATATTGATGTGGACTTTGAGCATGAGCGGCGGGAAGAAGTGATCCAATACATCTACCAGAAGTATGGGCGGGACAGATCCGGTATTGTGGCAACCGTTACACAGGTGCATTTTAAGGGCGCAGTAAGAGATGTGGCAAAAGCAATGGGGTTGTCGGTTGATGCTGTTAACAGGCTATCAAATTCCTCATGGGAGTTTAACGAAGAATGGTTTGCAGGAAAGCGGACCACAGAAGATGGCTTTGATCCTAATGATGCCCACCTGATGAAAGTGTTACAGCTTACCCGGCAGTATATAGGCTTCCCGAGGCAATTGGGACAGCATACGGGCGGGTTTGTTATCACGCAGGGCAAGATAACTGACCTATGCCCGATATTAAATGCCCGGATGGAAGACAGGACAAACATAGAGTGGAATAAAGATGATATAGATGCATTAGGCTTTCTTAAAGTAGATGTACTGGCATTGGGTATGCTTACCTGCATCCGCAAAGCCTTCGACCTTGCCAAAAAACTTTATGGGCTTGGCCTGACATTGGCAAACATTCCGCAGGACGACCCCGCTGTATATGAAATGGTAAGCCATGCAGATACGATAGGCGTATTCCAGATAGAGAGCCGGGCGCAAATGTCCATGCTGCCACGGCTGAAACCAAAATGCTTTTATGATCTGGTAATAGAAGTAGCCATTGTGCGGCCGGGGCCCATACAGGGCGATATGGTACACCCATATTTACGCCGCAGGAATGGCGAAGAACCGGTAGAATACCCATCAAAAGAACTGGAGGAAATACTAGGCAGGACATTAGGTGTTCCATTGTTCCAGGAACAAGCTATGGAAATAGCCATTGTAGCTGCCGGGTTTACACCGGCCGAAGCAGACCAGTTGCGCCGTAGTATGGCCACTTTTAAAGCAAAGGGCTTAGTCAGTCAGTTTGAAAAGAAGCTGGTAGATGGCATGACTGCCAAAGGCTATACAGAAGACTTTGCCAGGCGTGTATTCAAACAGTTGGAAGGTTTTGGTAGTTATGGGTTCCCGGAAAGCCATGCGGCCAGTTTTGCCTTGTTAGTATATGTCTCTTCATGGATAAAGTGTTATTACCCCGACGTATTTGCAACTGCCTTACTGAATAGTATGCCTATGGGGTTTTACCAGCCGGCACAGATCGTTATTGATGCGCGAAAGCATGGGGTAGAAATCCGGCCTGTAGATATAAACCATTCCTGTTGGGACAATACGCTCGAAGAAAAGGTGGGTAAGTATTTTGTTGTCCGGCTCGGCTTCCGGCAGGTAAAAGGATTGAACCGGGAGGACATGGAATTGCTGATGGCTGCAAGGCAGGGGGCATATACAAGTATTAATTTGTTGATGGATGCTGGTGTACCGCAGGCAGCAATAGAGCGGCTGGCTGATGCGGATGCTTTTCGTTCAATAGGCCTCGACAGGCGGGAGGCGCTATGGGAGGTGTCTGCGCTCGCTGATCGGCCAACGGGGATATATGAGGGGCAAACCTCAGCAAGTATAACAGAGAAAGGCGTACAGCTGCCTTCAATGACCCCATCTGAGCATGTAGTACAGGATTATAGCGCTATGTCCTTATCCTTAAAAGCACACCCGGTAAGTTTTGTGAGGGAAAAGCTGAGCTTATCGCAGGTAATAGCGGCAAAGGACCTTAACCAGCTGAATGATGGTGCCTGGGTACGGGTTGCAGGGCTTGTTCTGGTCAGGCAACGCCCGGGTACGGCCAGCGGGATTTTGTTCATGACCATAGAGGACGAAACCGGGACAGCCAACCTTGTTGTTTTCTCAAAGCTGTTTGATAAATACCGTAAAGAAATTGTACGTGCAAGATTGCTTATGGTTGAGGGTAAACTCCAGCGGGAGGGAGAAGTGACTCACGTAATAGTTAAACACTGTTATGATATGTCGGGATTGTTATATCAGCTTACTGAACCGATAAATGACGCCCCTCCGGTACTCACTTTATCCAGGGCAGATGAAAAAGACGGAGATAAGCTTTCTCCGCAGGAAAAGAAGAAGCAATTAAGCAGGGTAGTGCAGGGGGAGATATTTCCGGCGGGAAGGAATTTCAGGTAAATGGAACAAATTTACTTTTGAGAGTAAACGAAAAAATAATTACTCTCAAAGATAAATAGGGTATTCATTGTTTCTGATTGTATTATAAATGCCGGCAAATTTGACTGAAAAGAGTCTGCATGCTTTTTTAGTTTACAAGTGGTAGCTTCGAAAAGTGCCGGCATTAAATGTAGCGGGCAAATTTCATGTTTTTTCGGTCTTTGGCTGCGCAAATTCATGAAGTGTGCTGGAATAATTTAGGACACTTGCCGATTGTGTGTATTGAGACATAGAATTACTTACGAGAATTGAACACCATAATACACTAGGGTAGGATAGACGATAAATGCCAGTCACCAAGTACATACAATAATCCTCCTGAGTATCGTCCCGGATTTTTAGCCTAATTTTTGACGAAAAGCCCGGCTTTTTATAATAGTTGCAGAGTGTGAAAAAGAAATATGCACTTATTTCAATAAATTGAAGAAGGTATCTTAATGGATTTAAAAAAACACTGAAAAATATAGGATTTCCCCCGTTTTCCAGTAATGCCATCTAACAACATGAAATCTATCAAAAAATCCCGTAAATGTAATGCCAGAGAATTGACTAGCCCGATACTAATCATTTACCAAGAATGTGACTAGTAAAACTTGATTATCATGGCTAAAGTAAAGTGAAGACAAAGTTGGCCGTAAGCACTACTAAACAGATTAACGGGCTTTTGTAAATTCCTCGAAACGACTCGCCCATAACAATTGTTGTCAAAAAGTCTTTTTTTCGGTCTTTTTCCCAGAAAACCGAGTATTTTATGCCGAAGTAATCCATTGCCGGCTATTACTGATACTCTGTTTTTTTATGAAGTTTCCACGTGATAATATGGGCAATTTCTGGGGGGAAACTTTAATTTTCGGCTTAACTTAACCTTTATCTGTTTAGTGGTTTATAGAGGGGTATTTGTATTGATAAAAGCTGTTGCAAAACCCGACTTACGGCATCTTCGATTTATCAGTGATTTATCGAAAGGCTGTTTGTTTTTTTTAAGCGGGAAATTCCGGTAATTTATGGGGATTTTCGGCCTTTACAAGGATTTCCTTTACTCTGTAAAATAGAGAGTAATCATCCAGTTTCGTTAATCATTTAAAAATGCGAAAAATATGAGGATATTGAAGTACTTCCCATTACCAATAGAACCCGGTATTTTCCAAAGGCGATTTTTCAAAAAATCCAGTAAATCTGACGAGAGAATGTAATGGGGCCTGCCTGTTTTTTGCCTTATCTGAAGGGCAATATTTACTAAGATTTCATTGTGCCGCCATAAGCACGAAAAATAGGAGAAATGGCTTAGTGGCATCACCTTTAAAATTCTTGAATTCTTAGAGATTCCTTTGGAAGCGCAAAGGGAATTTACACTAAAATCGAAGCAATTAACCCTCTAAGAAGATTTCCGAATAATATTGCTTTTTTGGGGACTTTTTCTAAGGAAACCAATGAAAATATTAATGAGGGGCATCCGAAAATTATCTTAATGTTCTTCACAATTAGTGGCGGAATTTACTTTATCCTAATCCTCGGATTTTCTAAGATTTCCAGGTATAATGTTCGCTTCAAGCTGTACGTTACGATAAAGTACTTTTTTCCTCACAATTACCTTGGTATTAATCTTGTTTTTCCACGATCTTAATCCCTTGCAATCCCAACGGTACTTACGATTATAAATGCCTTACCGGATCCAATGGATTACGGCAACATTTATGGTTTTTTTGGGGAGTTTCTTTCATTTTTGTTCCTTAGTACCCCGATCAGCAAAAATGCGCTATTCCCTTTAGTTTTTCAAGAACCTACCTGAGTGTTTTTTTTAATGATTTCCTTAACTTTTCCCTGAACAATGCTGGATTTGTTGTCGTCATATTTGTAACAAACAATGACATTTCTCCCTTTAAAGCACGCCATTTTACCGGTAAAAGCGGTCTTACTGACGCCATTATTGTGGTAACATACCAGACATTGGAATTCTTGGCCTTTTTTCTGGATACCCGTATATATCCGGTCATTGGCAAGGTTTGTTTTATTTATTCTTTTGAAGAGAATCCTAGTCCAAACCAACAGGAAATAGAGTTATGCTCTTGACCCAAATTGGGAATTGGCAGTTAAGTATTGCAATTCAAATTCTGTGAACCTTCAAATTCTAATGGGTCAAACCATGGCCTGTCTATAATTGATGCCGTTAAATTTCCGGGAGTATCACCGTAATCTGAGTAAATTGGGAACGCATTTAAGCTATAACTTGTGAGCAGAGCAAATCGCTGATACTTACTAACGACCCATTAAGTCAATATAAGTTCGCGAGCATCCAGAAGTTGGATTTGCTGCA
>CAZBPS010000038.1:0-20421 GCA_964493865.1 uncultured Flavipsychrobacter sp.
AAATATAATAGCAATTTCAGGGTTCAATGGAATGATAACTTGTAATCCAACGGTACCATAACCGAGCCACCCACTAGGATATTTACGGAACTCTAGGTACTGGTTATACTTAACAACAGGATTATCACTCGTCAAGAAAGGAATATTGGTTTTATTGATAAGCAATTTTGCCGATAGATCTCTGCAATATAGCATCCCCGTTTCAATACTAGATAATGCCAATTCTACCATTTCCTCATGGGTCATCATTTTAGGAAGTTTATCCTCTGGTAGCTCAACATCTGGGGTAAACTCTTTGGCTCTTCTAATCAGTTCTTTTCTACTATTTAATATATTTTTCTCAATTGTAGGATTTCTCAGTTGCGTCAAAATAACAAATAACATTAGTTCTAAATATTCTTCAGAATCAGTGTTAGGCAATTCTTTTTTTGAAATGATGTCCCCTATAATCCTGGAACTATTAGTTTCAACTTCAGACAATTTATCCTCTATTCTTCCATCGTGACCATAGTAAAAAGGTTTGTAAGCTTGAGTTTTGAGCTTTCCATCTGAAATGAAAAAATCAGATTTTAAATTGAATACACCTAATTGCTTTCCATTGCCTTGAAATGAAAAGTGTCTTAAGTAAAATTTTGGAACGTAATGTTGTTTTTCTTTTTCTGTATTCACAAGTAAATGTAGCCATAATAGTTTTTGCATTTTGGGGTACGGGGTTTACCCCGTTGCATTTCCGCGTTTCGCCCTGGCGAAATGCAATCTTGCAAAGCGCACGAAAATTACTTTTTAAAATATAAAAAATCGATACTCTCGACATTTTACAAAGCTTTTAAAAATGCTTTTATTGCTGTCTCCACGATTCAGAGACAAAAAAATATAACCTACTAACCGGTTGTTGTAAAAACATAATTTTAATTTATCCATCGTCCAACACCGTGAGAAATTCTTTCTTTATAACAACGTAAAAAGCAAAATCAATTTTTCGTTTTTCTCATTTTTCATTGTCAAGTTTGACCTCCCCCAAAAAACTGGACAGTAAGAAATTAGAGAAATTTCTTTGGCTCTTCATTTGGTATAAGGTTTATAATATCTTCCAACTTCATTGGTTTTAGTGTCAACTTTGCTTCCATAGCGGGTGTAACCCTTAATGTTGTATGCACCTTGCAAAAGTTATAATAAACAAAGTACAAAGCTAAAGCATGGCAATGATTTTCGACCTTCTTAGAGAATGCATTGGTGAGACGTGTAAACCTACGCATGTGCATACGCATTGTGAGGTTTTGGCGTTCTACATACGATGTTGAAATAAACTTTTCATCGGGGCGGCCTTCAATAATGTGCTTTTCAGAACTTACAAATTTAGCGGGACTATAACGACTATCATTCTTACTACCATCCGAACTTGTGCCGTAAATCTTTACCAATTGCGCAAAGTCTATTTCACCATCAAAGGCATTTTCAACCGCCTTAAGGTATGGTTTAAATCCATCGGTAGTAAGTTGCACCCTATTACGTAAACGGCCTGCTACGTCCTGCATAAAATCGTTTGCTGAGTATGCATCCCTATTGCCAACATACCATGAAATGATAAGTTTGCTATCTGCATCTATACCAGTCCACGTCCAAACATCCCCTATGCCGTTTTCATCTATTCCGTTGCGGTCTGCGGTGCGCTGTTTCATTCCCACAAAACTCCAAATTTCATCACATTCTACACGCTTAGAATTTACGTTTACAACCTTTTCACCATGAAATTTAATACAAGCATTGCCAGCATCAATCAATAGTTTGTTTACTGTATTGCGTGATACATCACACATACGGGCTATTGCCCTCATGCTGCAACCTTCAACAAGCACGTTTACTATCTGTATTTTCTTTGCAATTGGTAGCTGTGGACGGAAGTAGGGCCGGCACCAATTGGCTGAATGCAAGCAGCACGATCCACTCGGTTTGCTTGGATGCACATGGTAACGTATATGCCGCTGGAAGTTTTAAAAATGCAGACGGGAAATATTACGTGGCGAAACACAGCTTGCCTAATAGCGTTTCATCGGTGCACAAGAATGCACAACGACTTCTTGTATATCCCAATCCAGCAAATACCGTGTTCACAATTGAACTTCCCGAGCAATTTGTTACTGCTACGCTTCTTGTTACAGACCTATCAGGTAAGGTTATTCAATCTCGTGAGATCACAGGAATGAACGGTAAAAAGATTGCCATGGATTTACAAAATACTTCAGCGGGAACTTATATTGTACAGGTCATTACCAGCAACAATTCCTACAGGAGTGAAATAAATATACTGTAGGTGCTATTGCTCAGATTTTTTAAAAAATATTAACAAAACGTTTGTAAATTAAAGAATAGTTATTAGGTTTGTTTTCCCTGTTAAATAATAATCGTTTATAAAAAATCACAATTTTAATGTAGCGACGTAAGAAAAAATCAAAGTCACCTATTACACCAAGACCTCTACTTATGCTTCACCATGGCATAGTTTTTATTGTAACGTTTCTCCTTTTTGGTGCTTTAAACACTCGAGCCCAAGGTATATCATCCTTGTTCAAGGCACATACCGACCTTCCTTTAGTTAAAGATGATAAATTATTTCTCGATATTTTTTATCACAATGACAGTACATTCAGGGGCAAATTATCGATTATGCTCTACAAGTTTGAAGCCTCGGGAGATAGTTTGTTAATGCTGAATAAAATAAGCAGCAATACCTTATTTAAAAAAGGGGCTAATAAGATAAAAGTAATATTCACTGGTTCTGATTCCGGAACTTATTATCATGGAAAATTTCTGGAGGTCATAAAAAGGACCGGCAACATACCCCCGGGTTCTTATAAAGCAACGATTGCTGTTACGACAGTGACTGATACGGTACAAGTCGCTTACCTGCATGAAATTGACAGCCTGCTAAAACCCAATTCACCGGTAACCCAAGACATCAATAACAGCCTTATTCCGAAGCAGAAATCCTTCTTGGGAGTTTTTGTAAAAAACGCCGTAGATAAAAATACCCGCTCAGCACATGCGGCAAGTGAAATCGGTCATTTCAGGAAAAAGGTGGATAAAAACATGCGCAAACGGGGGCTTACAACGATACATACTGAAAGGCGGGGAAAACGCTATATAGAGTTATATTATGACGACTGGTTTGCAGGGAGGTATGAAGCTAAGCAAAAGCAGGCCCGCAAAAACAAGAACGTTAATTCTAACGAACCTGAAATTTCAAATGACCTGGGTTCCCCGTCGTTATTCTCCCAGTATAAAAAGAATGAACAGAATAAAAAAGATAATGAAGAAACAAAAGGGGAGATAGGTTTAGCAACTAATTTGGCAACGGGACAGGAACAAAATTCAGGGATTGACAATAACTACTATGAATTACGCGGCAGAATGGAAACATTTGTCAGCGGGATCCCAATTGAGATTGAGGCGCTTTATACTTCCCAGGACAGGGACAGGCAGATTAAATCCAGCTATTTCAGGGTGCATTACAACGTAGACAAAATGAAGGAGGGACTGAATAAATCCATGCGCTCCTATAACGGAAAATTTGCCGAAACAAAATCAAAAGGTATCGGCCTTCAACAGATTTACAAGTCAGCGATTAATAACCTGGAGATGCAGAAAGCAAACCTGTTAACCGATATCAGGCGTGAATCAGGGGCGAACAAGATTGGAAAAGGAATGCCTGGCAATATCGAAATAGAAACCGGGGAGGTTGATGGTTCAGACGTTACGAAACAAGCATCTGAAAAGGAACAGCAAATCAGGAATAAACGCAGGCAGGTGGAGGAAATGGATAAAAAGATCACAAAATATAAAACACTGCTTAATCAATACGAGAACACGAATCATTTCGATTCCTTGCTCGCACACAGTAAAACAAAGGATGCAGGGAATACAGATAATCTAAGCTATAAGCAACTGGCTAAAAAAGGAGCCAATTTGTTGCCTGACGGGAAAGCCAAGGGTTTTATCGCCGGCCTCACTTCGCTGGATGCAGGGATGTTCTCAAAAGATGAGTCCAGCTATACCATGTCTGGACAGATGGTCAAAGGAATAGACTTCGGTTATGACCTTGGCTTTTGTGAAGCAGCCGTGACTGTCGGCAAAACGGAATATGTTGGACGTGATGGCAGTTTAGACAGGTATACGTGTTATTCTGAGCGGACGACATTTAAACCGGCCAGGAACCAGAAGATAACGGCCATCTATTACGGCTACACTCCCGATAAAAAAGTTTTTTCGGATGGTTTCTTTAAAAATGTGGGTATTTCAGCGCCGGGATTTTTCCAGCCGGTACATATAGGCTCAATAAATTATTCAGGCACTGTTACCAAATTTATTACCATTGGCGGGGAGGCCGCAACCTCGTTTAAAAATTCAGATAATGCCAATAGCCCGAAGCCTACCAGAAACGACAGGATGGCGTACAATATTCACGCGGAAGGCAGCATACCGCACACGAACGTGTCCCTGGAAAGCTCCTACGACAGGACCGGCAAGTATTTTGAGAATAATACATTGCCTGTTTCCTTTCGGGGAACGGAGCAATTCAAGATCGCAGCGAAAAATGAATTCTTCAAATCGCTGGTCGTGGCAGGTGTAGATTATAACCGGATGGCACAGGCAAGTTTTTCAGGTGGCGGCAATATCACGCGGTGGGGGTTTGATGTCAAAACGAACTTTAAAAGGTATCCCAACCTTGCTGTGTCATACAAGCCATTTACATCCATACATTCCTATACCGACACATTGAACATCCCTCAACGGCAGTTGCTGGGTTCCGTATGGACGGGAAAAGCAACCTACCAAATCCGACAGCATGAGCAATCATGGCGCTTTATGCTGTTGTATAACAGTTGCCGTACGGTTATGGATACCACCCGGTACGGGAGCACATTGTTACAGGCCATGGTCATCTATTCAGATAAAACCATGACCATAACCGGTACTGTGGGACGGTCAGCCGTGGCCGGGATAGCTGATTCTGTAATGAGTATGCCTGCAAGCACCACATTTTTTAACCTGTCCGTAAGCTATAATCTCAGTAAAAAATTCACGCTTTCTGCAACACAGGATTTTGGGGCTGCTTTCTTCGGGTTATGCAGGTATGCTGCCGGGGTCGGGGGAATGTACCGCATGGAAAAAATACCATTGATACTCCGGCTTAATACCCGGTACAACACATATGCGTTTAACAAAGGAACAAGCTGGAAGGAATTATACAGTTGCAATTTGGATATAGTGTACAGGTTTAAAATGAAAAATGAAAAGAACCGTTTTTAAGAAATTTTCCGTCATTAAAAGAGATACAAAATGGGCAAGGCAAATTTTATAACACATAGCAAGGCCAGTTTATTGATAGCGCTCGTTTTCATGCCACTCATGGCACTGGCACAGCAGACCATCATTATCAATCTGGCGCCGATAGATGGCATCCCTATCACACCACGGAATATTTTTAACTATCAGGTACAGTCATCCGATGCCGGAAAAGTTGACGTGAAAGGCACGATCCGTTATCGCAGCAGCGGACTGAGCCTCACCTATACATTTCCATGGATGATGAGGGAAGGGCTGAATACATTTTCTTCGGAGGAAACGCATCCGCAATGGCAGTTTTCTTCGTCTGCCCTGCGGGAACTTTTTTTCAATTACAATGTACTGCCTGAGGGTACCTTTGAGTATTGTGTGACCATAACACCCGCAACGGCTATTAAGGAGAATAGTGGCAATGTGTTTGAAGAATGCCTGTACTATAGGGCTAATGGTGTTTTCCTGATCAACCTCATTCACCCGGAAAATAATTCCAAGCTGAAGGAATACAATCCAATGCTTGCCTGGGTTGCCAACTATTCTTTTTCCAACGAGCTTACTTACCGACTTAGGGTAGCGGAGATCAAGGAAGGACAGAACACCGTTACTGCCATTATGCGTAACCAGCCCATGTATAGCGAGGGCAACCTGATGCAGAATAGTCAGGTGTACCCTGTATTTGCGAAACCGCTTGAAGCCAATAAATACTACGCATGGACAGTAGATGCCTATTATAAAGACATATTACTTGGCGGCGCGGAGGCATGGAAGTTCATTATTCCCAATGATACGTTACCTGCAAAATATGTTCCGAACAGGTCATATATCGACATTCGCAGGGAGAACGGGACCACCCAGCTTTATGTTGTAGGTTCCCTTAAAATAAAATACCTGCTTGAAAAAACAAAAGCCGATGAGCTTAGCCTCCGGTTGGTAAATGAAGGCGGAAAGGACATGAATGTTACTCCCGGAAAGCTGAAGGCAAGGTATGGGGACAACCGCTACGAATTAAAACTGGATGAATGTTGCAGCCTGAAGCACCTGAATACTTACAGGCTGGAGATTGCCACTAAAAACGGGGAGCATTTTTCACTGCCCTTTAAATACCTGAACCCGGATTTCGTTGAATAAAAAGAAATAAAAAATGAGTACTGCGAGAATATTATTTATTTGTTTCATTATGTGCGTAGCCACCGGGGCAACCGTATGGTATATGGGGGAAAGGCAGCACCGGAAGATTGGCGTTGCGGATGCCATCCGTTTGTTTGACGAGTTCCATATGAAAAAGGAACTGGAAACAGAAGAAAAAGTAAAGCTGGAAGGCATAAAAAAGCAAATAGACAGTATCAGCAGGCAATTGCAGCTGGCCCGGGCGTCCAAGGATGAGGAGGGGACTAAACGGCTTTCCTATGCCTATGGCTATATGCAGTCAGAGCTCGAACGGGTATATAAACAAAGTAACCACGATATTAATGAACAGGTCTGGAAGCGCCTTAATCCGGCGGTAGAAGAATATGGAAAGAAAAAAGGGCTGCATGTGATCATCGGTGCTAACGGAATGGGCAGCGTTTTGTACAATGATGATTACTATGACCTGACCAATGACCTGATAAAATTTGTGAACAAAAAGTATGACGAAGGCAATTAAGGTTCTGGTGATATTGCTTTGTGCGATATTTATTTTCTCCTGCAAGCGCGGGTTAAATAATGTTGCATACATCCAATATATACAGGATAAGGAAAACGGCCTGAAAAAGACGGTCAGCGTTGGAGAGTGGGAGTACCTGGTGCAGTACAAACCGCATGACTACATCATTTTGCTTGAAAACAGAGGGAATGCAAAGTCATTCGACATTAAAAAAAGAAAAGCCGACCTGAAAGGCACCGCATGGTTCAATATCTCTTTCCGTGTATCTGATGGGCGTGTTTCCCCAATGCGGTATAACCTGGCTTCCCGGGAGGAATATGACACCCGGCTCAATTATTTTCTGGGCCGCGCGCAAAGTAATATCCGGCTCATTTATAACAAGCGGGATACTCTTTTTCCGGTCGGGTACCTGTTTGAGAACAATTATAATCTTGCGCCGCAGGAAACGATAGTTGTGGGATTTGAACTACCGGGAAAATCCGATCAAACGGCGAAGGATATGCTGTTGTGCTACCATGATGAAATTTTTAAAAACGGGATAATAAAAGTGGCGTATAAAGGTGACGATGTGCAGAAGGTCCCCAACCTTATTTATAACTGATAAATGATATTGTATGAGGTACAGTAAAAAGGCAAAGAAACGTACAGCAATGTTGCTTTTTTTCGTATTGGCATCGGAACTGGTATTCCCGAATATCGCGCTTGCGCTGACTACCGGGCCCACGCAGCCGGAGGTGCAGAGTTTTGAGCCGGTCGGGACAACTGACATGGTGGATATGTTCAGCGGGGATTTTAACTACAACATCCCGTTGATGGATGTTGAGGGGTACCCGGTTAATATTTCCTATCATGGCGGCGTTACAATGGAGCAGGAAGCGAGCTGGGTAGGCCTTGGCTGGAATATAAATCCTGGTGTGGTCAACCGCACCGTCCGCGGCATACCGGATGATTTTAACGGAGATACCCTCTCCAAGGAATTACACATAAAAGACGAAAAGACCTTACGTGTTGGCATCGGTGGGGGCGTAGAATTGGCCGGGCTTGGCGACCCTTTGTTATCGCTGTCTGCCAGTTTAGGCGCAAATCTTACCTTCAATAACTATAGAGGGACAAGCTGTGATTTTGATATGGGAGTAGGCATTAATTTATTCCGTTGCGCCTCTGCAGGTGTAAACATAGGGGTAGGCTCCGCAACAGGGGCATCTATTGATTACAATGCGGGATTATCACTTTCGTCCTCGCAAATAGTTGGTAATGATGTTTCTGCCGGGATAGGTGTGGGTGTTACGCAAGGTTATTCCAGCCGATCAGGGTTAAAGGATTTGAATTTTTCGTTTTCAGGCAACATGGGCGGCGGTGGGAGTTCTACGCATGGCAGTTTTACCAATACCATTCCAATCGGCATAAGGAATTTTGTGCCGGTCATCACCAATAGTAACATGATGCGTTCTTTTTACGGGCGGATCAAATTTGGCTTTGAGGGATTCTGGATGCTTTTTTATGGAACGATTAATGGCATGTACAGCAAAAATCGTTTTTTCAATGACGGTGACCGGAACGCATATGGCTATATGTACCTGGACCGTTCCGGCACCGCAGATGCGGTACCCTACCGCAGCATCCTGGATTTTACCCGGGATAAGGACGGGCAATTCAATAAGAGTATGCAATATCTCTCACCCGCTGCGCTTACCTACGATATTTATAGTGTGAACGGGCAGGGAACAGGGGGTATGTTCCGCCCATACAGGAATGACATTGGCTGTGTCTACGATCCGGTTACCAAAAGCCAGGAAGAATACCATTCGTTAGCCTTTGAAGCTGGTGCCGGTTATTGGTTCGAAGTGGGCGGTGACTTTACAGAATCTAAAACAAAAATGACATCGGGGCCATGGGAAGACTATGTCAGGGGATTTACCGGTAAAACGGTGGGCAGTGTTTATGAAGATGTATATATGAAGCAGGGAGGTGAGCTTACAGAAGTAGATTCGCAGTATTTTCTGGATATAAGCGGTTACAATGTCGTTGCTCCTGAACGTTCCAGATACCTGCCGGGAAGAAAAGCCAATTCGGCATCCAAACGTGATGCGCGTGGCAATCTTATTTATTATTTTACTGCGAAAGAGGACACTTTCCCAGGTGTAGGGACCAGTGCTAAAATCGTTAGTTATAATGATAATGGCTTTGAGGATGGCCCGGACGCGGACAGGACTTATATTGACCGGATCGAGGCAGGCCGCCTTGGGCACAAGAAAGACGAAGTGTCAGAGATTGTGCAACTTCAGAAAGATGGCAGAAAGTATGTTTATGGGATACCTGCACTCAACCATATACAGAAAGAGGCAACATTCAGCATAAATCCATCTTTAGCAAATCTGAATTCCGGGACTGTAACCTATACACCAGGCACAACTGATGCGACCAGCAATAGCCACGGAAGGGATGAATATTACAGCGCTACGATGACACCGTCTTATGTGCATAGTTACCTGCTAACATCCGTGCTGTCTAATGATTATGTCGATGTTACCGGGAACGGGCCAACAGACGATGATTTAGGTTCCTATACAAAACTGAATTATTCAAGAAAATCAACGGATTACCGATGGAAAGCACCTTACGGTTCAGGGGTGGCCCAATACAACCCGGGCTTCTGGAGTGATAGAAAAGATGACAAGGGCAGCTATGTGAGCGGTTCGCGGGAACAATGGCTGCTGCATTCTATTGAGACAAGGAATTTCGTCGCTGAGTTTTATACATCGGAGCGGAATGATGGTGTGGGCAGCGTTGAACGTGTTGCTACCGGTGGGAGATATAATGTGTCCCCATATAACACAGCACTTTCCTCGCCTGCTAAATCCTATAAACTGGATTCGATTAAATTATATAACAAGCATGACCGGTTTATTAACATGACCAATGCCGTACCTATTAAAACCGTGTTCTTTGCCTATACGGACACTCTATGTAAAGGCATACCCAATGCAGTTTCAACAGGAAGTACGCGGGGCAAGCTGACACTGAACAAAATATATTTCCGGTATGGCAATTCACAACGGAGCCTGATCAGCCCTTATGAATTTGGCTATGGGTTTAATCCCGATTATGACCTTGCCTGTAAGGACAGGTGGGGCAGTTACAAACCAAATAATGATACGTTTACCAATTACGAATTCCCCTTTGTCAACCAGAATGATACCAGTAATAATACCTATGCTTCCGCATGGTCACTGACGGAAATACATTTACCGTCCGGAGGGGTGATAACGACTGAATATGAATCGGATGATTATGCCTATGTACAGGATAAGCGGGTACAGGAAATGTTTATGGTCCAAGGGGTTGGCCAATCACCATATTACAAAAATACCGACCAGCTGTATGGGGATGAAAAAACACCTTATTTATATGTTTATTTCAAACGCAGCACTGTAGAAGGCGGGACAATGACCTTTGATGACAAATACTTTGGCGGCGGGGCGACCGATATCCTTTACTATAATTTTAACATCCAACTGACTACAAGCAGCAGGTCATATGAGCAGATAAAAGGTTATGCGAACTTTGTTAATTCGGGTATATGTCCTAATAACAGCAGTTACGGTTATATAGAGCTGAAACATGTTGACCCTACAGGCGCAGCCGGTGAGGTTAATCTCCACCCGGCAACCTATACGTCTTTAAATTATGGCCGTTATCATTTACCCCAGGTCATTTATCCGGGTTCTGAAGCTGATCCTGATGACGGTTTTTCCATGCTTGACGGGTTGAAGGGTGCCTTTGCCGAGCTAGTCAACATTTTCCGTAACCCGATAGTTACGATGGTCAAAAAGAAAGATTATGCAAAGTATATTGACCTAAAAAAGTCCTTTATACGGCTCAACTGCCCCAGTATGTATAAGAAAGGCGGCGGTCAGCGGGTAAAACAGCTTGAGTTCCATGACGTATGGAATGCGCTTGCCGGGGGAAATGAGCATAACGCCTCTTACGGTAAGAAATATTACTACGAGATAAATGAGGACGGGCGGGGAAAGATAAGCAGTGGTGTGGCAAGCTACGAACCAATGGTGGGCGGCGATGAGAACCCTTTCCGGCAGCCGGTACCTTATATAGGCGCCTCGGGAAGTTCATGGCCTCCCAATGACCCGGTCGAATTGTACCAGGAAACACCGATAGGCGAATCCCTCTTTCCGCCAGCTAGCGTAGGCTATCGGAAAGTTGTGATAGCCAGCATCCATGGTTCGTACGGCAAATCATCCCGTGGATCGGATGTGTACCAGTTCTATACAGCTAAGGATTTTCCGGTAAAGGTGGCCACCTCGGCGATTAATTCTTCTTTTCATCACCAGTTCTCTTTTTTCCGGCAGGAAAATGGGATGGAGGCAACCCAGGGATATGCATATGTGTTCAATGATATGCATGGTAAGCCCAAAAGTGTGGAGCATTATAACGTGCTTTCAGGTGGGCATAACCAGATGATCAGTTACCAGAAGTACAACTACCGGATGAAGGACGGGCAACTGGATAATTATGTGCCCTGCCTGGTAAGCAATACGACAACGAACCGAATGGAAGTACAAAACCGTCAATTGGGAATTGAAGCAGACGTGATTATTGATTCCAGGAAGAAAGAAGAAAAGACGAAGAATAACACACTCAATTCCAATCTGAATGTCGGGGCAATATTATGGTTCACTTTTCCTATATTCTTAGCCTTCCCATGGCACAGTGAGTATGATAACTCCTTCAAAGCAGCTACAGTTACTAAAGTAGTGCAGCAGTATGGCATCCTGGACAATGTGGAAGCATATGACGAAGGGGCAGTAACGGTCCAGCAGAATGAGCTGTTTGACCCGCAGACAGGACAGGTTGTTGTCACCTCAATCAACAATGAGTTCCAGGACAGGGAATACACCACTAATATTCCCGCCTACTGGGGTTATATCGGCATGTCTACTGCCTATAATAACATCAAGTATGAATTGCAGTTCTCTTCTATGGCGATTGATGGCTCGTACCGGGGAGTAGCATCTTCTGCGCCGACCAATCTGCAGGTGGGCGACCAGCTATACTGCGAATTCAAGGATGCGGCTGGCGAGGAACGCAAAACCATTCTTTGGTATACGGCGAGCTGTTCAACCTTTTTCCTTCCACGGTTTCCACTGAACACACCCGGATGGGTCAACAGTACGACTATTACTAATGTGCGCCTGAAAGTCATTAATTCCGGGGCAAAAAATATGCTTACTGAGTCACTCCAGAGTTATACGACATTAGGTACCCCTATAGACGGGGCTGGACAGTTGAAGCGTCAGTTGGATAGTGTGATTTCCATAAATGCGAAAACTTACTGTGATTCCAACACCCGCGGTGTTGGCAGATATATCCGTGGGAGCGACACTATCAATCCATATGTTATCGGGCAACGCGGCATCTACAGGGTAAAAGATGAGTACGCCTATATCGCAAACAGGAATTATAATATGACCACCGGAAGAAATTCGGGATTATTTAAAGCAAGGACAATATTTCTTGATTCTATTTACGACCAGGTGGGCTGTTACCGTTTCCCTACTTATTACCTGGTGCTCTCCAGTTCAGACCCCAACTGGCGTATCGCCCGGTCAATTACCAAGTGGTCCCCCTTTGGTAAGGAAGTGGAAAACATGGATGCCATTGGTAATTTTTCAACGGCTGTTTACGGCTACAATGAGGACCTTCCGGTTGCGGTGGCTTCCAATGCCCAACAGGGCGAAGTGGTTGGGGATGGTTTTGAGGATTATGGTGTCCTGCAGGTCAAGGATAATTTAATGAGGTTCAATTATAGTCCGTTCCGTCCTCATTTCCCGAGTACGGACCTGACACCGCCATCCGCTGTCTATGATATTTTCAACCTGACAGGCCCTTCAATGCTGACTATCAGCCCTGAGGCAGCCCATACAGGCCTGCATTCGCTCTCCGTGCCAGGTTCTGGAGGCTCGGATTTTACGATGGCACTACCTCTTAATAACTTCGTTTACAGCACAGTTTCCCATGCTTATGATTTCTATTTCCCCTCCTCTTACTATGTATTCTCATCGAGGAATGAATACCTGCCCTTCCAGATTAATCTTGGCAAAAAATATATCTTGTCCTATTGGGTGAGGGAGACATCCCCATCGGCAAATGCAACGGATTACAGTCTTGGTGCCGGGTGCGGCGTTGATGTGGACGGCACATTATATCCCTTGGTCAAACGGTCAAATCTTATTGATGGCTGGCAGCAGGTGGAAGCGGCATTTACCGTTCCTGCAGGCGCGCTCTCCGTATCACTCAAATTGCCCGCAGCTTGCTATGTAGATGACTTGCGTATTTTCCCTGATGACGCAAATATGAAATCCTTTGTGTACCATCCGGTGAACGAAAAGCTCATGGCCACGCTTGATGAGAATAATTTTGCGACATTATATGAATATGACCAAGAAGGCAACCTGGTACGCGTGAAAAAAGAGACCGCAAAAGGCATAATGACCGTGTCTGAATCAAGAAGCAGTAACCCAAAAAAATAGCATGTGCGCAAACTTGTAATCGGATACTTTTTCTTTATTTTCCTGCTGTTGCCGGGACTTATCCGCGCGCAACGAAACGGCCCTTATGCGGGTGAGTTGGTCAAGATTATCACCGCGCTGAAGCAAATGCAAAATGTCCGTTATGAATACCTGCTGACTGCTACATATCCAAATGGCCAGACAGACCGGCTGAAAGGGGAAGTGTTCGTAGGGAACGACAGGAAATTATTTTACAACAGTAACGAGGCTTTCACAATGCTGTACACGGATGTCTGGTTCTATAAAGCAGACCATCGCGAAAAGGCCATTGCCCTTGTTAACCTGAACAAGCATCTCCACAAGGATTTTAAGCAGCAGATGGAGAAAGACCTGTTCGCGCAGAATACGGTAAATCTGTACCTCGACTCGCTGGTGCAAAGATTCGCGACGGTCAAAGGCCTCAAAAAGAGCGGGGATACAGTACGCATGGACCTGATTTTCCCGGCTAATATGCAGATCAAAACGATCAGCCTGGAATTTAATGATAAGGACAAAATCCTTATCAGCTATGCCATGCGCATATTCCAGCCCTGGCATGACGATGAATTCGGGAAAGATAAGGGAACAACTGAAGTGATCACCTGTAAAAATTTTAAAAGAATATCGGACAAAAAGGCTTATAGCACGGATAAATTTTTTGTAATAAAAAAGGACAAAGTGACATTGAAAAAACATGGTTCATATAATCTGACCTCAAAACTGTAAAAACCTTTTTATGGTTAACTGCACTAATGAAAAACGCTGCCGGTGGGTACGCCAATGCTGCATCTTGATGTTATCTTTTTTCATCACGGCAAAGGGTGATGCCCAGACCTTCAATTATAAATCCTCGGAAGCATCGGGTATAAAGACGGCGCGCCAGCTCTATGTCCATACCTTGCCGGACACTATCACGGTCTGGTCCAATGAGTGGAATACAATCCGCAGCAATCCCAGTACCTGGGGTAACCTCATCAAGCTGAAAAGCAATAATGCACTCGTTAAGTTTGCTATTGACCATTACTATTCCATCACCCAGCGTCCTTATACGTACCAGCTTTCCTACAGTATTTATGGATACTATCAGGATCCGAACGTGGATTCAACCCTTTATGTGCTTACCAGCGATACCCTGACTATAACCAACTTTAACCATACTGATGAGCATAACGCATTCCAGGATATACACCTGGCGAAATACAGTAATTACTATAAGACCATGGTGGTCATAACGGGTCTTTACGATTATAACAGCGGTTCGCCAATAACTGCTGATCTTTCAGATTCCCTGCGTTGGAATTTTACAGTGGAAAGCGCCATCCAGACACAGCGGTATGATAAGACCTATTATGGTGCCGGAACCTCACTCGTTACAGAGCAGGAAGACCATGCCGCTGATAATTATCTCAAAGTTTATTTCAGCCTTACCGGCGGTACCGCCCCGGTTCAATTAACGCCTGTAAATTATGAGCTTGAATGGACTTACGTTGATGATTACGAAAGGGATGTTTCCTCCGGAACGATCAGCCATGCGTCTGCCTCTGACCTGGCTTACAATTTTAAAAACAACAATACACGTGTCTGGCTGGACTCCAGTAATTATAAGATACCCCTTGTTTACCAGAACGGTTATATCGTTTACCGCGTTCGCACAGTCCGGCCCGATACTGTTTTATTCAAATATCCTATATACAGTGACTGGTCGTATTCTATCGCGGATGCCGGAAATGTGGGTAGCCTGACTTCCGCCCATCCCGATGCCGTTTATCATATTTCCGATGCGTATATGAATGATAGCCTTAACTGGCAATATACGATCAGCTTCGCGGAAGGGGGTAAATATAAGCATGTGCTAAGTTTTTATGATGGCTTGCTCAAAAACAGGGAGAGTATTACCCGCTTCAATAGTAATCTCAACAAGCTGATTGTTACCAAGAATGTTTACGACTTTGAGGGAAGGCCATCTATAAAGACACTCCCCGCGCCCGTATCGTCAAGTGCGTTTTCTTTCCAGCATAATGTTGACCTTAATTCAATCACCTCTTTGCCCTACCGTGCGCAAGACTTCGACACAGGGGCTTACATATGCCCCGGTGTGCCCGCGCTTTCACCGCTTGCTTCT
This sequence comes from uncultured Flavipsychrobacter sp., assembly GCA_964493865.1. Lineage (GTDB taxonomy): Bacteria > Bacteroidota > Bacteroidia > Chitinophagales > Chitinophagaceae > Nemorincola. Next base: position 15,674 of record CAZBPS010000038.1, read on the forward strand.
AATGCCCTGGCAAGCATCTATTATTCCAACCAGAACCCAGACACAACAGGCGTACAGCGTTTTGTTCCGGATGCCGAGGGCTTTCCCCTGGTGCATACCATATATAGCCCTGCTTTTAATGACCGAATAGAGAAACAGGGCGGTGCCGGGCCGAGGCTCCAGATTGCAGATTCGAACATTATCTCCAATTACTATGTGAGTACATTTCAGCGCAATATCAACCGCTTGTTCGGACAGGATATCGGGTGGAACAGTTATTATAAACAGACTATTTCCCGGGACCCCAACCTGCAATTGTCCATGTCCATAAAAAACTATGAGGGCAAGCAGATAGCATCGTCACTAATCGGCACAGGCCCAAGCCCTTTAACCCATGCCATCACAACGTTAAGCGTACCGAGCGCAACTTTTATGTACGAGAACATTTTGATGGGATTGCCCCAGGAAAGATCGGGCACCAGTCGTATAGCACATAAGGATTTCTTTAACCAGGCCGCGGCCAATGACTCTGTGCAATATTTTCTCAAATACCCGCCTTTTGCTATTTGCCCGGGCTCCCTGTACCTGAAAATCAAAGCACATTTTAACTACCAGATCATTGACCCTTGCGGGGACACTGTATATGCAAAAGACAGTGCTATCGGGGACAATGGCATGACGACAAGTGCGGATGTGAATTTTATCGGCCCTGTCGGCATAGTACACCTCGGGGAAGGGGAGCATCATGTCCGTAAAGAACTCCATTTCAGTACAGAGGACCTTGACGATGCGATAGATTCTTTTGTGACGGCAATGAACGACCCCGCCTTAGACTCGGTGTTTTCATCAAGTTGCCTGCATTCGCTGCCGTATTATATCCGTCTGGCAGTAAGGGATAAAAAATTCCCCTGTACGCCAGAGAAAACCCCTTGTGAAGAAAAGAGGGCAGCTATGCTTGAAGACCTGTACCCGGGTGGAAAATATGGTGACTATACCGGTCCGGATACGACCAATTCCGTTTTCATGTGGATAGCCGGGGATACGATAGATGTTGATGTCATTCTCGGAGGTCATTACCTGTACCAGGATAGCTGTGTCATCATGGACCTTCCCGATACCATAATTGTTCTTGGTGATACCTTTACAAACCTCCGGGCGATGCCGCGTGATTCTTTCATTTATGTTTACAGCAGGGCTGTCGCATCGGGGGATAATACGATTGCTGAAGCGTTGCTGCCCTTGCACCCGGAGTACTGTATGCTGAAAGCCTGTTTTACAGATACGTTCAAAACCCAGCTTCTTGCCCTTCCAAATGCGACTATTGCAGACCAGATGCACCTGCTCTACCTCGACAGCATCATTGCGCACGATCCTTTCAGGGACCTTATTGGTGGTTCCGGCGCTGATTCGTTGTCTACCTTTCCGGGCGGTGGTCTGCGGCTGGATTCCCCGGTGTTGCTGAAAGCGTATTGTGGTTGTGGAGATACGATCATGTTCCGGGAATGTGTTACAAGCATATTCAGTTCGGAGATCAGCAGGAGGTTATTGGTCAATGATTACGTCAAGGGCCAGTATTTTAAGGATATGGTCAATCTATACCTTCAGAACAGGCAACGGTTCGTAGACAACTATGTGGTGATGGCTTCCGGCGATTCTTGCGCGCAATGTGATTCAGTTCGCCTGGAGCTTAGGGGGCGCGGTACTTTTCCCCGCATAGTCACCAGTTGGGGAACCCCAACATCCAGTTTCCTGGATAGTTTTTCGGCAGATGCGGGCTCATGGATAGCGGGTATTGGTGGCACAGTTCTCGACAGCGCTACACTTGCAGGTTACGCAGACAGCGCTACTTCCATTTATACAGCATTTGATTCAATGGTCTGCACCGGTTGTGCGGACACTATTGTTGCCCATCTATCCAACTGCGCAGCTGGGGATACAGTGATTTACAACCGCATCCATGAGATACTGGACAGTTTTTGTGCTGCCCATCTCGTGCATATGGGTGAATTTACCCCTGAACAGGTCAGGTATGCCATTTTAGCCAGCGGGGCTTCAATGGATGATTTTTGTAATCCATACATAATCGATTATGCGCCTTTGTCAGCCGCCGGCTCGCGAGATATAGGATGTCTTTCCGACACCTTTTATGCTCATGTAGCCCAATTTCTGAACGAAAATTACGTAATGACGGCGCTTATTACTCCCGGCACAGATCAATCAGGTACGCTTTCGACAACCAAAATTTTCGAGAATAACATTTATGGATTACTTGGTACAACATCCGTTATTGCTAATGCTGCCTACGATGCCGCCAAGTCGTTATATACCTTATCCATTTTCCCGGACCCTTCAACCATGCTGACGGATACGGCAAAAATTTATCTCCGTGGTACAGGCACTTGCGCAAACTTCTTCAGTGGAGGCGCAATTCCGGGCCATACCATGGCTGTTAATAATGTGCTTTGCGTTAATACTGCTCCCCCTTCCATACCGGGATATATCAATGAATTCAGTTTTCTCGCCCGCGTAACGGAATCCTTCGGTAGTTCTTCCACTACCTGTAACATTCTGGGATGGACGGACAGCGTGCTTACAATGGCTGACAGGAACACCGATATAGCTGCCTGCATACCCTGTACCCAGATGAGGGATTTATATTTAGAAGTGAGGGATACCATGGCCGCTTATGGCATGGTGGGTGCGGACCATCCGTTCTACGATGTCATGCTGATGCATTTTATAAATTACAGGCTTGGGCAATCCTATACGGCCGACCATTATAATACGTTTATCACGAGCTGCGCGCTTGCAGACAGTATGAGGATCCCGCAGTATGTGGGTTACAGCAATCTTATTTTTCCGACTGTGGCTGATGCGGATTCATTTATACGGATGCTGAACGCAGTTGATACGGATTATGCCTTCGACCGCATCTACCGTGATAGTTCTTCGTCAGGTATTACCGTATGTGTTGATTTTCATATTCCACCGGTATGGGAGCTTTATCTGTACAGAAACGCCATCCGGTCTTTTGCGGGAACATACACCACAAAGGTTGTTGATACAGCCTTGTCCTACCTGCAGGCCCCACACACCATTGGCTTTGTATATGCGGAACCGGGTACCCATATACCAGATGAGGACACACTCTTTGGGTCAGGAAGTTCTATCAGGCTATCCGCACCGCATGAGAGAAAAGTATGGATTGGCGGGGGGTATTATGTACAGGATTTTTATTACGTAATAGACAGTACGATAACAACTGCGTATGAGCTTTCAAGAGCTGCCTATGAATTGCCGCGCTATTTCTTTAACCATAGCCTGCCTGCTAATTTTGTAAGTAACTACTTAAGCACGGTAAATGCGGACTATTACAAGCCTAAGAAAACCGATTTCCTGCGTTATACCTATAATTACCAGCAGTTGCCGCCTTACCGGGTGCTTGACTCATTGCAGGCGCAACACCTTGTATCACGGATACCCAGCTATTCTTACAGCGAGGTGTCTTATAACCAGCCGTTCAATCCTAATGTGGTGACCAACCTGTATATCTCGGACTCCACCATGAGGAACAGATACTTTGATACTTTGGTTAAGATACTGAATTGGGTACAGGATACGAATACCGTGAACCCGGGACATCTATTCTTCGATACTAATAAGGTCGTTGTGCGTTCCATTGTCGATTCTCCGCTCATTGCTTACCGTTGCGCGGACGGCACTTACTGGTACCGGTATTTCGGGTACAGGGATACGATGTTCAATGTGTTTGTGGCGATGCCGCCATGGATACCGGACCATGAGCACCCACTCTATGAACTGGTTTCCGTAGGGCCTCCGCCGGGCATAATGCTTGGCCTTGGGGACAGCACTACACGGTATTTTACACTGAACCTGCACAAGACCGGTGACCCTACCGTTATCCAGGCAAGGGGGATGACCACCTTCGTGATTGGCAAGAATATTGAGCTTGACGATGTGCTGCTGGGCAACCCGATAACAACCTATGCAGGCCGTACCGCACACGACACTTTCCATAATTGTGAGCGCGATCTGCTCAGCTCTTGTATCAGGGAAGGCACCCTGATGTATGAGAATTACATGGATTCTATAGTAGCATCTATACGCACCAGGTACATTCCGCACTTGCTAACTGTGGCGCAGGAAAAATTAAACATCGGCTACTGGAACCAGGAATTCAATTACACGCTTTACTATTATGACAGGGCAGGCAACCTGACCAAGACAGTGCCACCCGCGGGAGTTAACTTCGTCCCTTCGACCTATTGGGACCCCATAGATACAGCGCGGGTGTTGTGCACAACAGATCCGCTACACGTACCTGCGCACACCAAGACCAGTACCTATAACTACAATTCCATCAACCAGGTGGTGAAGCAGAATACGCCTGATGCAGGAGATACCCGTTTCTTCTACGACCCTGCGGGAAGGCTTATTTTCTCCCAAAACGCAAAACAAACAACAACAGGCTATTTTACCTATAACCTGTACGATAAACAAAACAGGATAATTGAAACTGGTGAAGCTAAATTAGCCTGTCCGTATTTTGCTGATTATTCTATTACGGGTCCATGGTATGTAGGTGGGCCGCCGCTGATATTCCCGGCATGTTATTTTTCTTACCCCTTCTTTTCTAGCGGGCCATTCAGTCTGAGCGGCGTTACTATTTCTCCGTATCCACCCTTTGTGCGTAGAATGCTGACTACCACATTCATCGAAACCCCATACGACAGTATATACGCAATGAT
>CAZBPS010000039.1:0-16871 GCA_964493865.1 uncultured Flavipsychrobacter sp.
GTAAAATCAAGAAACACTATCTAACAAAAAGTCCACTTTAGTTTGACTACATACACCTCGCAGGTTGCATCGAAACTTACAAGTTCGTGCCGTTCCAAAACGAAGACACATTCTCAGCAATGTCTTGTTTTATCTTAGAGCAAACAAATGCATTCTCAAAATAAATATAGTTTATAGATGGCAGTCTTCTATGAAAGGAATTGCTCTTTCAAAACGGAAATGGTTTTTGCCATCGTCGAATTCTTATCCTTCCTTTTCTCTTCAAAAGCCAGACGCCGATTTTTTGATTTTGCGGAAAGTAAACGAAAACCTCATCGTCTCTACTGAGTGTTTTGTTATGCAGATATTCCTGAAGAAATAGTAACAAGTCTTCAGGAATTCTGTTAATGGTTTTACTGTTGACTACCATTATCAAAAGCTCATGATTAAAGGCGCTTTCTGATATGCCTTTAATTGCCTCCACCAGACCGCTCCTAATCGCTTGGTTTTCGATTTTGCAATAGATCAAAAAGTCCATAACCCTTTATTTTAATTAGCTAAGACATTTTCAGATTTAGTTCCTCCTGTAAAGATCTCCTACGTTTTCTACGTCTAAGTCGCTATCATGCTTTATCAACCAGATAATACATAATCGAACAACTACAAGAGTTAATGACAAAAAACTGGGATGGCCGCTTATGATTACCCAGACGATGCCGTTTTACCCAGAGCCTGCACCGGATGATAATGCCATTGGTATCATCCCACAGTCATCGCAATAATTGTCATTAGCATGGGTCTGAAACGTTCCTCGCTGCATCAATCAGGGCTTTAACGAGTGTAGCGAAGGGAAAAAGAAGGTATCCTTAATTTCAGCAAAAAAATTGCCTCACTTAAAAGATGTTCTCGATTCTCAAATACTCATGCAGACACAAAGGTACAATTATTTTGATCTGTCAACCCCCAAATGATTACTTTAGTTGCGAATAAAAATATGTCTTACCATTTATATTGAGGTCGGTCGGTCGTTTCTGATATTTATTTTGCAGTACTTACAGGCCTGCTTTTGCTCAAAGCATACGTAAATATAATCAGTGGTTACCTCAGGGAATCACCTACGGGCGAATGAACTAATAGGTGTTATAGTACCAAAGCAATACAGGAACAGTTATCAATGGATACGGATTTTACTCATTAATTCGCCCGACGGGCAATTACGAGCTAATATTAGCTTATACCAGTTTATGTGAAGTAAAGTAGAAAAATTGAGTTGATCTCTGCTGCAATGGCGGATTTTAGATTATCGGAAGATACTAAACAGTTTTAAGAGGTCGTCCCTGCAAGTAATCGGAAAGACAAGAATATTACCCAATGCAAATGGGAATTGAAAAAATGTCCAGTAACCAGCGCAAAACCACAATACATAATAACCGGGCACGAGTTGATATATTGGGCGCATTTCTGTTAAACTGTGAAAGCGGTGGATGCTGGTAACTATATAGGTGTACGTGGCGCATCATGCAACTTGGGAACTGACGTTTACACGCACGGGCGCTTCTTACGCGTAGCTATACCTGGCGTGTTAAATTATTTGAAAATGATAAAATTAATTTGGTTGATGGGTCAACCAATATTATCTTTGCAACATGAATGAGATGGATATCTACGATAAGGTGCTGATGTTTCGCTTCTTTGAATTACATAAAATGATCTCCAAAAGAACCAATAAGTACTTTGACAGGGATGGGTTTGAAATTCAGATCGAGCAGTTTCCCGTACTTATGATCCCTTTTTTTAAAGGTGCTATTTCCCAACAAGAGATAGCTGATATCTGCGCCCGTGATAAATCTTCCATACTCCATAGCGTTACTTCCCTTACGCGCAAAGACCTTGTTGTGACAGCACAGAATCCTTTTGATAAAAGGAAGAAAATGGTCCAGCTGACCAGGGAGGGTAAAAAGCTAGCGGAAAAGGTCGCTTTGGAAATAATAACGCTAAATGAGCTGGTCTTTAGCTGTTTGTCTGCTAAGGAACGAACCACGTTTGAGGCTCTGCTTGAAAAATGCAAAAAACATGTTTCTGCACTATGATTCTTTTTTCTCTAAATAGTCGATATATCAACTTGTTGGTAAACCAGAAGATTATATTAAAAAGAGTGGTGGAACTGTACGGTCTCAGGGGCTGCTCAAAGGACGATGTCGCCCGGCCATGCGGCAAAACGCTTTACGGTTTTTTTGCCAACAAATACTTGCTAATAGAGGCCTTCGTCGCATGTCTTACAAGATGGTTCTCTGCTTCAGATATGGAACTCATTACCGGTAAAATTTTTCAGGGAATAGAGGAAGGCCTGTATGTCAATGACTTGGATAATATTCACGGCATGTTGCACAAATCTGCGTTCTTAAGAGTGAACTCTATCAGACCACCCGACATTACTTCTCGTTTATGACGACCAGAAAGGCCCGAGCGTGATAGATTAGTTTTTATTACAAGTATAATTATAATTATAACAAATAAACGAAAATGAATATTGGAAGATTAGTGTATACCTTCTACTTTGGTCTTTTGTTGCCGGGTACTGTAGTTGCGCAAACGCAGCGGCTCTCTCTCAAACAATGTCTTAACCTGGCACTGGAGAATAACCAGACACTGGCTATCAGCAGGTACGAAGAGCAGGTTGGAGAACAGCAGATTCGCGAAACACGTGCACGCGCACTACCACAGGTAAACGCCGGCGGTAACCTGACGGATAACTATAAGCGGCAGGTGTTGGTTTTGCCGCCGGGTTTCCAGAGTCCGGGACAGGACGGGCCGCTGCAAGTTGGATTGACCTATGGTACTGCTATTAATGCAGATGTCAGCCAGACGCTGCTGGACGCCTCTGTATTTACTGCTTTGAAAGCTGCAAGGGCTGGTAGGAACTACTATAAACAAAGCACCCGTCAAACGGAAGAGGATGTTATCCACCATACGGCTCAGGTGTATTACAGAATACTAGCCGCCCATGAGCAGATTCGTGCGCAGGATAGCAATATCGCAAAGCTGACAAACATAGTGGCAGCCGCTCAAGGCCAATACGATAATGGTCTGGCACGTAAAATAGATTTGGACAGAATAAAGGTAAACTTGACAAATGCCAGGACGCAACGTTTGCAACAGCTTAATCTGGTTGCGGCACAGATGGCAAATCTGAAAATGCTCTTAGGTCTGCCTGCAGAAACGGATATAACGCTGGAGGATATTTCACTCAGGGAAATTGAAAAAAAAGCTGCCAGCTATATACCTGCTGAAGACTTCGAAATTGAAGACCGTACCGAGATACAGGTAGTGGATGCACAGATACGCCTGCGCGACCTGCAGACCAAAGCCTTTCGCGCAGAGAACTATCCCAAGTTAAGTGCATTCTTCAACTATAGCTACAATGGTGTAACCAACAATTTCGACAGTTATTTTAAATCCAAAAATAACAGTGATGCTATATGGTATGGTACGGGTTCATTCGGGATGCGCCTAAGTATACCGATTTTCGATGGCTTTGCACGTAACGCACGTACACAGCAGAGCATTATTCAGGGGTTGGAATTACGGAAGCGTCGTGAAGGTGTTAGTCTATCTTTGAAGGCTAACTATCAAAATGCCCTCACCCAGATCGTTAACAGCATCAGCATTATCAGGGCGCAAAAGGAGAATGTAGAACTGGCCTCCCAGGTGTACAGCTCCAGCCAATCCAATTACAATCTTGGGCTGGCTACGTTAACCGACCTGCTTGAATCACAGACATCGTTTATACAGGCACAAAACAGCTATACCCAGGCTCTGCTCGATTATAAAATAGCTGAGTTGGAGACGATACGCTCAGCTGGTAATCTGAGGTCTTTATTACAATAACATAATAACACTACTCAACATAACAGTTTATCAGAATGAAAAAAGTCATTTTATACAGCACGGTCACCATAGCTATCATAGTGCTAATCATGTGGAAGCTGAACAGTAATAAAAAGCATAATACAGCGCGTACTGCAGTAGTAAAAGAAAGCTCATCTGGTGCCGTTCCTGTGCTAACTGAAAATGCTTCGCTGACCACGTTCGATGAATCATTCTCGGCCAATGGAAATTTTGAAGCCGTCAACCAAATAGATTTCAGTGCAGAATCTCCTGGCCGTATCACACAATTGATGGCAAAAGAAGGCACGTTTGTAAAGGCAGGGCAGGTGCTGGCCAAAATTGATAACCAGGTTGTCGGTGCGGATCTTGAAATAGCACACGCCAATGTCAATGCGGCTCGCATCGACATGGAACGTTACCAGAAAGCGCTGCAGACAGGGGGGGTGACCCAGAAGCAGGTGGATGATATGACCCTTCAATATCATAATGCACAAGCCAGGCTTACACAAGCTAAAAAGAACACGGCTAACACCTTGCTGAAATCGCCTATTGATGGTGTCGTAAATGCAAAATATGTGGAGGTGGGCGCTTATCTGGCCGCGGGTACCAAACTGTTTCAGATCGTAAACATATCCCGCTTGAAACTGGTGGTCAGTGTGCCGGAAAGCCAGGTCGTATTGCTGCGCCTTGGACAGGAAGTGCCTGTCACTACCAGTGTTTATCCTGAAGTAACCTATAAAGGCAAAATAACCTTCATAGCTGCTAAAGGTGATGAAACGTTGAACTATCCTGTGGAGGTAGAGATTGCCAACATAACCGGCAAGGAACTGAAAGCAGGCATGTATGGTACTGCAAGTTTCAGCCTGCCTAAAAAGGAACCAACAATACTCATACCACGCGCAGCATTTTATGCGGGCATAAGCAACAATTCGATTTTCGTTGTCAAGGGCAATAAAGCTGTTTCGAAACAGGTGACATCGGGCCAGGTATACGGGAACAAGGTAGAAGTTCGCAAAGGACTCAGAGAGGGTGAAACGGTCATCACCAGCGGTCAGGTGAATCTTACGGATGGTACTGCTGTTACCGTTCAGAAACAATAATAAATAATAGGCCGGACCATTAAGAAAATATACAAATGAAAATAACAGAAATTTCAATAAAGCGGCCCACCATCGTCGTAGTGATATTCACCATACTCGGGCTGTTGGGTTTTCTTGGCTACAAATCGCTCAACTACGAATTGCTGCCTAAGTTCACTACCAACAGAATTACTATATCAACGGTATATCCTGGCGCAGGTCCAGATGAGGTCCAAAATACTGTAACAAAAAAAATAGAAGATGCAGTATCCTCGATGGAGAACATCAAAAAACTGAGTTCAAGGTCACAGGAAGGTGTATCTATCGTGACCATTGAGCTAACTACAAAGGCCGATGCCGATTATAGCCTGCAGGATGCTCAACGTAAAATCAACGCAGTATTATCCAGCTTGCCAGGTGATGTGAAGACACCATCCCTTAATAAATTCTCTCTTGATGACCTTCCAATCATTACGCTTTCTGCCACAGCCAATATGACAGCAACTGAATTCTATGATCTGATAGACCAACGTATCGCCCCGCGTCTCTCCCGTCTTAACGGGGTGGCGCAGGTAAATATTATCGGCGGCCAGAAAAGAGAGATTCAGATAAGTGTAAACGCACACAAATTGAACGCAGCCAATCTCTCGCTGCTACAGGTCCGCAATGTTATCGCCAACGCGAATGTTGACTATCCTACCGGTAAGCTAAGGACTGTTAACAATCAGATATTGGTACGCCTGTCTGGTAAGTATAGCGATATAAATGTCTTGCGCAGTCTGGTAGTGGCAACCGGCAAAGACGGATCTCAGATACGGTTGCAGGATATAGCCGATGTACAGGACGGTGCAAAGGATCCGGAACGACTGGCCCGTCAGGATCAGAGGGCCTCAATCGTACTGCAGATACAAAAGCAGGCTGATGCCAATGCCGTATTGGTTAGTGAAGGAGTACACAAACAATTGTCGCAGATAGAGGGTGAATATAAATCTGTAAACCTAAACCTGATGGTCGCCTCTGACAGCTCGGAGTTTACTCTTGAGTCCGCTAACGATGTGATCAAGGATCTGTTTATTGCCATCCTTCTGGTTGCCGGCGTGATGCTGCTCTTCCTGCACAGCATGCGTAACTCACTCATTGTAATGGTATCTATCCCATTATCGCTGATCATCACATTCGGAGGTATGTACATGCTGGGGTTTTCACTTAACCTGATGTCCCTACTGGCTTTGTCGCTAGTAGTGGGTATCCTCGTCGACGATGCCATCGTAGTGCTGGAGAATATATATCGCCATATGGAGATGGGCAAAAATAAGGTACGCGCCGCATTGGATGGTGTTTCTGAGATAGGTGTAACGGTTACATCGATCACCTTGGTGATTATTGTGGTATTCCTTCCAATATCACTTACCAGCGGTCTGGTTTCTAATATTCTGCGCGAGTTTTGCGTAACGGTAGTCATTGCAACCGCGCTCAGCCTGTTGGTCTCATTCACAGTCGTGCCATGGCTTTCATCACGGTTTGGTAAGCTGGAGCACCTCACGGGTAAGAATATGTTCGAACGTTTTATACTTTGGTTTGAGCGCCAGCTTGATAAGTTTACGAATTGGGTAACAGGAATTCTTAAATGGTCTCTTAACCATAAGAGGATTACGCTGTCTGTCATTCTTTTATTGTTATTTGCATCGTTTGCGTTGATAGGAGCGGGATATATAGGTGGTGAGTTTATACCCAAAGGTGACCGCGGTCAATTTATTGTCGGCCTTGAATTGCCCAAAGATGCATCGCTGGAACAAACCAACCAGATGACGATGAAGGCAGAGGCTTACCTGATGAAGCAGCCATTGATACGCTCCACAACCACTACAGTGGGGCAGAGCAGCGAGGACGGTTTCGGTAGTACATCGGCTACATCATATAAGTCCGAGATCACGGTAACAATGATACCGGAGAATGAGCGCATCGAAGCATCCGACATGTATGCCGCTGCCCTAAAGAAAGACCTGAGCGCAATGCTGACAGGTGCTAAAGTAAAAACAACTCCTGTAAACATATTTGGTACAGCCGACCGCGCAGCCATTGATCTTGTGATAATGGGCACCACACAAGAAAGTGCCATGCTTTTTGCAAAGAAGGCCGCCAAGGAACTTGAGAAAATTAACGGTGCGACCGCTGTGAAGTTATCGGTAGAGGAAGGCAACCCGGAAGTTCATATATCTGTTGACAGGGACAAGATGGCATCATTATATCTTAACATGGAGATTATAGGTGGTACGCTGCAAACCGCCTTTGCAGGTACTGCTGACGATAGCCGTATGAAGTTTCGACAGGGCGAGTACGAGTATGATATGAACCTTCGCTATGAGAATTTCAATCGCCGCAGTGCTGAGGACGTTCGCAATGTGATATTTGTGAACGGACGCGGGCAGAATATCCGCCTTTCGGAATTTGCTACGGTAACCCAATCTTCAGGCCCAAGCAGGTTAGAGCGCAATGACAAGCTTGCGTCAGTCAACGTGCAAAGCCAGGTGATCGGCCGGCCCTCTGGTGATGTAACTGCAGACTTTACCAAAGAACTGGAGAAGCTCACTAGGCCCGAAGGCGTTAGCTATAAGTTTGGTGGCGATGCCGAAAATCAGGGAGACTCAAACAGTACGCTTGGTATTGCTTTGCTGCTCTCTGTGTTACTTGTGTACCTGATAATGGTGGCCCTCTATGATAACTATATACGCCCGCTGGTTGTTATGTTCTCTCTTCCCTTGTCACTGGTCGGTGCGTTTCTTGCATTGGCATTGACTAACAATACGCTGAATATATTCTCCATTATGGGTATCATCATGCTGTTTGGGCTGGTAGCCAAGAACGCTATTATGCTGGTTGACTTCGCCAATCAAAGTAAGGAAGAGGGTTATAGCACAGACGAGGCGCTGATACGCGCTAACCAGGCAAGGCTAAGGCCGATACTGATGACCACCATAGCGATGGTGTTTGGTATGTTGCCCATTGCTTTCGCCAGCGGTGGTGTAGGGGCCATTAAACACGGCCTTTCATGGGTAATTATCGGCGGGCTGATATCATCTATGTTTCTTACGCTGATCGTGGTGCCTATTATTTACAAGATCACAGATCGTATGATGATTCGTTTCGGCTGGGGCAACATTGCAAAGAAAAGACTGGTACAGCAGAAGATCACCTCGAATGTACGGCTGCTTCATGAGAAACATTGATAAGATATTAACTGTTGTCGAGAGGAGGTCCTTACGAAAGTAAGGACCTTTTAGCCACTAAATACCTTAATAGCGTGTACCCGTTTGCCGACCCTGTTCGTGCACGAACAGCGTGCAGCTTGCAAAGTAGACTGATAGGAAATGAACAAAACTAATAATTAACTGATCTTCCATAGTTCCACAGCATACGATACACGTGGAAGACATGTATGTAAGAATAGTTTGTAATTACCTCTCTGAAGTGGAAACGAATTTTTTTTGGAGAAAGACACATGCTTCGAGAAAGTGTACCAAGTGCAATCATGAAGAAATGGCAACGGCCCATACACTGTTTCATTGTCAACGGCAGAAGTTTATTTCAATTCAACAGAAAGGTCAAATGGCCTAAGTTTTAAAACGCCAGACTTTTGTAAAGGAGAAATGCAGTCATTAGCTATAACCATTATGTTTTCAGATTGAGAAATCATTTTCAACTGTGAAAAATGACAGCATTATATCAAGACATTTCTCTAATTCCTGATTGATATTCACTATTCTGTTGATTCCTTTTCCGAGATCATAGTAGAACACATGTTCTATATTTTCATTTTTACTATCAAATACTCAATATATTAGTGAATCCACATTTCGGTCCTGTGATAGCAAGCTGAAAACTACGAAGTATTTGTCGGTAAGAATGTTCGCATGTTCTGGTGTAATGATACTTTCCGCTGTCTGTTCATCTACTGAGAATAATCGTAATTCGATAGGTACACCTTTAATAGGAGTATGTCTAAGATTACATTTCCATAAGCATTGATTTTCCGTACATGCACTGACAATTTTTGGAGCAGTTATTAAGGCTGTTTCCCATTCTTTTGTAATTTGGTCCATCAACAGAACTGTTAGCTCTTCAATTTTGTTCGTCTTTTTTGATTGTTTTATAGTGAAGATTCCAGACAATTCCTGAGAAAATTTGAAATAAGAGAAGTATATTCACACTCCGCGAAGCCATTACGTACAAGGTCAATATTGATAATCTATAGGCCTTAACGAGGCGGTTGTACCTCAGTGAAGCCAAGTTCAGAAATTCTCATTTGGAGCCTCCCGCCTTGCTGCTTGGTGTTTATGCTAAAAATGAATTTGTAGTAGAAGAATAAGCTCCCGATTGTCTCGAATTGGCATTCGCAGTCCTTCAAGTTTCTGTCATATTCAGCGTGAAGGTTGTGAACCATTGGAGATTCCCAGCTCTATACAAATTTGTTCAATTGTTCGCTTGTTCCCGTCCCTGTCTTCGCTATCTAAGCTATCACTGATGATGTTCCAAGGATTAATAGTAACATCTCCATTGATTGATTTGATTTTAATTTCGGCAGTTGCATCGCCGGAATCGTCATTCACAAAGGTCCCGCCGAACTTTTTGATGAGAATCACTCCGAATTGTACACCAAAGAGTAAGTTCCGATTTAGATATTTCCCGTTTCCCATTAAACGATAGTAACGTAAAAATTTCTTAAATTCTGAACAGACATTCTGGTATATAAGTTCAAATTCTTCAACTGATTTGTCATCAAAGTTCGCTGTTGATTGTTTCAGGATCTCTGCGAGTCCCTTATTTAATTTTTTTCCTTCTTCTTGCCAGTTAGTCATTTCGATTTGTTTTTTGTTTGAAGCGAAGATGCCGTACAATTCCTGAAGAGATTTGAAATGAGAAAAGTATATTCCGACTCCATGCAAAAGGTCAAATGACCTTTAAACGATTGTTTTTACGACTATCTAAAATTCTTATGCGTCGGGAATTTGTTCCGGTATATTTACATGGATGTTAAAAATGTGCTTGTTTTATCTGAAAATACTTCCTGTTGCCGCGACCTGCTGCTATATTCACGTTATACAAAGATGGGAACATGAACAAGCAGAACTTACCAACGAAACAAGGACAAATCGTAAAAATAATCAATCCTTGCCCAGACGAGAAACCGGCAGAAGCATATCTCGTAACAGAGGACGTGTCCGTGTATAGCGACGATGCAACCATATATATCGTAAGCCTGACCGACCTGCAACGGAATATATCCACACCCGCTTTAACTCCCCGCAAGGCAATTAAGAAATCGGAAGTTACAGTGTTGGCGGACGACCTGACCGCATACGTGCAATCCTGGAACAGGTTTTGACAAAATTAATTAGATGCTGTGCCCAGGAAAAGAATATTGTAAATGGTAAACCCTTGTGAATTCTTGCTATCGCTCACCTGCACGCCTTGTAGCCTCTTGACCTGCATGGCAGGACGTGCATTTTTGTCTTTATAGTGGACAACGATCTCAAAATCCAAATCCAATACGTCTGTGCATCCAGAATTTATGGCCTCCTTATCGAAATCATCGCTACCGTTATTGTCCAATGCGATTTTCCCCCGATAGTCTATATTGCCGTCTTTCGTTACCTGGTATAGAAGTAGTTTAATGTTAGCAAACCTCTTACCGGCATTGAACGCCTCTATATTTACCCATTCATACTTGCTTGTGTCGAATGTCTCAAGGATTGAAGCGCCCATAGTTTCTAAACTTTATGAATCAAAAATACGAAATAAAGAAAGCGGTTATCCACCCTGATTTTTTTTCTTGTGATCCCGTTGATAGTACCCTGGTCGAAACGCTAAAATTTGCTAAAGTTTCCTTTTTACCACTAAAATTCGCCCCTTTATTTCCTTTTGTCGCGGATTGCTGCTACCCTCGCTATATCGAAAATCAAAAACAAACGATTATGCAAACGACAAACGACAAATTGGTCGCGTTCTTAAAGGAGAACCCCAATGCAACGAGGACTGCCATCACAGAGGGCACAAAACTTAACGGCTTAAATCTGTTCAACAGCCTTAAGAAATTAGTAAAAGATGGACAGGTGTCTACTTCCGGCGTAGGGCAGGACGCAACGTATTCGCTGGACGAAACGTACAGTGAAGATAGTGCTGCTGAAACCATTCCCGCTGTCAAAGGAAAATCGAAGCCTAAAGCTGCGGCCAAAAAGAAAGCGGCACCAGTTAAGAAACAGCAGACGGTCGAAGAAGCAGACGCTTCCAAACCTGATCGCAGGGATAACTCCAAGTACAAGTTCAATGGCGAACAGTACGGCAAGGGGCCGCTCGTGAGAATTTTGGTCGCTCAATACGTTCAGGACAATCCGGGTGTCACGTACAAACAATTAAAAGAGGTCTTCCCCGATACCCTCATGAAACGTTTCGGGGTGTTCGCCAACGAATCGGAGGCAAAGAAATTGTCGGGCAACAAGCCACGTTATTTCCTCAAAGCAGAACAAATGGTAAAGATTAAGGGGCAGAAGGAGCCCATCGCCATCTGCAACCAATGGACGACGGCTTTGATTGAACCATTCATCAAAGTGGCTAAGGAGCTTGGTTACAAGATCAAATAATATCGAAAATAGCTGTGAATTCAAACGGGCATCATTTTGGTGCCCGTTTTTCGTTTTTATAGTCTATTCACTCGGCTTATTTATTTCTTGTCTGACCGTTCGTCGGTTTGTTGTAAGCCGTTTATACTCAAAAAGAGTTTGGAGGCTCCTAACAAGGTCCGAAACGCGCCAGGAGAGCGTTAGTCGAGATTTGTGTTGCTGCAAAAAACAAAAGCACAGTACCCACAAAGATTCGACTGTGATTTTTTTACCAAATGATGGATGAGGTTATTAGCCGATGTGAGAGATTAAAATTAAGGCTGACCCTAAGATCAGCCTCAGTTCAATTGAGCGGTATTTTTATTTAGCGAGAATTATTTTACTGTTGTATGTGTCCTTGTTGGTAATTACCGAAATAAAATATATGCCTGGTGGCGTATCCAATCTTATATCAGTATCAGTGTTGGTATTAGCTCTTAGTTCTTTTACTCGTTCACCCATCATATTTGTAACTACTATTCTTACATCTTCTCCAAATGGAGCAGACACATTCACGGTGAATGTACCATGATTAGGGTTAGGAAATATGATCGAAAAAATGGTCGACGTATTATCTAAGTTTTTTACACCAATCCCTGTCCCAAGTTTCATAACCGTCGCTTTACCCGTATCCTCGTAGTCCGAATAAGCCACATAAGGCGTACCGCTTCCGTCTATCGCAATTGATGGTAGAGTTACCGTCCCACTTGAGAAGCCTGCACTTCCAACAGTAACCCAACTACTTCCGTCGTATTTCATTACGGTTGCTTTGTTTTTGGTTCCTTCTCCGTAAACAACATAAGGTGTGCCGCTCCCGTCAATTGCCATTGAAGGAAATTGTATACTGCCAGTTGAGAATCCAGCACTACCGAGTGTTAACCAACTGCTCCCATTATATTTCATCACAGTGGCTTTATCGCCGTTGCCGCCATCGGCATAAGCAACGAGAGCTGACCCACTGCCATTTAATACGATCGAGGTAGAAAATGCTTGCCCGGCAGAGAACAACGGGCTTCCTACCGTCACCCAAGCACTGCCATTGTATTTCATCACTGTAGCTTTGTACCCGTTGCCACCATCCCCATACACAACATAGGGTGTCCCGCTCCCATCAATACTTAATGAAGTCCACCAAGCTTTCCCTGCGGAGAACCCAGGGCTGCCTACAGTAACCCAACTGCTGCCGTTGTATTTCATTACCGTGGCTTTTTGACTATAGGCGGAATCCATGTAAGCCACATAAGGAGTGCCGCTTCCATCAATAACTATCGAAGTGTAAACCGCCACACCTGCCGAAAAACGGGGACTACCTACATATACCCAACTGCTGCCATCGTATTTCATTACCGTTGCTCGTTCGCTATCTGCACCATTCCCGCCATAAACCACATAAGGCCTGTCGCTACCATCAAATGCTATGGATGTAAATCCCGCCACGCCTACAGAGAATCCAGGGCTACCAACCGTTACCCAACTGCTTCCGTTATATTTCATAACCGTTGCTTTTTGACCATTCGCGTAATCCATATAAACTATATATGGTGTTCCACTCCCGTCTATGGCTATCTTGGTATAAGATACCTGACCTGCAGAGAAGCCGCTGATGCCAAGGGGATTCCATGTTTGTGCATTTACAAGCCCAATGCCGGCCAGTAGATAAATCATACCGATTAGAAACGTTTTGTTCATATTATCTGGTTTTAAAAGTTTAATTGTTGGCAAAATAGCTAAAACAATTAAAAATAGCGCAGAACTGCGTTAATAAAATTGACCGGTTAGTTATCCCTTTGAAGTGTGGTACGAAAAGCCAAATACAGGGATGATGAAGGACTGAAAGCCTTTGGCAAAAGATTGCGCCAGATACGCGAGCAGAAAGGAGTGACACAGGAAAACCTCGCCTATTCCACCGACCTCCACTTGTCCCAAGTCGGAAGGATTGAACGGGGAGAGATAGGCGCGAGTATCAGTTTCATCTTCCTGTTCGCGAAAACTTTGGGAGTTCAGCCAAAAGATTTTTTCGAGTTTGATAAGTGATCCCTAAGTTAGGGCGTGTGATATAGCAATGCTACCCTATAAAGTGAACCGATGGGTAAGAATTTGAGCAAGAGGAACTTGCTTTCTTCATTCACTTTAATCTATGACCGTCCGAAAAGTAATGTTAATACGCCCATCTGTAATTTTTGGTTCCTTTTGTATGCTATGTAACCAATGATGTTGCGTTTCTCCTTTCATCAGAAGAAAACTTCCGTGCGAGAGTGGGATTTTTAACTTAAGTGTTTTGTCAGCTTTATGTTTGAGATGAAACATTCGAGGAGTGCCGAAACTAACTGATCCTATAACAGGGTTGATTCCGAGCGACTTTTCATTATCGCTATGCCAGCCGACACTATCCTGACCGTTGCGATAGTAGTTCAACAATGCACTGTTGAAAGTATGCCCGGTAACTTCCTCGATTCTATTTTTGATAAACAGCAGGTCGTCGTTCCATATCAAAGGATGCATGGTGATTCCAGAATAGGTGTAAGACATTCCTTCATCGCCATACCATGCAGTCAGTCTCGGCTGCATGATTTCCTTGCCAAACAACTTGATCGGCTGATGTTTCCAATTAATATTCCGTTCCAGGCTCTTATATAATCTGTCACTTTCCTCATTCGTAAAAAAATCGGGGATAAGAAATACTTTACCATCTCTCAAAAATAGATTTTCCATTATTGTTTTCCTTATTTTGTGGGCATGCCCATGCTCTTTATATGACATTCTATGCTTTTCTTTAGTCTGCCTGCCACTTCATCAAAATCACCACTTGGAACCAATTTCAGAAATTCTGTAATTAGTTCCATTTTTAATTTCATGTCTGGTTCTTGCGAATCCAAATATTGCTGTAGCTCGTCTTTTTTCTGCTTCTTCATTGCTTTAATTATTTCTTGCTAAGATGCCGAACAATTCCTGAAGAGGTTTGAAATCAAAAAAGTTTATTCTTACTTCACGAAAAGGTCAAATGACCTTCAAGTAGTATTTCGAGGTATTTACTTTAAGTAGTTAGGTTTTCTAATTGGTTCTTGTTTTTTTAGAGCATAAAGTACACGCTTTTTAAGAACGGTCGCGAATTTGAGCAAAAGAAGCATCGTTATGTTCGTTTTGGACCGTTGGCTGCAAGTGTACATACCAAATCAGGTGTGAACTCGGGAAAACTGAACGATTTTTTTCGACGTTTCGTCATATTGTCGCACATAGGCGAGACAAATCGTCGCACTGCTTGGATGGGGGGGCTATGTTTTGGTAGAGATTTTTTTTGCGCGAGCCTAAGCCGACCTGGATATTTTTTCTTTCTTTTTCCATCCGATCCACGCCCCGGTGGTTTCGTCCAAGCCCCTATTTTGGAGTTCCATGCGGGCGAATTCAACAGCATCGATTTTTCCGCTAACTATATCAAGCAGAATTTGCTTGTCTGTGGAATGAAACAAAAACAGAACGTTCTCCTCGTCAGGGATCAGACCGAGCGATGCAGCGGCTTTTAAGTAGTTTAGTTCTTCGGTCGTCATATAAAATTTGTTTGTTGATACATATACTAATGTTCACTTGGGAGGAGCGCGGTTCCAAACTCCACGAATACGGTTGCTTCCGTCGGCTTGAAATCTGTAAATGGTATGTCCTGACGTACCAAGATGTTATCGTTGCCATCGGTACATATGACCACTGCGGTGGTATCTGTGAGCCGTTTTAGTGTCCACACCTGAAATTCTTCTTTATTTTGCAATTTCGGCTGGTATGAGGCGATCACATCGGCAAACCACCAGCAAGAAAATTTCTCACAGAGTGCTTTTACTCCATCCGTTATGATAAGGCCGAAGTTGTATTTATAATAGTTATCCGAGCAATTGTATTCCCTTAATTCGTCGTTCGCTTTCATATAATCTTCTTTTTTTTGAGTTAAGCATCGAGTTTTTCCATCAACTCGCACAGCTTGTGATATTTCTTCCAGTCGGCATCAAGTTGTTGTTGAGATTCCCATTTTTTAAAATCATCTGTAACGTTAAATTCGTCGTTATAAGTTTCGTTTGCTTCTTCGAGCGAACAGCCTTGTGAAAGACCTGCGTCCTCGATGCTGTACATCATATTTGCCAAATTGAATAAGTCGTCTCCAATCATTTTTTCTTTTTTTTGTGATAAATCGAAGATAGGAGAACAGGGGTAATGTCGTGTGTGCACTTCCGCTAAAGTGGCGTTAATATGGCGTTTGCAAGCTTTTGCTGAAATACCTTCATCGAAATATTTTCTCAATGAGCAAGGATAATAATGTGCTGCCAAAGAAACTAACTGATAGAATGAGGTATTTTATGCAAGACCACTCACCGGAGCGCGTTGCCAAGAACCTACGCAAGGTGTTTATCGACTATCTTAGATGCCAGCAAGCAGGGCTACCTTTGGAGTGGGATGAGATATTGAATGACGTGGAATCTCTATTTGAGTTGCTGGATGCTGCTACCGAGGCGAAAAAATCGATGTGAATGCCGCCTTGTTTGCGTGAAACATCGGGCTTAAAATTTGCCAATGAACCCGAATTGTCCTTCGTACATTTCCCTGCCAGAATCTTCGCCATAGTTCTCTTTATAGTAATCGAGGCTCTGCCACCAGTTCGGCTTATTTTCATGTTCTGGAATGGTTCCAGTTTCTTTTTGTTCCGGCTCCAAATGAGGCTCCCGCTTATATTCTGTCGCAATTCCTGTTCCGTCGATAATTTGCGTGCCAGAAACGTCCCGTATCTCGTTTATGTCGCAGGTCTCTGGTTTATATTTATCTTTCAACGCCAGTGTATCGTTACGATCAAATTTGACGACCTCTTTTTCAACCTTTACAGTGCAGCCGAACCCAATGAAATCGAAATAAGACCTGAGCATTTGTAATATCTCTTCCAGGTTAGATTTTCTTACGATCAAACTATCATGCTTGGTGATGCAGAAGAATCCATTTGCCTTTATGTTATATAGCAGGTTGTCTATGAAAATATTTGCCTCCCTCTTTTGTAATTCTATCGAGAAATTCTTATAACCGTGTTTCTTCTTATAGTCGTCCATGAAATCGACCACGTTTGGCATATACCGGTAACAACTCTCTTTAAATTCTGGCCGGTCGCCTCCGGCAGGAGAAAAGGCCATTTGTATCACTTTATTTTTGACCGTTTTTTCTGTTTCCTGAAATCGATGTAACATATTGTATGTAGTCAAACTAAAGTGGACTTTTTGTTAGATAGTGTTTCTTGATTTTA
>CAZBPS010000040.1:0-16314 GCA_964493865.1 uncultured Flavipsychrobacter sp.
AAGTAAATTGTAATCTTTAAAAAATGAGGGGCCCGGGGAGGCTTCCCCGCAAGATTGCATCTCGCAAATAAGAGCAGATTACTATCAATGGCCATGGCGAGATGCAATCTTGCAATTGCATAGAGGGATTATAATTGACTTAGATTTTCTGCACTTCTGATAAAGTATTTTCTGTTACTATTCCTGCTTTCTTTTTTTCTTTATATCCTACGGTGATAACAGCCCGCTATTTAAATATCAGAAGTTGTAACACTAATACATTAATTTTGATTATGGCCGATATTATAGATCCAAACCAAAAACTAGCTAAAGAAATAATTCTTGAGTTGAAAGCAAAAGGCTTGATCTTGGATCAAAATGGCGACAGTCTGTCCACTTATTTGGCTGAAGGTAAGGTGAAGGATGCGATTTGGAAAAAGGCCTTCGAAAACAAAATCACAACTTTAACTATAACCCATGAAGCTTAAGCAGCTATATCTTAGTAAGTTTCGCGGTGCTACTCAGCCGGTAAAAGTAGATTTTGATCCAGGGAAAAAGATCACCATGCTTTTTGGCGAGAACGGGAACGGTAAATCCACCATTGCGGATGCCTTGGTCTGTTTGTGTACAGATAATATGGGGTCTATCCGTGATAAATCATCAGTTGATAGGGCCTTTATAAAGGCTCTGGGAAGCAATAACCAGGATGTAATGATTAAATTGTTTACAGACATTGGTACATTTTCCGCTCAACTCAATGCAACAGGAGCTACATTCATCAAAACTCCGGCCATAGGACTTCCGGCTGTTAGGCATTTAAGACGAAGTCAGATTATTAGCTTGATTGACTCCGAACCCTCTAAACGTTATGAGGTACTGAAAGATTATATTGATGTGTCTAATATCATCAAGGGAGAAGATGAATTGCGTAAAACCAAAAAGACAGCGGATGAAGCCTTCGTAAATATAAAAAATACGATAAAAGCAGCTAATGATACTTTGCAAAAATGTTGGATAGATGAAGGCAAGCCCGATACGTCTTTCAGAAACTGGGCCAAAACTGAATCGGAAAGCGATATTACCAAACAACAGGAAATTCACCAACAATATCTGCAACTGGCCGTTGTCTGGACAATGGTCGGACATAAAATTACGGAAGTGAAGGCAAGTTCCGCGAGATATAAGATCGATATCGCTCGAGAACAATCTGCGAAAAATGTGATCGTAGAACTGAGCAAAAATAACACCAATTTAGACTTTTCAGTGCTGAAAGTGTTGACCGAGGCCAGGGAATTTATAACAGGTAAATCGTTGATCGACAATTGTCCGGTTTGTGAAAAGGGATTACAGAAGGATAGTGTTTTAAAATTGCTGTCGGAGAAAATAGCTGCAATGCAGGAATATCATAAAGCTGAACAGGCACTAACACAGGCAATAAAAACGAAAGAACAAACTGAGGCTACATTCAAGTTGCAGATTGAATCGTTTATTACAGCCCTGAATAAATTTGTCCCGCAGCTCAAAGCATTATTAGCGGAAAGCAGCCCTTTAGTAGGCCCAATTGCAGAAATAGAAGCTAGTGTTACCAATAATGATCGTTATAAATCCCTACAGACATATTATACACTTGTTGACGAAAAGGTAAAACACCTTGATACCGAAGCAGCAAAGATTCTCAAATCGATAAATCAGCATAACCTAATTAAACAGCAGTTTGTCGCTCTGCTTGCTAACGAAACTAATTATACAAGCGCTGAAAAACTGTCACTATTTGCGACTCAGGCACTGGAGATTGTTGAAACTAAGCGCAAAGAATTTATAGATCTGGAATTGGTCTCTATTTCTGCCGATATTGAACTACTTTATCAAAAGTTACATCCATCTGAAAGTCTGGGTGGTATTAAATTGTTTTTGAAGCCGATTGTAAAAAACTCAATAGAGCTGAATGCAGATTTTCATTCAGAGGCTGGCATTACACCCCAATCCTTATACAGTGAATCGCATTTAGATACACTTGGTATTTGTATTTTTTTGGCATTAGCTAAAAAATATAATAATGGTAACACCATCCTCATTCTTGATGATGTCGTCATGTCAGTTGATGAAAACCACCTAGACCGCTTTATTGATCTGTTGCACGAAGAAATTACTTTGTTTTGCCATATCCTTATTACAACCCATTACCGACCTTGGAAAGATCGTTACCGCTTCAGTCGGGCGCCATCACACCAAGTGCATTTTATAGAATTGCGTCCCTGGAATATAAATGCTGGTATTAAATTCCAAAATGGAAAGATCGATATCGAAGAGTTAAATAAGGCAATAACAAGTGAGGATTTTGATCGGCAACGTATCGCCAATATTGCAGGTACGGTCTTGGAGAATGTGCTTGATTTTTTATCTATTAAATACCAGTGTAAACTGGCAAGGAAACACCGCAATGAGTTTGTCTTACGCGAGTTGTTGGATTGTCTGTCCTTAAAACTTCAGAAGATGCTCAAAGTACAGCGGTTAGTCAAAAATGACAAAGGAATTTATGAGGAAACAGTCGGCAGTACGGAACAGGAATTAAAACCGCTGATTGATGAACTTAAACAATTGTCTACAATCAGGAATCAAGTTGGCGCACATTTTAATTTCGATGGATCATTGGTGTCCGACCAGGACGTTGAGTTATTTGGCCAAAAAGTATATGAGTTTGCTGAATTATTGATCTGTCCTGATTTGGGCAATTTCCCTGACCGAAACAAATCGGGTTCATACCATGAAACCCGTTCAGGGGCTATCCGTCTCTTTCCTTTTGCCGAACCGACATAGACCCATTGAACCGCTGCATCCAGGCAGATGATAAAGCCTTCGTATAGCGCTCAGGTATATTTGGTGAATAAGTATTCGAAATAATACTTAATTTAAGCCTGTCAAACCTAAACAATATTGAAAATTATGCCCTTCAATTTGCTAATTGATTACGATAATATTGAAGTCAGTGATCAAAATAGAGGCCTTATCTTTATTATCGAAAGTGTTCTAAATAAATTAAGTCCCAATGAAGTGAGCGACAGAAATGTAAAGGTGAGACTGTATGGTGGTTGGTATAATAATAATAACATTACCCAAAGAGCTCAAAATCTAAATATTGATATTCGAAAAAATTTTCCATTGACAACTCTTCTTTCGGACAATAAAACCCAAGTCATAGCTAATGCTGAGTTAGCTACTAGTTTATTTATTGAACCAAGAATACCTTTGGTTGATACCTTTAGGCGAAATGGGATGCCTTCGGGTTTAAAAGCTAGTCCTCCAATTATTACTGGATGTAGTCAAGTTGGATGCCCGGTAATGAACGTGTATGATTTTGTGAGTTCAGGACATTGTAGTCAATGCATTCATACTAAAGTTGATGAAATTTTTTTTCGTCATGAACAAAAACTTGTAGATACTATGCTAACCGCCGATATGATCTTCATTGCTCAGCGAGAAAAAAAGTATTGTATTGTTTCATCTGACGATGATTTTTGGCCAGGTATATTAGCATCAATTACGATGGGTGGAAAGGTCTATCACTTCCAAACAAAAGCGGGAAGAACAACACCAACTCATTACAGTAGAACAGTTAATCAAAATTATCACATGAAAAATCTTTAATATGAGCCCAAAAGAGTTCGAAAGAATATTGATTTCATTTGCTGACAGTGCGGATGATATTTTAGTGGATAAAGGCAAAGTAACTGGATTTATTAGAGGTGAGGGAATTGAAATCCAACTTATAGATAAGGATGGTGAACTCTACATCAGAGAAGACCAAGTAGAAAGTAGGGCCCGCACTTGGGTTGCTAAAAGGCTAGCTCAATTAGAACAATTAGCTGACCGAATCACAGAATTTTCCCCTTCAGTTAAAGATTTTATTAATCCTACGGGTAGTTTATTGGATGACATAGATATTGACCCAACTGAAACTGAAAAACCAACTACTAACGTCTCGGAATCCTTACGCGAAAAACTTGGACAAAGGATTCCCGGAACAACCGGAGTTGTATATCTTACGAGTGATGCAGGTGAGGGTAAAACAACAATAATAAACCAACTTGCTGTTTCACAAGCCGAATTATTCAAGAAAAAGAAAACTGATTGGTTGTTGGTTCCAATTCCATTGGGGGGTAGACCTTTTTTGCGTTTTGACGACATTGTTATAGCCTCCTTAGTAAATCGATTAAGATTTAGACTGTTCTATTATGAATCATTTATCGAATTGGTTAAGCTAGGTTTGATCGTTCCTGCATTCGATGGTTTCGAAGAAATGTTTATGGTAAGTTCAAGCGGTGAAGCTTTGTCAGCGACAGGACAATTGATGAATAAACTTAGCTCCGCAGGAAATGTGTTAATAGCCGCAAGAAAAGCGTATTTTGATTATAAGGGTTTTGGCGCTCAAGCAAAATTATTTGATACGATCAGCATGGATTCTGTTGCTTTCGCAAGGATTGGAATTAACCGTTGGAACAAGGAACAGTTTGAAGAATATGCACTCTCTCGCGAAATTTATAACGGAGAAGAAATTTATGAAACAGTTAAACTCCATTTAGGCGCCGATCATCCTTTATTGACTAGACCTGTCTTGGTAAATCAATTGCTTTCCGTCGTGGAAAGAAGTGGCAATCTCAATAAAATATCCTCTGCGCAACTTAACTCAACAGACTACTTTCCAAATTTTGTAGATACGATCATTACTCGAGAAGCAGATACAAAATGGATAGATACATCAGGTGAAAACAAACCTCTGCTTACTGTCTCCCAGCATTACGAGTTATTGGCTGCGTTAGCTGAGGAAATGTGGTTGAATAATACTGATTCCTTGCCTACGAATATTATTGACCTGTTAGCTGATTTATATTCCGAATCAAACGGATTTTCAGTTCAGATAAGCAGACAAATTAAAGAGCGTTTAAAACAACATGCTTTGCTTATTGGAGCTGAAGCACCTAATCATTTAAAATTTGATCACGAGGAATTTCAAGAATTTTTCTTAGGTATAGGTTTCTATAATGTTCTTAAAGCGAACAAAATTCAAGAGTTTAAGAATTTACTAAGAAAAGGATTGATATACGGTCAAACTGTTGAAGTACTCACCAGTTATGTCAGAAAAGAACTTGGTATTAGCTTAAAGGAAATAGTTAATACATTTAAGACTATACAACTTACAGAGAATGCAACTTCTTATGCGAAGGAGAATTGTGGAAATATTGTTCTGAAAATATTATCAACTAAAGATAGTTCGGGAATTATCTTGGAAAATTATTCCTTTCCTGTTGATAGCCTCAAAGGTGTAGTTTTAAACAATTTGATAATTAAAAACTCATATTTTCAAAGTGCAGCAGTTTGGGGTACATCAATTCAAAACTGTTTATTTGAAAACTGCACGTTTGATAATTTAGAAATAGGAGATGACAATACCATCAATCAAGTTACATTCAAAGAATGTGAGATCGTATCTGTTCAAAATTCAAACGCAGAAGTAGACTTTTATGATCCGTATAATATACGAAGAGAACTTCTCGCACAAGGCTTTAATTTCGGCAAGGATGAGGCCGTAGAAAAAATTAGTCATTCTGAGTTGACAATTGATCATGATCTTGCTCTTGTCCAAAAAGCATTAAGACGGTTTATTCGGGGCTCACATCTAAATGACAATGTTTTTCGCATTAAACTTGGGCAGGATGCTGAATATTTTATTGATGAAATACTTCCGATTCTCATTGATAAGAGAATCATTGCCGAAGTCGAATATTCAGGCGCAGGTCAAAAAAGGCGGTTCAAATTAATTACTCCTTTTGATAAGATCAATGATGCTTTGAAAAGCAGTAATGGCGTTTTCAAAACCTTTCTTGAGAAAATGGAAGACAAGAAATAGTAAATCCTATGATGTTTTGTTCATCAATTTGACAAGACATCTATAGTAGCTGACATTTTCTTTGCAAATAGTGCAAAAACCTGACTCAATTGACCAGGGTAAACCGGAGCGGATTGACCACCCATTTGGTTGGCGAATATTTTAGATATTCGATTATCCCCATTGGGCAAAAATTAATAGAGCCTTCGTTTAGGATCGTCAAATTATCCCGGTTTACCCTGGTCAATTTTTGCCGGTCTGACCTGGTCAACCCAAGCCGGTTTACCCTGGTCAAGGTGACCGGTCTATCCAATTAGATGCGGTAATTGGAAGAAAGATATTATTGTTCGATGAATTAGATAGTCAATTTCATTTTGCTATGTACGAAACAATAATAGGATTTTTCAATAACCCCAAAATGAATCCCGGAGGAGCTCAATTATTATTTACAAGTCACAACACTACGATTCTCAAAAAAGGGAAACTTCGAAGAGACCAACTATATGTGATTAATAAGGATGATAAAGGTGAATCGAAACTTAGTAGATTTCATCAAAAAGGCAAATCCCTTAGGACAGACACTTCCTTAGAAAAAGAATTTTTAGAGGGCGACCTTCAATCTCATCCAGATATTCAAATTGGATTATTTACAGGTCTTTTAGACTTCCCTAGCACATAGCCGTTACGCATGGTTAATTTATATTCATCAAAATAAACCCCGCATAAATACCCAAAATATTGTAAAATAGTAGTGCAAATTGAGTGGTAGTTTTATTTATGGTTTTCAGGCGGCTCTTCATGTAGGTGAAATAGAATGTATAGCTAGAACGAGCAATCGCTATGGACGGCATAGAAGATAAAAGTCTTTGCATCCAAATTACAAGCTTCTTGAACCAAATGTGAAATTGTTATGGGTATTTTTTAATAGATTGCAATAAATAAACTTATGCCTATACTGAAATGACAACTTAACTATGCTTACTGATTTAGAAAAACTTCAAGAGGAATACGACGAATACAAAGGAGAATACAAAGAATTTCAGAATGAGATATTTTCCATGGCGTTAACCTTACAGGAGACACACAAAGACGCTATTCACATAGCCGGAGTATACCAGCGCCCTAACAACGACATAAAAACTTGGGACTCAGTCTTAGGAAATGTGAACAATCCTGATAAATATCAGGATTGTAATAGTTTGTTAGATATAAAAGACTTGGCGGGGGTTAGAGTTGTTTGCCACTGTGAGGACGATCTTGAGAATTTCGCGCAACTGTTGGAAGGTTCATTGAAACAAAAATATCCTTCAGTAATTACCGAACAAAAAGGCGGAGATCAGAATACCGGTAAAAGCAAACCACCTTATCGAGCATTTCATATCAACTGTTCAAAAGAGACACAAAAGAACGGAAAGAAAAACCTTATCATGTGCGAAGTCCAATTGCGGACGGTCATGGCTGAGGCTTGGGCTATCCAAGATCGTAAATATGTTTATGGAAAAACGATTGAGGGTGAGGCACACGATTTAACAACGGCGGTTGGAGAAATAATGAAAGGCTGTGAGAAATTGTGGAGTTTGGTAAAAAGCAAAAGCAAATCTTCAAAAGCTGATGTTACAGAGGCGATTAAACAGATAAATTTTAGTACAGGAAAAACACTTGCGGCGCAAGAGAGAAAGTTTGTAGTGTTGACTGCTTGGTTTGATCGGCATTACGATGATGCAAAGAAAGGGTTTGATTCACTTGGACTTCGTGGTTTTATGGAAGTACGAGCTACCCCGATAGATATTGGATTGAATGTTTCAAAAAAAGATTTAAACGATAAAGCAAAGACGTCAACAATTGACACATTTGGCTGGCCGATTGCTGTCAACCTTAACAGTCCGGAATATGTTCCAAAGCCAGATGTTGATGGAATTTTCGCAAAGGTGTCTATAAAAGGTAAAAGCTGGACCGATTCGACTAAGGATGAAAACACCTATGATTACTGGGCAATTAACAGTAACGGTGGTTTTTTTCTCTATAAAAGTATTTTTGAAGATTCACGGGGACCTAATAATATATTCTTCAATACCAGGATAGTAAGAATCACCGAAACCCTTATGTACCTCCGAAATTTATATTCGGCAATTGGAATGCCTTCTAACGCTGAATTTAAAGTACTAATCAAACACGGTGGCATGAAAGGCCGTACCTTAGGATCCTCCTCTCCGAGACGATCCTTACATTGGGATTATAAGACTAGTACGGATGAATATTCAACTGAGGTCATAACTTCGATTGACGAAATAAACGGTAATATTGTCGATGTTGTTGAAAAATTTACCAAACCTCTTTTTGAGCTTTTTGATTTCTTCGAATTAAACAGAGGCGTACTAGAAGACATAGTTGTAAACTATGTGAATGGAAAAGTAGTATAGATAATACTAGCTGGCGTTATTACCCTGTCTAATTAAAAAATGAAATTAATCAATACGAAATTCATTTTTTAGTAATCAACGATAAACCGAATAAATATGCAGAAGGTATAGCAACAAACAACGGTGCAGTAAAAGGGGCCTCATTGGTAAAACTACTGTACCCAAGAAAATACTGCATAAACATGTTCTCCTGGATATGCTGTATTGTTGCTCTGTCGGTAAAGTCTTCAAGATGCTTGATAATCATTGCTCCGATGATGACACGCCCACTTATCGGCGCCCGTCCTTCACTACTGCAGAACAGTTGGTCATGATATGGAACAATCTTATCCCATGGAATGGCTTGAGACATCTTGACCCACCTGTTATCTTTGGTGAGCTGCTGGACAAATGGTGTCTCGAATCCCGCCAACGTCAGCTGGTTGGGGCTTATATATGCTGGCCTTGCTGCAAGCTTTTAGGCCTTTTGTCGCTTTTTCCTTGCATCTGATCTCGGGATTATCTTCTGAAAGATAATACAGGTAACGATTACATGGGAGGCTGTAAAATAAACTGTGTCAAAGTCCACTAATAAGTGGAACTTTAAAAACACAGTATATGAAAAAACCGAGTAAGTCTTTTGAGTTTGACTACGAAGAGGTGAAGAACAAAGCCTTGGAGCAACTCAAAACGGGTCGTCCGCTCTTAGGTAAAGGCGGAGCATTAGCCCCATTATTTAAGTCATTTCTTGAGGCAGCCCTTGAGGCTGAACTGGAGAATCACCTACAGGATCCGCCCCTGGATGCTCATGTAGTGGTATATACCCATGTAGCCACGTTTGAATACAGACCAGTAGTTTTCTATGTTCTGCGTATGGAATTTGTTGCCGTCTTTTTCAGTGACATAGCTGCCTTCCGTATGCTTCACCACTATATGCTGTAAGTTAAAGCCAATATCGCTGTAAGCTCGGTATGCATCGGTTACCAGTACGGCATCCTTATCCACATGCTCTTCAATAAGCTGGTGCAGTGTGCCTGAGTCTGTGTTATCCACCACGAAGGTCTTTACCCTGCCATTTACCTCTTTTAATCCTACTACCGGGGTCTTGCCATTTACGCTGCGGCCTTGGCTATGTTCATATTGTTTATCAAGGTGGCGATTGCGGTTCTTCCCGCCCACATAGCTTTCATCGGCCTGTACCGTTCCTTTCAGTTGGGTTTCGCTCTGCGCATCGTACATGGCTTCACGGATGCGGTGCATCATGTGCCAGGCAGACTTCTGGCAGATACCAAGGTCTGTGCCAAGCTGTATGGATGATATACCCTTTTTGTGCGCCGTAGCAAGGTACATGGCCCCAAACCACAGACGTATCGGTATCTTAGTGTTCTCATAGATGGAGTCGACAAGAACGCTGAATTTCTTACAGCACCCTTTGCCTGCACACCTGAATCCAGTCTTTGTCCGGTAAACCTTTTCATGGCCGCAGTGGATGCATGTAATTTTGCCGTCCGGCCATCTTTGCTGCTCTAAGTATTCTATGCATGTTGACCTGTCCTTAAAATGGTCAAGCAATTGAGCAATGTTCTTAAATCCTATTAGTAACACTTTCGTTGACTATATTCATCTGTTAGCCTTCTGCCTCTGTATTCCCTTATCGTTCGTATGTACATAGTATAATCCAAATCCCGTGCCAGATTTGTAGAAATTATTGGAATTTCCAAGAAAATTGCAAAGGTTAAGTTAATAGCTGCACACCAAAAAAGCGCACTCAGTTTGAGTGCGCTTTTTAGATTAAACCTAAAGCGGGTCAATATCAATAATGACCAGCATCACTTACCATCGCTACTAATCCCGCAATTAATGCCCCTGAAATAGCAGACCCAACCGCATATCCGGCCCACGTTTTTCTTTTCTTCATTTTGTGCGCTTTAGTCTTGTACGCATTTGCGTATTCCCGGTTTTGCATTAATTGCTCCTTGGGATAGTTCAGATTTTCATTTTTAGGAGGAGTTTTAGAAATGCTAATGGCTGGTATCAATCCCGCAACCGGACTTGTAAACATAGTCATAAAAAAAGTACCGATTGCTCCACTTCTATAGTTACGATAATAAGCTTGCGCATCGTATTCGCCACGCTCGGACATACTCATATCCTTGTAAATAGACTCATCAAACGTGGATATTACCTTGTCTTCTATTGCGGGTGCGGCAGGTCGCTTAACAGGGATTGACCTTTGTTCTACAGCAGGTTCCTTCGGTTTTACGACCGCCTCTTCCTGTACAAATAAATCCTTTGTGCCATCTTTATACCGTATCATCACGATGTCGGATTTATCCATCGTATAAATGGCACCTTCGGGACTTTCAAACCGCTTATACTTTATCTCTGTCTTGGTCACCTCAAGCACCTTAGCTTTTATATCCTCACCGTTCTTTTTTGTGATAATGTCCTGCGCATGGCTACAAAAGCCTAATACGATAAGAACTAGAGTGATTGCATTTTTCATATTGGTTTGTTTTATGATTATGAGTAAAAAATAACTTAAATGTTCTTAGATTTTAATTACGGAAACGAAACTACTGCTGTACCGCCTTTGGTAACGTTTGCCGTATATGATTGGTCAGTAGGATAGACAGCATAACCGCTTTTCTGCAAGACCCTGCATGTATACGACCCAACATTAACAGAGTAGGTTATGTACGTCATGCCGGGAAGAGTTGTTTGAAGTACCCCACTGATATAGATATAGTATGGGTTTGAAGAATTGTTCACAAATTGAATCTCTCCCTTAGATACTGGCGCAACGGCTGTTTGGCAATAAGTACCCGTCCAGCCAGTCGGGCAAATACATATTCCGCCAGAGCAGGAACCACCATTAAAGCATGTAATGCCTGCACATGGGTTTGAGGGAGCAGGGGTTGGCGCTGGTGTGCTGTTCTTTGTCTTGGTGCAAGCTGCAATAAATATCATAGTGATGAATGCCGTAATAATAGCTGCCAGTGTTACTTTGATTTGTTTTTTCATTTTCGTTTGTTTTTATGATTGTGAGCAAAAAAATAGCGTAACTGAAATTCTTTCGCCACTCAAGGTCAACCACGACCCATCCAACGCAAGACTCAGCTACGCCACACGGCGTACCATAATCATTTGTCGCGTTGGATTTGCTAATTGCTGTGGTTGTTTAGAGTAGCAAAACGCCTGTATTATTTGGTACAATATTTTCTGTTTCTACATAATCGTCATTTTACATGGTGGCAAATTACTAATCTTTTGGACAATCTTATACGGGTAAAAGACGGTATTTTATGCTCATTGCTTGATTTGAGGAATTTTATATCTTTATGGGACAAGCATGTCGCCAGTACAACATAAGCACCAACAAATAGTCGAATCCAGACACGATAAGGGCGTCCTGCTTGAAAGTGTCTTTTGTGGTTTTATGAAGCATGAACTGGGTTGGAATAAGGCATGAACGAGAGCGCAACTAAACTCTAAATTCAACAGCAAAGGAACTAATGTGGATATTGTTGCCGAAAGAAGCAATCGCCGATGGTTAAAGACACAGTTAGCAGTACGACTATCTTTACTAGTCGTTGCATGCCTCGTAGGCTATGCAATATATGCCAAGCAGCCTGATATAGCCCTGTTCGCTTTCGCATTTATGGTATTATGTGGTGTGTTTATGACACTTGGTAGCCTGTTCTATAGAGAACATGCATGGGTGGAGTGTAAAAATCAGAAAGACCGGGTAAACTATGCTCAGATGCAGAAAATGATAGCGGAGTATGAAGCATATAAGGCAAGTACAGACAGGGAATATAGATTCGTTGAATGCTATTTTGTAGCAGCAAATGGATTCAATGAAAACGCACTAAATTTGCCGAGGAGAAATCAATACGGTGTTATATCGTAAAAAATGGCATTTTTGTGGAAACCGATTATTGGAACAACTAAAACATATTCACATGGCGGAACAAGAAAAGAATAGAATTGCAACAAACTTTTTGTTTATAGGGTCTGCATTTGGTATTGTAATAGGCTCGTTATTTACAATAGTATTCTTTCAGCAAAAGCCGGATTTGGCAGATAAAGTGTTTGGTTTATAAGCATGTCCCGAAAGAAAAAGAAGCAGGTAAAGGTTCTTTCGGAAGATAAGCCTTTGAAGATAGATATGTCCTTTGAACAGGCTATTAAAGCAACAATGATTGCTGCCGATAAGAAATTCAAAGACCAGAAACAAAAAGACCATTAATTACGACCGGGCGTAAAAGCCTCATATTAAATGTTTCTTTCCGCCAAACATGTCAATAGTTGCCTCTCAAAAAGTTGCTAAAATTTCATGCACCCAAAGTAGAGACAGCAATAAAAATGATAGAGAAACCTCGAAATAGCCTCAAAAAATCACTTTTCCTGCGATACGGCTACCCTGATAGCACGGTATCGCAAATCCTGAATTAATTTAAAAATCCAAAAATCGGCTACAGCAAATTTGCTGTAGCCGATTTTTTTGCAAAAAGGATAGTTGTGCAACAACCACTGAAATACGGTGTGGCGCTGTTTTTTTTTAAATTTTCAAGAATACAGTTCGCTAATGAGATGCTATGGTGCTTTAACTGAAAAACTGCCGCTGGTAATTTTAGAAGAATCAAGTGCGGTAAATTGGAATGTTCCAACAATGTTAGGAGAGCTTGAACTGATGGTAATAGTACCGTAGTAACCCGCATGTGAACTGGTGGTGTTCGGCGCTACACTTCCTCCGGCTTCCCCTTTGGCGATATCATAAGTTTTATTGCCGGTGAAATTCAAAATGTTCAAAATACAAATAGGATAAGTGGCGGTGGTACCGCTAAATGTAGGTGCCCCGGTAATATTCAATATCGTTCCTGATTTCTGGGCAAGCCCAACGCCGCTGAACGGAGTGCCGTCGATAGTGTATTTAAACGTGGAAGCCGTACTGCTTGAACTGGTTTTCTTTGTGCATCCTGCAAAAAGAAAAAGGCAAGATACACTTGCGAGAATTGTTAGTTTTTTTAAGTTCATACCCGTGTGTTTTAAAGTTTAATATAATACTACGAAAAAAATTGTTTACATACGCTTACTTTTCATCTCCAAGGGTGAAATTATTTTTCTATACGTATTTTTATTCTGTGAAGTGCCGATTGCTTTTTTTCATAGCTCATTATTTCATCTTTCGAATATAGTTGCCAGATCTTATGCTCTTTACCCCGCTGTAATCTGCTCCAGTAGGTTTTTGGTTTTGATATAACTGATGATAGACAGCTTTTGATTTTCTACTGTCTGCTTATCGGTAGATACCCAGATATCCGTACAACATGATGCAATAGGCTACAAAATAAAACTGTTGCACTTATACCCATTTATAGAGTTAAATGCAACAGTATTTGTAACGGCTACTTGTACTGCAACAGCGCACACTTTCTGCGCTGTTTAAACTTTCGGTTTTTGCGTGCAATTAATTGGGTGCATTACCTGTCTTTTAGCGGCTTATCTAAATGAAGTACGATTCGATTAATATCCTCTACCCAGCATTCAACATCATAATATTGTCCTGATTTTAAATCAGGATATAAATCCTCGTAGTTTTTGGGTAAATAAACCAATCTTCTAAAATGGGTACCTCGTACATCAAAACTAAATGTCACAAATGGCGTTGGATCCCAGATACTTTTTTTGTGAACTTTCTCTATGACTGCTTTGAATTTGTGAGTTTTTTCTCCTTCCAAAAAAACCGGATGCCAATAATCAATTTCAATATCTTCCGGGTCACTTAATTTATATCGCATTGTGTATTTCTCACCTAAAACCGAATTCACAGTAGTGAGAAAGAATTTTCTATAGTACATCTTCCCATCAACTTCATAGCTAATGGTTCCTGGGCTATGTCCACGAGGGTCAAGTGTACCAACCGTTTCTTTCCACACATCTGGTTTATCATTTTGCTTTTTCTGACTGGATATAACACTGCGAATAACAAGGGTAAAAAAGAGCAAAAAGCCTATGGCTGAGTACGCAACTTTCATATATGTGTTGTTGTTTTTGTATTTCATTGTTATTGAGGCGGTACAACCATGATAGGTGTTAGCGGTCCGAATTCAAATGAAGGCTTAAAAATGTTTAAAAAGTCGAAATTTGTTTTTGATTTAATAGCTCCATCACCTAAACCTGAAAAAATAGACGTCGGTATATCTACAATCGCTTTTTGGGCTCCAAATTTCCAAACTTCTGGTGCCTTTGCTGTTTTAGGTAAACTTGCCCAACTCTTCGTAACTCCACCCATATCTCCAATCGCACCAAAACCTAAACCTAGACCTTCACTAAGAGCATCTTGCACCAAATCACTATTTTTTTTCTGATGGCCATCCGGTCCAAATGCCACCTGATAACCCTTACCATCAGCTTTCCAATCGAGGGATGCACGAGCGGCAGCAGCAACGGGTTTTCCTATTAATTCCGAGGCACCAAATGTAAAACCCGCAGCTCCATATTCTATGGCAGAAATTGTAACGTCTGCAAAATCGACATTTGTTACAAATGCCTCTTTTATGCTCATCTTTCCTTGTGCCAAGTTAGATGTTACTTGCCCAACGTAATTTGAAATACCACCAAGAAGGGCCCCAACTCCAGCAGCAATACAATTGGGACAATCTCCTTTGGGGTCTTTGTTTAAAATAGGATTATCATAATTCGTAACATAGGGCGAAACCCAAGCCATATCATTAGCCTTTGGTTCCAAATTTAGCCGCCTACCTATCCTCGTATCATATTCCCAATACAACGCAGTTGTATGATTCCCTTTCCCTGCCCATTCATTCACTTTCATCTGTCCATTATACCCATAAGGATATTTCTCCCCGCTGCATACGCTGGTAAGCACATTCACGGTATCTATACGTGGCGTAACATGCCAGTGGCCGGGAAGGGATAAAGTGCCTGCCCCACTGGTGGTGGTGCCTATGCCTACGGAGATGCTGGTAACACCGCCCGGCACCGTGAACGGAACAGCAATGATGCCGGTAGTGCTGGTGGGTATGGTGGTGGAGGCCAGCAGGTTGTTGCCTTCGGTAATGGTAAGCAGATAATCGGCTGATGAACCGGCAATATCAAAGTCAAACTCATGGTCGCCCGGCGATATGCTCATGGCATAGGCAAGGCCATCGCCGGTGGTAGTGGTGCTTAGCGTTACGCCACCGCCCGGGTATGGCGAGATGACACCACCGCCCACTGTGCCTAGCCCACCGGCGGTATGTGTCCAGCCCACCCAGGTGCTGTCATATACGCGTATGGTCTGCGCCTGCGTAAACCAGTTGCAGTGTGTGGCGCTGTCTTCGGTGTGCCTGCCCGGCATGTACATGCCAAAGGGGTAATAATCATATGCAGAATGCACTACGGGGGTGTACACATCTATGCTATCCGGTGTTGTCGTATCTGATGCATTTCTCGCGTCAGAAAGTGTCGCAAGAACATCGCCCAGATGGTCGGTCACCTCATACTGCCGCTGCCCGTTTATGTGCTTGAACTGGAATGCCGTGGTATGGGTGTTGTCATATAGCTCGCGGGAGGTGTCCTTTATCACGTCCTGGTATTCGGCGCTGTACCATGGTTTGCGCTCCCACAGCCGTATGGTATCTGCGGTGTGGTGCACCATATCCCAGATGGCCCCTACCTGCCCCGGCCAATAGGTCTTTATGCCCAGCCTGCTGCTGCCGTAGAAGTCATGCTCCGCCAGCCCGAAGCTATATCCATTGAGGATGGTGTCGTAGGTGGTCCAGAATGCAGGCACTGAGGGCATACCGGTGGAACCGAACAAGCTGCTGGCAAAGGCCATGGGCGTGCGGTGTACCCCGGCTTCCGCTATAGCGCTGTCTAATGCGGCACTGCCTACTATGGAGTCGAAGGCGGTGAGGAAGGCCGGCAGATCGGCATTGTAGCAGATGCGCAGCAGGTCTTCCTCCGTTGATACCGTGGCCAGCAGGTTGGCCGCGCCTGAATAGGCATCAAAAAATGCGCGCATCTTCGCGCGGTCCGCATAAT
>CAZBPS010000041.1:0-15883 GCA_964493865.1 uncultured Flavipsychrobacter sp.
AATCTTCGCCAGGCAAAAGGGTGGTCAATTTGCGCCGGTCTTAGGTGGTCAGTTTTGCCGGTCTATGCAATAGCATCCTGAATATCCTTTAATGCGGCTTCTAAATAATCTTTAGGATGGCTTGATTTTTTGCAGCAAGCAATAGCATCGACATAGCTCTCTAAATACTCACTCTTACTTTGAACAAGGTAACACAAAGATAGGTTGCACTTTACCCACGGAAGATTACTCTCCAATTGCAGTGCCTTTTTGCAATGCTCTATGCACTTATCATATTCATTGCGTTGAAAGGCATTCCAACCCATTGTGCCATATAGTTCCGCCTTGGTTTGCGCATCGGACTTTTGTACTGTGCTTTTTTCTTCCACAATATCCACAACTTCAAGATTTACTTTGATTCCGTCAATTGCCGATGGATTCTTTACCCCCAGATACCACGTACCCCGCAATTCGGAATTTATGGGTACAACTCCTTGTTTAAAGTTCTCTCTGCTACCGGATATTACATAGTGAAAAGTTCCCCCATTCTGATCAGATTTTTACATAAACAAGCTAATATTTTTATAATCGGATAAATAAATATCGGCAGATGCAACAACAGAAGGCGCAAGCAACATTTCCGTTGCAATCTTCGTCATCCCAGTCGGGTCAATTAGTTTGGTCAATTGCGACGCCAGCTTCAGATTTTGCGTACCCTTGTCATTCAGCGACGTTGTAAATGAATACTACCACCCAACAGTATTTGGTGGGAGGTCAATTTTATACATTACCCGAGATTTGCCGCCCATACTGGCACGAAGCCCACCATTAAGGTAAAAGCTCTGTTCTGATAACAGCGTAACCACATTTTGCGCGGTTTTATATTCCTGACCGTGCAGAGAAAGGGCTACAGTTAGAAAGATCAAAAAATAAATGTCGCTTTCATTGCGAATGTTTTATAGTACAAAGTCATAAGTGGAATATTTTCGTAAAATTTATATAAAAAAATGAACTAAAAAACCGTATTTTCCACGTATTACAGATTAAAAATAAGGCTTACCTTACCAGCCAATAACTGTTTCAGCCTGGGAAGGTTCTCCCTAAATGGGAAATATGTAGAAAGAGGACATAAAAATTGTAAATAATAGAACTCAGGAAACAATGATATTATGGCATATAAGCATTCAATAAAGCAAGTATCCTTACAATTGAGAGATCAGCTTTTATCAGACAAAAGGAAACTTGGCTTTTTTTTTGGTGCAGGAACATCCATGTCGGTCGGAATTCCAGGCGTATTTGCATTGACGGATTTGATTTCTAAGAACCTTATTGAACCATACAAAACTGAATTTTCAAATCTAGAAGCCGTAGCAAAGTCTAAGAATGTTGAGCAAATTCTGAATAA
This sequence comes from uncultured Flavipsychrobacter sp., assembly GCA_964493865.1. Lineage (GTDB taxonomy): Bacteria > Bacteroidota > Bacteroidia > Chitinophagales > Chitinophagaceae > Nemorincola. Next base: position 1,385 of record CAZBPS010000041.1, read on the forward strand.
ACTAAGAACAGTCAGGGAATTAATTGGGGAAAGTGAAGATCAAGAGATTCTTAATATCAAGGGGCAGAAAACTGCCGCCAAACTTGATGTTGAAATATGCAAGACAATTTCAAAAATTGTTTCAAATACCGACATATCCAAAATTGCTCCTCATTTAATACTGTCAAATTGGCTTTTTCAAAATCAGGGTACTCGATATTCACCGATTGAAATATACACGACTAACTATGATTTAATAATTGAACAAGCTTTAGAGTACAAGAAATTGCCCTACTTTGATGGGTTTGTAGGCTCTATAAATCCATTTCTGATACCAGAAGGCATTGAAGCAGAAAATATTAAAAACGACCAAAGCTCATATATTCCATATAGCTGGATTAGATTATGGAAACTGCATGGTTCAATAAATTGGTTTTTGATTAAAGATAAGGAAGGGAATAAAAGGATTGTTCGTTGCACTAATCGAGAATTAGCTGAAGGTGACGAATTGATGATATACCCTTCAAAACAAAAGTATGATGAGTCGAGAAGGCTTCCTTTTTTAGTTTTTCAAGACAGAATGAGGAAGTTTCTTTCGAATGGAGAAACACTTCTAATTGTTATAGGCTACAGTTTTGGAGATGACCATTTAAACGAAGCACTATTTCAGGCATTACGAGCAAACAAACGATTAGCCATAACAGCTCTAATGTATGGAGATGTAGTACCCGGCAGTACAAAAAGAACGACAAATGAAAAGGTATTAAAATTTGGCTTGGATAACCCCAATTTTACGATTATTGGCCCAGATAAAGGCTGTATTGGAGGTGTTATAACCGAATGGAATCAAACCGAAGCAGATTTAAGCACTTTGGAATGTTGGGACGATACAGCTAAAAATTTGAATTTAGGGGATTTTTCAGCTTTCACAAACTTCCTAAAAATGAACTTTGGAATCGTTGGTCAAATGCAGGATGCTAACAAAGAAGACTCTACTAATGAAGAATGATACTACATATTTAGGAACGATAGTACGGGTAATTGGTTCAAAGTTATTTATTGAACTTAGTGAGGATTTGCCGTCCTCAAATCCAATTATTAATGGCAGGTTATACAAAGTCGGGCAAATTGGTTCATTTGTAAAGGTGCCTCTCGGAAGTCTTAGCATTTATGGCGTTGTTACAATGGTGGGGGCAAATCCAGCAACTCAAAATGCAGATGGTTTTGAATTCCCGTATGGGAAGAGATGGCTCGAAATTCAGTTAATAGGTGAGTCCGTAGGTCAACAAGAATTCCAAAGAGGAGTTAGTACCTATCCAACTATTGATGATGCCGTACATATTGTTACCGATGACGACTTAAGAATAATACATGCTTCAAACAGCCCAAGTTCGGTAGTAATTGGCGCTTTAGCTTCCTCGGAAAGTCTTCCTGCATATATAGACATAGATAAGCTTCTATCTCGTCATTCCGCAATTATCGGTTCTACAGGTAGTGGGAAGTCGAATACGGTGACTTCAATTCTAAGGTCGCTAACTGATGGTACATTTCCAAAATCAAAAATAATATTAATTGACCCTCATAGCGAATACCATACTGCGTTAAAAGACTATGCAAAAGTGTTTTCAATCGATGATGAAACAAATCCTCTAAAAATTCCATTCTGGGGGTTGTCATATAATGAGTTGGCATTGATATTATTTGACAAAAAACAAGCAGCGGATACAAATCAGGATATTACGATTCAGGATAAAATCCTTGAACACAAAATATCGATTGCAAGCCAATTAAAATGCGGAAAGGTCGAGCAAAATAATATAACCCCAGATTCGCCTATGCCGTTTAATTTAAAAAAAATATGGTATGATTTATATGTAGAAGAGTACGCGACGGTAAATACAAAACAAGACCTTTCGACTCTTGCATATCTAAAGGAAGGAGTCAAAGACCTAAAAGGTGATTGGAAGACTTTAACTCCTCCGCAATTTCAGGCTCCTGGAGCAGGTACCCTCTCTCCCTTTATTTTTAAAACGGCTAAAATCTTAGGATCTCATTTAAATAAACTGCAAGGAAAACTAAAAGATAATAGATTGAATTTTCTTTTTGATGTAGATAACTATGATGGTGTAAAGCTTGACATCGATGATTTGCTTTCAGAATGGCTTAACCATGATAAGCCGATTACAATTCTTGACTTAGGTGGAATTCCTTCTGAGATAATGGATTTAGTTGTCGGTTTGATTTCAAGAATACTCTTTGAAAGTATGTTCTGGGGAAGAAGTATTCCGGGATTTGGAAAGCAAAGGCCTATTCTAATGGTTTATGAGGAAGCACATTCTTATTTGCCTAGAGGTGGCGCAAATCAGAATGTCACAGGTTATGCAGGTAGGGCGGTAAGAAGAATTTGTAAAGAGGGAAGAAAGTATGGAATTGGAGCAATGATTGTAAGCCAAAGACCTTCAGAATTAGATGAGACCATTTTATCTCAATGTGGTACCTTTATTGCACTTCGATTGTCTAATAGTCAAGATCAAGGCATAGTGAATTCAGCAATGCCTGATAATTTAGGGAGTTTATCAGAGTTGTTACCATCCCTAAGAACAGGTGAGGCAATTATCGTAGGAGAAGCAGTTAAAATTCCAAGTAGAGTTAGGCTGCCATTAATGACACCAAGGCCAGAAAGTGGTGATGCAGAGCCAACTGTTGCGTGGAAGGATACATCAGTAGAAAAGCCTAATTTTCAAGCTGCAATTGTTAATTGGCGCAAGCAGCGAATAGACAAACCAGTTCAAGTCATAAAAAAGAAGAAATAATTATGGAAATGCAATCAGTTAGTTCGAGCAATATAGCAGCCGTAGGATATGACAATGACTCTGCTACACTAAGAATACAATTCTTACATGGAGGCAGCTATGACTACTATGGAGTGCCTTCAGATATTTACGATGGACTCATGGGTGCGGGGTCGAAAGGGACATATTTTGATGAAAATATTAAAAAAGGCGGCTATAGTTATTCGAAAGTATAGAAAAGAGATTGGGTATGGTATAAGTAAAAGCAGAAATTAAGCTGCCTTGAGGAACTTCGTAACTGAAAATGTGATGCCAAATGAATTTAAACCAACAACTTAAGAGGGTTGAAATCAAACCTTTTGAAATTGAAAATGATATTGTTTTCAACTATTTCAACAATCTCCCATCTGAAGAAAGAGACAGTAGACTGCTTAGGGCAATTTATATAGGCGTATTGGCCTTAATGGAAGATAGAATTTCAGCATTTTTAGCTAAAACTCAAAACGAATTGGGTACTGAGCTGGAAAGCTTAAAGATGATTTTCGAAATGAAGAAAGAGCTTTTTTATAAGTCAACTATTAAAGGTTCTCTCGCAGAAGAAGACATTGCCGAGTATCTCAACAATTATTTCTTAGAAAAGAAAATAAAAGACAAAGTATTCTTAACAGGCAATACAGCAGGTGTTTTACCTAAAAACAAAACAGGTGACATAATTTGTGAAGTGGACGGAAAGCAAGATATTAAGATCGTTATTGAATGTAAATTCGATAAGAGTATTAAACTTGGAGAGATTGAGAACAAGGAGATTTTCACGAAAAAATTTGATACTGCGTGGAGCCAATTAATTGAGTCGCAAGCTAATCGAGAGGCTAGAGTCAGTCTTATCGTTTTTGATATTTCATTGGTAGATAACTCAATCCTTAAAATTTTTGACAATGTAGGATACATTCATGGCATTGGTTTTATAGCAATAATAAATTCTCAAAAGGGTGACTACTCTAATCTTGCTATTGCTTACATGCTTGCTAGAGATATAGCTTTGAATGCCAGGCAAATTGATTTTGACAAAGAACTGCTGTCAATAATTACTAATCGCATTATTAAGGATATTTATGAGATTCTATCAATTAAATCTCTTGTAGAAAATAACATTGAAAACAATAAGGCCATACTTAAACAACTTGAAAAAAGCATCTTGTTAATGGAGTTTAATCAGAGCTATTTGAAAAAATTCCTTAATGACGGAACTCTAACTAGGAAAGATTTGCTTTCCTTTTATTCGGGTGATGATGTTAAAGACAAATACAAGTTAATTGAGAAAGACATAGAAAGTTTATAGACCATATTAACCAAGCTGTTTTCGCTTATCTTTAAAGTATAAGTAAAGCCAATCAAATGCAAGTAATCTGCCTTGAAGACCCTGCTTTATATGCCTTGATAGACGAGGTAGTTAAGCGGGTAAATACTGCCAATAACAAAAAGCAGGACAAATGAATATCCGGCGAGGAAGCCATGAAAATGCTGCATGTTACAAGCAAAGCAACGATGCAAAAATTTCGCAACGAAGGCAAAATCAGGTTCTCACAACCTGAAAGAAAAATCATTCTTTATGATACGGATTCTATCCTTGAGTTTTTAGACACACACGCAAACGACACATTTTAACATGGAACAGGAAGAAGAATTAATTGTTGATATGCAGTACCTGAAAGGCTTTAATCAAGGTTATGTTCTGGCAGAATACACACCTGATTTGGTGAACATTCTTTTGAAAAATGACCTTCCAGCTAATGAATATTTCACGGGTTTCAAGGCTGGCAATGAAGAATATAGTATCGAAAAGGCTCGTGACAGGAGAAAGAATATTACATCTGAGGATGCACCTTCAAAAGACGCTCAAAGGAATAAGGAAAGATAATGCAATCTATACCAAGACTTATATAACTAATCATAGCTGCCTGCAAGCAAGCGCATAACAACAAAATCAAATTGCCAATGATCTTACCTAAAGCAGAGAAATTGTTGCACGAAATAAACGGTAATGAAGTTTGGCAATCTTTTGGCAAGGCAACAACTATTGATAATATTCAAATAGTTACTGTCAATCCATTTGTATTTGAGAATGAAGGAGCTACCTATTTATTAACAAATGACAGAAACTATCAAGACAATGGCGCTAATGATTTCGTTCTGTTAGTTTCAAGAAAACCTACGCGGGCGGATTTTAATGCCGGAAGGATAAACGCCAAACGTTGGCTAAAGCATCCTCTCTTTCAAAACAGAACTCCTCAAGAAGTAGTTAACTCTTGGATTGGAAAATTTAATTTCATTAAAGAAAATGAACAAAATAATATTAAGGGATTGAGACCTCCGCAAATGGGGGCATTGTATTCTATTCTAGCACATGTTCAAAATCCAGATGAAAAAGCAATCGTGGTAATGCCTACCGGAACCGGCAAGACAGAAACAATGCTTGCTACTCTAGTTTCAAATTGTTGTGAAAAGCTCCTTGTCTCAGTGCCGTCCGATTCACTACGAACACAAATATCAAACAAATTCACAACATTAGGTTTGCTAAAAGAATATGGAATTGTTGAATCATCAGCCTTGAATCCAATAGTCGGAGTAGTAAATCACGGATTCAACAATATTCACGACCTGCAACATTTTATTGGACTATGCAACGTTGTAATATCAACGATGGATTTGCTAACCGACTTTTCACCAGCAGAAAAGGCTTTATTAAATACGCATTTCTCACATTTTTTTGTGGATGAAGCACATCATTCAGAAGCGCGAACTTGGAAAGACTTGATTGGCAAATTTGGAAAAGAAAAAGTATTTCTTTTTACCGCAACCCCTTTCAGAAATGATGGAAAGAGCTTGCAAGGCAAGGTGATATTTAATTTTTCTCTGAAAAAGGCACAAGAGCAAAGGTATTATAAGGAGATAAATTACATTCCTATCAGGGAATACAACAAAAAGTTAGCGGACAAAAAAATAGCAGAGAAAGCAGTTGAACAATTAAGAGCAGATATTGCCGCCGGGTACAGTCATATTATCATGGCAAGATGTATGAGTAAGAATAGGGCAAAAGAAGTTTTTGAGTATTACAGAGATTACGCGGAGTATAATCCTATAGTCATTTATACCGGCATCGAATTGCTTCTGCAATCCAATCTATAACTATATACGCACTGACTCCTACAACTATAACACCTGCTACTACATCAGTGACAGGATCCACGGGACCGCCGCCAATCGTTACAACCATACCAGCTGCAGACAGTCCAGCTTCTCCGGCCTTTTTCCTGGATTTAGGGTCATCCCCTAATGGGTCACTATACCGTATAGGGTTATCGTTGTTCGTTGCATAAGGTGATAGTCCAGGATACTTCTTTTCTTCAGGATCTAAATTCAACCTTCGTCCAGTCCTCGTATCATAATCCCAGAACTTAGCTGTAGTATGGTTTCCTTTGCCCGCCCACTCATTCACTTTCATCTGGGTGTTATACCCATAAGGGTATTTCTCGCCCCTGCATACACTAATGATCTGAGTATGCGAATCTAAAAATGTCTATTTTTTCACGAATAAAGCAAAACTTTTTAATTTCTTGTTTATTTAATTGCCTACAACCTTTTATGTCTGCGAAAAGAATATTGGGAAGTCGACTATCACTAATCGGATCAAAATAGCTTCCTATTGGAGTGGCAACCGAAATACATTTATCTCTTACATCGTCAATGATTAAACCTGATGCATTTATTTCAAAAGCTATATACCGTAGACTGTTATGCTCATTATTCAACATAATTTTTGAAGTTTTATGATTATCTACCGAGTAAATTGGCATTGTATTTATCTTGTAGATAATGGCTCGGCATTTTGTGGATGAAATAGAATCAACAGAAGGATTAAAACAATCGCTGTAAATCCTAGTTGCGTTCATATACAAGTTTCTTACTTTCTTTTTATAATAATGATGATAAATTAAACATTCAGGCTTCAAAGCATTACTATCACTAATATTATCAAAGCTAGTCCAGTAATTGACACCAAAAACCTTTGAATCGATATAAGCGTTGATAGACACACACACACTTGGAAGGCTATCATTAGAAACTTCAAATGTATATACAACATAAACTGGTTTGTTCTCAAACACCTGATGCTTCTGTGCTAAACAAAGCTCAGAAATGGATACTAATAAATATAAGACAAACCATTTCATATGAACGTTATTTTGAACTACTAGAACTACTAGAACTTGAACTCGAACTTGATGAAGAACTTGAACTCGTTCCAGATCCTTTATCTTCATTAGAACTTGAACTTGATGAAGAACTGCTCGAACTTGTCGGTGTACCATCGGCGCTTGTCCCCGATACGTCATGACGTGTTGTATTATTTCCAACATTTGTACCATTCAAAACAGGCCCCTCGATTTTCCCCAAAACCGTGCCATTTTCACCTAATGCTACATAAGTATTTATATTTGCTCGCGCAGTACCATTTGCATCATGAAACGCAATAATTTCAACTGCCACCATTTCCTGCCCATATTTATTTCCAAGCTCAACAATTGGCTTCATAAATGCTTGGACATCTCCACTAGTGACGTTTCTACAATTTTCGTATGATGAGATAGAGCATGGAATCGGCCCTCCTGAAAATTTATCACCTGCGAATCCCATTTCATGTGAAATTTCGTGTCCCAATGAATGAGGCAAGACACCACCACCGTCCCATTTCAAGGTGTTCCCGTGTTCAACTTGAGTTCCAGAACCATCCGGTACAAACATTAACTTATTTGCAGTAGGATCTCGCATTAGAATTTCTGCTACGGAAGCTTCACCTGGTTCAGCATAAAAAGTTGACTTAAAAGATACATCCCAATTCTGAGATCCAGTGACTCCTGTAAATACATCTCGCCCCCATGTATTTTGAACATCCTCTCTTGCTGAATTAAATGAACTATTGACAGTTTTATCCAGATATACTTGAAGGTTTCTTTCATCTTGATAGTGAGCGACTTCTACTTTCGTATGCATCATTCCGTTACCACCCCATGTAATAGTCACTTTAGCGTGCTTACCTTGATTGTCAACCATCATAATAGGGGAGTTATTTGCAAATATGTATGGAGTTGTGTTTGGAAATTCATCCTTCATAGGGTCAGTACTGATAAATCTCGCTATTCTAGAGTCATACATTCGTACTCCATATGCATAATGGTTCCCCTTCCCAGCCCATTCGTTATCCTTGTATTTACCGTTAAACCCATAAGGATACTTCTCACCACTGCACACGCTGGTAAGCACATTCACGGTATCTATGCGTGGCGTAACATGCCAGTGGCCGAGAACGGATACCGTGCCGGCACCGCTGGTAGTACCCTCAATGCCTACGGAGATACTGGTGACACCGCCCGGTACCGTGAACGGAACAGCGATAATGCCGGTGGTGCTGGTGGGTATGGTGGTGGAGGCCAGCAGGTTGTTTCCTTCGGTAATGGTGAGCAGGTAATCGGCTGATGAACCGGCTATGTCAAAGTCAAACTCATGGTCGCCCGGCGATATGCTCATGGCATAGGCCAGCCCATCGCCGGTGGTAGTGGTGCTTAGCGTTACTCCACCGCCCGTGTATGGCGTGATGACGCCGCCGCCAGTACCTGTAGGCCCTGAGGTATGTGTCCAGCCCACCCAGGTGCTGTCATACACACGTATAGTTTGCGCCTGCGTGAACCAGTTGCAGTGCGTGGCGCTGTCCTCCGTATGCCTGCCGGGCATATACATGCCAAAGGGATAGTAGTCATACGCAGAATGTACTACGGGGGTATACACATCTATGCTATCCGGTGTTGTCGTATCTGATGCATTTCTCGCGTCAGAAAGTGTCGCAAGAACATCGCCCAGATGGTCGGTCACCTCATACTGCCGCTGCCCGTTTATGTGCTTGAACTGGAATGCCGTGGTATGGGTGTTGTCATATAGCTCGCGGGAGGTGTCCTTTATCACGTCCTGGTATTCGGCGCTGTACCATGGTTTGCGCTCCCACAGCCGTATGGTATCTGCGGTGTGGTGCACCATATCCCAGATGGCCCCTACCTGCCCCGGCCAATAGGTCTTTATGCCCAGCCTGCTGCTGCCGTAGAAGTCATGCTCCGCCAGCCCGAAGCTATATCCATTGAGGATGGTGTCGTAGGTGGTCCAGAATGCAGGCACTGAGGGCATACCGGTGGAACCGAACAAGCTGCTGGCAAAGGCCATGGGCGTGCGGTGTACCCCGGCTTCCGCTATAGCGCTGTCTAATGCGGCACTGCCTACTATGGAGTCGAAGGCGGTGAGGAAGGCCGGCAGATCGGCATTGTAGCAGATGCGCAGCAGGTCTTCCTCCGTTGATACCGTGGCCAGCAGGTTGGCCGCGCCTGAATAGGCATCAAAAAATGCGCGCATCTTCGCGCGGTCCGCATAATAGGCCCCCGAGGCCTGCAGTATGGCCTGGTAGTCGCTGCCGGGGTCGGAGTACATGTTGTAGTTATAAATGTTGGTATCCGATACCAACCATTGGCTATAACCGGCCAGCGGTGCGCCCGGCTGGCGTATCAGTTCGGTAAATGCACCCGATATTACAGGCGGGGCCACGTTGTCGGTAAGGTAGGCGGCCATGCTGTCGCACCCAAGCAGTGTATCGTCTATACCCACTGCCAGCGCCAGGTGGGCCATCAGGGTATCGCCGGGGTCGCCGGTACGGCACACAAGGCCAAGTGCATGTGCATCAACTGAGGCATTATCCAGCAAAGTGAGCATCATACTGTTAAACACATTGGCGTGGCTGGCCCCCATTTCGGCAACTGCCGGGCCCAGCAAGGTGTCTGTCCCCGCCTGTTCATATTCCACCAGCGGCATCACATAGGTCACATCGCCATGCACCATATTGTTATACAAGTTATTGCTGTGCTCCATAAACCACGATACCGGCTTGCTCAGCATATAACTCTTGAACGTAGGGTTTAGCATCGCATAGGCCACTGCCCTATCCTGAAAGCGGGATACTGTTGCTGTTTTTATTTGTTGTCCACTCTCCACTACTGCTATTGGGCTTTCTCGGCGTTAGCACCGTTCATGGTTCGGATTCTCTATTTGGCTTCCCACAAAATACGATTTATTTTTGTTTGAAGTATTTCAGATACTACAAAATAAAACTGTTACACTTATACCCATTTATAGAGTTAAATGCAACAGTATTTGTAACGGTTATTTGTATTGCAACAGCGCACAATTTCTGCGCTGTTTAAACGTTCGGTTTTTCGTGACAACTATATTAAGTGTGTTACAAAGCACTACCTCTACCAACATAAAATTAGGCTTGGATGAAGCACAGATACATTATGCTTTTTCCTACGCAGAAACCGCAATCCGGATGCTTTATGTGGGTCCATTTGGATATCAATATATTTTTCCAAATTCTCTTCTTTTATGAAACCAGACAGTATTACTCGATAAGCGAAAACTGAATATGATTTAGTTAAGATACTGTCAAATGCCGCAGACATATAGTAAAGAGAAAAAGCATTTGAAGTATATGCTTTTATAAGATTTATGTCTTCGTAATTTTTTTCATTTACTAAATATACGTTTGAATCAACAAGATGATTATAGTATTTATTATCGGTAGTGTCTCAGTTTGAATGTTAATGTTTGTTAACAGAATTATGGCAATGGCGTGAAATCAAAGTTGAATACCATTTCTCCTATTTGCTTCATCATCTCATCAAAGTACCTTTTCTTCATTCTATTTACAGGGTTTAACCTCTGCTGTACGATTTCATTGTTTTTTGATAGAGGTATCAAATGCATTCTAACATGAGAATTAGCCTCTCTTAGAGGATGTTCAAACATATCATCGGAGAGGTCAAAAGAAAGCTCGTCATGAAATATGGGAGACGAAGTTATCATTACAGAAACAAATGTTCCTTCATTATTATTTGCATCTGCAATCGACAAAACGATATGCAAGTGGTCTTCGACAGGATTTCTCGACTGAAGGGGAAATGGCAACAAATAAACGTCTCGTTGATTAATTGGCATAAATGGAGTTAATAGTATTGGCACTTCTATTTGCCGCACTTATCGCTAACTCCGAAGGTTGTTCATGAACTGTTTTAATTGTCGCTTTTTTGAACAATCTAATACAAAAATAGAAATTGGTAATTGTTTCTTCAAGTTCCTTTTGAATAATACAAAGCTGCTCGCGTTTATGTGATTCACCACTAATGGCAACTTCTACTTTATTTAAAATTTCGGAATTAGTTTTGACTGCTTTATTTAAAATAGCAATCATTTTAGTCCAATCTATGCCTTGTATTGATTCTTTGTTTTTCTGAATGTCAGCTACAAGCCAGATTGACATGAAATATTGATACTCAACCGACTTTATTACTTTACTTTCAACCGACCCAAAAATAAAAGTAATAAGCAACTTCATAAACGAAGGCTTATTGTCCAAATAACTCTTGTGTTTCTCTACCTCGTTTAGAGGTCGGCTAATTGCGGTATTATAATCTAAAATTGCCACCATATACGTAGCTCAAAAATCATTCCTAAATGGTTGCTTAGAATGAGTTTTAACACTACAAATATACAACGGATGTTTCAAAAAGTTTCATATCGAGTCTTACAACAAAATATAGTTATATTTTCTTATACCTTGCCTTTATTTTCTCTTCTTTAGCTATTTCATCAGCATACGCCATGCGTACCATATCTTCAAAGCTCATTGGCCTGCGGGCTATCTTAGCCTCCATGGCTGGGGTAACTCGTAATGTCTTATGCACCTTAACGAAATTGTAATACACGAAGTGGATGGCTATTGCGTGGCAATGGTTTTCCATCTTCTTTGAAAAGCCATTGGTAAGCCGTGTAAACCGCCTCATATGCATACGCATGGTAAGGTTCTGGCGTTCTACATAGCTGGTAGATACAAATGCAGGGTCTGGGTCACCAGATACCCATCTGGTGTCTATTCCTGTGCATTTTGCCGGACTATACCTGCGTTCGTCCCCTGTGCCCTCCGGCTGCCCGTATATTTTGATAAGCATGGAATAGTCTATCTCATCTTCAAATGCTGTCTCTACCGCCCTGATGTACGGGCGAAAGCCATCGGTAGTAAGCTGTACTCTGTTACGGAGCCTTGCTGCCAGCTCTTGCATGAAGTCATTAGCTGATATTGCATCCCTGCAACCTACAAGCCAGTTGATAATGAGTTTAGTATCAGCATCAATACCAACGAAAGTCCAGGCATCGCCAACATTCTTATCATTGTGCTTCGTGCTGTATTGTACATTTTTTTCCTTAGCATATATGAACGACCATATCTCGTCGCACTCCACGCGCTTCGCAGGAACATCAACCACAGTATCATTATGGAATTGCAGGCAGGCATTACCTACCTTTTCAAGTACCTTGGTTACGGTGTTGATGGATAAATCGAGAATTCTTGAAGTGGAACGAAGGCTGTTACCTTCTACCAGTAGTTGAATAACCTTTGCCCTTTCGGCAATGCTTAAATGGTTCATGCTGCGCTATCATTCTTATAATCCTCTGTAAGTCCGTTCCTCTCTATTATCAATCGTATGCTATATAGTATAGTCCAATTTACGTGCCAATTTTGTTGGAATTTAACTGTTTTAACGAAAATATTTTTCATTTTTTTTCGTTTTAATTGTGAGCATTGGTATATTTGCATAGTAGCCCCGACTGGATTCAAACCAGCATCCGAGACCTTCCGAAGGTAACACTCTATTCAGTTGAGCTACGGGACCAAAAGAAGAAATAATCAGCCACTTGTTACAGCAGGTGGCTTTTTTATTTCGACCGGGTCAAATGTAGAAGCTGCATTTTCAATGAATTATGGGATTATTGAAAATTCATTGAAAAAGTATTGAAGATTTATTGAAAAAGTATTGAAAATTCATTGAAAGGAAATACACATCTGGTATATCCTATGAATTTTAGAATAGTCTGCCGTCAGGCGGGAGGCATTCAAATCAAAATATGGTTGAATACTATGACTTGTAGTCTGCGCTATTTTCATTGAAGTTTTTTTTCCTTTAATTAAAAAGTCAGAGCAAACTATTTCCAATGTAGAGCGGGAGACTGTTTCTTTTCCTTGGTCAAATAATAACCATAGCAAGTACATTAAAGTGGTTCTGCTTTTTATCCAGTTACACCTATTATTGGAGTTAATATTTAGCCATTCGGCAAAATTATTTTTCCCGGCAATAAATCCATCTTCAAATAACATGGCAGATAACCTTGAAAGCTTCTTAAATCCATGTACCCATATTGGGTTTATCTCAAAATCAGATGTTGCTGATTTCTGTTCTGATTCTGGCTTTGACAGTTCAACAATACTATTCGCATTATTTACAGGAGTGCGTATCGTAGTAAAATCGTTATCAGTTTCAGTTTCAATTTCATTTTTTAAAGACTGTTTGTCTTTCTCAATACGTTCAAGAAATTTATCTTGATTGGGAATAATATCCGACTCTGTCATAAAACTAAAATCAGTAAGCATATCGCCAATCCACTTTGCAAGCTCATATTTGTGGCGTAATTCAATAGTATTCTCATGTTGAACTTCAAGGTATTGAAACGCAAGATAATCCTTGTAAATCTGCCGTATTTTGTTGCCATCTTCCTCAATGATAGAGGCCCATTGCTCCCATGTTTCAGTAGGTAATTTCTCAAATAATTTGCGAGCAACAGACATCACATTGATGTTGCCAATAGAACCGGAAGTGTTTATTGGAATGTCATCCAACATCTTGAGCATATTATCGATAATGTCATTGATAACTGGCGGAACATCGCGTACCGGCATACTTTTTAAGTAATTTTTAAAATCATTGCTCATTAAGTTACCATTGAAGGCGGTAAATTATTCGTTTACTTTCAAAGATAATTTTTAATTTTACAATGTATCAAAGAAAAACTATGAGGTAAAACCGGATAATAACATTCTATACAAGTTTGTATTGTACCATTTAGTTGCTGTTCTAAATCTCGAAAATTTAATAAACGCTGCGACAAATGACTATGATACGCCCGTGTGGCGTAACTGTGTCTTTTGTAGCGTTGGGCTTTCGAGAGCCTTGGACAGCAAGAGAATTTCAGTTACGCTATTTTTTTGTTCATACTCAAAGGAAAATAACATGCCAGCCACAAATGAAAATGCTTTAATACAGGCAATAGCCGAAAAAGCTACAGAGCCATATAACGAATGGAAAATCGGTATCACATCAACAGGGAGGGCCAATACAGAGGGTATTGCCGCATGTGCGTATGTGGGCTATACCAGGGAAGAAGTGATTGAAGCGTTTGACTACTTTACGAAGAAGGGAATGATACCAATACACATGATTGGCCTTGATGTGGTAAACCTATATATCTTCAATATTAACGGTATCAGAGTTTCGGGTGAGATTCCTATATACGATGAAGAAGGTCTTCCGGTTAAGCATTAAAAGTAATTTCAGGACTTGTTTTTCTTCTTTTTTTCAGGGATAGTTTTATCATCTTTAATCTGGCCTGTAGCTATATCAGCAATGTATTTTGCCAGTTGGTTCGTATCTTTAGGGCGTGCAGGACGTGCTTTCTTTGCCATCCAACAAAGTTAGATACTTTTTCTGTTAACAAACATTAACATTCAAACTGAGACACTACC
>CAZBPS010000042.1:0-9816 GCA_964493865.1 uncultured Flavipsychrobacter sp.
CTACCGTCGCTACCGATGTATTACTGCTCGTCCACGTGCCGCCCGGGGTGGCGTTCGTAAGCGTGGTGGTGGCACCAACGCAGACAGTGGATGAGCCTGGGCTGATGGCCGGTGGGGCAGCAATAACCGTTACAGGTTTTGTAACAAAACATCCCGCAACAGTGTATGTTATGTTAGCCGTTCCTGTTCCTGTGCCTGTAACCATACCTGTACTGCCTACCGTGGCAACAGAGGTGCTGCTGCTGGCCCAGGTTCCACCGGGGGTAGCATTAGATAATGAAAGTGTAGTACCGATGCAAATTAACGCACCACCTGAAGGGCTGATTGCCGCCGGGCTTCCGTTGACAGATACAGTAGATGTAACAAAACAAGTAGCATTAGCGTATGTTATTATAGCGGTGCCAACCGTAACACCTGTCACTATTCCCGTTGATGAACCAATGGTCGCGACAGATGTGTTATTACTGCTCCATGTACCTCCACCCGTAGCGCTCGATAATGTAGTTGTAGCACCAACACAAACAGATAACGTACCCGTTATCGCGGCAGTCAATGAGTTCACCGTAACAACCCTCGTTGCGGCACATCCTGTTACCGGAAGTGTATATGATATCGTTGATGTACCTGCGGTAATCCCCGAAACAACACCAGTGCCCGAGCCAACTGTTGCCACCGTTATCGTTGTACTGCTCCACATACCACCGCTTGTTGCGCTGCTTAATGATGTAGTGGATCCGGCACATACGGATGCAGTACCGGTAACAGGCGCTGGCAACGGGTTGACTGTGACAGTTGTTAAACCCGGAGCTGAAGAAGGGCACCCACTCAAATATGCAGTCACAGAGTAAACCCCTGACCCGATCAACGGCATACCGGTAATTGATGGGTTCTGCAAGCCCGATGAGAACAATCCCGGCCCCGACCAGCTATATGTAACTCCGGAAGTTGAAGTGGATGAAGTAAGATTAAGCGTACTGCCTTCGCATACAGGGCTGCTGCTCCCCGCTGTTGGGTTGGCTGGCACAGGCTTTACGGGGTTGAGATTCAGATACAGAGTATCTCTCATACCCGTACAAGCATCGACACCCGCAGCCATTAACTGTATAATAGAGCCGGCCGTCATCACTTGGGTAGAAGGCCCGGTAGTAGTAGATAAGGTTTCGCCTGTAAGAGCGGTCCATGTCCAGACAAACGTTCCGGGATTAGTGATAGACGCAGTCGTAAGCGTACTCATACACACACTTGCAGTATCTCCTGCGGCATGGGCCGTTGCAGTATCTCCTGTAGCTGTCCAGTCTGGCAGCGTAGATTGAAATGCATTTAGAATGTCGGATGTGTCCAGAATATATGCATATGCAAATGTAACACTATCTCCTGCTGCAATATTGCCGAGGTTAAAAACGATTCCCACACCGGCATCTAAAGTATCATCACCGGAATAACTCACTGTTGATGAACCTGCCCACAATGCATTGCAATTAACCGTTGGTACCAGCCCTGAATGCATCCTGAAACATTTTGCACGGCAATCAAGGGTTCCCAATCCAAGGTAAGCCCCTGTATGCGTAACGCCTGTGGCAGAAACTAATGTAGCATTCAATGGATTAGGCAATTGATAAGTGATGGAATTAATTGTCTGATACAACCCTGTAATCGGTACTTCCTGATCCGGGTCTACCGTTCTCATGTAGTATACATTCGGCTGTGTAATTGCTGTGGTATTTGTAAGTGTAACAGCCATGGTGAAAAATAAACTGCCTGTATCCAGAGTCGTCACCTGCCTGATTGTAAACGTACCGTTTGTTCCCAGCCACGTACCGGTGCTCCTCGTCCCGTCGTTGGTGTACGAAACATTCGTGCCCGACAAAGTACCTGAAAACAAGGTACCTGTTGCACAACCTGCATTCTGGTTCCATGCATTACTCTGCACACCATTCACTTGTATACTCCACCCTTCTTGCGGTGTGCCCGGCAAAAAATAATCACCATAATAGTTGGGCGTACCCACCGTCCATCCATCTTTATCCGGATCTGCGACATAACCGAGGCCCATCGTACCGGTACAACTTCCGGTACACGCATTTTTCATCGATACTCCACCCCTGGGATGATAACCAACTGGAGCAGGCTCTCCTGAACCAAACGCCCCATTGCTGTTTATCCCTACTTCCACATAGTTGCCCTTCAAAAAAATACTACAGCTCACTAATTGTGCATTCAGTAAATCTGGAACAAGCAAACAGCCGACAAGCACTATAAACGATTTGATAAAATTCTGGACTTTCATAATTCGTATTTTATTCAGGAAACTATCTTTTATTCAAAAGCAATTATTCTTTTCCGTTTTTCTGAAATGGAATTTCATATGCTATGTCTCCATTGATTTCTGACCATATGCTTAGTTTGTATGTACCGGGTTTCAACTTAGCTATGTTCATATCACCTTTGTATGTATAGCTTTTAGCTGACGGTAACCATAATGCTTGCATCCGCTTGTTAGCATCATAAACATAAGCCCTAAGTAAAGTAGGCTCTGCCGTATTAAGCTCCAAATGCAAGACATCGCCCGAAGGCAAAGGAGAAATAGCATAATTCACATTTATGTGTTCAATTATCCCCTTCTCCCGATTTTCTTTATTGATCTCGAAATGACCGCTTATCAAGGTTGGGTCATGTGATGAAATATTAGACGTGGAATTGGAAGCATGTTGCCCAAATGATACGGCCGCATTCAGCATGATAAAAAAAATAAAAGCGCAACTTTTTTTCATAAAATCAAATGTTGAAATAAAATAATCACAAGGAAAACATGCGAAATAAAACGCATTCGTATGTTCACGCTCTAAAAATAAAAATTATTATTGGCTAAAACGAAGGAATAGTTGGTTATTTTGCTTCGAAATAGAAATAATTTACTTTATTAATCAATAATTATTATCACTTGGTTTGCATTGCAAAAAAA
Organism: uncultured Flavipsychrobacter sp.; assembly: GCA_964493865.1. Taxonomy (GTDB): domain Bacteria; phylum Bacteroidota; class Bacteroidia; order Chitinophagales; family Chitinophagaceae; genus Nemorincola. The sequence goes on from CAZBPS010000042.1 coordinate 2,963, forward strand.
CAAAAATATCCACCATTAACTTGCTGTTTATGAGATTTATTAGCATGCCTAAATCTATTTATTCCACCCTCCGCCCAGCGAACGATAGATATTTACCATGGCATTCATTTGTCGTTTTTTAGTTTCAATTAAATCAAATTTTGATTCCAGTGCATCCCGTTGTGTAAGCAAAACCTCCATATAATCTGCCCGTGCCGATCTGAACAGGTTATTTGAGATACTGATAGACTGCGTAAGTGCCTCTACTTGTTTTGATCGCAACTCATAACTTTTTTCCAGATTGTTGATCTTTGCCAGTTGGTTGGCTACTTCGATGTATGCATTTAATATAGTCCGCTCGTAATTATACACTGCCATTATTTGCCTTGCATTTGCGGTGTAGTAATTTGCTTTTATGGCATTTTTGTTGATTAGTGGCGCAACAAGATCTCCCGCCAGCGAGTATAAAATGGACTCCGGAGCTTTTACGAGATAAGTGGGGTTAAATGCCCGTAAACCGCCGGACGCAGAAATGCGGAGGGATGGGTAGAACTCTGCCTTTGCAGTCTTTATATCCAGTTTGGCTGCCGCCAATTCCAGTTCTGCCTTTCTGATATCGGGACGATTGGCTAGCAACTGCGATGGGAGGCCTTCGTGAATTTTATTCATCAGCATGTTGCTACCGGATTGCTGACTTCTCATGATGTGTTGAGGATAGCTGCCTATGAGAAAATTGATCTTGTTTTCTGTTTCAGTAATTTGCTGTTGAATCTCGAACAGCAAACTCTTAGTTTTAAATACTTCTGCTTCAAATTTTTGTACAGCAAGCTCTGTGACCTTGGCGGCAACTTTCTGTAGTTTCACCACCTCCAGAGCATTACTCTGTATCTCAATATTTTGTTTCACTATAATCAGTTCACTGTCGAGGGCGAGCAGTTCGTAATAAGAGTTGGCTATTTCTGCAACCATATTCGTTATTAAGAAATTTTTACCTTCTTCGCCTGCTAGGTACCTGTTGAAAGCTGACTTTTTAGCATTGTGTAGTTTATGCCAGATATCTATTTCCCAACTGGCATATAATCCCAGGAGGTAGTCCGGTAATGGTTCGGGCATTTCCCGTCCGGGTTTTATTTCTGTATTTGCTTCCATCGCCCCCATATTCGTATATCTTGCAACTTTGTCTATCCCTGCTGCGCCTTTTGTTCCCACAAAAGGTAAATATTCCCCCTTACGTATTCGAATCTCGTTTCGCCTGATTTCAATTTCCTGGAGTGTCATATTCAGCTCCTGGTTATTTTTGAGCGCGGAGTCAATCAATGTAATCAGGTAGGGGTCTATGAAAAAATACTTCCAATTCATTTTTGCTGTATTGGAAGTATCATTCGCAGCATTGAATTTTTCAGGCATGGCCCTGTTCTCTTTTCTACTGATTAGTGCAGGTATTTTGCATGCTGCATATAGCATTGCAAGGCTGATTATTCCAATACACGTGTATATCTTATTTCTAAACATTGTGATCTTTTTTTTCAGTTAGTGAATCGTTCTTTTCCAAAGTGTCTTTTTCAGCAGATCTGAAGAAATTTAGTTTTCGTTTCCTTTTTGATTTCTTTTGTCCTATATTTTCTGTCAATGGTACTTCGTCTTCATCCCTGATCATATGCCGTCCATCGGCCATTTTGGCGAATACATAGTACAAGCCCGGCACTACTATTACACCAAATATTGTTCCCAGTAGCATCCCTCCCGCTGAGGAAGCTCCAATGGTGCGATTGCCTATTGCGCCAGGTCCCGTCGCGATAAGTAGCGGAATCAAACCCGCTATAAAAGCGAACGAAGTCATGAGTATCGGGCGGAAACGGACTCTGGCACCTTCAATGGCCGCATCAAATATTGAAGCCCCCTGCTGACGTTTCTGAACAGCAAATTCGACAATCAATACTGCGTTCTTACCTAATAGCCCGACCAACATTACCAACCCCACCTGGGCATAGATATCGTTTGACAATCCCATTATCTTCAGTAGCAGGAGTGACCCGAAAATACCCACGGGCAGAGAGAGAATTACTGCAAGAGGCAAAATAAAACTCTCGTATTGCGCGGCGAGGACGAGGTAGACAAACAGTAAAACGATAAGGAAAATGTACATCGCCTCATTACCTCTTCCAACTTCGTCTTTGGACAGCCCCAGCCAGTCAATACCATATCCCCTGGGTAGGGTTTTAGCAACTTCTTGAATTGCTTTAATAGCCGCTCCACTACTGTATCCGTTGGCCGGTGCACCATTTATTGCCGATGAGGTATACATATTATACCTGGTAATTTCATTTAGTCCTTGCGTTTTTCTTATTTTCATAAAGGAAGAGTATGGCACCATCTCGTCCCGGTTATTCTTTACATACAATTTGAGTACGTCTTCCGGCAGTTGCCTGTATTGGGGGGCTGCCTGAACGTATACCTTAAAGAAATTACCAAATCTGATAAAGCCAAGCTCATAGGTGCTGCCTATCATGATAGACAGGTTGTCCATGGCTTTGCCAACAGAAACGCCCTTTTGCATGGCTGCCTGGTTGTCGATCTCCAGTTCATATTGGGGATAGTTTGCGGCAAAGAAGGTGAAGAGGCCAGTTAGTTCTTTACGTTTTCTCAGGGCGGCCATAAACTCATCATTTACCTTGCCAAAGGCTTTATAGTTGCCTGAATTGGTTCTATCCAGCAGTCGTAAAGAAAAACCTCCGGCAGCACCGTATCCTGGAACAGCAGGAGGTTGAAAGAATTCTATGGTCGCTCCCGGAACTTCATTACTTTTTTGCTCTAATTCTTCTATAATCTCCTGTGCATTGTGCTTTCGGTTTGCCCAGCTTTTCAGGTTTATAAGGCAGGTACCTGCATTTGATCCTCTACCTTCAGTCAGCACCTCATAACCTGCTAATGAAGAAACGGACTGAACACCTTCAACCTTTAGTGCAATTTTTTGCACTTTTTGCGCTATATCATTCGTTCTTTCCAGTGTGGAACCCGGAGGTGTCTGTATTATTGCATAGATCATACCCTGGTCTTCTGCCGGAATAAAGCCGGAAGGCAGTGTTTTAGATGTAAACCATATCCCGAAACAAAACGCAATCAGCAGACCAAATGTGATTGTCCTGCGACTGGCAATAACTTTCAATACATTCGTGTATCTGCCTGTAACTTTTTCAAACCACTTATTAAATCCGTCTATCAGGATATTGATCGGCGTTTTTCTTTTCGGCTGTCCATGAGTGTTTTTTAATATCATGGCGCAAAGCACCGGGGTAAGCGTAAGCGCGACTACACCAGAAATAACTATTGAGGTTGCCATGGTGATAGAAAACTGCCGATAAAATATGCCAACCGGGCCTGTCATAAATGCAACAGGAACGAACACAGCAGTCATCAGCAGTGTGATAGCTATAATAGCTCCGCTGATTTCCTCGAGCACTTTTTTTACAGCCTTAAATGGCGAAATGTTCTCCTCTGCCATCTTGGTATGTACAGCCTCCACCACCACAATTGCATTATCGACCACGATACCAATGGCAAGCACAAGCGCAAATAATGTGACAAGATTAATGGTAAGGCCGAATAATTGCATGAACGCGAATGCTCCAATGAGCGATACGGGCACGGCGAGAGTGGGGATAAGTGTAGATCGCCAGTCACCGAGAAAAAGAAATACCACTATTGCGACCAGCAGGAATGCTTCGCCTAAGGTGTGTAGTACTTTTTCTATAGATGCATCAAGAAAACTGGACACATCGTAGCTTATCTGATAATCCATTCCAGGGGGGAATGAATTTGCTTTTATCTCTTCGAGTTTCTCTTTTACTTCTTTAATTACATCGCTGGCATTGCTGCCATAGGTTTGTTTTAAGGTAATGGCTGCGGAAGGATGCCCATCCATGTTTGAATAGATGTCGTAGAATTCACTGCCAAGGTCAACATCGGCTATGTCTTTCAGATGCAGAATTTCGCCGTCAGGATTGGCCTTGATAATTACATTCTGATATTGCTGAGGTGTATTGTACCTGCCTTGATAAGTCAATACGTATTCGAGAGACTGTGAGCGCTTACCGCTAGCCTGCCCTATTCTTCCCGGAGATCCTATAACGCTTTGCTGTGCCAGAGCATCCATTACTTCGTCTGTTGATACATTATATGCCCGCATTCTGTCTGGCTTCAGCCACACGCGCATAGCATATTGACGGCTACCTAATATCTTGGCACTGCCAACACCTTTCAACCTGCTTATTTCCTGTATTATGTTAACACTCGCAAAGTTGTACAAGAACTTTTCGTCTGCTTTTGGATCCTTGCTATAGAGGTTAACGTACATCAACATGTTTGGAGAAGTATAACTGACAATTAGCCCTTCACGCTGTACCAGCACAGGTAGCCTGTTGGTGACCTGCTCTACCCGGTTTTTGACATTGACCATGGCCTGATTAGGATCAACACCCAGATCAAATACTACTTGTATGGTGGCCTCGCCCGCGCTGGTTGCATCCGATGTCATGTATTTCATGCCTGGTGTGCCGTTAATGGCTTTTTCCAATGGGATAAGTACAGAATTAACAAGTACATCAGCGCTAGCTCCCGGGTAGTCTATATTTACTACTACCATTGGCGGCGCGATGGAGGGAAACTGAGATACAGGCAGTGTGTTAATTGCCAGTATGCCCATAAATATTATTAATAGAGATAACACTATTGCGAGAACAGGTCGCTGAATGAATTTTTTAAACATTTTCGTTGTTTTTAAACATTATTTATTCTGCATGTGTCTTTAGGTTGGAGATTACTGACTTGGCGTCCTTATAATCGTAGGCTATTTTTTCGTTTTCTTTAACCTTGCGCAAACCCTCAAGAAGTATCCTGTCGGTATGTGCTAATCCAGCTGTAACCACGAACAGGTCTTCCATGTCATCACCGATATTGATTTCCCTTGAGCGAACTTTGTCTTCTTTATCAATTACATATACATACCTCTTGTCAAGAATTTCAAAGGTGGCTTTTTGAGGTATCAATAATGCCCCTCTAATAGTTTCAGACATTCTGATGGTGCCTGTCTCGCCATGTCTTAGAAGTCCGTTGGGATTTGGAAATGTAGCCCTGAAAGGAATATTTCCGGTTTCATTGTCAAAATCAGCTTCAATTGTTTCCACCACACCAGGATATGTAAAAAGGGCATCGTTTGCCATCTTTAGCCAAACAGTAGGTTTTTCATTTCTAATTTTGTCGCTATAGCCAAGATATTCGGCTTCCGGAACATTAAAATAGACCCACATTTTGCTATTATCCGATAATGTAGTAATCAGGTCACCCTCACTTAGAAGGCTTCCAAGCCTTACCCTGAATTTGTCTATTATGCCGTCAAATGGTGCCCTGATCTCCGTAAAGCCTAAGTGAACCTGAGCTAATGCTAGTTCGGCTTTTGCTTTGTCAAATTTTGCATTGGCCATAGCCAATTCATTTGCAGAAACTATATTTTTTTCTGCCAAACTTTTTGTGTTCTCGTATTCTATTTCAGTAACTTTGGTTTCCGCTTGTGCTTTTTTCAGTTCTGCTTCATACAGTTTAGGCATAATGCGGAATAACAATTGTCCTTTTTTTACAGCTTGTCCTTCATCCACAAAAATGTCTTGCAGGTAGCCCCTTTCCATGGCTCTTAATTCTATATGGTTTATTGAATGAATCTGGCATACGTATTCTTTATTGATCGAAGTGTCCATTTTTAGCGGACTGGTAATAAGGAATCTTGTCTGTATTTCTTTTTCTGTGGTCTTTGATTTACAAGCTGTAAAACATAGCAAAGCGCACAAGCTTATTAGCATGAGAATTCTCTTCATAACGAAGTATGTTTTAAATAAATTGATTGAGGTGATTTTTGTTGCGGGATGAGCTAATGCACATTTATAAACGTGTATCCTGATGACACACATGCATGAGCATAAAACAAATCATTCGGGTGGCAGGTTTTACTGCATTCAAGTGAATACTAAATCAAATCCGGAACACCTGATAAAGTAAATATCTGGGAAGATGGGAACAAAAAGGGTTGCTACAGGCGGAATAGTGATTTTCAACGTAATCACGGGATTCCGATACCATATTTTGCAATACGCCAAAGTCATTGTTATGACCTGAATATTTTTTGGATGAACTTTTTTCATCGTCATCATCCTCGATCTCTATGGCTTTTAAATGTTGTGCGTCATTTGAATGTTGTTGTGCAGACTGTAAGGTACACTCGGTATATCCCGATTCACATTGGGCATACAGAAATTCACTTTGCGCCAAAATAAGCGCAAATAGAAGTGGAAAAAATCTGATTATTACCTTCATCTTGGAAGCCAAAACTACACTTAAATAATCATGTAGTGATATATTAAGTGTTAAATTGTTTGCACACTGCCCTATAAAATGCGCATATTTTTCTTGTATAAAAGAAGTTATTTATGTAATGCGAGGTATGTATAAATGTGCGGAGAAGAAGCTCCTAATGTAGGCATATGCAGAATCATTCTTAGGGATAGTCTGAGTCAGGTTTAAACTCTTTAGTGGAGTGCTAAAAAGTACAACCGTAGTTGTAAAGAGCTTTACGACCGTCTTGTTGAACAAGGAAAATGTAAAAAGTTAGCATTAATAGCTGTAGTAAATAAACTACTAAAGCAGGCTTTTGCTATTGCGACCAAAAACTTAAATTATGACAATAATTATGCAAAAATTACTTGTTTTTAAATACAGTTAATGGGTACGCGTACGATCCTCTTCTCCAAAAAAAACGGGCCACCTATGCAGGCAGCCCGTTCGTCACGTCTGTTGTTCTCTTTTTATCTTTCTACCACGAGGTGGAA
>CAZBPS010000043.1:0-8039 GCA_964493865.1 uncultured Flavipsychrobacter sp.
GTCTGTAATCATTAAGGCTATACAACCGGTTACTATGGGCATGGTACGCCTTTTTGTGCAGGGAGGGGGTGAAATTTCACTCTATAAAGAAATCCCTGTTACAGTAACCCCCGCGCTCAATGCCACGCCCACGCCTGCTCCCATTCTCCCTATGTTTGAAGTGGACCTTGACGGTGGTCTGAAACTACAGAGTGGCTATCTGCTTTTGGCCACAACCCTTACCGGCCAAACGTTTAATATCGTTGCCGAAGGTTTAGATTGGGTATACCCTGATCCAATACCCGACACCTGCTGCAACTTTAAACAAGAGGAGGCACTCAACGGCATAAAAACAATATCTACGGCAAATACAAACCTTGATGGCTCTGGCGTAACAACAATATATACCGCGCCTCCTGTTCCGGCAAACGGTGCGTGCATAAAATCTGTAACAATAAAAGCATTGCAGGGGACCAATGAAGGCATGGTGCGCCTTTACGTTGGCGCTACAACTGGTACATACAGGCTTATAAAGGAAATATACATCCCACAAACCAATCCGGGTGCTTTTGACCCATTCTTTAAACAAGTAGTGGACATCGATTTTAATTTGCAGGCAGGGTATGTGCTGGGGGCTACTACGCAGCTTGCCGAAGGCTTTGCCCTTACAGTTGAAGCTGTTGAATGGTCTTATCCTATTTAATCACTGCCTAAATGAATATTATGAAAAAGGATTTGCTTAATTCGCTTACCGATGGCAATACGTCGGGGATCGAAGATATGATGCGAGCCAATTTTGTCGGCAGACGTAAAACCCAGTCCTTATCAGGACCGGACTCCGGCAATTATTATGGCGGCATGGGCAGCGCCGGTTACAGGCCTGCAAAAGAAAACTGTGGTTGTGGTGATAAAGAACGGACAAGTGTGCCTGTGGTAAACCCATTGCCCCCACCCGGCTATTACGATATTTACCCTCCCGCGTATGCTCATAATGCTTTACGCAACGATGTACCGCACCATATTATGACAATGGATAAATAAACCGCTATGGAAATAAAAAGACATTCCCTTTCCGGCACCGACAAGCCACCTGAGGCCATTCCTGATTCCGGCCCATTGCCTTACGTGCCATTTAATTCAGGCGCAGCAACAGAAAACTCAACTACCGCACCCGGAGTTGTAGCCATAGATACAAAACCTGTAAGAACAACCCCGGGCAGTATGCGCGGTGATGCAATGAACGGGACTAACGCTGCCGGCACTTTAACTGATACTGGCACCGGGCTGCCTGGCCATGGCAGGGTTTTTACAGATACTTTGTCGGGTACAGATACCTTGTCGGGCCCCGGCGGGTTTTCAAGGCATGTCAGCAGGCGCACTACCGCCGATTACGATTTCTATGGGACAATGTCTGAAGAAGTGCTGCACAGGTATGTAGAAAGGTCTTTAGAGCTTGATTGGTTGTCGCATATGTGGTGGGATGAGACGGCTCCGGGTAGTGTACCGGGGTCAGAGGGTCAGCAATATGATGATGGGTATGATCCATATAAACGTTCAACGCTTTCTGCATTGTATAATACGGGGCTTGCCCACGGTGCGCTATTAAAAATGGTAATAGATACTGGTACAAAATACGCATATGGTTTAGCATGTTACAGGCCTAAAGGAGTAAAAGATGATTGGTATTTGGATTGGATATGCGAGACACTAAAGCATGATATAGATTATCTGCATACTTTTGATGATCAAATCATTTGTGGAGCAGCCATCACGGAAACCATACAACCGGCTTTTACCGGATTAAAATTACCTCCGCTTGGCATCATTAAGAAATTTTACCCCGGCGGTGTCCGCCCTGCGGATGCTGAAAAAGATTATTTTGATTTCAAATTAATGCAGATAGATTACGTACTTGCAGGTATAGGAGATAGGCCAGGATGGAATCTTCACTCGCACCTTGATTTGTCACAGCCCGAAACCCAAATGTACTATTACTATTTATCAACCCGGTATATTGATGCCGGATGCGAGAATATTCATTTTGGCGATTTGCACTTCGGTTGTCGGAAAGATACGGGCAACCGGCACTTATGGAACCTCACAAAACTCATAAGGGAATATGCGGCATTACATGCCCGAAGAGGGGTTGTTTTGCTCGAAACCCACGCAAAATGTGATCTTGAAGATGAATACAAGGATAAGTATCTCTATGGCTGGTATCATGATCCTGAAGGTGACCGCTTGCCCGATTGGCGGAGGCAATTGATATTCGATTTTAACGTGTTTGGCACATATTACAGGCGCAATAGGAGAAGAGCAATGGATTGTTCGGATAATTATTTTGGCTTAGACCAGGAAAGTGTTTTGCCGGTAATATTGAAAGATGGATATGGCTTAATTAACCACAGCATTGGCGGCCTCCACCCTATGGGATGGCTTTGCATGCATCTACCTGTGCTTAACAGGTTTGATAGCGGGAGCATTGACATAGATGCGGGCTGTTCTGAAATACCACCGACCGACACTCCTTGGCACCACGACTGTTATGGCTATGACAATACAAGTTGGTTTGCCAGGCAAAATGGTAGTCAAAAGGAGGCTATTTTGATATATACTTGGTACAAGATAAAATGTCTGGACTCATATGGCTATTTTGGTATGCCAGCAATTTTGCCGGTACGCTGGCATACGGATAAACACGTTGAGGATACAGAGATGAATTTCTTGCCATTAAGCCACCTAATAAAAGATATTTGGAACGGCGGATTTGATGAGCCGAACTTTAAATGGCTCCACCACAACTTTACTTTTGAGAATGTTGCCAATCCATTTGATATTCCGCCTGCCTCCAACCTTGTTTTTGTTGGCAGCGATAAAATGTACTTTATTGGGCAGGATGGTTGTATTCATGGATACATAAAAGTGAATGGTGATTTTAATGGCGGCACATGGCTCACCGTAAGCCCCACTTATGCCTGCGATTTTTCGTCTTCTATGCAGGCACGGGCTAAGAGCGACCTTGTAGCCAGCCCCGATGGAACAAGGTTATTGTATCTGGCAGATGATGGCTTTATTTATGGCTTTGATATTATTAGTGCATGGACATACCGCTACATAAACGAAGGGTCAACAATAATCGGAAGGGTGCTCATTGATACAAGGCTGGTCATTCTTTTGCCCGGAGGTTTTAACAGGGATGCTATGTTCCGCGAAAGCCTCATAGCTGTGGGCGGGCTTATCTATCCCATAAAAGACAGGATATATTATATTGGCGAGTGGGCGGGGAACAGGTCGCATTTTATTTACGGCTTTCAGAATCCCACCGGCGCGGCATGGGGCACGCTTAGCCCGTCATATCTGGCAGATTTGTTGCACGGCCAGCGAATGGCAAGCCAGTTTCAGGCGGCTGGCGGCCTCACTTACGAGCATAATAAGGGGCGGCTTTATTACCGCACCACATTTGGCCATCTGGCCTACCTGCAGGTAAGGTCGCTCACCGATTATTTTTACGTGCCTTGCCCCGGAAATTTTCAGTTACACGATCAGAAGCTGAAAATCATGGGCAACCTCGCCATACACTACTATGCAGGCAAGACCATCATTTACTATGTTGCGCGCTACCTGCCTTGGGCGGAAGACAGGATACACTGCATGGTGCAGGAGCCGGATGGCACTTGGCACACCAATAGCCCTTCTTATGCCGCCACGCGCCTTGGCTGGCCTGTAAGCGTACAGGCTGTATCACACCCTGATGGAAACATTGCCGTAAGCCCCGATGGCAGAATGGTCGTATATTTCGGTACAGACCGACGTGTATATGCCTGTTATAATATTGATGATATTGCTTACAGCTATAATGGCGCTTTGTCTGCCGAAGCTGATACCGTTGGTGATAACAGTTTACAATTCAACAACTCAGGCCTTTTTTATATTCGTTCGTTTTTCCGCTCCACCGCTACTCCCCTTTCAGTAAATTGCTTTAAATACCAAAATGATTATTGTGCGAATACCAATATTGATAATTACGAAAGATTATAAGGTTTTTCATAACGAGTATATAGTTTTTCGTAACTTTAATATGCATTTTCGAGTATTTATGAAAAACAAAATCGTTTTTATTTTTATCTTATTCAGCATTTTTGTTTATCAGGTGCATGCTCAAGTCATTTCCACAGTCGCAGGAGATGGTATAATTGGTTTTGGCGGTGAAGGTGGTCATGCAACTAATGCCCATTTTGATTTTCTGGTCGGCGTTACCACCGATAAATGGGGTAATATTTATGTTGCCGATATGGTTAACGGTGTTGTACAAAAAATAGACACTAATGGAATCCTGAACCGATTTGCCGGCAATGGCTCTTCCGGTTATTCGGGCGATGGGGGGCCGGCTACTACCGCCTCATTGCGACTTAACTTGATAAACGGCTTGGCAGTTGATACCGTGGGCGATGTGTACATAGCATGTAATGGCACCGTTCGTAAAGTAAATACTTCAGGGATAATATCTACTGTAGCGGGCAACAATATATATGGCTTTTCCGGTGATGGCGGTCCAGCTACAGCGGCACAATTTGCCTCTATTACGGGCATCTGTTTTGACAAGGCCGGTAACCTCTATATAGCCGACGACCAAAACTACAATATCAGAATGGTAAACGCTACTGGTATTATCTCATCTTTCGCAGGCACGGGCACACTTGGTTTCAGCGGCGATGGCGGACCTGCTACCGCTGCTCAATTAAAAACGCCGGCAGGAATTACTTTTGATGATTCTGGAAATCTGTATATTGCTGACCGTAGCAATCAACGGATTCGTAAAATTAACACGGCTGGTATTATTAGCTCGATTGCGGGTGGTAACCCAATGCATATACCTTGTTGCTACGGTTGTGCAGCCACAAGTCTCAATTTGGGTCCTGTAGGTATTGCTGTTGATTATTCTGGCAATGTCTATGTATCGGATATTGTTGATGATGTTGTACAAAAAATAACATCAGATAGCAAGGCATATGCCTTTGCCGGTAATTGCACTGAAGGCTTCGCTGGCGATGGCGGGCCTGCCAGCGCGGCGCAATTACACAGCCCCACCATGATATGCCTTGATAATAAGGGTAATTTATTGATTGCAGATAAAGGTAATATTCGTATAAGGAAAGTGTGGCTCGATGGCACAGTGCATACCCCGCCTACCCCCCGGCCACTGCCCCTTGCTCCGGCACTGCTTATTGCGCCCAATCCTGTTACCAAAAAAAATATTAGCTGCACCGTTCAGTCAGATACTAACGAGAGTGCGGGCCTGGTAATCATAGATGTGCTTGGCAGGGTGGTAACCACAGCAAGCTGCACCACCAATACTGCTGCCAATATTTCCCTGCCGCTCCCTTCTGGTATGTACTTTATTTCCGCCACTACCGCAAGCGGCCTGAAAATGGCCACTAAAATTGTTGTTCAGTAAATCGGCTCAAAGCCGCGCCCACACTGCACCGAAAACCATGACGGCACCGTCATGATATGTTCACTTTGCCTTTTCCCACCTTGTCTGTTTCTATACGGCGACAGGCAAGAACGCTATCCAAAAACACAAAAAAATCATTGGGGAGCATATATTGAAGGACCGGCTTAGTCGGCACCGGATGTCCGGAGCAAAAAAATATATCATTTTTGGGTTACTATCCGTTTTTCGGACCCACCACCTGACATCCTATGTTTGCACAGAATTGTGTTTAGAGATAAATTGGATATGAAATCATTGCAGAAGAAAAGGTAAAGAGTAAGCTTGAAACCGTCATTGGGCATTTAAGCCTGTTTTCCATGCTAGGCCCTTTACCTCTCTGCTTTTAGCTTGAACAGTTCATTAGGCCTCAGGAGCCTGCATGAAGGATTGATAAGCACAAGCAGATATTGCACTATATCTTTCTGAAAAGCTTGATTGTCTGTTATTGAGCAGTGATGCGGTTGTCCGTCAAACAGCCAAGAAAAAATCTGTTGATTACCACGGGATTCTCTGGTTTTTTGACCAATTAATAGAAAATGGGAAAATCAATGCAACAGAGGCTATAGAAAAACTATCGCAATTGCCCACCTCAATAAAGTTATATAAGCAGAATATACAACTAATTAGTCAAATTGAAGCCAGGATATGCCGCTGGAAAGCCAGCGGAAACCCTGCGTTATTCTCTTAGGCATTTTTATAGGAACGCACAATGCCAAACTACGATGTCGCTGTGTCCGCCTTAAAATTCGTCCAAGGAATTTTCTAAGTACTTAATATCCGGTCGTCCCCATCGGTGCTGGATTGTTAAAAACATCCGAAAATAGGCTTGTTACAACTTGTAACAAGGAAAAGCCTCAAAATACTATATAAAATTTCATGTATTTTCTTCATACAATGCAAAATTCTTAAGGTCAGGTAGCAATTAATTTCACGAAAATTTATCTTTGAAGATAATATATCTTGTAAGATAACTCCATTGCTCGAATATATTTAATTCGTACATTACCGTGTAAAACGGATATAATATGGCATCTTCAAAGCTCATCAAAGGTCCTTTTCAGGAACTCGAAAAATTTTTCTACTCTTGAATCCCTCATCAACTATATCCAAAACCAAGTAGAAATCAAACAAATAAGGTGTTACGTTGCTAATTCTAACAAGGGAGAAATACCCAACTCTCGTGAATCTCCCCGCCTACAAAGACTATTCTTTGCGCATCTACAGTCTCCATTTCCTGTGTTTGCTCGATGCCTTTTCCGTCTCGGTGTGCGAACAAGCTATTTTTAATTTTTGTTAGATATTCCAAGTCTTTATCCCGTAAATCACTTACCTTTTTGATTTCTGCTTTTATTTCTTTCGGAACTATAAAGTAATTGGTTGATAGTGGATAAGTTCTTTGCGTATTACTATTGCATATTTTTAAATTTATGTTTAAAAATAAATTTTTATGCAACAGATAATAAAAAAGTATTGGTGGGTCAGTATTGCATGTTCGCCAATTGGATTTTTAGCAAACATTGATGGAACAATTAATTTTATAAATAGACTTGGAATAAATAGTTTCAATATGCATTTACCTGAAATTGCTTTTGTTTGTAAGCTATTGTTATCAATAACAATACCTCCGATTGTTGTCTATCTGCTGATATTTAATGTAAAAATTGCGACTAAGCAAAAAAATGAAATTGCATTATTAAAAGCAACTAATTCCTTTCTTTTTCAAACATTGCATACAAAGGTTTCGCTGTGTGATATAGATGGCACTTTATTTGGGAAAGGACTGGCAAATTATCTCAAGTCATACTATACTGAATTGACTAAAAACCAAAAAAAACCGATTGAAATAGAAACGGATATTCAAGAATATATAAAGTCAATAAACTTTGACAAATGAACCTAATTGAACTTTCCGAAAAATTTTCCGCAAGAAATAAACCGCATAGAATATGCGGAAACAATTCGCTTTGAAAAAAAAGTAAAGTGTGCCTATTGCGATTCTAAAGACCTCACAGCTCGCCGCCCCGACCATAGGCATAAGTGCAAGGGGTGCAATAAAAGTACCGCTGTTACAGTCAATACTCATTTGCATAATACCCGAATACCTCTAAAAACATGGTTTTATGCTGTTTCGGTTATCACAGATGCAAAAAAAGGTATTAGTGCCTTACAGCTACAAAGAAACATTGATGTAAGCTATCCTACCGCATTTAAACTGTATCACAAATTGCGGGCTTTAATGATGGAGGAAAATAAGCAGATAGATGAACTTTCGGGAATTGTAGAAATGGATGAATTGTATGTAGGTGGTAAGCCCCGCAAAATGAATACCCCCTTTATTACTGCCGATAGCATTCCAAATATCAGGATTACCGCCGCAAAAGGAAAAACAAGGATAGAACTGGATGAACAGATTGAGCAGTTAGAACAGGATGGATGGGATTTTTCGCCAAATGAAAAACATCGGGGAAAAATTGACAAATTTGATATGAGAAGGCCACGGGGAGCGGGGCGAATGTATGTAGTCAAACTAAAGTGGACTTTTTGTTAGATAGTGTTTCTTGATTTT
>CAZBPS010000044.1:0-6733 GCA_964493865.1 uncultured Flavipsychrobacter sp.
TATGTTGTTAAAATATGATTAATAAATGTGTACGTTACTAATAATTATTACCACTAGGAAGCCAGGGCTGATATGGGATACCTATCTGCGCATGTCCTAACTAACAAGACATAGCGCTTTCAAAGCGTTACTGACAACAACTTTAGTACATTTCTTTTATCGATTGATGGTGGCGGAAATACATTTGCGACAATTGAGCGGAGAGCGATATTCATTCTTTAGAAAAAACAGATTGATGCAAAAGTTCATTATTTTTATTAAAAAGACGAAAAAAATAGATGCCTGCTGGAATATCAGAAACGTCGATATTATCTGTAAAATAGGCTTCCTTCAAAAGTCTGCCGAACGTATTGTATAGTTTAATAGAAACGATATTTAACCCGCTGAATTGTACATTATTATTAGCGGGATTAGGGAAAACAGCATAGCTTAGTTTATTCCCGGCCTCATGCACGACTGTGGGGGCACTAATTTTGCGTACCCTATAATTATCATGATCAGCTATATACATGACCCCGGTCATATCCATCGCAATGCCAGCCGGGTTGTTCAGTTGCGCAGCAAGCGATGGGCCTCCATCACCACTATACCCGCTCGTGCCGTTCCCTGCATAAGTGTAGATGAGACCACCTGTGTTTATGCCTCGCACGACAGGGCCATCAGTGCTTAAGATATATACATTGCCTGACATACCTGCTGTAATGCCAAAAGGTACAGAAATACTAGAAGCAGTAGCGGGATTACCATCGTGGGGATATCCCGGTAATCCATTGCCGGCAAAAGTTGATATAATACCACTATTATTGACTTTTCTTACTCTATGATTCCCGGCATCGCAAATATATAAACAGCCTGAAGTGTCGATTAACATGTCTCGGGGTTCGCATAAATATGCGGCAGTAGCAGGTCCATTGTCGCCACCATACCGGCAATATGTACCTAAAGTAATTACATATTGTTCTCCTGCAACAGTTGTAATCGTACCCGAAGTATCTATTTTCCGTATTACATTATTTTTCGAATCTGCAATATAGAGATTCCCGTTCTTATCCAAAATCAAGTGAGTAGGGTCTCTAAATGTGGCGTCAGTAGCCTGGTTGCCATCACCACTATAACCCATACTGCCATTACCGGAAATGGTAGTAATGAAGCCACCGGCATCTACTTTTCTTACCCTTTGATTATGCATATCGGCAATATATAAATTGCCACTATCATCAATGGCGATATCCATAGGGCTATTTAATTTGGCATTAGTAGCTGGAATGCCATCGCCGTTATAACCCGCAATTCCTGTTCCGGCTATTGTTGAGATTATACCTGAAGAACTAATTTTTCTGATAGTATGTCCATCTGTTATGTATATATTTCCGGAACCATCGACAATTACGGAATTATTGTTAACCAATCCTGCAACTGAAGCAGGGCCGCCGTCGCCCGTACTGCCTATAGTGCCGTTCCCGGCAATTGTGCTAATAATCTGTGCCTGTGAAGAAACACAAATCAAAAAATAACAAACTAGGCCTAACATTATTCGTGCTCTCATGATGAAGAAGATAATAAATTTAAACAGCAAAAACTATACCGACAATAATTATGGTAACTCTGCTATTGTACTATTATTGCAATACATTTCCCCAAAACTAAAATTATGCACATTTCCATCTGAACTGCTAACATAAAAAAGGCGGTTATTATTGAAAAAATGCAAACTGTTCAAGCCACGATTAAAAATTGTTGATTCCATTAAATGATATGAAAAACGGACGCCGTCTATATACTTAAAATAAATAATTTTGCTTGAAAGCCTTGAGCCAAAGTAAGCAATTGTGTTACCATCAGGACTGACCGCAACAATACCTGCCGGATCTGATGGTATGTGTGAAAAATATGAATCAATGCCATCCCAAAATTGGCTAATGAGTATCCATTCGGATCCGATCATTTGTTTTACGCAACCAGCTACTAAATTATGGCCATCCGTATAGATGAAATATACAAATGTAGTATTTGTGGCTGCATAATAATGAACACATAGATTGCCCTGTATTTTGTATTTAAGGGCCCTTAACTGATAATTTCTCGAGCATTCAAAATATTCATACGTCCATATATCGCGCATGATAAAATAATAGAGAAGGCCATCGACGCCTTTATAAAAAATCCGCTTCTGGGAGTGTCCGTCATCAAAAGCCAACGACCCTGAAGCCTGTTGCTGGCGTGTAATATGGATGGGATTAACCGATACAGCAGAATAAGAAGGGCTGACGGTATACCATTCTCCCGCATGATATTGAAAACCGTGAATATGCTTTGATCCATCACCAAGCCATTGGCCAATATAAAAAATGCCGTATCTAGTGTAGGTAAGTGAAGATACAGCGCGAATACCCTGAGCAAGCAAATGATTGCCCATAAACCCGCCTCCTAGTATAATGGAAAATAAACTAGTTGCGGGGGACTTGTAGTTAATGTAAGAATATACCCATGCGTTAATAATATCAAACCCATAAATAAAACCATCTACACCTATATAAAGTAGCCTCGTGCCTTCAGGGTTTGCCACAAGGTCGCTTTTCGCTTTTACTTGCGCGGTTACTGGAATCCCTGCGGCATAAGAAGGGCTTACCGTAAGCCAAGTACCTCCGTTATATTCACCGTTCACTTTTATATATCCATGAATGTAACCATCACCTGCTATATAGTACTTTTTATCATCGCCTACATGTAACAGGGAAGAAATAGCATTGGGAACACCATTGGCAACGTTTTCAACTGTGAAATTGTTGTGAAGCCAACCGTATGGGCCTGAGAATAAACCATTCCATATGTCTTTAATTGTTTGCTGTTGATTAAACCCACCACTACTACTTCCGGGAATAAAAGCATTAGCTCTGTACACACCCCAAGTACGATTGTTGGGAGTAATATAACGTCGGCCCTGCATCTGAAAATGTGAGTATGGGTCAAGGCATTTTATCTTATAGTATGTGTATTTTAAAATTTTATTTCTATTAGGTTCATTTTGTAAAGCAAACCATGTTATATGATCCCATCCATAATATAGACCATTTGAGGGGAGCGCAGGCGCACCGGCAGCGCAGCCTACAACAGGTTCTACGTAACCATTGTCATATTCTAAAAGTGTCGGATTATGGATACAAATCCAACCTTGAGGATTTAATCCTCCAAAACTATGATTCAACAGCCCTGAACTAGAGCCGGCTTCTATCATAAGCGGCTGGTAGGTCGGACTGCAAGGTGGGAAAGGTTTACGGTTAAAAAACACTCCTAACGAGTGGAAGTCGAAAACCAATTGCCTTTGCCAATTATCTACATGCATCGGACGGGGATCGTAATAATAACCATCAACCGTATGTGCATCGCAAAGGACCACACCCCTGTTTCTGCTTGCTGCATAACGTCTTACCCTAATCACTAAATTCCAAAGATGCCTGTGGCCTACATCCCGTTTAGCCATTAAGAACATGTCGCCAAAATGGATTGCTTCGCAGCCGCAATCTATGTAGCGTGTGGCTAAATAATAAAACCACATTTGGGTCTCCACTTTTGTAATATCAGGAGTTGTTGCCCATATATCAGGTCGAGGCAAGGATCTATCATCGTACAACATACGTCCATATTTGAAAAATCTTGATGGACTTGAAATGCCAAATTCAGCTAAAACGGATGATGGCAAAGTTACCTCACTAGTCCTTTCCACAGTCCAACCTATGTCGATTGTTTCAAATATTCCTCCCTGACAGATAATATCAGGGTCTCCGTAGACTGGGTCATGGAGAAAGTTTATATCGGTCCTAAGTTGGCTGCACATCGCCTCCAACGCGGCATCGGTTGCGCTGCCCCAAAACCAAGCCATTCTGCCAATGAATTTTGGTTTAAGGTCGCGGATCATTTTTAAATCTTCAACGCGTTCTGCAGGTGTAGGTCCATTAGTATGTGGTTTGCAAAATCCAACCATAGCCAACGACCTGTCCAAGTATTTGTGTAATAATTCTTCAGATATAGCCCCCCGGAAGTAATAGTCCGGGTCTCCGGCGACCATGCGCATATCATGTCGCCACGCAATACCTTCCGGCCCGTACAATGTATCTGCTGTTAGCCTGCCACTACGAGGTATTGCAGGGCCAATATCAGTTAAAGTGCCGGCAGCGTTAGTTCCGTTCATTGCTTCACCGTGCATACCTCCCGGGGATGCTCTTACAGGTTTTGTATCTATGGCTACCACTCCGGGTGCAGAAGTTGAGTTTTCTGTTGCTGTGCCTGAATTAAATGGCACGTAAGGCAATGGGCCGGAATCAGGAATGGCCTCCGGTGGCTTGTCGGTGCCGGAAAGGGAATATCTTTTTATTTCCATAGCGGTTTATTTATCCATTGCCATAATGTGGTGTGGTGTATCGTTGTGCACGGCATTCTGTGCATAAGCCGGTGGATAACTATCGTAATACCCCGGAGGCGGCAATGGGTTTACCTCAGGTATATTCATCGTTTTGTTATCCCCACATCCACAGTTTCCTTTTGCAGGCCTGTAACCGTTGCTGCCCATGCCGCCATAATAATTGCCGGAGTCCGGTCCTGATAAGGACTGGGTTTTACGTCTGCCGACAAAATTGGCTCGCATCATATCTTCGATCCCCGACGTATTGCCATCGGTAAGCGAATTAAGCAAATCCTTTTTCATAATATTCATTTAGGCAGTGATTAAATAGGATAAGACCATTCAACAGCTTCAACAGTAAGAGCAAAGCCTTCAGCAAGCTGCGTAGTAGCGCCCAGCACATACCCAGCTTTTAAATTAAAATCCAAATCTACCACTTGTTTAAAGAAAGGGTCAAACGTACCGGGATTGGTTTGTGGGATGTATATTTCCTTTATGAGCCTGTATGTACCGGTTGTAGCGCCCAAGTATAGGCGTACCATACCTTCATTAGTTCCTTGCAATGCTTTTATGGTAACAGATTTTATGCATACACCATTCGATGGGGCAGGGGGAGCGGTATATATTGTTGTTACGCCAGAGCCATCAAGGTTTGTATTTGCCGTAGATATTGTTTTTATGCCATTGAGTGCCTCCTCTTGTTTAAAGTTGCAGCAGGTATCCGGTAGTGTAGCAGGGTATACCCAATCAAGCCCTTCGGCAACGATATTAAACGTTTGACCGGTAAGCGTTGTGGCCAAAAGCAGGTAGCCGCTCTCGAGCTTCAATCCCCCGTCAAGGTCAACTTCAAACATAGGGAGAATGGGAGCAGGTGTGGGCGTGGCATTGAGTGCGGGGGTTACTGTAACAGGGATTTCCTTATAAAGTGAAGTTTCACCACTTCCCTGCACAAAAAGGCGTACCATGCCCATAGTAACCGGTTGTATAGCCTTAATGATTACAGACCTTACAATAGTACCTTTTGCGGCGGCCGTGAGTACTGTAGCAATGGTACCGTTACCGTTTACAAAAGCATTGGCCGTATCGACCTGTGCAATGCCAGTGTTGGCCGTTAGAAGAGAATAGTCGTTGCATCCGCAAACTGAATTTTCTGACATAATGAGGATATTTTTTAAGTGTAAAATTATATACTCTAAATTTATGCAAATAATTTGAATTAGCTATAAAAAAACTATGTTGTTAAAATATGATTAATAAATGTGTACGTTACTAATAATTATTACCACTGGGAAGCCGGGGCTGATATGGGATACCTGTGGTGGTGCCATTTAAAGTCTGACTCATCAAAAATACCGTTCCAAATATTTGATATATGAGGTGCAAGTGAAAGATAATTTATATGTGCAGATTTTTTCGTTATATTTTTATGGATTGTCTATATGCCATCGTACAGGTAGTATTCCAGGCATGCCAAAAATAGCCATAAACATCTAAGCATTTTATCTTGTACCAGGTATACAGCAATATCTGTTCTTTTTCTTTATTCTCCTGCCTCCCAAACCAACTTGTATTGTCCTATCCATAAGTTTTTTGAGTAGATGAAATCTACCTAATCCCAAAGGGTTTCCTGCAAAAAACCGCAAATAAAGCAAAAAAACTTGTGGTCATGCCATAAGGTTGCCTAATTTGACTTTATCAAAAATCGGTTACGTACGTCTTCGGTTCAATGCCTTTTTTTCTTTTTACTTTTTCCTCAATACGGCCACCGCCCCAATGCCATCCGTGTCGAGCAAGTTCTTCTTGAACCGGACTAATAGACTTCCAGCCAAACCCGCGAATAGTTGAAGTCAGTTCTTCAGGGTAATTCTGAGCGAGTTCATAAATTGTATTAATACCAGCACTCTTTAAAAGAGCTATGAGTTTCTTACTTAGCCCACTTTGTTCTAGTAAGTACACAATAACCCAGTCCATGTTCTATAAGTGAAACAAGGAATTTATGGAGGCTGGTAAAAAGCGACTGGCTGGTGATACTACCAGGGAAGCCACCAGTGATGAGGTAACGGAACTTCGCAAAGAGAACCAGCGACTTAAGGAAATGGTAGCAGATCTGATGCTGCGCTACGACATCGTAAAAAAAAGCTTAACCATTCTGGAATAGGTGTAAAATACGGTAAGTATATGCGATTGACAGCATCAGAAAAGGAAGAAATCATCCGACTGGTTGATGGCTCTGATTTGGGGGTAAACAGAACCTTAAGGGAATTAGGCATTAATAAAAGTGTCTTAACCCCCTTTAGTTTGGACATTTTTTTCAAAAGGGTTTAGGTTGTCGGT
>CAZBPS010000045.1:0-6011 GCA_964493865.1 uncultured Flavipsychrobacter sp.
GTGAAATTTCACTCTATAAAGAAATCCCTGTTACAGTAACCCCCGCGCTCAATGCGACACCCACTCCAGCTCCCATCCTCCCTATGTTTGAAGTTGACCTTGACGGTGGTCTGAAGCTCGAGAACGGCAACCTGCTTTTAGCAACAACTCTTACCGGCCAAACGTTTAATATTATAGCCGAAGGGCTTAACTGGGGATACCCTGCTACACTACCGGATACCTGCTGCAACTTTAAACAGGAGGAGGCACTCAACGGCATAAAAACGGTATCTACAGCAAATACAAACCTTGATGGCTCTGGCGTAACAACAATATATACTGCTCCCCCCGCCCCATCGAATGGTGTATGCATAAAATCTGTTACCATAAAAGCATTGCAGGGAACTAATGAAGGCATGGTACGCCTATACTTTGGCGCCACAACCGGTACATACAGGCTCATAAAGGAAATATACATCCCACAAACAAATCCGGGTGCTTTTGACCCATTCTTTAAACAAGTAGTGGACATTGATTTTAATCTTCAGGCTGGGTATGTGCTGGGCGCTACTACGCAGCTTGCAGAAGGCTTTGCCCTTACTGTTGAAGCTGTTGAATGGTCTTATCCTATTTAATCACTGCCTAAATGAGTATTATGAAAAAGGACTTGCTTAATTCGCTTACCGATGGCAATACGTCGGGGATCGAAGATATGATGCGAGCCAATTTTGTCGGCAGACGTAAAACCCAGTCCTTATCAGGACCGGACTCCGGCAATTATTATGGCGGCATGGGCAGCGCCGGTTACAGGCCTGCAAAAGAAAACTGTGGTTGTGGTGATAAAGAACGGACAAGTGTGCCTGTGGTAAACCCATTGCCCCCACCCGGCTATTACGATATTTACCCTCCCGCGTATGCTCATAATGCTTTACGCAACGATGTACCGCACCATATTATGACAATGGATAAATAAACCGCTATGGAAATAAAAAGACATTCCCTTTCCGGCACCGACAAGCCACCTGAGGCCATTCCTGATTCCGGCCCATTGCCTTACGTGCCATTTAATTCAGGCGCAGCAACAGAAAACTCAACTACCGCACCCGGAGTTGTAGCCATAGATACAAAACCTGTAAGAACAACCCCGGGCAGTATGCGCGGTGATGCAATGAGCGGCACTAACGCTGCCGGCACTTTAACTGATATTGGCACGGGGCTGCCCGGCCATGGCAGGGTTTTTACTGATACTTTTTCTGGTACAGATACTTTGTCAGGTCCCGATGGGTTTTCACGGCATGACAGCAGGCGCACTACCGCCGACCCCGCTTACGATTTCTATGGGACAATGTCAGAGGAGGTAATGCATAGGTATCTTGCAAAATCAATTTTAATGGAAGCATTATGCAACCCTAAACATGACTATACTACACAAACAGGCCCATCAAACGGATCCGCAAATCCTTTAGATAACGAGTATGAGGAAAATATGCAAATGCTGATAGACCTAAAGCCTGCCTACGTAAGTGGAATTGGTGGCCAGTCGTATCAGGGGACTCACGGAAATAAGGAATTGCAGGGACTTTTTAATAATATGCGGCGCACTATCGACCGACTAAGGATTACTATACCCCACATCATTTGTGAAGCATACATTACTGAAGAGGTAGCTTCATGGTGGACTGCGCATCCAAATCCAACACCTATTCCGTTTTACGTTTTCTATGATTTGGGAATTGATAGGATATACCGGGGAGGGGACATCATTACAGATCCAAGTCACACACATGACCCCACCGTTCCGGTTGAAACAGTTCTTATAGTTTATCCACCGGTATGGGATAGGACAACCCTTCATCCGTTTCTGACTTTTGATGCTAATTGGATGCATTTTGACCCACCCAGTGCATTTGAACTTGATCAGAATGCAGACGTTTCCCAAATAGAAACACTGCTCTTCTATTATTACTTGGCTACTAAATATATTGATGCAGGCGTAGAATCTATTGCATTTTCCGACTATTTTGTTGTTGCAAGAAACGATTTTGGTTTCCGCAAAACATGGCTCTTGTTTCAGGCTATCCGCAGGTATGCTGCAAGCTACGCCACAAGAGGTTTAGTGTTACTTAATGCACACGATGACGGCCGAAAGAATTACTACTACGACCTTCCAAGCAGAATCCCCATTCCTTTTTGGGAGCGGAGAATGCTGTTTGATTTTTGTTCGTGGGGCATTGGTTTTACACGGCCTGTGTCTCTTCCATGTACGCCAGAATATCAGCCGCAGATATTGAATACAGTATATGGGTCGATAGGTCGTAGTCCCGGAGGTATGAATCCACAGGGATGGGTATGCAAGCACAGCCCATACGTTATTCACCTCGACCACGGCAATGGAATAAATACTACCGATGGAGATGAAGGATGTGAGTATGCGCGTATCATACCCGGTTTTCGGGATTCGGTAGCATGGATGCAGGATCATCACCAGCCATGTGAGGATGATTGGGAACAATGCGGCTACGGTTGGGATAACGCATCATGGTTTGCGTCTCAGGGGAATATCGACAATCCCCATTTAAACACTACCATTCGGGATAAAATATACGTCTATTTATATTACAAGATAAGATGCCTTGACCCATACGGGTACTTCATGTTCTCTGGCAGGGAATTTGTCCGTAAAAAAAGTTCTGCCGAGCCTACGGTTTACCGGGCTAATATGTTGCAGGCAAGTACGCTTACCCCCGCAGTGTACATGCAGCAAGATACTATAAAAAAATGCTGGGATAATTTCTTTGCAGGCAACCCTGGTTGGGTATATTACAATTTCACCACAGGTAATGTAATGAACGCGCTACCCAATGTAGGTTCATCGCTTGTTTTTGTGGGTGCTGGTAAAATGTTCTACATAGGCACAGATGGATATATTCATGGTTATATAAAGGTCTCAGGCAACTATAATGATGGCACATGGCTTACCGTAAGCCCTTCTTATGCGGCACCTACCCGCATTGATTTGCAGCAAAAGGCGAAAGGCAATCTTGTGGCAAGCCCAGATGGCAAACGGCTGCTGTACATAGGTGTTGACGGGTATATTTATGGGTTTGATATGTCTGATGATGTGTGGAGGTACGATTATTTCATATTCATGCGGCACGAGATGGCTACACAAAAGCTAAAAGCAGATAGCTGCCTCATCTATCCACAAGCCGACAGGATATATTACATTGCATATCAGGAATACGATGGACAGCGCCATATACATGGTTTCCAGAAGTCAAGTGGCTCATGGCAAACAGTCAGCCCGTCTTATTCCGCGCAGGATAATTTCAGGCAGTCTGTACATGATGCTCAGGAGGAGGCGGCAGGCGCTCTGACTTATGATTCCAATTTATCCCAGCACAGGCTTTATTACAGGGGGGGTAACGGTTACTTATATTATTTTGAAGTGATCAATATTATCGTTTACCGCTACATTAATTGCCCCGGCAATGCGCTGCTCACACTCCAGGACCTGACCATTGTCGGAGATCTCGCCATTCATGGCAACATCATTTATTTTGTTGGTGTCTGGCGGCCCGATCCCCGCCAGCTTTGGATATATACATTGACAGACAGCGGGGTTGGCAGGTCGCCATGGGGCTCTATCAGCCCCACATGGACGGCCGTGGGCCGTGGGCAACCGATAAGTACCCAGCTTACTTCCGACCGATGGGGGCATATCGCCGTTAGTCCCGATGGCAAGACCATAGCTTACTTTCATTTCGCCGTTGATGGCTATACGCCCAAATTATATATTTGTTACTACCGCGATCTTGGCAGCAATAACTATGACTTCAAAATGATCTCACAGTTTGTGGTGAGCGGTAATGAGCCTGATTATGGCAAACTCTATTTTACCACTAATAATGACCTTTATTTTGCATCCTTAGCCTCAGGTAAAAAGGTACATCACTTTAAATTCCAGGAAGATTATTGTCAAAATGAATCTATTAAACGAATTGAGAACCCTTAATTCCATTTTATTGCCTAACTTTAAAAAAGTACTGTTATGAAAACACTGTGCTTTATCATTGCTATATTTTTTTCGGCAATTGGTCATACACAAATTATTACCACCATTGCAGGCACGGGAGTTTCAGGTTTCAGCGGCGAAGGAGGCCCGGCTACAAACGCAGAATTTGTACACCCCGCAGGAGTTTGCGCTGATAAATGGGGCAATATTTATATTGTTGACCGGGGAGTGTTTGTGGTCCAAAAAATAGATACAAACGGAATATTATCGCGGTTTGCCGGTAATGGCTCGTGGGGAGCTGGTGGCGATGCCGGCCCGGCAACAGCCGCATCGCTATATCTTGGCTTTAGTATCGGCTTGGCTGTTGATACAGCAGGTTATGTGTATATAGCATGTTTTGGAAAAGTGCGTAGAGTAAGCCCTTCCGGTATTATTACGTCCGTAGCAGGCACTGGTATTACTGGTAATTCCGGTGATGGTGGCCCGGCTACAGCTGCCCAATTTAAATCAATAACCGGCCTTTGTTTTGACAAAAGCGAAAATCTGTATATTGCAGATGAGGGGAACAGTAATATAAGAATGGTAAATACATCAGGCATAATAACTACTATTGCCGGGACTACATTTGGCTTTAGTGGTGATGGAGGTCCTGCTACGAATGCACAATTTAAAGAACCACAGGGTATTGCTGTCGACGACGTGGGCAATATTTATGTATCAGATGGATACAATTACAGGGTACGAAAAATAAATACAGCAGGTATTATTTCTACCATTGCAGGGGGGGGGGGTGCTGCAGTTACTGTTTGTTTTGGGTGTGCTGCCGAAGATTTGAGATTGGCTGGACCAACAGGAATGGCGGTTGATAAATCCGGCAATGTATATGTATCAGCTATTAGTGATAATGCAGTGTATAAAATAACCCCGGCAGGTAAATTTTATAATATTGCTGGTACGGTTTTTACTGGTTTTTCTGGCGATGGCGGCCCTGCCACTGATGCCCAGTTGAATGCCCCAACAATGATATGCCTTGATAATTCCGGGAATGTACTTATTGTTGATAAAGGTAATATTCGCATAAGAAAAGTATGGCTTGATGGCACTGTTCATACTCCGCCTGCCACCACGCCACTGCCCCTTGCTCCGGGCCTGCTTATTGCGCCCAATCCTGTTACGCAAAAAAATATTACCTGCACTGTTCAGTCAGATACAAACGAGAACGCGGGCCTGCTAATCACAGATGTACTTGGTAGAGTGGTAACCACAGCAAGCTGCACCACCAATACTACAAACAATATTTCCCTGCCGCTCCCGTCCGGCATGTACTTCATTTCCGCCACCACCGCCAGCGGCCTAAAAATGTCAGCTAAAGTTGTTGTTCAATAAATCATGCGTGCACTGTACTGCAAAACATGGCATAGTTAATTTCCTCACCACAGTCATTCCATTAAGTACAGTAATCAGCAGCCTTATATGTTCGTTTCCATTTTCGTTAATGAACAATTGCTCACAGCTATCGAGCGCTATCCTTTCCGGGAAACATAATAGGGCGTTGATAGCGAATCTCGATACCCTCGCCCGTTATCTGAAAAAGGTTTTTTTTGCACGGCTTTTGTAGCCAGTACTTCATGAGATACAATGGAATACGGCAATGTCTTAATACCAAGTGCTGTGACCTGGTGGTCATGTTTGGAAGAAAGTAGGAAATAGTGTAAACTTATCAAATGAAACTTATTGAAAAAGATAAATATTTGCTCTCGGTTAAAAGCTTGAAAACAATGCTCAGCGAATATAGTGATGAATGCAAGATAGATTTTGGGGATCGTTATATTGTTAAGCTTTATAGCAATGGAACGGACATTGTAACAGTACATTGGATTGGGAAACCAGCGCAAGATGATATCTATGCAGCTAAGGAAAGGGAAGAAGCGGAGAAGCATTGGGCTGCTACAAGCATAGCAATAGAACAAAGTGGGCTAAGTAAGAAACTCATAGCTCTTTTAAAGAGTGCTGGTAT